>JACTMP010000073.1 GCA_014584575.1 Chloroflexota bacterium
GACGAATGATAGGCCATCTTGCTCTCCTTGTTGTAAAATGACCCCTATTCTACGGCATACCCATATCTGGGTGTACCCCCTGTATTCCCATTGAACCTAAATCTACCGCGTTTTTCGTATTTATGCATACTAACAATTAGAGACGGAACAGCGAATGGGCGTGGATTGCGTTCAAAGATTGAGCCGATGGTACTGGCTATTTCACCATCTGTTTTGCGTGTCGAGGAGCCTTCATCAAGAGTAGCACACAGGCGAGGGCCCCAAAGATCCACTAAATCCTGCAAGATTTCATCCGTTCCCCATGAAATAGCAGAAGCTAACGGCAGAAATGGTCGCTTCTCTTCTTGCGCTTTCCGCATTTCCATTTTTACATCACCCAATTGAGCAATTATCTCCTTGTATAAATAATCTTCTAGACTGCGATCTTGTTGGTGAGCAAGATAAGCCAGTTCACTAATAATGTGCTGACAATAAGGTTCAGCTATACGTCTAACTAATTGATCGATTTCACGTTCAGCCTTGCTACGCTCTTTATCTATGATTCGTTTACTAACAACAAACTCAAAGAAACTTTGGTGGAAGAACTGGACTCTAGTTATTCCAGAAATATCATATTTGAAAACTGTGCCAGCTCTAATAAGGGCATCATAAGCAACATAGTAATTATGTTCTGATGACAATTGCCCAGGAACATCTTGTGAAAGAAGATAGTAAAATCCTCGCTGAAACATTTGCTGTGCCATCCAGTTCAGCAACTCTGATTTTGTAGACCCAAACTCATCTCTCGTGAAGTTTTCCCAGTCTTGTGGGTTAGCAAGCCTCCCATTAATGATTTCACTCCAATATTTTGACCAAAGAGAATGAAACTCATCAAAAGAGGGTGTCCCAGTTTCCAGCCATAGGTAAAGAAATAGAGGGATAGAAATAATCTCCATGACCGGCTCATCCACCATAAATTGCATCCCTATTTTGTTGTATAGGATTAATTTTATTTCTGCTCTAGTAAGCCTGGGCACTTCCCGCATTTTCGCAGAGGGTATCGAATTTTTCAGTTCCTCAGCTTGCCCCGAACGACAAGCGCAAATCATTCGAGTAGATTCTGACCACCGAACAAAATACGGCTTAACATTGTGATCGATTCCCTCGGAACTAATCAACTGGTCTACTGTATCTATCAGAATAATTGGAAATTCTCCAAATTGCTGTTGGTAACGATCTGGAAAATTAGGCAAATCATCTGCTTTACAATCAAGTTCTGTTGCTAACCAATTGCCATATATTTGTTGTTGGCCTGCATCCAGATATAAAATTGGCAATTGACTTTTTATTGCCCATTTTGCTAAATGATAAATAATGCTAGATTTGCCTGTTCCTCCTTTACCAATCAAAAGAATACAGCCATTGTCTTGTCCTTGAAGGAAACTTTCCAGTTCATCTTGAATCGCTCTTTTTGGATGCAGTTGTGGATCAAGTTGTCCACCTCTTTCGGAAAAGCTTTTCAAATTGCGCTCTGACAAGCGTCGAAGTTGTTCTGGAGCTTTATTTGATAATAATTGCACATCATGTCCGCTAATCCATAACCTACCTACTAAATCATATGCATCATTAAGTCCACTAATAAACGCAGCAGTGCCTATTAGTGCTCCGCCGATTATGAGGGCATAACCCAATTGAGATTGTCCTGGTTGCAGTATCAAACTAACGCCGACCACAACAATTACTATCGCAACAAAAACAAAACTTGTAACCAAAAGTCGAATATTCTTTGGCACCTTGACATTCCTCCTTTTAGTGGAATGATCTGATTAAACAATCTCAAGTGAATATTTTCATTTTTCAGGAAAACGGCCGTCCCCCACCCCATCTCACCTTTTCCCTCTACTAAACCATATAAAAAAGTTCACGCCTGAACTTTTGGGTTTTCCCGCGGGAACTTTTGGGTTTTCCGGGCAGAACTTTGCAAAGTTCCCGCGGGAACTTTTCTGGCTGCAAAGGCGCGCCGCGCTTTTTGAAGGGCGGCGCGCCTTTGCCTTATTTTTACCTTAGCCGCCTTTTACAAAATCGGCGTTACTCAGCGCCTTTTTGAACTCCTTGCCGGGGGCAAACAGCGGCTTGACATTGGTGATGCTTTTGGCGCTGACGGCTTCGGCCGTCTCGGCGCCGGTAGATTGGACGCGCAGCCGGAATGAACCAAAATCCCCTAACTCCACGATGTTGCCGTTGGCAATCTCGCGGGGGATGATGGTCAGCAGCGCTTCCAACACGGCCGTGGTGTCCACCGAGCTCACCGTGGAGATTTCCGCAATCTGTTTGCCAGTTGGCGCAACGTAATACGCCCGCCGGCAATCACGCTGGGGTAATACTTCAGCGGCGCGCTGGGATCAGCGGGATTGCGTTTAGAAACGACGTTATATTTGGTTGGCATCTTTTAGCTCCTTATGTTGTTGGGCGACAGGAACAGCAATGATGGTCTGCCGCGCGATTGGATAAGATGCTAAAAATATGCGGGAAAACGGCCGTTTTGTCAATAAAAAAAGCTCTTTGGCATTTCGTGGGGTTTGGCGTGAAACGTGAAACGTGACCAGAGAGACATCACGTTTCACGTTTCACGTTTCACAGGTTGTCAACCCCCTGAATTCCTGAAGACCCTAAAAAAAGACCCTAAGTGTTTTTGGAAACGCTCAGGGTCCGGCAGGCCGCTCTTTTACGCCCGGCGGTAGCGCAGATGCACCGCGCCCAGGTGGATTTCGTCGCCGTCTACCAGTTGGATGCCATATTCGGGCACCTGGCGCTCGTTGACAAAGGAGCCGCTGGTGCTGTTTTCGTCAAAGAGGCGGTAATCGGCGCCTTCGCGCTGCAAATTGGCGTGCAGGCGGGACATGGTAATGTCGTTCTCAAAGGCCACCTCACATTGGGCCGGGCTGCGGCCCAGGCGGATGTATGTACCTTGTAGGGGGATGGGCGTTTCCATACGAGACACCGCCTCCAGCACATCCAGATAGCCGGTGATGCCCGTTGGCTGTGAAACGGGCGCGGCGTCCGTGATGGTGGTGGTGGGCGCACCACGGCGGCGGGCGCGGCGGCCGCCGCCCTGGCGACCGTCGCCCCGTTTGCCCGTCAGACCGGCAAACAGCCCGCGCTGCCATAAAAAGAAGATGGCGCCACCAAGCAGCGCCGCTATCAGCAAGAAGGTGAACAGGCGCACCAGAAAGCGGGCAAACTGGTTGCCGCCATCCAGTGTTGAAGGCACGTCGCGCCGCCCTTCATTCACGGTCAGGATGACGGTGGGGCTGGTGGCGCGCATCCCCTGGCTGTCCAGCACCACCACTTCCACGGTGTTGTTGCCATAGGTCAGGTTATTCACCTCGGCCACAAACTCGTTCAGGCTGGAGACGGGAATTTCAAACGGCCGTGCCGTATCATTGTTCACAATCAACTGCGCCGCTTCGATGGCCCGTGTTTCTCCATCCAGCCACGAGACCTGGGTTCTGAGCCGCAGGCGCACGGCATCCCCCAGATTGGGCAAGGAGAGGGTGCGCGATTCGGGCGGCAGGTCAATGAGGACGCTGGGGATATTGAAGGGGATGGTCACTTCGGAGTCGGCCGTAATCCAGGGGCGGTCGAGCAGCGACACTTTAATGGGAAAGGTACCGCCGCTCAGTCCGCCGGTCTGGTAGCGAATGCGCGCTTGATCGCGGAAACCGGCGATGCGATTCCAGATGAGGGGTAGTTCGGCCACATTATTTAATTGCACGGCCACACCGCCTGTGGCCGCTGCCAGCCCTGCCAGAAAGGTCTGCCCAGGGGCGGGGTTGCCAATGTCGCTGTTTTCCAGCCAGACGGTATGAATGGGGATGCCCAGTTCGGCGGCGCGGCGGCTGACGGCGTCGCCGCCGGCCTGGCTGAGGGCGTCGGTGCCGTCGGTCATCAACACCAGGTGGATGGGCATATCGGGGTTGGGGCGCAGGTTGCCGCTGTTTTCCAGTACATTGAGTGTACTGTCATACAAAGCGGTGGCGCCCGCCACCGGGTTGAGCGGTTCGGCAAAGAGGTTGCGCACGCTGTTATGGAAACTGGTGGGGGCTAACAGTTCCACCGGTTGGGAGGGGGTGATTTCGTACACGGCCGTATAATCCACCTGCTCCATCATATTGCCGGGGCTGGCATACTGGTTAATCGCTTCTTGCAGGGCCGGCAGTTGCCCGGCGACGCCGGTAGGAATGTCAATCAGGAAGATGGTGAGCGTGCCGGTGCGGTGCGCTCCCTGGTAGTTGATGGGGCCAACCGGCTGCCCGGCGTGTTGGATGTCCAGCGTTTCACGGGCGAGGTCGAGTGGATTGCCCTGGGCGTCACGGCCGTAGAGCCGCACTTCTATCGCCGGTAAACTCTCGGCGCTGGTACCGGTGATCGTCAGTCGTTCTACCGGCGTCTCACCCTCCTGCGCCCGCAATGGCGCGGCTATGTACAGGATAAAAAACACCATCCCGGCCAATATGATAGATGTCCGGTAGTTGAAAATTGAAAATTGATTGTTGGTTATTGATTGTTGCGATTTGCCCATTGTCACGCCTTTTTCTCACTGTCCCTGCTCCCTGGTACGTCCGCTGGTATAATATCAAACCGCGCCCATAAAGTAAACATAAAGCACGGTGGGCGGAGGGGGAACGGTTATCGGTAATCGGTGATCCGTAATCGGTAATCCGAAGTTGGACATCCGGTTTCGGACTTAGGACATCAATAGAACATAACGCGAATCAGGCAAGATGAGAAGAGGACTGGTATTGGTTTTTATCTGTTGGCTGTTGATCACGGCCGTGCCGGCGGCCATGCCGGTGTGGGCGCAGGGTGTGGGGCTGACGCTGGGCGAACCGGACACGTCGGATTTCCCCACGGTGCGTGTCATTATGCGCGCCGTGAATGCCGCCGGTACGCCGCTGACGACGGCCGAATTGGGCAACCTGCGCCTGCGCGAAAATGGCGTGCCCATCAGCGATTTTGACGTGCGTTATGTGCCTGTGGGCAGCGATATTGTGTTTGTCATTGACGCCGACGAGACCCTGCTGTTGACCGATGGGGACGAGACCAGCCGCCTGGATGAAGTGAAAGAGATTATCGGCCGATACGCCACCCGCTTCATGAGTCCGTCGGGGCTGGATCGGGTATCGGTGATTGTGCCCGACCGGGCCAACACAGGCAGCCAGTTTTTAACGCTAGACGCCGCTGCCGCTGAAGAAGTGATTAACGCGCTGGCGGCGTATGAGCCGGCCAATCTGGCGGAAGCGGGGCCGATAAACCAGCAGGTGTTGGATGCCATTGACCATGTGGCCGGCGGCGGCAGCGACGGCCGTTACCAGGCCATTTTTGTACTCAGCGAAGCCCGCCGCCTGAACGAGTTTCTCGATTATCCAGCGCTGACGGCGGCGGCGCAGGCGGCCCATGTGCCCATCTTTTTGGGCATTTTGGGGCCGGAAGCGAGCCTGGTAGATATTGGCAATGCTTCGGCGTTGGCCGGCCCGACCGGTGGTTTTCATCAGCACGTACCTCGCCCGGAACGGGCCGACCCCATCTTCCTGCGCTGGCAGCAGGAAGGCAACCGGCCGTTGATCAGCTACCGCTCGCTGCTGCGGCAGAGCGGCGTTTATCCGCTGACGATCAATCTGGGCACGGTCACGGCCGTGACCGACCTCAACCTGACCATTGAACCACCTACGGCAGCCATTAGCCTGGGCCGCTCCATCATTCGCCGGGTGGGTACGGCGGAAGACACCCCGTTAGCAGAGTTGCAGCCCACCATGCAGCCGGTGCCGGTGCAGATTAGCTGGCCGGACGGCCGTCCGCGTGCGCTGACCGATGTTACTTTCCGCGTGAACGGCGTCTTGCAGCCACAATTGACCACGCCGCAGCCGGACGAAACAGGCATCCTGGTATTGGAGTGGCCGATACAAAATGTGGATGTGGGGGCGTATGAACTGGCGGTGGAAGTACGGGATGTATTGGGGTACACGGCCGTAGCCGATCCTGTCATCATCACGATTGCCGTGGAACGGCCGCAGCCACCCACGCCGACCCCCGCCCCCTCACCCACGCCACTGCCGGCAGCCCAGGTCGCCAGTGAACTGGCGGCCCTGCCGCAAGATACGCTGCTCTTCATCCTGGTAGGGTTGGGGGTGATGGGGCTGCTGCTGGTGATGGTGCGCGTCTACCGGCGCTACCGGGAACGGGTGCAGTTGGAGGCTATGCACGCCGGACGCCGCGCTGCCTGGCAGCAGGCGCAGGCGGCCAGAGGAAATGACGCGGAAGAGGCCGAGCCATTGCCGTTGACGCTGCTGTGGTTGGATGACACAACGGCCGTAAAACAAGAGTTTCCCATCGAATCAGAGACGGTGACATTGGGCCGTGCGGAAATGGAAGGGCAAATCACGCTGACCGACCGTTCCGTTTCCCTGCTTCATGCGCGGGTGCGGCGGCGCAACGGCCGTTACTGGCTCTATGACGAAGGTGGCGAAAACGGCGTCTTCCTGAACCACGAACGGCTGGGCCTCAGCCCGCGCCCCCTGGCCGACGGCGACCTGATCCAGCTAGGCCGCGTCTCCTTGCGTGCCCGGATTGGTGATGAGGTGAACAGGTGATGGGGTGGATGGGGGGCAGGTAAACACGGGGAGAATGTGGGTGTGAGTGAACGGTGCGATGGCGCTGAAAAAAATTTGACAGGGAACGAGGCGTCGTTATAATTGCCCTTCGCGGCCAAAAAGCCGCTTATTTTTTGCATAATACTCAAGGTGGCACGGTGGGGACACCGGCCACAGCAAGTTTTGAAAGAGAGGATGTTGTCATGGGTGCTGTACCAAAGCATAAAGTTTCTAAAGCGCGTCGGGATCGGCGGCGCGCCCATCATGCGCTCAAGGGGTTCCATCTGGTACCCTGCCCGGAGTGTGGCGCGATGAAACGGGCGCACCACGTTTGCCTGGAATGTGGGCAATATCGTGGTCGCCAGATTTTACCGGCCGGCGAGTAAACAGGATGAAAAGGCCGCATGATAAGCGGCCTTTTGTTTTTGAGATTGGGAGATTAAGAGACTAAATCTCCCAATCTCTCAATCTCCTAATCTCACCAATAAGCACATTTTCAAATGAGTGTTGCATTTCTATTCCCCGGACAGGGATCACAGCACGTAGGCATGGGGCAAGCGCTGGCGCAGCACTCCCCGGAAGCGCGTGCTGTTTTTGATCAGGCGGATGATCTGCTCGGCTTTTCATTGTCCAGTTTGTGTTTCTCCGGCCCCGAAACAGAGCTTTTTGATACCATCAACCAACAACCGGCGATTTTTACCACCAGCATGGCGGTGTTGGCCTGGATGCAGACGCAGGATTGGTCGCCGCCGCATTTTGTGGCCGGGCACAGTCTGGGTGAATTTTCGGCGCTGGCAGCGGCGGGGGTGGTTTCTTTCGCCGATGGGCTGCGGCTGGTGCGGCGGCGCGGCGAGTTGATGAAGCTGGCGGGGGAACGCGCCCCCGGTGCAATGGCGGCGATCTTGGGATTGGAACTAACGGCCGTGCAAACCCTCTGCGCCGAAGCAACCGAACAAACGGCCCTTCCGGTGCGGGTGGCCAATGACAACTGTCCGGGGCAGGTGGTCATTTCCGGGGATGCGGTGGCATTGGAAGCGGCCATGCCGCTGGCAGAGCGGGCCGGAGCGCGTAAGGTTGTCCGGCTGCCGATCAGTATTGCGGCTCATTCGCCATTGATGGCGTCGGTGGCCGAAGAATTTGCGGCAGCGGTGGACGGGACGCCGATGCACACGGCCGTTTGCCCGGTGATTGGTAATGTGGCGGCACGGCCGTTGACTGCCCCCGACGAGATTCGCGCCGAACTAAAAGCGCAACTGACGGCCGGCGTGGCCTGGACGGCTTCGATGAACTGGCTGTTGGCCGCAGGTATAGACACCTTTGTGGAAGTTGGCCCCGGCGATGCGTTGCTTAGTTTTATCAAGCGCATTGACCGGAACGCGAAGCGGGTGAAACCGGAGGCGGTAATCGGTGATCGGTAATCCGAAGTCGGAAGCCCGAGGTCTGATGTCCGACTTCGGGCTTCGGACATCAGACCTCGGAAACAGGGAGATAGGAACGTGTCTTTATTAGAGGGAAAAGTAGCCATTGTCACCGGCGCGGGGCGAGGGATTGGCCGGGCGATTGCTGAGGATTTGGCGGCCAATGGGGCCAAAATCGTACTTAATTACAATGCCAGCGCGGCGGCGGCGGAAGAAGTGGTAGCCGGTATCCGGGAACGTGGGGGAGAGGCGACGGCCGTAGCCGCCGATGTCTCCAATTTTGAACAGGCGCAGTTGTTGGTGAAAACGGCCGTAGAAAGCTACGGCCACATTGACATTCTGGTCAACAACGCCGGCACCACCCGTGACACGCTGCTGATGAGCATGAGCGAGGAGCAGTGGGACGCCGTACTGGACACAAACCTGAAAAGCGTGTTTAATTGCTGTAAAGCCGCCATTCGCCCCATGATCCGCCGCAAACAGGGTGGTCGCATCATCAACATTTCCTCTGTAGTGGGTGTGGTGGGGCAGGCCGGGCAGGCCAATTATGCCGCTTCCAAAGCGGGCATCATTGGGTTTACCAAATCCTTAGCCAAAGAAGTTGGCAGCCGCCAGATCACCGTCAACGCCGTCGCCCCTGGGTTTTTCAGCACCGCCCTGACAGAAGTCTTGTCAGAGGAAAATAAGGAAAAATCCAAAGAGTTTATCCCCCTGGGACGTTGGGGCGAACTGCCGGAAGTGGCCTATCTGGTCACATTTCTAGCCTCAGATAAGGCGTCTTATATCACCGGGCAGGTGATTCAGGTAGATGGTGGGATTGCCATGTGACCGTAATCGGTTATCGGTAATCAGTTATCGGTGTTGATAACCGATTACCGACAACCGATTACCGATTACCGAGTATGAGCGAAGTAACCGTCCGCGAGAGCATTGGGCGCATTGAAGTCGCCCCGGAAGTGTTAGCTACCATCGCCTATTACGCCACATTGCGGGTGGATGGTATAGCCAAAATGGCCCCGATTCCGGCCGATGTGGCCCGCCTGTTTCGGCGGGAAACACGACATCATGGCGTTTTGTTGGATTTTGGCGATGATAACAGGATCAAATTTGATATTTACGTTATAATGAGTCCGCACGTAAACATCATGGAAACGAGCCAGCGCTTGCAAACGGCCGTAATGGAAGCGATTAATACGATGGTCGGCATTCCCGTGGACGCGGTGAACGTCCACGTTGAAGATGTGATATACGCCCAAGGAGAAGCAGCATAGCAGCCACTGTGGATTTGGTGGGTAGAGACCATGAAAACAAGACGACGCGCGCGGCGGGTGACCCTGGAAACACTTTACGAATACGATATTGCCGAACACGACCCCGATGTGATTCTGCAATACCGTTTGGAAGACAACCCCATGGAAAGCACGGGCGTGGAGTTTACGCGGCGGCTGGTGTATGGTGTCATCGAGCATCAGGCGGAAATGGACATCCTCATTGCCCGTTATGCCCCCGAATGGCCGTTGGATCAGATGGCTGTGATTGACCGCAATATCCTCCGTATTGCCATTTACGAATTTTTGGTAGATGGCGAAACCCCCATTAAAGTAGCTATAAACGAAGCTGTTGAGTTAGCCAAAACGTATGGCTCAGACAGCGCGCCGCGTTTTATCAACGGCGTTTTAGGCACGTTAGCCGAACAAATCCCCACGCTGCGCCAGGAATTGCTGGCCATGCCCACTCCCTGAATTTCTATGACCACAATTCTTTGCCACGATGTTTCTGGTGGGACGTTTCCGGTTGCCCCGGAAGCGCTTTTTTTTCGCCCGGCGGTGTATGGCATTTTTATTGAAAACAGCCAGGTCTTGCTGCAAAAGCATCCACAAACCACACGCTGGTTGCCTCCTGGGACGATATTGGCTGAAAATGAAACGCCTACGCAGGCGGTGCGCCATATCTTCCGGCGGCTGACAGGCATGACGCCGCGTGTGGGGGCGATGCTCTATGTGGAAGACCAGTATGTGATGGACGGTGAACGGGGGGCGTGGAAGTTGTCGGTGGTGTATTATGCACTGGAACGGCCGTCTACGGCCGCTACCCTCTCCGACTCCAGCAAAATCGAATGGGTCCCCCTGGCCGAGTTAGAGCGCAGCCAGATGCAGTTTGGTTATGAAGCGGTACAAGCCGGTCGGTTACAGTTGAAGTTGTGAGGTGTCAAGCCCCGTTTAGAATATCACTCTCCCATCTCAAGCTAGAAACATGGCAGGAACTTCATCATGCAGATAATGAAGTTCCTGCCCATAACCGATTCCAGACTCAATCCGACGGTTTTATGATGACCGGCAAATAGATTGAGTATCCTGATTGCCCAAATAGCCCCCATATTCCTAGACGGCCGTCCATGCTCATGATCTGATTTGTGGTTGTGTTAACCCAGTTAAATTCCGCAATGTCCCAGCTAAGAGGTATGTTGAGTTGAACGCTTTCGGGTGTGTAGTGAAAAAGAGCCAGCCCTGTTTCACTCACGTTGGAGGGCAAGTTTTCTGGGTCATATTGAATAACAGTAGTATAGGCGAAGCCTGGTTGGAGTTGGGCAGGTAAACCGGTATTGGTAAAAACGGCCGTCAATTCAAAAAAGATACCCACATGTGGCAGAGTATGAGAAATGGGGTCTAATGGTCTGTAAGTCACTGTCACCGGTTCGGTAAAGGCACCGGCAGGAAAGGTGAAAGTGGTGCCAGTTGTTGGCGTAAAGATGCCGCCTGTCGTGTCGATCACGGTTGCTACAGAATCCACTCTTTTTGCCAGTTTTAAGTCGAAAGCAACTCCGTCATGGTCGAGATAAGCTACCCATAGTTCGTTATCGTTGTCAAGAACAAGAGAAATCTCGGCACAAAGGGTATCCAGGTTATCTGCAACCGTTTCCTCTTCCCACGCAGACCCATTCCAATGTATATACCCTATTCTGTCGGCGCTGTTATAAACAATGTGAGCGGCATCCTCACCATCAACAGCTATCTTGGCGCTGCAAACGGTTGGAGATATGGTGGGAATTGTTACGTCATTCCAACTACTACCTGACCGATGAGTGTAATGAAGCATGTCCATCTCATCTGTATAACTGACGTGTGGCTGGTTATTGCTATCCAGTGCAAGGCCAAAGCTTGAGTTCCATGTGCTAATGCCAATTGTTTCTGTTTGCCAATTACCGGCTTGCAGCCAGGCGTAATTGATATTGCCTGGCAAATCCTGGTACACGATGTGAGGAGTACCGTCTGCTTCTACAGCCAGGGTTGGGTGGAGAAAATAATCAGAAGGAACAAAGGAAGAGATTGCGCTGACAGTTTCTGTATGCCAGCTACCTGGGCTACCAGAAGCATAACGCAAGGCATTTAATGGTGAAAACTCATCATCTATGGTGTAGGCAATATGAAATATGCCGTTGGTATCCACTGACATGGAAGGGAATCGGAAACGGCCAAGTCCAACGGTATCTGCATCAATCGTATCTGTAATGCCGAGATGGTTTTGATACATGAGCCGCAGCAAATTGTCGGCGAAACCAGAATAGCTGAAATGAGGCGTATTGCCTGCCAGGGTCATGGATGCCTCATTAGAGCCAAAATTATCATCTATGTCATTGATAAATTGCATTTCCCAGGCATCTCCAGACCACCATGTATATCTGATATGGTTTGAATTTGAAAAAGAAACCTGATATAGAAGATGTGGACGGCCGTCACTATCTACCGCTAATTGTTCCAAAACGGACACAAAAGCAGAAGAAGAATCATCAACTGTTTCCGACTGCCACAAAGCGGTTGGTGCATCAGTTTGGGAGAGGCTCCTGGATTCCGGTACCGAATGGGAGAATACGGTATGCAGGCCCATAAACGCGAGTGAAATCGAGATAAGAATGGCAAAATAATTCTTCAACATGTTTCCCTCTTTATCTGTAATGCATGTTTTGTTTGATGTTATGGCAAGGAAGAGTAACCAGGGCACGGCCGTTACTCGGTAACGGTCGTGCCTTCGCTACCGTGTAATAAATGGTAAGTAGACTGCCTGCAAGCAACTTCCGTTACAGACTCGAACGGAATAGGGCCCCGTCCAATTATTTGATGACGATGCGGCCTTTACCAGCAAAAAATACTCGCCAGGGGTGATAAATGTGTATTCGATCTCTGCTGTGCCTATCTGACTGTTGCCGTAACGATCACTAGCTAACTCTGTGCCAGAGGAGCTGTATAGCCATAAGCTGGTTGCACGGCTGTTTGCCTGGATGTTGAATGTTTGCATGATGTAAGTGCTTGCCGCGGGTACCGTGAAGCGGTAAAAATCATAATCCGTACCATTTGAGACAAGATGGCTGTTGTTAAACAATTGATGGGACTGCGCATTTTCTGCACCAGATTGCAAATGATAGGCAAGGGCTAAGACATCATTTGGCTCATAATCGTTGGTTGCGTCCCAGGCAGCACCAGGTTCATCAAATTTGGGTAGAATACGTAAAGAATAGGTGCCGGTCCAATCAGCGTATAGTGCATCTTTTACTAAAACAAAATAAGTGCCGGACGTGGAAAATGTATAGGTGATCCGAGCATTGGCTTGTCCTGTGCCATTATTACCATAACGATCATTCGTGATTTCTGCACCACTGCTATCATAAAGCCATAAACCAGTGGCAGTACTGCTACTCCTTTGTACATTATAGGTCTCAATGACATAAGTGTGCCCGGCTACGGCCGTAAAGCGATAGAAATCATAATCCGAGTTGTTTGAAACGTAATTGTTGTTATTAAACAACTGGTGTGTTTGCGCGTTGTTCAAACCCACCTCAAGCTCATTAGCCAAGACCATAACATCATTGGGCTCATAATCATTGGTTGCATCCCAGGCAGCGCCAAGTTCATCATATTTGGGCAAAATGCGTAAAGAATAGGTGCCAGTCCAGTCTGCATAAAGTGCATCTTTCACCAAAATGAAATAGGTGCCAGTTGTAGAAAATGTATATGTAATTCGAGCGTTGCCTTGCCCCGTGCCATTATCACCATAACGGTCATTTGTGATTTCCGCGCCACTACTATCATAGAGCCATACTCCGGTGGCTGTATCTCCAGTGCCCTGAATATTGAATGTTTCAATAACGTAAGTACGTCCGGCCACAGCTGTAAACCAGTAATAATCGTAATCTGAGCCATTAGTAACATAGTTTGAATTGTTGAATAGTTGGTGTGTCTGGGCATTGCTTAAACCAACCTCGATTTGATTAGCCAATGCTCTTACATCATTTGGCTCATTATCGTTGGTCGTATCCCATTCCGCTCCGGGTTCATCATACCGGGGTAATATCCGTAACGAGTATGTTCCTGTCCAGGTGTAATATTGGGCATCTTTAACCAGGATGTAATATGTGCCCCCTGTAAGAAAAGTATATTGTATGCGCGCATTGGCACTACCTGTTCCATTATCCCCATACTGATCATGAGTAATAAGCGCCTGGGTACTGTCATATAGCCAGAGACCAGTGGCTGTGTCCCCTGTCCCTTGAATGTTGTACGTTTCAATAACATATGTGCGCCCAGCTACAGCAGTAAAAATAAAATAATCGTAATCATCTTGAGTCAGAGTAGCCCCAACCTCTGCATTTGACAGCCCAATACCAATAGGGTCGGCCGTATCAAATGTATCATTCGGCTCTGTTTCAGCATGAGCAGTGGCGGATGTACTAACGAGAACCATCATAACAATTGCTATCAATCCAAAAAGCCCAAATGGACGATTCCAACGAGCATAATATCTACACATGTCTTTCTCCTTAATTGAATTTTGGGGTGAGCGATTTCACACCATCAAACATCCTTGCCATCAGACAGGCAAGCACATAAAATGGGGCTGCTTGTATTTCCCACACGCAAAATTATTCGGAAACAGTAGTTGTTGAATGCACACTTACTGGTGATTTGTGCAATAGCTTAACGAAAAAAGCCCAGTTTGTATGGTGGTGTTTTGCCACCAATTCAGGAGGTCATTGATGTCAGAACCACTTGCCGATGTGTTAGGCCGTTATTTACAACAGGCGGATTGCAGCACCCGACGATTGTCCCGGCTGTCTGGAGTACCACTGCGCACCATTGAAAACTGGCTCAACGGCCGTATCCACCGCCCCCGCACCTGGCAAAACATTGTCCAGATAGCTGCTGCCCTGCACCTGACGGATACAGAAGCCAACCTGCTTCTGCACGCCGCCGGGCATCCGGCCATCCCGGAACTGCGCCAAAAGGGAGCGGCAAATGGCGACCTTCATTTACTCCGGCATTGGGCTGCCCTCCCAACCCCTGCTCCTTTTCAAACAATTGCCGATCTGCCTTATTTCACCGGCCGCACAGCGCTGCTGCAATCTATCCAGGCGGCCGTGCTGGCCCACAAACCGGGCGTTATTTACAGTTTACAAGGTATGGCCGGCGTGGGTAAGACGGCGCTGGCAGCCCGATTGGCGTATTTGTTACGGCCGTATTTCCCGGATGGTGTTTTGTGGGCGCGGGTAGACGTTTCAAACGACATGACCATTCTGGCCTCTTTTGCCGCCGCTTATGGGGAAGATGTGAACGGGTTTACGGATGTGGAGAGCCGCAGCCGTGTGGTGCGCAATTTGCTGGCCGCCAAACGTGCTTTGTTGATACTCGATAATGTTGAGCAGGATGAGCAGGTACGGCCGTTGCTTCCCCCCTCATGCGATTGTGTGGTACTGCTCACCACCCGCCGCCACAATCTGGCCGTTACCCTGGGTGGACAAATCTTCCCCATCTCCCCCTTCGATGATGAAGATGCTCTTCTGTTCTTTTCACAGTTACTGGACAAATCTCGTGTGCAGTCTCAAAAAATGGCCTTGCATCAATTAGCTGCTGCCGTTGGACGTTTACCGTTAGCGATGAGCATTGTGGCCGGCCATCTGCGCAGCGAACCTGACCAGAGCGTCTCGGATTTTCTGAGCGCAATGCAACAGCGCCAACTTGATCTGGTTTATGGCGATTGGAATGTGCAGGCTGCCTTCGACGTTACCTATCACGCCCTTCCGCCACTGACCCGGCGCGTATTCAACGCATTAGGCGTCTTCGGTGGGGCTGATTTTGATACAACGGCCGTGGCCTTTATTGCCGACAGTTCCCCCGCCGAAACCCAAGACGCCATGTCTACATTGGCGGCGCTCTCTCTGGTGCAGACCAGCCATGAACAACGCTACCAGATACATCCCTTGTTGCAGTCCTATGCCCGGCAGCAAGAAAATGGTGAACTCCCACGGCGGCGAATGGCTGCCTATTATCTGGAATTACTCCTCGCTCATCGTGTCTCCCCGCTGATCGTCCAGGTGGAAATGGGGAATGTGTTGGCAGCAATGACAACGGCCGTGACCCACCACTTTGACGACCTCATCATCCAGGCCAATAACGTCTACTTTAATCTGCTCCTTGTTGTGGGGATGCGACAGGAAGCAGCCACTTTCTTAGAAGCTGCCCAAGAAATCGCCACCGCCCAGCAAGATTGGTCGGCATTGGCTCACATCCTCACTAACAAAGGCACCTTGCTCCACCGCAGCGGCAATGTCACCGTGGCCGAAGCTTTGTTTCACCAGGCACTGTCGTTGGCTGAACGAGCCGGCGACGATTTTGCCAAAATGCAAACATTGACCAATTTAGGGGGAACTTATTATGCTCGCGGCGATTTTCCTGCGGCTGCTCGCTGCTGGCAAGAAGGACTTGACGTGGCCCAACGCATCAACGACCGCTGGCGAATATTAAATCTGAGCGTCAATTTAGGATTGGCTTACCATAACTTAACGGATTTCAGCCGTGCCCTGACTCTTTGGCGTGAAGCAGTCAAATTAGGTCGCGAAATTCCGCATTTACAGGCGTTGACTGCGGCATTGGCAAACCTGGGTAATTTGCTGGTGGATTTAGGAAATTACACTGAAGGTGAAGCTTGTTTTCAAGAAGGACTAGAAGTTGCTGAAAAGATTCAATATCAGCGGGTATTAGGTGTTTTGAATGGCAACTGGAGCCAGTTGGCCTCATTTAAAGGGGACTTTGCCTTATCGCGCTCCTTCTATCAAAAGGGTTTGCCTCTGGTACGCCGGGAACAGGATAGAGAGGCATTAGCAGATTTTCTCATTATGGGCGGTGAGATTGAGATAGAGGCCAACAATTTGACGGTGGCAGACGCTTGGGTAACAGAAGGGGTGCAGATAGCTCAAGAGGGCAAGTATCGGGTGCGGGAGTGTCGGGGGCTGCTGGCGCAGGCACAGTTAGCCCGGCTCAACGGCCGTTTCTCCCTTGCCGAAACACTATTAACCCAGGTCACGGCCGTTGCCCAGGAAATCAATTTGCCCCGATACACAGCCGCCCTTCACCTGGAGCAGGGTGAGTTAGCCCTGGCAATGCAGGAATGGGACAAAGCGGCTGCTGCCTTTGCCCAGGCTTTAGCCATCATGGAACGCTTACAAATTCAGCATGAAATCGGGCACATTTTGTTTGGGCAAGCGCGGTTAGCACTGTCACAAGGGGACAAAACACAAGCCCTGGAAAAGGGACAGCATTGCCTCTCTATCTGGCAAAAGATTGGGCATCACCGCGCTGCAATTGCCAGTGAATGGTTAGCTACCGCAATTGACCCATAAACTCGCGTGGTTCGCCGTTAACCGGCCCGCTGCTCGCGTGGGATCTTGATTTTGGCGTTGATGAATTCCTGGTTGGAGAGATTGATGCCGTGGGCGATGAGCCGAATCTCCTCCGTCTCCTCATAAGACACAAAACCATCGGCCAACGCAATTTGAAACAGCACATCTAAAAAGCGCACCCGTTCCTCGTAGGTGGTGGCTTCGCCAAATTGGCGCGTCATGCGGTAGTAGTCATAGGCATAATCTACGGCGGACACGGCCGTTTGCGCCACCAACCGCGCCATCACCTCATCCAGTCCCCAAAAACGGCCAATCAGTTCCGCCATCCGGTTGATTTCCGCTTCCGTCGGCGTTTCGTCCACATGGGCCACCCGCGCTGCCAGCCCACCGGCCAGCCCCATCCGCCGCATTTCGGCATCTGACACATTCAACGACTTGCCCTGTTGGGCCAACTGCTGGCTCAGTTCGTAATACACCTTGTTTTTTACAAAGTCATCAAATTGGGCTTCGCGGTTAGGGGCATGGGCGACGGCCGTCGCCCGTTTCTGCACCGTTCCCCCAAAAAAGCGGCTAATCCGACCAAAAACACCACCATTGCTTGTATTGGCATCCTGCATAATGTCATCAATCAACGCCAGTTCTGCCGCTGACGGCTCGCCATCGGCCGCCGCCATCTGCTGCAAATAGCTGACCACAATCTCGCGTTCTTGCGGATTGCGAATGACGGCTTGCAGTTCGGCGATCAGTCGTTCCTGTTCGACCGGGTCAATGGGCGAATCCATGTACATTTCCAGCATGGCCCACTCCTGCCCCGTCATTTGAATGCCCGCTTCCAGACCGGCATCTGGCAAATGAAACAGCAGGTCTTTGAGGCATTGTTTTTCTTCTTCGGTGATCTGCCCATCGGCCCAGGCAGCGGCAATCATCACTTTCGCCAGAGTGAAAATGCGGGTGCGAATATCGTCAGACATGGGGGTTCCTTTTGTGTTCAAGTGTTTAGGTGTTTGAGTGTTTTGGCGGGGATTGTATCATTGATTAGGATGGGGGCTACGGCCGTTTACCCTTCCATCATCCAACACGCACTGCTGTTGTACGGGCGAGGCAGTTGGGAAAACAGTGGTATCATCAGACAAGTTCAATCCCAACTGCCTCGCCCCTGCCCACCCCCTGTACCTTTTTCCTACCCCTTTCTATCGCCATATCCTTTATAGTGCGCGTGAAGCAAGCGTGAAGAAGTGGTTTGTAACTTACGGGCCTGCCAGTGAGTTATGAACGAGAAGGAGTGCGGAATTATTAACAAGATCAATCGTATCCTCATCAGTTGCCTGGTCACGGCCGTCTCCCTGCTCTATTTCCTGGATATGATGGCCGCTCCCGCCGGGCCGCAAGCCACCGTCCGGTATGTGCGCGTGGACGGGGCCGACGCCGGGAACGACTGCGCCAGCGCCACGACTCCCTGTGCCACTATCCAACGCGCCGCAGACGTGGCCGCCCCCGGCGATGAAGTTTGGGTGGCCGAAGGTAGTTACGTCGGCGTGCAGGTGCGGGCGGCCATTACCCAACATCTCTACATCAGCCAATCTATAAACATTCGCGGCGGTTATCTGGCCGATTTTAGCACCCCACCCGACCCCATATTGCACCCCACCGTGCTCGATGCCACGGGATTGGGGCGGGTGATGGTGGTTGCGGGCAACACACACCTCACGCTGAATGGGTTGCAATTGGTCAATGGGCAGGCCGGTTCGCAAAATGGTGGCGGCCTCTACGCCACCCAGTCGCATGTAACCCTGCGTGATGTCACGTTCAGCAGCAACCAGGCGGAGTTTGGCGGCGGTCTCTATTTTGTGCAGGGGCAGTTAACGATTGAGAACAGCCATTTTACCCAGAATACAGCCAGATTAGGGGGTGGGGCAGCGCGGTTATATGGCGACACGGCCGTACTCAACCGCAACACCTTCAGCCATAACACCGCCGGGTTGCACGGCGGTGCGCTCTACCTCACCACCGGGCAGACCACCTTGCAGCATAATCAATTCCTCAGCAACAGCGTCACCGACTCCGACCAGGGGTGGGGCGGTGGCCTACACCTGAGCAACGGCCAGGCGACGCTCATCGGCAATCTGTTTCAGGATAATCAGGCGCATACCGGCGGTGGACTGCGCCTGTTCCAAAGCCAGGCCACGCTAGAGGCCAATTTGTTCCTGGCAAATCAGGCCACCAGTGGCGGCGGCCTGAGCCTGGAAGGTGACAACACCGCCACTTTTGTTAATACGGTTTTGTTGGACAACACGGCCGTTACCGCCGCCGCCCTTAATCTGGTGAACACCCAGGCCACTTTGCAGCACACCACTTTTGCCGGTAATAGCGATGGGATGGTGGTCAGCAGTGGGCAAGTTGAACTGGTGAATACCATTGTCGCCAGCCAGACAACCGGCGTGGTAAACAGCGGCGGGTTGGTGACACTGACGGCTACGCTGTGGGATACGGTGGTGCAACCCGTCGTAGGCGTGGCGATGCAAAGTGGTGGGCTGACGGGCACGGCCGCTTTTGCGGCGGATGGGTATCACCTCACGGCCGTGTCCGACGCGATTGATAATGGCATAGACGCGGGCGTGACAAACGATGTGGACGGGCTGCCACGCCCCATTGGCGGCGGTTTTGACCTGGGCGCGGTGGAATGGCGTGATGTGGCCGCCCGCAAAATGGTGCAACCGGCCATTGCCGCGCCGGGTGATGTGGTGACGTACACCATTGTCCTGGATGCCCCGGCCACGCCGGGCATGATGGTTTTGTTAACCGATACGTTGCCAGCAGAAGTGACATTTATTGGTCCGCTGACCTATACGGCAGGCAGCGGTGTTTACAGCAGTGGCATCATCACCTGGACGGGCACAATTCCCACAGACACGGCCGTGACCCTGACCTGGCCCGTGCAACTGAACGAGGGTTTATTGCCGGGGACACCGGTGGCGAATACGGCCGTGATACAAACACCCAACGGCATTGCCCCCAGCACAACGGCCGTTGTCACCGTGCCCGCCAAAGTGTACTTGCCGCTTGTTTTACGGCCGTAAAAAGTTCGTAGTAACGACTTTAGTCGTTTGCACCGCTAAAGCAGTTACTACGAACCCAAAGAGAGTAAATTATGAATCAGTCATACCGAGGAATCATCCGTTTGAGTTTTGGATTGGCGCTGGCGCTGGTGGCATTGGCGGCCTTGTTTGCTGCTCTGACCCCGGCCAGGGCGCAGCAGACAGAGATTTTTGTGGATAAACAATTGGGCCGGGACAACCCGGTGGTTTATGTGGGCGAATATCTCACCTTCACCATTCAAATTGAGAACCGGACAAACTTTACTGTGACCACGCTGCCCCTGTCCGATACCTTCAATACAGGTGTGCTGGCTTTTGTGGATGCCACGCCGATGCCGGATAGTGTGGACGCGGGCAACGGCCGTCTTGATTGGAACGATCTGACCACGACCTTTGGCGATCTACCACCGGGCGCGACGGTGTGGGTGGTGGTTGGGTTTATCGCCGAGCATCCCGCTCCGGCAGTGGTGAACCGGGCGGAAGTGCATGACGCCGTCAGCAGCGGCGGGCAGATTGGTGGTGGTGCCAGCGACAGCAACGAAGGCTCTTCCATTGGCGGCAGTACGCCGGTGGACAAGGAGATGGTGAACAATGTCACACCGGAGGTGGGGCAGCCGCTCACTTTCACCATTCGCATCACCAACAGCGGCTACGCCACCCTGACCGTTGTGCCCTTGTTTGAAGATTACGACCCGGAATTTTTGCAATTTAGCTTTGCCGTGCCGCAGCCAGACAGCGTGGACGAGGTAGCCGGGCAGCTTAATTGGAGCGACCTGACCACCTGGTTTGGCGATGTGGGGCCGTTTAGCAGTATTCAGATCACGGCCGTGTTCACCGCCCTGGCCCCCATTGCCCTGACTACCAACAGTGCCAGCGTCTCCGGTTCCAGCGATTGGTACGGCAATGATCTGGATGGCGGCGCGGATCAGGTGCCGATCACCATCGTCGGGCCGGGGCAGCAGGCGACGACCACGCCAACGGCAACGGCGACCACAGCGGCCACGCAGACGCCGGTTGCCGAGGCCACCAGTACACCGGCAAGTGCCACGAGCACGGCCGTTGCCGCCACTGCCACCCCAGAAGCTACAGCCACTCTTGTTCGTGCCGAAACATTGCCCGCCACCGGCATCCCGCCCACACGCGGCGGCCCACCCTGGGCGCTGCTGGCGCTGGCGGCCGCACTGCCCGTGGCCGGTTGGTGGCTGCTGCGCCGCAAACGTTCGTAGACAGTAGACATCCGATTTTTTCAAAAAATCGGATGTCTTGCATGTGTTATGTCCAACTACTGGCTGCCGGTTTTGGCCGCATTTGGGTGGGGGATGGCGCTGGCGTATGGGCTGGAAGCACTCTTGCGCCTGCGCACCAGGGGCAAACGGCCGTGGGCCTTCCTTTGTTTGGCGCTGGCCTGTGTTGCTGTGGCACACTTAATCGGAAATTATGAATTAGGAATTAGGAATTATGAGGAAGAGGGGATCACGCCTGACGCCTCACACATCGCGGAAACCGTTGCACCGGCCACGCTGCCACCGCCCATCAGGAATTATGAATCAGGAATTAGGAATGATGAAGGAGGGGAGGTCACGTATCACGCATCACGCATCACGGATTCCGTCTCACTGCTGACTGCTCACCACTCACTGCCCATTCCTTCTCGTCTACACATCCCCACCCTTAAAATCAACCGGCCCATTGTAACTGTACCGCTGGTGGATGGGGCGTGGGATGTGGCGAATTTGGGCGGGGACGTGGGGCTGTTGGCAACCACCGGGCAGCATCCGGAGGATGGTCTGGCGATGGTGTTGGCGGGGCACATGACGTTTGCCGACGGCCGTCTGCTGGAAACGGGCGCTTTTGCCGAATTGCAATACGCCACGTATGGAACAAGAATTGTGGTGGAGATGGGGGGAGGGGAGACGGCCGTGTACCAGGTGCGTGAAATTCGCCGCATTGCCCCCGACGACGTGGACGCCCTCTACCTGGCCGATGGTGACAGCATCCTGCTCATTACCTGCACGGACTGGAACGACAGCACTGGCCTCTATGCCAACCGCCTGCTCGTCCGCGCTATCCGCGCACGAGTCGCAAAATAAGGGTGCAGATTAACTACCTTGAAACTCCTTATGCTGGTGGATGCCAGCCTACCTGCACCCACCGGCGTCGTGTGCGCACGATGTTCTCATGGTTCAGTTTCAGGGCAACAGCCGTTGCCCGACCAGTCGGCGTCAATCCCTTAATACGGATGCCATTTTCTTCCCAGCTAAAATGTTCTGTCCAGATTTGCACCCTCGGATTAAACAATGGGACTTCCTCACCTGTCAGGGGATCGATGGCGTTAGTTTTATCACCCTTATATTCATTACATGGGCGGCAAGACAACCATAGATTATTTTCGTCTGATGCGCCGCCAGCAGATTTGGGGATGATATGCTCAATGGTCAGACGCATCCCAATTAAGATGGCCTGTGTCTGGCAGTAGCCACACCGTTCTTGGGCTGCCTTTTCAATCTTTTGGCGTAAACGCACGGGGATTTTTGGAGAACTCACGGCCGTTGCAAAACAGAGGGATCGGACATATCGTAACCACGACTTTGCAACAAAACGGCCGCGTGGGCCCGCCGCAAAACGATTTCCTGATATTCTCGGAGCAAAGATTCTCGGTTCACCGTTTCTTCTGGCGTTAACGGCCGTTCCTCCTGCAGATCACGCAACCGATCCATTTCGGCCAATTGTTCGTTCGTAGGAACACTCCGTGCGATAGCCCACAACGCGGTATCCGAAAGCTGCTCCATTGCCTGCAATTCAGCCTTTAGCAACGTGGGCAAGTCATCTTCAACGGGTATAGGCGAGGGTATCTGGCGAGACAGGGTTTGTTGCACGTAATCATCTACCGAACGATGTTCTGCATCTGCCTGACGTTTCAGTTGGCGATAGAGATTTTCGGGTAAGGTCACAGTATACAAAGTCATAAATGCCTCATCACCATTCACTTTAGCTACCTATCTTGGGTGCAAGTTTAGCACAAAACCAGCCTCATTTTGAACAATCACGGCCGTTACGCTATATTTTCGTCATCCCTGTTCGTAGTAGGCGATTTATCGCCGTGATAGGGCGATAAATCGCCTACTACTAACACAATGATGGAGGAAAATCATGATGGATCTCACCGGTTTGCTCGAACAAGACCGCGAACACCTGCTACACCCGCTCCACCACCCCAACAGCCATGCCACCCCGCTGATTGTGGAATCAGGCGAGGGGATATATTTGCATACGGTAGACGGCCGTACCCTGATTGACGGCCTCTCCGCGTTGTGGAATGTGTTGGTGGGGTACGGCCGTAGCGAACTCGCCGCTGCCGCCCAACAGCAAATGAGCCAGCTTGCTTACTGCTCCAACTATGCCGGGCTGGCGAACCGGCCAGTGATTGAACTGGCCGAACGGCTGGCCGGATACGCTTACCCCACCCTCAACTACACCTACTTCACCTCCGGCGGCGCGGAGGCTAACGAGAGCGCGTTCAAAACCGCTCGCTATTATTGGAAGCGGCTGGGCAAACCGGATAAGGTCAAAATTATCGCCCGGCAAGATGCCTATCATGGTGTGACGCTGGCGGCGATGAGCGCCACGGGCATTGCTCCGTATTGGCCGATGTTTGAGCCACGTGTGCCCGGATTTTTGCATATTGTCGCCCCCTACCCGTACCGCTTTGCGGGGGAGGTGCAGCCGGGCGAATCAATTGGCGAAGCGGCGGCGCGGGCGTTGGAAGAAGCCATTTTGCGCGAAGGACCGGAGACGGTGGCTGCCTTTATTGCCGAACCGGTGCAGGGGGCGGGCGGCGTGATTGTGCCGCCGCATGATTATTTCCCGCGTATCCGCCAGATTTGTGACCAGTACGAGGTGTTGTTCATTGCCGACGAGGTGATTACCGGCTTTGGGCGCACGGGTGAACCATTTGCTCTGAATCGGTATGGGGTGCAGCCGGACATCCTCTCCTTTGCCAAAGGGATTACCAGCGGCTATTTGCCCTTGGGTGGCATTCAGCTTTCGGATGCCATCAAAGAGGTGATTTTGAGTGCGCCGCCCGCGCAGACGTGGATGCACGCCTACACATATTCGGGACATGCTACCTGCTGCGCGGTGGCGTTGGCGAATCTGGACATCATTGAAGGGGAAAAGCTGCCGGAGCGGGCCGGGCAGATGGGGGCGCGGCTGTTAGCGGGCTTGCTGGCGTTGGCCGATGAGTTTGACTGTATCGGCAATGTGCGTGGCCTGGGCTTGATGTGCGCTGTTGAATTTGTGGCCGACCGGGAAAGCAAGGCTACCGCTAACCTCGCCGGCCCCATCCTCAAAGCGTGTCTGGAACGCGGCTTGCTAACGCGGGCTAAAGGTGAAAGCCTGCTGCTGGCCCCGCCGTTGATTATAACGGAGGAAGAGGTGGATACGGTGTTGGGTATTGTGCGGGAGGGGATTTTGTCGGTAATCGGTGAACGGTGAACGGTAATCGGTAAAGCATCAAAGATTACGCAGATTTCGCAGATTAAAGAAAATCTGTGTCATCTGCGTAATCTTTGACAAAGAAACGGAAGGAAAAAAGATGAAAAAAGCACTGATGGTCTGGGGCGGTTGGGATGGGCATGAGCCGGAGAAGTGTGTGCGCTTGTTTGCGCCCTTGTTGGAGGCGGCGGGTTTCCAGGTGACGATTAGCGATACGCTGGATGTGTATCTGGATGCGCTGTTTTTGGCGGGGCTGGATGTGATTGTGCCCTGCTGGACGATGGGCACAATTACGAAGGAGCAAGAGAGTGGGCTGCTCACGGCCGTGTCCAACGGCGTCAACATCGCGGGCTGGCATGGGGGCATGGCCGATTCCTTCCGCAACAATACCAATTACCAGTGGATGGTGGGGGGGCAGTGGGTGGCCCATCCGGGCGACGTGATTGATTACACGGTGAACATTACCCGGCATGATGATCCCATCACCCAGGGATTAAGCGACTTTCGGATGTACACGGAGCAGTATTACATGCACGTGGACCCCTCGAATGAGGTGTTGGCGACGACGACGTTTAACACGGAGATTGCCCCCTGGGTGAATGGCTGTGTGATGCCGGTGGTGTGGAAGCGGATGTGGGGCAACGGCCGTGTCTTTTACTCCTCCCTGGGGCACAAGGCGCACGATTTTGACGTGCCCGAAGCCCGCGAAATCCAGCGACGCGGCATTTTGTGGGCTGCGGGAGCATCGTTGTGAGACACGGCCGTCACTTGTCATTCCGACGAGTCTTCGAGGAGGAATCTTTCATTTAGGCCGAGACGAAAGATTCCTCGTTCCGAAGACTCTTCTCGGAATGACAGGAAAAATTGATAGTAAAAAGAGGCAGGTATGCGGCAGACAATTGCGCATTTGAACCGGTGGCGGGCTGATCAGTCGGGAGAGAAGGTGGCCTACTACGTGCAGCGACAAGACGGTTTTGAGCCGGTGACGCACGCCGAAAACTACACCCTGGTCACCAATCTGGCGCTGGGGCTGGTGGCGTTGGGCGCGGCCAAAGGGGACCGCATCGCCATCATCAGCAACACCCGCGCCGAATGGAGCCAGTTTGACAGCGCCATTTTGAGCTTTGGCGGCGTGGTCGTGGGCATCTACCCCACCAGCACGGCCGAACAAATCCGCTACATCCTCGACCACAGCCAAACCCGCTTCGTCATCGCCGAAAACAAGGCACAGTTTGACAAAGTGCGCCTGGCCGGGCCGGAATTTGTGGAAAAAATGGTGGTCATGGACAGCGACGGCCTGACGCCGGGTGACTGGCTGACGCTGGATGAGGTGGCCACCCAGGGCAAATTCCGGCTGGCGCAAAAGCCCCATTTGCCCGACGAACTGCGCGACGCCGTGCAGCCCGAAGATATAGCTGCTCTCATCTACACCAGTGGCACCACCGGCCCGCCCAAAGGGGTGGTGATGCGCCACAATAATCTGGTGCAGGTGGCGCAGACGGTGGCCGAATTTCTGGGGCTGCATGACCAGGATGTGGGCGTCATTTACCTGCCATTGGCCCATTCCTTGCAGCGGGTGTCGAACTATATTGGCACGGCCGTAGGCATCACCGGCTACTACCTGGCCGATATGAGCAAACTGGTGGAGGTGAGCAAAGTGGTGCAGCCTACCGTCCTCTCGGCCGTGCCGCGTGTGTATGAGAAGATTCACACGGCCGTGCTCACCGGCATTGACCAGGCTCCCCCGCGCAGCCAAAAGCTGGCCCGCGCCGCCCTCACCGTCGGCCATGAAGTGGCCCAGCGCCGCCGCCAACAGCAGCCCATCCCCTTTGGCCTGAGACTCAAACATGCCCTGTATAACCGCCTCGTTTACCGCAAACTACGCGCCGCCCTCTTTGGCGGGCGGATGCGCTTCCTCAGTTCCGGCGCGGCCCCCATCAGCCTGGAACTGCTGCACTTTTTTGACGCCATTGGCCTGCCCATCTACGAAGGATATGGCCTGACGGAGACGACCAGCCCCATCACCGTGAACCGGCCAGGTGAAGTGAAGTTTGGCACGGTGGGACGGCCGTTGCCCGGCAGCCACGTCAAAATTGCCGACGACGGCGAAATTCTGCTGCAAGGCCCCGGCGTCTTTACCGAATACTACAAAGACCCCGCCGCCACCCGTGACGCCTTCACCGCCGACGGCTGGTTCCAGACCGGCGACATTGGTGAGCTAGACGCCGACGGCTATTTGCGCATTACCGACCGCAAGAAAAACATCATCGTCACGGCCGGGGGCAAAAACATCGCCCCGGCCAACATCGAGCATGTGCTGATGGCCCACCCGCTGGTCAGCCAGGTGTTGGTGCATGGCGACCGGCGCAACTACCTGGTGGCACTCATCACGCTCGACCCCGACGCGCTGCTAAACTGGGCCAACGCGCATCACAAGGGCAGCCTGTCTTATGAGGAGTTGACACAAGATGGGGAGGTGACGGCCGTTGTGCAGAGCATCGTGGACAAAGCCAATGGCTCCCTGGCCCGCTACGAGCAAATCAAGTATTTTCGCATCCTGCCGGAAGAGGTGAGCGTGGAAAATGGGCTGCTCACGCCCACGTTGAAACTCAAACGGCGTTCTGTGGAAGAGCGGTATGGCGATTGGCTGGATGGCATGTATGGGCAGGGTGGCAGCGGGGCAACCCCGCCCCTTTAACGTTTTCAGCCGGGTCAACTATTGGTGAGTAGTTTATCTACGGCCGTTGCCAACTGTGCCAGATTGCGAACTACAAACACCTCATCACACACCGGCGCATAATCCCACATATCGCTGTCGCCGGTGCCCCACTGCTGCTGGTGTTCCGGGTTCAGCCAGATGAGGCGGCGGGCGCGCCGTTGCAAATCCTTCATCAGGTCAATACGCGGCGAGTTGTAGTTGTTGCGGGCATCACCCAGGACGACGACGGTGGTACGGCCGTCAACCGCATCCAGCCAGTTGTGGTAAAAGGTATCCAGGCTGTTGCCAAAATCGGTGGCGTAATAACCGGGGGGGATGTTGTATAACACCTGCGTCACCGCTTCTGCCGCCCGCGCTCCCGCCAGCGTCACGCTAATCTCGTGCATGTCCGAATTAAAGGCAAAACTGCGCGCCTTCGCCACCTGGTCTTGCAGTTCATACGTCAGCCGCAGCATAAACTCGGCCACCGAACGCATAGAAGTTGACACGTCGCAAATCAGCACCAGGCTGGGCTTGAGCTTGTTTTTCTTCCAGCGCAGTTCCATGGGCACGCCGCCGTAGCGTTGGTTGGTGCGAATGGTGGATTTGGAATCAAAGCGCCCCTTCGTCCCCTTTTTGCGGCGCAAGGCTGCCCGGCTGCGCAATTGCGTGATCAACCGCTGCACTTCTTTGCGCAGCGCGTTGGCCTCCTCCTCCGTCAGCGATTGCAGCGGTTTGTGCATCAGGTCAGAGCCGAATAGCTCGTCGTTGGGGCGGTTGGCGCGCTGCTCGGCAATTTGCGCGCCCACCTGCTGCGCCACCTGCTGCTCCAACGCCTCCCGGTTGCCTTCCACGATGCCCAGCAGCTTTTGAATGGATTCCCAACTCATGCCCATCTTTTGCAACTGCTCCACCAACTGTTGCAACTGCTCTTCCAGGTGCCCCATGCCCATTTGTTGCAACATGCGCCGTGTCACCCAACGCGCTTCGCGTGGGTCTGTGGCCCACTGCGCACCGGCCCGGTTGGCCATCTCTTCTAGCTCTTCTTTGGTGGGGCCGTTGCCGCTGGTGAGCCAATCGAGTAGCTGTTGGAAGCGGCCGCTCATGCCCGCCAGCGCCTGCTGTAACATTTGTTGTTCGTCCGGGCTGAGCTCTTCCGTAGCGTTCATTAAGGGGGGGCCGCCGCTGCCAAAATAGAGCGGGAACAGCTCATCAAACGCCTGAAAATCATCTTTCTCTTTAATCAACGTGGCCCGCAGCGAAGCCTGGAAGAGTGACTTATCGGCAACACCCAAACTTTCCACCGCGTGCAGCGCATCCACCGACTCCGCCAGCGACACACGCACCCCCGCCGCTCGCAGTCCCCGTATGAATTCGACGACTCGTTTGTCCATTTCTTGCTCCGCAAGTGGTAATCGGTAATCAGTGAACGGTAATCGGTCATTCGTTCACCGACAACCGACAACCGATTACCGATTACCGATTACCCGAATACCGTCCCCGCCGGGCCGTATCGCTGCTGCCGCCGCCCATCATGCGGCGGGCTTTTTGCACGTCGGCTTCATATTTCAGCAGGACGGTGAGGGTGTTGGTGAGGGTTTGTTCGTCAATTTGATCGGCGTTGAGAGCGACCAATGCCCGCGCCCAATCCAGTGTTTCGCTGATGCTGGGGGTTTTGCGTAAATCCATTTGCCGCAATTGGTGTACCACAGCCACAGCCTGCTTCGCCAGTTCGGGGCGCAAATTGGGCACTTTCAGGCGCACAATTTCCAGTTCGGCTTCCTGGGTGGGGTAGTCTACATAGAGGTAGAGGCAGCGGCGCTTGAGCGCCTCGCTCAGTTCACGGGTATTGTTGCTGGTGAGCAGCACCATCGGTTGGTGTTTGGCGGAAATGGTGCCGAGTTCGGGCACACTCACCTGGAAGTCGCTGAGGACTTCCAGCAGGAAGGCTTCAAATTCAACGTCGGCGCGGTCAATTTCATCAATGAGCAGAACGACCGGGCGGTCAGAAGTGAGGGCGGTGAGCAGGGGGCGGGGTAGGAGGAAATTTTCGGAGAAAAAGACGTCTTCTTCCTGGGCCAGGCGGTTGGCGGCTTCGGCCAGGCTTTGTACGTCACCCAGGACGTTGTGAAGGGTGTCGCGCAGCAGTTGGGTGTAGAGCATTTGTTTGGCGTATTCCCATTCGTAGAGGGCTTTGCTCTCGTCCAGCCCTTCGTAGCATTGCAGGCGAATGAGGGGCATATCCAGGGCGGCGGCCCAGGATTTGGCGAGTTCGGTCTTGCCGACGCCGGCCGGGCCTTCGGCCAGAACGGGTTTGCACAGGGCGTGCGCCAGGTAGACGACGGTGCCGATTTCGGCGGAGGCGATGTACTGCTGGCGGCCTAACTGCTGTCTGACATCATCTATATTTTTAAACATGCTCGTTTCTCCATTATCGTCCGCGAAATTCGCGAAGCGCGAAGGTTTGGGGAGATCAGGCGGACTCAGGCAGGTATTGTAACGGCCGTGTCCCATTTGTCACCCTAGACCTTCGTTCAGTAAGGTGGGAAGTCGCCAGACTTGTGGTTGATTGTAGAACGGAAAATGGGAAAGGCAAAGGGATTGGCAAAAAACTCATGCGGTTGGCTGGCGGTTAACGGCCGTAGCGCTTCATCCGCCGGGCCAATGAGGGGGCGGGAACGGCCGTGTTAACAAAGAATCGCTACCACTCCACCTAGTGCAACTGGCGGTCAGGGCCGGAGTACATAATTTGCGCCCTTGTTACTTGAACAATCTTTCCCATACGTGTGCCCTTGCTGGCAAATTCGCGCAGCCTGAAAAGTTGGCGCGATAGCTCAGGCAGTTCATCAAGCCGCTCTTTGGGAAAGGGAAAGGTGACAATGCAGTAGCCGAGATGGGCGGGCACACGCCGCCAAAAGTCAGTGGCATTGATGGTGATAAATGTCGGATTGTTGGCTCTATGGAGCAGTTGGGGAATGCTATCGTCCTTGATCAAGGTGATGGGGCGTAAACTGTTGATGGCGATGACCTGCCCACGATACCAGACGCGAAACGCAGCTTCAATAGCGCGGGTTCCAGATGTTCTCGTCAAGAACAATCATGAGTGGTCAAACAGCCAGCGGTACCAGGTCAATGGTGGCCTGTTCCAGGGCTGTATTGGCCAACACAATGGCTTCTAAAATAGCTTCTCTCGATATATTGCTGCGATGGTATTGGTAAAGGACTTCATCAATATCATCCCCTTCGGCCAGATACCATAAAATGACGCGGACTTCGAGGCGGGTGTATTTGAAAGTCGGCCGTCCGCCGCAGATGCCGGGGGCCATGACGATATGTTCACCTAATGGGTAATACTCGTAAGGCTCACCGCCTACCATTTCTACAACGAGATCGGATGGTTGGAACTGTTTGAACATGGTGCGGTGATTATAACACAAGGATGCGCGTGCGAAGCGCCCGGCATGGGAGTTGAGGACACGGCCGTTGGCCTATGGCAGTTGGATGGGAATAGGTAGTCTGGTTGACGGGCTAAATCTTTCTCTTTCAGGCTATGTTATAATTCTCGGCATGGGCATAACCAGGTGAAGGAGATTTAAGATATGACCATCACGCTTGAAGCTATCGATCTTCCCGAAAGCGGCCTTTTTGAACTCAATATCCAGCAGACGGTAGATATTCAAATCAATGCTGACACGGCTCGCCGCCGGGTCACGCGCTATGTCGGTGACTACATTGGCGATCTGCTTTATGGTGAACAGCCAACGCTCGTTTTGCAAGCGCAACGCGCTGTCTGGCGTGTGCCTATAGTAATGGCGACGGGCGCAAGCGGCCGTATCGGGCAGGCCGGGATGCTGGATGTAGATGTGAAAACAGGGGAGTTGTATGTCACAGAGCTTTTGGTGGAGGAGATCAAAAAGAATGCCCAGCGTCTTGTTACCCGTTCCCCACTTTGAACAAAGCCAGTATGGTTACTGTTTGCCAACTTGTGTACGGAGCGTAAAATGACGATACGTATTATCCCCCCCGAAAAAATCGCCCGTTACCGGGCCGCAGCTTTAAAACGCGAGTCCCAGGAAGCAGATGAAATGAGCCAACGCCGTCAGAAAGCGTGGCAAATTGCCCGGCAAACGGCCAACTTGTTGCGTGAAGAATTTAATGCCTCGCGTATTGTCGTTTTTGGTTCATTGGCACGTAACAGTGGCTTTACCCGATGGTCAGATATAGATATAGCCGTATGGGGGCTGCCCCCAGAAGACACCTTTCGCGCCATAGGGGTTGTTATGGATTTGCAGACGGATATACCAGTCAATCTAGTTGATGTGAATACAGCCCGCCCCACTCTACTAGCTGTTATTGAACGGGATGGTATACCGGTATGATTGCCGCCTATTTGGATCTGGTAGACCGGATTCATCAGGAATTGAATGACCTGGAAAGAGTTATTGTTCGCGCTGAACGAGGTAATTATGCTGCCCGTCAACGTCCTGATGATCAAGACCTGTATATAGATTCTGTGGCCTTGAACTTGCATGATTTTTATACAGGCATGGAACGTATTTTTCAGCAGATCGGGTCTGTCGTGGATGGAAACATTCCCGGCGGGCATAACTGGCACCAGGATTTGTTGCAGCAGATGCATTGGGAATTACCAGACCTGCGCCCGCCGGTCCTATCCGCAGAAGGGCTGCAAATGCTGGATGAGTTTCTCCGTTTTCGCCATGTGGTGCGGAATATCTATGCGTTTCAGTTTGATCCAGAGCGGATCGCCCGGCTGGTCAGCCAGATGCGCCCGGCCTGGGGGAGGGTGCAGATGGAGCTATTAGCTTTTGCGTCTTTTCTGGAGCAAGTTGCCAAATAGATGTGTATTAGGACCAATGACCGTAAATACCTTGTAATCTTACCTGGAATTTTTACCTGCTGTGAAAAACACCCCACAAAAATCGGTCTGGCTGACCTATGACCAAGAAGCTGACGTGATATATATCAACTTTAAGAAACCGGGTGCTGCTACCGACAGTGAATTGACCGATGATGATGTCATTGTTCGCTATGAGGGGGAAGAGGTTATCGGCTTTACGGTATTGCACGCCAGCCAACGGTGAGGGGGAGAAAGCTCAACGGCCGTGAAACACCTCTTGCCTGTGCCAGCGAATGGAGTCCGGGAACGGCCGTAACGCCTCATCCACCGGGCCAATGAGGGTACGGCCGTGCGCTTCTGGTAGCTGGATAAGGATATGTTATATCACCTGGGAGGCACTTATCTGAATGAGACAAACGTTACTCTTTTACACCATGTTATAATTGCCTCGCACATGGGCATAACCAGGTGAAAGGGATATAGCTATCTTGTGAACTGGGCTGAATATCATGAAGTTGCCTTACATGTGGAGTAGTCAATGTCCAATGTTGTCATATCCGTAAATCAAGTCCCTATTCGTTTGACGGATGAACGGTGGGAACACATCATAGAAGAACATGGCGAACTGGCAGGCATGGAAATTGAGGTGCTAGAAACAATAGCCAATCCTGGCCGTGTGTTAGCCGGTAACGCCAGTGAATTATTAGCGATACGCGAGGTTGATATGGGGAAGTGGCTGGTGGTAGTTTATCGAGAGACAAACGCCGATGGCTTTGTTATCACGGCGTTTTTGACGCGCCGATCTCGTTCGCTTGACCGGAGGAACCAATTATGGCCGTAATGACCACAAACACCGTGCATTCTTATTTGAAACTGTTGCCAACGGTGAAAAACGCACCGCAGCAGTCAGTCTGGATGACCTATGATCAAGAAACTGACGTGATGTACATCAACTTTAAGAAACCGGGCGTGGCAACCGACAGCGAATTGACCGATGATGATGTGATTATTCGCTATGAGGGTGAAGAGGTTATCGGTTTTACGGTACTGCACGCCAGCCAACGGTGAGGGGGCAAAGGCTTAACGGCCGTGAAACACCTCTTTCCTGTGCCAGCGAATGGAGTCCGGGAACGGCCGTAGTGCCTCATCCGTTGGGCCAATCAGGGGACGGCAAAAGCGAGAAAATGGCCGCACGATGGAAAATATTTCAAATGCCTATATGCGACTGCTACAAATCAGCTGAAAAGAAGCCTTCTCTTTTAACTCTCTTCTCAACTTCTATGATGATCTGTGATTGTTTCTCAGAGGGTATTTTGTTGGGAATTTTGCACGCTATTCCAACAATTTCCATTTCTTTAGGGCTAAGAATCTTCCCGTTTAATCCATATTGAGCAACTTGTTTCCAGTACTCAGCCCCTTTTTCAAGCACATATTTTTGTGAAAATATCCCGTTATCTATTACTTGAATTTTTTCAGCATTCTTCCCGCGCTCTGCTACTTCTTCAACCGCTAATAATTCAGCAATCAGATCCTGGCTCAGATATATTGGTGTTGCTTGAACTCTTTGCCAGCACAACTCTTTTTTGCACCATTCGGTTACATTTGTTATTGTCTCCGGAGTATCCTGTATTTGTTTGTTCACGGACTCTGCAATGATCAATAATTGAATTTCCAGTGACGGCGATAATTTTTGGGCTTTCCATATCTGATCAAAATTGAGGCATTTATTCATACTTGAAACTATGTGCATCAGTTTTGCTACGGAATAAGTGATAATATTGGCCTTGTACCCACCGTACCAAGGTTGTCTCATAATGTTCTTGTCAAGAAAACGAAACAATATAGCCTTCGCAATCAGGTGCTTGAAATATAGTTCATTAAACTGCTTCTCGCTTTTTTCCCACTTTTGACCAATTTCGTTTGCAAATTGGGCGAAATTTTTCTCAGCCCCATAACTTACAATATATGGTCGCATATTGAATGAATTTTCAAATTTTGCGAGGTCGGTTTTTGTGAACATTTGGGAACGGGGATTTTTTGAAAGAAACTCCTTTTGTTTTGCTGGGGTTAAATTGGCTTGAGCATTCATGTATTGGCCTCGAGCCCGTTCATAAAACCAGTGTGTTTCCCTTAAGCCCCCTTCAGGTGAAGGTGCCCACAAACGACGTGATATTTCTTCTATACGCAAGTGAAACGGGTGATTTGAAAAAAAATCAGCTGCACTAACTTTGTTTTGTGTATTAGCATATTCGGAAATCTTTGGCACAACCCTGTCTGTTTGTTCCGGTGAAATGACTGTCAACTTTACCTGAACATAAACCCTTGATAAATCTGCTTTGGCTTTTTTCATTGCCGTGAAAATTGATGCAGTGGTTTGCCCCCCATTTACGATTTGCAGGTTGGTAATTGATTTGATTTTTTCGCGTTTCTCATCAGTTTCAATATGCTCTGCGGTTGCAGTTAACCCATTATTATAGGCAAAGAACATTTCTGGTTCATTTTGAATAGTACTTCTTATGCCCTTGTTGACATTCCCTCTAAATTGCAGGAACGTTCTGACATTCTGTTCAAGCAATCTCTCGCCATATCTGTCATATAAATCAGCAACAAGTTGCCCTGGCATTACTAAAAGATAAGATGCAATATCATTTGACCCAGTAAAAGCGGGTAGACATGGAATTCCTTCTGGTATAGTTTCTTTAAAATCTATAACAACATCTTCTCGAGCTTTTCCCGAAGATTCTATACGGAACAAACGACTAATGTCCCAGATGTCATAAGTGCAATCATATCCTTCAACGGTACCCTTACTAATATCACCCACACGATTACTAAGTTGCGTGTTTGTCAAAAGAATAATTTGAATCCTGGAAATAGATGAGGATTTATCAAAAATCTCACGAGCTAAATCGTACCCAGGTGTACTTTCTTCTAAAGCCAAAATGAAATTGTAGGTCAGACTTTCAATAAAAAACTTCTCGACTCTTTTGATAATTTTCATTACGTCTGTTTTAGAAAGTGTTTCTAAAACAGCACTAACCCTATATTCGGTTACAAATAGATTTAGTATTTCGGTATTGTCATCGTATTCCCAAGCGTCAACCCGAATTCCTCGAGGACTATTCCGATAGCCGACATATGTGTAATTTTCAATAACTGCTTGGTCAACCAGAAAATCACAAATGCGTTCGGTAAACACAGCCTCGCTAAAATTATTCTCCGCACCAGATCGGGCGTAGATGTCCTGCATGAATTCAGTATAGTAATCAAATAGGTTCATGATGATTGACTCATCCAGCCAGGCTGATTCTCATAAGGATCACATTCAGAAAGACTGATGCTATAAGAAAGATTCACGATACCAGAATGAATATCTTTGGAACAAATTCGAGGAAACCCTTCCACTACCTGAAACATTTTTTCGCCAGTCAGAATATAGTTGTAATCGAGATAACGATCTGAGTCTATGTATCCAACCATATATAAAAGATCATAAAATCGCTCGATTTGACTTGAAGCTTCTGTCTGTAGAGCCATTTTTATGTTTGAAACCAGGAATGGAAGATTAATGACTCCTTCTGCTTCAGGTACAGTTTTCCCTAGTGTTACTACAAACAAATACATCTCGGGTAATTGAGGACATAATTGATCTGCCGAAGTGATCTTTACAAATGGTGATGTTGCTCCCGATTGGCACTTTACTTCAATAGCACCGTTATTTACATTGAAATCTTGTGGTAAACCTTCGGGGCCTTGCCAGAATTTTATCGCCTGACCAGCACCAAACGAGGGAATGAGGTAATACTGGATGAATAAGAGCTCTCCAATGAGGCCTTTTATGCTTTCCTCAGGGAGAATTTCACTAGGATTCCTTTTCAGAAACTCGTGCCACCTAGCTAAACGTCTCAATATAGCCTGAATTGCAGAGGATGAATTTTTTGCTTGTCGTGTTGCTTGAACTAAATCATTGCATAAAGACAAGAATATTTCCCAGTTACCTTGCTCTTTTAACAACAATACCAAGCGATTCCCAATGATACCGTCATCAGATGAAACAAAGAGTGTCTGGATCCCTACCAAGTCAGGCAGATCTATTATTGGCACGGGATCTTCTGATGGAAATTCATAAATAAACAGATAACGGCCCATATGATCCCGCGCCCAGAACAAATCAAAGACATGGGTATGATCAACCCGCCTTGCACTAACATCTTTGAGTGGTGGATTTATTACTTGCCATGGATTATTCATCTTCTATTCCCTCATCTTCGTCAAGCAAATCCATATATTCATTTTTCCACCAAACTGTATTCACAACATATTCGACTAATTTTTCAGGTTTACGGCTACCAGCCTGACCAGGGAAACTTATTCCATATGCTGTAATTCCATACTCAAATATAGGATCCGAATCAAGTCTACAATCTAATAAATGCAGCATGAGTAAAGGATGACTTCGAACACTTCTATAGAGAAGATCTGGGATGTTCTTACCCTCATAATTTTCTTCCACCCAGTCTATTTCTCTCTGGGACAGACCAACTTTCTCCAACCCGCGAGATGCAACCCTGCGTTTATTGAGAGCAATGCTGTTACCTCCCTTAGCTGGAAATTCAGTAACCTTTCTTTTTTGTGCTATGACGTGGAAATCACTAACATTTACTACTATGTTAGATTCACCTTCTTTAGCAAGTGTGACTAGCACTACATCCCATTTGCCCTTTCCATTGGATTCGAGCCAATTGATGTAATCTTTAAGAGGCCGTTTTTCCGTAAGTTGTGAAGCGGGATGATTTTGAAATCGTTCAACAAATTCTACAACATACTTTGCCGGGACATTTTTCCATAAAAAATACTCTGAATCCGTTTTTTGTCCGAATTGATTTGCCGCCAGAACCATTGCCTTCAAAGTGTCAAAGTTCTGCTGAACTATATCGGGGTTGTTAAGCAGTATTGATGTTTCAACCAGCCGACCCTCCAGACTGATCTGTCGAAGCACACGGGTTCCCGTTCTCATTTTATTTCTGGCGGTCACGATTAATGATTCAGGATGGCTTCTAACACATAAACCAAAATCTTTTGGTGACATTCCTGCTGCTTTCATACGTCTGAATTCTTCTCGCAGTTCATTAGTTGCATCTGAAATATGTGCATACCATGACTCAGCTTCAGCGGTCATGTAAATCCGACAAAGGTCTGCGTATCCATCCCGATAGCCGAACCAGCGTCCCATTTGCATTAAGGTGTCATACATAATTGAGCTACGGAGGAAATAACTGACCGTCAATCCTTCCAGAGTTAATCCTCTGGAAAGATTCATACCTCCAACTGCAATGACGCTACGGCCCTGAGGATAATTTTTTTCACTGTAATCCAGCAATTTAGCTGCAGAAGACGAATTTACTTCAATGACCCCTATAGGTGACACAGCGTCCTTTAGTACCGCCTGCACGTCAGTCCATGTAAAGCCAACCTGGTCAAATTCCCTGTCGAAGATACTTTTCAGGCTCGCAATAGCACTGTTCTCCAATGCTTCGGAACTGCTCAGCTTATAATAATTTAAGATCGACTGACGGATTTCTTTTACATATTCGTCAATCAGAAGCTTTACATTGGACTGCACAGCAGTAAAACGACTGGTATTAACCATCATTGAATTATGTGTATTTACTTGCCCTCTAAGTATTCGAATAGCATGAATGAGGATAAATGTTTTTATCGCATTTTTCAGACTTGAAGGAATATCCTCTGGCTTCCAATCTTTTGTATGTTTTGTAGGAAAATTATCTTCATAATCATTGACAATTCTGACAATTTCTAGATCCGCATCAGTTGAAAAAATCCTCTCCGGGCCAATATAATTGCTGGGAGGATCAAGGCTGATGATGAAATCTCGTGGAAAAAGATCGTCGCCTAACATTTCCGAGTCAGTTGCAGGATCAATGAATACATTTGCAAACGGAGTAGCTGTATATCCGAGGTAAGATGATCTGTCGAACAAATGGAGGAGTTCTCTGATTTTTCGGTTGATGGTAGGAGGGTCATTTCCCTCTTTACTGGTATTTATTGAGGCATTATCTGCTTCATCATCGATAAGAAGCATAGGGTGATCTTTGAGATTATGCGGGTTATTATACTTTAGCCAATCTATCAGATTTTCAAGAGTACTTTTGTTCTTTTTGATCACCAGAACGACAGGTTCTTTTAGATCTCCAATGCCCACTCCTATTTGATTGGCTAATGCTTTCCTAAAGTCTTTAGTGTTGGTTGTAAAATAAGCTGGCTTCTTTTCATCAGAGATAAGCCCAACACCAATCACCTTTTTTTGCTCAGTATCTCTTCCTATAAACCCATTGTCTAATCGAAATTGAGTTTGATTTCTTAATGAATTTAGTGTTCCGGCTAGAATAATGATAACCCTGTATCCGCTATCTGCGGCTTTATTAACCAAGCCAATATAGTTTGCTGTTTTCCCGGATTGAACGTGACCTACAACCATCCCTTTTCTGGCCCACTTCCCATTCTTATTCGGATTTTCCAGGTGATCAAGAATTTCGTGCGTAATGGCGTCTAGACTCCGAATTACTTGAGGCCCAAGTCTTTGGTTGCTCAGAAGTCGCTTATATCTATTCCAGTAATACCAATTTATATCCCCTTGTACATTCTCTAGCCATGGTCTGTAATCCTCGGCAAACAAAGTTCCTAACGACATCGTAATATCAAATCTTTCTTCCAGCCGCTTTGTAATCAAACTGATTTGTTCATCTGTGATAGCTACACGGTACATCGATGACATCGCTTCAGAAGAACGGGTCACAGCTTCGGATATGTCTCTTCTTGTTACTGCTGAAGTAGAAATTGGTGAAAGTAGGTAAAAAGCCATATCCTCTATTGACTCCATCGCTTTCATAATATCATTCATGAATATAGCCCTTCCTTTTGAGAATTTCTTCTGTCAAAATCTTATTTGAGGTAAACGGGTCAATGTGAAGTATTTCCTCAACAACCTCTGTATTACTCATTCCTGACGAAGCCCATCTATTAAGAAAAACATCAAGTAATAGTTCCAAAGCCTGTTCATCAAACTTTGGTTTGTCAACCTGTTCAGGCGTACTCGCAACGTCATTGAAAAATAGGTCTGTGGGAAAACCGACTTCAAACATTGTTATAACTTGCTCAAGAAACTCTCTATGATCCGCTGGTGTTTTCGCCAGCATCTCTATAACCAGAGGGTGTTCTCTATTGATTTGATAAACGACTGCTCCCCCAACTGCCTTGCGAATCCATACAGGATGCTTTGCGGCGGAGGAAAGTCTTGCACCCCGCTGACGATATACTCGTCGTCCGGCTATTTCTATTTTGCGGATTACTCTGTTTAGTTCATTTTTGATTAATTCGGAAGGGACTGCGTGAGATTTTTTTATGTCAATTTTCCATAAATGATCAAGTGTATTCGGGATATCAACCTGAATTCTTATCAGCTTGTTCAACTCCTCTTTCTTAATTAGCCGAAACCAAGTTCCTTTGATAATCAATCGTTTATTTCGATAAACGTAAAATCCCTGGTTATGAAGGTAACCTCCTGAACCAGCGTATTCTTCGTATTCTTGACGGGAAATCTTATTATGATGTGGAAGAACATACGGTTGTACAACAATTTTCTCACCATCTACTACGATCTGTTGCTTTTCAAGCTCTTGGGTAGCCAAGTTTCTTGAATTAAATGGATTAAAAGCCTGGAGTTCATCCCAATTCATCAAAACCACAACTTTCTTCTTTCCAATATCAGGAGAGAGAAAACGGTGAAAGACCAATGCCAGATGGTTCCTTGTATCATTCATGACTTGATTAAAGTGGTTGTCTTGTTTAGATAATTCACTATGTTCAATAACTCTGTCTACATCCTCCCACAAAACTATGGTTCCACTTTGCGTCTGAGAAAATGTTTCCTTGTATATTTGATTAAGAGTACTTCGTTGATGAACAGCATCCAGATCTAAAATGCCGAGTTTCCAACCAGGGCTATCCGTTTGTGTTAGTTGTTTCAAATCCCATTCGCAACAGGAAACTTGTTGGTTCTTCTGACTAAGTACTGTGAGGTGACGGCATTGGGATAATGAAGCAGTTTTCATACCCAAGCCAAACCGCCCTAAATCATTTCGGGCGCGGGTTTGTAATGGGTTCATGCTACCAAAACGCATGGCGCTTTTAAGTTCAGATTCTGTCATTCCGTGGCCATTATCAATTATTGCTATCCAAGGATTGCCAGAATTCCATGAAAAACGAACATGTATTTGAGATGCATTTGCTGTGATACTGTTATCAATTACATCAGCAACGGCCGTTTCCATGGAGTAACCAATACTGCGTAAAGATTCAATCAGAGCTACAGGAGAAGGTGATAAATCGATATAGTTGTTCATTAGATCCATAGATGTCACAATATCGGCAGGTTTGCTGCCCGTCACTTACAGAAACCATCAATGTTGAGTGGTTTTTCCAAACTGACACAACGAAAGAATTGGACATACCGGACAATCAGGCAATTGCTTTTTCTTGCACACTTTATCAGCTAAATCGAGCAGAGCATAGTTATAAGCACGTGGTTCACGGGAATCGACCAAAGCTGCTACCAACTCTCGATATTGACGATTTCTTCGAGAAGAATCTTTAATTTCCAGCCCAAACAAACGTCCAACAACACGTACAATGTTTGTGTCCAGAATTGGCTCTGGCAGGTTCCAGGCAAAGCATCGCACTGCACCAGCAATATAATCGCTGACTCCAGGTAACGAAAGCAAATCTGCTCTCTCGACAGGTATTTTCCCCTTAAATGAACTTGCAAGCTTATCAGCCATCTGATAAATCAGGTCAACCCGCCATTGCAGGCCAAGAGAGTAGAGAATCTCATCTAATTCTGTTTTTGATGCCTGTGCCAGGGCTGTTGAGTTGGGATACTTGTATATGAATTGTTCATAAACTGGCGCGACTTGCATGGCCTGGGTACGATGAAGCATAACCTCGGACATCAGAATTTTGTATGGGTCACTCGTAAAACGCCAGGGAAAATCACGGAAGTTCTCCCGCCCCCATTGACGTAACAACTTACCTAAAAGAAAACTGTCTACACTGTGTCCATTTGCCTCAACGATCACCTTTAGCCCCATTATTTTGTTGTTGTCTGGATAGACTTTCAACAACGGCTTTCATTACTGGAGGACATACCCCATTTCCCATCAGTTTTATTCTTTCTCGACGGGATATTCCCTCGGAAAATCTGAAATCATCTCCAAAGCCCATTGCCAGCTTTAGCTCTTCTGGCTGGAGCATTCGCATCTTATCTTCATCTCTTGTCCGGCCAGGTATCACATAACCAAAACGGTCTAAAGTTGTAATGGTTCGTAAAGGTCTGTCAAGTTCTTGCCATCCGCCATTACCACCTTCTTTAGCAGACCCATAGTAAACAATCAAGAAAGGCTGCAATTCCTTATCTTCTTTCTGCATCTGATCAATGGCGTAATCCGCTTTGGCAAGCGTTGCTTTTGCTCGCCGCTCTGTTCTGAGCGGATTAAGATTATATGTATTTTTTGAAACAATATCTCTGGCTGTTTTTATCCTTGCCTGTGACTGTTTAGGTTTCTGCGGTTTGTCAATGACAGAGCAAAGCAGAAATAGTCGGTTACGGGATTGGGGAACGCTAAAGTCTTGAGCATTGAGCTTTGCCTCGAGGAAGTTGTAACCAAGTTCTGCCAGACGCTGCTTTAATTCCTGGTGTCGTGACCATTCTTGCATTTCCACGACGTTTTCAATGACGATCCATTTTGGTTTGAAAACCCTGGCAAAACGAACCACTTCTAAAGCTGTCTCCCGGCTGCGCTCACAACGTTCACCCTTCCCCTTTGCTTTCGAGTGATTGGTACATTCCGGTGACGCCAGAATCAAATCAATGTCACCGATTTCATCGTGCAGGATTTCAGGGTCTAACTGGAAAATATCCTCACAACGGGCTTTGCCCTCACCAAAATTTGCATTGTAGGTATCAACAGCAGGTTGCCAGTAATCAAAAGCAGCTAGAACTTCAACTCCTGCCTGGCGCGCACCATAGCTACTGCCACCCGCACCGCAAAATAGATCAATTGCCCTGATAGGCATTTTGTTATTCTGAGGCTTGTTCATATCTCTAAATTCTACCAGGTCTGTCAATGGTTTCCTCTACAAAAGTAGATTTGTGCAGGAAAGAATAGGGTGGTGTAAAGTCACGGCCGTACTCCACACCTCACTCCCCCGCCTGCCGTACCCACACCACGGCCGTATCATCCCGATACACCTCCTCCCATTCCGATGATTGGGAGAGCCAGGCCGCCAACGGCCGTTCCGGGGGCAAAATCACCCACTGTATATCCCGCACCGCCAGCCGCTCTTCCCAGCCCTCTTCCGCGTCCGCAATCTGGATGAATTCGCGGGTCAGATCTTCGCCGTAAAAGTCGGTTTGCGCGTCCATAAACACTTCCCTCTCCGGCCACAGCCGGTAGAGCAGGTAGCCGCCCCAATGGAACTCGTTGAACATGTTGCCGGCCGGTAACTCGTCGGCCAGGGCATCAATGGCCGCGATGGGGAATTGGCGCTCGCTGAAGGTGTTGCCTGCCCGGAAAATATCCATCTTCGTCCCGTTCGCCTGCGCCCACATCACTGCAACCACCACCACCACCGCCCACATCCAGCCCCACGTCTGGCGGGCGGCCACATCCGTACCCGTCAGGAAGTGGCCCAATCGCGGCCACACGCCGTCAATCCAGCCATCCACTTCCGGCAGCAGCACGACGATGGCCACCAGCCCGTACAAGGGGATGTTCCGCGCCGAATAGAGGGCAAAAGCCGTCCACACCACCAGCAAAACCAGCGGCGTCCACGCCAGCCGCCGCCCACTCAGCCAGCCGAAGCCCAACGACCCTAACAGCAAGGCGGCAAACGGCCACGCGCTCACCTGGTGGAAATTCGGGCTGCGGTATTCGTTGGTGATGTTCACCAGAAAGTCGTTTTGCAAATAGGCAAAGCTGTGCTGCAACATCACCGGGCCAACGGGATTGAGGGCGGCGATGAGAATGAGCAGCAGCAGGGTGAGTAGCAGGGTCACGGCCGTGCGCCACTCCCGGCCCAGCCCCGCCCCCGCCACATACAGCCCCACCAGCACAACCCCGCTGATGAACGCCCCATGTGTATTGGCCCACACCAGCATCAGCGGCAGCAGCCAGAGCAGCGTTTTGCTCTTGGGCTGCCGCCGGTACAGTTCCAAAATGAGCAGCGCCAGGGCAAAAAAGAGCAGCGTAAACAGGTGCGGCCGGGTGAGGGTGTGAATGGCCCCCACCATTGAGGCAAAAATCCCCCCCGCCAGCGCCAGCAGCGCCCGCACCCCCACGCGCTGCAAGGTGATGGTGGTAATGGCATAGGTGGCGGCAATGAGCACGGCCGTCAGCCAGGCAATGCCATTCAACCCCGCCGCCCCATAAACCAGGGCAAATGCCAACTGACTCAGCCATTCATGCGGCACCAGGAAACGGCCGTGCATGGTGTGGGAGAAAATATCTGCCGTGGGGATGGCCCGGTTGTCCAGAATATATCGCCCCACCGTCAGATGCCGCCCCAAATCCCCATCCCCATTGAGCATCTGCGGCATAAACAGCAGGCTCATCCAGAACACCAAAATAAAAACCAATACACTCACCGACGGTAAAAACCATTGGCGTTTGGGTGTACTATGCTTTTCCATAAGCTCTGTCCTAAAAATCAACCACGGATTGGACGGATAAGGCGGATAGGTACGGATTTTTATCCGTTCAAATCCGTTCCATCCGTCACATCCGTGGTTAATTCTGAGTGAGTGAAGGTAGGAAACAAGCCCAGAAAGGCCAGGGTGATCACAAAACCCACGTAATTGTCCTGAAAATAGCGGGAGACAAAACCCAATGTGAAGATGAACAAACTGGCGGCCAAAAACATAGCGGCAATGGTGCGCTGCCGCCATTGGTAATAGAGGCACAGCGCCAGCACCGGCAGCCCAATCACCACCTGCCACAGCCAGAACGGGTAATAGTCCAGGTCGGACTGTATCTGCCCAAACAGCACCAATAACCGGCCAACGGTGTAGCCACGAATGGGATAGTTGAGCGTGACGGCCGTGCCGCTGGCATAAGCGAAGGTGTCATCCATAAACGCGGGCAGGTTCCACAGGGCAAACGGGCCAATGATGACGGCCATGATCAGGGCGATGAGGAGGACGGCCGTCGCCACCTCCCGCCACCTCTTTTCCGGCCGTGCCGCCAGATACACTGCCAACAAAAAAAAGGGCACAAACAGCCAGGCACTCTGTTTCATGGTGCAGGCCAGCGCCAACACCGCTGCCGCCCATAGCGGATGCCTTTTCGCCAGCAGCAGCCCCATCACCAGCAAACAGAGGATCACCAGGATGTCATTCATCCCCCACACCACCGGCTGCGCCAGCCAGGGGTTCAGTGCCACCCCAATGATCAAGGCCAGTTTGTAGGTTGGCTGTTTCACCGTTGCCGGTAACAACAGTATCACCAGGACAAAAGCCAGCAAATAGAGCAGCCGTTGGTCGTAGAAGCCGAGTACGGCCGTGCCCAACCGCTCAAACGGCAGCGAGATCAGCAACAGCCCCGGCAGGTAAATCAGATGCTCCGTCGCCGGATTCACCCCAATCGCCGGGTCCCAAATACTCATCAACGGGTGGTTATACGTCGCCACATAGGGATTGACACCCTGTGACAGGTGTTCCACCGCCAGTTCCAATTGCAATGCCCCATCATGCAGCCGCAAATAGGCGTCCGTTACATCCGCCTGCCCGGCGTCGGCTTGCAACCGCAGTTGGATATTCCGCGACGAAACGGCAATGGGCGTCACCAGCAAAACAAGGAACAAGATGAGCAGCCGCAGCAAAAAGACCAGCCGATCCACGCCAAACCGCTCCGGCAGCGATGCCAGATCAGACAACGGCCGCCACACCGCCAGCGCCAGATAGAGCAGCAGCAGAATGATCAGGAAATAATCACCAAAAGAGAAAAGCGCGATTTGCGCCGGAATGAGGACAAGGAGGAGGAGTAAATCAATAGGAGGGGGTTGTTTCATTCAGCCTGGAAAATAATCAAAGATTACGCAGATTTCACCGATTAAAAAATCTGCGTAATCTGCGCAATCTTTGATTTTATCTCTTCTCCACCACAAACGTGGGCACGGTGGAGCCACCGCCGGACGAGACGTTCAACAGCGGGTCGGTAGACAGGCGCGTCAGGCAGCCATCCACATAGCTGCCATGAAAGATAAAGGGGGCGGTGTCTAACATGCGGTCATAAATGTGCAGCCCATCTTCCAACAGGCTGGGGTACGGTTCGGTGGGGATGGCTACCCGTTCCTGGACGATGTACGGCGATTTGAGGGCTTCTTCAACGGCCGTTTCCCACCCACTCGCATTTGTCTGCCAACCCAACACAATGCCATGCCCGCCATAATCATCATTTGGCTTCAGCACCAGTTGGTCTTTGTATTTGTGGATGAAGGGGATCAGGTCAACGGGCAGGCCGCCGTAGGTGGTTTTGCGCTCTTCTACCGTGCGCGTCCAGGGAATGTGGGCGCGAATGGCCGCCGTTTCGGTTTCATCAAACAGGTGGGCGTTTTGCTCGTCGCTCAGCACCGCCAGGCTCATCTTTTTGTAGAGCAGTTTGCAGCGCCAGGGGTTGACCATGCACACCGCGCCATCGCGCACGGCGTTTACCACCGGCTGGTCCAGCCCACCGCGCTCAATCAATTCGGTGATGAGGACGCGCTTGTAAATCAGGTCAATGGGATAGTCGCCATGCACCAGACGGCCGTTCCGATACTCCACCTCCCGCGGGTCCACAATTTCACAGGCCAGCCCTTGCGAGGCAAAGTATTGCATGAAGAGTTCAAATTCGCTGTGCGTTGGCACCTCCGCCCAGTCCAAAATGGCGATATTGGGCTTGCCTGTGCCACCCCACTGCCGGTACGCCCGCATGAGTACATGCAGCACCGAATGACGGGTGGGCAACGGCCGTACCACATATTCCCGCATAAACATGCCCATCACCGGCAGCCCATAAAACACCTCGGTCAACACATCGCTGTAAGCTGAAGCCGCCGGCACTTCCGCGTTGTATTCCGTAAACTTCAGTTCGCCGGAGTCCGTCACAAAAAAAGCGTCCAGCCGGGTCAGCGGCGTATGTCCCTGGTAGCCAGGGTCATGCTGGATCAACTCCTCCTCCCAATCCACCAGCCCAAACTGTTGGCGGAACCCGGTATCTTGAATGGCTAATTCGGAAATTTTGTCAAAGGCGCGCAGCAACGGCCGTATCGCCTTGCGCAAAAAAGTATACTGATCCGGCAGCAAAAAACGGGGGCGCAGCACCGTACACAACGGCCGGTTGCCAAAAAACAGCCCGCGCATCTGCATCTGCTCCGTCAACTGTCCCTGCGACTCCGCCGCCAGCTCCTCCGTCAACAAATCATGGTACGCGCGAATTGCCTCTCTCAGCGCCATCTTTCCCTTCCTCCCTGAACAGGTGAGCAGTTGATTCACCCCTTCACCCCCTCACCTGCTCACCTGCTCACCTGCTCAAAATAAACCGCTCCACCTTAACTCGCTCACCTGCGGACGTGGCTCCTTCGCCAGCCGGATGCACAGGTCGGCCATATGCGTCACACACCAGCGATGGAACTCGTACCCCAACGAATTCACATCCATATCCGGCGCCGGGTTCATAAAATCAATGGCATAGGGAATGCCGTCGCGCACCGCCCATTCGGCCGTGTTCATGTCATACCCAAACGCCTGCACCAGCTTCAAACAGTCAGAATGAATGCGTTCATACAGTTCCGGCGACAGGTCATGGTGCATATAGCGGCGGCTGTTGGGGTCATACTTCATCACCAGCACCTCCTCCTGCCCCAGGCACATACAGCGAATGTAATTGTCCCACTTGATAAACTCTTGCAGCACCATCGTCAGCAGCCCAGACTGGTTATAACTGTGCCACAAGTCCTGATAGTTGTGGCAAATGTACACCTCTTTCCAGCCACCGCCGTGCGCGTCTTTCAGCACACAGGGGAAGCCACCCACATACTCCACCAACTCCTCCCAGGGAATGGGAAACAACAGATTGCGCAGGCTCTTCTGGTGGTCAATGCCGGGGATGTAATCCTTGTTCGGCAATACCACCGTCTTCGGGCTGGCAATGCCCAATTTCGTCACCAGCGACGCGCCAAAAAATTTATCATCGGCCGTCCACATAAAGGGATTATTGATCACATGCGTCCCCTGCAACATGGCATTTTTCAAGAACGAGCGGTAATAGGGCACTTCGTGAGAAATGCGGTCAATGATCACCGCATATTCGCCCGGCTCATTCATGCGTGTGCCGCCAATTTTCACAAACTCCGCCACCACCCCCGCCTCCCGTTTATTCACCTCGTCAATAAACGCTGGCGGCCACGACCATTCCATACCCACCAAAAGACCAATTTTTTGCGTCATCAAATCCTCTCCTTTTTGTGATTAGGAGATTCAGTAGATCGAAATGGGAGGAGTGGGCAGCCTCAGATGCCCACCGGTTCGCATCTGAGGATGCGAACTCCGCTTCGATACTACTGAGGTTAGGAGATTAACTGCGCGCAAATCTCCTAATCTCCCAGTCTCCCAATCTCTCAATCTCCATTCTCAATCATGCCCCCCAATATACAACCGGATCATATTCATCCAATACGGCCAATCGTGTGACCAGCCGTCCCAGATGCGCAGGGCGTTGCCGATGCCTTTGCCCCACAGCAGCCCGGACAGATACTCGTTATTACCGCGTAAGCTGTCATCCCGCCCCACCGCAAGGATGATGTCTTGCCGCCGCAGCGCGGCCAGCCGCCCCCCATCATGCTCATGGGGGATGTACCAGACCGGGTTGTGGTTATAGACGTGTTCGCTGCTGTCGCCGTCCGCCCAGCGCGAAATATCGTAGATGCCGCTCATGCCAATGGTGCGCCCCACCAGGTGTGGATGGCGCAGGGCAAAATTGACGGCATGGTACGCGCCAAAACTGGCGCCAACGGTGATCAGAAAAGGGTTGCGGTTCTTCTGCCAGGAGAGGGGCAGCACTTCGTGGAGCAGATAATTTTCATACTGCTGCTGCCGCCAGGCGCGGTCGCCGGGCCATTTCCACCAGGCGTACCAGCTTTCCGCGTCCACACTGTCCACGCAATACATCTGTATCCAGCCCCGCGCCAGGTGTTCGCCCAGCGCGCCCATCATGCCCCGGTCTTCCCATTCGTAATACTTACCTTTGGAGGTGGGGAAAACCAACACCCGCGCCCCGGCGTGGCCGAAGATAAGTAGCTCCATATCCCGCCCCAGTGAGGGGCTGTACCAACGATGATATTCTCGATTCATGTGCTTCCCATTTTTTGGGGGTGAGTTTAGATGGTAATTGTACCACCGATTATTTTGGCGTGTACCGGTGAAGAAAACCCATAGGGCAATCGCATACTCAACTCCCGGCGATTAAAATCGCGGCTACAGAAGGCAAAGCCCACCTTCGTGGGCTGGGTTCCAGTCGGCGAAGGCCGACTTCATCTGCCGCATCGAGGAATATGCGATTGCCCTGGAAAACCCACGAATGATGCGAACGGCACGAATTATTTCTCCGTCAAATCTTCGCGGATCACCGCTCACTGCGCACCGCTCACCGCTCACCGCTCACCGCTCACTGCCCACCGCTCACCGCTCACCGCTCACTGCCCACCGCTCACTGCCCACCGCTCACTGCCCACCGCTCACTGCCCACCGCTCACTGCCCACCGCTCACTGCCCACCGCTCACTGCCCCCCAGGCCACGCCAAAGAGGGTGACGGTTATGTCTTTTTTGAAGGGGGTGATAGGCACGGCCGTGACCCGTTCCGCTACCTCTATCCATTTCTGCCGCGCCGCCGCCAACTCCTGTTCCTTCAATGCTTCCAGCCGCGCCAGTTCTTGCTGCATCGCCGCCAGTGATTCCTGCGATTCTGTCACCTCGGCCGCCGCTTTTTCCGTCAGGCGGCGCTGTCGGTGAGATTGTTCAATGCGTTTGCTACGGCCGCGCCCGAAAATGCCCAACACCGTTTTGGTATGGGTGAGTGCCTCTTTCTGTTTGCTGTGCGATAAATCCGCCTGATCCTCTGCCAATTCGCGCTGCTCCCGCGTGATCTTCTGGCGCAGGGCGTTGATTTGCCGGTCATGGGCAACGGCCGTTTTCTGCATCTCCGCCTCAATTTTGGGCTGCACCGCTTCCAGACATTGTTGGTGGAACTGCCCGGCGGGCACATCCGGCCCGGCATATAGCCCCAACTGTTCGTTGGCCTGCACGAGAACCTCGGTGTGCTGCGCCAGCCAGTCCACCCAATCCTGCTGCATCCGGCGCAGCGTAGGCGCGTGGCCGAGCGGCGCAGGCAAAGGCGCAAATTGGGCGTCTGGCAGCGGGGCAGTGGGCAAATTTTCACGGTTGACCGGCTCGATCTGCCCTTCTTGCCAGGGGACACGGCCGTCGGCATCCGTTACGGCCGTCAAAATCGCGCGGGTTACGGCCGTGTCCACCCCATACTTGCGGTTGCGAACAGTAATATGCGCCTGCGCCAGCAGCATGGGCCGGTATTGCATCGGCTCCTCAATCGGATCATCTACCGGCCAGAAGAATTCGCTGATACCGGCGGGCATGGTGGGACGTGATGCGTGATGCGTGATGCCTGAACCGTTATCGGTAATCGGTGCTCCGGCTTCGGGTGGGGGCAGGGCGTTGGCGAGTTGGTTGAGGGAGGGGATTTGCTCGCGGGTGAGGGGGCCGGCCAGGTAGTTCATCACCCAACGGGTGCGGAAGATGTCCGCTTCGGAGCGATGGACATTACGCGCCAGGAAGACGCGCTTATCCAGCCGGGAAAGCAGGTCATCCAGTTCGCGCCGGTTCAGACCACCTTCGGCCATTGTCAGCCCATCCAGCAGCCGTTGTTTGTCCTGGTCGGTCGCCAGTTTGCCCACAAACCAGGTACCCATATTGGATAACGCCTTGTAATCAATATCGGCCGGGTTTTGGGTGGCCAGCAGCAGCCCCAGGCCAAAGGCGCGCGCCTGCTTCAGCAGCCGCAGCAGATAAGGTTTGGCCGGGGGATTGCCGACGGGCGGCAGGTAGCCAAAAATCTCGTCAAAATAGAGCAGGGCGCGTAAGTTGGCCGCGCCGCTTTGCCGCCGCAGCCACGTTTCCACTGCCCCCAGCAGCAAGGTCACAAAAAACATGCGCTCCGCTTCCGGCAGGTGAGCGATGTAGAAGATGGTGTGGCGCGGACGGCCGTCGGCCGCCGCCAGCAGCCGGGGCACATCCAGCGGCTCCCCTTCCAGCCAGCTTTGGAATGCGGGCGCCGCCAGCATATTGTTCAGCAGCATCGCCAATTCAAAACGCTCTTTTTCCGGGAAGAAGGTGTTCACGTCAAAAACGCCCAACCGGTCAAAAGGGGGCGTTTGGGTTTCGCGGATGAGGGCGGCCAAATCCAGGTCTTGCCCCTGCCGCCAGTGATGCTCAAAGATGTTGGCCAGCAAAATGTGTTCCCGCGAACGCACCGGGTCAATATCTTTCAGGCCAATCAGGCCGAGTACGGCCGTGACCGTGCCACTGATCTGTTCGCGCAGCAGTTCCCGGTTGGCCTCCCAGGGCAGGGCCGGCGCGGCCAGCGAAGCCAGGATGCTCACCTTCAACCCGGCGTCGGAACCGGGGGTGTAGATGGCAAAGTGGGCGCTATCGGCCAGTTGTTGCAGGCGGGCCGGTTCCATGCCCCATTCCGCCAGACCGTTGCGCCAGCTTACGGCCGTGTGCCCCGCCAACTCCTCAACCGTCTGCCCCTGCCGCCGCGCTTCCACGGGATTTACCCAGGGCTGAAAATCCTCTCCTGCCAGGTTGGGGAAATGCAGCAGCGCATTGGTAATATCCCCCTTGGGGTCAATCATCAACGCCGGAATACGCTGCAAGGCAGCCTCTTCCAGCAGATTCAGGCAGAGGCCGGTCTTGCCAGAGCCGGTCATACCCACCACCAGCGCGTGGGTGGTCAGGTCATCGGGCGGGTAGAGGTAGGGCGCGCCAGCCTCTTTGTCTACCAATCTTCCCAGATAAAAACGTCCATCCGTTTCCATCACCATTCCTCCGGGGCACAGTCTACCCAAATGGGCAAGAGCGAACAAGAAGTCAGGTCAGACGCAAAACATAACCGGAACCGTAACCAAAGTTAGAGGACGGCCGTACTGCTTTTGCCTTATGCTACCCCTAAAACAAGCAGTGTGTCTTGTGCGTATAAATGAAAAGTTGGGGTGGAGATTGGAGATTAGAGATTGGAGATTGGCTCTGATAATCTCCAGTCTCCAATCTCTAATCTCCCGGAGGTTTACAAATGGACAAAAAAAGTGAAAAAACAGGGTTGACCCGCGCCAACGCCGTCTTTGGAGTGGCGTTGATTGTGTTGGGGATTGCATTTCTCATTGGCGAACTGCTGGACATCACCATCGGGCAGTACATCTGGCCCTTTTTTGTGATTGTGCCCGGCATCATGTTATTCCTGGGGGCGTTGATGTTGGATGAGGAAGTGGGGCAGGCGGTGGCTATGGTCAGCGGCATTGTGACCATGGTGGGGCTGATTATGCTGGCGCAAAACATCACCGATGCCTGGGCCAGTTGGGCCTATGCCTGGGCGCTGGTTGCCCCCACCGGCGTAGGTGTCGGGCTGTGGCTCTTTGGCGCGGTCAAAGAACGCGCCGACATGGTGAAATCTGGCAAAGACCTGGTCAAAGTTGGGCTAACTATTTTTGTGATAGCCGCCATTTTCTTTGAACTGGTCATCGGCATCAATGGGTTTGGCCTGGGCACCTATGCCCTGCCGCTGCTGCTCATCGGCCTGGGTTTTGTGCTGCTGCTGCGCAATTTCCGCGCCAACTGGCACAAAGCTTAAAGGTGTCAGGTGTTTAGGTTTCAAGTGTCAGGTGTCAGGTGTCAAGTTGCTGGTACATGACACGCGACACTTGACACTTGACACTCTTTAGGAGGTTTAGGATGGCTGAGTTAACGCATGAAGAACAAAAGCATCGGTCTTTGTTTGGGCCGATTGTGTTGATTGCTATTGGGCTGTTTCTCTTATTTAACCAGGTGAACCCGGTGACGGATTTGCACTGGCTGGATGTGCTGCGCTTGTGGCCGCTGATGCTGGTGTTTTTGGGGCTGAACATTTTGGTGCTGCAAGCGCCACGGCCGTACAGCGCTTTTCTGAGTGGGTTAATTGCCCTTATCGCCGTGCTGGTCTTTGGTTACGTGCTGCTGAATGGACTGGGCGGCTCGTGGTGGGGCAACCGGAGCAGTGCCGCTATTGGCGACTGGCAGACCGACACGATTCAATATGCTGCGCCAGGGGTGGACACGGCCGTGTACAACATCACCATCGGCCCACCTGGCGCCGACCTGTACGCCCTGGAAGACAGCCGCAAGTTGATCGAAGGCACGGTCTATTACCAGGATGATTACCTGTTTGAAACCAGCGCCAGCGGCAGCAAAGCCACGGTGACGCTGGCCCCCAATGACAGCGACGAGAGTTGGGTTTTCTGGCCCAATTATTGGCGTGAGTACGGCGAGGCCAACCGCTGGCAGGTGGGCATCAGCCCGCGTGTAGTGGCCGCATTGACCCTGGAAACGGTGGCCGGTTCCACCCATCTGGATTTGCAGGATTTACAGTTGAGCGAATTGACTGCCACGACCAATGCGGCCGAGACGGAAATGCTGCTGCCCGGCGGCGACTACGACGCCACCCTGGTGAATAATGCCACCAGTACGGAGATTACACTGCCCGCGGACGGCCGTCAGGCCATTGATCTGCAAGTGAACGCCGGCGCGGTGACGCTGCACCTGCCGCCCGGCGTGGCCGCACGGGTAGAGGTGGAGCAGTCGTTGGGTGGGTTCACCGTTCATGATGCCGCCTTGCAGCCGGTGGAAGGGCAGGAAAATGTGTGGCAGACTGCCGGTTATGCATCGGCCACCGACCAGCTTGACCTGACCATTCACGTCAATGTCGGTTCGGTAACAATTGATTAAATCCTTGTCTGTTTCTTACACACAAAACGGCCGTTTGCACTACAATCTGACCAGTTTTATTTCAACGTGCATAAGACCTGACAGGTCTCTGAAGACCTGTCAGGTCTGTGTATATGGAGTGTGAATAATGGCAAAGAAACTGATTTTGTGGCTGGTATTGTTAGCAGCCGTCCTCCTGGCGGCGTGTGGTGGGGCGGCGGAAACGGCCGTGCCCGCCGCCGACATTGACGTAGCCAGTCTACCGGCCACCATAGATGTGCAAACGGTTGACTCTGTCAAAGAGCGGGATGATGTGGTGCTGATTGATGTGCGCGAACAGTGGGAATACGACGAAGGGCACATCCCCGGCATCACTCTGATTCCCATGAATGAAGTCGCCGACCGCCTGAGCGAAATCCCCACCGACAAAACAGTCATCCTCACCTGCCGCAGCGGTAACCGCAGTGGGCAAGTGGCCGAATTCTTGCGCGGCGAAGGCTACGACAACGTCCACAATATGGAAGGCGGCATCCTCGCCTGGGAAGCCGCCGGTCTGCCGGTTGACCAATGATTGTGCCCCCTCTATCGAGTGGTAAGTGCGCCGCGCATATAGTTTTGGCGCGCCAATTGCCCAGATTCCCCCGGGATCGAGATCGGGTATACTTTTAACGGCGAGGATGGGAAGATGAGCGCAGAGAAGATGGTTGTCGCCTTTCAGGGCGAACCGGGGGCATATTCGGAGCAGGCGGTGCATGAACATTGTGGGCCGGAAACACGGACACGGCCGTGCCGCACCTTCACCGAAATTTTTGAGAGCATCCACAATGGCGAGGCCACACACGGCATGTTGCCGGTGGAAAATTCGCTGGCGGGTATGATTGCCCCCGCCTATGATTTGCTCATTGACCACGACTTGCGCGTGCAGGCCGAAGTCATTGTGAAGGTGGAGCATTACCTGATGGCCGCCGCGGGAATGCAGCTAAAAGATGTCAAACGCGCCATCTCCCACCCGCAGGCGTTGGCGCAATGTGAACAGAGCCTGCGGCGGCTGCGCATCCAACCGGTGGAGCATTATGATACCGCCGGCGCCGCCCGCGATCTGGCCGCACAGCCGCAGCCGGACACGGCCGCCATCGCCAGCCGCCTGGCCGCGGAAACGTACAATCTGGAAGTGCTGGCGCAACATATTGAAGACCAACCGTTTAATTACACCCGCTTCTTTTTACTGGGCAAAACCGACCCGCCGCGCCAGGACCCCAGCAAAACCTCCATCATTTTCACCACCCGGCATATCCCTGGGGCGCTGCATTCTATCTTGGGGGAACTGGCCGACCGGGGGATAAATCTGACCAAGATCGAGTCACGGCCGCGCCGCAACCGACCCTGGCATTATCGCTTTTTTGTGGATTTTGAGGGGCACGAGAGTGATGAGAATGTGCAGGAGGCGATGTTGGGCATTCTCAGACACTCTTCCTTTTTACAAGTGCTGGGCAGCTACCCCCTGGCAAAGCTAAATGGCAATTGATAATTGTCAATTGTCAATTGGTTCCAGGCGGATGGCGTCGCTGGTAGCGCCGTCGGGCAGGGTAACTTGCAGGCGACGGCCGTCTTCCGCCAGATAAATCCCCACTTCCAATGGATAGCTTCCAGGGGGGGCTGTTTCCGGCAGAACAATCCGGTAACTGTCAATGACCACTTCGCCCACCTGCCAGCGTGTGGTAGGGTACTGGCCTTGCTGCGGCATCACGTCTTGCTGCCAGGCGCAGGGGTTACACGTGCCATCCGGCTGTAACAAATGGACAAAGATGGTGTAATCATCTGCCAGAAGTTGTGCTGCCTGCCAGACGAGGGCGAGGGTGTAGACGCCCGGCTCATCCGTGGCGTTCAGGCTGTAACCAAGTAGGGTGATTTCATTACCCAAAATGGCGTTGACATCATTTTCAAATGGGGGTGGCGTAAAAAGGCGCTGTGTTGCATTGACGGTAAGCAGCCCCAGGTCAGCCCCTGTGAGTTTCTCTCCGTTTTCATCAAAAAACCGGGCAATCAGTTGATACTCTCCGGCCGGCATAGCGGCGGGAATGGGCAAAATCTGGCGGTCTATGATGAATTGAGGGGGCTGCCATTCGCCGAAGGGGTAACGGCCGTAGACAGGCTGAGTTTCCAGGATAGGATATTCTGAGCTAGAAGAGTGTCTGAGAATGAATTGGATTGTGGTGGGGGCAATAGTTCTGGTCGCCAGCCACCATAAGGCCACACCGTACTGTTCACCGGCAGCTACTTCTGGTGCGCCACGTTCAAAACCAAGCAGCCGCAGATATGGCCGTACCTGGCTCTCCCAACGATGTGGCGGCTGTGGAATCTGGTCCGGTAGACCGGTGGCCTGGATGGGTACATCTTCAATAAACGTGGCGCTGCCCGCGTAACGGCCGTTGGCATCCAGTCGCGGCAGCACCTCCCCGGTTGCCCCCGAAAACAGCCCCACACGCAAACGGTAATCGTCCGGCGGCGCGCCGGCGGGCACCGGCACCTCTACCCGCTGCACAATGATCTCCCCCGGCGACCACTGCCCCGCCGGATAGGCAAACGTCTCCACCTGGCTCCAGCGCTGCCCCTGGCTATCTTCCAGTTGTACAAAAGGGGTAAAGTCGCCCGGCTGCGTCATTTTCACCTGCCAGTAAAGCGTCAGCGGCAAGGTTCTGTCCGGCGATCCGGCGCCCACATCGTAGCCAAGCAAGAGGACGCTGCCGCCAAAATTGTCGCCAACCGGGTGGCTGATGGTCAGCGGCGGCATAGTTGCCAGTTCATAAGCCGCAAACGCCGGGCTGCCATCTGGCGCCAGGCCAGATGGCAGCGGCGTGGCCTGGGCAAAATAAGGCGCGGCCCAGTCCGGTAAGGGGCTGTTATGGGGGAAGATGTAGACGGCCGTTTGCCCCGGCGGAAATACCACTGCCTGGCTTTGCGGCAGCCACTTCACCTGCCCATACTTTCCGCTCAGGAAGGCCACTGTTGGATGCTGATAATGCTCGGCGGCCACATACAGTTGTTTGCCGGTGGCGTCCAACTCATTCAGGAAGCGGGCGGCGGCGGCCAGGTCTCCATCCGTCTCAAAAAAAACGTCGGCCCGCACCCCCCACTGCCGGAAGTAAAGGCGGTCCGCAAATAAACTACCCACCAGCAAGACGAGGGTGGCGATCACCAGGGCAGCGGTAGTGGGCTGTGGCCGGCCGAAACGGTTATGCACATCATCCAGCAGCGTCATCAGGCCAATGGCGGGCAGGTAAAAGATGAAGGGGATCAGGCCAAAGGCACGGATGTTGCTGGGCACAATTTCGTTCACGGCCAGGGCAGTGGGTAAAACCATCACCAGGGGAGCCAGGATGAGCAGCAGCGATGCGCCCCGCTGCCAATCGGCCGTCGCCTTGCGCCAGCGAAAAATTAGTGTGCCCCACCCTACCAGCAGCAGCCCGCCCCAGAACCAGTCGAACAACGGCCGTCCCGGTACATTGAACCGCATATATGGGTCGCCCTGCAAAAAGAACATGCCCAATGATTTGAGGTAGCTCTGGGGAATGGTGAGTGTATTTTCGCCAGGGGCCACCTGGGAAATGCGCACCCAGAAGGCGTCCGGGTGCAGGCGGAAATAGTTGAGCAAGGGCAGAGTGATAGCAAAGGCGATGAGGAGGGTGACGGCCGTTTGCAGCCACCGCCCTTTCCAATTAGCGCGGTCAAATAACAGCGGTAGAAGCGCCAGCAGCAGCAATAACGGAAACAGGCGCACCGCCAGATAGGTATAGGCAGCCAACCCCAAAAAAACGCCGGCGGCCACAAAACAATGCCATTGGTTCAGGCGATACCCACGCCACAAAGCTGCAATGGTGAGCGCCTGCAAAAGCGGCTGGGCATTCACCCGAAACCCCAACCGGCTAAAAAGCAAAACCCAAAAACTAACCGCCAGCAATGCCGCCGCTAACAAAGCAATACGGCGGTCCCGTTTCAGTTCCATGGCCAACCAGTAGGTGGCGGCAACGGTGAGCAGGCTGATGTAGACGGCCGTTAACCGCAGCGAAAACATCGAACTCCCCACCAGCCTGGTCAGCCCTCCTGCCAGATAAAAGAACAGCACTTCCTTGCCGGTGTAACTGGCAATAAACACAGGGCGGTAGCCATCAAAAGCAATCTGGGCCACCAGGGTGCCATTGGCCGCTTCATCATAGTGCATACCACCGGGAATGTTGGTCAAATCGGGGATACGTAACGTGGCGGCTACCATCAAGCAAAACAGCATAAACAGCAGAGTATGATAGTAGCGAATAGCGCGCATGGCCGAAATTGTATCTGGCTGGTTAACCTCTGTCGAAGCAGGCGCACCTGTGAGGTCCGCCTGGCCAGATGGCTCTCAATGAGCGTATTGTGAAATAAGTCACTTGCGTAGGTTTTGCGTTGGTTTTGCGTAGGGGCGGCGTACAGACCGGCGTATAAAAGGCGTATAAAATCTACGCTGAAGGGTAAAAAATCTCTTCTTCTTCTCCTCCTTTTAACGAGAGTCAGGTTTCGGCGTTCCTGACTCTCCACAAAAATAATGGGCTGGTTGCATAACCAGCCCTTTTTATTTCCCCTAGTACCTGTCCTGAAAAATCGTTAGCAGCAAGCGCTTTAGTGTCCTCTAAACGATTTCATTTTTTCACTTTGTTGCGTTTAGTGCAGGCTGTGGTGGGAAAGCCCGAAGCGGCTTCGGGCAAATGTCCATGATTAACTCCCACCCCACCGCCTTAACCGCCAGTGCCTTAACCGCCTCGAACTCTTCTCGTCTGTAACAGGAAAATTAAGACACGGGGAATAAGATAGGTGGAATACTTTCATTTGAAGTGCAAAAAAGTATAGGTTTATGATGCACTGGTTAAATCGTTAGCGTAACCGCTCAACACCAGAGGTGTAACGCATTCCAACAGGCGGAGGAGTACAGTGTTCCTACATTAAGCGCGCATCGCCTGGTCGCTTGGGGCATATTTTCGCTGTCATTGTTAACCTGGCATACCAAACTAAACTCCTATTTCCAACTTGCAACAACTTCATTAACCTTGATGGTGGGACGGGGTGCATTCCCCATTGTAAAGAAGTAGAGTTACTATCAATCATTGCTTTTATCGGTAGTGTTATTAGCCCAAAGAACCGCACCATCCCTACAAGATCTGTTGGTTGATTAGCTGTGCCTGGGAAGAAGCATGGCTAACGTTAATTTGGTATAGGGTAGTTAAGTACACCACCAAAATGGAGCAGTGGATGAAAGTTAGGAATAATATCCATGATGAATCTGGCCAGATAGGCCTGATTGCGCCAGAAGCATATAGCACAGCGTGGGTTGCCATGGTGCCAGATGCCACCGACATCAGTCGTCCGGCATGGCCACAAGCATTACATTACTTGCGTAGCCATCAGTTGGCTGATGGCGGATGGGGTGAACCAGCACTCTATTTTGCTCATGAGCGGCTGGTCTGTACGCTGGCGGCGATTCTGGCATTTTCAACCTGGAACGATCCGGGCGATGCGGTCCATATTGTGCGGGGGCTAGAGGCCATTCACTGTTATGTGGATCATCTGGCTGCTGAACCTGAGGCGCCCATTGGTTTTGAGCTTTTGTTGCCGGCGTTGTTGAGCCGGTTGGAACCATTTGGATTGGACCTGCCACAAAAGCTGTGGTCAGATGGTCTCAAACAAATCACAGCCCAAAAGATGGCCTTGATTGGCAAACTGGAGATTGATTATAAACAGCCACGTACCTGGTGGTTTAGCATGGAGATGTTGCCAGACGCGCGTCTGGTGGAGGTAGATGAACGTATTCTGGATCAATATGGCTCCATTGCCACCTCAACCGCGGCCACGGCTGCATATCTGCGAGTCTTACGGCAGCACGGCCGTGACTCCTCCCACGCCGCTACCTATATAAACCATGTACTCCATTTGGGTAACGGAGGAGTAGGTTTTTGCTGGCCCGTTGAGGTCTTTGAACTGGTTTGGGTGTTGGATAGTTTTCGCCGAGCCGGGTTTGCCCCCACTGATCGGGAGATTGCCCCCCTGATCAAGGAACTGGCGCGCATGTATGAAACAGCCCCCATGGGGTTATCCTGGAGCCAGGTATTCCCGGTGAACGATAGCGATAACACAGCTACTGGTTACACCGTGCTACGTTGGGCCGGGCTAAAACCATCGGAAGAACCCCTGCTCAAATTTTGGGATTCCGACTATTTCTTCACCTATGTGGATGAACGCTCTCCATCTGTCTCGGCCAATGTTCATGCTCTGATGGCACTTCGCCACCACCTCACCAGTTACGAGCACAAACAATTAGCCATTCGGGTCACAGAATGGTTGCGCGCCCAATTCGACCGCCACAATCAATTCTACGACAAATGGCATGTTTCACCCTTGTATGTGACCTCGCGCGCCATTTCCGCCCTGGCCGGTTGGGATGATGACCTGGCGCGGCGCTGTGTAGAATACGTTCTGGAAAAACAGGGCAGCACCGGTGGATGGGGAAGTGGTAACCTGCCGACACTGGAAGAGACCAGTTTTGCTGTTTTAGGTTTATTTGCAGCTTGGGAAGCCGGGTATCTAGCGGATGATTCGTCGTTAAAGCAGGCTCGTCATTTCTTGAGTTCGCATAAGGTTCTCGTCCCAAATGAACGCCTTTGGATTGGCAAAACGTTGTATCAACCAGTGGGAGTCACAGTCGGCACAATTTATGCCGCCAAAGCTGCCTTAGCCAGGCAAGCAGCTACCGGCTGGACCCAATCACGCACCTATCTTACCGCAGCAGGCAATAGCTTTGTCCCTCTATTCACCCATCATCAGGAGAGAGCAGGGATTCATTAGTAATGAAAGCAATTCTCATATATTCTTAGCAGAACACAAGGAGGCAACATTATGTTTACATACATCAAGCGTTATCTATGGTCGAATGGGAAGGCTGGTTCAGGGAGACCCCCCAAATATAAAATCATTGTCTTGCTGCTATCCACCGTGATATTGGCCGCCGTATTGGCTATTTATTCTGCAGATGCCTTTGCCCGGTCAGGTACGGTTAAGTTGGTTATTGATACTGATGGCGGTGTGGATGATGCAGCGGCCATCGCCTGGTTGTTCAGCCAGCAGAAGTACACAGTAGAATTGTCTGGCATTTCCACGGTGGCCGGCGCTACCTCGGCAGAAAATGCAGCTAATAACGTGCTCACCATTTTGGATGCTGTCAGCCGGCCAGATATTCCGGTGATTCTTGGGGCAACGGCGCCGTTGTCGCAGACGCATACTTCAACTGGCGCATTAACGCATGGGCCAGATGGTCTTTGGTTCCTGGGTTGGGCAAATCCACACGACTTGAGTGGCCTGTCTACTGATGCGCCAGGGTTTTTGTGCAACAGTGCGGCGCCTGATGTGAAACTGGTAACGCTTGGCCCATTGACGAATGTGGCATTGGCTCTGGCGCAATGCCCGGCACAGATGGCGCAGTATGAGGAGATCATCATCTTGGGTGGCGCCAGGCATGGGGGTAACGTTACGCCGCTGGCCGAGTTTAACGTTTGGGTAGACCCAGAAGCGGCGGATCAGGTGTTTCACGCCGGGTTGGCGACTTCATTTATCCCTGTGGATACTTTTAACTCTTTCACTTTGTCACAGCAAAATATAGAAAGATTGAGTACACATGGGACGCCAGTGGGGCAGCTGTTAGCTCAAGCTTTACAGGCATATGCGGTCGTGCAGACAGGAATGGGTGGGGCCGCCGAAGCCAGTGTGCCAGATGTCACGGCCGTGATGATAGCCCTGGATTCGCAGCTTTTTGTCAGAGACCAACATTCGGCCCTGTTGAAGCTCATACCAGGCATTGTTGGCGAACCTGATCCCGAACGTTTGGGGCGGGGACAGACAATTATTGGGCTGACGGTAGCTGAAAAAGTGCCGATGATTGCTAATGATATACAACTAAGTGATCTGGCCGAACGTGCGTTTACCGAACCGGGTTTTGATCTGGCATTAGAAATTGGCCTGATATTAGCCAGCGAACCAGACAATACGAACATGATTCTGGACATTCGGGAACAAACCATGCGTAACCTCTTCATGCGCTTCCTCACCCAGTAAAGATTGGCATTCCCATTGAATCTGGCATTTGGCGACATCCGATTTCTGAATGAAATCGGATGTCTGTTTTGCGTTTGTCACCTGCCTGTGATTTTCCCTATAATCGGGGATGTGAAACTTTATATATTCTTTTCCAACTTTGGAGGCACCATATCTTGAACCTGAAATTCGGTAGGGAGGTTTGCAGCCATCTGGAAGTAGCGCGTTCGCGTGAATGGTTGGTGACAAATGGCATTGGTGGTTTTGCTTCAGGCACGGTTGCTGGCATGTTAACCCGACGTTATCATGGTTTGTTGTTGGCTGCGTTAAAACCACCTGTCGGCCGCACCTTGTTGCTGGTTAAGCTAGACGAAACGGCCGAATATGATGGCATTTACCCCGAAAGTGGTCGGGTTTTCCCGCTTTATGTCAATCACTGGGCTAACGATGCCGTCGAACCCCCCGGCTGGCAGTACCTCAATAGTTTTCAGATGGAAGGGACGACCCCAGTGTGGACTTACGGTTTTGCCAACGCCTTGCTGGAAAAGCGCATCTGGATGGAACAGGGGGCAAATACCACCTATGTGCAATATCGGCTGGCGCGGGCCACAGGCCCGCTACGTCTGGAGGCGAAAGCGTTCGCCAATTACCGCGATTACCACAGCACCAGCATTTCTGATGATTTGGAACCGGATATTGAGCCGGTAACACATGGCTTGCGGCTGCAAATGGACGAAGGGGCCGTCCCGTTTTATCTCCTTAGCAAACAGGCAGAGATGGAGCCTCGCAGCCAATGGCACGAAGATTATTATCTGGCTATTGAAGAATACCGGGGGCAGAATGATATTGAGGAAGACCATTTGTATGCAGCGCGCATTCAAGTCACGCTGCGGCCAGGTGAGTCATTCACGCTTGTAGCCAGCACAAACGCAGAGGCGGACCTGGATGGTGATGCGGCGCTGGCACGGCGGCAAGCACATGAAGCAGAGCTTCTGGATCGCGCCAACCGCCAGTTCAGCATCCCGGCGCCGGCAGCCATTCGACAGTTGACGCTGGCCGCTGATCAGTTTGTGGTTCAACGGCCGTCTCCGAATGACCCGCACGGCCGTTCCCTCATTGCCGGCTATCATTGGTTCAGCGATTGGGGACGGGATACGATGATCGCCTTACCTGGCCTGACATTGGTCACCGGCCGGCCAGAAATTGCTGCCAGCGTCCTACGCACCTATGCGCAATTTATAGACATGGGCATGCTCCCTAACCGCTTCCCTGACCAGGGTGAACGTCCCGAATACAACACGGTAGACGCCACCCTCTGGTATTTTCAGGCCATCCGCGCTTACCACGCTGCCACCGGCGATCTCTCATTGGTGCGCGACCTTTTCCCCGTGCTGCAAGATGTAATCAAATGGCACACACGTGGCACCCGCCACCGCATTTACATGGACGAAAAAGACGGGCTGCTATTTGCCGGGGAAGAAGGTGTGCAGCTTACCTGGATGGACGCTAAGGTGGATGATTGGGTGGTCACACCTCGTGTGGGCAAGCCGGTGGAAATTAACGCCCTCTGGTATAACGCATTACGCACGCTGGCCGAATTTGCCCAATTATTGGGTGAAGATGCCACCGCTTATGAGGCGCTGGCTGACAAAACTGCCCTCGGCTTTCGTCGTTTCTGGTATGCCAAAATGGGCTATTGCTATGATGTTTTAGACGGCCCAGATGGGCATGATGGTAGCCTGCGCCCCAACCAGTTATTTGCTATTTCCCTGCCTCATAGTTTGCTCAGCCACGAGCAGCAGCGCTCGATTGTGGATGCCTGTGCCCGCCATTTACTCACGCCACATGGCCTGCGATCCCTCTCGCCAGATGACGCCCTCTATAAAGGTCGTTATGGCGGCGACCGCTATAAACGAGATGGGGCTTATCACCAGGGTACAGTTTGGGGCTGGTTAATCGGGCCGTTTGTCTGCGCCCACTTACGGGTATACGGCAACCTGGCCGAAGCTCGTACTTATCTGACGCCGCTGTTGTATCATCTGGCCGATCATGGCGTGGGCAGCATCAGTGAGATTTTTGATGGCGACCCACCGTTCACGCCGCGTGGTTGCATTGCCCAGGCGTGGAGCGTGGCGGAAGTGCTGCGGGCATGGCAAGAAACAGAGAGTGAGAGATTGGGAGATTAAGAGATTGGGAGGTTGATAATCACTCAATCTTCCTAATCTCCAATCTCATTCCGGGAAATTATGGCTGAACAAAAACCAAGATTTGGTCCCGAACATTTTGCTGCCGGGGAGTTTATCATCCGGCAGGGAGATGAGCCGGATAAGTTTTACATCATCACCCGTGGGCAGGTGGAGGTGGTGCTGCAACCGGCGGATGGCCTGGATGAGGTGATTGACCAGCTTGGCCCTGGCGATTACTTTGGCGAGGTAGGCATGGTACGCCGCAGCCGCCGTATGGCCTCGGTGCGGGCGCTGACAAACGTGGACGTGATGGGGATGGATTACCAGACGTTTATGAACTGGATGGAGAGCGCGCCAGAGGTGGCCGATGAGATTGATGCGGTGATCGAGGAGCGGCTACTAAATGCCAGCGAGATTCCGGACCAGTTTACGGAAGCGGAGCCTAAAGGAATGCTGGCTTATTTGGAGAAGGCAGAAACGGAAAGTGACACGGCCGTACCCCCCTCCCTCTTTTTCGCCAAAGACACAGTCATCGTGCGCCAGGGTGACCCGTCGGACACGTTTTATGTGATTATTGAGGGGTTTGTGACGGTGAGCCATGTGCGGGCTGACGGCCGTGAACAAACCATCACGCACCTCACTACCGGGGATTATTTTGGCGAGATTGGCTTGTTAGACAGCAGCCCTCGCATCGCCACCGTAACGGCGTTGACGGATGTCAAGCTACTCGGCTTTGATCGCGCCACCTTCGCCACCTGGATGCACAAATCACCGGGCAGCCAGGATGAACTGCGCCGCGAAGCCAGCCGTCGCCGCAAAGACACGGGCACATTGGCGATGCCAGATGAGTTGTAGGGGAAATCGGTGCTTTTTGGGTCGCCCTGTCACCTTGCCAGCTATATCTATCTGAAGAATTGCACGGCCGTGCCCGCCGAATACACAATCAACATTTGCCCCGGCCCATAGGTCAGCCAGATCACATCACCAATCGAGTTGAAAGTCAGCCCGCTAAATAGCTGCGCTCCCAGGATTAAATCGCTCAGCAAGAACAAGGCCGCCCCCACCGCCAGCAGCGTAAACGCTGGCGCTTGCAGCGCCAGCCCGGTGGCAAAACCGGCCGTGCTGGCCAGCAGCAGCGCATACGGTAACGCCACCCAATGCAGCACCGTCGTCTCCTGCCCGCGAAAGATGAGGAAATACCAGGCTACCACGGCGATCAACAGCCAGACAACTAGCGCCCCCCATCGCCGCGCCGGGTCATCTAGCCCCGCCTGATTGCTGTAGCGCACAACGGCGATGATGTAAAAGACGTGGCCTACACCAAACGCCATCATACCGGCCAACACATTGCGCCCACCGGGTAACAAACCGGCCAGGATTAAATCACCCAAAAAGCCAAAGCTCATGCCGATAGCGATAAAAATGGCATACGTTTTAGCAAAACCGGCGGGAGCAAAGTAGTACCAGCTAAATCCGGCCAATACCAGCGTGGCTGACGACGCCATGCGCGCCCAGCGGGGCATCCGCTGCGTGACGCTCTCATGGCCGAATAAGAAGCCACCAAACAACAAAATAGCCCACAGCAGCAAAAGCGCCATGAGCCAGTAACGTTGGGAATTTTCCAGATAGGAGAACATGGATGTACCTCAGCAAAAAGTAAACCACATGTTTACTTTTTGCTGAGGTATTTTAGTCCGTTATCGGGCAAAACGGTAACAAAGACCCCTTCTTGTTTTTCACGGGCCAGGGCGACGGTGGCAGCGACGGCCGCACCTGCCGAAGGGCCAACCAATAGACCCTCTTTTTGGGCCAGGGTTTGCACCATCTCGCGGGCTTCGGCGGCGGTCACGGCCGTGTTTTCGTCGGCCAATGTTTCATCATAGATCGCCGGGCGGATGGCGGTGGGCATATATTTCAGACCGGCAATGCCCTCGTGGGCGGTGGCTGGATGGGCGGCAATACAGCGAATGGCCGGATTGTGTACGTGCAGCCGCAGCGTGACGCCGGTAAAGGTGCCCCCGGAGCCAAGTGTACTGACAAAATGGGTGACACGGCCGTGTGTCTGCTGCCATATCTCTTCCCCCATGGGCAGGGCCGCCTGCCAGTTGGCCGGGTTGTCATACTGGTTGGCGTAAAAGAGTGTGGGGTCAACCTCAGCCAGTTGTCGCGCCAGTTCAATGGCCCCATCCGAACCGGCAGCGGCATCGGAGAAAACCAGTTCCACACCATACTGCTGCAAGATGGCGATACGCTCCGGCGTGGCGCTGGCGGGCAGCACCACTTTCAATTTGTACCCCCGCGCTTTGCCGAGCATGGCGTAACTGATGCCCATGTTGCCGGAGGTAGAGTCGAGAATGGTCATGCCGGGCCAGAGACGGCCGTCTTGCTCTGCCGCCTGAATGATGCCCAACGCCGCCCGGTCTTTCACCGAGCCGCTGGGGTTGAACCATTCCGCTTTGGCGTATAGCTGTACGGTATCCGGCAGGCCACAGGCGACGGCCGTGCGCTGTAAACTGAGCAAAGGGGTATTCCCGACCTGGCTTTCCAGGCTGTGGGGGGCAAATTGGGTGCTGGTGGATAATATCTCTTGCATGGTGAACATGGCGGCAGTATACGGCCGTGCCGCACCTGGTACTATCACCATGCAAAACATCCATTATTTCTATACTTACCATTTGTCTTATCTATTGTGGGGCGCCGGGTTGTTAATCATCTGGCGTCCTTTGCTCGTTTTAACAGTGTGCCCTGCTGCCTCCTGGTTGATTTTTCCACGCCACCTGGCAAAAAGGCGCCATTACACCAATTTGAAAATTGCCTGTTATAAATGTGAACGTGGCGGCGACATAACTGTAGACACAACGAAAAACGCTCGTCAAAAACTTCATGAAGCAAATAACAGCATTCGTTGCCTGCAAGACCGGACAGGTTTCAAAAACCTGCCAGGTCTGAAAGAACACTCTGGAGATCATGCATGAACACCAGTTCGCCGACAACGGCGTCCCAATCAATGCTCTGGCTGATTGCCGCCCTGGCTGACGCGCCGCCACTGGACGTGGATGATACGGCGTTGGTACGGCAGGCGCAGCAAGATTTACAAAAGTTTACCGAATTATATGAACGCTACGTGCCGCGTGTGTACCGGTATTTGCTGGTGCGTGTGGGCAATGTAGCGGACGCGCAAGATTTAACGTCGCAAACGTTTATCGCCGCAATGGAGAACCTGGACAAGTACAAAGGACAACGGCCGTTTCTGGCCTGGCTGTTTGGTATTGCCCACAACAAAGCGGCCGACTATTACCGTCGCAGCCGCCCGGAAACCGACCTGGAAGAGGCCGAAACCGTGCCCGACTCCGACGAACACCCGGATGACATCGTAGACCAACGGCTGAGTCTGGAACTGGTGGCGCGTAAGCTACAAACCATTTCCCCCGACCGCGCCGAAGCCATCTCCCTGCGGCTGATTGCCGGGCTGGAAGTGGCCGAGGTTGCACAGTTGATGGGTAAAAATGAACCGGCCGTGCGCATGTTGCTCCATCGCGGCCTGCGCGATTTGCAGACGCAACTTTATCCGGCAGGGGAGATTGGTTTGGAGATTGGATCATGAACAACAAGACAGAACAACAGTTAGCCGATGAATTGGATCAGATGGTCACGGCCGTCCTGGAAGGCAAAACGGTTGAGGAATTGCCCACCAACGAAGCCCGCCTGGCTGCCAACCTGATTGATCTGTCTGCCCAGACCAACCCGGATCCCAGCTTTGTGGCGCAGTTGCAGCGGCGGCTCTCAGCCAGAGCCAACCAGCTAAAAAAAAGTAGAGCGGCGCCAGAACAGGCATCATTCTGGCGCGACTTAACTCAGATGCTTAAGGAAGGATTTACCATGAAACGCACACTCGCGCTTGGCGCGGTACTGACACTCATACTATTGTTCGGGGCTGTCGCCCTGGGACGCGGTTTTTTGCCAGGAGGCGACGAGCCGCAGGTGGCAGAAGTCACACCGCTTCCCGAAGAAACCTTAACAGTAACAGATACATCCACGGAAATGCCGGAGGAAACTGCCCCGCCCACGCCCGCCGAAGAGTTGGCCCAACTGCCCCGCTTTGAAGCGCAGTCTCCGGGCATGGGTGGTGGTGGTGGCGATGGTACGGCCGCAGCCGATGCACCGATGCCCATTGAAGAGTTCGATCTGAAAATGATGGACCCGTTCTCCGGCACCACCTTCATTCTCAATGGCACATTACCAATTGAACCCGTCAGCGGCTTTGTGCAGTTGCGGCAGCCGGAAGTGATCTTAACCCTGGAACAGGCGCGGGCCATTGCCGACCAATATGGCCTCACCGGCCCGCTGTTTGTGGAAACGTATGGCCTGGATGCACCCGCCGATATTCCGCCCGTTTACATTGTGTTTGATGGGCCACGCAACCTGCGCATGGATTCCTGGGGGATCAACTATACAGACGAAACGGCCGTAGCCGCCTTCGACTACACCAACCCGAACCTGACCATTCGGCCGGAGATCATCCCCATCGCCGAGGCATTCCTGGCACAGCGTGGGCAACTGAACTTCCCCTATGAAGTGGAAGCGCAGATAGGTGACAGTGTGTTGTTCTATCGGTTGGTAGACGGCCGTCGGGTCAACGAACCGGAAATCTCCGTCAGCATCAACCCGAACAACGAAGTGGCTTATGTCTGGGATAATACGGCGACAGAGTGGACGGCCGTTGGCAACTACCCGCTCATCACTGCCGAACAGGCCTGGCAGCGGGTGCTGGGTGGCGTGTTTGAAAACAACATCCAATTCCAGACCATCATGCCTGACCCTGGCGTGGTAGCCCCGGTGGAAGAACTGCCGGACTATCTGGCCGATTACCAATACTGGGGACGTGAATTTGCGCCCAACGTGGAAACCCACCTGTATGAATGGCCGGTCGTTTACCAGCCGGTAGATGGTGGCACACCGCTCCTTAAAATTCGCGGCTTTACGGTTGCCGCCGACGATGCCACGCTCAACGCCCTGGCCGAAGCCCGTGACCAGCAGCTGCATGTCTGGGGCACGTTGAACGAGGACAAGACCCTATTCCAACTGGCCGGTTGGGAAGCGTTGGCCGAGTACACCCCCATCTTCCAGCAGTTGGTCTTCTATGGCGAGGATGGCAGCATCTACATCCTGCCCAACGCCCCGGCCGACATTGCTGACGGGCTGAAAGTGAACATCTTTGGTTATGGTGTGCGCGACACCGGGCTGGAATACCCGGTGCTGGATTGGGAAAGCATTGACAAGTTCTTTGAATATCCCGAACCGGAACTGCTGCCCGCCGAAGGCTACCCGGCCGATGGTGATGTGAGTATTCTGCCGATTGATGGCCCCTTTGCTCCTTTCCGTTACGGACAGGTGCAGATTAACAGCGCAGAACTGGTGTACTTCATCACCTATGCCTTCCCGGACATGCCGGAAGGCGAAGAGATGATGACGCGGTCAGCGCCTACCATCTACTTGCAACCGGCCTGGGCCTTCACCGGCACGGCCGACAACGGCGACACGATCAAGTTGTTTGTGCAGGCGGTGGCGGATGAGTATTTGCAGCCGTAATTCGTAAAACGTAATCCGTGATTCGTAAGCCGTAATCCGAAGTCTGTCATCCGAAGTGCAAAGTCGGATGACGGATAACGGGTTACGGCTTACGTTTTTATCGTTCCAGCGTAATAATCCCCTTTTCCAACGCAACTGTGACGGCGGCGGTACGGCCGTCCACCCCCAACTTGTTGAAAATGTGAATCAGATGGCTCTTCACGGTGGCGGTGCTGATGTGCAGTTCTTTGCCAATTTGCTGGTTGCTGGCCCCTTTAGCTACCAGTTGCAGCACCTCAATCTCACGGGCGCTCAGGTTTTCTTCGGCCGGGGCGCGCATCCGGGTCATCAGCCGGGAAGCCACAGCCGGGGAGAGTACCGACTCCCCTCTGGCGGTAGCGCGAATGGCCCGGAACAGTTCCTCACGCGGCGCGTCTTTGAGCAGGTAGCCGGTGGCTCCGGCGGCAATAGCCCGCACAATGTCGGCGTCGGAGTCATAGGTGGTGAGGACGAGGATATGGGCGGTGGGCTGCGCCTGTTTGATGGCTTCAATGGCCCCCACGCCATCCAGAACCGGCATGCGCAAATCCATCAAGGTGACATCAGGGGCGAGGGAGAGGGTGAGGGTCACGGCCGTTTCGCCATCCGCCGCCAGCCCCACCACCTCAAAATCATCCTGCCCGGCCAGCATCCCGGCCAACCCCTCCCGCACCACCGGGTGATCATCCGCGATCAAGATACTGATTCGTTTCATCATATATCCTTATGAGGCTAAACCTTAGAAAGCGGCCAGCAATTATGTCATTGAGTAATTGGCTGCTTCAATTTCTCATCACCCAATTACCAAATCGCCAACTTATTTGCGGACGGTCACTTATAGATTAAATCGGGCGATGATTCCCCGCAGCAGGATGATTTCAGCTTGTAGCTCACGAATACGGACTTGCAATTCTGCATTTACCACTTCTGCCTGATGAATCGCTTCTTGCAGGCGTTTTTCGTTTTGCTTCCACTGTCGAAAAGTGACCAACTGCGGGCGATTCAGGTGCAGCCACTGTATATGAAACCAACCGCGAGAAGTCAAACCAATGAGACGGCCGTCTGTCGTTTCTTGAATATGGTGCGACAAATTATCTTGCAGTGGATGAAGCAAATATAAACTCTCGGGTGTAGTTTGCGCTGGCCAGTAATTTCCCTTGAATCGGTTACAAGTTGTACAGGCGTAAACCAGATTTTGTGGGGTATCTGTTCCCCCTCTGGAAACAGGTTGGAAGTGATCAATTTCCAATTCGCTGCCAATACTGATTTCAGACACGCCACAATATCCACATGCAAAGTTGAACCGTTGCTGCACATTATTGCGGGTTTCAATGGAGATTGCCATTAAACTGGAGAGGTGTTACCTGTCAGGTGGGAATAAGATTTTTGAATTTGTGTATTACGTCGGTCGAACTCGGCCAACCAGCGGCGAGCATCGGCGACTAATTGTTCTTGCTGAACAACTAATTGTCCCAATGCCTCATTTTCATCTTGAACTGCCTGTAACTTTGTTTGCAGCCGCACATTTTCAGCAGCTACGTGATCAAAATAGGTTGTTAACAGTGCTGATTCACCTGATTCAATTGTTTGAATCAATTGGGACAGTTCTGCTTGCTCTTTAGGGGATAACACACCTGCAATTTGCTTTAATCGCAGTTCATCAAATCGGTCAGCCAGTTGCTCATTCCATTCCATCATCCACCTCATTTGCTCAATTGCCACATTATACATGATCGTTCAACTAGAAATAGGAATAGACACAACAACGGTCGTGCCTGCGCCGGGTTCGCTTTCAATTTCGACGGTGCCGCCGAGTTGGGCGGCGCGTTCGCGCATGGCCTGAAGACCGTAACCGCCAGTTAATGGTGAAGGCGTTGCACGGCTCATGCCGACGCCGTTATCCTGCACATCCAGGATGATGACATCGGCCATGTAGGAAAGGGTGATTTGCACGGCCGTTGCCTGTGCATGTTTCCGTATATTGTTCAATGATTCCTGGGCCGCCCGCAGCAACGTCACCTCCACATCCGGGTGCAGCGGTATGGGTGTGCCGGTGGTGATGGAATTGACGGGGATGCTCGTCTCCTCTTGCCAGCGCACGGCCGTGCGCTGAATCGCTTCTGGCAACGCCTGGTTTTCCAACGATTCCGGCCGTAAATCCTGCACCACCCGCCGCGCCTGCTCCAGACTGTTGCGAGCCGTCGTCCGTGCCCGTTGCAGATGCTTTTGTGTGGTTTCCTGGTCATCAGGCAGCGCCTGTTCGGCCGCTTCCAGGTGCATGACAATGCTGGTGAAGCCCTGCGCCAGCGTGTCGTGAATTTCCCGCGCCAGCCGCTGCCGCTCTTCTAATATGCCCTCATGCCGTTTGCTCTTTGCCAGTTCCGTTTGCGTCATTTCTAGTTGCTCAATCAACTGCCGCCGCTGCATACTTTGGTTAATGATGGCCGACATCCAGGCGCCTAACAAAATGCTGGCAGCGGCAGCAAACAGATAAATCCAGACAATCGGATTGTTCAGAGAAATGGGCTGTCCCGCGTCGCGGGATTGCTGGACAATAATGGCGGCTGTGAGCAGCAACGTGGCGATGATGGCATAGGGGATGGGCAGGTGACGGAAAATCTGGCTAAACAATCCGGCCAGGACAAAGTAATAAGCAGGCGACAGACCAACGAGTAAAAACCAGAGGCCAATATCACCGAGGAGGACGATGAATTGGCGATACGGCCGTACCTCCCGCACCTTGCCGCCGCCGTAAACCAGCCGAAAGCCAACGCCATGCCACAATAGCAACACGGCCGTCAGCCCCAACGGTTGCCAGACAGTCCCGTCACGGCCGTCGTCCACCAGCATGAACAAGGTGGAAACGGCCACCGACACATAAAAAATGGTCGTCCACAGCCAATCCCACTTGATCCAGACATCAGGTTGTTGGTGACGGTTTGTGTTTACCATGCGCTTGCAAGTGCGACGCCCTTTGAAAGGGCGTCGCACTTAGTGTAACACTACTCCCAACGAAAGGTGAACCGGGAAATGATGAGGCCGAGGATGAGCACGGCCGTAATGACGGCAACGGCCGTCAGATTCCACACCCCGCGCAGCCACAAGTCTTCCAGCAAAATGACCACCTGCGTCAGCGGCAGCACTTTGGCAATCTCTTGCAACCCTTCAGGCATAATAAAGCGGGGCATGGCCGCGCCAGAGAGAAAGAGCATAGGGAAAAAGATCGCCATGCCCACCGCCTGCGCCGTGCGCGGCGTGGGCATCACCCCCGCCAGCACAAAACCAATGGCAAAAAAGCTAAACGCACTCAGCAAAATCCCCGGCAATATCATCACATCGCCGCCGCTGGGCAGGCGCAAATCAAGCAGCAGCAGCCCGGTAATCACCAGCAAGGCGATACCCAACAGGGCGATGATGGTTTGCGCCGCCACCTGCGACCAGAGAATGGACTTGGACTGTACCGGCGTGGCTCGTAAACGGCGCAATACACCATTTTCCCGATAGGTGGCCATGCTGATGGGAATACTTAACATGCCAATGGTGCCGATGATCATGCCGATGTAGCCGGGTACCGACAGGTCTACCTGCCCATAGCCGCCCAAAAAGGTTTCCGGCTCATTGCCAAAGATGAGGCCAAACAAGATCATCAACATGACGGGAAAGGCCAGAGTGAAAAAGAGGCCAATGGGTTCGCGTAGTTGTAGTTTGAGTTCCGAATAAGTGAGTTTGAGAAAAGGTTTCATGGTTGTCTCCACAGGTGGACGATTTGGGAAAATCGCCCACCTAATTTCGTATTGCCCGGCCTGTGAGGGCCAGGAACACATCTTCCAGATTGGCTTGCTGCACGCGCAGGTCATGGGGGGCGATGTTGTGTTGAGCCAGGGCAGCGGCGACGTTTGCCAGCAGCGGGCCGCGGCCGGTGACGGTTACTTGCTGGTTCTGCTGGTTCACGGCCGTGACCCCCGCCACCGCACGCAGCACATCCGCCTCAAACCCGTTCGGGGTGGTGAAATGCACCTGAGTTTCGCTCTGCAATTGGGCGACCAGGTTTGGGGGTGTGTCCAGGGCAATGACACGGCCGTGATCAATAATCGCCACCCGATCTGCCAACGCCTCAATCTCGTCCATAAAATGGGTGATCAACACCACCGTCTTGCCTTGTTCCCGAATGGCACGTACCAGGTCCCAGGTGGCGCGGCGCGCCTGCGGGTCCAGCCCCGTTGTCAGTTCATCCAAAAAGACGACCTCCGGGTCATTCAGCAGCGCCAACGAGATAAAGAGGCGCTGTTTTTGCCCACCGGACAGATTGCCAAACTGGGCCTGGCGCTTTTCGGCCAGCCCCCATGTTTCCAGCAGTGGTTCCCAGGGCACGGTGCGCTCATAAAACGAGGCGTACAAATCCAGCGCCTCCCACACCTTCATGCGGTCAGGCAGGGCCGCTTCCTGTAATTGCACGCCAATGCGGTTGCCTAGTTTTTTCGGTTCGGCTTGCGGATTCATGCCCAGGACGGAAACTGAGCCGCCATCGGGTTGGCGCAGGCCAATGATGGATTCGATGGTGGTGGTTTTGCCCGCCCCGTTGGGGCCGACGATACCGAAGATTTCACCAGGTTGCACGGTTAAGGATACATCATCAACGGCCTTGGTACGGCCGTATGCCTTGCGCAAATTTCTCACTTCAATAATAGGGTTCATCAGATTTTTCCCAGAGGCAGGGCGGCCACAAGGGCCGCCCCTACCTTAGCGGCGGCTGCCCAACCAGACCGCGATACCACCAAAAATTAAGCCTAGCGGCCATAGCCCGCTCCAACTCAAATTGAACAGGAAGACACCCATCATCACCAGGGTAGCCAACCCGCCGATGAGCGGGCCGGTACTTCTGCTGGTGAGACGGCCGTACCGCTGATATTCGGCCCACACGTGGCGCAGCATGGTGATGGCCGGTATGAGCAAAAACAGCGCCCACCAATTGTTCAATGAAAACTCTGTAAAGTTGCTGAGCAATAGTCCAATGCCCACCACAATCAAAACGAGAGCCATAATCCAATTGCTGCCCTTGTCTGCGGCTACCCTTTCTTTTTCTTCATATTTCAACTCTTTCATTTCGTCGCCCATGTTTATTCTCCTGCTGCAACTTTGCCCAGGGCAAAATGCAGTTTGGCGGTGGCAGACCTTTTGCAGACGCCTGCCGCCTGAATTTGATTAAGATGGGTACAGCTTACCGGTTGGCGCAGGGAAAGTAAGCCATCGAGGGATTGAATTTGGATGATGGAGAGGTGGATTGTGGGGTCAGTCAGGTGGTAACGGCCGTATCCACCAAATGGTTGATACGACGGTGTGGCCGGTGGCCGGTTATGGCGCTTCTGGCGCTTTTTTGCGGGAGGCAGACAGTTTGCCGCGCAAAAATTCAATGATTGCCGGCATGAGGGAAAGGATAAACACGCCCACCAGCATCAGACCAAAGTTTTTCTGGACAAGGGGTTGGGCGCCAAAAAAGTAGCCACTGAAAAGGGTGATAGACACCCAAATAGTATTGCCAATGATGCTGATGGGCAGGAAACGGCCGTACTCCATCGCCCCCAACCCGGCCACAAGCGGCACAAAGGAGCGCATGATGGGCACAAAGCGGGCCAGGATAATCGCCTTGCCGCCGTGCCGGTCATAAAACGCCTGCGTTCGGGTCAGGTATTCGGGTTTCAGGTAGCGGTAACGGCCGTCAAAGGCGCGTGGCCCAATCAAACTGCCCCAAAAATAGTTCAACGAATCCCCCAAAATGGCCGCGGTGACAAACAAGAAAAACAAAACAACGATATTCAAAACATCCAGACCGGCCAACGCCCCCGCCACAAATATGAGCGAATCACTGGGCAAAAAAAGGGCAACCACCAACCCCGTCTCCACAAACACCACCGCAAACAACAGCAAATAAGCCCACACCCCCAACACATCTACCATCTCTGCCAGGTGCGCATCCAGATGAATGACAAAATCAAACAGCTGCGTCAAAATCTCCAATCTCGCATCTCCATTGCCCGACGCAAACTAATAAGCAGCATCATCCAATGCCTGATGCTCTTCACGCAGGCGCAGGTAACTTTCGTAGCGTTGGGGGGAAATGTCGCCGCGCTGCACGGCCGTGCGCACCGCACACCCCGGCTCATGGTGATGGCTGCAATCGCTAAAGCGGCAGTCGGCCACAAAGGGGGCGATCTCGCGGAAATAAGCGTCCACTTCCGACGGTTCCAGGTCATACAACGCCAGCCCGCGAATACCAGGGGTGTCGGCTACATAACCACCCCCATCCAGCGCCAGCAGTTGAGCAAAGCGCGTCGTATGTGTCCCTTTGCCGGAATAAGTACTCACCTCGCTCACCTTTAGCCCCAGGCCGGGCTGGATAGCGTTCAACAAGCTCGATTTACCTACCCCTGATGACCCGGCCAGCACGGAAATTTTGCCCCGCAAACAGTCACGTAATACCTCAATTCCTTCCCCCGTTTTGACGCTGGTGTAGATGACCTGGTAGCCAATTTGGGCATACACATCAAACAGTTCCCGCGCTTTTTCCGGCTTTACCAGGTCTACTTTGTTGGCGCAGATCACGGCCGTCAGCTCATTCATTTCTGCCACCACCAAAAACCGATCCAGTTTACGCAGGCTGGGGAAGGGGTCCTTCACGGCAAAAACAAACACTACCTGGTCTACATTGGCGACCAACACCTGTTCCTGGTCGCTACTCAGTTCACGGTCGCGGGCCGACGGCCGTGAACGGGACAACACACTCTTCCGTTCCGCCACCTCTTCAATGATGCCCGTGCCATCCGCGTTCAGGGAAACGCTCACCCAATCCCCCACGGCCACAATGGAGCTTTCCTGCCACTCCTTCTTCAACCGCCCCGGCAACTGCGCCACAATCTCGCCGCTGCCCGTCTCCACGGTGAAGAAGCCACTAATCGCTTTGATGACACGGCCGTTTAGTTGACTCAGATGCTTTTCTCCTATGACCTACCGCCAATCTGCATGAATATGCCTGATTATAAGCCTGATTCTCGGCCATTAAAAGCCGAATCCGAACTTCGCCATGCCAAACGGCCGTTGACAACCAACCCCTTCCGCGTACAATCAACGACAAACCCCCGCTTCCACAGAGACAAGGAGCGCAAAGATGGTTATTGCCCTTTCAAGACCACCAGAAACAGAAAATCTAAAGTTGGAAGTGAATATCTCCACAACCTTAGGCATTACAGCCGAGCAGGCACGGCGCAAGGTCATACGCTTTCTCATGGATAACATCAGCATGTTCTTGTCGCCACAAGCACCGCTGCTTGTGGTGGCCTCGTCTGAGCAAATTTTTTGGCGATTTCCAATCATTCTGAGCATGGGTCAGCAAGGGAGCCTGGGGCAGGTAGGGGAGATTGAGGTAGACGCTCACACGGGGGAATTGTTGTTGGATAATGACTCTCTGGTAAGGATGGAAGCAAATGCCCAACGGCTGGCTCAAAGTGCCACACATTCTACAGTCGGCTGATGGCAAATGTTTGCAGGCATGTGCCTGCATGGTTCTGGCCTATCTACAAAGCCCCATTACCGAAGACAAGATCAGTGAGTTATTCAACGCCAGCGCCTTTGGCGTGCCATCTTCACGCATCACACGCCTGCAACAATGGGGCTATCATGTCACTTATCGTTCAGCTTCACTTTATGAAGTGCAAACGTGGTTGGCTCAGGGGAAGCCAGTCATTGCCTTTGTAAACAGCCAGTTTTTGGATTATTGGACGGCCGTCTCTCCCCATGCCGTTGTCATCATAGGCAAAGATGATCAAAACATTTATCTGAACGACCCAGCCTTTGTCACCGCTCCTCAAATCTGCTCATTGGATGGCTTTCTGGCAGCTTGGGCTGAAATGGATGATGTTGTCGCTGTTATTAACAGGCTGTCCTGATCTCTCAATCTCCCCAAAAAGACCGGGCGCCGGCAAAGGTATCATGCAAATGGGGCACGGCCGTCACCTCATCCACAAACACCCCATTCCGGCTGCGCGACGAGTGGATCATCTGCCAGCCGCCCAGGCTCATGCCCACGTGGGAAATGTGCCGGTGCGCACCTTCGCTGCCGAAAAAGAAGAGGTCGCCGGGCCGGTAGGGTGGTTCCACCGGCTGCCCGGCGGCAAACATCATGTCCGCGTCGCGGGGCAGGGTCACACCCGCCAGCCGGTACAACAATTGCACGTAGCCAGAACAATCTATGCCATACGCCGAAACACCTGCCCACAGGTACGGCACGCCGGTAAAACGGGGCGCATCGGCCACCAGTTGGGCGCGACAGGCATCAGCCGTTTGCGGCAAATCGGCCAGCGGGCGCAAATGGTCGGCGGGCAGCCAGCCGCCGGGCTGCCCGGCCCAGGTGATCTGCTGCCAGCCGTTATGGGTGTTGGTGGCGGTCACGGCCGTGCCCGCCAGCACCCGGTTTTCAATGCCCGCCTGCTCATCTGGTTCCGGGCGCAGCAGCGCCACCGGTTCACAAACCAGGTGCGTCGGCGCGGCCGGTGGCGCTTCTCCCAGATAGGGTGCATAGGCCCAGCCCAGGTAGCCATCCTCCTGGCGCACAAACAGCCAACGGCCGTCCGTTTGCAGCGGCTCCAGCAGCATCCCGTTCAGCAGGTAGCTGCCCGGCTCAGAGAGGAAACCTGGGTTGTTGTGCAGGCCGGTGATGGTGGTGCAGACAGCCAAATAACCCCGGTCTGGCTGGCGCAAAATGGTCACGGCCGTTGCGTCTAACACATATTCCGGGCAGGCTTCCGCCAGATGGGAGAGTACGGCCGTCAGCGTGTTCTCATCCAGCACCTTGCCAGATAGGGTGATACGGCCGTCGGTCACGGCCGTGACCTCCACCTGGCACACATGCACCCGCTTATCGGCAAACCGCCCCGCCACTTCCGCCAATGCCTCTTTCACTTGCTCATCCATCAGCACACCTTCTTAAAAACGGTGTCAAGTGTTTAGGTGTCAGGTGTCAAGTTAGGTCTCCACCTGACACCTGACACCTGACACCTGACACATGCCACTTGCCACTTGCCACTTGCCACCTGCCACCTTAATCTGCCAACTGAATCCCCGCCTCCTGCAACCGTTCGTGTACCAGCGCTAGCAAGCGCGGACGCATCTCGGCGCCCATGCCAAAACGGGCTTTAGCCAGCAGTGTCAACTCCGTTTGCTGCCCCATTTCGCCCGACTCACTGATAATCCGCCAGGGTTCCACCAGGTTAGGCAGTAAGACGACTGCCTCTTTTGCCAACGATTCCAGCACCGGCAGCGCCTCCGGCAGGTCACTGGCAGCCAGTTTAAGCGTAATCGTCGCCGGTGAAAAGAGGCCCCGGCTAAAGTTGCGCACCAGCCGGATTTCACCATTGGGCACTACCAATAGTTCGCCGCTGGGAGCGCGCAGCATGGTGGTACGCAGGTTGACCTTTTCCACAACACCTTCCACATCCAACAATTCCACTTTATCACCCACGTCAAATGGGTCTTCAAAGAGGAAACTGATGCCGGTGAGAAAGTCGCTGATCAACGGCCGTGCCCCCAACCCAAACGCCGCGCTAAATAAACCAACCATCCAGATGAGCGTCTCGGCGCGGACAAACTGGCTGAGCGTGAGGATGAAGGCCGTGAGAAATGCCAGAAACGCAATCATACTGGCGATGAGGTTGTGTAGGGTCTGGTACCGTTCGGGGCGCATCTGCCGCCCTTGTTTAGAAAGTTGCCCTACGTGCAACAGCCGGTCGGCCAGACGCGAGGAGAGCCGGTACACCAGCCAGGCCAGCAAAAATAGCAGCGCCGCCCACAGGAGGTGGCTCCACCAGGTGTGGGTTGTCCAGAGATCGAGGAAAGGTTCGAGCATAGTGGGTGATCCGTGACCCGTAATCGGATAACGGATTACGGATTAACGGCCGTCACCGGCAGACAGACCGTAAACGTCGTCCCTTCGCCCAGGATGCTGGTGACTTCAATACGGCCGTGATGCTCTTCCACAATTTTCTGGGCCACCGACAGCCCCAGCCCGCTGCCCTCACGCCGTTCACTGCCGGGGATGCGGTAAAAACGTTCAAAGAGGTGTTCAATATCTTCAGCCGAGATGCCGGGACCGGTATCGGCCACGCCGATGTGGACTTCTTGCTGTGACAGTTGGGCGGTGATGGTGATACGGCCGTTGTCCTTGTTGTATTTGGTGGCATTACTGACCAGATTCAGCAGCACTTGCTTTAGCCGATCCCGGTCGGCCAGGACCACCTGGGCGCTGCTCTCAGTAGGCAAATTGTCGGCACAGTGAATTTCTATGTTAATTCCCCGTTCCACTGCCTGTGATTGGGAAATGTGTTCCACTTCCTCCACCACCTCGGCTACTGCTACCGGGGTCATCTCCAGCCGCGCCCGCCCCGATTCCAGCCGGGCAAAGTCCAGAAAATCGCGTGTCATTTTGGATAGGCGCTGCGATTCGCGCTTGATCATGGCGATCAACTGCCCGTGGCGTTCCACGGGCACTTCCGGGCGACTGAGCAGTTCTGCCGCTGAACTGATGGCCATGAGCGGCGTTTTAATTTCGTGCATCACCTCGGCCAACAGGTCAGACTGGTTAAAGAGGTGGGCATTCACAATGGCTACTGCCGACTGCGAAGCCAGCGATTCCATGAGGGCCACATCCTGGCTGGTGTAGTGACGGCCGTCCCGTTTATTCAGCACCTCCAACGCGCCAATAACCCCTTTGGGCGTCACCAGGGGCACCGCCAACATAGAGCGGGTGCTGAAGGAGAGTTCTTCGTCCACACTGGTATAGTGGCGGTCATCCTGGCGCACGTCATCAATGATCAGCGAACGGCCGTGCCGCACCACCCAGCCGGCGATACTGCCATCCAGAGGTACGGCCGTGTTTTCCGGCACCGAGCCACTGGTCGAGGCCACAAAATGAAGCTGCCCCGACGTCCGATCCACCAGCAAAATGGAAGCCGCTTCCGTATTGGTCAGTTCCGTGGAGACGTCCATCACCAGATTCAGCAGTTCACTCAGCCGCAGTGTGGAACTGAGCCGTGTGCTGATTTCCAACAGGCGTTGCAGCCGCACCGGGCCTAACGCCTCGGCAATGGTTTGCCCGCCAAATTCATGTCCGTGAAAGGATTCGTCTATCTTCATATGAACTCAAAAAATCTGGGTGGGGAGATTAAGAGATTAAGAGATTCAATCTCTCAATCTCCTAATCTCTATCTTTAACCGCCGCGGCTAGTTGTGGCAATATCTCCACTACATCCGCATGAATAACCACATCGGCAATTTGATCAAGATGCGTTTCATCCAGGTTGACGATGATAAGCCGGGCGCCCTGCCGTTTGGCCTGCCAGGGCAATTCGTTGATCGGGCTAACCTCTAATGAGGAACCGGCGACGAGCATCAGGTCGCAGACGGCCGTTTCATACTGTGCCTGCTGTAACACATGTAATGGCAGCACCTCGCCAAAAAGAACCACATTCGGTTTTAAGACGCCGCCACAACTCAAGCACAGGGGCACCTCACCCGTTTCCAGAAAACGCGGCGTTACCCGGTCAGCATGGACAATTTCATCACAGGCCATACAGGTAAAGTCACGCATATGGCCGTGAACTTCATACACCGTTTTAGACCCGGCCTTCTGGTGCAGCAAATCTATGTTTTGGGTCACCACACAGGAGAGCGCCCCCGCCTGTTCCATCTGCGCCAGCGCCACATGCGCCGCATTTGGTTGGGCATTGAGCACCGTTTGCGCCAGTGGGTACAGCCATTGGTAAAAGGGGCGGGGATCATGCTTAAAACCGTAAATGGAGGCTACTTCCATCGGATTGGCCTGTTCCCACAGGCCAGCGTTAGGGCTGCGAAAATCCGGGATGCCGGAGGGGGTACTGATGCCGGCGCCGGTCAGGGCAACGATGGTGTGGGCTTTTTGCACCAGACTGATTGCTTTATGGAGGAGGGAGTCTAGCTCATTCATCACCCATTCCTATTTCTTGACCAGTTGGTGAGCTAACTGGCTGATGAGGGTGGTCGTCTTGCTTTCCGGGTTTAGCTGTATCAGAGGGATGCTTTTGTTAACAGCGCGGCGCAAATCCTGGGGCGGGATGGGAATAATGGCGGCTACAGGCTGTCCTAGAAAAGTTTCAATTGCCTGTTGGGGTACGTTGGGGGCGCCGCTAAATTCCAATAACACCAGATGCAGCCGGGTGTGCGGAAAGATCACGTTCTGTAGCTGCCCCATGAATTGTTTGGCAGCCGCTAACGCCACACGCTCTGGCTGGGTACACAAGAGTAAATGGTCAGCCTGTTCAATGACGGCGCGGTTCACGGCCGTGATCCCCAAACCACAATCTACCACGACCGTCCCCCCCACTATGGCCAACGCCTCCAAAATCTCTTCCATCTGGAGTGGCGAGGGCACATCCCCCGTCCCCGCCAGATCGCTTTCTGTCAGCAGCAGTTGCAGGTGGTCATTGTAAGGCATCAGCCGGGCAGCTACATCCTTGCCCAACATATTCTCCGGCAACCGCGCCAGCTTATTCAGGCCGTTGCTCACTTTCTGGTTCAGATACGACCCCACATGCCCCTGGCGCACATCCAGGTCTACCAATATGACCGGATGCTCTGGCCCGGCCATTGCCAACGCCAGGTTAACGGCCAACGTGGTAGTGCCAGCGCCGCCACGCGCCCCCAGGATGCCCACAACCTGGCTGCTGGCGGCCAGCGTCACCGTGCGGCCCACTACCGGCGCCTTAACAACAGGCGCCGCCGCAGGCTCCACGTTTGTTAACTCTGGACGGGGTGGCACATTTTCCAGCAAATTTTGTACCCGTTCGATCAGTTCTACTGGTTCGGTGGGTTTGGTGAGGTAATCATCGGCGCCAGCATTAAACCCGGCCAATTTTTGTTCGGCCACATTCACGGCGGAGAACATGATGATGGCTGTGTGCGCAATTTTGGGGTTGTTGCGGATGCGGCGGCATACTTCCCAACCGTCCAGATCGGGCATCATACCGTCTAGCAAGATGAGGTCTGGCTGCTCGGCCTCAGCCAGCGCTAATGCCTGCATACCCGAGTTGGTGGCCGTGACGGCATACCCTTGTTGCCGCAGCACACGGGAAATGATTTCTAATGTTTCGGGATGGTCATCAACGATGAGTAGTTTGTGTGTCATGACGGCCGTCTCACCTGTTTATGCTGGTTGTGGCCCGTCTCTGACCGTGCCACTTCTGATAAATGATGCGTATTGCCAGCATAAACGTCCCTCATACCGGAGGCCAGGGATAATGACGACCTGGCCCTGGGGTGATAAATCTTCCTTCATCTACAATGGTGCGTGCGCGGCGTTGGAGAGCGGCTAACTCCCGCGCCGATAATAATTGCGACAACTCATCATACAGTGAACCAGATTTTTGTGCCAGCGTTTGCAGCAGGCGGGTGACATCGGCCAGCAGTGGGGCAGGCACGGCCGTGCCTGCAAATTCCCAAATAACGGTGCGCAGTTTGTGCTCGGCGTGAAAACAGATGCCATGATCAATCAACCACAGCCGGTCTACACCGGTGGCGGGTTCCGGTTCTTCGATGAGTACATGGCCTGATTTGCGGTCGGCATTGTTGATTAGAATATCCAGCAGGGTGATTTTTTGTAGCTGCGGGGCAAAGGCGGTATTGCCTTCAATGGTGAAGTAATGGCAGTCGGGATTGTGGGGGATGAATAGCTGCACGGAGCCAATGCCATGTGGCCCATCGCGCAAAACGGTGGGGGGCACCAGCCCCCATTGCAACGCTTCACTGACGACGAAGGCGCCCCGTTCGCGTTGGTGCAATGTGCCTTGAGGGAAATCCCACAATGGCCGTTCACCCCGGCGCGGTTTATACACTGCCTGAACTTCTGCCAACTGGACGTCCTGGGTGTTAAGCGCCTGGGTCACGGCCGTGTTGGGGCAAATACGCACCAAAAAGGTGTAATTCGAGCTCCAGGGGAGCAGCCCTTCAACGTGCATATCACCTAATTGCAGGAGAGTGGTAACGGCCGAATCCATAAAAAAATAGCAACTCCGAATGAAAACAGATGGGGAGAGGGGTGTCTTAATCTCTCAATCTCCCTCTCTCCCAATCTCCATTAAGCCGCGTGCCCATTCCGGTGTGGGCAAAAATGCCCATCTGGGTCAATCGGCCGGCCACAATTGCCACAAATGGGGCGCCCGGCTCTAACAACCTCATTAGCGTGTTGAACCAACGCCTGTACCTGGGCGCGGGTGGCCCAATAGCTGACCACGTTCGGTTCCTCGCCTTCTTCGACTAATTCATAGGCCACCAACACGACCTGATCACTGTCCTCGTTGTAGCCCAACCCCATATTGCCCACGCGGAAGAGCGGCTGCACCGGCTCTTTCAAGCGCATGTCAGTCCAAATGGGCGCCTCTTGAGCCGATTGGGGATATTTGGCATTGAGTTCGGCCAGAAGCGACTCGAAACTACTGGCCAGCATCCGCGCCTGCTCTTTTTCAATCACCAGCGAAATCGTTTGTGAGCCGCGACTGCCTTGCACAAAAAAGGTGCGCTGGCCGGGTTCGCCAACGGTGCCGACTGTGAGATGCGTCACCGGGTTCAACTCAATATGACGCGCCATGTACAAAATTCCTTCAGGAGATTAGAGATTGGAGATTTGCAAATCTCCAATCTCTAATCTCAAGTCTCTATTATGATTTACCGTCCGTCTTTTTCTTATTCGGTTTTTCAGCCGGGGGTGGGCGCAGCGGGCCGTCATCGTTGATACGGCCAATACGCACGCCGCCATTTTCCGGTAATGTTATCACACTTAGGGAGGCGGGGGCGATGGTCAACCGTTGAAAGAGGTCTATGTGTACTCCCAGGTAATGAGCCAGCACCAGCTTGATCAAATCGGCATGAGAAACGACGACAACCATCTCATTCGGGTGCTGCTGCGCCAGCTTTTCCAACGTCTGAATGGCACGGAACTGTACTTCACGCAGCGCTTCACCGTTTGGAAATTGGAAACGGCTGGGGAAAAACTGTACCACAAGCCATAGTTTGTTTTTGCTCAGGGTTTTGATCTTTTCCCCTTCCCAGTCGCCGTAGCGGACTTCGCCCAGCTCTTCGAGAGGGGTGATTTCCAATTGATGCGGGGCCGCGAGGGGCACGGCCGTTTCCATGCAACGAGTGATGGGGCTGCTGTATATGGCTTTAATGGGCAGGTGGCTTAAACGTTCGGCGGCAGCGGCAGCCTGGGCACGGCCGTTTTCATTCAAATGAACCCCCTCAATCCAGCCCGCCAGCCGGTTTTTTTTCACCCAATCGTTTTCACCATGTCGCACCAGGATAATAGTTGACATAGGTAGAATGATAGCACAATTGAACTTTTGACGTTAGCGGCTGGCGGGGGAAACAAAACGGCCGTCCGGGGTGAGGACGGCCGTTTTGAACACGCAAAAAGATAAAGGGTTAATGGGAGGTTGATTGCGTGGAGCTAACCACAAAAGAGCCATCCAGAACAGAATACCCCTTAACCGTATCCATATGTTCCAACAGCTTCATAATACAATCACGCGCCCCCGTGAGCGTCAGGCTCAAGACAACATCCTTTTGTTCCGGCTCTTGTTCCGTTCTTTCTAGCGGTTGCACACTATGTTCTTCAATCATCATTAGTCGTTCCTGCTGATTACTGCAAAATAAAAACAACAGATAGGGTTAAAATAGGCTATCCCTTGTTTCCATCAGGTGCATCTGTTTCATAGCTTAATGCAGTTGCCCGCCCCTGCCAACAGCAAAAAGGTCATATGTACCTGACAAGGTGACAAGGTGACAAAAATGTCAGATTATGACCAGTATATCTATTGTTTTGTTGCCTGATGATGAAGAGAAGGAAGAGAAGTGATGAGAGGTAGTAAGGAGAGCATCACGGCCGTATCCGGGTTTGGACACGGCCGTGTCGCTTAGTTGTTGATGCTATTTTGCGGCTGCCCGGCGTTAGGGCCATTCCAGGCCGTGTTCAAAAGCTCGATTAGTTCCGTCTTTTGCTGACGCACATCATGAAGTTCCTTCAACGTCCGTTCCATGTTGTCTTCATAATACTTCACCTGTGCCCGCGCCATCTGCAATCGCCTGGTATCATCCGTAAGCTGGTCGTGCAACTCTTGTTCTCTTCGCTCAAGTTGCAGCCGCTTATCAACTGCATTCATATTTTCCATTGATATCCTTCCTTTAACCACGCCAAAAGCCATCAGATTACGCCGTCCTTTAGTTAATGAATGTGCGCCGCAGAGTAGAAGCGAGGGAAATGAGTGCGCCCGTACTTTGGTACTATATAATATACGGGGACGGCAGGCTGTCAAGTGAAAACTATGTGAGCAATGTCATTGTTTTCCTGTCTGTTCCGGCTAAATGCCGCCTTAAGCGAGTGGTCGTTTGGCGGTGTGTATGGCACAATGAAACCATGTTTTTGTTAAGGCGAAATGCCCTGCTCATCATCCTGCTCATTCTGATATCAGCCTGTCGCCAGGCGGTGACGGAAACGCCCACACCACCCACACCGACCACATCGGTGGCTACCCCTACCGCCCCCATCACGGCGACGCCCCAACCCACCCGCACGTCGCCACCGGCGCCAACCACAGCACCAACGCCGTTTATCCCGCATATGGGCGTCAATGACCAGGTGCTAACCGATGAAGGACAGCTAACAGTTGCTTCGGTAATGAGTCCCGAACCGGGCTGGCTGGTCATTTACACCATGCCAGGGGAAGAATTAGGCGAGATATTGGGGTATACGGCCGTGCAAATCGGCAACAACACCAACTTGATCATCAACATCAACCCCCTGTCCGCCACCCCCACCCTGGCCGCCGTGCTGCATGTGGACCAGGGTAATGTGGATGAATTTGAATTCCCCGATGGCCCCGATGTGCCGCTGATGTTTGAATCGGGCATCATTGCCCAAACGTTCCAGCCACAATTTGAGTTATCGCTGCCCATCATCACGGTAAACGACCAGGAAATTCTGGAAGATGGGCTGGTTCACCTGGAAAAGGTGGTGGCGCTGACGCCCGGTTGGCTGGTTATTCAGGCGGATGATAACGGCCAGCCAGGAGAATACCTGGGTTCGGCGCCGCTCACTGCCGGGGCTAATGATCATCTGACCATTCACATCCCCTGGCAGCAAGGCACAAATATCCTCCACGCGCTCATCTATGCCGACAACGGCAATGCCCACCAGCTTGAATTGCCAGACGTAGATGTGCCCTTCCAGGTCAATGGGCAACCCGTTGTTGCCTCATTCCGCGCCTCGTATCCTCCAGACCTATATGTTCTGGATCAACCCATCATAGATGGGACAATTGAAGTGGAACGAGTTACCAGCAAAGGCCCCGGTTGGTTAGTTGTCTATTACGACGATGGGGGGCAACCAGGTCTGATTATCGGGTATGCTGCCCTGGAAGATGGGGTAAACGAACGTGTAGTGGTGCGGGTTTTGCACACGGCCGTGACTAACCCCCTGCACATCCGCTTGCACGAGGACACCGTGCCCGGTGACGCCTTTGACTTTCCGCGTGTAGACCCCCCCATTGTCTACGAGGGACGGCAGTGGCTACCCTACAGTTTCAATACCGAACCCGGCAGTTACATTATGACCCTGGACCAATCCCCCCAGGAAACGGCCGCCGCACGATGGCAAATCATCATCCCATACGCCATTGTGGAAGAACCCGCGTGGGTGGCCCTCCATGCCGACGCCAACGGCTCACCCGGTGATATTCTGGGTGTCTCTTCGCTGCGTGCCGGATTAAATCGTGATATTGTGGTGGAATTTGATCTGGCGGCAGCGACAGACACACTTCATGCCGCTTTGTATACCGATAGTGGCGAGGCCGGCGTTTTTGAATTTCCTGGCGGCGCCGATACCCCTATCCAACGTAATCGCCGTATCCTGTCCGCGCCGTTCAGGTTATTGGGTAATTGAGACTGCCAATTACCTAACGCCCTATCCTAATAAACCTCCCGCACCAGCGCCAACATATCCCCCATCACCCCGGCTGCGGTCATCTCCACGCCAGCGCCTTTACCGCCGATGAGCAGTGGCTCATCATGGTAGCGGTCAGTGCGGAAGCTGATGTATTTGAGATTAGCTAATGCACTGCCGGCGGGCACAGCTTTCAGCCCAACCGCTCCACCCTGTTCGTTCACCTCGGCTACGTAACGGAGGGCCTCGCCATTTGCTCTGGCGGCGGCTACTCGCGCCTGCATCCTCTCATCCAATTGGGTAATAGCGGACATGAATTCGGGCACACCCAGCATCGCCATCTCTGGCGTATACAACGATTCCACAGCGATGGCGCTCTCTTCCAGCGGCCAACCGGCCATACGCCCCAGAATGAGCAGCTTGCGCATGGCATCCATGCCGCCCAGGTCATCACGGGGGTCTGGTTCGGTATAGCCGCTGTTTTTGGCTTCCTGCACGGCCGTGCTAAACGCAACCCCCGCCTCCATCCGCTGACAAATATAACCCATCGTACCGCTCATTTGCCCTTCAATCTGGTAAATGGGATCGTTGGTGTCCAACAAGTACCGCAGCGTGGCAATAATAGGCTGCCCACCGCCAACGGTGCTTTCATGGCGAACACGGGCGTGATTAAAAAAGCCCATAGCCCGCGCCCAGGGCGCCGCCAGCGGCTTTTTGTTAGCCAGCACCACACTATAGCCCAGGTTAATGGAGCGTTTGAGCACCGACTCCATGCCGTCCGCCGCCGTCACATCAATTATCATCACATTCTCTAACTCGGCTTCGCTGGCGGCATCCAACACACCATGGTCAGACGGCCGTTGCATTTCTGCCACCGCCTGCCCTCGCCACTGGGGGTCTACCGGTAGACCCTGCCCCTTCGCCGCGACAATATCCAGCAGTTGCTCATCGCTCAAACCACCCACCGCCCACTGCCACGTTTTGCTATCGGTCACACTAATAACGACAAAGTGACAGTTGTTGCGTGAGGCCATCCAGTCACGGCCGTACACAATCTGCCGCAACAAGGCGCTGCCCACACCGCCGGCCCCATACAAAATTACCGGTACCCGTTTCATCCCAAAACTCCTTGTAGTTAATGGCTGGTGGCCTTTTCCAAAACAAAAGCCCCGTCCGAAAACGAGGCCTTTGCTTCCACCGTAGCGCTAACTTTCCAAAGGAGGTAGCGCTACGGTGTGTTTAGATAAATAACTATCCATGAGCACCACCTCCTCATGATATAAGATGGCAATACAATAAATTGAGGAAATGATGGGCGCATTATGGCACAGATAACAGGCGGTGTCAAATGAATTTTGGGGGATTGGGGGATTGGAGATTAGGAGATTGCATCTCTCAATCTCTCAATCGCCTCATCTCATAGCCGCCAGCGCCGCCAATACCCGGTCTACCTCATCATGGGTGTTATAATGGACAAAACCAATACGCACCAACCCCCCTTTGTCGGTCAGCCCCAGCCGCTCCATCACCGCCACCGCGTAATAGTCCCCATGCCACACAAAAATGCCTTGCTCACCTAGCCGGGTTGCCACCGCCTCTGGCGAATGTCCTTGCAGGCTGACGGCAAAGGTGGGGGTACGCTGCGCCAGATTCTCCACATCGGTGATGCCATAGACACGCAAGCCGGGAATTTGGGTCACGCCTTCCAGAAAGTGGAAGCTGAGGCTCATTTCATACTGTCTGATTTGGGACATGACCTGTACCAGCCGCTCCCGTCGGTTGCCATCGCCCTGGCTCAAAGAGGCAATGTACTCAACAGCCGCCGTCACGCCCGCCAGGCTTTCAAAACTCTGTGTGCCTGTTTCCCATTTGCCGGGTGGTAGGGGGGACGACGGCCGTACCTTATACGCCTTCAGCTCAGCCAGCAATTCATACTTGCCATATAGCACCCCTACATGGCCGCCAAAAAACTTGTAAACCGACGCCGCCAGAAAGTCACAATCCAAAGCCTGCACATCAATCAGGCCATGCGGCCCATAATGCACCGAATCCACAAAAACCAGCGCGCCCGACGCATGGGCCAATTTTACAACGCGCTCTACGTCGGTAATGCTGCCCACGGCATTAGAAGCGTAAGTGACAGCTACCAGCCGCGTTTTGTCATTGAGCAAACCGGGCAATAAATCCAGGCGCAGGGTGCAATCGGCCGGGTCAAAATCGAGCCAGCGCACGGTGACACCGCGATCCGCCGCTGCCATTACCCAGGGGGTGATATTGGCGTCGTGGTCCAGCCGGGTGACGATGATCTCATCACCCGGTTGCCAGGTTTGGGCCAGGGCGCGGCTGAAGGCAAAGGTCAGGCTGGTCATGTTCTGGCCAAAGACGATTTCTTCGGGTCGCCGGGCATGGTAAAAGTCCATCATCGTCTGGCGGGCGGAGGCAATGACAGTGTCGGTGTATTGGCTGGTGAAAAAGGGGCCACCCTGATTGCTGCCGCCATGCGCCAGATAAGCGGCGATGGCGTCAATGACCTGCCGGGGGACTTGCGTGCCACCGGGACCATCCAGGTACACGGCCGTGCGCCCATTCACCTGTAGCTGCAAAGCCGGAAATTGTTGGCGAATTGATTGTAAATCAAAAGGAGGTTGTGTGATCATGCCCCAATTATAGTCAATATGCCCCTTTCTGGCAGACAAGCTATCATTGTTTGTACCAGGCGATAAATCGCCTATTACGAACGGAACGAGGAGTATGAGATGACAGAAACGAAACGGCCGTTGACGGCCGAAGACCTCTACAATCTGCAATTGGTTAGCGACCCGCAAATTTCGCCCGATGGTCAGCATATTATTTTCGGGCTGAGCCGCGTAGACCGGAAAACGGAAAAGAAATATGTGAACCTGTGGCTGGCGGCGGCCGACGGCCGTACACCACCCCGCCAATTTACCTATGGCGACCAGACCGACACTCATCCCCGCTGGTCGCCCGACGGCACAACCATCGCCTTCCTCTCCAATCGCAAAGACGAAAAACAGATGCAAATTTATACCATCCCCTTTGGCGGCGGTGAAGCGCGGCCTGTCACCAATGCCCAGGGCAGCTTTGCCAGCTTTGCCTGGTCGCCAGATGGATCACAATTCGTTGCCCAATTCCGTCAGAAGGATGCAGATGTGTTGGAGCGGGAGAAAGATGAGCAGAAGAAAAAGCTCGGCATCGTCGTCCGGCACATCACGAACGTCAATTACAAATATGATGGCGCGGGTTATTTGCCGCAGGAAAAGTGGCATGTCTGGACGTTTGACGCGCAAACGGGCGAAGGAAACCAACTGACTAGCGGCGACACACAGGAAACAGAGCCATGTTGGTCGCCAGACGGCCGTACCATCCTCTTTGTCTCCAACCATCACCCAGAACCCGACCTGCACCCGGACGAGACAGAACTGTATCTGATTCCGGCGGCCGGCGGGGAGGTGGTGCAGATAGAAACGGGGCATCACGGCCGTAAATTTTCCCCCACCTTCTCCCCCGACGGCCAGACCATTGCCTACCTGGGTCGCGCCCGCCTGGGCGACTGGGGGCAAAACAGCTGTCTGTATGTCGTGCCCACCGCCGGCGGGCAGGCACGCAACCTCTCCGCCGCCCACGATTTGCACCTGAGTCTGGCCTCTCTCACCGACGTAGGCAGCAATACGCCGCAGCCCCCGCCAACCTGGTCTGTAGACGGCCATTATATTTATATCCAGGCCACCGAACTGGGCAACCAACCGCTGCTGGCTTTTGACGTGCAAACCGGCGAGTACGAGCGCATCGTTGACGAACCCGGCCTGGTGGGCAGCTTCAGCCTGGATGCGGCCCAAAACCAACTGGCTTACCTATGGGGCAATACCACCGCCACCGGACAGGTGTGGCAGCGCCGCCTGCATGAACCACATGCCACCCCGCTGACCAATTTCAATGAAGAACTCTTTGCCGAAATCAATTGGGGACGGCTGGAAGAGGTCTGGTTTGACAGCGCCGATGGCCATGAATTACACGGCTGGGTTTTGACGCCGCCCGATTTTGATCCGGCCCGGCAATACCCGGCAATCATTGAAATTCACGGGGGGCCGATGATGCAGTACGGCCGTGTCTTTATGCACGAATTTCACTTTCTGGCGGCGCAAGGTTATGTGGTTGCCTTCAGCAACCCGCGTGGCAGCCAGGGGTATGGCGACGCCCATGCCGCCGCCATCGCCAACCGCTGGGGAACAGTGGATTATGCCGACATGATGGCCTGGGCCGATTATGTAGCCGCCCTGCCCTATGTAGATGCGCAGCGTATGGGCGTTACCGGCGGCAGCTACGGCGGCTACATGACCACCCTCATCATTGGCAAGACCCATCGCTTCAAAGCGGCGGTGGCGCAGCGGGTAGTCAGCAATCTACTCAGCTTTTATGGTTCGTCGGATTTGAACTGGATGACCGAATACCTGATCGGCGCAGATGCACAACCCTGGCAAGACCTGGCCGGTTACTGGCAGCAATCCCCCATCAGCCTCATCGGTAATGCCCGCACCCCCACCCTGGTCATCCACAGTGAAGCGGATTTGCGCTGTGACCAGGAGCAGGGGGAGCAGGTGTTTGTGGCCCTCAAACGATTGGGGGTGGACACGGAACTGGTGCTGTTTCCTGAGGAGTCACACGGCTTAAGCCGTGACGGCCGTACCGACCGCCGCATCCAACGCCTGCACCACATCAAGCGTTGGTTTGATCAATATCTCCAAGCCATCTCATAACGAGACCAGGGGCACTGGTGAACATCACCAGCGCCGCTGCCCCTTTCTTATCGAAAGCTCATCTGTAAGGTCGGCTGAAAGAGCCGTCCCTTATCCTTCCCCTACATCTGGTAGGGAAGTATACAACCAATCCAATTGCCTTCCCCCAGGCAGAATAAGCTATAGGTCTGGAGCTATGAACATTGAAGTGAACAACGCAGACAGAAAGGTAGTCATCATTGGTGGCGGCCCCGCCGGGTTGACAGCTGCCTATGAACTCACCAAATATGATTTTTCCCCCACCGTTTTAGAGAAATTGGATAAGGTGGGGGGCATCGCCCGTACCGAGGATTACAAAGGGTACCATTTTGACATGGGCGGTCATCGTTTTTTTACGAAATCGGTAGAAGTCAATGCGTTCTGGCATGAGATTTTAGGTAACGACTTTTTACACCGCCCCCGTCTATCCCGCATCTACTATAAAAACAAATACTTCAATTATCCGCTAAAACCGTGGAATGCTTTGCTGGGGATGGGTTTTTTCGAAGGCGCCGCTATCGTTGCCAGTTATTGTCGCTGGCATTTGTTTCCTTATAAAGAAGAAGACACATTTGAACAATGGGTAACTAATCGTTTTGGCAAACGGTTATTTGAAACCTTTTTCAGGTCTTATACTGAAAAAGTGTGGGGTATTCGTTGTGAAGAGTTGAAAGCGGAGTGGGCAGCGCAGCGTATTAAGGATTTGTCGCTCAAAACGGCCGTTACCTCCATGTTCTTGAAACCACGCCATACCATCAAGACGCTCATTGAGTCCTTTGATTATCCGCGTCAGGGGCCGGGCATGTTGTGGACGGCCGTGAAAGAGCAGGTGCAGGCCAGAGGCGGAACGGTCCAGCTTAATAGCAGCGTGGTCGGCATCAACCGGGAAGGGAACCGCATTGTCAGCGTGGTGGTGGAGCATGACGGCCGTACGGAAACCATCCCTGGTGACGAGTTCATTTCCAGTATGCCCATCACCCTCTTTCTGCAACGGCTAGACCCGCCGCCCCCACCACACATCCTGGAAGCCGCCAGCCAGCTAAAATACCGCGACTTTCTCACCGTCGGCCTCATTTTGGATAAGGTGGACACCTTCCCTGATAATTGGATTTACATCCATGATCCCAGCGTTAAAGTCGGCCGTATTCAGAATTACAAAAATTGGAGCCCGGATATGCTGCCTGATCAGGCACATACCAGCTTAGGGCTAGAATACTTCTGCAACGAAGGTGATGCGATCTGGACGATGTCTGACGCCGATCTGATTGAACTGGGCAAACGAGAGCTGGCGCAAATTGGGCTGGCGCAAAGCGAGGATGTGATTGACGGCTGTGTTTTTCGCGTGGAAAAATCCTACCCTGTCTATGACGGCGATTATGCCAGTCATCTGGAAATACTCAAGCAGTATGTGGCCGAATTCACAAACTTCCAGACAATTGGCCGCAATGGACTGCATCGGTATAACAATCAGGATCACGCGATGCTCACCGGCATGATGGCCGTGCGAAATATCGTCTATCACGAGAAAAATAACCTCTGGATAGTCAACGGTGAACAGGAATACCACGAAGCTGATGTCATTGGCCGCAAACCGACCGGTCAACAAGAACGGCCGTCACCCTGGCCTCAAGTGCTCAATCCGGTGACGCCTTACATAGATGATGCCTTAATGGGGATTTCCCTCGGCCTGGTAACCGCCCTATTTACTTATTTCCTGACCATGTTCCTGTTGTAAAACAGGCAAGATAACCCCGCACCCTCCTGACAAAAAAGCCTCTTACGGCCGTACAGCCGCCAGAGGCTTTTTTCATGCACCAGGTATTGTCGCTGGTGGTCGGATTACGACACCCAACCGCGCAGCCGTACCGCCTCCGCTACCCGATCAACCGCCACCAGGTAAGCTGCCACACGAGTGTCTACCTTCTTGGACTGGGACATGGCGTGTACGGCCTGGAAAGCGGTCGTGATCTTCCGATCTAGCCGCTCCGTGACCATGGCTTCGTCCCAATAGAACTGGTAGCCATTTTGCACCATCTCAAAATAGGAAACGATAACACCGCCCGCATTGCACAAAAAGTCAGGGATAATGTACACGCCTTTGTCGTTCAGGATGTTGTCCGCTTCCGGCGTGGTGGGGCCGTTCGCCAGTTCGGCCACAATTTTGGCTTTCACACGATCCGCATTCTGGCCGGTCAATTGGTTTTCAATGGCCGCCGGAATGAGGATTTCCACCGGCAGTTCCAGCAGTTCGCTATTGCTGATTTGTTCCGTCTCCGGGCAATTGATCACCTTGCCGGTACGGCGTACATGGTCAGTCACAACACGAGCGTCCAGTCCATGCGGGTTGTAAATCGCGCCAAATTCGTCGCTAACGGCCACCACTTTCAGACCAAATTTGGCCGCCAGTTGATGGGCGTTGCCACCTACGTTACCGTAACCTTGAATGGCGCAAGTAGTTTCGTCCAGGGTCATCCCCTTCACTTTTGCCGCTTCGCGGATCGTAAACAGGCCGCCCAACGCTGTAGCCGGGGTGCGCCCTTGTGAGCCACCCAACGGTAGCGGCTTGCCGGTGATGACGCCAGGTTCATGCCAGCCCATCAAAGTTTCATATTCATCCAACATCCAGGCCATAATTTGGGGATTGGTGTTTACGTCGGGGGCAGGCACATCCTGGGTGATGCCGATATGCCGGGCGATGTTGCGCATGTAGCCACGGCTGAGTCGCTCCAGTTCACCCTGGGAGAGTTCACGCGGGTTGCAAATGACGCCGCCTTTGCCGCCACCGAGGGGAATGTCGGACACGGCCGTTTTCCAGGTCATCCACGCCGCCAACGCCCGCACGGTATCTATGGTCTCGTCCGGGTGGAAGCGAATGCCGCCTTTGGCCGGGCCACGGGCGTCATTGTACTGCACCCGGAAACCTTTGAAGGTTTGGGTACGGCCGTCATCCATATGCACCGGAATGGTGAAATGGAATTCCCGCATCGGTTCCCGCAAAAAGGCGTGCATGTCGGGGTCGAGTTGTAAAACTTTCGCAGCTTCATCTAACTGAGCCTGCGCAATTGCAAATGGGTTCAGGTTCTCTTTCATTTTAACTTGTACTCCGTTTTCAAAGTGGGTTTAGTGGGCTTGGGCCGCCCATATGCACGAGTGTCTATGATTCTGGATGCAGTGTCAAGTGATTTAAGTCAGGGTGGGAGGCGTGACCCGTAATGCGTGAGGCGTGACCCGAACTCCGAAGTCCGATTACCGATTACGGTTCACCGATTACCAGAGGCGGCGCGCCGACTTTGTCATCCACCGGCGCGCCGGTTTCGTTCAAAACGGGCAGGCGGGCGCCGGAAGCGCGGTCATAAATGCCGACAATGGCCGGGTATTCACCGGGCGCGGCATCGGCGGGAATGGGCACGGCGTGGATTTGCAGGATCACATCGCCGGGCTGCCAGGCCCAGGAGGGCGCTTCTAATGAGTCACGTTGGGCAAAGGGACGGCCGTCTGCCGCCAACACCTGCGTAAACAGCACCACATCGGTGGTAAAGGCAGGCGGCACAATTGGCCCCACCTGCGCCGGGTCTTGTACCTGCCAGATGGTTAGCAGTTCGGCCACACCGCCGGGTTCTACGGATTCGGCCAGCCAGCCTGCGTGGCGCAAAGTGACGGCGTTATTCAGATTGACACCCGCACCGGGCGCAGTCGAAGTGGCCGTATCCCAGGGCATGGCCTTTGCCTCCAGTTCCACCAGCGTAAACGACGGGTCTAAATCGTCTGGGCGCAAAGGGACGGCCTCTTGCGGACCGGCCAACACCGCAAACGCCGGGTGCAGCGGCGTGGAGGCGGGGATGATCGCCAGTGTATCCTGCCCGCCGGGTAAAACCAGGGCATACCGGGCATCGGCCCAACGGAAATCGGTGTCACCGGCCAGCACCAGGGCAATGGACGGGTCATGCGCCGGGCCGGGATACACGGTGGAGAGCAATACCGGGCCGTCTAGCTCCTGGCTGTCCAGATAAGCCAGCGCTTCTACCAGATTGCGCTGATATGCGCCGCGCACATCGGGCGACTGTCCCCAGCGGATGAAGTAATCGTTGATGGTGGTAACGCCTACCCAGAACAGCCAGACGGTGAGAGCAACGGCCGTGACCCCCCGTCCATAACGCGGCCAACGTTGTCCAAACCAAGTTGCCACCGCCCAAAAACCAATAGCAGGTAGCATGAACACGGCCGGCAGCGCCGCCAGATTGCGCGTGGTGTTGGCCGTGGCCCCGGTGATGAGCGAGGGCAAGACGCCCACACCAAACCAGAGCAGTAGAAAGGCCGCGTTCGGCTGCCGCCAACGCCACAGGCAGACGGCAATACCGATCAGGAAGAACACGGCCGTGACCACCTCAAACACCGGCCGGCCCGGAATGTTGTACGCCAGAAACTGATCCCCCTGCCCCGGCCAGACAAAGGCCAACAGCGCCCCGGTGGCATTACGCATGACCGGCAGCAGATTCCCCTGGCGCAAATCGTTCAGCGGCCTGTCCAGCATGTCCAGCCGCGTCAGGGCATAGGGGTAACGTTCCAGGTAAAGAAACATGGGCGCTACCAGCAGCGCCGCCAACAGCAGCCCGGCCAGCGTCGGCCGCCACATCCGCCCAAAAGCAGGGCGATGCGCCAGCAACAGATACAACAAAAAGAGCGGAAACAGCAGCCAGGCTACCCGCGCTGCCAGATAAATATGCAGCGTCACCGCCACACACACGCCAAATCCGATCACCAAGAGGGTTGTAGGATGATCCGCGAAGAGCGCGAAGGTTCTTTTTCCAGGCATATCCCCTCTGCGACTCTGCGACTCTGCGTTAACAAAAAGCTGCCAGAAAAACCAGACTGCCAACGTCATAAACAGGGGCAGCAGCCCGGCGCGCAACGCTTCGCGGCTGGCGGCCAGGGGCCAGAAGGAGAGGGCAAGCAGCACGGCCGTGACCAACGCCACTTTCCTATCAAAAGCCCGGTTAGCCCAGGTGTAGACAGCGGCAATCACGGCCGTACCCGCCATCACATTCACCAGCCGCAGGGCAAACAGCCCCTCGCCTAACAGCGCCATGAACCCGGCGACGGTGTAGCTGTAGAGCGGTTCGCTGCCGTAATTGAGGGGGAAGTAAAAGAGCAGAATGCCGTCGAGGATGCCGATGGCTTCACGGCCGTGATTGGCTTCATCGTGCGTCAGACCCGGCGGCAGGCTGGTAAGCGCCGCCAGCCGCAGGCCAAACGCCAACAGCAAAATCAGAAGGATAGGCCCAACTCGTTTCCACATGCGGGCGGCATTATACTTGACAAGGTGAAACGGTGACACGGTGAGGTGGTGACAAGGGTTCCGAAAGATGGTAGATTCGTAGGGTGATTTTGAAAATCGCCCACCCATATTGAAGGAGGTAGAGTGATGCCTGAGAATTTAGAAACCTTGCGCAAACAACGCAACATGAAAGCGGGGCAGTTAGCCGCCAAATCGGGTGTGCCCATCAAACAAATTGCCGCCTATGAAAAAGGGGAACGCATTAAAGTGGCCGATATGCCCAAACTGGCCCGCGCTCTGTTCGTAGACGAGTCCCAGATCAATTGGGTCTCTGTGCCGCCCCCGCCGCCCCCACCCAAACCGGTGGTGGAAAAGCCCAAAAAAGTGGAAGCGCCGGACAAACCCCAGTCGGAAAAGCCCCAAGTTGAAGCGCCAGAAGGATCCGAACGGACGAAAAAATCGCGCTGGCCAAAACAAAAACGGGCAGAAGCTAACTTGCCCGCACGGCCGTCCCAGATTGAGCACGCGCTGATGATGGCTGCCAAAGTGGGGGAAGATGAAACGGCCGTAACCGAAAAAGCGGGCAAACCCCTGAACGAACTCACCCAGACCGAAGCCAGCCATCTCATTATGACGTACCAGAAAGCCTGGCTGGAATACAAAAAATCGCGCTGGCCGGGTGATCCCCAATTTGCTAACAGCCAGGGCAAACGCGCCCTGACGCCGGAAGCGGTTGACCGCTATGAAGTGGATTACTTGCAGGCGCGGCAGGAAGCCGGCGACGAACTGACCTTTACCCTGTTTGATGGCTCCACGCGGCACGGCCGTGTCATTGGCTTTTCCCCCTATGCCATCACCATCCAGGAGGCTGATGGCCCGGAAACGACGCTGCAAAAGTTAGGCATTGCCTATTATTCGGTCATCGGTAATCAGTAGACGGTAATCGGTAGGCCGCTACCGATTGCCGATAACCGATTACCGGCTACAGGAGTACACCCCATGAGTTTATCAGACCATTTGCGTTATTTACGGGCTATGAAAGGGGGACTGCACATTAGCGATGTGGCGCAGGCGGCAGGCGCGGCCAAGGTGGTGGATGTCGGTCTGGCCGAAAAGCAGTACCGGCCCCTGACGGACGAGGGGTTAATGGAAAAGCTGGCGGCCTATTACGGCCGTTCTCTGGACGAATTCCACTGGCACAATGCCCGCTCGCGTAAACAGTTCACCTACTTCATCAGCCACGCGACGCGGAACGAGACGGCTATTTCCCTGGTCTTGCGGCACGGCGAAACAATAACCGGCAGGGTGGAAGATTGGGACCTGGCCTGCGTGGCGCTGCGGCTGGCAGACGGCCGTTTGCTCATCGTCCAGCGCCACGCCGTTGTGGATTGGTCAACGGAGTAGTGCCAGGCAAGGGGCTGTACCGCCCGGGTCAACCAAGATGGTTTTGCCCCTTGCCTGGCACTGCCGGTTGCGATGGGGTACGGCCGTTTGTTACAATGTCAGCAACGGTGAACGATTGAGAGGTGAACCTGATGACCTTAGAAACGGAGTATTTCCAAAATCTGCTGCACTCCCCCCGGCTGGCGCAATATGCCCGGCAAATTCAGGCCGTCTTACAGGACGAAGCCAACCGGCGGCAGGGCTTTTATGCCCAAATCAGCGAAGGCGACAAAGCCGAATTCATCAACGGTGAAATCGTCTTCCATTCGCCAGTGAGACTGTGGCATAACAACGCCTCTGGTAATCTATACTTTTTGCTCAAAGTGTATGTCATGCACAAAGGAGCAGGCTTTGTGGGGCATGAAAAAATCATGGTGTCGCTGACGCGCAATGATTATGAGCCGGATATTTGCTACTTCAACAGCCAGAAAGCGGCCTTATTCAAACCAGATCAGATGTGCTTCCCCGCGCCGGATTTTGTGGTGGAGGTACTGTCTGCCAGTACCGAAGCCAATGACCGGGGTGTGAAGTTTGAGGATTATGCCGCCCACGGCGTGGCTGAGTATTGGTTGGTTGACCCGGACGCCGAAACGATTGAGCAGTATCGGCTGCAAGATGAGGTTTATACCCTGGTTATCAAGGCAAAAACAGGTTTGATTGAGAGCTTTACCATCCCCGGTTTTACCATTCCGGTGCGGGCAATTTTTGACGAGGCGGAAAATCGGGCCGCACTGTCAACGTTATTGGCCGGTTAACGACGGCCGTTTCCCTTCCAGTTCTGGCGGTTTTTCCCCATAGTATTGGTAGTAGTTCACCTGGATGTTGCCGTTGTACAGCTTGCGTACCCGGTCGGGCTGGGTGCGTTTGAAATAGTGGGGAAACTGGGGATCGGCCGTCAGAATATACACCGACCAGCCCGTTTTTTTGCGGAAAATTTTGTTCACGGCCGTGTAAATCTGGTTCATCGCCTGGTAATCGGCCAGGCGCACACCATAGGGCGGGTTAGAGATGAGGATGCCGTACTGCTGGTCAATCCATAAATCACGCACATCTTTAACGGCAAACTGAATATCCTGGCCCACGCCCGCTTTGGCGGCGTTTTGTTGGGCAATGGTGATGCTGGCGGGGTCATTGTCGTAGCCGATCAGGTGCAGGGGAGTGGTGGGGTCTACGGCCGTACCCGCCGCTGCCCGCGTTTCTTGCCAAATCGGTGCCGGAATAACCGGCCACTGTTCCGCCACAAAAGAACGATGGAGGCCGGGGGCCATATTGCGGCCAATCAGCGCCGCTTCAATCAAAATAGTGCCCGACCCACACAGCGGATCCAGCAGCAGCCGCTCTTTGTTCCAGAAGCTGAGCATCACCAGCGCCGCCGCCAGCGTCTCTTTCAGCGGCGCTTCGCCCGCCTCTGCCCGGTAGCCGCGTTTGTGCAGCCCCACGCCGGAGGTGTCCAGTGTCAGCAAAACAACGTCGTGGTGAATGGAGACGTGGATGGGGAACGATGGCCCGGTTTCGGGGAACCAGTCGGTGTGGGTGTGCGTTTTCAGCCGCTCCACCACCGCTTTTTTGACGATGGCCTGGCAGGTACGTTCGCTTTGCAGTTGGGACTTCACGGCCGTGGCCGTCACCGTAAATTTGCCATCGGCCGTGATCCATTCCTCCCAGGACAGGGATTTGCTTTGCTCAAACAGGTCATCAAAGGTGGTGGCGGGGAATTCGGCCATTTTCAGCAGCACCCGGTCAGCGGTGCGCAGCCACAGATTGGCGCGGGGGATGTCGGCCAGGGTGGCGGGGAATTGCACACGGCCGTTGCCCACCTGCAAATCGGCAAAACCCAGCGCCCGTAATTCCTGCTTCACCAGCATCTCCAAGCCCAACCGGGCGGTAGCAATCAGGGTAATGGTTTCCATAGCAGGGATTGTATCGCAATGCGGCCGGGCGAATAAATTCGCGGCTACAGAAGGCGAAGACCGCCTGCGCGGTCTGGCCCCGGCCAGAGAACGTATTTTTAACGCCGGTTAATTCCATGTGTACCCATTGGTAAACTTCCAAATTAACGGCTGCCCTTGTTTCCCCCGGTGTAACTGCCATAATCGCCCTCAGATTGGTTCAATCTTGAAGATTGAACCAATCTCAAGAGGGTAAATGGCAGTGAATGAACTTGGCAGGGTACTCCCCCTGCCCCACCCACGCATCAACATCCAAAGCTGGCGGCACGGCCGTCACCTTTCCCCTTTTTACCTCCTGTTAATCGGTTCCGCGGTGCTTGTCTCCGTGTTGATCTTGCTCGTGCCCGCCTACCTGTTGCTGCGCACGGCCACCGGCTGGCAGAACGCCGCCGATACGCTGCTGCGGGTGCAAACCTGGCAGGTGTTGGGCAATACGCTCTGGCTGGCGCTGACGGTCACGGTGGCTACGGCCGTGCTCGCTGTGCCGCTGGCCTGGCTCACCACCTGCACCGACCTGCCCGGTCGGCGCATCTGGGCTATTTTGCTGGCCCTGCCCCTGGTCATCCCCAGCTACGTGGCCGCCTTCCTCTTCGTCTCTATGATGACGCCCAAAGGGTTGTTGCAGCAGCTCACCTATCCGCTGTTGGGCATTGAGCGATTCCCCAACATCTATGGCTTTCCGGGGGCGTTTTACGTCCTGACCATCATCAGCTACCCCTTCACCTTTCTGACGGTGCGCGCGGCGCTGCGGCGCATGGACCCGGCGCTGGTGGAAGCCGCCCGCAGCCTGGGGCTGTCGCCGCGCAAAGCGTTTTTCCGGGTCACATTGCCGTATTTACGGCCGTCTATCCTGGCGGGCAGTCTCCTGGTGGCGTTGTATGTGTTGCGGGACTTTGGCGTTGTCACCTTGCTGCAATACTCCACCTTCACGCGCATCATCTATAACCGCTATACGGCGTATAAGCTGGACGCGGCGGCGGCGCTGGCGTTGGTGCTGGTGCTGGTCACGGCCGTCATCCTCTATTTTGAGTACCGCAGCCGGGGGCGGGCGCGTTATGAGCGCATCTCCGTTGGCGCGGCGCGGCGGATGCGTGCCACGCCGCTCGGTATCTGGCGCATCCCGGCGTTGGCGTTTGTCACGGCCGTTGTCGTGGCCGCCCTCATCATCCCCACAGGGGGATTGGTCTACTGGTTCTGGCGCGGTTGGAACCAGGATTTTGGCGTGAAGGATTTGGGGGCCGCCCAGAGCAATGTGGCCGCGCTCTCCACCTTGCTGGAACCGGCCATGAACTCCTTTACGGCGTCACTGGCGGGGGCGGGGCTGGCCATGCTGCTGGCGCTGCCCATCGCCATCCTGGCGGTGCGGCGTCCGGGCAGGGTCAGTGCCTTTTTTGAACGGCTGACCTATGCCAGCTATGCGCTGCCGGGCATCGTGGTGGCGCTGGCCTTTGTCTTTTTTGGCATCAACTATGCCCGCCCGCTCTACCAGACGTTGCCGATGCTGCTGCTGGCGTATGTGATCTTGTTTCTGCCGCAGGCGGTGGGGGCGCAGCGCAGTTCGCTGTTGCAACTGTCGGCCGGGCTGGAAGAGGCGGCGCGTAGTTTGGGGCAACGGCCGTCCGCCGTCTTCACCCGCATTACCCTGCCCCTGGTCAAACCGGGCATGATGGCCGGGGCCGCGCTCGTATTCCTCACCTGCATGAAAGAGCTACCCGCCACCCTCATTCTCAGCCCCATCGGCTTTAGCACCCTGGCGGTGCAGGTGTGGAGCACCATCAGCGAGGCGTTTTTTGCCCGCGCCGCCGCCCCCGCCCTGCTCCTCCTCCTGCTCTCTTCCATCCCCCTGGCGTGGATGACGCTGAGGGAGAGGGAATTATGAATTAGGAATTATGAATTATGAAGCCGGAGGCTCTCCCCTTCATAATTCATCCTTCATCCTTCATAATTACTCCCGTGTCTACCGTTACCTGCCGCAACCTCAGCAAAGCGTTTGATGACCAGCCCGTTGTTTCCGGGGTGAGTTTTACGGTGGAACCGGGGCAGATATTGGCGCTGCTGGGGCCGAGCGGCTGCGGCAAGACCACCACCCTCCGTCTCATGGCGGGCTTTGAACAGTTAGACGGGGGCACCATTGAGATTGACGGGCAGGTGGTAGCCAACGGCCGTATCCACATCCCCCCCGAACGCCGCCGTGCCGGGATCGTCTTCCAGGATTACGCCATCTTCCCCCACCTGAGCGTGGCCGAGAACGTCGGCTTTGGGTTAGAGCGGCGCGGGCGGGCGGAACGGGTGACGGAGATGTTGGCCTTTGTGGGATTGCCGGGGGCGGGCGAGCGTATGCCCCACGAACTGTCCGGCGGGCAGCAGCAGCGGGTGGCATTGGCGCGGGCCTTGGCCCCCCAGCCGGTGGTGCTGCTCCTCGATGAGCCGTTCTCCAACCTGGACGCGGCGCTGCGGGCCGAGATGCGGCGGGAGGTGCGCCAATTGCTGAAGCAGGGGGGCATCACGGCCGTGTTCGTCACCCACGACCAGGAAGAGGCGCTCTTTATGGGGGATACCGTCGCCGTGATGAACCGGGGGCGGATCGAGCAGTTGGGCACGCCGGAAACGATCTTCCACCGGCCGCGCACACGCTTTGTGGCCGATTTCCTGGGCAATACGGACTTTGTACCGGGCACCGTCACGGCCGTCGGTGTACAGACCCCCCTCGGCTTGCTGCCCCAGACGCCTGACTTGCCACCGGGTACGGCCGTCACCATTGCTGTGCGCCCTGACGATGTGCGGCTGACGGCCGCCACCGACGGCAACGGCCGTGTCACCAACCGCCGCTTCATTGGCATTGCCTTTATCTATGAGGTCACGCTGGCCGACGGCACGGCCGTGCATAGCTGGCAGTCGCACCAGACCCACCTGGCCGAGGGCACGGCCGTCCACGCCACGTTTGATGATGCCCATTCATTGGTATTGTTTGTGGGGGAGACGGCCGTTTAGGTGATGCGTGATACGTGAGGCGTGAATCACTTGTCCGCATCACGCATCATGCTTGCCAATCCCCTTGTTCCCGTTACAATGGGGAGAAGGGACTTGTATCATGTTGATTGAAGAACTGGTTTTAGAAAAATTACGCGGTTTGCCGCCCACCCAACAGCAAGAAGTGTTGGATTTTGTCGAGTTTCTGGAATACCGGCAGCGTCCCTTATTTGATGCGGTGGTGAAGCGGATTCGTGAACGGGCGGCGGCGTATGAGGCCGGGGAAATTGATGCCTTAGTCACTGAAGCCCGCGACGATTTTTATCGTCAACAACAGCCTGACCATGCCGATTAGCGCTGTGCTCGACACCAATGTCCTGATTAGCAGCCTCATCGTCCCCCCTCCCCCGCCATTGCCCGGTGTGACGCGCGACCCTAAGGATGACCCCGTTGTGGCCTGCGCTGTAGCCGGGAACGCCGACTATGTGGTCAGCGGCGATCAGGATATTTTGGCGCTCCACGTTTACGGGGCCGTGCGCATGGTGACGCCCGCGCAGTTTGTACAGCTTTTGGGTGGATGACGGCTGGCCCCATCCGCTTATCCGCTTCCCATCCGCTGTGACAGGGTGGCAGGGTGACGGGGCTTGCTCAAAGCGGCAGATAAATCTGCACCAACAGAAGGCAAAGTCGGCCTTCGCCGACTGCAACCTGGCAGCCGCCCCAGCCCCCAAAGGCAACCGCCCAGCCCCCGAAGATAGCTGTCCCGCCCACAAAGGCACCCCACCAGCCCACGAAGGTGGGCTTCGCCTCCTGTTGCCGCGATTTTAATCGCCGGGATTTCAGCTTACTACGCTTGCTCAAAGCGGCAGATAAATCTGCACCAACAGAAGGCAAAGTCGGCCTTCGCCGACTGCAACCTGGCAGCCGCCCCAGCCCACGAAGGTGACCGCCCAGCCCCCGAAGATAGCTGTCCCGCCCACAAAGGCACCCGACCAGCCCACGAAGGTGGGCTTCGCCTCCTGTTGCCGCGATTTTAATCGCCGGGATTTCAGCTTACTCCCCCTTTGCCAATGCCCCCGTTGCCGTTACAATGGGGGCGAGTTACCAGATTGGTTCAATCTTGAAGATTGAACCAATCTTCGCAATGGAGGACAGACCGTGCCGGAGACAACAGAGCTTGCCCAACTGTATCAACAGATCAAAGAGCAGTTTAATGAGAATGAACTGCGTGAATTGTGCCTGGAAATGGGTTTTCGGTATGAAGACCTGGGTGGTCGGGGCACGGCCGAGAATGCTCTGGCTCTGGTAGAGTGGGCAGACCGGTATACCCGTGTGCCTGAACTCCGGGCACGGGTGGCCGAGAAGCGTCCCCAGGTGGCAGGCAAGCAAACCCTGCATCATCTACCCTACCCGCGCAATCCGCTGTTTACGGGGCGGGAGGAATGGCTGAATGTCCTGCACACCCAGTTGGGGCAGCGGGGCACGGTGGCCGTGACCCAGGCGGTGGCGGGGCTGGGCGGGGTGGGCAAGACCCAACTGGTGCTGGAATATTGCTACCGGCATGTGGCCGAGTATGATGTGCTCTACTGGCTGCGGGCGGATGAGGCGGCGACGCTGGCGGGGGAGATGGCCGAACTGGCGTACCAACTGGGGGCGGCCCCGCGCAGTGTGACCGACCAGACCGCGCTGCGCGATGCGGCTTTGGCCTGGCTGCACGGCACGGCGGGGCGCTGGCTGCTGGTCTTTGACAATGTGGATGAACTGGAACCGGCGGCGCTGCAACCCTATCTCCCCCGTTTGGGCAATGGCGGCAGCCTGATCACCTCCCGCAACCCGCGCTGGCAGGGGCTGGCGCAGATGGTGCGGCTGGACGCCCTGCCGCCGGAGGAGGCGGCCGCCTTTTTGCGGCAGGCAAAACCGGAGGCAGCCGACGCGGAGACGGCGCACCTGGCCCAATTACTCGGTTATTTGCCGCTGGCGCTGGAACATGCACGGGCGTATGTGGTGGAAACGGGCTGCACCCTGGCCGATTATGCCCGCTACCTGGAGACGGCACGGCAGGAACTGTGGGCGGGGGCGGAAGCGCCGCTGGCGTATGACCAACGCACGATTACGACGACGTGGGAGGTGGCCTTTACACGGGCGCGGCAGACGCCGGGGGCGGCGGCGCTGCTGAATCTGTGCTGTTTTTTAGACCCCGACGCCATTCCCCTGGCGCTGCTGCGGCAGGCAATGGAGAAGCCGGACTTTTCCAAAAAGTCCGGCTTCTCAGAGGGAAAGCCTGGCATCTTGGGGTTGGAGACCGCCTTGAAGGAACTGGGGCGCTATTCCCTGGTGCAGCGGGAGGGGGAGGTGGTGCGGCTGCACCGGCTGGTGCAGACGGTGGCGCGAGACCAGATGCCGCCGGCAACGGCGCAAAACACGGCGGCGCTGGTGGTGGCCCTGCTGGCGGCAGCATGGCCCTATAAACAACAGGAGATGGACACCTGGCCCGCCAGCGCCGACCTGCTGCCACACCTGCTGGCGGCGGCGGCGGCGGGCGAAAAGGCCGCGCCCATACCGGAGCGCACCGGGTATTTGTGGAATGCGGCCGGGTTATATCTGAATTTCCGGGCGGCGTATGCTCTGGCGGGGGATTGTGTCCGCCGCGCCCTGGCGATTAATGAAAAGGTCTATGGCCCCCACCATCCCGACGTGGCGAGAGACCTCAATAATCTGGGGATGCTGCTGAAAGCGGAGGGGGATCTGGGCGGGGCACGGCCGTACCTGGAACGCGCCCTGGCGATTTCGGAAAAGGTACTCGGTTCTGACCATCCCACTGTAGCAACACGATACAACAATCTGGGGCTGCTGCTGCAAGATGAGGGGGATCTGGTCGGGGCACGGCCGTACCTGGAACGCGCCCTGGGGATTTGGGAAAAAGCCCTCGGTGCTGACCATCCACAGGTGGCAACTGGCAACAACAATCTGGGGATGCTGCTGAAAGCGGAGGGGGATCTGGCCGGGGCACGGCCGTACCTGGAACGCGCCCTGGCGATTAGAGAAAAGGCACTTGGTTCTAATCATCCAGACGTTGCCCAAAGCCTTAACAATCTGGGGATGCTGCTGCAAGATGAGGGGGATCTGGCCGGGGCACGGCCGTACCTGGAACGCGCCCTGGCGATCAGTGAAAAGGCGCTCGGTTCAGACCATCCCACCGTAGCAACACGATACAACAATCTGGGGACGCTGCTGAAAGCGGAGGGGGATCTGGCCGGGGCACGGGAACATCTGGAGCGTGCCCTGGCGATCTTTGAGAAGGCGCTGGGGCCAAATCATCCCAATACACGCACAGTACGCAATAATCTGGCGAATTTATAACAAAGGCCGCCACCGCCCGGCTCGTTCCCATGCTCCGCGTGGAACGGCCCTCGGTCACGCTCCGCGTGGCGGGTGTGGACGCGGCGCGTCCGGGTGGTTCATTCCCCGCAGAGCGTGGAACGAGGGGGTGGATGCCCACCTGCGCGGGCATGACAACGAGCGCACCCTAGGGGGGGAGAAGGGAAACGAGACTACCAGATGGTCTGAGGGTAAAAAGCGCGAATAGTGTGGTCGGAGGTAATGAGAGGGGCATGGTGGCGCACGGCCGTAGCCACAATGGTGCGGTCAGCCGGATCACGATGTGTCCAGTTCAGGGCCAGGTTGCCAAGCCAGGTTTCTAAATCCACTGCCACAATTTCTACTCCTTGCACCCGTGACAATTGGCGGGCATAGCGATCAACCGGCAGGGGCAGATGCAGCGTTCCTTTTTGCACCTTGATGCCAATTTCCCATATGGAGATGGAACTGATGATCAGGCGGGAAGCCTGCTGAATGCCGGTTTGAGCGGCCAGGGTCAGTTTGCCCGGATCGAGCGTCCAGTAAATGAGGGCAGCGGTATCGAGTACGGCCGTCATACCTCCTCCCATTCGCCGATGGTTGGCTCATCCAGATCGCCAGCATAAATCACTTTTCCCTGCAAATCGCCAAAAACCTCTGTTACGCTCAATCCCTGTTGTATGGGCACAATGCGCAAGACAGGTTTATTGTGATGAGTCACGATCAACTCCTCGCCACTGATCTCGATCTGGCGGAAGATTTCCAGCATATTGGTTTTTAATTGGCTTTTAGAGACAGCTTGCATCGTTTCATTTCCTCGCACAATATGGTCATAATTGTGACTATATTTTACTTGAAACAAATGTGTAAATCAACGCTGGTTTGCCACTGCCCCGGCGGGCATGACCATGAGCGCACGGTAGGGGCGAAGCGGTTGGGTATAACGTTGTCGGTTCACCATCACCTCGCCACCAACCGCTTCGCCCTCCCCCGGTGGCATGAATGGTTTCCTATCTGGCGCGGGGGGGCGAGGCAGGCGGGACATAGGTTTCACGTTTTTCTGAGGTTCTACCCGCCTGCCTCGCCCCTACGGGTCACGCATCACGCATTACGATTTCCCATGACATCTATCACGCCAAAGCCTGCCTAAATTCACTCACCAAACCACACCTGAAAAGATAATATAAGGTCAGCCTTAAACCTGTTTGTTGGGCGGCCTTATGAAACACGAATCCTTTAACGAAAGCGCGGAGATGTATTTGAAGACGGTCAGTGAACTGGCCGATGGGGATGAGCCGATCTCCATTGCCGCGATTGCCGGGCGGTTGGGCATTTCCACCGTCTCGGCCACGGAGATGGTGCATCGCCTGAAGGATCGGGGGCTGCTGGAACATACGCCGTACAAGGGGGTGCATCTGACGGAGAAGGGGCAGCGTAAGGCGAACGCCCTCATCCGCGCCCACCATTTGTGGGAAGTGCTGCTGGTGGAGCGGCTGCACCTGCCCTGGGCGCAGGCGCATGAGTATGCCTGCCGGTTGGAACACGCCACGGACACGGCCGTGACCGAAGCCCTGGCCGCCTACCTGAACCACCCCATCACCTGCCCGCACGGCAATCCCATCCCCACCGCCGATGGGGCCATCCCGCCCACGTCCGACGTGCCCCTGGCCGACCTGATGCCGGGCCAGAGCGGGATCATCACCCGCATTGCCCCGGAGAGTGGGCTACTGTTTGAGTATCTGGCAGCGCGGGGGTTAACGCCGGACACGGCCGTGCGTATCGAAGACATCGCCCCCTTCAACGGCCCTATTATGGTCGCCTGCGGCGAGACCGTTCACCCGTTGGGGCAGGAAGCGGCGGGGCACATTTTTGTGGAGATTGAGAGACTGGGAGATTGAGAGATTGGGCAATCTCCTAATCTCCCAATCTCCTGATCTCAAAAGGAGCTTTTATGACGACAACATTAGCCACCACCCCCACCGGCCAAAACGTGCGGCTGGTAGGGATTCAAGCGGAAGAGAAATTGGCGCGACGGCTGACGGCATTGGGCATGACGCCGGGCGTGGAAATGTCCGTCTTGCAGGATGCGGGCAGCGCGTTGGTGCTGTCGGTGCGCGGCTCGCGCATTGCCCTGGGCCGCCCTATTGCCCATGACCTGTTGGTGGAGTGTTTGTAGTTTGTAGTGGGCGATTTATCGCCTTTTGACGGCGATTTATCGTCTGCTACGAACCTTATGCTTATGGAAACGATGCACATTGCGTTGGCGGGCAACCCGAATGCGGGCAAGACATCCCTGTTTAATGCGCTGACCGGTTTCCGGCAGCATGTGGGTAACTGGCCGGGTAAGACGGTGGAGAAGAAGAGTGGGCAGGTGCGGGTTGACGGCCGTACCATTGAACTGGTAGACCTGCCCGGCACGTACAACCTGACCCCCTTTTCGCCCGAAGAATTGATCACCCGCAGCTACTTACTGGAAGAACGGCCGGATGCGGTCATCTGCGTCCTGGATGCGGCCAATCTGGAGCGCAACCTGTACCTGACGGTGCAAATTTTGGAGATGGGGCAGCCGGTAGTTATCGCCCTGAACATGATGGATGCGGCCCAGGCGCGCGGTTTGCAGATTGATACGCAAACGCTCAGCGCCCGGTTGGGGGCGCCCGTGATCCCCACCGTCGCCAGCCGCGCCCAGGGGACGGAGGGGTTGTTGCAGGCGGCCAATGGGGCGGCCATGGGGCAGGCGTTTGCATTGGACTACGGCCGTGACCTGGAAACGGAACTCACCCGCCTGTGCCAGATCATCGTCCAATACCCGGCCATCGGCCAACAATACCCGGCGCGCTGGCTGGCGCTGAAGCTGCTGGAACAAGACCAGGCATGTCAAACCGCCCTGCTCTCCGCGCCCGGCGGCCCGGCGCTGCTGACCCATGCCCAGTTGAGCATCCACCAGTTGTCGCAGACCACCGGTGAAGATGTGGACGTGCTGATTGCCGACCGGCGCTACACCTGGATTCACGCGCTGGTGCAAGAGGTGGTGACGCCCACGCGCCCGCACCGCGCCAGCCTGTCTGACCGGCTGGATCGCCTGGTGCTGCACCGCCGCCTGGGTATTCCCATTTTTCTGGCGCTGATGTGGGTGGTGTTCAAGATCACCGCCGAAAGTTCCGCGCCGCTGTTGGACTGGATTGACGGGGTAGTGAACGGGCCGGTGGCGCGGTGGGGGGTGGCGTTGCTGACGGCCGTAAACCTGCAAAACACCTGGCTCGCTTCCCTCTTTGTGGACGGGCTGATTGCCGGGGTGGGCGGCGTGTTGGTCTTTATTCCCGTGCTGGTTTTCCTCTATCTGGCGCTGGCGGTGCTGGAAGATTCGGGCTACATGGCCCGCGCCGCTTTTGTGATGGACCGCTGGATGAGCCGCCTGGGGCTGCACGGCAAAAGTTTCCTGCCGATGCTGGTGGGTTTTGGGTGCAGCGTGCCCGCCATTTACGCCACGCGCACCCTGGAAAACGAAAAAGACCGCATCCTCACCGGGCTGCTGGTGCCGTTTATGAGCTGCGGGGCGCGGCTGCCGGTGTACGTCTTGTTTGCGGCCATCTTTTTCCCGCAGCAGGCGGGGCTGGTGATTTTTGGGCTGTATGTGCTGGGCATTGCCACGGCCGTGCTGCTGGGCCTCTTGCTCAAACATACGCTCTTTCAGGGCAAGGAGCAGTCCGGGTTGGTGATGGAGCTGCCGCCGTACCGCCTGCCCTCGCTGCGTGGCCTCTGGTTCCACACCTGGGCGCGGGTGCGCGCCTTTTTGCGCCACGCGGCTACCCTGATCTTGCTGGCCAGCCTGGTCATTTGGTTTTTGAAGGCGGCGCCGGTGCGGGGAGAGGGTGGGTTTGCGGACACGGCCGTGTCCGACAGCCTCTTTGCCACCGTTGCCCAGACGCTCACACCTGTCCTGGAACCGTTGGGATTTGGTAGCTGGCAGGCCAGCGGCGCGCTGCTCACCGGGCTGGTGGCTAAGGAAGTGGTCATCACCACTCTGGCACAAACGTATGCCATTCCCGACGAAACCAGCGACGAAACAACCCCCACCTTTTTAGAAGATTTGCTCTGGATCGGGCAAAGTTTTGTGCAGGCGATCATAGACACGCTCAAGACGTTGCCGGGCATCCTGGGCATCAACCTCTTTGGCGACGACGCCGAACCGGAACCCACCGGATTGATGGCCGCTATTCAGCAAGAATTTACCCAAACCAGCGGTGGGCACGCGGCCGCCGCCGGTCTGGCATTTATGGTATTTATCCTCATCTACACCCCCTGCGTGGTGGCGATTTCCGCCGAAAAGCAGGAGTTGGGCACGCGCTGGATGTGGCTCAGCATTGGCGGCCAACTGCTGCTGGCCTGGCTGCTGGCCTGGCTGGTGTTTCAGGTGGGGCGGGTTTTACTTTTGTAATCGGTAATCGGTAAATGGTGATCGGTCACAGCCACCGATTACCGATAACCGATTACCGATAACCGGAACATGTTACATCAAGTGCTTCACGAAATTGAACGGACCACAGGGCCAATTACTGTTCAGGAATTGAGCCAGCGTTTGCAGTTGGAGCCGGGGGTGGTGGCGGAACTGGTGGCGTTTTGGGTGCGGAAGGGGCGGCTGGTATCGGGGGCAGACGCGATTACCACTCATGCCCATCACTGTGGCGGCGACTGCCAGGGGCCATCCACCTGCCACTTTGTGGCCCGCCTGCCGGATGGGTATGGGGTGAGGGGGTGAGCAGGTGAGGGGGTGACAAGGTGATCTCCCAATCTCCAATCTCTAATCTCCCGTCACCAATTTCTCCAAATACGCCGTCAATTCCGGGGGAAGTTCGGCTTCGCAGATGATTTCCTCGTAGTCAGACGGCCGTTTGAAGGCAATATACGCCGCATGTAAAAAGTGACGGCCCAGGGAGGTGCGCATCCGGGCACGGCCGTAGACGTTATCCCCCACAATTGGAAAACCAATATACGCCATATGCACCCGAATCTGGTGCGTGCGACCCGTCAGCGGGTGGCACTCCACCAGGGTGTAGCAGTCATAGTTCGTCAGGGTGCGGTAACGGGTCTGCGCCGGACGGGAGGTGGCGGACTGGTTGAGGGGGATGACGGCCATCTTTTTGCGCTCTTGTTTGTTCCGGCCAATGGGCGCATCAATCAGCGCCTCCGGCGGATTGAGCTGCCCTTCCACCAGCGCCAGATACCGTTTGTCCACCGTGCGCCGCTTAAACTGGCTCTGGATGACGTGCATGGCGCGGTCGTTTTTAGCCACGACGATAAGGCCGGAGGTGTATTTATCCAGCCGATGCACGATGCCGGGGCGCTTTTCGTAGCCCACGCCCAACACATCGGGGCAATGGGCCAGCACGGCGTTGACCAGCGTACCGCGATAATGGCCCGTGCCCGGATGGACGACCATGCCCGCCGGTTTGTTCACCACCAGCAGATCGTCGTCTTCGTAGCGAATGTCCAGGGGGATGTCATCGGGCACCAGGTCGGTGTTCACCGGTTCGGGCAGCGTCACCTGCACCTGCTCGCCGCCCTCTAGCTGCTGGCTGGCTTTGGCGACACGGCCGTCTACCAACACCTGCCCCTCCTTGATGAGCTTTTGCACGGCCGTGCGAGACAACTGCGGCAACACCTGTACCAGCGCCCGGTCTAGCCGTTCGCCGGGCAAATCGAGAGTGAGGTCTACTTGATGGTCGGTCATGGGAATTAGGAATTAGGAAGGTGGGAGTTCTCGCCTCATCACCCCATCACCTGTTCACCTGCTCACCCCTCCACCTGCTCCCCCCACTCTGCCTGCTTCATCTGGCGTGATTCGCGCCAGGTCAGCCAGGCGAGCAGGAGCGCGCCGCCAACGACGGCCATGTCGGCTACATTAAAGATGGGCCAGGGGCCAAAATCGAGGAAGTCGGTTACGTGTCCCAGGCGGAAGCGGTCAATCAGGTTGCCCAGCGCCCCGCCCAGCGTCAGCCCCAGGGCCACGCGCAGCCAGTTGTTCCCGGCGGGCAGGGTGTGGTTGTAATAGATAATTCCGGCGCTAACGATGAGGGCCATGACGCCAAAAAATAGTCCGCCGCCCTGAAACAGGCCAAAAGCGGCGCCGGTATTGGTGGCGTGCATGATGCGGAAGAAGGGTTCAATGGCCGGGATGGGCGCCCATACTTCATACAAGGCCAGGGATTGTTCCACCAGCCATTTGCTGAACTGGTCCAGCAAAATCACTGTGCCCGCCACCAGGAATAAAATCGTCCGCTGGCTCAGGGAAGCGCGTGGGGGGGTGTCGGGGGTTTGGTCATATTCTTCGGGTTGCCAATTGTTCATAGGGTGCCTCTGTGAAGTGCCAGGCAGAGGGCGGCAGGTATTGGCCGGTGTACGGCCGTTCTGCCCTGTGCCTGACACTGCTGTAGAAATTGTACCAACGGCCGTCTTCCCCTGCGACTTTGTTCATATGCTGTTTAGACCTGACAGGTCTCGGAGACCTGACACCTTATTTTTGTCCAAATAGAGGCGGTTTCCATTCGATATTGACATAAGACATTCAAACAGAGGCCAACCGCCTCTGTTTGAACTTTTTCGTCCAAAAATAAGGCGTCAGGTCTGAACGGTTACGCAATTTCCTGGTCACTAGATAGACACCATGTACTAAGTGAAGAAACTTTTATTGATGACAGTATTTACCTGTTTGACCTCAATCGTAGCCAACCAGTAGATGCCAGACCTGTTTTGGGTCATTCATGTTGTTTGTATTGGTATGAAGAATAAGCCTCTCATCTGACCAAAAGCCCACACAATCTCCATCAAATCTTGACAATTGGCCGTGTATCCTGTCCTGATGGCCGTGTTTGAGATGAAAGCGAAGTTAGTATTGACCCCACTTTTACAGTCAGCCTGCCTCTTGAGCAGGCTGGTGTTCATGCACCCACAGCGCCAGGATAAGGACACCCACCCCCATCATAACCGCCGCCACCACCCCATTCGCGCCAAAGCCCCAGGCCGCAAAAAGCTGTGGGCCGAGCCAGGCGCCAGCTACCCGCCCCAAAGCCATCGCCGCAATCACGGCAGACATCACCACCGCTCGCGCCGCCGGTACCAGTTCCGTCATCAACGGCATACTGCCCACCACCGCCATTTCAAACAGGAAAAAGACGGCAAAATACGCGACCTGCGCTGCGCCCAACGTGACGCTGACAAAAGGTAACAGCAGCATTGCCAGTGTGTTCAACAAACCGGTAGTAATGACAACGGGGCGTTTGCCAAAGTGGTCCACCGCCCAGCCGGTGCTGAGTTCGCCAGTTGCTTCCGCAAGACCAATCACCCCTGCGGAAAAGCCCAATGCCACCAACCCCAGGCCAAACGTGCTTTCCATCCAGTCGCCAAAGACAATGAGCAGGGTTTCGCTGGCGGTCATGGTCAGGGCGATGTAGGACATAGCGGCCCAGATGACGCGGTGACGGCGGATGGCGCGGGCGGCCTGCCGCAATGTCACGGCGCCGCCGGCAGCCGGTGTGTGGGTGCGGGGAATGCCCCGCCAGACGGCTAAGGCTGCCAGAAAACCAATCACTGCCAGCCAGAAGAAGGGGGCCTGCCACCCCTGCCGGGCAATGGTCAGGCTGAGTACCGGGCCGCCGATGAGCAGCGCCCCTGCCCAGGCCAGTTCGGTGATGGAAATGGCGCGACCCCGTTGGGCATAAGACACCCGTTCGCCGATGTAGGATTGCATGGCCGGGTCGTAGATGACTTTGGCCAGAGAGATGAGGCAGAGGGTGATCCCCAGTGCGGCATAAGTGGGCCATACCAGCACAATGATGCAGCCAGAACTGAACAACACCATCGCCCCAACCATCACAGGCACACGGCCGTACCGCTCTGACAACGGGCTAAATAACGGGCTGAAAAACCCGGCAAAGTTGCGAATGAAAATGAGGTGGTAAATAGCCTCTACGGGCACACCCAGGCCACGCGCAAAGGCGGGCGCAAAGGGGTACACCATGCGCAGGCCGGTGTTCAAACAGAATCGGGCCAATGCCATGAGGCCCAGTTGGGTCAGGAGTTGAGAACGAGGTGGTTTAGACATGGGGGAACTATACCTGACAAGGTGACAAGGTGACATCTGACAAGGTGACAAAAATGTCAGATTATGACCTTTGCCAGTATAGATGGCGGCAGGTGGCAGGCGGCAGGTGGTCGGTGTTAAAATCGGCGGTAATGGCAAAGAAGAAACGGATACAACGGGTACAGGCGGCACGGCCGTCGGCCGCCAGACCGTCACGCACCACCTTATCGCTGCAAAACCGCGTCCTGGTGGCATTGGCCGCGCCAGTTGTGGCCGGACTGTTGGTAGGTTGGCTGACCGGGGGGGCCGCAACCGCAAACAGCCGGGCGCCGGTATGGGCGGCCATAGGATTGGCGGCCTGGTTTGTGGGGCTGGCGTTTTATGGGCTGTCGGGTATGGGGCTGAAAGGGGGACGGTCGTTGTTTGCCGGTATTGCCTTTGCCACGTTGGGTTGGATCGTTTTTTTGCTTTTCCGGGCCATTTTTATCCCCATCAATCCAGAGGTAACAGGTTCTACCCGCGCCTTTATTTATGCCTTATTATTTGAAGCGTTTGCGCTGCAATTGTGGACGTTTGGCCTGCTTTTCAGGGCAGTGGCCGATTGGCGCGGGCCGCTAACCGGGGCCGTTACCAGCGGTGTTGTTTTTGGCGCAGTTGGTTTTTTGCTCTTTCAAAATGTCTATTCTGCGTCCCTGGTGACGCTGATTTACTATACAACCTGGGGCGTTTTTTACGGTATCATTCGCTTGCGGACGGGTGGTTTGCTGGGCATGGTCATTATTCAGGCTCTGCAAATTTTTACGGCCTGGACGGCATTAGGCGCTGTGCCACCGAACATGGCCGTCACCCAACTCCTTTGGGTGTATGGTTTATCTGCCGCAGTCACGGCCGTGTTCATCTGGCGCTTGTGGCCGAAAGTGGAGAGCGACTATAGAGTGTGATCAGGTCATATGTCACTGGTCATTTGCCCAAAGCAAGTGACGAATGACCAATGACCGATGTGGGTATAGCTATGACAACGATTGAGATAAAAATTGACGACCGGGCGCGGTTGGTTACGGCCGTCCTCGCCGCCAGCGATTGGCCGGAAGAGGAACAAAAGCAACTGACCCATGCCGTGCACCCCCATGCCAAACAAACGCGCCAATTTGTACAAAAATACAAATATCACCAGGCGGTGCGTGGCGTGAATGAAGCCCTGCTCAATGGGGTGACGCTGGAAGAGTTGTTCAGCACGGCCGTGCGCTGCGCCTGGCCCACTTTTGAACCGGGCGAACCACTGCCTCATCTCCTTAAAATTGAACGGTGGGCGCGGTCATTGGCCGATTTTGAACACGCCACAGACATGATGACCTTTTGGGACGAACACCAGGAGGTGTGGCAGGGAGTGGTAGCAGCGTTACAAGGGATATTTGCCGACGGCCGTGTCGCCGCCTTTTTTGATCGCCTGGTGAAAACGGATGATGCGCCCCACATGGTGGTGATGCCCAACATTGTCTATCCGGCGCTGACGGCCGTTCTAGCCACCACCGAAAGCACCCTTTATTTACTGCTGCCGCCGCCCAAAGCGGTGGGTGAGTCCCCGCCCTGGCCTTATGATGAAGACCCGCCTACCGTCGTCGCCACCGTCTGCCATCACCTGAGCATCCGGCTGATGGCCGCCCAATTGGCCGACTTCGAACGGCCGCAGCGCGACTTGTTCCGCCATGCCGCCGCCACCCTGTGCCTGGAAGCTGCCTTTGACGAATTTGAAGCCCAGGCCTACCAGTTGCGCATTAAAAAAGCAGAAAATCTGCCCACCCTGCCCACTGTCACCGAACGTTTACGCGGATATATGGCCGGTGAAGTGGCGAAGTTGGCAGACATTTTTACAGTTTGAGATTGAGTTGTGATGTAACGCGATTTGTCAAATCGCGCTACATTTTTGGAAGAGGAAAAGATGAGTTACGAGTATATTCTCACGCGCACCGACGGCCGTGTTGGGATTGCCCAGATCAACCGCCCCAAAGTCCTTAACGCGCTCAATGTGGATGTGATGATGGAATTGATGTCTGCGCTGGAAGCGTTTGATGTGGACGACGCTGTTGGCTGCATGGTCGTCGCCGGCAACGAGCGTGCTTTTGCCGCTGGCGCAGATATAAAGGCGATGGCCGAAGCCACCCCTGTGACCATGCTCAACAGCCCTATGATTGACCAGTGGGATCGGCTGCAAAAGATTACCAAACCGGTGATTGCTGCCGTCTCCGGTTTTGCCCTGGGCGGCGGTTGTGAACTGGCCATGGCCTGCGACATGATCGTCGCCAGTGAGAGCGCCCAATTCGGCCAGCCGGAGATCAACATTGGCGTCATGCCCGGCGCCGGCGGCACGCAGCGCATGACCCGTGCGGTGGGTAAGGCATTGGCCATGGAGATTGTGTTAAACGGCCGTTTCCTCTCTGCCCACGAAGCGCAGCAATACGGCCTGGTGAACCGGGTTGTGCCTGTAGAACTTTATCTGGAAGAAGCCATCAAACTGGGCCAACAAATCGCCGAACGCGCCCCGGTTGCCATTCGCCTGGCCAAAGAGGCGGTCAACGCCGCCTTTGAGACCAACCTGCTATCCGGCCTGGCGCTGGAACGCCGCCTCTTTTACATGCTCTTTGCCACCGCCGACCAGAAAGAGGGGATGGATGCCTTCATCAACAAACGGCCGCCGCTGTGGCAAGGACAATAGGGCGCGGCTTAAATCCGGGTACGGGAGTGGGATGTCGAGCCGGGCATCTTATCCGGTCGGTAACGCTATCAGGTAGTTGTTTACCATTTCTGCAGCCTGGAACAGTTCGGGCGGTGCGTCGGCTTCGTCTAAGACGGTAACGGTGTAGACCTGGTCGCCTTGGCGCACGGTCAGGGTGTGTGTGACCCGGTCGCAGCAGGTGTCTTCCGGGATGTAGCTGGCTTCAAACTCGGCAAAACCTAAAGCCATCACGTCGTTCACCAATTTTTCAATCTCCTCAGGAGCAACCTGCCATTCACGGCCGTCGCTGCTGACGATACGGCCGTTGGCATAAAACGTGAAAGTGGCTTCAGTAGGGCGAAAACTTTTTAGCCCCCCACTTCTTGTATATACCATCACGGCCCCATCTGTTATCGTTTCCGTTTTGCTGGCGGCGGCAGACTCATCGGCAGCCACTTCGGCAGCGGATGCTTCAGCGGCGGATGCTTCATCAGCAGTTGCCTCTATGGCGCTGACGCTGGTGGGTTCGGCTGTCTGGTAGACCGGCTCATCCCCCATGGGCGCGGCCGCAGGGGCGCAGGCCACCAGAAAGACAATCAAAAATGCCATACCAACCATAAACCATCGTTTCCACGTGTTCATTTTTCTAACTCCTTTGTTCGGAATTTCTATACAAACTAAACCCGGTCAGTTGCAAGAAAACAACACAGCCGGTCAGCAATCTATTCAATAAACGCAGGCAGTGGGCGATCAGTTCCCCGGTCAGGGTGTGGTGGTAGGCGGAGGGGGGATGTCGCTGTTGACAGGCACGGCCGTTACGTCCCCATCTACCAGCACCGACTCGGTAATAACCCAACCGGCAGCGCCCGCAACACAGCAAATTTGCAGCCAGCTTCCGTCTGGCACGCGGCCAATAATGGCGAACTGCGATCCCTCATCTACCAGGGCAATCGCGTCATACATAACGCCGGGGCCTTGCCGCACATTCAGGCGGGGCACGATTACATTGGCCCGCACTTCCGGTGTGGCGGTTGGTGATGGTGTGGGGGGAACGGCGCGGGGCGTATAGGTGGAAGGCAACAGGGCTGTCGCGGTGGGGGCAATAGTGGGTGGTTCTGTGGGCACGGCCGTAGGCGTAGATGTAGGGGGAAGTGTAGGTTTAGGGGGGGGAAGGGTAGGAGAGGCAGTAGCGCTGGCCGCCGCAGATGGCGCCGCCGCAGATGGCGCCACCACCACCTCCGCCCGCGTTGGCGCTCCTGTTGGGTTCAGGGCCGTTAACGGCCCGCGCCCATTGCCGCGGCCATTGCCCCACCACAAACCGCTCCAAACGGCAACCAACACCAACAATAGGATGACGATTAAGCCTGCCCATAAGCGACGCGGCCGTACCCGCTGCCCCTCCGGGACGGAAATCTCTGGCGGCAATGGGCCTGGTTTGGGGCGCAGAAACACCACACAGGTTTGGTGACCGGCGGTAAGGCAGGTTGTTTGTTGGTAAGCAGTGTCCACTTCGTCGGATGGTTTGGCCAGGTGGCAAACGGCGTCGGCAGCGGGGAAAAGCAGGCGTGTTTTCGCGTCGTCGGCCAGACCCAAAAAGGGGCAACCATCATGTACGGATACCGGTGGAGCAGGCAGTTTTGCCGGTTCTGAACTATTGACTATCATACACGATCTCTTCTACTGGCGGATTATAGCAGGGATTCGCCGCCAGGCAGGGGCACAAAATATAGTGGCTGCGGCCGCCTCTCAGCCCGTCAGAGATGCTTTCCAACCGCGCCTCTCCGGTCAATATGCCAGATGATGCCCTTTGCCAGTATAGGAGAGAATGGACTGACAATTGCCATCATTTTTGCCATACAGGGGTGTCCTGTCACAAAAAACGGGCAGGTGGTGTTTAGATGGGTGACGTAGATAAGTCTGAACCGGAAAAGGAAACGGCCGTGACCGCATTGTCGGACAACCTGTTATTGGAGCGTATCAGCCAGGGTGATACTGCTTCGTTTGAAACTGTTTTTTATACCCACTATGATCGGGTGTACGGCCTGTTGTACCGGCTGATGGGCAACCGCGCCGAAGCGGAAGATTTGACCCAGGAAGTGTTTTTACAATTGCATCACCACGCCTTCCGCCGCCGCCTGTTTAACTTGCAGCGGGAGCATAACCTTAGCGCCTGGCTGTACCGCACTGCCACCAATATGGGGTATAACGCCATTCGCGGCCGCCAACGCCGCTGGCAGCGGAATCTGGTCCTGGCGCCAGACCCGGCGGGCAGCCCTGGGGTGGACAAAGAAGTGGAGCAGCGGGAGCAGGCTACGGCCGTGCGCCGCGCTCTGGCCCGCCTTCCCCAACGCCAAACCCAATTGCTGCTCATGCGGCAGATGGGGTTTAGCTACGAGGAATGTGCCCAGGCATGTGGCGTCGCACCCGGTTCGGTGGGCACATTGCTGGCCCGCGCCGGAAAAGCATTTAAGCAGGCATATGAAGAAGAGTATGGCATGGTTGAGGGCAGCCAGACAGCCGGGTGATAATCGGCAACCGCCGGCAACCAATCGCCGTGCGCAGGGGCAGAATATGGACGAGATGGATAAAGAAACGCAGGAATTATTGGCCTTATTGGAACCGGGCCTGGAGGACGCACCCAGGCCGGTTTCGCTGGCATTGGCCCAGGTGCGGCAGCAGGCAGCGGCGGCCGAGAAGGATTCATGGGGCGCCCGGCTGGGACAGTTTTTAGCTGCACCTGGCCGCCGGTATGCAGCAGCAGGCGCCCTGGCGGTACTGCTGCTGGTTTTTGCTTTCACTTTTCCCCCGGTGCGCGCGGCCGCCAGTGACTTTTTGCGCCTGTTCCGCGTGCAAAATTTTGCAGCCATCACCATTTCGCCAGAACAAATTGCCTTGCTGAACAAGGTGGCGCAGGAAGGGTTGACGCCGGGCAAGGTTGAGATATTGGCCGACCCCGGCCAACTGACGCCGGTCAATTCATTGAACGAGGCGGCCAGCCACGCCGGGATGTCGTCGGTGCGTACCATTGGCGCATTGGGTGAACCAACGGCCGTGTACGTATCCGCGCCGGGTAGTGGCCGTCTGACAATTGATCTGGCCGGGGCGCGAGCCATTCTGGAAGCGGTGGGCGCCGACCCGTTGCTGCTGCCCGATGACCTGGACGGGGCGCAGGTGAATGTGGCCGTATTTGCCGGGGTTGACCAGCAATGGCAGGATGTTCATCTCTTGCAGACCCCCAGCCCGTTGGTTGAGTATCCAGATGGCCTGGAAACAACCGTATTGGGCCAGGCGTTCCTGCAATTATTGGGGCTGAATGAAGCGGAAGCGGCGCGGCTGGCGCAGGAGATTGATTGGACGGGCACGCTGCTGCTGCCTATTCCCCAGGACATTGCCAGCTATCAGGGTGTAACCGTAGATGGCGTCAGTGGGCTGGCAGTGAGTGAATTGGACGGCCGTGCCGCTACCCTCATCTGGCAAAAAGACGGGATCATCTATACCCTCTTTGGCAACCGCAGCGCGGCCGAGCTTTTGGCAATGACAAATTCCCTCAAATAATGGTCAATGGCCAACGGTCAATTGGCAATGACCAATGACCAATGACCATTGACCATTGACCATACTGTGTCTGATTTTGCAATTGACGCTCACAACTTGCGCAAGGAGTTTGGCCGCAAGACGGCCGTAGCCAATCTCTCGCTCCAGGTGAAACGGGGCGAGATTTTTGGTTTTTTGGGGCCAAATGGGGCCGGCAAGACGACCTCGGTGAAGATGTTGTTGGGGCTGACGCGCCCCACGGCGGGCACAGCGACATTGTTGGGACGGCCGTTGGGCGACCGCCCGGCGCGGGCCAGGATTGGTTTTTTGCCGGAGCATTTCCGTTTTCACGAGTGGCTGACGGCCGTAGAGTTTCTGGAGTTGCATGGCCGTTTATACGGCATGGGTGCGGCGGAACGTCAGGCCACCATCCCCGATCTGCTGGAACTGGTCGGTTTGCAGGATAGAAGCCAGACTCAGTTGCGCGCCTTCTCCAAAGGTATGTTGCAGCGGATTGGGCTGGCGCAGGCATTGCTCAACAACCCGGAACTGGTCTTTTTGGACGAACCTACCTCTGGTCTGGACCCCATCGGGCGGCGGTTGGTGCGGGATATTATCAACGGACTGCGGCAAGAGGGCACGGCCGTGTTCCTGAACTCCCACCTGCTGAGCGAAGTAGAAAAGACGTGTGACCGGGTGGTTTTTATTCGCCAGGGGGCTGTGCTGGAAACGATTGATTTGCACAATTATAACGAGGCTGCCGTCCTGGTCAGCCTGCGGGTAGGGCAGCCAACGCCGCAACTGCTGCAAAGTTTAGAGCAGTTTGGGCAGGGGGTGACAATATCGCCGGTGGACGGCCGTATGACGCTGCAACTTGCCGCTGAGGAGCAAATCCCCGACCTGGCCGCCTGGCTTGTGGCCCAGGGCCACGCTCTGTACGAACTCGCGCCGCAGCGCCTTTCGCTGGAAGACCGTTTCATGCAAGTCATCGGTAGAGATGATGAGGTGATGGGTTGAAAGGGTGATGGGGTGTACGGCCGTTTACCAGATGATTCTGGCTTTTGGGGATTTTGTGGCTTCGACGTGATGTGCACTCTCTGGTCAGGACATTGTTATCGCGCCAATCAAAAATGGGCAGGTCAGATTCGAGAACATCGCGGAGGAGTACCTGATTGATCATGAGATTAAGAGATTAGGAGATTGGATAATCTCTCAATCTCCCAGTCTCCCAATCTCCCAATCTCCATTCTTATCTGGCAGCAATGGCCGCAAAGCCAACTGCGCCTAAACCCAAATGTGTGCCAATGGCCGGCGTGACTTCAGCGATGAGGGGCGTTTCGCCGGCCGGGAAGAGATGGGCGGACTGCTGTTGTAACTCCACGGCCGCTTCCGGGGCGTGCACGTGCAGGATGGCGATGCGTTCAAATGGGCCAAACTCCTCCACCAGGCGCAGCATTTCCGGCAGCGCCTTTTTGCGGGTGCGCACACGGGCGATGACGTGGATTTCGCCGGCGCTGATCATCATCACCGGCTTGATTTGCAGCAGGGTGCCGATGCCAAACTGCGCCCAACTGACCCGGCCACCGCGCCGCAGCGATTCCATGGTGTCAATCATGCCAAAGACGCGGGTGCGTGGGGCGCGTTCCGTCAGGATTTGCACAATTTCGGGCAGGGATTTACCGGCGGCGAGGGCGGCGACGGCCGTCATCACCAACAACCCACCCCCCAAGGTGATCTGCTGCGAATCAAACACATGCACCGGGCAGGCATTCTCGGCGGCATCTACGCCCATACGGGCATTGTCATAGGTGGCGCTGAGGGCGGAAGCCAGGTGGATGGAGAGGATTTCCGTTGCACCTTCCTGCGTCAGCCGTTCATACACTTCGGCAAAGGTGCCCGGCGAGGGGGCGGCGGTGGTGGGGTATGGTTCGTACTTTTCCAGGTTGTCGTAAAACTCTTGCCTGGAAAGCTCGACCCCTTCCAGGTACCCCTTCTCGCCGATGTTGACATAAACTGGCACAACGGTGATGCCGTACTTTTCTACAATGTCCGGGGGGACATCCATGGCGCTGTCGGTGACGATTTTTATCATGGGAGATTAGGAGATTAGGAGATAGGGAGATTGGCGGAGAAAAATCGCCCAATCTCTTAATCTCCCCATCTTATTCTTATTCTGCTCCTAAAATATAGTAATAATGCGGCTGGCCGCCGGACAGGATTTCGACTTCGATGTCCGGGTAGGCTTCTTCGATTTGGGCGGCGATGACGGCGGCGTCGTTAGCGGTGACGTCTGCGCCGTAGTAGAGGGAGAGCAGTTCGCGGTCATCAAGTTCCATGGTCTGCAAAACCGTTTGCAGAAGTTCGGCCATATCTGCACCAGAAGCGCAGAGACGGCCGTTCACCAACCCAATCATCTCGCCATCCTTCACCTCAATTCCATCCAGGCTCACGGAACGGGTGGCGCGGGTGATTTCACCGGTAGCTACTTCGCGGGCGCTGGTGGTCATGGCGACGGCCGTGGCCTGCAAATCACCGTCCGGGTCATAGGCCAGCATGGCGCTAAAACCCTGCGGCGCAGTCAGCGTGGGGGCAACGGCTACCTCTTTGGGACTCAAATCCCGTGCGGCTTCCGCCGCCAGGATGATGTTTTTATTGTTGGGCAGGATGATGATTTTATCGGTGGGCACGTCTTGAATGGCCTGGAAAATCTCTTCGGTGCTGGGGTTGTTGGTCTGTCCGCCATTGACCACAAAGGCCGCACCCAGACTGCGGAAAATGTTCGCCAGCCCGCTGCCTGCGGCCACTGCCACCACGCCAATTTGTCCTGGCTCAATGGCCGGTGCGGGTGGTTCGGCCATCTGCCCGCCATGCACAATCTCCTCCATTTGCATTTGCATGTTTTCCACGACTACGTCGGTAATGTGGCCCAGGCTGATGCCGTAGGAAATGGGTTCGCCGGGGTCTTTGACGTGAATGTGGACTTTGATGGTGGTTTCGTCGCCGACAACGACGGTGGAGTCGCCCATGGCGTCTATGCGGGCGCGCACTTCAGCCACATTCAGGTTGCGCCCCATGAGGATGAATTGCACGTCGTAGGGATTTTCCAGATGGCCGCTTTCGGGCATGGCCCGTTCCTGGGCAGTGATAGTGGAGGCAGCGGTTGATATAGCTACGCCACTCTCCCAATCTCCCAATCTCCCAATCTCCCCATTGACGTACTTCAACATCCCTTCCAGTACATAGACCAGCCCTTGCCCGCCGGAATCCACCACGCCGGCTTGTTTAAGGATGGGCAGCAGGTCGGGTGTGCGTTCCAGCGCCTGTTTGCAGCGCCCGAGAGTACGCTCCAACACGAAGCGCAGGTCGAGGCTCTTGGTGGCGGCGTCGGCTGCTTCGGTAGCCCCCTCGCGGATAACGGTGAGGATGGTGCCTTCTACCGGGCGCATGACGCCGCCGTAAGCGGTGTCGGCGGCGGTTTGCAGGGCAGCCGCCAGGTCTTGGGCGTCAAACGTTTCTTTATCTTTTAGCCCACGCGCCAGGCCGCGCCATATCTGGCTGAGGATGACGCCGGAGTTGCCGCGCGCGCCCATGAGGGCGCCCTGGGCCAGGGTGTCGGCCATTTTGCCCACGTGGGTGTCGTCTCTGTCCTGGACACGGCCGTAAGCGGAACGCATGGTCAGCAGCATGTTGGTGCCTGTGTCACCATCGGGCACGGGAAAAACGTTGAGTGAATTGACGTGTTGGTGGTTTTGTTCCAGCCAGAGCAGACCGGCACGGGCCATTTTTTTGTATTGCTGGCCGTTACAATGCAGCCATTTTTCGGGCACGGCCGTTGCCTCGGCCGTAGTGGGTTGGGTCACGTGGGTTTTCTTCCTCTCTCTTCTAAATGGTTATCAGTAATCGGTAATCGGTTATCGGTAATCAGATCTTATTACGTTGTTGCAACCAACGGGCAAATGAGGCTGGGTTTTCGGTTGACTTTTTACCGATCAACAAACCTTCTACCCCAATATCTTCGTCAAGATCAGGCCAATGGATGCCATAACCAGCGCCGCTAATTTCAAAATTGGCGCGTTCGGCAGGTGTGGCATAAGCCAGACGAGGGTACCAGCCGATGGGTACGGTTACACTACGGCCGTCTTCGAGATCAACGGATAAGGAATCATCGCTGACCGTCACGTCTACAATCCTAGCCAGTGAAACCAGTGCAGAAGGCATCCCATTCATTTCTCAAATTCTCCAGATTGTCCCGCAAGATGCGCTCAATATCGCGTAACTCTTTGCGGTTATAGCCGCGATTTTCCTCTAAAGCGACATCGGGATCGAGCCAAAATTTGGCGCTCCATTTCTCCCGATCTACGTGCATATGGCGTGGTTCGCCACAGTCGTAAGAATAGAAGTAAATGCGATAAGGGCCGGTTCTTAAAGCAGTTGGCATATTAGTCGGTCATCAGTAATCGGTTATCGGTAATCAGTGCATTCCACCGATTACCGATAAGCGATTACTGTTCCTCTCTACTCAGCCTCAGCCCCTGCACATACACATTCACCTCATGCACAGGCAGGCTGAGGGCTTTTTCCAGGTGAAATTTGACGGTGTGTTGGATGCTTTCGGCGACGGTTTTGATGCGCACACCATATTCGACGATGACATACACGTCAATGACCACGCCGCCATCGCGGTAGGTGATGTCAATGCCCCGGCGGTTGTCACGAGACAGCAATTTAGCGATGCCGGTAGCCACATTTTTCTCGGCCATACCCACCACCCCGTAGCATTGGTTGATGGCCTGGTTGGCAATGGTGGACACGGCCGTTGTGGAAATATCTATTGTTCCGTAAGTGTCGTGTTGTACGGTCATAACTTTTATTGAGATTAGGAGAGTGGGAGATTGAGAGATTTTAGTCGCCAATCTCCCACTCTCTCAATCTCCTAATCTCCAATCTCCTGGCCGAATTGTATCACAAGCCACCCCAATGGATCATGCCAGGGTGGTGGACAGGACGTTTTTGGCCCCGGCGGCGAGGAGGGATTTGCACACGGCCGTCCTCGTTTCCGGTGTTACCAGGGCGATCATATTCCCGCCCCGGCCGGCGCCGCTTAGTTTGGCTCCCAACGCACCGCCCTCAATGGCGACCGTCACCAGCCGATCAAGTTCCGGGGAGGAAACGGTCATTTCTTGCAGCAGGGCATGGTTTTCTTGCATCAGCGGCCCCAGGGCGGCCACATCTCCGGTTTCAATGGCGGTACGGGCGGCGGTGGCAATACGGCCGCAGCTGTCAAACAACGCTTCAAACTTCGCCGGGTTTTCCTGCCACTGGCGGCGCACATCACCGACGGCAATTTTGGTGCTGCTGCGCACACCGGTATCGGCCACCAGCAGGTGCAGAGGGCGGGCGACGGTAAACGGCTCGATGCGATTATGCGGCTGTTGGCGCACAAAGTAGACCGGCATTTCATAAGCGACAACGGTGTTGTCAATGCCGCTGGGTGTGCCGTGATGGATTTTCTCGACCTCGTAAGTCAGGGCGGAAACCCATTCCGGCGTCGCCAGATGGGACACGCCCAGAAATTCGGCCAGGGCGCGGACGACGGCGGCGGTGATGGCCGCGCCGCTGCCCAGGCCGCTGGCAATGGGAATCTGGCTGCTGACGGTGATGGTCATGTCGGGCAAGGTGGGGAGGTGTACGGCCGTTTGCACCTGCCGAATCACGGCCGCAATGGGATCATCCGATGGCGCGTCGGGCAGCAGCACATCCTGGCCCAGGTCGGGGGCGATGAGGCGGATGCCTGGTTGGGTGGTGGGGGAGACGACGGCCGTAGCCCGCAGTTGGGAGAGGGGGATAGCGATAGCGGGACGGCCGTAGACCACCGCATGTTCGCCAAAGAGGATGATTTTGCCGGGGGCAGTAGACATGAAGAGATTGGGAGATTGGGAGATTGGGAGATTGGGAGGGTAGTTAATCTCTCAATCTCTTAATCTCCTAATCTCAAAAAATATAAATCACCACAAACACCGTCAGCGCAAATAAAACAATTGTCACCTGCAACGGCCGGTCGCGCAGGGCGATGTCTTCGGGGGCGCCGCCTTCGTGGCGCACGTGGATCAGGTACATGTAGCGGAAGATGCCATACATGAGAAAGGGGATGGTGAGCATCATGGTATGGTTGGTGGGCAGCCCCTCGGCCAGGAAGGTGTACAGGCTGTAAAAGACCAGGACGCTGGTCGTGACCAGACCTAACATGCGGTCAATCAAATCCAGATTGTATTCTTGCAGGATTTTGCGGTGTTTGTCGGCGTCTTCGCCCAGCAGCACCAGTTCGTGCCGCCGTTTGCCGAGCACCAGAAAGAGCGCCAGAAAGCCGCCAAAGAGGTAGAGCCAGGGCGAAAAACGCTCCACTTCAATGACGGCCACGCCGGAAGCGATGCGCAGCACAAAACCGAGGGCGACAATGAGTACATCAAACAACACCACATTTTTCAGCCAGAAGGTGTAGGCAACCTGGCTCAGCAAATAAGTGAGCAAAATGAGGGCAAACAACGGCGAAAGGAAGTAGCCGGCGATGAGACTGCCACCGGCAAAAATGACGGCGGCGAGGGCGGCTACAGCGGGACTGAGTTGGCCGGCGGGCAACGGCCGTAACCGTTTGGTGGGGTGCTGACGGTCACTTTCCATGTCGCTCAGGTCATTCATGAGGTACACGGCGCTTGACATAAGACACAGGAGGATAAAGGCCGCTACCGTGCGCCCCAGATACAGGGGGTTCAGCAGTTTTTCATCAAAAAAGAGCGCCACAAAGACAAAGCCATTTTTGGGCCACTGGCGCGGTCGCATCGTTTTGAGCAAAGCTGTAAACACACAAACCTCCTGAAGGCGGTAATCGGTAATCGGTAATCGGTGAACGGTAATCAGTAAACCGATTATATGGCACGGCCGTAACACACGCACAATTTAGCATTACCATTAGACCTCGGATAGTGATATGATTAACTTTAGTAGCCGGTTGCCACAAGTAGATGCATAGCTTTGGTTGTTGGCTAAGGTGTACCTGCGGCGATAAACGAGATGAACGAAAACGATGGCGCCACCCGTGCTACCCATGCCGGGGCAGAAATTTTAGTGGTGGACGATGTGCGCGAGAATTTGCGCTTATTGGTGCGGTTGCTGGCTGAACGGGGATATAAAGTAAGGCCGGTGTCGAACGGCCGTATGGCCATCACTGCCGCCCAAATTGCCCCACCAGACCTGATCTTGCTGGACATCCTCATGCCAGAATTGGATGGCTACCAGGTGTGCCAGCAACTTAAGGCAGACGAAGCCACCCGCCACATCCCTATCATCTTTATCAGCGCCTTGCACGAGCAGATGGACATTGTACGCGCTTTTACTGTGGGTGGTGTGGATTACATCACCAAGCCGTTCCAGACGGAAGAAACGTTGGCCCGCGTGCATACCCATCTGACCATTGGCAAATTGCAGAAAGAGTTAGCGCAAAAAAACCGTGAACTGGAAGCGCAAAACGCCCGGTTGCAAGAGGCATTGGCGAATATCAAGACCCTCAGCGGATTGCTGCCGATTTGTGCCAATTGCAAAAAAATCCGAGATGATGATGGTTACTGGCATACGGTGGAAACATACATCCGCGTCCATTCCGACGCCATTCTCAGCCACGGCATTTGCCCGGACTGTATGGTTGAATTGTATCCTGACTATGACCGATGAATGGCGGTGACCGATGAATGGCCGTCTATTTTGACTGTGGGAATAAGATGGTGAACCAGGCAACGGCTTTGATTATTGAAGATGATGAACGGCTAGCGATGATTTATGCCGAAGCCTTGCGCCGCGCCGGGTTTGTGCCCGAAACGATACGTGATGGCGCCATCGCCCAAACCCGGCTGCAAGAATTAACACCATCTCTGATTTTGCTCGATTTGCACCTACCCCACATTTCGGGGGACGAGTTGTTGCGCCAGATTCGCGCCGACGGCCGTCTGGCAGATTGTGTGGTGATTTTAGTCACGGCCGACGCGGTGATGGCGGATGCGCTGCGAGCGGATACAGACCTGGTGTTGTTGAAGCCCATCAGCTTTAACCAGTTGCGCGACCTGACCAGTCGCCTGCACCCAAAGCGATGAATCTCATCTTGCGCCCGCTCACGGCCGTAGATTTGCCCCACCTGCTCACCTGGCAGTATGAACCTCCTTATGACATTTATAGCCTGGGTAACGGCCGTGTTGACACCACTGCCTTAGCTGAAGCCGGCGAATACTTTTTGGACCCCGTCTACTGTTTTTATAGCATCATCAACGTGACCACTGGTGAACTGGCGGCTGTGGTCAGTTATGGCCTGGATGGGCAGGTGAGTGGCGGCGATTACAGCGAAGAGGCGGTGGATATTGGCATGGCCGTTCGCCCTGATCTCACCGGGCGTGGTTTGGGCAATGAATTTGTGGGCGTCGCACTATCGTTTGCCCGGCAAACTTTCCAGACAGTCCGGCTCCGGGTAACTATCGCTGATTTTAATTTGCGCGCCCGGCGTGTATGGGAAAAACACGGTTTCCAACCAGTGCAATCGTTTACCAGCAGCGCCAACAACCTGGCATTCACCATACTCACTCGTGCGGTATAATCGCGGCGGCGCAGATGGCAACTGATCATCCGCCGATTGCAGATCGAAAAAAGGAAAACGTATGGCAACCATTCCTCCCTTTGTGGCCACGGGTACACACATCGGCCAGAAGCAGACGGTAAAGGCCAAAAAAATGGTCTGGATACCCGTGGGCAACGGCAAAGTTGCCGCTTTTTCTGACTATGAAGTGAGCATTGCCGGGCAAATTAGCATTTTGGGTTACAGCGGCAACATGAACATTTATCTGCGGCTGCTGGATGAAGACCCGGCGGCGACTTCCGGCCCCTGCGTGTTACGCCTGAATGCTCATGAAGACCCTCAGGCTACCTACCACGTCAATAAAAATGTGCTGACAGTGCAGGCCACATTGGGTCAATACAAACAAGCCATTAGCATCACCCCTTGTGATGGCGGCACACAAACAGAGTGTAAGTTAACGGGGCGGGTGAATGAGACGGTTCACCTGGAGCCGGTGCGGTAAGCCAGGTATAGGCGACATTATAACGTTTCCGGCCAATCGGCATTGGGGCGTTGCTGGCGGCACAATGTCAGCAGTTCGGCCATACGGCCGTGCCGCTCACAGTACAATATAATCTCCTGCGCCATGTCAGACTTGACCCCTTCCGGGAATTCGTCCTTGTCAATGCCCAGATCAAACAGCAATAACTCCAGTTCATGTTTACTGAAGTGACGGGCAATTAACTGGCGCAGCCGGATGCGGTTTTGTAGTAATAGCGTGGCATTTTCTTCCTGGAGCACGGCCGTGAAAAATGCCGCTACCGCCAGTTTGCGAGTAGAAATGGTATGCCGCTGCTCCATAGGCATTTCGGCAAAGGTGCGCTCTTGCCCCTCTGGGATGAAAATTGCATCCCACCCAAAAATCTGGCTGCCACGGGGTTCCGTTGCAATAATCCCTTTCAATTCCCCCCTAAACACCGACACCTGCCCGTCCCGCGCATGAAAGCCCAGATCGGTGATCACCGTCGCTGACCGATCTTCAAAAGGCTGCATCATCTTGCAAATGCCGTCCACACCAACGCCATCAATGAACAACCCGGTGACATTGCCGGGCAAATCGCGCCAGGCGCGAATTTGCAGGTTGGTTTGCTCCACCAGAAACGGTAAATGGGGCAGCCAGGGGCGGGCCATCTCCACTTTGCGCCGGATGAGAATGGCCTGGTCTACCAGCACCGGTTCCTCCAACGCATACCGCGCCCAACGCAAGTCAGCATGTTTGCCCAGCAAAAATTGGTAATCGTTGAATTTGTTCTGGGAACCGGTCACAAAATAAAGCTGTTTACGCAGTTCAGTCATCGTGGTCGCCTCTCTACCTGCTTGGCCGCTCATACTGACAGCCATGTCACGCCAGCAACACTATTATAAACAACAACACCGTAATCAAAATACCCCTACTCTTCTCTCCCTCAAAGCCCTCTTTTGCAGCGTGCCAGAGGACGGATAACGGGTATACTTGCCACCCATGCTTGAGTGGCGCAAACAACGTGAACGATTATGGCAAATGGGGAATGAGTGGGCTGGCTGGCTGGGGGGCCACGGCCGTGGTTGGTTATTGATCACCGGCGGGGCGTTACAACGCACCTTTGGCTCTGATACCGGCATGGTGGCCTCTTCCATTGGTTTCTATACCCTCTTTTCCCTCTTCCCCTTAATTTTACTCTCCGTGGCTATTGCCAGTTTGTGGGTTGACCCCAATGTGGTGGAGTCGGAAATTATGAATCGGCTGGAGTTTATTGTACCCGGTTTGCAATCTCTGTTGGGCCAGAATATCGAAAGTATTGTCAATGCGCGCGCGCCCATCACCGGCATTGCCGTTCTGATTTTGTTGTGGACAGCTTCCAATATCTTCACGGCGCTGACGCGGGCGATGGACATGGTGTGGGGGGTGGAACTTACCTGGTCCCGCTCGGCCTTCCGGCAGCGGGGGTTGGCTGTGTTGATTGTGCTATTTACGGGCATTGCCATCCTGTTGGCGTCGTTGTATGGCGGGACGGTGGTGACGATTGTGAATTCATTTTACCCGGAAGAGCTACGGCCGTATCGCCCCTATACCACCGAATTATGGACCGTGCTGGTCAGTGTCGGCTTGTTTGCCATGTTATACCGTTTTCTGCCACACCGCCGCCTTTCCTGGCGCGACGTATTGCCGGGGGCGCTGGTAGCCGGATTCACCTGGTCTGTGGTAAAAGATAGCTTTCTTTCCATCATTGATGTGTATCTGTCGCGCACCAATCTGGTGTATGGGTCGGTGACAACAGTGATTGTATTTCTCACCTGGACGTATGTAAGCAGCTTTATTTTCCTGTTTGGGGCGCAGCTCAATGTGGTCTATGTGCAGCAGCGGCAACGGATGCTGAGTCGGTAACAAACGTCTCGCCTATCTACTCGCTGCCTGTTGTCGTGCGGGAAGGGCGGCCAATAAAAAAGGGAGGCCAAAGGTAAAGAGGACACCCAGGAAGTGGGTGGGTAAACTGGCTTCATCCAGCCAGTAATAGTGCAGGTGGCCGTAGATGATGACGGACAGTTGGGTGGTGAGCAGAAACCATAATCCGAGGCGTAATCGGTAGGACACGCCCGTGTTCCTCACGCCCGTGCCCTCCCCAGCCGTCCCCTCCCCATCAGCGCCATCCCCCTCATCCAGCAGCAGCCAGGGAAAAGGCCAGGCCGCATACCAGATGCGAAAAGCAGGCGCTGTAAGCAGGTAGCCAAAAAAGATGTCGGCGGCGGCGCGCAGCGGGTTACGGCCGTGCCACGTCCGCCATATCAACCAACCCGCCAGTGTTAAAAATACCAGCCGCCCCAGGTTAACAACCAGGTAATACTGCTCCATCGTTAACGTTCCCCATTCGGGGATAAACAGCAGAATCAACGTCACCGGTGAAAATCCAGGGTAGTCGGCGGCTTCTCGCGCCAGCCGGGAGGCGAGAGCAAATGGCGAGCCAAACGGCAGGAAGGTGAAAAAGGTGAGGAGCAAAGCGGTCACGGCCGTGACCACCGCAAATTGCGTTTTCCCACCCGCCGGTAAACGACGCCAGGCCGCCAGCCAAAAGAAAGCCAGCGGCAGCAAGGCAACCGGCTTGGCCAAGACGGCCAGAAACATAACGGCGATACCTGTGGCCGAATAACCGCGCTGCAAAACCCAACACCCCAGAAGCAACCAGAGCAGCATCAGGGCATCGTTGTGGGCGTCTACCACAAAAACAGATAACAAGGCCGGGTTCCAGGCCCACAATAACGTCAGCCCCAATCGGCGTGGCGGCGCTGCGTCGGCCAATAGCAGCCAGAGCAGCCAGGCGCAAAACAAAAATGTGAGCAACCCCACCAGCTTAAACAGCAGCAACCCGGCATACAAATCAGGCCCGACCAGGTAGGCGATGGTGGCTGCACCCATTTCCCAGAGGGGCCCATAGGGCGTGGTTTCTCCGGCCCATTCACCCGCCAGGGGCAAAAAGGGATCAGCGCCGAAGGCATTGGGTGGCGTCAGAAAGGGGTTGGCGCGGTAGATGGCGGTCATACGGCCGTGCAGCAGATAACGAAACACATCGGTGGCATTGATAGGATAAGTGAACAACAGTGGCAGGCTAAAGAGTATGGCCGTGCCCAAAACATAGCGCAGCCGCAGTTGCCATTGTTTCTGCTGTATCAGCCGGAAAGCGCCCCAATAAAGCCCATACAAAACCACCACCAGCAGCCCATAAGCCGCCCCTGCCTTCAATGAGGGCGTGAAATCCCGCAGGTCGGCCAGCGGGACTTCCCGGTAAAAGGGCGCTAATGGAAACCAGACAGCCATCAGCCCATACCCGCCCAGGCTCAACAGCACCAGTAACACCAGCGGTACATACTGACTATGGAAGGCGCGCCCAGATGCCGGCGCACGGAATCGGGAAAAGGGGAACATGGTCAGTGGGAAAAAGAAGAGGATTAACGCATAGCCACGCGACGGCCGTGTTTATCCAGTGGCACCACCAGCGTGACGGTAGTGCCCTGCCCTGGCGCAGATTCCAGTTTCAAAGAGCCATCAATGCGGTCGGCTCGTTCCCGCATATTGATCATCCCCAGGCTGCCCCGTGAACTATAATCGGCGTTTACATCTTGCACATCAAAACCTTTGCCGTTGTCTTTTACCATGGCCACAAACAGGTTGTCTTCCCGCCAGAAGCGCACCAGAATCTGCTCTGCTTCCGAATACTTGCGGGCATTGCCCAACGCTTCTTCCACAATGGAAAAGACCACACTTTGCGCCGACTCGGCGAGCAAATCACCGTGTTCCCCGCCGCTCAGTTTAATGTTCAGGCCATCATTTTCGCGCAGGCGGGTGATCAGCGTTTCCACAGCGGCTGTCAGCCCTTGTGTTTCCAGCACCAACGGCCGTAACGTAAACAACATGCCGCGAATATCCTTGCTGGTCTGTTTGGCCAGCAGTTCCACCTTCTCCAGTTCGTTCAGTGCCGTTTCCGGGTCTCTGGTCATCAGGGATCGGATGAAATTGATACGCATGGCAATGGCAGCAATACTCTGGGTTGGCCCGTCATGCAAATCACGCGCCAATTCCTTACGCGCCTCTTCGTCAGCCTCAATAATGCGCTGCTTCTCTGCTTCCAACCGCTGATAAAGCTGGGCGTTCTGCAGGGCAATGACTGCCTGGTCGGCCACAGCGTCAAACAGTTCAAACTGCTCCTGTTCAAATTTAACGGGTGTGCTGGAACCGATCACCATCACCCCGAAGATTTGAAACCCGGCGCGCAGGGGAATGCACACCGCTTTGGCGCAGTTCTGGAACGCCATAAACTGGCGCAGTTCAGGATCGCTGCGGGGAGATTCAATCAGCACCATCTCGGCATTGTTTAGCGCCTCGGCAATGGCCCCCTGCTGCCCTTTCACCACCTTGCCCTCATCAATGTTGGCAAAACGGCGTGTCGCTACCGGGACCAGTTCACGGCCGTGATACAAAAACACCGCCCCCACCAATGAATTGCGCGGTACCCCCGATTCTTCCAGGGCCAGGCTGCAAACATCAATCGCCTCTTGCACCACCCGTTCAAAACTGAGCGTGGCCCGCATCACGGAAGCCATAGATTGCAACGATCTGGCCCGGTTGCTGGCGGCTCGCAGCTGCTGCAATTCGTTGTCAATGCTTTTCCCTGCCAGGTTGCGCACCCGACCTTCCGTGCTGTCAATGAGCAGATAAACAATGCCGCCTGACACTATCATCACCAGCACAGCCACTATCAGGCCAGGAATCCAGCCGGCGGGGGAGATATTGAATAAATAGAGATAAATGAGGATGTAAACGACGACCAGCAACAGCAGGGCAACCCCCGCGACCACTAAAGTTAGTGTGTTCAGGCGCTTAAACTCATTGTGAATCTTGGACAGGAGTTTTTTGGTCATGCGCATCTGCTCGTGACATTGCCAACGGGTGGTTAGCCCATTATGGGAATTATAATCAAACGGTTTCTCATACAACAAAAAGAGGTCACGATGCGCCCTTGTTTTAGTACATATTAACCAGTGGCCTTAACCTTAATCTTAACAAATGATAACCAGTTCATTGGGTAATTGGAACGGGGCTGTTAATCAAACAAACAATCATCCCGGCATCCAATTGCTCAATGCCGTGGCAATCTCGGCTGCAACCTGGGCATTGTGGCGCAGCAGCGCGGTGTTGGCGCGCAAGCTACGGCCGTTTGTCAATTCTACCACCCGCCGCAGCAGCCAGGGGGTCGAGACCGGACCGTGAATACCTTGCCGGTCGGCTTCGTGGGTGGCCTGGGTGATGGCCGCTTCCACTTCTTCCGGGTCACAGGCGTCTGCTTCCGGCGGCGGCACAGTCACCAACAGGCCATTTTGCAGTCCCAATTCCTGCCGCGCCACGATGATGGCGGCAACTTCTGGCGGCGCCTGCACACAGATGTCCACCGGCAGCCCGCTACGGCGGGCAAAAAAAGCTGGCATCTCATCCGTCTGGTAGCCGACCACCGGTACGCCTTGCGTTTCCAGCACTTCACGAGTGGCGGGCAGGTCGAGGATGGATTTAGCGCCGCTGCATACCACAGTCACGGCCGTGCGCCCCAGTTCCATCAGGTCGGCGCTCACGTCGAACGGATGCCCGCGATGCACACCGCCAATACCACCTGTGGCAAACAGTTCAATCCCGGCCATATGGGCCACAATCATGGTGCCGGCGACGGTGGTTGCGCCATGTTCGCGGCGGGCAACGGCCAGGGGCAAATCGCGGCGGCTGCATTTACGCACGGCCGTGCCCGCCAACTGCCCTAGCTGCTCAATCTGCGCCTGCGCCAGCCCCACATGGATCACGCCCTGCAAAATGGCGATGGTTGCCGGAACTGCGCCGCCCGTGCGCACGGCCGTTTCCATGGCCACGGCCGTTTTTACATTATCCGGGTATGGCAGCCCATGGGTGATCAGGGTACTTTCAAGCGCCACAACGGGCAGCCCAGCAGCCAATGCCGCCGCTACTTCAGGATGGAATTGCATTTTTGATTTCATAAGATTAACCCAATGATCACCTAAATGTTGGCCTGCGACAAGGGGTCTTTGTCTGCTGCTGTGCGGTTGGCGTGTTTATGGGGGTGGTGTGTCCGTTGGGCAGGGATGGATGATGAGACGGAGGGCGTTATCGGGCAGAGGGTTTTGGGCTGAGTCAACACCGGCAGCGCGTTCGCCGGTTGTATAGTCATAAAGGCCGAGCGGCAGGCTGGTGGGCACGGCCGTACCGTCCAATGCAATCTGCCGGTATTCCGTCACCAGCCAGCCGGGAGGCAGCGTCAGCCAGTCTGGGCGCAGGTGCAGCGGCGGGCCATCCGCCTGGCCTATGAGACGGCCGTCTTCAGCCAACACCTGCACAAAGACAGAGGTGGTGGCGGCGCTGTGTGGCGGGGGCTGCCAGGTCAATTCAACCACAACCCGCCCATCACAAGCGACGGCCGTGCCCGCCAACAAAGCCATCTCACCCCAGGTTGCCAGCGGGGATACGGCCGTGCCCTCTGGCGGGGAAAAACGGCCGCTCCATTCGGCCGTCAAGCCCATTTCTGTGAAGCGGTTGATAAAAACACTGGCGCCGGCAGGTGACCATTCGGCCGGATTACCCAAATCAGGTGACTGCACATGCAGGCCATGCGGGTAGCTCACCGCCTGCCCCAGTTCCGGCACGGCGACAGCGCGCACCGGGCGCACCTGATTCAGATTTTCCCAAATCAATTCCTCGGCAAAAATGTGCTCACCCATCAGGGCCACATGCTCCACGCCCACGGGAAAGGTATTGCGTGCCGGGGCAGACCAGGCGGGTAAATTAACCAGCAAAACGCCCTCGGCCAACGGCCGTGCCCTCATTTCTGCCCGCACTACAGCTACCGTTGTGCCTAAATCCGCCAGCGCCGCCACGCGCCCGCGCACAAAAAAAACGCCAACCAGCAGCATCACTCCCAGGACGGCAGCCCAGGCCACCCGCCCCACTCGCCGCCAGACGAACAGAGAATCGAGCAAGACAGCCCACAGCAGGCAAACCCCCGCGCTGCCCAGATAGTGCAGGCGGGGGCCATGCAAAATGTAGTCAGCAGACAGGGTGATAATCACCAATACGGCCGTGACGCCCCACCAGCCCCACCCCAATAACAGGGCTAAACGATTTTCCGGCTGCCGTGCCGCCAGCCCCGTCCAGACAATGGCTACCAATAATCCCAGGCCAACGACCATTGGAGCATTGTCCCGCACCAGTTGTGCCCCCAGCCAGGCCAGCGGGTAGATAAGCGCCTGCCCGAAGTACAACAGGGGCGGCCCCGGCAAACTACTGTCGGTGGGCTGTGGCGGTGGCGCCAGGGGCAAGAATTGGTAAAAAACGGTGTAGGTCGCGCCGGCCATCAAAAAGAAAAGATAAGGCGAGCGCAAGAACGACCGGGGGCGCCGCCAACGCCAGGCGCTGATCTCAACATGGCCGGTATATGCCCACTGGGTCAGCGCCGCGTAGACGCCAAACAGTACCATCAATTCAAGGGACAGCAGGCCGATGAGAAAGAGCACGGCCGTGACCACCCACCACCAACCCCCTTTTTCCAGCGCCCACAGATAGGTGTGCAGCGCCAGCAGCACCAATGCCAGCAAAATCAGATAGATATTGTTGCCAAAAACGGCGACTGCCTGGAAGGAAAAAGGGTAACAGGCCAGCAGCAGCCCGGCGGCTAATGCCCGCGGCCAGCGTCGCCACAGCCGCCAGGCCAGCGCCGCTAACAGGGCTGCATTGGCGGCGTGCAGCAGCCAGTTCAGCCCATACAAAAAAGGGGCGGGATATTGCCCAAACAGGCTGCGCGTGAGCAGCACCGGCAGGAACAAGATCGGACGAAAATAAGCGAAATCGGGGGAGGGCAGCCAGACGGTGACATAATTCAGTCCCTTCACCAGGCGGATATGTAGTAGATCATCAAAAGAGAGCGGCAGGTGCAAGATGGGCCAATAGAGGCACAGAGCGGCACAGGCAGTGGCTACGGCCGTCGCCAGCAGTAAATGGCGGCGCAGCCAGTTCATGGTACCACGATCACGGGGATAGATTCGGGCAGGGTGGGGTACAACAGACCCACATCGGCGGTGGGCAGCCAGCCACGAGTCACCCCGTCTTCCAGTTGCAGCAAATACCAGTCGCCGGCCTGGGTGCGGCCGACAGCATAGGCAAAGGTACCCCGCGCCAGCGGCATGATGCTGCTGAATTGGGCGCCAGGGCCGCTGTACAGGTTGGCGTTGGCGGCGCGGATGACCATTTCTGCCAGTTGTTGGCCGGGGGCCAGGGCGAGGGTGGCGGCGGGTGGTGGGGTGAGGGCGACGGCCGTGCCCAACGCTGGGCCGCCCAACTCTGGCGTCAGTGGCGGATGGGGCAAAACAAGGGTCTGCCCAACGGCCAGAGCATCTGTGGTCAGGCCGTTCTGGTTCATTATTTCATCCAGCGTCAGGCCATAGCGCCGGGCAATGGTGAACAGCGTATCCCCGGCCTGCACCACGTAAGTGACCGGGCCGGCAGGCAGCGTCTCGCTGACGACCATTTCGCTGCTGGTAGCGGTGGCAAACAGCAGCGCGGCGGCATTGGCGGTTTGTTCGATGACGGCGCGGGTGGCTGTGCCTTCCAGGGCAATGGTGGTTTGTGTGGCGGCTACGGCCGTGAACACCGCTTCCGCCTGCGCTGTTGGCGCTGCCGCCGCTGCTTCCTCATTACCAAAAAGAAGCGGCCAGAGGACGATGATGCCCCCTCCCACAAACAAAATGACAGCCACTACCCAGATTAGCCAATGCACCTGCGGCAGGGTAATATCAGAACGGATGGTGGTTACACGCGCCGTGCGTTCTGGTGCGGCAACGGGGGCTGCGGGAGGCGGCGCAAACCCGGCCAACTGTACGCCGGGGTAAGCGCCCGTCTGGCTATGCACATACCCATTCCAATGAAACAGAATCGCCTGCAATTGTTCGCGCTGTTGGGGATTTTCTACGTGGGCGCTGGCGGCCTGCACCTGATCCATGAGCGCCATGACTTCATTCATATCCACCGCTGCCGGGTCGGCGGCGGCTTTATTGCGCAATGTCTGGTGTTGTACTACCAGTTGATCTACGATCATCATGGCTCATGTCCCTGACAAGATGAGTGGGTAAGATGGTGAATGCTCGCGTATCATAACACTCTTCACAATGGGTAACAAACGAGAGGCGAGGCCGCAGCGCCAGCCAGATCACCTATTCTGGCCGGTAGAGCGATGTGGCCGGCAGCAGTTCCTCCTCGCGCCCTTTTTTGAGTGTGGATTGCACGGCAAAGACGTTGGGCAGCGCCTTCATCTGGTGCAAAATGCGCACCAACTGGCGTGGGCTGACGATGTCAATGGTGAGGTCAATATACACTTCGCTTAGTTGGGAGGGGGGTGGGGTGTGGATGAAGGAGATATTCATGTGTTCGTCTTGAATGAGGTGGGTGATTTCAAAAAGGAGGCCGGGACGGTCATAAACCTTCACGTGGATGTCTACCTGGCGCGCCTGGCGGGGCGTCTGCCCCCAGCCCAACTTAAGGATGCGCCCCCACATACGTTCCGGCTGGAGGGTGGAACAGTTGCGGCTATGCACGGTGACGCCGCCATCTTTGCGCACAAAGCCGATGATGGCGCCAGGCGGGCGGGGCTGACAGGTGCTACACAGGCGGAGGTTACGGCCGTCGGCGTTCATCACCACATACCGCTCCCGATCATCCCCCCACACCTCATTGTCCAACGCACGGGCCGGCCCCAGCGCCCACTTCTCCTCCAAAATGCTTAAAGCGACAGTGGTGGGCAGCAAATCGGCGCGCCCCAGGTCGTGGAAAAGCGTCTGCGTGTGGCTGTAACCAAACATCTCGGCAATACGAGTGTGACTGTGGTCAGGGAATCCCAACATGCGCAGTTCGTTTTCCAGAATTTGCTGTCCTTCGGCCACCGCCTGCTCCGGGGACAGCCGCCGGAACCAGCGGCGGGCATGGTGGCGGGCATAGTCGGTGAAAATATAGCCCAAGTCTTCATCCAGCCAGGCGCGCTGTGGCTGCGCCCGTAGCTTTTTGACAATGCGCACCTGGTCGCCATCTTGCAACGGTTTATTCAGCGGGTGCATTTCGTCATTTACCAGCGCCGCATAACATTGTTCCCCCAGTCCGGTGTGAATGGCATAGGCAAAATCTATGGGTGTGGCCCCTTGCGGCAGCTCTTTGACATCACCACGTGGCGTGTAAACGCGGATTTGTTTCACGAAGACATCTTTCACCACCCCCTGCACAGCAGCAGCCGGGGGTTGTTCCAGATTGATATTGCCGCTGATATTCTCAAAAAAAGCCTCAATCCGGTCGGCTACCCCTTGTGTCCAGAAAGGCGTTCCCTTGTATAACCAGCGGGAGAGGACGCCGATTTCGTCTACCTTGTCCATTGAGGCGGTGCGAAAGCGCAGCTTCAAATGCTGTCCGCTGGTGTGGATGACCGACGTGTGCAACGACCGGTATAAATTTTCGCGGGGCACGGCAATGTAATCATCAAATTTACCCGGAATGGGCCGCCATATCTGGTGTAGATGGCCCAGGGCCAGGTAACAGGCGGGAAATTCATCCACCAGGACAACCAACCGCATGGTTTTATCCAGGTCAAAATAAGAGAGGCCGTTGCGGCAAATATCCTGATAAATGGTGTAGATATTTTCAGGGGCATAAATGACATCCCGCACATCTACGTCCACTTGCAGCAGCAAATCAAAAATTTCGGCTTTGATGATCTGGTAGTCGGCCTGTTGCGCCTGTGTCAGCCGTTCGCGCTGTTCGCGGATAATGCGGTAAGCCTTGTTGTCCACTACTTGCAGCGATAGTGATTCCAGTTCGTTTTTCAGGTTCCAGATGCCCAGCCGGTTAGCCAGGGGGGCATAAATGGCTAAAGTCTCTCTGGCTTTGTAAATCTGGCGATGGGGCTGGGTGGCCTTGATGGTGCGCATGTTATGTAAACGGTCGAATAGTTTGATGATGACGGTGCGCACGTCTACGGTCATAATGCTAAGCATCTTTTGCAGCGTAGCGTCTTCGACTTCTTTGTCGCTGAGGGTTTTGTCTTTGGCCACACCTTTAGTGACATCTTTAAGTTTGGTGACGCCGGCAACCAGCAGGGCCACTTCTTCGCCAAAGCTTTTCTCTATTTCTTTGATGGTAACGCGGGTGTCTTCGGCTACGTCGTGCAGCAAGGCGGCAGCCAGGGCGGGGGCGTCAAGCTGGTATTCGGCCAGGTAATAGGCAACGGTGAGGGGGTGGGTAAAAAAAAGCTCGCCGGATTTCCGGCGTTGGTCGCCATGTTCCCGGCGAGCAAGTGCAAAAGCCTTTTGCACGTAGGCTCTGTCCTCGATGCTAAGGTAACTGTCTATACGCTCGAAAAATTCACGGCCGTCGGCAGCCAACGTCTCACTCATAGCCGCCAATGATAGTTGAATTTTCCGAAAAATTAAAAAAGGCTTAACTCTTCTTAAAATCAATAAACCGGTAGCCAACACCGCGTTCTGTGAGAATGTAGTGAGGGTTGGCCGGGTCTTCTTCGATCTTCTTGCGCAGATAGTTTATGTAAAGACGAAGGTAGTGTGTTTCATCGCGGTATTCGTACCCCCACACCTTGGCCAACAATGTGTCGTGTGGCACCACCCAACCGGCATTTTGGATGAGGGTATACAGCAGCCGGTATTCGGTGGGGCGCAGTTCCACCCGCTGCCCATCTACAATAACTTGGTGGCGGTTGAAATCTACCGACAGGCGACCATCAATGCGCAACACGGTGCGCGGTGGCGGCGCCGGCCATTCGGCGCGGCGCAGCACGGCTTCCACGCGGCTGACCAGTTCGCGGGGGCTAAATGGCTTGGTGATGTAATCATCAGCGCCTAACCCCAACCCTTGAATCTTATCTTCTTCGTCGCTCTTGACGGTGAGTAGGATGACGGGCACGGTAGAGATTTCCCGTAACAGGCGCAAGGTCTCAAAGCCGTCCATTTGTGGCATCATCACATCCATGATGACCAGGTCTGGCGTGAAGACCCGGATTTGTTCCAGGGCGTTAACGCCATTGTCGGCTTCGATGATCTGGTACCCTTCCAGTTCCAGATTCATGCGAATGAAACGGCGCATACGGGCTTCATCATCCACCACCAGAATAAGACGTGGCGCAGACGGCTCCAATGTTGTAGGAATCTTTTCGACCATGTGTTAGTCGCGCACGAAACCGATAACGTCTTCTGTTTCTGCGGAGGGGAGGATCTGGACAAAATTGATGCGATGCCAGGGAACCATCATGCTGGTGACGTTTTCGTCCAGGTAGTGGAGATCGCTGCCATCACGCAGGCGCGGGTTGAGCAGCGTGATGTTGGTGCAGTTGGGCGCCGGCATCTCTTCCATTTCACAGACGACGGCGTCTTCATTGTTGATGTGTACGATTAAGCTAATCATGGGCTTCTCCCTGATAGACCCTATGGGTTTTAGAAACCATTAGGGTCCCATGTCAATCAATAAAAATATGTAAAAGTAAGTCGCCGAAGCGAATTTCATCACCGTTTTTGAGGGGGTAGGGGCGGTTGGGCGGCAGCCGGTAGGTGTTGAGCATAGTGCCGTTGGTGCTGTCCAGGTCAATCAAAACGATACCTTTTCTCACCGAGCGGATGCTGGCATGGAGACGAGACACTCCTTTTTCTGCGCCATCGTCTGGTGAAAGGTCAAGTTCGGGCGTGGATTCGGCGTCGGCGCGCCCGACCTGGATTTCATCCCGCAGTTCGAGTTGCAGCCGGCGGCGGCTGCTGGGGATAACGATGGTGATGTGGCGGGGGTCTACGGCCGTTTCCAGTTCTTCTTTGGTTAGCGGCGGCGGCGGCGCGTGGATGGCAAACTCGGAAAAGGGGAGGATGGTCGTCTTCCCTTTGGCTACCTGTTCGGCCAGGAAAGCGCCACATTCGGTGCAAAACAACGCACCCACGTATTGGTTAGCGCCGCATTCGATACATCTAATCATCGTCTTTGTCGTCGAAATAGGTGGTGCGTGTGACCAGGGCGCGGGTGCCAAACTTGAGTTTTTTACGGCCGTCCAGAGACATCGTGCCCGCCTGCAAAATCCGGTCAGCCTCAAAGTGGGCCTGCTGCGCCAGTTGGGCTTCGCCAGCTTCCAGCAGCCGGGTTGTCAGATGCCGCATTCGCTGCGCCGCTGCTTCCAGATCGCCAGCCTCCACATCTTCCCAAACGCGCTCATTCATCCGGTACATATTCAACATGCGCACCGCTTCCACAATGGGTTCCGGCGGCAATTCTTTCTCGGCGGTTTTTAACACGTTAATGCGCACATTTTGATTAAACGTTTGTTGCTGCATCTGTTTCGCCGGGATTTCTGCCACCAGATTGATGGGGATATTGAGCCGCCGTTCCACAACTTGCGGCTGCACCGTCAGCTCCAGCAAGAAGGCCAGGCGCGAGCGCCCTTCCACATTTCCCAACCGGATGACATCATCATCCAAAACCAGCGGTTGCGGAAACGGGACAATCTTATAGCCATAATCCAGCGATAAAAAGTCAGGAAAGCTGCGCAGCAAGCGCATATTTTGGGCGTAGACCGTGCCCATGCCGGTAATGCGCTCTTGCAGTTTTTGCACCACGCTTTTAGGCTGTTCAATAAAAGCGGATTGTCCCCCAGAAGGGGCTACCAGTTGATCCAGAAATTGATCGTTCCAGTCAGAGCCAATGCCAAACGCGGTGATGCCAATGCCATCTACGGCCGTGCGCGCCGCTAATTCCAGGCATTGTTTGTCGTCCCCATAGGTCTGCCCATCCGTCAACAGAATCAGGTGATTTGAATACTCTGCCAGGGGCGACTGCCGCAGTTCCTTAACACCGGCGGCTAACCCCTGGTAAATCTCGGTGCCGCCAGAGGCTTCAATGGCGTGCAGCCCCCGCATAATAGGGGCTTTCTGGCGCATTAGTTCGGCCGAGGCCACCACTTCAGCGCGGTCACTAAAAGTGATAATGGATAACACATCGGATGGCGTGAGTTTCTCGATGACCAGTTCTACAGCCGCTTTCACGGCATCTAGCCGTCGCCCCTGCATGGAGGTGCTGCGGTCAATGACCAGGCATAAGTTAAGCGGTAACTGTTGGCCGCTGCTTTGTTTGGGGGGGCGAATATCCACCAGCAGATAAAGGCGCTGCGCCGTATCGGAGACCTCGATCTGATCACGGCTCAGCGTCAGTGCAATTTCCAGATCGACCATGGTGGTTTCCACCAGGAGCGAATCGTAGGTGGCGCGGCGGGCCGGATCACTGAGAACTTCATAGGCATTGAGCAGACGCTGGTAGTCGGCGTTGCGAGCGGGGTCTCGTTCTGTGGGGGCAAAACTCTTTTGCAGGGTTTCAAAAGCAATACGAATTGTTGCTGTTTCTGCTTTGGGGTCAACACCCAAAATAGCATAGTAGTCAAAAGTCTTGCTCATTTGAAACCGTGTGCAATATCCTAATACATTACATAAAGAAGATGGTTTGAGTTTGCGGTTTATTTATTACCGCTAGCTGGATGCAAATAGCGAGCAACCTGCCACCGGCACCCGATACCCGCATTATGGAGTCAATGGTGTGCGCTTGCCGAGGCTGTGTATTAATCGCGTCATTTACAGACTGAACTCCACCAGGACAACGGTAACATTGTCGTTGCTATTAGCCGCCATGGCGGCGTCATACAGTTCATCTACCATCTGGTGAATAGATACATCCTGTTTCAAGATGTCATTTATCTGCTCATCGGAGACAAAGCCGCACAGCCCGTCGCTGCATAACAGCAGCTTGCCTTTTTTAGGTAGCAGCCGCATATACGTATCAATTTCTACTTCTTCCCCCTGGCCAACCGCACGCAACAGCACGTTGCGATAACGATAAACGGTGGCTTCTTCGGCGGTCAACTGACCCACATCCTGCAAACGTTGCACCAGCGAATGATCGTTAGTGATGGCTTCAAACTTTTCCTCGGTGTGCAGATATAACCGGCTGTCGCCGACATGGGCCACATGTAAACGGCCGCCCAGCAGCAGGGCGACGGTGAGGGTGGTGCCGCTGTCTACATCGGGTTCATCCTCGTACACGGCCGTGTTCGCAATTTGCACCGCCTCCACCAATGTGTCTCGTATGCCGATCTGGGGTGGGGTGTCGTGTGCCAACAGCGGCAGGTAGATTTCTTTCAAGATATGATTGGCAGCCTGACGGGAGGCAATTTTGCTGGCGACATGTCCATTGGTATGCCCACCCATGCCGTCGGCCACAATGTAAAGGCCAAATGGCATCATAATAAAATGCCCACCCGTTTCCGACGAGAAAGCAATGCAGGAATCTTCATTCCGCTCGCGGGCGCCAATATCACAACGTTTGGCATAGCGAATCACGGCTTCCCCCTTGTTGGCAGCAGCGGCTGCCCCGGAAATGATCCCTTTGGGACCAGGAATAACAAGCGGCGGAAGCTCTTCTGTTTTGCTACTCTGCTCAGACGTTCCCTCGGTGGCATCGTAGATAAAAGGGTGTGTTTCCGGCGCGATGTGCCCGGCACTGTTAGCCAGTCCTTCTACCATATCGTCTGATTCTGCCAGATCGTCTGCTTCGGAAAATGCAGTTGATTCATTCATGTTCATTTAGCCTAAACAAGTGTACCAGAGAGTTGGCAAACGGTTTACCCCGGCGCCAACTGCCGGGCAGGTTATCGTTATGCCGGTAAGGCATATAACGTCCGGTTCGTAGAACCGACATAGACCATATCATCCATTACCACGGGGGAAGCAATGAAACGGCCGTCGGTATCAAACCGCCAGCGCAAATCCCCCCGCCGCAGGCTCAGACAGTATAATGTGCCATCTGTTGAACCAATATAAACGGCGTCGTGGGAGACGGCTGGTGAAGAAGTGACCTGGCCTTTCGTTTCGAAATTCCATAACTGCCGACCGGAATCGGTATCCAGAGCATACAAGTTGCCGTCAGCAGAACCAATAAAAACAACCGTGTCATAAACAACGGGGGAAGAGACAATGGGCCGGCGTGCCCGAAAACGCCAGATAACATACCCGGAGGCGGCATCCAGGGCGTAAACGGTAGCGTCATGGGAGCCAACATAAACGATCTCATTAGCCAGAGTGGGGGAAGAGGTCACGTTTCGCTTCGCCTGGGCCTGCCAGACCGTTTTGCCGGAGGCCAGTTCCAGACAGAAAATATACCCCCCTTCCGTGCCAAAAAAGACCCGTTCATCATCTACGTAAGGGGTGGAGCGCACGGCGCTGTAGGCGCGTGCTTTCCAGGCGGAGCGCCCGGTTTTGGCATTGACGGCATAAAAATGACCATCATCAGAACCAAAAAAAACATGGTCAAACCGGACACGTGGTGAGGTGTAAATGGGGCCGCTGGTGGCAAAGCGCCAATTCTGACGGCCGGTGCGCGTCTGAATGTTATACAGATGCCTGTCTACTGAGCCGATGAAAACGTTGTCTTCATAAACACAGGGGGCTGAGCCACCCACATTGTCCATGGCCGGGAATTTCCACAAAAACTCCCCTTTGGGCTGCGAGAGTGCATACAGGTTGTTGTCATAGGCGCTGACAAAAACCATGCCGTTGGCCACCGCCACGCGCCGCCGAATTTCGTCTTCACATCTGAACGTCCAGAGCGGTTTGATCTGGGTAGCGCCCACCGCCGGCGCCGCCACACCGGCGGCGGGCGTAACGGCCGTAACACCCGGTATTTCTGAAAAAGCAGTAGGCGTAACCGAGGCATGGCTGACGGCCGTGCTGGCCGAACCCGGCCGCCGCAGCGCTTCTAACGCCGCTTTAAGCGCCTGGGCATTGGGGTACCGCTCAACGGGGTCATACGCCAGACAGCGCATGATGATGGCTTCAAATTCGGGTGAAACAGTGGGGTTGACCTTTGTGATCGGCCGTTCGTTAAAGGTGAATGGGGGTTCCAGCCGGGGGTCTTGTTTGGTGAGCAGGTGGTGCAGCGTAGCCCCCAGCGCATAGATGTCGCCGGCCGGTTCGGCCCGGCCCCGGTATTGTTCGGGCGGAGAATACCCCTCGGTGCCGATCATGGTACCTTTGTCGCCCGTCTCAAATACTTTGGCGATGCCAAAATCAATGAGGACGATACGGCCGTATTGATCCAGCATAATGTTAGACGGCTTCACATCGCGGAAGACGATGGGCTGCGGCTTCTGGTTATGCAGATGGTCAAGGGCGTCGCACAGTTGGATGGCCCATTCCAGCGCGGTGGCCTGGTCGAGCATTTCGGTAGACTCTTCCAGCCATTGGTCCAGGTCTTTGCCGCGAATCAGGTCGAGCACCAGATAAGAGCGATCTTCCTCGGTGAAATAGTCAGATACATCGGGGATGGCCGGATGATCCAACATCGCCAGCATACTGGCTTCTCGTTCAAATGACTTAATTGTTAGTTCCCGCATCTGCGGGTCGGGGGTGGAAATGACCATCTCTTTTACAGCGCAGAGCTTGGTCACGTTGGGAAAGCGCATGTCACGCGCTTTGTAAACAGAGCTGAAACCGCCGGAACCCAGGGTGCCCACAATACGATACCGATCTTGCAGCATATCACCAGGCTGCAAACGCGCCTTGGTTGGCGTTTTTGGCCGATTCCGCTTGCTGGCCAGTTGTCTGGTGGTTAATCGCCCCATGGTTATAAGTCTCTCTTCCTGTGACGGCTTGGTGGTTAATTATAAGTTCACCCCGGTGAAATGATCAAGCATTCCCGGATGCTGCCCGTGTTGCCACAGCCGTTCGCCGCCCACGTTAGTCACGTGATGGTGAATTTGCCGCTCCAGGTCAGCACGGCCGTTAAAAAATGTGCTCACCTGCGATGTATAAGCAGCAATGGCCTCAATTTTAGCGGCAATGTCAGCCGGCGTCAGTGGGATGGTCTGGCTATGCCAGGCGGGGTCAACGGGGGAGACAACGGCCGTGACCGCCTGTTCATCCCGTGCATAAGGGTAATCTTCGTAATAAAACAAGTCAGCGCCAAAACAGTGTTCGGCGGCGCGGCGCACGATCTGGTGGTCAACATGGTTGCCCACCGCCAGCGGCGCGACCACCTTCCGGCTGGCGGGTAAGGTGGCGAACTGCGCCGCCAATGTCTGCACCAGCGCCTCTTCCGCCGGATGAATGGTGCCCGTAATCTGGCCCCAATCGGTGTAGAGCGCACGGCCGTCTGTCCCCATCCGGTAAATACAATCGGGTATTTCCCAGTGCCGGTAAGCGGCCCTCAGGATAACACAGGCATTGATGTCCTCGGTGCGCCGGGCGGCGACGGCATCATGGGCTAACTGCCAACGGCCGTGCAGCTCCTGTGCATACGCCGAAAACCCATCCGTTGCCGGCTCCCCGGCCATGATGGTGACGATGAGAACCTGGCCGCCCGCCGCCGTCTGCTGCGCAATTTGCCCGCCGCAAGATAAAGGAGCATCGTCTAAATGAGGCGAGAGATAAATGGCGTTATACATAGAGAGATGGGAGATTAGAGATTGAAGATTGGGCAATCTCTAATCTCCCATCTCCAATCTCATCTTCATTGGCTTGCATGTTGGTAGCCAACTATAATACGAAGCCTATGTCTGAGCAATTGACACACCTGGATGAACACGGCCGTGCCCGCATGGTAGACGTCGGCCACAAGGATGATACCGTGCGGGTTGCCACTGCCCGCGGTGCGGTACAGATGCAGCCAGAGACGTTGCAGCAAATTATCGCCGGGCAAATCAAAAAAGGAGAAGTCTTGACTGTGGCCGAATTGGCGGGCGTCATGGCCGCCAAACGCACCAGCGATCTGATTCCGCTGTGCCACCCCCTCATGCTCAACCACGTGTCCGTGACCTGCACGCCTAACCCGGCGCAAAACTGCGTGGAGATCGAAGCTACCGTCCGCTTAACAGGCAAAACAGGCGTGGAAATGGAGGCGCTCACGGCCGTGAGCATCGCCGGCCTCACTATTTACGATATGGCCAAAGCCATAGACAAAGGCATGCGCCTGACCAATGTGCGCCTGGTGCACAAGGAAGGCGGGAAAAGTGGGGACTGGAGATTAGAGATTGGAGATTAGACCTTCTCCAAATCTCTAATCTCCAATCTCCAGTCTCTATATATGGAACTCAACATTCGCCTATTCGCCACTCTTAAAGACCGCGCCGGGCAGGGGCAAATCCGGGTCAACCTGGACGAACCGGCCACGGTGCAAACCGTCCTGGCTGCGGTTGTCAGCCAGTATCCGGCATTGGCGACGGCCGTCCCCAGCAGTATCGTCTCGGTGAACAAAGCGTTTGCGGGGGAGAACACGGCCGTGCGCCCCGGCGACGAAATTGCCATCTTTCCACCCGTCAGCGGCGGCGAGATGTCCCATCCCACCTACTTTGCCATTACGGATACGGCCGTAGACATCAACGCCATTCACCAACACCTGACCACCCCCGATGTGGGCGCGATTATCAGCTTCACCGGCTCCGTGCGCGGTCAGACCAGCCGCGAAGGGCTGCCCGATGCCACCACCTACCTGGAATACGAAGCCTATGAGGCCATGGCCGAGCAAAAAATGGCCCAAATCGCCCAGGAAATCAGGGCGCGCTGGCCGCTGATCAAAGGCATTGCCATCGTCCAGCGCATCGGCGCATTGCAGGTGGGCGATATGACCACCTTTGTCGCCTGCGCCGCCGCCCACCGCGACCAGGGCGCCTTTGAGGCCGCCCGCTACGGCATAGACCGCCTGAAAGAAATCGTGCCCGTCTGGAAAAAAGAAGTCGGCCCCGATAAAAGCGTCTGGGTAGAAGGCCATTACCATCCGAGCGAACAAGACAACTGAGTGTTGCCCATGCAAATGCACACTTGATTGGAGATTAAGAGATTGAGAGATTAGGAGATTGAGTACACTGTTAACAAAATAATCTAGACTTTATCGTGTCATTCCGAGGAGTCTTCGACGAGGAATCTTCCGCGTTGTTCCAAGAGAAAGATTCCTCGCTCCGAAGACTACGCTCGGAATGACAGGTGAAATACTAAAGTTAAGAAGACTTATTTGACGATGTATTGAGTAATCTTCTAGTCTCCTAATCTCCAGCCTCAAATCTGGAGAAATATATGCAATACGAAAACACCCGCCACCGCCAGCGCGTGGTTATCACCGGGATAGGTTCGATCAACGCCCTGGGGCACAACGCCGAAAGCACCTGGGAAGCGGTGTTGGCCGGGCGTTCTGGCATTGGGCCGCTGACCCTGCTAGACCCCAACGACCACACCGCCAGCGTCATCTGCGAGGTGAAAGAGTTCGATCCTGACCAGTACATGGATCGCAAGGAGGCGCGCCGCCGCGACCGATACCAGCAGTTGGCTACAGTCGCCGCCAACGAAGCCATGCGCCAGTCCCAACTGCCTATCACCGAAGAAAACAGCCATCGCATCGGCATTATCCTGGGCACCGGCGTGGGCGGCATCCGCACCCTGGTGGAACAGGGCAAGATATTGGTTGAAAAGGGGCTGCGCCGGGTGACGCCCTTTGCCATCACCATGATCATGCCCAACGGCGCGGCGGGTATGTTAGCCATTGATTATGGTATCCATGGCCCGTCTACCACCATCACCTCCGCCTGCGCTTCCGCCAGCGACGCCATTGGCCACGCTTTTCGCGCCATTCGCTCTGGCGACATTGACGCCGCCCTGACCGGCGGCAGCGAATCCATCATGGCTACAGTGGCAGTAGCCGGTTTTGAACGAGCCGGCGCCACCTCCACCAGAAGCAGCAACACCCCGCAACCCTTTGACAAAAATCGGGATGGGCTGGTGGTGGGTGAAGGCGCGGCTATGCTGGTGCTGGAAAGCCTGGAAAATGCCCTGGCGCGAGGGGCCAACATCCTGGCCGAAATTGTGGGGTATGGGCAAACAACCGACGCCTTTCACATCACTGCCCCTTCGGAAGGCGGCTCCGGTGCGGCCCGCGCCATGCGCATCGCCCTCAAGGAAGCCGGACTACAACCGGAGGCGGTAGATTACGTCAGCGCCCACGGCACGGCCACCGAACTGAACGACGCCAACGAAACGGCCGCCATCAAAGCCGCCCTGGGGGAACATGCCTACAGCATTGGCGTCAGTTCCACCAAATCTATGACCGGGCATTGCATGGGTGGCACGGGCGCTATGGAAAGCGTCTTTTGTGTGCAGGTCATTCGTGACCAGATGCTTCCCCCCACCATCAATTATGAAACGCCGGACCCGGCCTGTGACCTGGATTATGTGCCTAATGTGGCCCGGCCGGCCAGCGTGCATGTGTGCATGAACAACGCCTTTGGTTTTGGTGGGCACAATGCCGTTTTGTTATTCAAAAAGTACGAACATGAGTGAGGTTCTGGATCATCTGGCGCTGCTGGAGCAGAAGCTGGATGTGCAATTTCGTGATTATTCGCTGCTGACCCGCGCCCTGACCCACCGTTCCTTCTGGAACGAGAAACCGGAAGCTGCCCTGGAAGACAATGAGCGGCTGGAGTTTCTGGGTGATGCGGTGCTGGATTTTGTGGTGGGCGCATATCTTTACCACCACTTCCCAGAGATGAATGAAGGGGAGTTGACCAGTTTGCGGGCGGCGCTGGTGCAGGCGAAGGCGCTGGCGACTTTTGCCCGTGAGTTGGACCTGGGCAGCTTTTTACGTCTGGGATATGGTGAAGCGGAAAATGGGGGGCGGGAGCGTATCCCCATTTTGTGTGCCACCTTTGAAGCAGTGATTGGCGCGGTTTATCTAGATCAGGGGCTGGCGCCAGTGGAGCGGATTGTGGCGCAGTTTATAGGCCCAGCCCTGGTGGAGATTCTGGCTTCTTCGTCACACAAAGACGCCAAGAGTGAGTTCCAGGTGTGGGCGCAGGCGCGTTACAACATTACACCCCGGTATGACGTGATGGGTACCAGCGGGCCGGATCACGCCAAGACGTTTACGGTAGCGGTGCGGGTGGGCGAGGAGATATGGGGGCAGGGCGACGGCCGTAGCAAACAAAGCGCTGCCCAGGCTGCCGCCATCCAGGCCATGGAAAGGGTCAAAGAACTGGATGAATCCGAAGAATAAGCTGCGCCTGCTGGTCACGGGCGGTGGCAGTTATCTGGGGCAGCATCTCCTACCACTGGCAACGGCCGTACACGACACCCTCTACACCTATTTCCACCACGACCCCTGGCACAGCGGCCGGCGCGAACAGGTGGATTTGCGGGATGAGACGGCCGTGCAACACCTGGTCGCCGCCTTCCAACCCGATGTCATCATCCACACCGCCGGCAGCAACCGGGGCGCAGACATGGAAGCGGTCATCCGCCTGGGAGCGCAACATATCACCCAGGCCGCGCAACAGGTCAATGCCCGGCTCATCCACCTCTCCACCGACGTTGTCTTCCGGGGTGATGCGCCGCCGTATGCGGAAACGGCCGTGCCCAACCCTGTCAACGCCTACGGCCGTGCCAAAGCCGACGCCGAAACCATCGTCCAGGCCCACGCCAACCACGTCATCATCCGCACCTCTCTCATTTATGGGCTAGAGGTCATGGATCACAGCACTGCCTGGATGGCCGGGGCGTTACGCACCGGGCAGCCGGTTACGCTATTTAATGACCAGATACGCAACCCGGTGTGGGTACACAGCCTGAGCCAGGCCTGTCTGGAACTGGCGCAGAACACTTTTACGGGCGTCATCAACGTGGCCGGTCGCCAGGTGATGAGCCGGGCCGATTTTGGCCTGAGAATGTTGGATTATTGGGGCATCCCGGAACGCAATTCGTTGACCATTGGCCCTACCAATTCGCCAACCTGGTCGTTGAATTGTGAGTTGGATTTGCGGCTGGCAACGGCCGTGCTCCACACTCCACTGCCCGGTGTAGATGAGGTGCTGCAAGCAGACGGGTTTCCACTTTGAAACATTACCTTAATCCCCTCTGAAACCCCCTTCCCCCACTTCATCCCCCCCCTTGACTTTGCGCTGGCGAATATGCTAGACTGCCCCCCAGTGTAAGGAAGAGGACGACTTGGGTGAGCGTTACACCCCACCAACAAAAAAATCTGGGAAGAAAGGGTTTAATATATGAGCGATATGCAAGATCCATTTGAGGAGATGGACGTGGTTACGGTTCTGCTTGCCGAGGGCTTGGAACAGGGATATCTGACATACGACCAGATAATGGAAGCATTACCGGAAGTAGAAGACAATCTGCAACTACTGGAAACAGTCATAGAAGAAGCACAGGCGGCGGGTTTACCCATTTACAATAGCGAAGACGAAGTGGATGCACCGCCAATACCCCTGAACGGGGCCGGAGCCGAAGAACTAGACGACGACATTTTAGAGAGTTTTAGCTTTGCTGCTGGTGAATTAGGCGATTCGTCTCATTCTGCGCCGTTATTTGATCTGAGCAATGTGCCCATTGATGATTCGGTGGGACTGTACTTCCGGGAAATGGGGCAGCAAGGGCTTCTGTCCGCTGAGGAAGAAGTTCAGTTAGCCATGGAAATTGAGGCCGGCCGCGCCGCTGACCGCAAGCTGCACAAAGAAACGGACACGCTCAGCGACGATGAAATTGACCATCTGGTGAACATTTGCGAAGTGGGTGACGCCGCGCGCGCCCACCTGATCCGCGCCAATACCCGTCTGGTGGTGAGCATTGCCAAGAAATACCGGGGCCGGGGCTTGCAATTTCTGGATTTGATTCAGGAAGGCAACGTGGGCTTGATGAAAGCGGTAGAAAAATACGACTACCGGCGTGGCAACCGCTTCAGCACCTATGCCACGTGGTGGATTCGGCAGGCGGTGACACGGGCGTTAGCCAATCACGGCCGTACCATCCGCATTCCCGCCCATCTGGGTGGCCGCATCAGCAAGCTGTATCAGATTGCCCAGGAGTTGGAACAGGAGTACGGCCGTCAGCCCACCGCTGAAGAGATCGCCGAACACATGGAACTGCCCGCCGACCGGGTGCGCTGGATGCTGCGCACCAGCCGCCAGCCCGTCCATCTGGAACGCCCCGTCGGCGATGAGTCGGATGCCGAATTAGGCGACTTTATTGAAGATGTGGACGCGCCGCCCCCGGCCGAAACGGTTGCTTCCAAAATGCTCACCGAAGAGTTGGGCGAAATTTTGGACCAACTGACGCCCCGCGAAGCCCGCATCCTACGTTTGCGCTACGGCCTTCAAGATGGCGAATCACGCACCTTGAAAGAAGTGGGCGAGATGTTTGGCCTCTCCCGTGAGCGTATTCGCCAACTGGAAAAAGAGGCGCTGCGCAAACTGCGTCACCCCAACTTTGCCGGGCACCTGCGCCAGTATTTGAACTGACAACTTAGAAATCAGGTTTTTGCATCATCAGACCCGAAGGGTTTCCAAAACCCTTCGGGTCTTTTTTGTCTCGTGAGAAGGGGTACGGCCGTACCCCCGCCCCCTTATTCTGGCAAAGTAATGTCGTCAAGGGTCACGGCCGTGACCATTGTTTGGAAATAAAATAGATGCTACTATATCGCCCATAATTAGCAGAATGTACAGAACGCACATTTAAGCGGACGGAGCATTGAAAATGGAAAAGGTGATTGGTGTTACAGAGGCGCGGGAACAGTTTCGGGCGATTGTAGATGAAGTGCAATACCAGGGCGACAAGTATGTCATTAACCGGCATGGCAAACCGGCGGTCGCTGTGGTGCCCATCCAGGTTTATGAAAACTGGAAACAGCAGCGAAAACGGCTGCTGGAACTACTCCATGATGTCCAGGCCGCCAATCCTGATGCACAGCCGGATGAGGTGATGCAGGATGTCCTGGCTGCGCAACAAGCAATGCGGGGCGAAGCCAATCTCTCAAACTCCTGATCGCCCAATCTCATTAGCAGAAGTCAGGTTTGCATGACAATGATACGTGTGGTTCTTGATGCGAACATTTATATTAGCGCGTTAATATCCAGCCAGGGCCACCCCGCCGCCATTATCAACAGATGGCTGGCGGGGGAGTTCGAGGTTTTGCTTTCTCAACCCATCGTAGATGAGGTTTTGCGGGTAACTGCTTATGAACGGCTACAAAGGAAGTACCAGAAAATCCGCGAAAACCGGCTTGAATTTGTGGAATTGATTGCAGAACAGGGCATATGGGTGGAGCCAACGGAAATAGTGGCGGTTGTGACGGCCGATGAATCAGACAATCGCTATCTGGAATGTGCGGTTGCCGGCCGCGCCCGTTATGTGGTAACTGGTGATGAACATTTGCTGCATGTGCGCGAGTATCAAGGGATCACTATCCTGTCACCGGTTGCCTTTGTAACGTTGCTGGAAACGGGTAATGCCTGACGAGGCCGTAACACGATTGATGGGGTGGGGTACGGCCGTATGATTCCCCTGTTCACGTCAGGCCGTTTTATTCTTTCTTCCCCAAATCTGATATGATTGGCTCATTGTTTAGGTGATGCCATGCAATTCAGGATTCCATCCACACTAACCAAACAGCACGAACAAGCATTAACTGCTTATCTAACGAATAGACACAAGTTGACAACGGCCGTCTGGCGACACCTTTATGAAGCCATAGACATCCTCAATGAAGCTCAGGTCATCACTGGTCGGTCAAAACATACTTTTCGCCAGTTGTATGAGACATATGTCGTCGAGCCGTTTGCCAATCCGTACATTGATCAACTGCTGGACACCAAAGATGTCCTGAAAGAAAGTTCGGCACTCACGGCCGTAATTGCCCGGCAAATTAGCCCCTCCCTGCAAAAAGCAGGCTTGTTGCAACGTGATGATCCCCAAAGCTGGCTGCTTCTGGTCTATTGTTTGTATTGGTGGCAAAGTTTTGCACATGGTTATGCTTTTGAAGTGGAAATTATGCGTGATCTGGCCGATAGTGGCATTGACTTCCACATGCACGACCTACGCCGTCGCCGCGAGCGTTATTCGCCAGCCGATTTGATCGTGTTGAATTTGCTGGGGGACATCAAAACGTCTACCTACTTTCTGCAACAGCAAGGGCGTGGATCATTGGCCAACGATTTCTACATCACCCGTCTGTACGAGAAAGGGCAGGAACGAACTCTGGTAGTGTTTCAAAAGCCATTTGCCTGGGAAACTATTGGAGGTGGCACGGCCGTGTCAGGCACGTTAGAGAATCTCCTCTCTCTTTTGCCTCAACCCGTGCAGATTGAACGACATGGTATAATCCTGGTAGTGGTAGATTACGAGATGTGGAAACAACTGGTTCGCCGTAAACAAGCAGGAGCATCCTATGATTGAAAAAGCCTTAACCGAGATGAACTATGATGAATTCCAATCGCTGATTGAGGGATATATTGACCGCTCCGCTCAGGAGAGCGGCGAATTGCCCGCTTCTAGCTTCTTTGAATTGCTTTTTGACCGGATGGCCGAAAGGGTCACGGAAATTATTGAACTGGAGGGGGAGGTCGTGGGAAATAAACTGATTTTGCGGCTACCAGCCGATCAACAAACGGCCGTACACGTCCAGGACAATGAAATTGTGGTGGGCGACCGCCGGATTATAGTCAGGCTCAAAAATAATCCTCTCTACCCCGTGGCCGGATGAACGGTGTCAACAACGGCCGTAACACGATTGATGGGGGTGGGGTACGGCCGTATCATTCCCCTGTTCATATCACGCAAAACAAATGCGGCTTTAATGACCCTCCCTGTTATGCTAAAATACGCCTATGTCAGCAAAAGATTTGTTCCACAATGCCGTCAAACATGCCCTTCAAAAAGATGGCTGGACAATTACCCATGACCCCTTTCCCCTGACTGTAGATGATATTAACATGGCGGTAGATTTAGGGGCGGAAAAGCTGATCGCGGCCGTCAAAGGAACGCAGAAGATTGCAGTTGAAGTGAAGAGTTTTGTGGGAGCATCAAACATCACGGAGTTTCATACTGCTTTAGGGCAATTTCTGAACTATAGAATCGCTCTGGAAGGTAAAGAGCCAGACCGTGTTTTGTATCTGGCCATACCGTCAGATACTTTCAAAGAGTTTTTTATTCTGCCTTTCATTCAAACGGTTATTCAGCGGCATCAACTGAGATTGGTAGTTTACAGACCGGAACAGGAGGTTATTGTCACATGGATAAGCTAGAAAGTTATCGTGCAACCATTCAAGAAATCCTCAAGCAGCGAGCCATTGTTCCATTGGGTGACACCGAGGTGGAGGCGCAAATGGTTTTTGACACCAAAAATGACCATTATCAGCTTGTACATACTGGCTGGCAAGACGATAACCGGTTGTATGGCTGTATGGTACACGTGGATATAAAGAACGGTAAGTTTTGGATTCAGTATGATGGTACAGAGCAAGGTGTTGCCAACGAATTAGTGGAGCGGGGTGTGCCCAAAGAAGATATTGTGTTGGCATTTCACGCGCCATATAAACGGCCGTACACTGGTTTTGCCGCCAATTAAAGGATTGTCGTTTGGGTCACGGCCGTAACGCGATTGATGGGGGTGGGGCACGGCCGTATCATTCCCCCGCTCCCATTAAACAAAACAGGTACGGCACGGCCGTACCCCCTATCGTCTCATTCCGGCAAGGTGATGTCGTCGAGGGTCACGGCCGTGAGCATTGTTTGGAAAGACAATGAGTGCTACTATATAGTCCATAATTAACAGAATATACAGAACGTACATATGAACGAACCAGAGGCATTAAAAATGGAAAAAGTGATCGGCGTTACAGAAGCACGGGAACAGTTTCGGGCGATTGTTGATGAAGTGCAATACCAGGGCGACAAATATGTCATTAATCGGCATGGCAAACCGGCGGTCGCTGTGGTGCCTATCCAGGTCTATGAAAACTGGAAACAGCAGCGAAAACGGCTGCTGGAACTACTCCATGATGTCCAGGCCGCCAATCCTGATGCACAGCCGGATGAGGTAATGCAGGATGTCCTGGCCGCGCAACAAGCAATGCGGGGCGAAGCCAATCTCTCAATCTCCTGATCCCCCAATCTCATTAGCAGAAGTCAGGTTTGCATGACGATGATGCGTGTGGTTCTTGATGCGAACGTCTATATTAGCGCGTTAATATCCAGCCAGGGGCACCCCGCCACTATTATCAACAGATGGCTGGCGGGGGAGTGCGAGGTTTTGCTTTCTCAACCCATCGTAGATGAGATTTTGCGGGTAACTGCTTATGAACGGCTGCAAAGAAAGTACCAGAAAATCCGCGAAAATCGGCTTGAATTTGTGGAATTGATTGCAGAACAGGGCATATGGGTGGAGCCAGCAGAAACAGTAGCGGTTGTGACCGCCGATGAATCAGACAATCGCTATCTGGAATGTGCGGTTGCCGGCCGTGCCCGTTATGTGGTAACTGGTGATGAACATTTGCTGCACGTGGGCGAGTATCAAGGCATAACTGTTCTGTCACCAACTGCCTTTGTAACGTTGCTGGAAACGGGTAATGCCTGACGAGGCCGTAACACGATTGATGGGGGTGGCGTACGGCCATATAATTCCACCGTTAACGTTGGGCAAGACAGGTGTGGTACGGTCTGGAAGACCGACCACAGCAAAGCGGGTACGGCCGTGTCCTCCATAAATGGCTCAGCTAACATCGTGTTAGGTCTAGTTTTGCAAAATCACTCAGCTTCACCAATAAGTGCAGTATCTTGATGCTTGCCGAGTTCCACCAGAGGCATTCCAATATTTGCCCATATGATTCTTTGAATATCCTCATTTGAGTATCCTAAATCTCGCATGATATTTATTCTGTCACGAATGATAGAGTTGTCTTTTTCCAATATTTGACGTTGGATTAACTCATTTTCGAGGACAAGTCTTTCACGTTCTGATACCTCGCGATATTCTCTGTCTTGCCGTCTACGATGCCTGTCGTTTAGATATTCACGAATTTGCAGTAATGGGTTTAGCGCACCTAAGAATTCCCAAAAACCAGGAGATTCAATACGAATACTATTAATGAGGAGTCTATTTTGTGGGAGAATTAGATTTTCATTTAGTTTATCAAAAGCGTACGGCCCCACATTGACTCCAAATTCATAGTAATATTGGTATCCCCGTCTAAAATGTTTGCTTTGAAAGTTGAAACGTTCCAGGTATATGTTCTCAAAAAGATAGAGTGCGTTGTAAACCATTTCAACATCGTGCAAGAATCTAGTGACCTCGTTAACTGAACCACCACGGCTTGAAAGGATTTTTACGAAACCAAATCCTTCAGGGATATTTGTCCTCCTGTCAACTGAAGAGGGTGTTTTAATGTTCGGTCTCCTCCTCTGGATTTGATCAACAAAGGCACCTAACTGACCGCGCCTCTCAAAATATTTAATCAATTCACGAGCCTTATCACTTTTGGTTGTTCCCGCTAGTTTCTCATAATCGACACTGAGATCTAAGGCAAGGTTCCTCAACTCGGTATCATTAAATGCTTTATTCAATATCTCAGATAGTTCTTGAGTGTCCATTTGCATTGCTCCATGGGCTACTTGTCAATGTGCCTTTACTAATTACTTGAGCCGCCTAACTATTTATTATGCCGACTCATTACACAACGAATCGCCATAATCACATCCACTGCTGAACTTTCAATAGCTACAAGTTTACCGCAAGCTGCCTGCTGTTTGCCACTGTTTATGAAGGAGCATTGGCCGCCAACGCCGCCGAATGGAATTCAGCGTCTGGTATACAAAACGCGCTAAAGCGCGTTGTCTGCGCTCCTGGTAACGTGCTTTGGCACGTTTATTGTATCAGCCTATGAATTCATTCATAGGCTTTTTTTGAGTATAATCCCCCCTCATGGCAATCCTCAGTGCAAACCATCTCGGCCAGGCGTTTGGCGACTTTGACGTGTTCAGCGGTGTCAGCGGCAGCATCCCCCACGAAGGCAAAGTGGGGCTGGTTGGCCCCAACGGCGTGGGCAAAACCACGCTCCTGCTCATCCTGGCCGGGTTAACGCCGCCCTCGGCCGGTAGCATCCACATTGCCAAAGGCACACAGTTAGGCTACCTGCCCCAGGAAGCGTCGCAAGCCTTCGCCGGGCATGACAACACCGTCTACGACGAACTGCTCACCGTCTTCGCCACCCTGCGCAGCGACGAAACCCGGCTGCGCCAGATGGAGCAGCAAATGGCCGATGGCGACCATTCGCCAGAGTTGTTGGCCGAATATAGCCAGTTGCAGGTGCAGTTTGAAGCGGCCGGCGGCTACGACTACGAATTGCGCATCAAACAGGTGTTGACCGGCCTCGGTTTTGAACAGGCGGAGTGGCCGATGCCATTGGCGCACCTCAGCGGCGGGCAAAAGACGCGCCTGCTGCTGGGACGGCTGCTGCTGGAACGGCCCGATCTGCTCATCCTGGACGAACCCACCAACCATCTGGACGTGCAGGCGGTGGAGTGGCTGGAAGGGACGCTGAAGCTGTGGCCGGGCGCGTTGCTCATTGTCAGCCACGACCGCTACTTTCTGGACAATGTGGTCAACACTGTTTGGGAGATGAGTCGCACCGGGATGCAACATTATCGCGGCAATTATTCCGCCTATGTGCAGCAGCGGCAGGCACGCTGGGAAAAGCAGTTGCAAAATTATGCCGATTTCCGCCAGCACATCGAGAAAGAGATGGATTACATCCGGCGCAACATTGCCGGGCAGCGCACGCAAATGGCGCAGGGCAAATTGAGCCGGTTGGCGCGGGAAGTGGCCGCGTACCGGGCCGGTGGGTTGGCGGCCATTGGCGCGTTGCAAAGCAAAGGGTGGTTGCAGCTGACCAATGAGTTGGATTTGGGCCGGATTGCCACGTCGGTGAGTGAGTTGCAGCAGCAGATTGGCGAATTGGAGGCTCCACAACGGCCGTCGCACCTCCATATGCGTCTGCAATCCAGCCATCGCAGCGGCGAACTGGTCTTGCGCACCAAAGGGCTGGCCGTGGGCTACCCCGGCAACCAGTTATTTGCCGCCGACGATATTGAACTGCACCGGCAGGAAGTGGCCGCGCTGATTGGCCCCAATGGGTCGGGCAAATCCACCTTTTTGAAGACGGTTTTGGAGAAATTGCCGCCGTTGACGGGCGAAATCAAACTGGGAGCCAGCCTGAGCCTGGCCTACTTTGCCCAGGCCCACGAAACGCTGCACCCGGAAAACACGGTACTGGACGAACTGCTGAACCGGGAAAACATCCCCATCAGTGAGGCGCGGAATTACCTGGCGCTCTTTTTGTTTCGCGGGGATGATGTGTATAAGCGGGTGAGTATGCTCAGCGGTGGCGAGCGCGGGCGGCTGTCGCTGGCGCTGCTGGCGCGGGAGCGGGCGAACTTTTTGCTGCTGGATGAGCCAACCAACCATCTGGACATCCCGGCGCAGGAAATTTTGCAGGAGGCGATGGCCCAATATGGCGGCACCATTTTGATGGTGTCGCATGATCGCTATCTGGTGGACAGGCTGGCAACGCAGGTATGGGAGGTCAGCGACAACCACTTGCGCGTCTATCCCGGCAATTATCAGTCATACCTGGCCGCCCGGCAGCAGGAAAAAGAGGCCGCGAAGGGGCCGGTTCTAGCCGCACCGCCGGTACAAAAAGAAGCCGAATCCCCCGCTAATGGGGCGGCGTTGAGCAAAAATGAGCAGCGCCGCCTGCAAGAAACGGTGACGCTGTTGGAACGCCACATCGAAATGGCCGAACAGGAGTTGCAACGCACCATTACCGCTTTGCAACAGGCGACAGAAGCACAATCTTTTGATAAGATACAAAGCCTGAGCGCCGCTTATGCTGAGGCGGAAGACAATTTGAACGCTTTGATGGCGCAGTGGGAGAAGTTACATGAGTAGTCAGGGGAAGAACGACAAGCTGCAAAACGCCACCCATTATGACGGCAAGGTGATTATTGGCCTGACGGGGAACATCGCTACCGGCAAGTCGGCGGTGATGGGGCTGGCGCGGGAGGCGGGGGCTTTGACCATTGACGCGGACAAAATTGTGCATGAGTTGATGGATCGTGACAAAAAGTTGCAGGAGGCGATAGCGGCGGAGTTTACATCGCGGGTGCGAAAGGCGGACGGCCGTATAGACCGCGACCTTCTGGGGCAAATTGTCTTTTCTGACCCGGACCAGATGGCTCTGCTGGAATCCATTGTGCATCCGGCGGTGCGCCGCGAAGTGGACAAACGCATCCTGGAAAGCGACGCCGGTTATGTGATGATTGAAGCGATCAAATTGCTTGAAGGGGACATCCCCAAAGCGTGCCACCAGATATGGGTGACGCGCTGTGACCGGCAAAAGCAGCTAGAGCGGCTGCGTGTCTGCCGGGGCATGGAAACCTCGGCGGCGGCCAACCGCATCAAAGCACAAGGGGCGCAGGAAGAGAAGATCGCCTTTGCGGATGTGGTGATTGATACGAACGGCTTGATGAGCGATACCCAGGCGCAGTTTGAAGTAGCCTGGGGGCGGCTGCCCACGCCGGGACAGGCAGAGGCGAAAGCCCGCCTGGACTTGACGCCCGCGCCGGTGAGACGGCCGTTGTCCAAAACAGAAACAACGACGACGGAAACAGCTATGGAAACGGCCGTTACCGCCGAATCCACCGATGTTAGCGACCTGACCCCGCTGGAAATGGGCGACGCGCCGGAAGATTTGCAGGTACGCCGGGCGCGGCCGAACGACATCCCCTCCATTTTGCTGCTCATCCAGCAGTCCAGCGGCGGCGCCATCAAAATGAAACGGGCCGATATATTGGCTGCCTTGAGCGAGCGCGGTTACTTCATCGGCCAGGTGGGATCAGAGATCAGCACGGTGGTAGGCTGGAAGATTGACAGCCAGGTGGGGCGGGTGGAAGAGATTTACATACATCCGCCGGAGATGGTTGGGGTGACGGGTACGGCCGTGATTCAAGAAATCCAAAAATCCGCCTACGGCCATCTGTGCCAGCTCATCGTCGCCTTCATTCCGAACAACGCCCCGGATGATTTACGCCGCCTTTTTCTGGCGCACGGCTACACGCCCATGGAGCGCAGCGAAATGGCGAACAACTGGAAAGAGGCCATTGACGAATCGCAGCCGGAAGATAGCACCTATCTGGTGAAAGTTTTGTTGGATACAAGGTTGAAGTGACCGTAATCCGTAAATCGTGAGCCGATTTTCCGGCCCAGTTGGCAATGTGATTTCTTTTCTAATGAGAGTTAAAAATTTATTTCACTGATCCACGAGGAGCGAGCATCCTCAGATGCGAGCCGTTCAGCATCTGAGGATGCTGAACTCCTCCTTGTGAATGGATAATGAAGATGAATAGTCTAAAAGCCTGGATACTCAAACACCCCAACCTCTCTGCCTGGTTTGTGTTGGCGTTGGGGATGGTATTGTTATTGGTTTATGAAGCGCGGGATGTGGGGCTGCAAGCCAGCCAATGGTTTTGGCTGGTGGTCATTACCGTGTTGGTGGCCGGTGCCTGCATCTGGATCATTAGGTGGGGGGATGACGATGAGCCGGTGGTGGCCGAAGGGCCGACTGACAAACCGGCGGAAGAAGTGTAAAAAGTATGCAGGTTGTAAGTGGCAAGTTGCAAGTCAGTCATTACCTGCCACCTGCAACTTGCAACCTGCTACCTGCCACCCCCTCATGCCCGTAACCCCCTTCATGCCGGAAAAACCGGCGGTCTCGTTGGATAAAGTCCAGGCCATGCGCAGCGGCATGGCCGACTGGTTTACCGTGCTGCATACGGGGTTGGATGAGCCGTTTCGGGGGGCGGTGCAGTTTCACGGCCGTTTCGTGCAAGACTCCGCCGACTGTTTTGCCGACATACGCGCCCTCTTTGCCGTGCATGGTTTTACGCCCTATGTGCGCCGGGAAGTGGACGGCCGTATCGTCATCACCGCCGAACCGGGCGTTTTGCGAACCACCCCTTCCGACTGGCGCATCAACGCCCTGCTCTTTGCGCTGACCGTTTTCTCTACCATGTTTACCGGGGCGTTATTTTTTGAGTCAGACACCCTACAACAAGGGCTGGAAATCTGGCGCGGCTGGCCGTATTGCCTGTGTATTATGCTCATCCTGGGGGCGCATGAGATGGGGCATTATTTTGCGGCGCGGTATCATGGCACGGCCGTGACCCTACCCTACTTCATCCCCTTCATTCCCCCCATTGGCACCATGGGCGCGGTCATTCGCCTCAAAGCCCCGCTGCCCAACAAACGTGTGCTGCTTGATGTGGGGGCGGCAGGGCCACTGGCCGGGTTACTTTTCGCCATTCCCATCCTCTTTTACGGCCTGTATACCTCAGAAATCGGCGTCGTGGTCAATGGCGTCCCCATCGAAGGCAACTCCATCCTCTATTACCTGGCAAAATACATCACCTTCGGCCAGTTTTTGCCCAACGCCACCTACGATGTCTACTTGAACCAGGTGGCCTGGGCCGGTTGGGTGGGCTTGCTGGTGACGGCGCTGAACCTGATGCCCGTGGGCCAGTTGGATGGTGGGCACATCACGTATGCACTACTTGGCGAAAAGGCAGATCGGTTTTACTTGCCGGTTATGTTTATCCTGGCGCTGTTAGCCATTTTCTCGCTGGTGAGCGGGGGCGTGCTGACCTGGGTGGTCTGGCTGATCTTGCTCTACTTCTTTGGCCGTTTACACGCCGAGCCATTGGACGACGTGACGCCGCTAGACCCCCGCCGCCGGGCGGTCGCCGTTTTTAGCATGGTGATGTTTTTATTGGTCTTTGTACCATTACCTTTTTACGTTATTAGCTAAACTGCAATTACCTTTGGACTGTTTGCAAAAAAAATGTTATGCTACATTCTAGTTTTAATTGCTTAGGCAAGTTTGCAGCAAGGCCGCAGACAAGCACAAAATGGAGATTTTGGTAAGTTGAACAAGAAAATTTATGTCGGTAATTTGTCGTTTCAGGCCACAGAGGATGAGGTTCGTGACTTGTTTGCGGAATTTGGTTCTGTGGAGTCAGTGGCCATGATCAATGACCGGGACACCGGTCGTTTTCGCGGCTTCTGTTTTGTAGAGATGGAAGAAGACGCAGCCGAGCAGGCAATCGCCGCTCTGAACGGTAAGGAAATTGACGGCCGCGAACTGCGTGTCAATGAAGCCCGTCCCCGTGAAGAACGCAGTGGCGGCAGCGGTGGTTATCGTGGCGGCAGCGGCGGCAGTCGCGGCGGCAGCGGCGGCTATCGTGGTGGCAGTGGTGGCAGTGGTGGCAATCGCGGCGGCAGCGGCGGCTATCGTGGCGGCGGCGACCGCAACAAGAGTGGCGGCGGCCGGCGGGACGATTACCGTCGCCGCGACGACTCTGGCGGCGACCGCTGGTAAAAAACTGCGGTGGAAGTGCAATTTGCTGTTGCCAAGATAAGCAAATACGCCTCCAGCGAAAGTGGTGACACACTGGAAATGATAGAAAGGCCGTCCGGCGGCCTTTCTTTCGTTTTGGCTGATGGGCAGCGTAGCGGGCTGTCTGCCAAGTTGATCAGCAATATGGTGGCCCGCAAAGCCATCCAACTGCTGAGCGAGGGGGTACGGGATGGGGCCGCCGCCCGCGCGGCGCACGACTATTTGTATGCCCAACGCGGCGGCAAGGTCAGCGCCACCCTCAACATTCTTTCCATTGATCTGGTCAGCAAAACGTTTGTCATCTCACGCAACAACGCCGCGCCGGTGTTGGTTTACACCCAGGCCGATGGACACATTTTGTTGGATGAACCTTCCAAAAGTGTAGGCGTCAATCGTAACACCAAACCGGTGATTACGGAACTGCCGCTGCTGGTGGGGACCATCATCGTTATCTTCACGGATGGGTTGCGCCATGCCGGGGAATGGAGTGGCCATAATGGGTATGATCCTGCCGTTTCGTTTCGGGAGATGGTAGCAGCGGGCGTCACCTCGCCGCGGGCGATTGCTGATTCCTTAATGGCAGGGGCGTTGGCAAAGGATAACGGCCGTCCCAAAGACGACATCAGTGTGTTGGTCACGGCCGTGTTGCCCGCCACACAAGACACCAAAATACGGCGAATGGATGTGCATTTGCCCCTCTAGCAAGCGTATGGAAACGTCACCTCCCCCACCTGAGCCTGATAGTAAGCCCTTACGTGTCGCCGTCGTTGGCCCCTGTTCCGCTGGAAAAAGCACCCTGTCCCAAACCCTCAAATCGCTCGGTATTGATACGCGCCAACCGGCCCAAGAACATTCCTATGTGCCCGATATGTGGCGGCGCGTCAGCCGGCCTGATATTCTCATTTATCTGGATGTGGATTATGTCAATGCAACGCGCCGACGGCCGCACCTGGGAGGCGGCCTGCCTCGCTTGCAAATGCAGCAAGAGCGCCTGATCCATGCCCGCCAGCATTGTGATTTTTACGTGGACACCAGCCCCCTCTCCCCGGCTGAGGTGCAAGAACAAGTGATTGCATTTTTGCAGCAAAAAACGGGCCACCAGTTTCCAGAAGCAGTCGGTGTGTCTGGTTGAGAGGGGTCACGGCCGTGTCCCCACCTTATTCCGGCTCAACCCCCAACGCGCGCAACTGCGCCGCCAGCCGCTCTGCCCGTTCTCGTTCCAGTGCAGCCTGTTCCGCGGCCACTTCTGCCCGTCCCTCGGCCGCTTCTGCCCGCTCCTCAGCGACGGCGGCGCGTTCCTGACCGGTGAGCAGCAAATGACCGGCCGCATCTTGCCAGCGCAGCCAGGTCGCTTCCATGTCCCGATAGACCCCCGTCCATAAAGTAACGCCCAACTCTACAGCCGGCAGCCATGTTTTTTTGCTTTCCTGGTAACGCGCATCTTTCCAGGTGTAGACATGGAGAGTCTTATTGCTGAGTAAACGGATGGGATCGTAAACAATGTAATAGGCAATACCCAGGCGGGCATACTGATTCAGCTTGTACCCCAACTCCTGCCCTTTACGATTGGATACAATCTCCACGACCACATCTGGCGGTTTGCCATATTCCCAGATGAAGTACGAGCGATTTTCCTTTTTCCAAACGTCAGCCGGCGGTTCTACATCCAGGCTAATCAGCACGTCAGGCACTAAGGGCTGCTGCCGCAGCGCAAAATAGAGGGCCACATTGGCCATCGCCATAAAGGGTCTACCCACTGTTGGCCCGCGCCACGAGGCGTAGAGCGTGTCAATCAACAAATCCATTTGCCGTTCGGAGAAAAAGTTGTCCACGGGCGTATCATCCTCCGTCATCAGGTGACTGGCATCTACCACTGGAGTTTCATAGGCTTCGCTTTCCGCAAAAGGGTGGGTTAAAACGGTCTCTGCCACTTGTCATACCTCCGTTTGCACAACAATTACTTATCCAAATAACCGCCCGGTGCGATGCCCTTCTTGTTTTCGGACTTTAATGGCTTCGTGTAGTTTCACAGCCGGAGCAAAATCAGCCTGCAAACGCAGGGTTTGTTGGTTTACTTTTTCCGCCTCGTCAACATTATCTTGCTGCCAGTAAATGATGCTGATTTTGTGCCATAGGCGCACATTATGGTTGTCAAAGTGGACGGCCTCTTTGTAGATAGCCAGCGCCTCATCCAGCCGGTGTTGTTCAAAATAGAAATCGCCTAAACGGGCGCGCATCCGCAGCCGTTGCGGCACATTGTCGGCAGCTTTGGCGGCGGCGTTGAACCAGTGAATGGTCTGTTCCACATCACCTTGTTGTTTCCAGTAGGTTATCTCTGCTTTGGCCAATTGATAGTTATAGGGGTCAACTTCTTGCAGATAGTCCAGAACCAGGCGGGCATCTTCATCACGGCCGTAGCCAGCATAAATCATCGCCTCAATCACATTAACTTCCAGGATGTCAGGCGCCAATTCCTGAGCCTGTTCCAGCCACTTCATGCTCTCGTCCAACCCCGCTGGCGCAAAACTGCCGTCACTTTCCTGCGCCGCCACCAACAGCGTATAAGCCACCCCCGCACAGGCATACGGCTTAGAATTGCCCGATTGAAACGCCCGCAGCGCCGACGACAATAGCTTCACATCGCCGTCATATTCATCCAGCCGTTCCAAACCAACCATATAGGCCTGTCGCCCCTGTTCCGTTGCTTCGGGCAATTGTGGCCACTCCATTTTTTCTAACGCCGGGAGAAGTTTTTCAAGTAATTGTGCGCTCATGGGTTGAGTTTACCAGAGGCCATGTAAAAACAAAAGACCCCCGGATGGGGGTCTTTGTTTTTTTCCGTAGGTGGCGTGGTTGGGAACCCACCACAGCAAACGGGCTTTGTTTTTAGAAATCCATGCCGCCCATGCCACCGGGAGCGCCGCCGGGCATTGGTTTTTCCGGTTCGGGAATGTCGGTGATCAACGCTTCGGTGGTCAGCACCATAGCGGCGATGCTGGCTGCGTTTTCCAACGCGCCGCGCGTCACTTTGGCCGGGTCAATGATGCCCGCTTTCACCATGTTGATGTACTCGCCGGTCATCACGTCATAACCAATGTTCTTGTCGCCGGTGCGTTCTTGTTCACGCCGCACATTTTGAATGATCACGTCGCCATTCTGGCCGGCATTTTCAGCAATTTTGCGCATGGGCGCTTCCAGAGCGCGGCGCAAAATGCCGATACCGGTGGTCTGGTCGCCTTCGGGCAAGGTCACGCTGTCCAACGCCGGCAGCGCGTTCAGCAGAGCCACGCCACCGCCAGGCACAATGCCTTCTTCCACGGCGGCGCGGGTGGCGCTCAGGGCGTCTTCTACGCGGTGTTTCTTTTCTTTCAATTCCACTTCAGTAGCGGCGCCTACACGGATGATGGCCACACCGCCGGCCAGCTTGGCCAGCCGTTCTTGCAATTTTTCGCGGTCATAATCGCTGGTGCTGCGCTCAATTTCCACTTTGATTTGTTCCACGCGGCCTTTGATTTGTGTATCGTCGCCAGCGCCGTCTACGACGGTGGTGTCATCCTTACTGGAGATAACTTTGGCGGCGCGGCCCAGGTCAGAAATCTGCACACTTTCCAGTTTGCGACCCATTTCTTCGGTGATGACTTGCCCGCCGGTGAGGACGGCAATGTCTTGCAGCATCGCTTTGCGGCGGTCGCCAAAACCGGGTGCTTTGATCGCCAGGGCGTTAACCATGCCACGCAATTTGTTCAGCACCAGCGTCGCCAGCGCCTCGCCGTCTACGTCTTCGGCAATAACGACCAGGTTTTTCTTGCCGATCTGGAGCATTTTCTCCAGGATGGGCACGATGTCTTGGGCGGAGCTGATTTTCTTGTCGTGGATGAGGATGTAGGCATCCTGGATGACGGCTTCCATCGTGTCGGCGTCGGTGACGAAGTAGGGGCTGATGTAGCCGCGATCAAACTGCATACCTTCGACGTATTCGGTTTCAAATTCCAGGCTGCGGGATTCTTCAACGGTGACAACGCCATCTTTACCCACTTTGTCCATGACGGTGGCGATGAGGTCGCCAATTTCACGGTCTTGGGCGGAGATGGAGGCCACGGAGGCGATCTCTTCTTTGCTGTCAATGGTGATCGCCATGCTGCGGATTTTTTCAGCCAGGGCATGGGTGCCGCTCTCGATGCCACGCTTTAGCAGCATGGGGTTGGCGCCAGCGGCGATGTTCTTCAGCCCTTCGTTGATGATGTTCTGGGCCAGGACAGTGGCGGTGGTGGTGCCATCACCAGCAATGTCATTGGTTTTGGTAGCGGCTTCTTTCAGCAGTTGGGCGCCCATGTTTTCATAGGGGTCGTCCAGTTCAATTTCTTTGGCGACGGTGACGCCATCGTGGGTGATGGTGGGGGCGCCGAATTTTTTGTCCAGAGCGACGTTGCGCCCTTTGGGACCGAGGGTAGTGGCTACGGCCGTAGCCAGGGTATCAATGCCTTTCTTCAGCTTGCGCCGGGCATCTTCGGAAAATGCAACTTGTTTGGCCATGTTCTAGTATCTCCTTCGCGGTTAGCTCTCGATAATGGCGAGAACATCAGATTCTTTGAGAATGAGTAATTTCTTCCCGTCAATTTTGACTTCGGTGCCGCCATATTTGGCGTAGAGGACACGGTCGCCAACGCTGACATCCATGGCAACACGTTTGCCATCATCATCACGGCGACCAGGGCCAACAGCGATGACCTCACCTTCTTGCGGTTTTTCGGCCGCGGTTTCCGGCAAAATAAGGCCGGAAGCTGTGGTCTGTTCGCGCTCTTTGGGTTCCACAACCAGGCGATCACCCAGGGGCTTAAGATTCATACAGCAACTCTCCTTTTGTTAACTTGTATAGGATTTCTTTGGGGTCTATTAGCACTCACACTACGAGAGTGCTAAATTACGCTGACATTTTAACACAGATCAGGGGGTTGTCAAGCCATTTTTAGCAATCAAGATGTTGGAGTGCCAGAAACGCCGGAATGATAAGCTGTTTGCCCTAAAAATGCAATTATTGGCTGCCTTCCAGGACGGCGCGGCGGCAATCGAGCAGGTATTGTTGCGCCAATTCACCGTAAAACTGGTTCTTTTCTGTGACAGCTTGCAGCAGGGGGATGGCCTGGGGACAGTTTTGCAGGCCGGCGCGGATGTAGGCGTCCGCCAACAGATAGAAAAAGCGGGCGTTGGTTTCTGTGGGCGCGCCATAGAGAGTGGTAGCTTTGGTAAATTCTTCAATCGCCAGGTCAAACTTGTTGTTGCGCATGTAGGCTTCACCCAAACGGCCGTGTGCCCGTGCCACATTGGGGTTCAGTTGTACCGACTTGAGGGCGTTTTCCTCTGCCTGCACATCCTCACCCAGTTGCAGATACATGTAGGCCAGGCCATCATAGGCGGCGGCGTTATTGGGGTCCACCTTCAATGCGTCTTTGAACCAGTTAATGGCTTCCGGGATACGGCTATTGGCGAAGGAGTTGTAGGCCATCTCAATATACAGACCGGCAAAGTTGGGGTTGGATTGTAAACCAAGTTGGAACTGTTCCCGCGCCGCCGAGTAAAACGCCTGCATGGTGAAGACTTGCCCCATGTAGTACCGGGCCAGGGCATTGTTGGGGTCGAGCGTAATGGCTGTTTCGGCCTGAATCTGGGCATCTTGGTATAACTCTGGTCTACGTTGGGCCACCAGGCCACCAGCCGTATAGGCATAGGCTGTGGACAGAACGGTCGGGTCGGTGGGGTTGAGTCCTACGGCCCGCTCGGCAGCGGTTACGGCCTGGGCGAATTCCAGGTTGGCGCCACTGGGGTCGCCGGCATCTAGCAGTCGGTAGCCGTTGGCGATATAGGTGGCAGCTATGGCCGTCCACACTCGTGGATTGTCTGGCGCTAACACAATGGCTTCTTCGCTGCGCGCCAACGCCTCCTCAATGCAGTTCATGGTTTCGCCGCCGCCTATTTCCATAGACGGGCAACCGTAATCCACCAATAGTTCGATGTAACGAATGTAAATTTCCGGTTTAGTAGCATCCAGCCGCAGTGCCTGGCGATAGTAACCGATGGCCTCCTCGGTGCCGCCGTCACGCTGGCTAATTTCGGCCAGCAAGGCAAACTCGGTAGCTGAGCGCGTGGGTTCGGGCGTCACCGTGGGGATGATCACGTCGCGCACTTCATCCGCATTTTGAATGACAAACAGGGTCACGCCGATGCCAAAGATGACAAACAGAAACAGCAGGCAGGAAGGCCCGCGGCGGGGATAACGGGGAGGAGTCCTTTTAATTACCATTGGTTCTAAAAAGCCGACGGTAGACGTCGGCTCAATATCGCGGCAATGGTAGCATCAGGCGAGGGGGGGGACAAGGCAGAATAGGGGTTTTCTCATTGTGGTTATGTGTTCAGGTGTTCACGTTTTCACGTGCTCACGTGAACACCTGAACACGTGAATACATAAACACTTACCGGTGTCGCCAGCGCCACCAGAGGCCCACCGGGTAGCCGAGCATTTTGGCCACATCCCCCACCAGTCGAATGATGGGGATGAGGGCGATGGCGCGCAGGCGGGAGGGGGGACGCCAACCCCAGGTATTTTGCCAGAGACGTTGGGTGGGGCGGCGGCAGTACACGGCCGTACCCCCCACCAATAACAGCCACCCCCACACCTTCTCCCGCCAGATGAGCCGTAAAATGAAGGGTAGGGCAATGAGGTAGGTGGCATAACGGATGAGGTGGCGCAAAGGCCACAGGTTAGCTTTACCGTCGCCGCGGCTGTAGCGATAGTATTGTTTGAAGAAGGAACTGAGGCTGGGACGGGGGCGGAAATAGGCAACGGCCGTGTCCACAAACACAAAGTTACCCACCTGCTCCTTCATGGCAAAATCAAAAACCAGGTCTTCACTGTAATCCAGCCATTCCGGGTAACCGCCAACCTCTGCCCAGGCGCTTTTGAGAAAAGCGACGGAGCGGCTAGAGGGGAGGAAGGTGGCGGGGTCAATATCGCGGCGGGTGGGCAACACCGTTGCGCCCATAACCACCTCAAAGTCGGTGTATGGATCAGGTTCAAACCAGCCGGCGGCTACGGCCGTTTCCCCGCGTTCAATGGGGGCCACAATATCTTCCAGCCAGCAGGGGGATAGTACTACGCCCGCGTCGGTGGCGGCGATAATGGGGCCGGCGGCAGCGGCAATGGCGTAGTTGCGCCCCTGGCTGATGTTGGCGCCGGGAGCGACGAGGACGGTGAGCGGCAGCCACCGTTTGTATTCAGCCAGGATTTCCAGGGTATTGTCGGTGGAGCCACCGTCGCAGATGATCACTTCGTCGGGGCGGCGGCTTTGATCAATGAGGGAATCGAGCAACGGTCGTATCCCTTCCCCTTCATTTTTCACCGTGACAATGACCGAAACGCCCAGCGCGGTTTCTGGGCCGGCCTGGCGTATATCAGTTGTATAGGGTTCGTTATCTACCTTTACCAATGCTCACTTCTCCAATCAAAACGCTATGTTATAATCGCCTGTTTGAGTTGCAGCAAATCTAATGATTACCCTGTTTAACCCCATGTGAGGAGCGGGGTTGCTAATGAGGAGATTGGGAGATTATGAGATTATGAGATTGTCATCGCCTAATCTCCCAATTTCCCAATCTCCTAATCTCTCAGTCTCGATAACAGTTACTATGTATACCAAAGACCTATCCATTGTGGTGCCAGTTTTTAATGAGGTGGAAAATGTACGGCCGTTACTCGACGAAATCACCACCGCATTAGCCACAGAACCGATTGACTATGAAGTGGTGTTTGTGGATGACGGCAGCACGGACGGCAGTACGGAACTGCTGCGCCAGTTGGCGGCCGAAAACTCACGGGTGGTTGTCATTCAGTTCCGGCGCAATCATGGACAGACGGCAGCGTTTGCCGCGGGGTTCGATTATGCACACGGCCGTACCATCCTCACCATTGACGCCGACCGGCAAAATGACCCGGCTGACATTCCCAAACTCATCGCCAAACTAAACGAAGGTTTTGATGTCGTGAATGGTTGGCGGCAAAACCGGCAGGATGCCTTCCTGATGCGTAAGCTGCCTTCCTATATTGCCAACCGGCTCATTGCCCGCGCCTCCGACGTGCAACTGCATGATCGTGGCTGTTCGCTGCGCCTCTTTCGGGCAGAGGTAACGCAGGATTTACACCTGTATGGGGAGATGCACCGCTTTATCCCGGAAATGGTGAATTTTGCCGGGTATAGCATGGCGGAAGTGCCGGTCAACCACCGCCCACGGGTAGCCGGGGAGTCTAAGTATGGTCTCAGCCGCACCTTCCGCGTCCTGGTAGATTTGATCACTGTGATCTTTCTGCGCAAGTATGGTGACCGCCCCATGCACCTGTTTGGCTATTTGGGGTTGGCCTGCGGCGGCGTGGGCGGTTTGCTGCTCGCCTATCTGGTGTTGCTAAAGCTATGGGGCGGCCTGACGGGGGGGTGGGATGGGTTTCATGCGACGGATATTGGCGGACGGCCGTTGCTCTCTTTAGGCATCTTGCTGGTTATCCTCAGTGTGCAGTTCCTGGTGATGGGCCTCATTGCTGAACTGATGGTGCGCACGTATTATGAGACGCAAAACAAGTCAGTGTACCGGGTGCGGGCAGTGTACGGCCGTGAGGACACACCTGATAAAGTACCGGGATGATACCTGACAAGGTGACATTTTTGCCACCTTGTCACCTTGTCACCTTGTCAGGTATGGCTTACGGCGTCAGCCGCTTCTGGTCGCGGGGGAAGAGCGTGGCCAGACGCACATTGGGTAACGCCAACAGTTGCATCAGCAGCCGCTCCAGGCCAATGGCAAAACCACCGTGTGGCGGCATCCCGTAACGGAACGCCTCCAAATAGCTTTCAAACGGTTCCACCGGCAAATTGGCCTTGGCCAGCGCCGCCAGATACTCATCATAGCGATGCAGCCGTTGCCCACCGGTAATCAGTTCCGTGCCCCGAAACAGCAGGTCAAAGGAGTTTGAGTAGGTGGGGTTGGTGGGATCGGGGTGGGTGTAAAACGACCGTTTGCCCATGGGATAGCCCGTCACAAACAAAAAGTCGCTGCCATGTTCCTGCTGCGCCCATTCACCCAACCAGCGTTCATCCTGCGGCGACAGGTCCGGCTCGCCGCGCACATCTACGCCGTGCCGCTTGAGAATGAGTTCTTGGGCGGCGGCAAAATGGATGTGCGGAATTTCCGGCAGTACGGTAGGCAATTGCACCCCCAACAGCGCCAGTTCCGCCGCGTAATGTGCGGCCAACTCCTGCATAATCCCGGCGATCACCTCCCGCGCCAATGCCATGACGGTGAAATGGTTTTCGATGAAACCAAACTCCACGTCCAGGCTGACGTATTCGTTGGCATGGCGGGTGGTGTCGTGTGGCTCGGCGCGGAATACCGGCCCTACTTCAAAGACACGGCCGAACACGCCCACCATGATCTGTTTGTAAAATTGCGGACTTTGCGCCAGGTAGGCCGGGCGGCCAAAGTATTTCAATTCAAACACATTGGCCCCGCTTTCGGTGGCCGAGGCCACCAGCTTGGGCGTCTGCACTTCCGTAAAATGATGGGCGGTCAACGTTTTACGGAAGCCGGCCATGGCCCCGGCGGACAGGCGGAAAATGGCCTGCCGCGCCGGGTGGCGGTTGGCGACCATCGCGTGATCTAGCAGAGCAGGCAAACCGGCCTTGATTTCCCGCTTGTTGAGGGGGATAGGTGGGGGGTCGGTCACGGCCGTGATCACTTCTACTTGGGGCTGGTGCAATTCCACCCCACCGGGCGCTTGCGGCGTCGCCACCATGAACCCTTCCAGAGCAATGACCGATTCCAGGGCCAGGCCGGCCAACGGTTCCAGATCAGCTTCGCTTTCCGTCACGGCCTGGAGCGTACCCCAACCGTCTCGCAGCACCATAAACGTCACGCCGCCCAACTGGCGCAGGTTATACAACCAGCCCAGCAAGCGCACCGGCTGCCCCACATGGGCCGCCGCTTCTACAGTTCGAATTGTTTGCATGATCAATCTCCTTTGCCAAATAAAAAAGCCCCGTCCTCTTTTGGAGGACGAGGCTTTTGCCTCGTGGTGCCACCGCCATTTGCCTGCCCAGGCAGACCTCTTGTAGCTCTATAAGCCTGACGGAGTAACGGCCGTCAACCGGTTCAGCTACTGGGTAATCGGTTTTTCCACTGCTCACCGCTCACTTTTCACTGTTCAGCTCCGGGGTGTCACTGCCGGGGTTTGGCGGTGGCTCTTGCAGCGGGCGTTTCTTTTGCCCAAGCCATTCTCTGAACGCCGGATGATTCCGGCAGCATGTCCCCTTCATCGCCTGTTTATACTTAATTGTCAAAACGACATGATTTTGTCGTATGGCGACAATGCTACCAGAAGCGCCAATGTTAGTCAACCCTTAACGTAGTGTCAGGCAAGGGGCGAAACCACACTGGTTGACCAGAAGCATATAGCCCCTTGGCTGGCACTGCCCACCAGACCATTTGTTGACAAAGGCGTATGCCCTGGCTAGAATCAAAATCGTAGTCCTTACCTTCACCAGACTGCATAATACATCTGGTTCACAATTTTACCCGCTTCAAATAGTCCATATTTCAAACAAAAGGAGTGAAAATTATGGCTTTTCAATTACCCCCTCTTCCCTATGCTTTTGATGCCTTGGAACCGCACATTGATGCCCGCACGATGGAAATTCACCACGGCAAACACCACGCTGCCTATACCACCAATTTGAACAAGGCACTGGAAGGGCACGCCGACCTGGCCGCTAAAAGCATTGAAGATTTGTTAGGCAATTTGAATGCTGTGCCGGAAGGGATTCGCACGGCCGTGCGCAACAACGGCGGCGGTTTTGCCAATCATAACCTCTTCTGGACGATCATGAGTCCCAATGGCGGCGGCGCGCCCTCCGGCGCACTGGCCAGCGCCATTGACGCCGCCTTTGGCAGCTTCGATGCCTTCAAAGAAAAGTTCAACAACGCCGCCGCCACCCGCTTTGGCTCCGGCTGGGCCTGGCTCTATGTGGACGGCAGCGGCAATCTGGTCGTTGGCTCCACGCCCAACCAGGACACCCCGATCATGGAAGGCGGCAAGCCAGTTATTGGGCTGGACGTTTGGGAACACGCCTATTACCTCCATTATCAGAACCGCCGCCCGGATTATGTGAGTGCCTGGTGGAACGTTGTGGATTGGGAAGCCGCCGCCGCCAATTACGCCGCCGCCAAATGACAGAGCCGTAATTGAGTAATCAGGTAATCAGGTAATTACGCAATTACCCAATCACTCAATTACCCAGTTACCAAAAGCTCCGACCTGCTTATGGCCGGAGCTTTTTTGTGGGAAATACGGCCGTTTCTCACCTGAAAATGATGACTTTTGACGCCTTCGTTAAAAATTGACAAAGGTTAACCTTAGGGCTAGAATGAGGACGGTGATCATTTGTGATATTTCGTGCAAACACCACCTGGTCACCGGCCAATCAGACGCCAATTGGCAGCCAATTGGAAACCAATTAGCAACCAATTACCAAAATTAGCCTCAAGGTTTCAGAAGGAGAGTAAATACAAATGACTCACATTGTTACCCGTTTATGCTTGCGAGATACTGCCTGTGTGGAAGTGTGTCCCGTTGAATGTATGGTGCTGGGCAAACCGGAAGAAGAATGGCCCTGGCTGTATATTGATCCTGACACTTGTATTGACTGCGGCGCTTGTGTGCCCGAATGTCCTTACGAAGCAATTTTCCCCGAAGAAGAAGTGCCGTTTGATTACACCGCCCCCGCTGGCGTCTGGATTGCCAATACCAAGGAACTGCTGCCTGACGGCAAACCGTTTGAAGGCGAGGTGGACGGCCATCAGGTGAAACTGCTGAACGCCAAACAACTGGCCGGCGGCGAAATTCTGGACCTGACTGAGGATATTCCCCCGAACTATGACTTCTTCTCCGAAGGGCCTGGCTACAGCGCTCTTGACTAAGTAGATTTTCCCCCTCCCCGCCAGGGGAATGAGTTAAAAAGCCGAATTAGCGCTGGCACAATGGTGCATGGGTGCTAATTCGGCTTTTTAGTTTTGGAGGTTCCCATGACCGACTATCGCATTGAAAAAGATTCTTTAGGTGAATTAGAAGTACCGGCGCAAGCCTATTGGGGTGTGCAAACCCAACGCGCCATCCAAAACTTCCCCATTACCGGGTTAAAGCCGTATCCGGCTTTTGTCTGGTCTATGGCTATGATCAAACGCGCGGCGGCCGAGGTGAATGCCGACCTGGGTTTGTTTGCCGACAGGGAAGTGGAAGGCAAAACGGTTTCCGGCGACGCCATGGCCCAGGCGATTATGATGGCGGCGGATGAGGTGATTGACGGCCGTCTGGCAGACCAATTCGTGGTAGACCCCATTCAGGCCGGGGCCGGCACCAGCCACAACATGAACATCAACGAAGTCATCGCCAACCGCGCCAACGAAATCCTGGGTTACGTACTCAGCGTCAAAGCCAAACCCATCAGCCCCAATGACCATGTCAACATGGCCCAATCTACCAACGACACCATCCCCACCGCCATTCGGCTGGGCTGCCTGTGGCGGCTGGATGATCTGGTAGAAACACTGGACAAACTCACCGCCGCTTTCCGGCAAAAATCGGCCGAATTTGATGATATTGTCAAGAGTGGCCGTACCCATTTGCAGGATGCCGTGCCGGTGCGCTTGGGGCAGGAATTTGGCGCATACGCCCGCGCTATCGAGCGCGACCGGGAAAAGATTGTGCTGGCGGCCGAAGGATTGCGGCGGCTCGGCATCGGCGGCACGGCTACCGGCACCGGCCTCAACGCCCACCCCGAATATCATCATCGCATGATCCTGGTCCTGGGCCGCCTGACCGGACTGACGTTGTATGAGTCGGATGATCTGTTCGAGTCCATGCAAAGTATGGCCGACCCGGTGCATTTCAGCGGCGCGCTGCGCACACTGGCGCAAGATCTGACGCGCATTGCCAATGATTTCCGGCTGCTTTCTTCCGGCCCCAGCACAGGGCTGGACGAAATTCGCCTGCCGGCGGTGCAACCTGGCTCTTCCATCATGCCGGGCAAGGTAAACCCGGTGCTGGCGGAAATGCTCAATATGGCCATGTTCCAGGTGATGGGCAATGACCTGACGGTGATGCTGGCCGGGCAGGCCGGCCAGCTAGAACTGAATGTGATGATGCCCATCATCGCCTATAACCTGTTCCAGAGCATGGACGTGATCATCAACGCGGTGAATGCGTTCACGGATAAATGCGTGGTGGGGTTAAAAGCGAACCCGGAAAAGGCCACCGGCTGGTTAGCCAAAAATGCAATCCTGGTGACGGCGCTGAATCCGGTGATCGGCTACCTGAAAGGGGCCGAAGTGGCCAAAGAAGCGATGGCCTCGAACCGCACCGTGCGCGAAGTGGTGGTGGAAAAGGGGTATCTCTCCGGCGAAGAGGTTGACCGCCTGCTGAATGTTCATAACCTGACGGAAGGTGGGATTCAAAAGTAATTGTCGAAAGTGGCAAGTTGCAGGTGGCAAGGGACATGCAACCTGCAACTTGCCACTTGCCACCTGCTACCTGCCCCATGCTGTTCCTTTCACGGCCGTTAGCCGCCCAACTGCTGGCTCACGTAAAAAGCGTCTACCCGGAAGAGGGGTGCGGTCTGGTAGCCGGGCGTGGGGGGCTGGCAACGGCCGTTTACCCCATTGAAAACATCCTACATAGCCCTACCGCTTACGAGATGGCTCCGCTGCCCCAGGTGGAAACGATGCTGGCAATTGAAGCCGATGGACACGAACTGCTGGCAACCTTTCATTCTCACCCGCACAGCCCGGCTTATCCCTCGCCAACAGATGTGGCCCAGGCATATTACCCGGATTCAATCTATCTGATCGTCTCGCTGCAAGATCAGGCACAGCCGGTAATACGCGGTTTTTACATTGTTGATGGGTTGGTGACGGAAACGGCCGTGAGCATTGAGTAACCATGTTTGGTTTGCTGTGTTCTATAGGTTATCCTGGTGGCAGGTGGCAAGTTGTCAGTGGTAAACAACCTGCCACCTGCAACTTGCATCTCTTTTTGGGTAGAGGACTTATTTTATGGAAAAGATGGTATTTTTTGTTTTAGCCGCGTTCATTGGTTACATCTGTGGGGCCATTCCCTTCGGTTTTATTTATGTCTACTGGCGCAAGGGCATTGACTTGCGTGACGTGGGCAGCGGCCGTACCGGGGGCACCAACTCTCTGCGCGCCGCCGGGCTAAAGGTGGGTATTGTCACCGCCATCAGCGATGCGTTGAAAGGATTCGCCGCCGTCTGGTTGGCCCGCTTCTTCTTAGAGGCCGGCGTGGGCGAGGCGCTTATGCCCTGGATCACCGTTACAGCCGGCGCGTTTGCCGTCATTGGGCACAACTGGTCGGTCTTTTTGAAGTGGCGCGGCGGCGCGGGCACGGGGCCAAACGTCGGCTGGGCCATGGCCGTCTGGCCGCCCATGTTCCCGTTGGCGGCGTTGGTCATGATCTTGATGATGGTAGGGGTAGGTATGGCTTCTGTGGCCTCACTGACGATGGGTGCGGTCATTCCGGCAGCATTTATTGTTCTCTACCTGATGGAAGTGCCCGGCTACTCAGAGACGCTGGCCTACATTATCGGTGGGTTCGTGACGCTGGGGATTGTGGCCTGGGCGCTGCGCCCCAACATCAAGCGGCTGTTGGAAGGTAACGAGCGCGTCGTTGGCCCCCGCGCCAAACGGCTGGAAAAGAAGGCAAAAGAATTGGGATAAAAAAGTGTCAGGTGTCAGAACTTGACACTTGACACTTGACACTTGACACCTGACACCCTCTTACCCTCCCCCCTTTGTCAAAATCTCATAGTGCAGCAAACCCAGGGCGTCTATACCTACGTTGCCGATGGTAGGCAGGGAGAGGGCGTAGGTGGGCTGTTGCAAGATGTCCAGCGTGGGCAGTTCGGTGGCCCATAGCTGCTGGTACTGGGCTTGCAGGGCGGCGCGGGCGATGGGGTCTGTTTCGGCAAGTACGGCCGTGACCATTTCCTCCATTGGCTGGCTTTCATAATTCAGGCAAAAGCTGTTGCTGGTGACAAAAAATTCCGTCCAGGCCATCACATCCAGGTAATCTACCGGCCGTCCAGGAGAAGGCCAGCCCAACAACGAAACCCCATGCCCACACTCACCCAATTGGGCGCGAAACTGTTCCCAGGCAGCGCTGCGCAGCGTCACCCTGAAAACATTCGTCTCTTCCAGTTGGCTCTTGAGGGCGTTGGCATAAGCTTCTTCAATGCGGCTGTAACGGCCGTCGTTCACGTACCACAGTTCAATCTCCAGAGGCGTCGTTTCGTTGTAGCCAGCCTCTAGCAGCAGCGCCCTGGCCCGGCTGAGATCGCGGGCGGGCAGCACGGCCGTATGCCCCGGCGCCGCATCCGGGATGGGGCTGAGCAGCGGGCTGCGGCTGCCGCCAAACGTCTCCGCCGCCAGCCGCGCCCGATCCAGCGAGAGAGCGGCTGCCTGCCGCACCTTCACATTATCCCAGGGCGGCGCTTCTTGGTTAAAGAGCAGGTAGCTCTTAAAATCGGCGGGGCCATTCCAGGGCAGGAAATCAGGCTGACCATCGCCATTCGCATCTACCGTTTGCAATTCGGTGAAATCGCTGTAGGGCAGGCCGCGCCACACCAGGTCAATAGAGCCAAATTCGGCCAATGAACGGCGCAATGCGGCGGCGTCATCATAAAAGCGCAGGGTGATATTGGCAAAAGCGGGCGACGGCCGTCCCGGCCATTCCGGGTTGGCGCGCAGCCGTAATCGTTCACCGGGCGCCCAATCCACAATGGTATAAGGGCCAATGCCGCCGCACGTACTGGTGGGGTCAGCGCCCTCGGCGTAACAATCACGGCTGATGGGGAAAAAAGGCGGCGTGGCCAGCAGCGCCGGGAAATGCGAAGCAGGTTCTTGCAGCACAAATTTGACGGTGGCGGCGTCTAACACCTGGACGGCGTCAGCATCGGCATAAAAATCGCCATCGCTATCTTTGAGGATGCTGTTGACATTGAAATTGCCCAGGGCGCGGGCGCGATCTACAGCCCATTTCACATCATCGGCGGTCAGTTCACGGCCGTCGGCAAAACGTAAATTTCGGCGCAGGGTAACGGTATACTCCAGCCCATCCTCAGAAACGATAGGCATACTTGCCGCCAGCAGTGGCACCAGTTCATTGTCACTGGTGAAGCGATAAAGACCGCTCATCGTGTTGTTTTTCACTTCCCAGCTAATCAGGTCAGAGGTTGCGGCCGGGTCCATATCGGTCAGGTTGCCCAGGATGCCAATGAACAGTTCATCGGCCGGCGTGCCTACGCGCGACTCACCCGGTTCCAAGGGGTCTTTGGGAATAAGCCAGGTGGCAATTTCCCGGTCAATGTCGCCGCGATCCTGGGCGGCGGCAATGGCGGTGTTCAATTTGCTCAACAATGTCTGGTTATTGGCGGCCAGCGCCAGGCCGTAGGCTTTTTGGGTGATCCAGGCATCGCGGTTATTGCCGTTGCCCCCCACAATTTTGAGCTGTTCGGGGAAGCTGCTGACGTAAAATGTGGCAATGGTGCTGTCAACGACAACGGCCGTGACCCCTTCATCAATGAGCGCCTGTAACGCCTGCACACCGTTGGCATAATGATTCACCAGGTCTTGTTCGGCCACGCCCATAACATCACGCGCCGTTATTTCACTCTGGCTGCCACCGGCTACGCCCACCAACATGCCCGGCTGCAAATCGCGGTAACTTTGCAACGCCTCATTATCCGCCAGCACCACCAACACCTGCCCCACTTCCAGGTAAGGATCGGTGTACACAATGCCGGGCGGCGGCTCGGCGGGAATGGGCAGATTGGCAATGATGGCGTCGAAGTCACGGCTGCCGCTGCTGGCGATGTTGGCTAACACGCCTTCATACGGGGTGACAATCAATTCGTAATCCAGGTTGGCGTTGGCGGCGATACTTTCCAGCACCCGGCTGTCGAAACCATCCACCACGCCGAAAGCGTCAAACACGGTGTAGGGGGGGTGGGGGGCATCGGTGGCCACCACTATGAAGTCTCGATCTCGCGGCGGGACGGCCGCCAGGGTGGGTTCGGAAGCGGGTGTGGGGGTTGTGGGGGGCACGGCCGTAGCGGCCACTTCTTCGCCATCACCACAGCCGGCCAACAACCACATCAACAAAACCGGCCACAATATCCGGTGTAGTTTCTTCATACGCAAACCTTCAAATGGTTATTTTGGGTATTGGGATATTGGGCAATATCCCAATGCCCCATTCCGCTGGCGGAGTATAACAAGGCAGGGGGGGATGGCAAGGCTTCTCATCAAAGGGCAGCAATCGTTACCGCGTCACTACCTGATCCTTTCTGAGGATGATCACGCCTTCTTTGCCTGGCAACATGATGCGTTGTGTTTGGGCGCCGTGTGTGACGACGGCCGCGCCATCACAGTGATAGCCCGCCAGCGTCATTTCGGCGAAAAATTCGTTTTGTCTCGTTTTTAGCGTGAGGGTGGCCCCCTCATCCGTTATGGCGACAATTTCCGAGGTCAAGTAATGAATCAAAACATCTTCTGTAAGCTGCCAATCGAGCGGCAGGATCAGCCCGGCGCGGGCCGGAAGTTGTACCTTGTTTCCGCTAAATAGCTTTTCATTTTGGCAGGCAATCGTCGTTTCTACCGGGTCGTCCTGGTAGTTGTTGATGAACAGGAAGTTCCCCTTTTGGCCACGACTGAGTCGAACGTCGGCCCATCCTTCAACTGGCTCATCAAGCTGAAACAGCGGCAGGCAGTCCATTTTCAGGGCCATCTGGTGAACGATGTCTAAATCTTCCAGGGTGTTGGCGGCCAGGGCGGCGGCCAGCATCATTACCTGTCCCTGGCCTATTGTTTTGACAAAACCGGCAACCGCGCCATTTTCATCGGCGGCGAAGATTTCATCAAATTCACCGGTATATGTTTCCACAAAGGAGACGGGAACGTCCTGGTAGCCAAAGATGCGGAGGCGGCGGGACACAAAAGGTGGGTCGCTTTCCATGTGGGTGATGCCCAGCGCGTCCTGCAAAATGGTACAGGGCGTGTGGTCGAAATCTGCCACGCAGAGGCGGCCGATCAGAATCAATTTGCCGCCCTGACGCACGTAATCTACCAGCTTTTGCTGCACGGCCGTCGGGCATTGTTTGTCCATCATCACCCACAGCACCGGCGTCTGGGAAACGTCCAGCGCGCCCCGGCTCAGTTCAATGGCGTTGAACGGGCGGTGGGTCAGCGCCAGCCCTCTGGCGATCAGGTCAAACAGGATAACCTCGCGCTGGTGGGTGAGGATGTTGGTCGCTTCCTGGGTAGAGGCGTTGTTGACTTCGGTCATAAAGTGGTCGAGCAGGAAGCCGATGGTGGTAGTGGTGTACGGCCGTGCCCGTACCAAATCTTCCCCATACACCGCCAACACCTGCGACAGCTTTGCATAGCGATGGTAATGGCGGCGCAGCGTGCCATCTTTGCGCACCGGGTGGCCCCAGTCGTGCCGTTTGACCGGGCTGAGGAGGGGATCATTTTCGCCGTCGAAAAAGAGGTAATGGTTAACGGCCCGCATCCCGGTGGAAATACACAAACGGCCGTGCAAATCATACAGCGAACTCTGGCCTGTCCCAAAGTCTAGGTTGCCGCCCGCCTGGAACTCGATGGAAAAGAGCGCCTGCTCTGGATTGTGCAAGGCTTTGGTCATCTCATTCACCAGTAACAACTGGTGGAAATTACCCTCGCCGATGAAGATGGGGTAGACGTCGGTGGCGCTGACCATGCCCTCGATTTCCATGGCGCTGACCAACTGCGACAGGCCAATGGGGAACGTCTTGCCGCCGTTGGCGAAGCCGTGAATGTTGATGACGGGCAATACGTCCATGCCGTTGGCTCTGGCTTCGGCCCACAGCCAGGCGGCGTATTCGCGCAGATATTCCCGGTAAAAATGGCGGTAATCGGCCACCACCTGGGCGGCAGCCGGTTCGGTGGGCTGTTGGATGTGCTGACGCAGGAAGCCGACCAGGTCGTCGGTGGGGTAGCGAGTGGACAGGTTACGGCCGTGACGCCCCTCCAGATACGCGGCAAAACGAGACAGCGTGTCCGGGTTGGTGTCCAGGATATTCCGCACCCAGGCGATCATGCCCATCTCGTTATCTAACTGCACCATGATGATCCGGCCGCCGCGCGTCGCCTGGCGCGGGGCCAGCACGGTAAAAACGGCCCGGTACCACCGGCGCACACAGGCCAGAAAGTCCGGGTGCAGGTAACTGGCGATATTTTGTGTTTTCTGATCCTGGCTGATAAAGGCCACCTGCGGGTAGTTGTGGAACACCCAGGGGGGGATGCCTTCGTTGATCGTCTCGGCCATGATGTACGGGCCGGGCCGGGCGATGATCCACAGTCCCATGCCGGCAGCCAGATCGAGGAAACCTGCCAGATTGCGTTGGGGGTGGCTACGGCCGTCGAAATCCGACACCCCCTCCTCTCCTTGATGCCATAACCAGGGGATGTACGCCGCCACCGCGTTAAACCCGGCAGCCTGCAACAATCCCAACCGATGCGCCCATTGATCTGGCGGCGTACGAAAATAATGAAATTCCCCCGCCTGAATGAACTGCGGCTGATCGTTGAGCCAGAATTGGCCGTTTTGGATGTAGAAGTTGTTCATGGTTATTTGACGTGATGCGTGACGTGTGATGCGTGACCGGAAATCCCTCACACGTCACACGTCACGCCTCGTAAAGCCCAAAACTCCCAATGCTTTCTGGATGACAGGACTGTTGGTATATGTTTCCCACACCAACCGGCTGAAGTAATTTTCGATCATGATCATCGAACACCCTTTGTCAATGCCATACAAGGAATGGCTGTACCAGGGCGGCGACACGTCCAGATTATAGGCATCATAAAAGCCATACGGCCCCCAGGTTTGTGGGTGATGCTGATAGAGGTACTGCATCATTTCCAGGGTATGTTCGGGCGTGAAGGGCAGCGAAGACAGCGCGCCATAAATGGAGACGGTGCCGTTGGGTTTGGGCGTGTGCAGGCTGGGTGTGCTGCCGGAGACGTCGTAACCCCAGGGGGCGTCGCCGCAGCTCACGCCCCAGCTTTGGGCATGGTAGGTTTTGAAGCGGTCGGCATGTTCCAGGCAAAACTGCCGGTTGGCCAGCGTGGCCAGCCGGGTGTTTTCAAACCAGTCTACGCCGTCGGGGTCAAGATAACGGGCGGTATCCAGCCAGGCTTCGCTGAACTGGTAGGCAAACAGGTTGCCGCCGGGATCGATGATGATGGAGTGGCCGGCAAATTCCCCCCGGTCGCGGGAAAAACCTTGATACAGCCGGCGGGCGACGGCTGGCTCTATCTGGGCGGCGGCTTGCAAATACATCATCTTTTGTTCGGCGGCCATATGCCACTGGTAGATGAAACCGGGGCTGCCGGTGACGTAGTCGCCGCCTTCGTCCGGGTTGTAGGCCATGCGAAAGAGGGTTTTGCCCTCTTTTTCAAAGATGATGAAGTGCCAGTCTACTCGTTCGAGCAACTGCCGGGCTAACTGCTCAATTTGGGCATCACCAAAGTAGGCGGCGGCGGTGATGACCCCGTTCAGGCAGAGGGCGGTATCTATGGTGGAGTATTCGCACTTTTTGACCCGCCGGCCGCTGTCCATGTGCAGGTAATGGGCAAAGAAGCCACGATGGTGGGCGGCATGGTGCAAGAGGGTATGCAGCGTTTGGTGGGTGATGGTCACGGCCGTGTCCCGTTCCATAAATCCCCTTTCCGCGGCAATCACCCAGGCCGTCAGCGCAAAACCAACCGACGCAATGGAAGCCACCCCGGTATCCTTCGTCGAATCCACCGTCAGGCCATACCCCCGGCTGCCCGCCTGCAAATTCGTATACTGAAGGAAAAAATCAACCGACCCTTTTAATTCACGCTGCAATAGATCGAAGTTATCCATGATTCTTCAGGCGGAGGACAATTTGCTAAATTGTCCTACCGCCGGGTAGACGATTCCCGCGGAATCAGTTTGGTAGGGATGCGATGGGGGCGGAAAGGTTTGCCTTTTTCCAAAAAATCAATGAGTTGGGTTGCGGCGGCCTCACCCCAGGCAATGCGCGACGCGCCAATGGTAGACAGGGTTGGCTGCATATAACGGGCGATGAGAATATCGTCAAACCCCACCACGGCCATATCATCGGGTGCTTTCAGGTGATGCTCCTTCATGGCCCGAATGAACCCTATGGCCATCTGATCATTGGCGCAAAAGACCGCTTCCGGCAAATCACCGGCTTCGATGATCTCGTTGGCGGCGTCATAACCAGACGACTCCGTAAAATTCCCCTCATAACATTGCACGGTCACGTGATGCCGGGCCGCCTCGCTTAAAAAGGCCATCCGTCTTTCCATATTGTCGAAGGAATCGGCCGCGCCGGAAACAAAAAAGATGCGCCGCGCTCCCTGGCTGTACAAATGATGGAACGCCTCTTTGACGCCATGCTGGTTGTCTACCAGGAGTGGCAGCAAATAATCCGATTCCAGAAAACGGTCTAGCACCACAATGGGAAACCTGGCGGAGGCGAGTTTCAAGACGGTCTCGTCTTTTATTTTGGAATCGAAGACAACGGCGCCATCTACCTGCCGGTGCGTCAGAATTTTGCGTTTGGTCCAGCTTTCCGGGCAGACGATCATCTCGTAATCGGTTCTCAGGATGGCGTCGTGGATGCCTTCCAGAATATCCTCATAAAACGAGCCGCTAAAACGGGTGATAAAGACGCCGATGGTCAGCGTCTTGCGGTTTTTCAGGTTGCGGGCAAAGGCGTTGGGGTGGTAATTGAGTTCTTCAGCCGCCTGTAAGATGCGCTTGCGCGTATCCTCGCTGATGGTACCGGTGCCGTTGAGCGCGTAGGAAGCGGCCGTGACGCTGACCCTGGCATGTTTGGCTACATCTTTTATCGTTGTCATGGATTCTGTTCAGGAGACCTGACAGGTTTCAAAAAACCTGTCAGGTCTAATCGGTTATTATTTTGAGATTTGCAAACGGCTTAACCCTTCTAATATCTGTTCATTTTGCATCATAATCTGGTGAACCAGATCGTTTTCGTGGTTTGCCAGCATGAGCAGGGTGATCCCTTTGTCTATGCCGATGACGTCGCTGGCAAACCAGTTTTCGCTCAGGTTATAGGCGTCTAAAAAGCCATATTTCCCGTTCAGCCGCTCGATTGTGTAATAGTTCAACATGGCCTGCTCCGCCTGTTCGGGCAGGAAAATGATAGAGCCGATGGCCCCGGCGGGGGGAATGGTGTCATCCACCACGTGGGCGCGGTTGTCATAGCCGGACGGGGGCGCGCCGTATAAGCCGTTGTAGCCGTTGGGGCCGTCGCTGGCGGTCAGCCCCCAGGCGTTCGGGCCGAGCGTCTGGTATTTGCGCTCCATCAGGACGGCAAAATTGTACTGCGCCAGCGACGCCTCCACCGAATTATCAAACCAGTTCACCCCCTCTTTGTCGGTGTAGCCGCGGAAATCCAGCCAGGCATGGCTGAACTGGTAGGTGAAAATGGAGCCGAACCAGGAGTGAATGAAGGGTTCTCCTTCGCCAAAGCTGGCGTAGTGGCGGGTGAAGGTGTAGTAGGGCCTCTCGTCTACAGGATAGGAGCGGGAACCGGCCGCCAGCACATACAACATCAACTGTTCGGCGTAAAAGTCCCAGTGTCCTTCAAACCCTTTTTCGGGCCGGTAGGCCATGTAAAACATCCGGCGCGATTCGTCTACAAACCAGGGCCAGTTCACGGCGTCATAAATCTGGCCGGCTTTTTCCTGGACTTCGCCGCCGAAATACTCCCCGGCGGTGAGGACGCCCATGAGCAGGATGGCGGTGTCAATGCTGGAAACTTCGCTTTGCCAGGCCCTCTGGCCGGTTTGCATGTCTACAAAATGGTAGTAAAAGCCTTCTGTCCGCTCCATTCCCAGGAGGGTGTCCAGGGTGCAGTTGGCGCGCTCATACCCTTGCTGGCGGGAGATGTACCCTTTTTCGACGCCGATGGGGTAGGCGGTGAGGCCAAAACCGACGGCGGCAATGCTGGCGATGCCGGGGGAGCCGGGGTAACGGTCACGAATCAGGCCACAACCGGGGCTGTTGGGGTCGGTGTTGGCCTGCTCCCAGAAGAAGTCGAACGCGCCTTTCATCTCGTAGGCGATTACGTCGGTGATGGTGGCAGGGGGTTGGGTGGGTACACTTGTACTGAGCGCAGTCGAAGTAGCCGTGACGGTAGCCGTCGCCACTGCCGGCGTCACATCCCTGGCAGAACAGGCCGTCAGCACCAACAAGAATATCAGAAGAAGAAGGTGGGAGAAGTGCCAGGCACAGGGCAGTTCGATTCTGGATGACCACGGCCGTTCCGCCCTGTGCCTGGCACTAGATATCAACTTATTCACCGGCGATCCCCGTCCTTTCCACGGATTCCACAAACCATTTTTGCAAGACAAAATACATCAGCAGCAGCGGCAATATGTTCAAAAACGTGCCGCTCAACTTAACCGCCTCATTCAGGCGGTCAAAGATATTAACCGTGCCCGGCGGGTACAAATTCTCATACGCCTGCACAAATTTGGATAGCTGCATCGGCAGCGATTGGATGCCCCCTTCCAAGAAGATGACCGTCAGGTAGGTCTCATTCCAATACCAGACGATGGAGAAAATGATGGAGATGACAAAGGCGGGAATGGCCGATGGTAAGGCAATTCTCACAAATATCCGGAAGTCGCTGGCGCCATCCAGCCGGGCGGCCTCTTCCAGGGCTTTGGGTAGAGACAGAAAAGTCTGGTAAAAAATCAGGATGAAGATGGCGCTCCGATAGCCCTGCCCCATCATGGCCGGTAAGATCAGGGCGTAAATGCTGCCCAGCAAACCGAACTGGCGATAGGTCAACATTTGGGGGATGACGGTGGTTTGCGGGGGGATGATGAAGGTGGCCAGGATGAGCAGAAAGATCAGGTTTTTGCCCCAGAAACGGTAACGCGCCAGGCCATAGCCAACCAGCGAACAGACCATCGCCTGAATGATCGAGGGAACGACGCTGATCAGGATGGAGGATAACAGGGTGCTGGGGTAATTTAATACCCGGTATGCTTTGAGGTAGTTGCCGGTATAAATCTGCGTGGGAATCCATTGTACCATCGGATTCAATAAATCTTCCGGGCTTTTCAGGCTGGTGACAAACATGAATAACAGAGGATAGAGATAGACAAAGCCGATGGCAATCAACAACAGGTAGAGGGTGATATTAAACAGCAGCCCGTAGTTGGTGCGATTGCCCAGGAAAATGCCCTTTAGCTGGTCTTGTCTATGCCTGGTCAGGGGGTTTGCCAAAGAATAACTCCGCATGTTGAAAGCCTTTTATTTTGAACTCAATCACTCAATCACCCGGCGAATAAATTCGCGGCTACAGGAGGCAAAGACCGCCTTCGCGGTCTGGCGGCCAGCCGACGCAGGTCGGCTTTGCAATGGTAGCTGCGGTTTTAACTGCCAGGTTTTTAATCTACCCAAACTGCCTCTTTGCCCGGTAGTTCAGGAGCAGATAAACAACTGCCAGCAGCAAAAAGAGGGCAAAGAAGTACAAAAAGGACATGGCGCTGGCGTAGCCGATGCCGCCGCCGACGGCGTAGGTCTGGCCGTAGATGTATTTGATGACCTTGTTTTCCGAAAAATGGGAGAGCGTGATGATGGTGTAGACGGCCACGATGAGGGTGGTAGTGGACAGGGCGGGCAGCGTGATTTTCCAAAAGGATTCCCAGGCTGATGCGCCATCAATGGCGGCGGCTTCATAAATGCTCTGGTCTATTTTTTGCAGGCTGGAGAGGTAAATCAGGATTTGTACGCCGGAGAACCAGAGGATCAGGATGAAGGAGGTGAGCAGGTATTCAATGGGATTGCGCAGATAGAGCGGCAATTGGGCAATAAAATCGGTGACGGTGGCGGAAATGGCCAGCCCCGGCACGGAGGTGGCCCCCTGGGCCACCAGTTCTTGAATGACCGGCCCGCTGGTGATGACCACCGGCAGGAAAAATATGGTGCGGAACATGCCCTTGAAGCGGAATTTCAGGTTCAGGAAGAGGGCGATGATCAGGGAAAAGATGAGGATGATGGGTACGGCGACCAGTGTTTCGATGGCGTATTCGATGAGTAGTTGCACGAAGGTGGGGTCGGTGAATAAGGCCCTGGTGTAATTTTGCCACTGAATCTGTTCCAGGCTGATGCCGGTGGCGGTGACGGTGACTTTGTTGAGGCTGTAATAGAGGGTTTGCAGAAGGGGCACGGCCGTGAACAGGGCAAATCCCACGATCCAGATCAGCACAAAGGCATAGCCGTACACTGCCTCCCGCGAGCGGTGGGTCAGACCCCGGCGGCGGCCGATTTTCGGCGTGGTCATGGCGCCACCTCCCGGACAACGGCGTCCTGGCTGCCCACCGCCACGCCGTCGCCCACATAGGGGGTATTGTTGTAATTGACGATGATCTGTTTGTTGTTGCCGTAGGTAGTGGCAAAAACGCCAGGGGCTAACGTCTGGCGGGCCGTGATGCGCTGCCCGGCCACCGGCCCCAACAGGCCGTTCAGCCATTGATAGTTCGCTTCAATTTCCGGCCCCCATTGGCCATAGGAGGAGGAGTAAATCCAGTTGGAACTGGTGTTGAGAATGTTGGCCGTAATCTCTTGGGTGAGGAAATAGGAGGGGTAGACGCCGAAATCTATGTGCCGCAGCAGGTCTTGCCGGGTATTGGAGGAGAAATTCAAGGCCGGGCCGTAAAAAGGCACGTAACCGGCCAGGATGATGGGCAAAAATGGCACGGCTTCGGGGGCGTACAGGTAGCCGCTGTTGGTGAGGGGCATATCGAAATACGCCTGCATAAAACCAAACAGGTAATCGTTGGGCATGTAAAAAGCCAGGGGGATGTTGCGCTCCGCCAGCAATGCCTGATATTGCGCGATGGTGTCTGCCCTGTTCAAGAAATTGTTCCGCTTGAAATCGCTGTAGAGCATGGAGCCAATGCCATCCAGCGCCAGGCCGGCTTGTAAGTCGGTGGAGACATCGGCGCTGAGTGCGGCGTAACGGCCGTGCAGCGCCTCATAGTTCAGGTAGTAATTGACCTTGTTGCGGTTGTGGCCGATCAGGTTGAAGTTGGTGATGGACATGGCCAGGTCGCGGCGGGTAGAGTAGCCGCCTTCGTCACGCAGGGCGGCCTGGGGGTCTAAATAGAGGTAAAAATTGCCACCTACGGCCGTGACCTCCCCTACCAGCGCCTCTAACTCCTGTTTATTGCCCAACCGCCGCTCCAGCCGCAAGCTGTGGGGCGGCATGGTAGACGCGCCCAATGGCTGCCAGCCGTAATAGACGACTTCTGGATTTTCCACTTCTAGATCGGCCAGAATGTCATCCATTTGGGCAATGGTAGTCATGGGAATGGCGCGATGCCAGAACAGGATTTTCTCTTTTTCCGCGCCCAAAAATTCCAGCCGGATGCCGATGTTGTCGCCGGGCACGGCCGTTTGATGCAGCATCCCTTTGTCCACCAGATACGCCTGGTAGCTGTTGGCCATGCCCACGTAATCGCCGGCTTCCCCGGTCAGAAAACGGTAATGGATGGAGACGTCAAAGCGGTTGGTGCTGGGCTGCAAGGTGGTGACACCGGCGCCGGCGCGGTTGGTGGCCTGGAAGTAGCTCTCGTTATAGATGAAGACGTTGTACAGGAAGTTGAAGTTGGTGATGATGCCCGCCGGGTGCGCCTGGATTTCGCCGTAGGGCGCGCCGTTTTCCACGATGGCGATGAAGGCGTTTTCTTTTTCGCCATGCACCATGCCGATGACGGGGATGGAGATTTTGAAGGGGCGGTTGATGGTGGGGTCATAGGGCACGGCCGTGAGCATACCCAGGTCAGCGCCGTAGTAACGGCCGTAAAACATATTTTTCGCTTTTGTCTGCGCCGCAAAACGGATCAGCGTGCCCACCCCGTCGGGAATAAACATGTAACCGGGCGTCTGGTCATCTCTGGTGGCCCCCAGGAAAGGATAGACGTGCAGCAATCCCAGTTTGAATGCCGGGTCTTCCTCTTTGATGGAGTCAAACGGCACCTGCACGTTGACCCCCTCCGGCTCTAGCTGTACCAGTACTGTTAGCGTGATGGAGGGGTCGAGGAATTGCACGGTAGCAGCAAACCCCTGCTCGATGGGGTTGACCACAATGGACTGGTTGGTATTGGTGATGGAGGCGCGGATGCGGGTGGCTTTTTGATCCAGGTAATCAATGCTGATCCCGCTTTGGGCAAAGGCCGTCCAGGTGCGGTTGAGCCGGTCGTCTTCGCCCACCTCGTCCAGGTTGGAATGCCAGACGTAACCGCTGCGTTTGTCCACCACCTTGAAGGCCAGCGTACTTTCATTCAGGTATAGCTGGAAATTTTCGTTCTCGGCGACCAGGGTAAAACTGTCCGGTATGCCCTGGGCCGGTGGGGTGAACGGGACAACGGATGGGCTGGATTTACGGATTACCGCCATCCGCCCATCCTGTCCATCCGTGTCCCCCAGCGCCAGACTGCCGGTTCCCAAAAGCAGGATGATGAGCAGAATGCTCTGGAAAAGGCGCTGTGTCTTAGCCACGTAAACGTATCTCCTGGGCTACGGCCGTGATGAAGTCATACAACTGGTTAAACAACACGTACAGAATATAGCCGGTCAACACAAACAGCCCCATCGTAAACAAGGTGATCAGCACATTTCGCACCGTATCCGAGAAGGTGTAGTTGTGAATCTCCTTCACCATGATGAACAGCATGATGGCCGTCCAGGCCCACATCAGGTTGAGCGAAAAGGAGTGCAGGAAAACCTCGTTGAGCGTCAGCACGTTGGAGAGCAGGGCAATGGGCAGGGCAAACAGCGCGAAGGGGAAGAGGCTGTAGGCCGTACCTATGATTACGTCCCGCACCCGCCCCTCGCCGTCGCTGATGGTCGAGACCAGGTAATTGGCCGTGTTCCACAGGAACAGCAGCACAAGGGTGCTGACGATCTCGTTTTCTGGCCGGATGTCTGCCAGCAAGGTGTAAGGGTTAAAGATAAAACCGGTCAGGTAAAGGGACAACACCCGGACGACGATCACCCAGGCGTACAAGATGAAGGCAAAGGTCAGGCTGCCGCGCAGATTATGTTTGATGTAATAAAAGCTGTCGGCCGGCTGCTTGATAAAGCGGAACATGAAGACAAAATCGTCCACCAGCTTAATCGCCCGCACCCGTTTCAGCCAGTTTCGGGCAGGGGCAGACCAGCGGTAGCGCCGGTCAAACCGTTTGCCGGTCTGAAACACCAGCGAAAAGACGGCCAACCCGATGATGGCCGTCCCCAGGTATTGCTGCAAAACCACGTTGCGCAGTTCCCAAAACGCCTGTGAATAGCCGTCACGGTCTTCGGCATAGCGGTAAAAGGTCAGCGCATCCGGGTAATGGCCCTCCTTAAAGTAAGCGTCGGCGATGGCCTGATAAGCCATGATAAACGAGCCGTTGTAGTCCAACACGTCTTCAAAGTAGGGCCGGGCTTCCTGGTAAAAACCTTCCATGTACAAACGCACACCGTCATGCACCTGCCGGGCAAAGGCGGTGGTCTCATAGACGACGATGGCGTTTTTCTCTTTGTCCAGGACGTAGAGATATTCGCCGTACCGGGCCACGGCCGTGGGATTCCGCACCGTGCCCAACCGCTGATCTCCCTTATCCTGCGCCCCAAACACAAACAGCAGTGTGCCGGTGAGGTCATATTCAAAAATCACGCCATCGGCAGCTACGGCCACCACCAGGCCATTGTTGCTGACGTCCAGATCGCGGAAAGCGGTGGAGCCAAGCGTCTCCGGGAAGATGTTTTTACCGGCAATGGTAAAGCGGCGAATGCTCTCCCACATGGAAGTCCCGGCTGTAATCGTGAATACCAGCGATTGGTGGTCAATTTCCAGGTTCGAGGGGGAAGCGGCCTCGTTTTTGATAAACTGCGCCAGTTGCTCTTCGGTCAGGAACAGCCGCTGCAAAATCATCTTCAACGACATGGCGGCCGAATTGGCGCCGAAGTAACCGATGAAGTTGCCGTTGGTGTTCATCTGCACAATGCCGTTGACCGAACCTTCGCTGATGATGTACAGATTTTGGCGCTTGTCCACGGCGATTTTTCGGGGCAGGAACTGCCGATTTTTGCCAAACAGCGGCTCGGCGGGCCGGCCGAACTGCTTGAGTACCTCCCCGTTGGCGTCCAGGATAAAGATGTTGTCCTGCTTCGCGTCCGCCACGTAGATGACGCCATCGTCGTCCACAAAGACACCCGTTGGTCCCTGTAAAACTCCCTCCCCAAAGGAGGCCGTTTCCTGGAAATTGTCTAGCCGGAGGATACGGCCGTTGCCCGTATCGGCCACGTAAATCACCCCCTCGGCCGTCACAAACATATCCTCTGCGCCGGAAATGGGCAGGTCAATTTCGGCGTAGGGGGTGTAGGCATCCTGCGTGCGCACCAGGAAGCCCCGCGGCCCCCAGGCCCAGGTGGTATACGGGGTTTGCGCGGCGGCGGGCACGGCCGTTAGCGCAATTACCCCGATAACAAGAACAATCTGAATGACTCTTTTCATTAGAGTTTTAGGGCATGGGTCAAAACTTATCAAAACACCTTTAAAAATTCCATGTCATTTCGAGGTCTTCCGAGAAATCCCGACGGAGCAAATTAAGTAGGATTCCTCACTCCGAAGACTGCGTTCGGAATGACAACTGGTGGGCTGATTTGTAAATGAACATCAAAGATTACGCAGAACTTGTCCTGAGTTTACCGAAGGATGACGCAGATTTTCTATCTGCGAAATCTGCGAAATCTTTGATATTTTCACAGGATGAAATCTAATCCTGTCCATCACTTCAACCCCGAATGAGACATCGTATTCATCACCTGGCTTTGCAGGACGATGAAGATAATCAGGTTGGGCAGGAACATAATAAGGGCTGCGGCCGCAGCCATGCCTTGCCCGGCCACCACGTTGGCCCCGGCGGTTGTGGCCGTCAGGGTGGAGAGATAAAAAGCAAACGTCTTCAAACTTTCGCTGTTGATGTACAGCGTGGAAATCTCGGCATTGTTCCAGGCTGCCTGGAAAGTCAAAATGGCAATGGTGGCAATGGCCGGTTTGATCATGGGCACAATGATGCGCCAGTAAATGGTCACGTCAGACGCGCCGTCAATCTGCGCCGCCTGCACCACCTCGTCAGGGATGCCGTCAATAAACTGCTTGATCAGAAACAGCCCCACCGGCAAGGCCAATACCGGCAAGATGTGGACAAAATAAGTGTCCATCAGGTATAGCTTTTCAATGATGAGGAAGCGGGGGATGGTGACGGCAATGGGCACAAACATGAGGGCGACGGTATTGATGGCAAACAGCGCCTTTTTGAGTTTGAACTGTTTTTTAGACAGGGCGTAAGCGGCCAGGGTGGAGACGAGCATGGAAGCGGCAATGGTCACGGCCGTGACCAAAATGCTGTTGAACAGGTAGCGGCTCACCGGCACCCCCGAATTGCCCATGCGCGAAAACAGGTCGGCAAAGTTCTTGATCTTTGAGGTCACTTTGATATGCTTGTCGGTGTATGTATATCATAATACCCTCAATTGGATCTCCAATTGGGGGTATTGTCATTTTTCAAACAGTCTCTTAGGGTTTTCTGAAAACCGCAGGGTTGTTCCGGGAATACCACAGGGCACACGGGCAGTAACAGCCATCAAACTCTGCTATAACCGGTGAATGTGAGCGGCTGTTTCTATGATTTCGGCGGCCAGCGCCCCATGTGACAGTTCTCGCAGCGCCTCTTGAAAAGGGGGGAAGCGTGTGACCCGGAACTGGGCGGTGATGGTAATGTCGGCGGCGAATTCTTCTTCCAGAATACGGCCGTCAAACTGCCCAATCAACAAGCGCACCCGTTCCAGCAACGGGTAGGGCAGGGCCAGCATCACCGTGTGGGTGGGCACTTTTTCGGCGCGGGGCACGGCCGTCAGCACCGCCTGGCCGGCCTCGGTATAGGCCCGCACCAACCCACCGGTACCCAATTTGGTTCCCCCAAAATAGCGCGTCACCACCACTGCCACATCACCCAGGCCACTGCCCTGCAAGACTGCCAGCAACGGCCGTCCGGCTGTGCCCGCCGGTTCACCATCATCACTGCAATGCGCCGTCACCGACGCCCCAAAACCAACCAGAAAAGCGGGCACGTTATGGCTGGCGTCACTAAATTCCGCCCGCATCCGGGCAATAAACGCCTTCGCCTCGTCCACGTTGAAAACGGGCACGGCCGTAGCAATAAACCGGGAATTTTTGACCTCAATTTCCACGCGCGTTTCCGTGGCCGGGATGGGATATGGGGTGGACATGAAGGAATTGTAACGGCCGTTGCGTCCCCCTGCCACCTGCCCTAGAATCGCCCCATGCCTCGCCCCCTACTTTTCCTCTTGCTCTGTCTGTTGTTGGCTGCCTGCCGTAATGACCCGGTGACACGGTGGCAAGGTGACATGGTAACGCCCTCACCCCGTGTCACCGTATCACCTCTTCACCTCACGATGTCCCCATCGTCCACCCCGGCGTCTTCGCTGCCTTCACCCCCTCACCTTGTCACCGTGTCATCCATTCACCCCACGATGTCCCCATCGCCCACTCTCACTCCCACCCCCGCCTTCCCCATCTACACCGGCCCCCCGCTGCGCCGTGTTCAGCTAGGGGTGCAGGTTCATTTGATGGAGCGGGATCAGGATGAGATTTTTGCCCACCTGGCCGCTCTTGGCGTGGGTTGGGTGAAAGTGCAGGTTTCCTGGAAATTGTACGAACCGGAACCGGGGCAACTGCACACCGAACGTTTTGCCGAACTGGATGCGTTTGTGAGCCGGGCCAACACCCAGGGGATGCAGGTGCTGCTGAGCGTGAGCAAAGCGCCGGAATGGAGCCGCCCCACCACGGAAATGGATGGCCCGCCATCTGACTTTGCCCTCTACCAGCGGTTTATGTACACGCTGGCGGCCCGGTATCATGGGCAGGTGGTGGCCTATGAGTTGTGGAATGAGCCCAATTTGCAGCGGGAGTGGAACGGTTTTCCTCTGGGCGGCGCACTGTTTGTGGAGTTGTTGCAGGCAGGGGCAGCCGGTGTGCGCGCCGCCGACCCGGATGTGGTGTTGATTGCCGGTGCGCCGGCCGTGACGGGCATTAATGATCGGGTCACGGCCGTAGACGACCGCCTCTTTCTTCAGGAAATGCTCCAGGCCGGTGTGGCCGACCTGGTAGATGGCATTGGCGTACACCCATATGGCTATGGCAATCCGCCGGATAGCACGGCCGTCAACCCTTCCCCCCTCACCCACAGCCACAACAACCATCCCAGCTTCTTCTTTGCCGACACGCTGGCGGATTACGGCCGTCTCCTGACCGAACACGGGGCCAATTTGCCGTTGTGGGTGACGGAGTTTGGCTGGGGCAGCTTTGAAAACGTAGCTCCAGCGCCTCCCGATGAAGCTGCGTTCATGGCCGATGTCAGCGAGTGGCAGCAGGCCATTTACACCCTGCGCGCATTTGAATTGGGGCAGACGGGGGACACGGCCGTGCCCATGATTTTGTGGAATCTTAACTTTGGCACCCTGTTGGGAACAGATTTCTCCGAATCTGGCTACAGTCTGCTGCGTCCCGATGGTACAAAAAGGCCACTCTACTTTTCTCTCGCCGCCGCCCCAAAAGAGTGAGAACGTTGTATTGTAGAGACGTTGCATTGCATTGTGGAGACGTTGCATTGCGACGTCTCTACCAAAATTATGGACAATCGCTGGCACTCTCTCCCAAAACCTGTTGCTTTTGTCTTCTCTGCCGGGGCCGGTTCCGGCGCGGTGCAGGTGGGCATGTTGCAGGCGCTACACGAGGCCGGATTGCAGCCTGACCTGATAGTGGGGGCGTCGGTGGGGGCATTAAACGGGGCGGTGATTGCCTGTTGGGGGATGGCGGATGGGGTCAGGAGTCTGACGGCCGTGTGGCCCTATATCACCCGCGAAGCCATCTTCCCCGGCGGCAAAATTGACCAGGCGCGCCACTTCCTCAGCAACCGCACCAGCATCTTTCCCAACCACAACCTGATCGACCTGGGCGTGCGCACCCTGCCCACCCGTCAATTTGAAGCGCTGCCCATCCCCTTTGGCGCTATCGCCACCGAAGTGATGACCTATCATGGGGCGCTCTTTACCAAGGGGGATTTGTATCAGGCGTTGTTAGCCAGCACGGCCATTCCCGGCATCTTCCCGCCTGTGGAAATTCGGGGCAAATTGTATGTGGACGGGGCGCTGACCGCCTATGTGCCCATGAGCGCCGCCATCCAGATGGGAGCGGCCTCGCTGGTGGTGCTGGATGTGGGCGACGCCTGCCAGCGCACCGCCCCACCGCGCCATGTGGCCGAAATGGTGACGTGGGCGTTACACGCCGCCCTGCGCCAGCGCGCCCTGGTAGAAGCGCCAGCCATCGCCGAACAATTACCCGTTCTCTACCTGCCATCACCCTGTTCCGTTTCCAAAGGGCTGCTAGATTTTTCCAATATCCCGGCGCGTATTCAGGAGTCGTATGAACTGGCTAAAGCATTTCTGGATTATGCCCCTTTGCCCCAGGTGGGCATGATCGTCGGCGGCCCCCACCACCACACCGATCTGGATTTGCCCACTTTGTTCGACATTACCGCGGCGTAGCGGCGGGCGACCACATGCCTCTACAATCGGGTATAGGCTGTTTGCAGGGTGGCGGTCAATTTTTCCCAGGAGAAGTGGGTTTGTATGTGGGTGATGGCCTGGGTGGAGAGGCGCTGGCATTCCGCCGGGTTTTGCAGCAGGTGGATGAGGTCGGCGGTGAGACCGGCTACATCACCAGAGGGACGCAGCAGACCGTTACGGCCGTGAACCACATACTCACTCACCTGCCCCGCCGCCTCCGCCACCACCGGCACCCCCACCGCCAGCATGTCCGCCAGTTTCACCGGGCACTTCGTCCGGTTTAGCAGCGTGTCATCCATCAAGTAAATGCCCACATCTGCCTGAGACAATAGTTCTGGCAACTTCTCCGGTTCCACCCACCCCACATCTGTAATCGCCTCTAACAAACCGCCCACCGCCAATAATTGCTGGAATTGGGCCGCATCGGCGTCAAACAGGCTTTGCCCCACCAGTAAGACGTGCAGGTTGGGCACGGCCGTATGCACCCCCCGCAATATCGCCGCCAACCGCCCTACTTCAAATTCAAAAAAACGGCTGTATATGAGGAGCGTGGGACGGTGATCGCTAATCGGTGATCGGTAATCGGTTGACCGATTACCGATCACCGATAACTGATTACCGATACCAGGGCCATTCGGCACATACACCACCCGTTCCGGCGGTATACCCCGGCTGAGGGCAATCGTCTCCAGAGCGCGGCTGGCAACGGTGAGGGCATGGCAGTGGGTGAGGCCCCATCGTTCCTGCCAGGCGAAGAAATGTTTTTGCACGGCCGTGTACGGTTCCCGCTCATTCCAGCCTCCCCACCCCTCCCAATCATCCGCATCCAGCACCAGGCGCAGCCGGCGGCGGTGAAATTGCCACAACCACCACAGCGCCAGCCCGCTGTAAGCCTTTGGCTTAAACCCATGCACCACATCTGGCTGCCAGGCCAGCGTTTCCCGAATCAGCCGCCAGGTGATACCCACCGCGCCTCCATGCAGAGGCACGTAGCACAATGTCACACCATCCTCCTGCCACGTTTTATCCGCCTCCTCTGGCGTGTGCCAGGGGGGCATAAACAGGCAGACCTGATGGCCGCGTCGGGTTAACTCTTTGGCAAGCGGCAGCGCCCGGCTGCGCATCGTCTGTTTGGGGTGCAGGCCAAACGGCCCAATCATTGCCACGCGCACAACGGGATGTGTACCACGATCCGGGGAAATTGGCGACTATTCCGAGGGTGAATACGGCCGTGTTCCAGCACATCAATCGTCGGGTTACGAAACGCCGGGAATTTACGCTCCTGGTAGGTGCCAATATCGTCCATCACAACTTCTCGGTCAGACACGGTCGTGAAAGGTACGGCCGTGCCGCGGGATACGGCATCATAACATGATCTTGATTCTCAACCACTAGCCAGAATATTACTGGCATTTCCGCAAATATCTATGCTATAGTACACATATCTATCGGGGGCACTTGTGCCATATTTACCATTGGAGGTCAAAAATGAGCAATCAGTATCGTGTATTTGGTTTATGCATAATGGTCAGTCTGTTCCTGTTAGGAGCGGCGACTATTTTTTCTCTGGAACCCCATGTGCCGGAAACAACAGTTTATACCGATTACGCCAGTTTTGAGGCCGCTACCGGGCCACTCACCAACATCAATTTTGAAAATTTGCCGCCCAATGGCTATAGCATTCCCGGCCTCGGTCAGGAGTACATTTCTAACCCGCTCATCCTGGATGGGGTGACCTTTACCGACCCGTTTGGGGTGACTTCTGCCTTTTGTGCTGCCCCTACCTGCCCGCCAGACCCGGTTAATCCTGATGGTGGAAACATCGTCTTGATGTTGAACCAGGATGCGACGATTCAGCTACCTTTGGGCACGAGGGGTATCATGCTGGTGGTTGATGGCATGGGCGTGGTGAGCTATACGGTGCAGGTCATAGACTTCGCCGGCAGCGTCATCACCGCCACCGGCCAGACAGAGGAATTCACCACCGATTATTTGGGTTTCACGGCTGATGAGGGTATTCAGCAAGTGACGATTACGGCCGTTGGCCCCACCCCCACCTGCCCCCAATCTCCCTGTGGCCCGCTGGTTTTGTCCCAGGTCTTTGTGGAATTGGATGATCCCACGGTGACATTGGGCGTCTGGCAAGACCCGGCCGGTGATGTCTCTCAGCCCCATGCCGACCTGATATTTGGCACGGCCGTTGTCTGGAACGACAAAGTAGATATCCGGCTGCGTTTCCTGGATATACCTTTCATGGATGACCTGCCCCAGACAGTGACCTGGTGCCTCAATACTGATGGTGACGCCGGAACCGGCAACGTCTGTGATCAGCCGGGCGCTGATGAAAGTTTTAGCCTCATCGGCAACTTCGGCGCTTTGTATGGCAATGGCTTCACGTTTGCCGGTGCCTTGAGCAGCCTGAATCCCTGTGATGTTGGTTGGTACGATTGGCACAGCCACACCGTGCGCCTGGTTTTCCCCCTCCCCCTCATCTCCCCCAACGAAGCCTTCGATTATGCGGTGGATTCTGATTTTGATGACGATGGCACTTTAATGCATGATTGGGCGCCTGATGTGGTGGACTTTAGCGACCCCGATGGAATCTATAGCAGTTACCTCTCCGCCTCGCCACCGCCACCCTTTAGCGGCGCTCCCCTCTGTTCCGTGAACGGCATCGCCACCATTTCCGTGCCGGCCGAAGCCTCCGGCACGGTACGCAATTTGCCGGAATTGGGCATCCTGGAGGTAGCTCCGGTCGGTGATCTGATCATTTCCAGTTATTTCAAGTCAACATCCCTGAACCGCGAATTTCGTCGCGGTTTTCTGGAGATGAGCCTGCCGGAATTGTCGCAACCCCTGGCCCAGGCCCATCTGGTTTTGACAGAAGAGAGAGCGACGATTACATTGCCGGTTCCGCCCGTCACCCATGAAGTCTCTTTCTACCAGCCCGCCGACCTGGATGTGACGGTAGATGATTTTGAACGGCCGTCCACCCTGCTCTCCACAGTCACCACAGATGAAAATGAGCTGCCCCAGCTTTTTGTGCTGGAACTCACCGATGTCATCAGCAACAGCATTACCAACACCTTGGGATTCCGCCTGAAGCTGGAAGTTGACCCCACGTATAATGCGATTAATAACTTTGGCTCTGGATTTGGCAGCCTGTCCACCCAAGTGCCGCACATTGCCATTCAACTGGCGGATTCACAAACGCAGCTTGAGCCAGGCGAGGCGGGTGGGTTGATGTATGTGGATGACGACGGCCGTACCCTCACCCTGACAGCCCCCGCGGGCACAGTGACAGATACAAACAAACTGCTCTATTCCCATGTGTCAGAATCGGCGCAGAGGGGAGAGTGGGCAACGGCCGTTGCGCCAACTGATTTGCAACCTCTGGCGCGGGCTTTCCATATCGCCCTCTACCAGGGCATTGTGCGCCAATCAGATACCGTTTTGCAGCAGCCGCTTACCCTGACACTCACCTATCTGGATGAAGATGTGGCAGGGCTGAACGAAAGCACCCTTGTTTTGCAGCGTTGGAATGGCAGCCAATGGGAATATGCCGCCTGTGGCCCATATACCCGGAATCTGGATGAAAACTGGTTGACTGTACCCATCTGCCAATCCGGTGATTGGGAATTATTTGCCTCGACACTCTTTGGTGTAGAGATAATAAACACACCCGGCGGTGAAATCGTCATTCAGCCCGACCAGCCGGGGTATGCTTATGGGGAAACAATCACCGTAACGGCCGTGCCCGACGCCGGCTGGATGTTTGCGCAATGGGGTGGGGGATTGTCTGGCAATCAAAACCCCCAGGTGTTGACCGTTACCCAGAGTTTTTCCATCACCGCCTCCTTTAGCGCCATTCCCTATTCCCTGGATATTCAAACCACCGGCAATGGCAGCGTGTTAGTGCAGCCGGAACAGCCCCATTATTTCTACGGTGAGGTCATTACGGTGACGGCCGTGCCGGACACTGGCTGGCAATTTAGCCACTGGAACGGCGACCTTTCCGGCAATACAAATCCACAGGTTTTCACAATGACCCAGAACACGGCAATTACGGCCGTCTTTGGGCAACTTCCTTATCGGTTGTATTTGCCAGTGGTGATACGGCCGTAGAGATTGAGACACGGCCGTACCCCCTACGGCCGTGTCTCATGGGGCACAATTAACTCATCCAACCCATAACCCATCTCCAACAACGCTTTGAGGGTTTGTACAAAACGGGCCACCGGCGCGCCATCGGTCACATCATGGTCAAACAGCACTGTCAGGCTGAGAACTTCGCGGATGGCAATGGCCTCGCCTACTACCCCCGGCTTGCGGGCAATGCCGCCCACCGCCACAATCAGCGGATGAATGCCCATCGGGATGCCCCAGGCGCTGCCGCCGCTTTTACCGGCATCCCCGGCGGACGTGATCACCACCGTACCCATCATCTTTTTCGCCAGAAAGGGGTCACGCGCCAGCCGCCGCCAGACGATCAGATCGCGCAAGAACCTGGGCAGCCGGGCAAACAAGCGAGTAGCCGCGACACGCCGCCCGCCGCCAATCTGGACTTCATCTGTTGCCAGCGGCGTTTCCTGCGCAGCGCGGATTTCGTTGTGGATGGCCTGGACGCTCTTTTCGTTGGTCTTGCGGATGATCGTAGGCATGGGCAGGGTTTGGGTACGGCCGTTACTACTGACTGCCCGTTCTACCAACACCGAAATATCCACATCATCAAACAGAATCAGCCGCCGTCGCCCTTTGCGCAGGGCATGGACATGTTTGTGTTCGCTCACCGCCCGCCCCACACAGGCCATCACCCAGGCGGTAAAGGAGATGATCTGCCCGCTTTCGGCCTTGATCTGGCGCAAATAAGTACGCGCCTCGGTAATATCAATTTCTAACAACAGGGGAATGTGGTGCTTTTTACGGCCGTGTTCCAGCACATCAATCGTCGGGTTACGAAACGCCGGGAATTTACGCTCCTGATATGTGCCGATGTCGTCCATATTATTCACACCGGTTTTCGGCCCGTGCCACTACAAGAAGGCGTAAATTTACGGGGATATAACTCACGTGTTAAGACAATGCTGTAGGCTTTCGTTGGGCACGTAATTGCAGTAATGACAAGAACTCCGCCAGTTCCACCAAACCTTCCGCTTCGTCACGTTCGGCCACTGTCAGTTCCTTTCCCTGATCCTGCCGGTCAAGCAATTCCTGTAACCGGGCATGTACGGCATCGGGCAGTTGAAACCTGACTAAGTTAGCGGGAATTTCAATCATCTCTATCATGGCGACATTATAACAAAAAAAGAGACGGCCGTACTCCCTACGGCCGTCTCTTCCGATCACCGATTACCGTTTACCGACTTATTGCAACCCCGCCATAATCTCCGCCAACGCCTGGGCCGACGGCCGTATCCGCTCCCCATCCAACAGCGCCAACGGTGTGTCTGACAGGCGGCTCACTTCGGCCAGCGACGGCCGTTCCGGGTCATAATAAATCAAGCCCGTAATAAACTCCTGCTGCTCCTGCGCCCATTGCAGCCGGTGCAGGGCACCGAGCTTATCCGTCGGGTCATAATCCTCTTCCAGCTTACGCAATTGGATGTGCGACCCATCGTGCATCTCCACCACCCGCATCTCGCCCGGCTCATACTCCTCAATCGCAATCTCTTCGGCCGGTGGCACCCAGCCAAAGTCATGCAGCGGCGCTTCGTGGTCTTTGCCATAGCCGTAGCTCTTGGTCGAGGTGTCATGGTTGTTAAAGGCCACACACGGGCTGATGATGTCCAACACGGCCGTGCCCCGATGGCTCAACGCCGCCTTCAGCAACTCCCGCACCTGCTTCGCATCCCCGGAAAACGAGCGGGCCACAAAACCACAGCCCGCAATCACCGCCTCCATGCAAATGTCTATCGGCGGCAAATCATTCACGCCCGCATATTTCAACTCTTGCCCCTCATCGGCCGTCGCCGAAAACTGCCCTTTCGTCAGCCCATAGACGCCGTTGTTCTCCACAATGTACACCATGCGCACATTACGCCGCATCAAATGTTTGAACTGCCCCATGCCAATGCTGGCCGTGTCCCCATCGCCACTCACGCCAATGCCGCGCAGGTGATGGTTGGCCAGCAACGCCCCCGTAGCCAGACTGGGCATACGGCCGTGCAGCCCATTAAAGCCATGCGACTGCCCCAAAAAATAAGCTGGTGACTTGCTGGAACAGCCAATCCCGCTCAACTTAATCATCTCATGTGGCTTCACACTCAACTCAAACGCCACCTGAATCACCTGACTGGCAATCGAATTATGGCCACATCCCTGGCACAACGTCGTCGGGAGGCCATTATAATCCACCTTCGCCAGCCCAATTAAATTTGTATTAGGTTCTCGTCTTGTACCCATCTTTAGTCTCCGTGAACCGTAAACCGTAGTCCGTAATCCGAAGTCGGATCACGGATGACGGGTTACGGATTACGCCTTATCCAAAATCGCCTCCACAACCCACCGCGCCGTCAACGGCATGCCATCCAGATACGCCAGTGACACCAGCCGCGTGGCCAGTTCCGGCGCTTCCGTCTGCAAAATGGCATGCATCTGCCCATCGCGGTTCATCTCAATCACATACACCTGTTTGTAGCGGCGGATAAAGTCACGCACCGCCTCATTGACCGGCAGCGCCCGCAGCCGCATAAAACTGGTCTTAATCCCCTCCGCCGCCAGCCGATCTCGCGCCTCTTCAATCGCATAGCGGGTCGTACCATAGGCAATAATGCCAATCTCCGCCCCTTCCACTTCGTCAATCACCGGGCCAGGGACCAACTCACGGGCGGTGTCAAATTTACGCCGCAGCCGCTCCATATTGTCGTGCCAGTCGGACGGCCGTTCGCTATACGACGCCCGGGCATTATGCCCCGTCCCCCGCGCAAACCAGGCGCTGCGCCAATTCTCATCCCCCGGCAGCGTGCGGTAGCCTACACCATCCCCGTCCACATCCACATACCGCCCCCAATCCAGCGGAATCTCATCGCCGCGCAGCACCTTACCTCGCTGAATCGGCTCCGCCGGATAGTCAAACGGCTCTGACATCCAGTTATTCATGCCCAAATCCAGGTCACTCAGCACAAAAACCGGCGTCTGCAACTGGTCGGCCAGATTATGCGCCGTTGTGCCAAATTCAAAACATTCCTTAATCGTCGAGGGAAATAAAATCACATTCTTCGTATCCCCATGCCCCAGATAATAGACAAAGGTCACGTCGCCCTGCCCGGTGCGTGTGGGCAGGCCGGTGCTGGGGCCAACCCGCTGAATGTCCCAAATCACCGCCGGAATCTCGGCAAAATAACCCAAACCGGCAAACTCCGCCATCAGCGAAATGCCAGGGCCAGACGTGGCTGTCATCGCCCGCGCCCCGGCCCAGCCCGCGCCCAGCAACATACCAATCGCCGCCAGTTCATCCTCCGCCTGCACCACCACATAGTTGTGTTCGCCCGTCTCCGGGTCACGGCGCAACTGCGGCAGATATTCATTCAGGGCGTCAATCAGGCTGGTGGAAGGGGTGATGGGATACCAGGCGGCAAACGTCACACCACCAAAGACAGAACCCAACCCGGCGGCTTCATTGCCGGTCATCATAATCAGCCCTTCCGTCTCATTCATCGGCTCCACACCATAGGGGTCGCTTTTGATGATGTTTACGGCCGTCCACGCATGAGCCGCCTGCACCACATTCAAATTCAGATCAATCAGCTTCCGCCGCCCCTTGAAATGGAAGCTTAATGCCTCCTCGATCTTCACCAACGGAATGTTGAGCAACTGCGCGGCTGCGCCCACATAGACCATGTTCGCCACATAATCCTTTTGTTTGCCCGTCGTACCCGTCTCCTTCACAAACTGGTTGACGGGGATGGCGTACATGGTTACATCATCCCGCTGCGGCGTGTTGCGCCAATCCGCATTGACAATACACACCCCACCCGGCGGTAAATTCTGGATGTCTTCGGCGACCGTCGCCTGGTTAAAGGCGAGCAAAATCTCCGACGTGTGCCGCCGGGCGATGTAACCATCTTTGCTGACGCGAATGTGGTACCAGGTGGGCAGCCCCTGGATATTGCTGGGGAAGATATTTTTGCCATTCACGGGAATGCCCATTTTGAAGAGCGCCCGCAATATGGTCATGTTGGCTGTCTGGCTGCCGGTGCCGTTGGCCGTGGCGGCTACCAGGGAAAAGTCATTGATGAGGGACGGCCGTATTACATCCATCCTTTCTTGAGGCATCAAATCTACAAGCCCCATGAGCTTATTCTCCTTGTGCTGTTATATGCGCTGTGTGGGCCAGGGAATTGTCCATCACAGCGGAATAGATAAGAGACACAAAAAGCGACGGATGACCGTCGCCCTTTTGCGGAAGTATTCCACAAACCAATATCAGTTGCAAGAATGAAAAGGGGAATGGAAACAGAATAACACCTGACAGGTCGCAGAAGGCCTGTAAGGTGTGGTCAGCAGGTATTAGTTTGCGTGGAAAAAGGCATGTATCTCGGCCAGAGATTTTGCTTCCAGCGCCAGGTCGGCCAATTCCAGGTTTTTCTCAGCATCCAGTTGGCGGATTTGCTGCGTCAAATCATAGGGCAGATCACCAAACCGTCGCCGCAAAATATATAGCAGCAGTTCTTCTCGACCTTCTTCTCGGCCTTCTTCTCGGCCTTCTTCTCGACCTTCAACCAGACCTTTTTTGCGGCCTTCTTCCAGGCCTTCTTTCAGGATTTCGTTATACCAGGGTGATTCTCTTAAAATAGCCATATCCCACCTCATAATTTGTCTGATGACTTCTGATTCTAAAGCAAAACGAGCGAAGAACGCAAGCAGCGGTTCCAGCTCCTCCAGGTTCCCTTCGGCGCGGAGCAGGTTGACTGCTTTTTTGACAGAGGCCACATTATCCCCGTCCTTCAACACCGGGACAAAGGGCAGTAGGGTCGGCAAATTCAGGTCAAAAACCAGCCCGGCGTCCACTTCCCACAGGTTGATCACCTTGAAATCCTGCCGGGCTACCAACCCCATAAATTCGGAGTAGTAACGCTGGCTGATCGGTGAAGTGGTGGGCAGGATGTTGACCAGCACGGGAAAGACAGGCAAGTTGTACCGTTCTTCGGCCAGAGCCGCATAAGCGCGGATGCGGGTTTCCATACGCCGGTCGGGGTGCAATTGTATTTCGTTGGCGACCAGGAAATCGCCGTGTGCCGGGGAGTTGGCCCGGATCAACACGTCGTTGGCGCGGCTGACCCATTGGAATTCGCCAGAGAGGATGTCCAGAGACACGGCCGTGTCTACCCCCGTCAGCCACCTTACCCAGGCCGTCGGGGCCAGGCTCACCAGCCGTTTGGCGCCAATATCAGAACTCTTCGTCGGTTTCGGTTGGCTCATGGCTCCCTTCATTATCAGGCTTTGCAGGTGCGCCGTCCCCGGGCAGGACTTCGCGGGCTTTGCTGGTGCCGGTGGGGGGACCCACAATGCCCATCTCCTCCATCTGGTCAATCAGGCGGGCGGCGCGGGTGTAGCCAATGCGGAAACGGCGCTGCAACAGGGATGTTGAGGCTTTGTTTAGCTGGCGCACCAGGGCTATCGCTTCCGACATCAGTTCATCTTCGGCCGATGGTGTTTCGCTTTCAATTTCTTGCAGCGCCTCCCACAAAGGCTGCTGTTTAGACGGTTCCGGTTTGGGCGCGGGTTTGGGTGGGGAGACGGGCACAACATTCGAGATGGGCGCCGACGATCCGGTGATGACTACCGGTTGGCTCTCTGGCGTTTTGCGCACGGCCGTACCACCCATATTGATGACCGGCGGGGCGATGGCGGGGGCAGGTTGGGTCACGGCCGTGTCCGGCACGGCCGTTTTCACAACGGGTTCTTCATCCTCATCCTCTACCGGTTCGACAGGGCGTGGCTGCGCGCTTTCCGTCGCCGGAATCAGGTTAAAGCGGCGGGCAATACGCCAGTAATCAATCAGCTTGCTCAATTCGCCGTCGCTGACAAAACAGCCCTGCGCCCGGATGGGGGACGCGGCGTCTGGGGCCTGATAGAGCATATCCCCCTGGCCGAGTAGCCGCTCCGCGCCGGTGGCATCCAGGATGACACGGCTGTCCGTGCCGGACGCCACGGCAAATGCGATCCGCGCCGGGAAGTTGGCTTTGATCAGGCCGGTAACAACGTCTACCGACGGCCGTTGCGTGGCAATAATCAGGTGCATGCCCGTCGCCCGCGCCAACTGCGCCAGCCGGGTAATCCCCCGTTCCGTCTCTTCTGGCGACATCATCATCAGGTCGGCCAGTTCGTCCACGATGATGACGATATAGGGTAGCGGCTCGGCGTCTTTTTGGCGGCGGATTTTTTTGTTGTAATCGGTGATATTGCGTGCGCCCACGTCGGCAAACAGTTTGTAGCGGTTGTCCATCTCCCGCATCGCCCATTGCAGCACGCCAATGACCCGATCCATCTCTACGACGACCGGCGCAGCCAGATGGGGAATGCCGTTATACCCGGTCAACTCCACCCGCTTGGGGTCAACCATCACCAGCTTCAACTGGTCGGGCGTATTTTGCAGCAGCAGGCAGGCGATGATGCCGTTGACGCACACAGACTTCCCAGAGCCGGTGGCCCCGGCAATGAGCAGGTGCGGCATTTTGGTCAGGTCGGCGGTGATGGGCTGCCCGGCTACATCCTGCCCCAACCCTAACCGCAGCGGCGATTTGATTTTCTGGAATTCGGTCGTTTCCATCACGTCACGCAGGGAAACGAGGGCTTTAGCCGGATTGGGCACTTCGATGCCCACGTACCCTTTGCCGGGCACAGGGGCCTGGATGCGGATGGCGGCGGCGTGTAGGGCCAGCGCCAGGTCATCGGCCAGACCGGCAATTTTGCCCACTTTCACTTTGGTGCGTTTACCGTTGCGCATTTCCAGGAAACTGGGTTCCACGCCAAATTGGGTGACGGTTGGCCCCTGGTTGATTTCGACGACGGTGGCCGGTGCGCCAAAACTTTCCAGGGTGTGTTCGATAATTTCCACCTGTTCGCGGATGATGGTTCCAGACGGGTCATGGTCGGTGCCGGGGTTAAGCATGTCGGTGAGGGTGGGTAGCTGCCAGTTGTGGGCCGGACGGCCGTTATTGCCCAAAAATACCGGCGAAACAATGGTCGGGGTTTCCGGTTTGGCGGCGGGTTCTCTTTTGGGGGTGGACGGCCGTGTCTCGCGGGACGGCCGTAACTGCACTTTGGGCGGCGCTACTTTGGCGGTATCCGGTGGTGGGGGTGCCTGTTCGGGGGCGGCGGCCAATGGCAAGGGGGGCTGGTTGGGGTCCGGTTCATTGGCCGGGCGGCGGGCGCGGCGGCTGTTGACCACCACTTCCCGTTCCGGCGGCGCGGCCTCTTCCACCGGGAATCCCGCGCGCAGTTGGTTGATAAAGTGGCCGAACCCTTCCCGCGTGACGCCGGAAAGCAGTACCGCACCAATGATCGCTACCACAATCAGCGTGAAAGCTGCGCCTAAATCGCCCAAACTTCCTTGCAGCCCATAGGTGACAAGGCCGCCGACATAGCCGCCGCCCTGTCCGGCCTGGGCCACTGCCCAGACATCGGCATATGTCCCCCGCCCCAGGACAACCTGGGTGGCAAACGCTTCAAAGGCCAGAAAGAGCAAAACAAAGCCGGTGACGCGAAAGGCGGGCACCTCCGGCTGCTGATCCATGCCCCACAACACCAGATACAGCCCAATACCACCGGTGATGAGCGGAGCCAGCAGCCCGCCCCAGCCAAACAACTGCCGCATGGCCGTCGAGAGACCTTGTGTTAGTTGCCCCTGGGTGGGCGAGAGCAGGCTGAGTACCAGGATGACGGTGAGAAAAACAATGACGATGCCGACGATGAGCGCCTTTTGCGCCAGGTTCAGGCGCAATTCGCGTGTGGTTTTGCTGCGGCGCGCCAGTTTACGTGGAGGTGTAGTTTTGCGCGGGGTGGGCGTTTTACGCGGCGCGGGCGGCTTTGCGGTACCGCCGCGTGTGTGTTTGCTGCTGGCAGTCGTTTTGCTGCTGGCAGTCGTTTTCGGGCGCGTGGGTTTGGCGCTTGCATTTGTGGTACGGCCGTTCTGCGTGTTACGGCCGTTGCCCTTGCCGTTGTTACTCATTTTCCTCTCAGCCATAGCTCAGATGTTCCGTCAGTGGAGGCATTATAACATGGATAAGGTACGCCGTCAGCCATTATGTGAAATTAGCACTGCCGCCACACATCGCATCACCGGGCATCCCCCAAATGGGGCAGAGACAATTTGGGCCTGATGGGGTTATAAGTGATAACAAGGATGGAGCAGAATCACTTAATCGTCTAAAACAAACGTCGGTTTAACCTTAACTGGCGTACATGGATAGGGTCTGGGAAATTGAAATGGTCAATTACCCCATTACCCGTTACCCGCATCAAAGGAGTACATGAATAGAATTGTTAATCGAGAATCAAGTTATCAGTTTTTGGTCATAGGGGCGCAGGTTTACAGCATCTTCATCATAATCTGGCTAACCCTCCGGCATTTTTTCGCCGATGCCTTTTGGCCGCTGGCGATCTTGAACACCAGCGCCATGTACTGTTTTACGCCATTGATCCTGTTGCTGGTCCCCGTCATTTTTAGCCGCCATAAACTGGCAATTGGCAGCCTGTTGATCCCCATTATAGCGTTCGTTTCCCTGTGGGGTACGCTGCTGATTCCGGCGCGCCCGGCTACCGATTCATCCCCCTCGCTGCGGACCATGACTTTTAATGTGCTGAATTCCAACACGGACATGGAGAAATTGGTGCGCGCTGTTGCCGCCGGTCAGCCGGATGTAGTTGGGTTTCAGGAACTTAACTCCCGGTCTGCTGCTGCTATCCGGGCGCATTTTGCCGAAGAGTATCCCTACGCTACGTTTGACGAGACGGCGCCGGGCAGCGTGGGGTTGATGAGTCGTTTTCCGATCACGGCCGTCCACCGTTTCCCCTTCCCCCCCAAAGACCTGGCTTTGCACGCGGAGATAGATTGGAATGGGCAGCCAATACACATTCTTGTGGCCCATCTTTCATCCAATAACCTCTTTAACCATTCGCTAAAGACCATGCCGCAACTGACGCGGGAACGGTATGCCCAACGCGCCGACCAGGTGACGCGCCTGGAAGATTTGCTGGACGGGATCGCTGATCCCGTCATTTTGTTGTGCGACTGTAATTTTACGGATACATCAGAGGCTTACGGCCGTCTGAACACCCGCCTGGATGACAGCTACAAAAAACCGGGTTGGGGCGCCGGCAATACACTGTATACCCAGGGCGTCCCTTTCCGCGTGCAGCGGGTAGATTACGTCTGGCACAGCAGCCATTTTATCGCCCTGCGTTCCTTTGTTGGTCAAGATGGCGGCTCCGACCACCGCCCGGTGGTTTCCACCCTCAGCTTTAGAGGCGCTGACAAGTGACGAGTGATGCGTGACGGAAATCCCCTTACGCATCACGCCCCCCAAAACCTCCATAATCGGTATAATCCTGTCAATCCGTGTTCTATATCTTAATGGAGGAAAAGCCATGAACCCTGACAAACGCCGTCCGCGCATCCTTATTTGTGACGCCATTCACCCGGCCGGGATTCAGCTATTGCAAGAGGTTGCCGACGTGGACATCAAAACAGGATTGTCGGCGGCGGCATTGTGTACGGCCGTGCCCGCCTACGATGGTCTCATTGTCCGCAGTGCCACCCAAATCACCGCCGAGGTAATCCGGCATGGCCTGAATTTGAAAATCATCGGTCGCGCCGGTTCCGGGCTGGACAATATAGACGTGGAAGCGGCCCGCGCCGCCAACATTGCCGTGGTGAACTGCCCGGACGCCAATACCCTGGCGGTGGCCGAACATACCTTTGCCCTGCTGCTGGCGCTGGCGCGGCGGCTGCCTCAGGCCACCGGCAGCATGAAAGCGGGCAAATGGGAAAAGAGCGGGCTGCTGGGCGAAGGACTGGCGGGCAAAACATTGGGCATCATCGGTTTTGGCCGCATTGGGCGGCAGGTGGCGCTGCGGGCGCTGGCCTTTGGCATGAAAATCCTGGTGAACCAGCGCCAGGCCACGCCCGAACTGCAAATGGAACCGGCAGTCACGGCCGTAGACCTGCACGACCTTCTGCAACAGGCTGACTTTATCACCCTGCATGTCCCCTTCAAACCAGAAACGCAAAACTTGATTGGCGCCGCCGAACTGGCGCTGATGAAACCGACCGCATACCTGGTGAACACGGCGCGGGGGGGCGTGGTGGACGAGGCGGCGCTGCTGGCGGCGTTGGATAACGGCCGTCTCGCCGGCGCGGCATTAGACGTATTTGCCCAGGAACCGGCGCCCAACCCGGCGCTGGTGCAGCACGAACGGGTCATCGCCACGCCGCACATTGCCGCCAGCACCGAATCGGCGCAAGAGGCGGCCTCCGTGGCCGTGGCTGAACAGATCATTGAATTTTTCCAGCAGGTGGAGGTGGAAACGGTGCTGCCGCTGCGGGTGGTGCCCATGGACAAGGTATTTGCCCACGAAAATGTAGACGCCAAACGGGTGAACCGGCTGGCGAAGCGACTGGACGAGGAAGGGCGATTGGGGAATCCTCCCATTGTCACGGCCGTAGGCGACGGCCGTTACATGGTGTTGGATGGGGCCACCCGCTCGGCAGCCTTGGCCCAGTTGGGTTTTCCCCACGCCATCGTCCAGGTCATCAATTCCGAAGATGGGCTAGGGCTAAAAACGTGGTACCACACCATTCGCCAGATACGCGAAGAAGAGCTGCTGGAACTATTAACGGCGTTGCCCCTCATCCAGTTAGAACACATTGCGCCCACCGAGGCGGCCAAAGCGATGTTTGAATATGGCGGCCTTTGTTACCTGCACACCGCCAGCGACCGCGCCTATCTGGTGCAGCCCGCCCCTGGGGCCAACCGGCTGGACGCGCTCAACCAGTTGACGGAAACATACATTGAGGCGGCGCACGTGGACCGCACCCTGAACAGCAACATTATCAGTTTGAAGAGCGAGTTGGAGGGGTTCACGGCCGTGGTCATCTTCCCCGAATACACCGTCCCCCAGGTGATTCAAACAACGCTGGAAAGTGGGCGGCTCTTCCCGGCAGGCATCACCCGCTTCATTATTCCCGGCCGGGTGCTGCGCCTGAACGCAGACCTGTCCGTGCTGCGTTCCAAAGAGATGTCCCTGCGCGAGAAAAACCGCTGGCTGCACGAACAACTCTTGCAGCGCCAGGCCAAAGGCGGCATCCGCCGTTATGAAGAGCCGGTGGTGTTGTTGGATGAGTAAACAAACCCTATCTACCCCATTGGCGTAGCGAGACCTGCTTTTTCAGCCAGCCATAAGTTGACGAGTGTCTCTGTGGACACACCTCTAGCTTTAGCGTTGCGTCCTATGATGTTTGCCAATTCAGGTATGAGCCTGACCACATAGATTTCTTCCTGGAGATCCATTTCAAAATCTACATCTTCCATTTCGTCTTCATAATCGGCCGTACTATGTGCATCCCAGAAAGCAATGATGGTTTCAATATCGGCCGTCTCATCCGGCAAAGGGTCTCGTTCCGGTTTATTTGCGTCCATAGCTTTTCCGTTCCTTATCATCCATATCGCGGGCGCTGATGATGAAGGCTTCATTACCCGCCTTATGTATGAAGAAAACAGCCAGGTAACGCCCTGAGAGCCGGCGATTAAAATCGCGCCTACACAAAGCAAAGCCCACCTTCGTGGGCTGGGCGCCAGTCGGCGAAGGCCGACTTTGCCTCTTGTTGGTGCAGATTTATCTGCCGCCGCCAGCCAAATTGAGAATTACTGTATGTGATGGTCACTGTTTACGGTCAAAGGGCCACTTAGTTCTAGGAAAACTCTTGCGGCCGGGTAGCCTGTTCAAATTGTAATTCCAGTTCACGTTGTTTTTCGGCCATGGCGGTGCGGGCATCGTCTACGGCCGTCTGCCACCGATTCACCGCCCCATTTTTCAACTCCTCCCCCGAAGCTGGCGTCAGCAACAACGCCGTCACACTGCCGATCAATGCGCCACACAAAGCGCCGGCCATAAAGCTAAACATTCGGTTCATGTATTCCTTCCTTAAAAAATTCGTGATGCGTGATACGTGATGCGTGAATTCTCTGGTCACGCATCACGTATCACGCATCATTTTTTGTTTCTTCGTAAAAAGCGGCTACGGCCGTGTCCAGCGTGGGATAAAAATGGCTGCTGTCAATTGTTTCCAACAGGCCGTAGCGCACCATCTTGTCCTTCACCGGGTCCTTCAACTCCGCAAACACCAGATGGATGCCGCCCGCGTTCAACTCTTCGTCCAGGTCTACCAGCATCTCCGCCGCCGTTGTATCCACGTCCGTCACCGGTTCGGCCGCTACCACAATCCACACCGGTTTTGGTTCTGTATGAGCTACCAGATTACGTACTTTTTGGCGGAAAATGTTGGCGTTGGCAAAAAAGAGCGGCGCATCCCAACGCAGCATCAGCAGGCCAGGGATTTGGGTCGCTTCGGGATACCGGGTGATGTCGTGATAGCCATCAACTTCGGCCGGTTTGCCCAACACGGCCGTATACGGCCGCCAGGAACGTTCAAAAAATTGGATGATTGCCAGCACCACGGCGATCACAATGCCTTCCAACACGCCAACTAAAATCACACCCAACGCACACACCACCGCCAGAGCAAATTCACTGCGGCGGATTTTATACAACCGGCGCAGCGCCTTCAGGTCAAACAGGGCGATGGAAGCGGTAATAACGATGGCCGCCAATGCCGGTTGGGGCAAATTTTGCACCAGGCCAGGGGCCGCCAGCAGCATGAGCAAAACCAATGATCCGGCCACCACCCCCGTCAGTTGGGTTTGCGCGCCGGATTGTTCGGCAACGGCCGTGCGCGAACTGCTGGTACTCACCGGAAAACCGGAGAAAAAACCGGCAAATAAATTGGCCGCGCCAATGCCCACCATTTCCTGGTCGCTGTCTACGTCATACCCTTTGCGGGCGGCAAAACCGGCCGACGTAGAGATGGTATCGCCAATTGTCACCAGGGAAATGCCGACGGCCGTAGCCGCCAAAATGGGTATATCGGCCCATTCCACACGCGGAAATGTTGGTCTCGGAAAACCTTGTGGCAGCGCACCGACGACATCCACTCCCTTTGCTGCCAGGTCAAAAACCACCGTCACCGCAATCGCCGCCAACACCGCAATCAGCACCCCCGGCAATTTGGGGCGCAGCCGCTTCAACCCCAAAATAATCACCAGACAGAGCAGCCCCACAGTGAGCGCATGCACATTGGTCTGGTCTAAACCCTGCCAAAAGTAGGTAATCTCTTGAAAAAAAGTGTCGGCGTCAATGGAAAAACCAAACAACTTGGGCAACTGCCCCACAAAAATCGTCACCGCCAGCCCCGCCAGATAACCCAGCCGCACCGGCGCCGAGAGCAAGTCGGCCACAAAACCGAGCCGGGCCACGCCTGCGCCCACGCCAATCAGCCCCACCCACAAGGCCAGCATCCCCGCCAGCGCCACCGCATACGCCTCATCACCCGCCGCCATTGGCAGCACCGTAGCCGCAATCATCGGCCCCAACGACGAGTCTGGCCCCAGCACCAGAAACGGCGACGGGCCAAAAACGGCGTAAGCGAACAGGCAAACAATGGTCGTGTACAGCCCGGTAATAGCCGGCAGCCCCGCCAGTTCCGCATAGGCCATGCCCTGGGGCACCAGTAAGGCGCACAACACCACCCCCGCCACCACATCTTTGCCCATCAGCGAACGGTCATAGGTGCGCGCCACGCGAATGCCCGGCGCCCACTTTTCCAACCTTGCCAACCCTGAGAGTTGAGGAGGATTGATGATTGTTGTCATAGGGTTTAACCGGGTACAACCACTTTTAATGCGCCTGGTATCACTTTCAGGGAGATGGGGGTACGGCCGTAATACTCCCCATCTGTCCACACCGGCTGATCCGGCTCCGTCTCAATCGTCACCTCCTGGCCGCGCCAGATGAATTGGTTGGCCATATCTGTATGCAGGTTGACCACCCGCCCCACGGCCGCCGCCAGTGTGCGGATGTTGTGAATATCCAGCACAAACACATCCACCAACCCATCGTCTGGCTTGGAAAAGTCGCCTGTCACCGCGATGCCCGTACCCGCTTTGGCCGCATTCACCGCATACAGCTTCACGGCCGGCATTTCAATCACCTGTCCATCAATCGTAATGCGATAGTGGACTTCCCGGTCTTTATGTTCTCTGGCACGATGGAAGGTGTTGACCACGTAGGCAAACGTGCCGTATTTATCCTTGTCTTCGCGGCTGGTTTGTTCTTCCGGCTCAATGCCCACGTAGAGCCGTTGGATGAAATAAGCATCACCAAGCTGCACCACGTCAATGGGCCGGATACGGCCGCCGGTGCAAAGCAGGTCTGCCGCCGGCCGCAGTTCTTTGGGCGTGCCCAGTTCTGTGGCAAACCCATTGCCCGTGCCGCCGGGCAGTACGCCCATCACCGCATGTGTGCCCAAAATGCCGTTGGCAACCTCATGCTGCGTGCCGTCGCCACCATACCCGGCCACCAGATCGGCCCCGGCCATTGCCGCCGCCCGCGCCTGTTCGGTGGCATCGCCATACTTCTTGGTGATGCTCACGTTCCAGTCCACGTCATACTGCCGGAACACATCATTCAGCGTATTGAGAATCGGTTCATCCTTACCCGCCGCCGGGTTGATGATCACGTGTATTTTTTTGTAGGGCGCTTCTATCACGGCTTGTACCTCCTTAAATGCCCCGTTCTTACACCTTTTTGGTACTATATCCCTCGTACCCAGTCGCACTATAGTGTAAAAACAAGAGCAATGTCTGTGACCCCTGATTGTGCAATGGATAATTCATTGGGTCAAGAAAACTTCATGTAAGGAGCAAATTTATGGCAAACCAACCAGATAAACACCTGAGGGCCGTACTGCCCATCCCTGATCAAGTCAAACCGGGGCTAACCACCTACGACGCCAAAGACCCAGACACCAAATTCCCCGCGATTGAACCCCTGCGCCCACCGGCCGGTGCGCCCAACGTCCTCATTATCTTGCTCGACGATGTGGGTTTTGGCGCATCCAGCACTTTTGGCGGGCCGTGCCACACACCCACCGCGGATAAGCTGGCGGCGGGTGGGTTAAAGTATAACCGGTTCCACACCACCGCCCTCTGTGCCCCCACCCGCCAGGCGCTTATGACCGGCCGCAATCACCACTCCGTCGGCATGGGCAACATCACCGAGACCGCCACGGGGGCCCCCGGCCAAAGCTCGCTGCGACCCAACACCAAAGCGCCCATTGCCCTGACCTTGAAACTGAACGGGTATTCCACCGCCATGTTGGGCAAGTGCCACGAAGTGCCCGTCTGGGAAACCAGCCCTATGGGGCCGTTTGAACGCTGGCCTGCGGGCGGTGGCGGTTTTGAATACTTTTACGGTTTCATCGGCGGGGAGAATAACCAATGGGATCCGGCGTTGTATGAGGGGCTGACCCCCATCGAACCACCCCAAACCCCCGAAGAAGGGTATCACCTCACCGAAGACCTGGCCGACCATGCGGTTAACTGGATACGGCAGCAAAAAGCGTTGATGCCGGATAAACCATTTTTTATGTACTTCTCGCCGGGGGCCACGCACGCCCCGCATCACGTCCCCAAAGAATGGGCCGACAAATACAAGGGTAAGTTTGCGCATGGCTGGGATAAACAACGCGAGATCACCTTTGCCCGGCAAAAAGAGCTGGGTGTCATACCCCAGGATTGTGAGTTAACCAGACGACACGCCGAAATTATCGCCTGGGACGACATGCCCGCCGAACTCAAGCCGGTGCTGGAGCGGCAGATGGAGGTGTATGCCGGTTTTCTGGAACACACGGACTATCACGTGGGGCGGGTGGTTGAGGCCATTGAAGAGTTGGGCATTCTGGACGACACCCTCATCTACTACATCATTGGCGATAATGGCGCTTCGGCCGAGGGTACGATGAACGGCGCTTTCAACGAGATGGCTAACTTTAACGGGATGGCGGCCCTGGAAACGCCAGAGTTTATGCTGTCCAAGATGGATGAGTTTGGCTCACCTGAATCCTATAACCACTACTCCGTCGGTTGGGCCTGGGCGATGAACACGCCCTACCAATGGACCAAGCAGGTGGCCTCGCACTGGGGCGGCACGCGCAATGGCACGATTGTCCATTGGCCGCGGGGCATTCAGGAAAAGGGTGGGCATCGCAACCAGTTCTGCTCTGTCATTGACGTGGCCCCGACGATTCTGGAAGCGGCGGGCCTGCCTGAGCCGGTATTTGTGAACGGCGTGCAGCAGTCGCCTATGGAAGGCGCGAGTATGTGCTACAGCTTTACCAACGCTGATGAACCCGAACGGCATGATGTACAGTATTTTGAGATGTTTGGCAATCGGGGCATTTATTACAAAGGCTGGAGCGCTGTCACCAAGCACCGTACACCGTGGTTGATGGTGGGGCAAAAGATGTTGCCTTTCGATGATGATATATGGGAACTGTATGATGGCAGCAAAGATTGGTCGCAGGCAAATGACTTGTCAAAGGATATGCCTGACATGTTGCATAAATTGCAGCGGTTGTTCTTGATCGAGGCCACCAAGTACAACGTTCTGCCGCTGGATGATCGCCAGACTGAACGCATCATCCCGGAACTGGCCGGACGGCCGACGTTGATTCAGGGCAATTCGCAGTTGTTTTTCCCTGGCATGGGACGCCTTTCCGAAAACAGTGTGGTCAGCATCAAGAACAAGTCGTTCTCTGTTACCGCTGAGATTGAAGTTGGCAGCAAACCGGCAACCGGTGTGATCATTGCGCAGGGTGGCAAGTTTGGTGGTTGGAGTGTGTATGCCATAGATGGCAGGCTGAAGTTTACTTACAATGTGTTGGGCATTCACCACTTCCACACAGAAGCTACGGAAGTGATTCCACAAGGGAAACATCAGGTGCGTATGGAATTTGCCTATGATGGTGGCGGTCTGGCTAAGGGTGGCGAGGTGACGCTGTATTACGACGGCCGTGCCGTAGGCAAAGGTCGTGTGGCTGCCACCCAGCCGATGATCTTCTCGGCGGATGAGACGACGGATATTGGGTATGAATCGGGCACGGCCGTTAGCCCTGATTACACGACCCACAGCAGCAAGTTCACCGGCAAGATTCATTGGGTGCAGCTTGACGTAGGCCAGGATGACCACGACCACTTCATAGACCCTGAAGAGCGCCTGCGCATTGCCATGGCCCGGCAATAATGCCAGGGATGGGGAATGGCATTCCTTCGTCTGGGCGTGTGTGTAAGGTCTGTTGGGTTTTTGGTGATACAGGGCAGTGCCGCTATGATCAGAGTGGCACTGCCCTAAAGATCTGTAATGCGATTTGGCAAATCGCGTTACCTTTGCGTAAGGAGGAAAAAACTAATGACACAACAGACGGAGCAACCTGCCAAACAAGAAAACTCAACTACAACAGAACAACCGGCCGCCAAAGAACTGAAGAGTACGGGGTATGAGTTGTTTATCTTGTTACTCTCATTGGTGTCAGTCTTCAATCTGGTGCTTGATTGGATCAATTTCATCTATCCTATTTCTGAGCTGACGCTGGGAGTGATACGGATCATCAACGCCATTGTCACGGTCTTTTTTCTATTTGACTTTTCCTATCGTATCCTGACGACCTCTTCAAAATCACACTACTTTTTCCGAAATTGGGGATGGGCTGATTTGCTGGCCTGTGTACCCCAACTGCGCATCTTCCGCGTTTTCCGTATCTTCCGCGCCGTGCGGCTGCTGCGGATTTTTGGTGTGAAGAATATGATCAATGAGATTGTCAATAACCGGGCGGGCATTGCTCTGTTCATCACTGTATTCAGCATCATTGTGATTGCCGAGTTTGTGGGCATTTATGTGTTGAATGTTGAATCTCAGAATCCAAATGCCAATATCACTACTTCTGGTGATGCCGTTTGGTGGACGTTGGTGACGATGACGACGGTGGGGTATGGCGACCGATTCCCGGTGACGCCGCAAGGGCGCGTGGCGGCCGTGTTTGTCATGCTCTCCGGCGTGGCCCTGATTGGCGTGTTAGCCAGCTTTTTGTCCAACTTTTTCCTGGCCCCACCCAAAAAAGAGGAAGTCGCATACGCGCCTACTGACCCCCGCGCCAAGCTGGCTGAACTCAAATCGTTGCTGGCCGAACAACAGGCGGCCCAGGCGACGCTGGCGGAGAAGATGGCAGAGTTGGAAGAGATGTTGTGAGTTTGAGGTGATTATGAAACCTATTAAAAATGGTGAGGCGGCCGTTGAACAGGAAATTCGCACGGTACGGCCGTTGCAGCGTTTCTTGCTGCTCGACGTGTTGCGCGACAAAGAGTCTCGCCCGGTTTTTTATTGGGCGATGGCCGTTTTGCTGATTGGTACATTTTTTTACCACTGGATGGAAGGGTGGAGCTACCTGGATTCCCTCTATTTTTGCGTCATCAGTCTGGCGACGATTGGCTACGGCGACCTGACGCCGAATACGCCGGAGGCCAAAGTTTTCACCATTATCTATGTCATCAACGGCATTGGTATATTGCTGGCCTTGTTTGACCGCATTCGGGCAGTGCGTGATCCATCAAGAGGGGCAACCAACCTGAAAGCAAATGACGAATAACGAAACCATCCAACCCAGACCCTATTTGAAACTACTGCTGCTGGCCGCGTTGCTGGGCCTGGGCAGTGCGTTTATTACCTTCGGTTTTATGGCATTGGTTCAGGCCGGGCAAATGGCGCTGTGGGAACAGGCAGCGGCAGCGGTGGGGCTTTCCACGCCGCTTTTCACGGTGTTGGTATGCGCCAGCGGCGGTTTGTTGGTGGGCTTGGCGGTGCGTTTTTTTGGCGACCATTCCGGCATTTTTGCGGAGATGATGCTAGAGTTTGGGCGCAACGGCCGTTTCAATTACCACCATGCACCGGGCATCGTCGTCACCGCCTTTGTCTCGCTGGTGGCGGGCGGCAGCCTTGGCCCCGAAGCGCCGATGGCCGACGCCTGTGGCAGCCTGGGTACCTGGCTCGCCGACAAACTCAAATTGGATGAACGCAGCACGCGCTCACTCGGTTTTTCTGGCCTCAGCGGCATGTTGGCGGCGTTTATCACTTCGCCGTTTGGCGGGGCGCTGTTGGGTCTGGAGTCGGCGCGTGCGGGCATTTCCTACGCCTGGACGCTCTTTCCCAGCCTGGTGGCCTCGGCCGTAGCCACCGTTGCCTTTGTCATGTTAACCGGCAACTACTTCGGCCACCTCTATGTTTTCCCCGCCTATACACCGCAAGTGAAAGATTTGCTGCTGGCTGTGCCCCTGGGTTTACTGGGGGCGTTGGCAGGGGCGATCTTCATCGTTACGTTCAAATATCTGCGCCGGATGGTACGGCCGTTGCAGCAACATCTGGTCGTGCGTGGCTTGTTGGGCGGCGTGGCCCTGGGTGTGGTCGGGGCCATGCTGCCGCTCACCCTGTTCTCCGGCGAGGAACAAACCGCCACGCTCATTGACACCGCCGCTGAAATTGGCGTCCCGGTTTTGGTGGTGATGGCGCTGCTGAAATTGTTGATCACCTCGCTGCTCTTAGTCACCGGTTGGAAAGGGGGCTACATTTTCCCCACCATGTTTGCCAGCGTGGCCCTGGGTATGGCAGCCCATCTCCTCTTTCCCACCGTTCCGGTGGCAGTAGCCGTCGCCGCTACCATGGGCGGGGCCATGGTCTCTACCCTGAAAGCGCCTATCTTTTCCGCCTTGTTTACGGCCGTGCTCATGGAGCGCCAAACCGGCCCGGTCATTGCCATTGCCGTGATCGTCGGTTTGCTGGCCACAGCGCGGGTCTCCATGTCGCCTACCGGTGATACGTAATGCGTGATGCGTGAAAAAGTTCACGCATCACATAAAATCAGGAGGTTGATTATTGATGGGTGCCACAAATGAACCACAGTCCCAGGAAACAGAAGTTAAAACACCTCGTCAGGGCATCGTCCCCAACATCATTTCCGGGTTGGCGACGGGGCTGTTCAGCATTCCTGAAGGCATGGCTTATGCCCAATTGGCGGGTGTCAACCCGGTGTATGGCTTGTATTCGGGCATTGTGGCTACTATCGCCTCTTCGCTGAGTACAGGCACGGTTCTGATGATTAGTACCCTCACCAGCGCCATTGCCCTGGCCACGGCCAGCGTGTTGCAAAGTGCGAACATTCAAGACAATCAGATGCCGCAGGCATTGTTTACCATCACCTTTTTGGTGGGGGCGATCATGTTTTTGTTGGGCATTTTGCGGCTGGGCAGCATTGTGAACTTTGTCTCCAACGCGGTGATGACCGGTTTTGTGGCCGGGGCTTCATTGCTGATCATTTTAGGCCAGGAGCATCACCTGACAGGCTACAGCCCCAGCGGGGCCAATCAGTGGCAGAAGACAATTGATTGGCTGCAAAACATTTCGCAGTGGGATTGGACGACGGTAGGCGTGTCGGTGGCGGTGATCATTTTTATGGTGGGGTTGAAGCGGGTACGGCCGTTAGAAAAATTCGCGCCCATCATCGTCCTGGTTATCGCTACCGTTGTCGTCAAATTCCTGAATATCCAGACAGAACTGGTGGGTGACATTGCCACCATTCCCAACAGCCTACCCGCTTTCATGCTGCCCGATTTTAGCCTGATACCACAGTTGGCTTTAGGAGCGTCGTCGGTGGCGCTGGTGGCGTTGGCGCAGGGGGCGGGGATTAGTACGGCCGTGCCCAACCCCGACGGCAGCAAAGCCAGCGCTTCCCGCGACTTCGTCGGCGAAGGGCTGGGCAACCTGGCAGGCAGTTTTTTCCAATCTATGGGTACGGGCGGCTCCCTTTCGCGCACGGGAATCAGTGTGGGCGCGGGGGCAAACGGCCGTTGGGGCGGCGTCTTTGCCGGTCTGTGGCTGGGGCTGATTGTGCTGCTCTTTGGCAGCACGGCCGAGCTGGTGCCCCTGGCGGTGATTGGCGGCATGTTAACTGTCGTCGGCGTGGAACTGATTATGGCGCGGGTTCCCAGTGCCCGGCTGGTGCTGCGTACCGGAGCCACTGGCCCCCTGGTGGCGATGGCGCTCACCTTCTTCTCTGCCCTGTTCATTCCTTTGCAATATACCATCTTCCTGGGTGCCCTCTTATCTGTGTTGCTGTATGTAGTGGCTTCGGCCAACAAACTGCGCCTGCAAGAAGCTGTGCGGTTGGACGATGGCGGCTGGGAAATGCGGGATGCACCCACAGAGTTAAAACCCCATCAGGTAACGGTGCTGGTCGTGCAAGGTCTGGATTTCTTCGCCGAAGTGCCGGTGCTGGATGACCAGATGCCCTCGCCGCGTGGTGTCGTTGGTGCGGTAGTCATCCTGGTGGCCCGTGATATGCAAACCCTGACGAGTACCGGCATCAAGTGGCTGGAACGGTATGCAAAAGAACTTCAGAACAATGGCAGCCTGTTTATCCTGGCCGACATCAACCCACCTGTACTACACGCTTTGCGCGCCAGCGGGGTGCTGGCGACGATTGGCGAAGAAAACGTCTTTCCGGCGACGACGCGGGTGTTAGCCGCCGAAGAAATGGCCTGGGAAGCGGCTCAGGAGTGGCTGCAAAACAGATGATGCGTGAGACATGACAAAAGCTCACGCATCACGTTTCACGCTTTGAACGAACAATTACCGATTGAAAAACCGCAGCCAAACGGCCGTCAGGCAGCATTCTGGATCACCCTGGCGCGGGCGATCCTGGCGATGGCGTTGGGGCTGGCAATCATCGTTTACCCGGATAAGACACGGCCGTTGCTGGTCAACTTTATCGGCATGTTTTGGCTGGTTGGGGGGATTATGAGCCTGCGATGGGGCATGTCTGGGGAACGCGCTCGCCTCTCGTCGGTGGTCGTCGGTCTGATCGGTGTTTTGGCGGGGCTGCTGGTCTTGGGGCGTTTTCTCATTCAGAATCTTGTACACGAAACGGGGGTCGTCGTGTTGCTGGGGAGTGTCATTGTGTTGACCGGGCTGATCCATGTTTTTGAAGGGTTTTTAGTGAGGGCAGACCATCAGCGGCAGCGTTCGTGGTTGAGTACATTGATGGGTATTTTGGAGTTGCTGCTGGGTGTGGCCGTGCTGGTGTGGCGGCAAAACTTTGGCCCAGTTTTTTACGGGGTGGTGACAGTCTGGGCCTTTTTGGGAGCGGTGGCGCTGCTGCGGGAGGCGTTGGTGAAACGGGGGCGTCGCTAAGAAGTTCAACTTCTTCTGAGAAGTTGAACTTCTAAAACGGGATCATATGGCTAAATCAAACGGCAGGTCGCTGATGTCGCGCAGGCGACGGCCGTCTACCAGCAAATTGAGCATATCCAGTTGATCCACGTTGTCCAATTCCTCAATGGCCTGCCGCAATTCCGGCAGCGCAAAATGATAGACACAATCGAGATCACCAGTGCCCAAAGCTAAAGCTGCCAATCGGGTGGGAAGTGGTTCGGCCGTAACGGCCGCAATATGAGGCAACCGTCCCTTCCGATTTCGGATCAGGTTTAAAGCCTCTGTCCGCGTGTTTTGTGAGCGGTCGCTGCGAATCGTCCATTTACAAGAGATGCTGGCGTGGAGGATGAGCGGTTGGCCGGGTCGGTTACTCTCTCGCAACGGGGTCAGAGTGGCTAAACCGTCAATGTCCGTTAAAATCGCTTCTTGCGCGTTGATGTCACTATCTGATGCGGGATACCGGGCAATCACAATGTCTGGCTTGATGATGTAATCGCTCCCCAATGCGGAAGCCAATTGGCGATCCTGACTGACCACGCTTTCGACATAGGCAAGATGAGCATATTGATCGAAATTGGAAATGTCGGTCTGCAACGTGGTATAGAACCATTTACCAGGACGTAAATGGTGGAGCAACGCGAAAGCCTGTGCCAGAAAATCTTTTGTTGCTACTTCAAAGTGTCCCCCGGCTGTTTGCCCAGAAATGAGGGCGTCGCTTTGGTTACAGCCTAAACGATTGAATATGCCCCAGGCGATAGCCACACTGGAGCGATTGCTGCCATCAGCAAAATTGGGAAAGGGTTGAGCCGATTTGTTTCGGCTGATACGTATGATGTCATGGCAGATTGTTTGATGATAGATTTGGCGTAAGTCGGCGAGGGTCATCAACTTTCTCCCGTATTTGTCGGCTTGTAGAAGCCAATCACATACTCTTCATGCATGCGTTGTTGGATTTGTGAATGGCGATTGATTTTTGCTCCGGCCGGCATCATGCGCCGATTGCGGTCTAGCTGGCGGATGCCGATCTTGGGAACTTGAAAGCCAACCGTTTCGCCAATGTCGGCCAGGCAATTTTGTGTTTCTGTGTCTATACCGCGAATGATGGATGAACCCACAACCATAATAGCGGCCGAATCTGGCTTGAGGACACGATACATCTCCTGCAATGTTCGGGTCATTTCTGAGTAATAACGATGCAGCACCCGCCCCTTTTTTTCATCTTTTGCGGCGATGCTGTTCACTTTGTTTTGGGTGTACGCCGGCAGTTCCTCAAAAGAGAAGCTGTTGGTTGATTCACCACCGATGTACTCACCGCGCAACTGGCCTAAATCGCCTATGGGATACCCAAGCCAGGCCAGCGAAAACTTATGCGCACGCATATAGTCAATGGCATTGGCCGCGTAGGGTGGTGAGGTGACGATCAAATTTACATAGGATTCGGGGATGGGCAGGTTTTGGGCGTTGCCGGCCGTGACTTGTGCAGAGATGGCATTTTCTGGCTGTTCCGGGATGCCCTCCAGGTTTTTCTGCACCCGCCGGGCAAATTCACCAACGGCCGGCCGCAGCCGTTTTGTCAGCACTTTCAATCGTTCCGCAGAAAGTCCTTCGTCGTCAGTCTGTACGACCACCCGGCCATCCAAAGACAAAACCTTCTTGGCGCGGTGCGGCCGTGTGTGCGCCAGATCAAACGCCAGCGAGACACCACCTGATTTGGTGATGATGATCGAGGAAAATGCCAGTTCAAAAAATGCCCGCATTGGCGCATCGTCAACGCGACGAATTTCCCGCAGCAAAGCCCACAACTCCCTTTGTGTCTCGGCTGCAAACCAGTAATCTATAAATTTGCGTGTATTTTCATCCCATGCCTGGGCTAATTCCTGGTCTATAGAATCCTTATCTGTGTCTATGGCATGGGAAGCATTCTCAATAATCTTGTTTCCGCAATGGACAACCTGGGCCAAAGGCAAGGGTGTGACTTTTACTCGCGCCAGTTTGAGCGCCAATGGGTCAATATCAAAACCTATCGCCTGCCGGCCGCTCAAAAACGCTTCTACTATGGTTGTGCCCGAACCAACCATGGGATCCAACACGATGTCCCCCGGATTTGTCAGGGCCTGAATAAACTTTTGTGGCAATTGTGGGGGAAACTTGGCCGGAAACGAATGAAAATTGTGCGAAGCATAATTGCTTTCCTGGTTGTGAAAATCTAAATCCTGCGATAATGCGGTCACCAACCGTTCGCGCAAGCAGTTATCATGCACATCCGCTATGAGCTGAAGTGTGCTTGTTTCGAAAGGAAGTGTCAGTTGGTGCTGAACCATAGAAAGCCTTGTCTGTTTGGTTTAGGGCGCGGTCATTATACCTCGAAATTGTAGTTTGGCTGCCCAGGTTGGGCAAAACGGCCGTGTCTGGCTAAAATGCCCCGTGTCGCCGCCGGTAATCAGGTGACTTTAAGCGACAACTGGTGTTGAATGCCGAACACGGCCGTAACGTCCTATTTTTTACCGACCAAACTATACCGCCCCTCTTTGCCGGAGGATTATATTGTCCGTCCCCAATTACTGTCCCGATTAGACAAAATTCTGCAACGCCCGCTGACGCTACTGACCGCTCCGGCCGGGTACGGCAAAACAACCTTGTTAAGCGCCTGGAGTAACCACTCCCCTATGCCTTGTGCCTGGGTTTCATTAGATGACGGCGACAACGATCTGGCCGTATTTTTGGGGTATTTCATCACCGCCATCCGTTCTGTTTTTCCCCACTTTGGCGAACAACTGCTGGCGTTTACACAGGCCGCTGCGCTGCCCTCACTGCCAGTCATTAACCATTATCTGGTGAACGAGCTAGACCAACTCACGGAGCATTTTGTGTTGACGCTGGATGATTACCATGTTATCACCAATCCAGACATTCACCAGGTATTAGGCGATTTGCTGCATTTCCCATCGGAGCAGTGCCATCTGGTCCTGTTGACCCGCCACGACCCGCTTTTGCCCATTGCCCGGCTGCGAGCACAGCGGCAGGTGACAGAAATACGGGTCAATGACCTGCGTTTTTCCCACACCGAAGTCGCCGCTTTTGCCGCTCTGACCCTGCCCACCACGCCGGATAAAGAGACCATCTCCATTCTGGCGGACAAGACAGAGGGGTGGGCCGTGGGGCTGCGTCTGGCCATCCTGGCCATTCGCCGCTGGGGCATTGCCGACCAGCAACCGGCCATTTTGCAGGTGGAAAACCGGTATGTGGCGGAGTATCTGGTGAATGAAGTATTGGCGCGGCAGCCGACGGCCGTGCGTGATTTTTTACTAAAAACCTCTATTCTGGATCGTTTTTGTGCGCCGCTTTGTGCCGCCGTGATGGAGACGCCTCTATCTGATTTGCCCGCAATAGAAAGGCTGGAACGGGAAGGATTATTCATTGAATCGCTGGACAGCCAAAATCAGTGGTATCGTTACCACCAGCTTTTCCGGCAGTTATTACGCCATCGCCTGGAAGAACAACTACCGGCAGCGGAAGTGGCCGCCTTGCACAAACGCGCCGGTATCTGGCTGGCAGCCAGTGGTTTTGTAGAGGACGCCATAGACCATGCCTTGACCGGCGGCGATGTGCCGGCAGCCATCAACTTTCTGATGGCGCATAGTGTCACGCTGCTGAACAAGGAGCGCTGGCTACTCCTGGAAAGTTACCTGCAAAAGTTCTCCGAATCTACTCTCCGCGACGACCCCCGCTTGCTGCTGCTGCTGGCCTGGCTGAGTCTGGCCCGCTGGCAGTTAGACCGGCTAGAAACCATCCGGCAGCAATTGACCGGGTATTTGGAAACGGCTTCGTTATCTCCGGCAGACTCTCTTTTTCTGCAAAGTTCGTATCATCTTTTTACCGCTATCAAGCACAACTGGGCTGCCAATTCTGAAGAGGCCCTGTTTCATCTCCGCGCCGCTTTGGCGGCGGCTGCGCCTGACTGGACGATGTTCAATGGCTTTGTCTGGCTGCATCTGGGCGTGGCGGCAACCCATATGGCCGGGGAACAAGATGCACTGGCGGCGCTGGCTAAGGCGCAAATGACGGGCTGGCTGGAATCCGTTGACAGCCGGGCGCGTAAGCAACTGGCAGTCTGTTTTATTTATGTACTGTCTGCCGATTTACCCAATCTGCGGCAGGCGGCCACATACGGCATTCAGTTGGCCGAAAGTGAGAAGCTGTTCTCCACCGGCAGCACGCTGCGCCTGATGGCGGGCAGCGTCTGTTACCAGCAAAATGATCTAGAGGCGGCGGCGGCGCATTTTACGGCCGTACTCGACATGCGTTATGTGGCGCATCCCGTGTATTGGGTGATGGCGACTATCAATCAGGCAATGGTGTACCTGGCGCAAAATCAGGCAGAGACCGCGCGGCAGGTGGTGGAATCGGCCGAACAATACTGCCTGGAGATGGAGATCTCTTCCCTGCTTTTCACCCTGAAAGCGTTTGAAGCGGAACTGGCGCTGCGGCAGGGCGATCTGGAGCAGGCGGCCCATTGGGCCGTGCTGATAGACCCCACGGCATTATCCAAAACCATGCCCTTTATCTATCAACCGCAAATGACGTGGCCCAGGATACTGATTGCCCAAAACACAACCGCCAGCCACCAGCGGGCAGAAGCCGAACTGGCGCGACTTTACGAAATTGTCACCAGCATGCACAACATTCGTTATCAAATTGAAGTGCTGGCAATGCAGGCTTTACTTCACCAGGCGCAAGACAATCTGCGTGCCGCCGAAACTGCCCTGGTGCAGGCGCTGCGGCTGGCGCAGCCTGGCGGTTTCATCCGCCTGTTTGTAGACCTGGGGCCAAAGATGGCTGTATTACTCAAACGGCTGGCGGCCCAGGGCATTGCTACCGCCTACGTCCGGCAGATTTTGGACGCTTTTCCAAAGAGTGGGGGTGGGGTACGGCCGTCTCCTTCCCCACCCCTCATCGAATCTTTGACCGACCGCGAATTAGATGTCTTGCGCCTGTTAGCCCAGCGCCTGAGCAACAAAGAGATTGCCGATATCCTTTACATTGCCCCCGAAACCGTCAAGCGGCATACGATCAACATCTACCAGAAACTGGCCGTGGGAAATCGCCGCCAGGCAGTGAGCAAAGCAACGGAATTAGGACTGCTCATGGATGTGATGCGTGAAACGTAATGCGTGAGGCCCCTCTGGTCACGCATCACGTTTCACGTTTCACACCTGACCACACAAAGTCCAATACCCCTACTCCCCTACTCCCCTAAACCAGTACACCCTTTTTACACCCTTTCGGGGCTGTTGGCTGCCGGGTCGGTAGCCTATTCTTCTATTCATGCCCAGAAGTTCAACTTCTCTAAGAAGTTGAACTTCTAAAAGAGGATAGGAGACAGGGGATGAGTACACTGCTGGTTTTTGCCTTTAACAATGAAACCGGCGCGCCAGAGATGGTCAAGCATGTTCAGGCGTTACAGCGACAGCAACTTATCACCCTTTCCGACGCAGCTACTGTCCTTCGCCGGCGCGATGGCAAGGTGAAAGTGAAACAGGCCAACAATCTGGTGGGCGCGGGCGCCCTGGGTGGGGCATTTTGGGGGTTGCTGATTGGCCTGCTTTTTTGGGCGCCCTGGTCGGGTCTGGCGGCTGGCGCCACGGCTGACGCAACGTCCGGCGCATTCGCCGAAAAAGCGTCAGGCTGTGGCATTGAGGACGATTTTATCAGGGAAGTGGGCCAGACAATTGGCCCCGGACATTCGGCGCTATTTTTGCTGGTGGAATATATGGTTGAGGATCAAGTGCTGGATAGCCTGACCCGGCCACACGCAACTCTTTTGCGTACCAATTTAAACAGTGAGGATGAAATCAGATTGCGGGAAGCGTTTGGTGTGGTAGAAATGATATAGGTGAGTGGGTGGGTACGGCCGTTGCCGAAGCTGGTAACGTCAACTCCTTACTTCAATGTTGACCAGGAGACCGCCAGACTGCAAAGTTGCAAGCGCGGTTAAGAAGGAGGAAATTTTGTCTAGTCAGAATAATAAACTCGAACGATCTGTCTTACCCATCCCCGATCAGGTTTATGTGGGGCTGATCAAGTACGACGCTAAAGACCCCGAGGCCTCATTCCCGCCCATCGAGCCGCTGCGTCCGCCGGCAGGCGCGCCCAATGTACTCATTATCCTGTTGGATGATGTGGGCTTTGGCGCGTCCAGCGCCTTTGGCGGCCCCTGCCAAACCCCAACGGCGGAGCGGTTGGCCGCCAATGGCCTCAAATTTAACCGTTTCCATACCACTGCGCTCTGTGCCCCAACGCGCCAGGCGCTGCTTACCGGCCGCAACCACCATGCCGTCGGCATGGGCGTGATTACCGAACTGGCCACCTCTGCCCCAGGCTACAGTTCTATCCGGCCAAATACAGCCGCCCCGCTGGCCGAAACGCTCAAATTGAACGGCTACAGTACGGCTCAATTTGGCAAGTGTCACGAAGTGCCGGTCTGGGAAACCAGCCCCATGGGGCCTTTCCGCCAATGGCCTACCGGCAGCGGTTTTGAACACTTCTACGGCTTTATCGGCGGCGAGACCAACCAATACGCGCCGGCCATCTACCGGGATACGGTTCCCGTTGAACCGGAGAAGACGCCGGAGGAAGGGTATCACTTTGGCGAAGATATGACCGACCACTCGATTCAATGGGTGCGCCAGCAAAAAGCGCTGATGCCCGACAAGCCCTTTTTCATGTACTATGCCCCCGGCGCGACCCACGCCCCGCACCACGTTCCCCTGGTATGGTCAGACAAGTACAAAGGCAAGTTTGACCAGGGCTGGGACAAAGTGCGCGAAGAAACCTTTGCCCGCCAAAAGGAGTCAGGCGTCATCCCGCCTGACGCGGAACTGACCGCCCGGCCGCCCGAAATTCCTGCCTGGGACGATATGCCCGACGAGATCAAACCGGTCCTGGCGCGTCAGATGGAAGTGTACGCCGGATTTTTGGAACATACCGACCATCAAATTGGCCGCCTGATTGACGCTTTGGCAGACTTGGGTGTTCTCGATGATACCCTGATTTACTACATCATTGGCGACAACGGCGCCTCGGCGGAGGGCACCATCAACGGCACCTTCAATGAAATGATGTCTTTGAATGGCGCCGCTGCCCTGGAGACGGTTGAATTTATGACCTCGAAGATTGAGGCGTTTGGCACTCCGGCGGCCTACAACCATTATGCAGTGGGCTGGGCGCACGCTATGGATACCCCCTACCAGTGGACAAAGCAGGTGGCCTCACATTGGGGCGGCACACGTAACGGGACGGTCGTTCACTGGCCCAACGGCTTTAAAGCCAAAGGAGAGGTGCGCTCGCAATTTGCGCACGTGATTGACGTTGCGCCTACTGTGCTGGAAGCAGCCGGCCTGCCGCACCCGACTATTGTCAACAGTGTGCAGCAGATGCCGCTGCATGGCAAGAGTATGCTGTCTACTTTTACTGATGCCGGAGCGCCGGAACTGCGCCAGACCCAATACTTTGAAATGTTTGTCAATCGCGGCATTTACCACAAAGGCTGGACGGCCGTGACCCGGCACAGCACGCCCTGGGTTGTCCAGGCTGATTTGCCAGCCCTCGACGATGATGCCTGGGAACTGTATGCGCCGGGCGACTGGACACAGTCGCGTAACATTGCCGCAGAAAATCCGGAAATGCTGAAAGAACTGCAACGTCTCTTCCTGATAGAGGCAGCCAGATACAACGTCTTGCCACTGGATGACCGGCGCGTGGAACGTTTCAACGCCGATCTGGCTGGCCGACCCCAGTTAGTTCGGGGCAAATCACAGCTTCTCTTTGGCGGGATGGGGCGGCTGACGGAAAACTCGGTGGTGGCCATCAAAAACAGATCCTACGCCGTCACCGCCGAAGTTGTGGTCCCGGATAATAAGGCGAACGGGGTGATGGTTGCTCAGGGCGGCGCGTTTGGCGGCTGGAGTCTATATGCCAAAGCGGGTAAACCCATATACTGCTACAACCTCTTTGGTTTGCAGCGGTTCAAGATTGAGGGTGAGCAAGCTATCCCGCCAGGCGAACATCAGGTGCGCATGGAATTTGCTTATGACGGCGGCGGTCTGGCCAAGGGCGGTACTGTGACCCTGTACCTGGACGGCCAACAGGTAGGGCAGGGCCATGTCGCCGCCACGCAACCGATGATCTTTTCGGCCGATGAGACAACCGATGTAGGCGGTGATAGCGCCACGGCGGTCAGCGACGACTATGGCCCAAAAGACAGCGCCTTCACCGGCCAGGTTAATTGGGTGCAAATTGACATTGACGAAGCCGCCGAGGATTTTGACCATCTCATCACCCCGGAAGAACGTCTTAGGGTGGCCATGGCGCGGCAGTAACATTTATTTTATTAAGGTACAAAAAAAAGGAGAAAGTATGAAACGACCATTGGGAGTAACCATTTTAGCCATTTTTGCGGGTATTGCGGCCGTCCTCAACGCAATCATTGCCTTGCGTTTTATTTTTCCGTTTTTGGGGCCGGTGAATTTGCCCACCTTTAGCCTGTGGTATGCCCTGGTTTATGGCCTGATGGCCTACATCTGGTTCTGGGTGTTGCAGATGTTGTGGAATTTGGAAGAAGCGGGCTGGATTTTTGTGGCCGCCATTTCGCTGATCAACCTGGTGTTCAACTTTGTCATTTTGGTAACAGGCGGCGAATGGGTTGATGTGCAAACGGCCGTTATCCTCAACAGTCTGGTTCTCATCTATGCGCTGCTGCCGGGGACAAAACGCGCCTTCGGCCGTCAGTAATTCGTATGCTTCAGGACCTGACAGGTTTCAAAAACCAGTCAGGTCTGAGCGTCTACAATAGGAGAAAAAATTATGATCAAACATGGACCGGTTGATGTCGTTGTTCTGGCCATTGGCGAACCACGTTTTGATGGCAGCATCCTGACCGAACTGGAAAAGCAAGTCGCCACTGGCACCATTCGCGTATTGGACGCCATGGTCTTGTTTAAGCAGGAAAATGGCGACTGTCTGCGCCTCGATCTCGAAGATATGCCCGCAGACCAGAAAGCCAAACTCGGCTTTATTGAAACGGGCACACGCGGGCTTTTTGACTCTGATGACGCTGACACCTTATGGGAAGGGATGGTGCCTGACTCGGCCGTGGTCGCTTTAGCCATCGAACATACCTGGGCCGTCGCCCTGGTCAACGCCATCGCTGCCAGCGGCGTAGAAGTAGCCTTGAACTTCCGCGTACCTGCGCCTGTTGTGGACGAGGCTTTCGCCTCCCTGCCCGCTTAGTAGCCCGATTTTCTATATCGCGTGGCGATTTGGAAAATCGCCCCACAAAATAAAGGAGAGTAACCATGCCCGGATTAGTAAGAGGAATGGCGCGGACAGCGGCCGTCGTTGGCACCGCTACCGCCACCCGTAATGCCGTCAATCGCCGACAGGCGGACAAGAACGTGGCCGCCTATTCGCACGCCGTACAACAGCAGGCCCCACCGCCACAGCAGTATGCCCCGCCGCCACAAGAATATTACGAAGCGCCGCCCCCGTCACAAGACGACACAATCGCTCAATTGGAACGCCTGGGCGCGCTCAAGGCGCAGGGGCTTCTGACCGAAGAAGAGTTTGCTGCCCAAAAAGCCAAAATACTCGGCATGTAGACTCGTGCTGGAAAATGCGCCATTTGTCAGGGGTCAAACGCGCCCCTGGCCGCCAGTAAAGATTGGGAGATTGAGAGATTTTTAATCTCCCAATCTCTTAATCTCACTCACCACATCAGCCAGGGGAGTGTTGCGCCATGCCCCGCATAACTTTTGACCGACAAAATCTGCGCGCTGACATAACGGCCGCTACCGCCTCCGCTTTTGTCACCATTCCCGATGGGCTGGCGTCGGCCCTTCTGGCCGGTGTCAACCCCATGCAAGGGTTATATGCCCTGATGGTGGGTACGCCCATCGCTGCCTTTGCCCTCAGTTCGCAATTTATGTACGTGGGCAACACCGGCGCTATGGCCGTAGCTACCGGGGACGCCCTGGCCGGCGTGCCCGGGGTGAATCCGCTGTTGGCGCTGGGCGCGCTGACGTTCATGGTGGGCCTCATCCAATTTTTATTGGGTATTTTGCGTTTGGGGGGCATTACCCGGTTCGTTTCCAATGCCGTGATGGTCGGTTTCATGAGCGGCATTGCTCTGTTGATCATTTTGGGACAACTCAGCCACTTTACCGGCTACAGCAGCCCCTACGACAGAAATGTGCTGTCTGGGCTGGATACACTGCTGAATTTTCAGGCGTGGGAAATGCCCACGTTTTTTGTGGGCGCACTCACCATTGGCCTGATTGTGGGGCTGGGCAAGACGCGACTGAAAGACTTCAACATGATCCTGGCGATATTGCTGGGGTCGGTGGTCACGGCCGTGTTCAACCTGACCACTGTACAAACCATCGGCGACATTGCTGACATCCCTCGTGGTTTTCCCGCTTTTACCCTGCCGGACTTCTCCCTGATTCCCCTGCTGCTGCCTTCCGCGACGGCGTTAGCCGTCATCGGCCTGGTGCAGGCCGTGGGCGTGAGCAAAACCGTGCCCAACGCCGACGGCAACTTCCCGGATGTTTCCCGCGATTTTGCCGGGCAGGGTATGGCTAACCTGGCCAGCGGCCTGGTGCAGGGGCTGCCTATCGGCGGTACCATGTCGGAAACGTCGGTGAGCATGAGCGCCGGCGCCAAAAGCCGTTTGGCCAACATTTTTTCCGGGCTGCTCATCATTGTGGTGGTCTTGTTGTTTGGCAATTTTGTGGAACGTATAGCCATGCCCACCATTGCCGCCTTGCTCATCTTCGCCGGATATGAAGCCATAAAAGTCAAAGAAATTGAAGATGTGTGGGACATTGGCGCCGGGCCGCGGGCCATTATGGTGGTGACGTTTGTGGCCACGCTGGTCTGGCCGCTGCAATATGCGGTGCTGGCCGGCGTCCTTCTGTCTATCATGCAATACATTTCTCAGGCGGCTTCGGATGTGCGGCTGGTGGCCCTGGAACCCCATGAAGATGGTTATATTGTGGAAAAAGAACCACCGGCTGCCTTAACGCCGCACAGCGTCACCTTGCTGCGGGTGTATGGCAGCGTGTTTTATGCGGCCGCCGCCAATCTGGAAGAGATGCTGCCCGCGCCGCAGGGGGCGGAACGGGCGGTGGTCATTTTGAATTTGCGCGGCGCAGACCGGGTGGGCAGCACCTTCATCAAAGTAATCGAACGGTATGCGCTGAAATTGCGTGCCAACGGCGGCAAACTGGTGCTGACCGGCGTCCATGCCCGTGTCCTGGATCAAATTGAGAAGACCGAAACGACGGAAGCCGTTGCCCGCCAGGATATTTTCCTGGCCGATGAGCGGCTGATGTATGCCACCTGGCAGGCATGGCAGGCGGCGCAGGTGTGGGTAAAAGAGGGAGAAGAGGATACGGCCGTTTAGAAGGTCAACTTCTGACGACAAAAAACCATGACCACAGCTACACAACCATCCAAACGATCTGCAACAGAGGTTTTGCGCACTTACATACCCATCCTGACCTGGCTACCAACTTACCAGAAAAGCTGGCTGCGGGCCGATGTGATTGCCGCATTGACCATTTGGGCGCTGCTGGTGCCGGAGGCCATGGCCTATGCCGGTATTGCCGGGATGCCGCTAGAAGCTGGGTTATACGCTGCGCCCTTGGCAATGATCGCTTATGCCATTTTTGGATCATCGCGCCACCTGACCGTAGGCCCCAGTTCCGCCATCGCCGCCCTCTCGTTTAGCGTGGTGGCGGCGTTGGCGGCCCCTGGTTCGCCAGATTTCATCCTGTTTTCTATCTTGCTGGCATTCATTGTGGGCGTCATGCTGGCGGTTGCCAGTGTATTGCGCCTGGGGCTGCTGGCCGATTTTTTGTCGCGGCCGGTGCTGGATGGTTTTGTCCTGGGTGTGGCGATTTCGATTGCAGTGGGGCAGCTTGACAAGCTGGTCGGTTTTGAACCAGTAGCTACCTATAGATTTGTGCCCGACATCCTCCTGTTTCTGCGCGACATCGAGATGATTCACCTGCCCACGCTGGTGGTGGGGGCAACCAGCCTGGCTTTGCTGTTTATTTTGCACAAGTATGTACCAAAAATTCCTGCACCACTCGTAGTGTTGTTTCTGGCGATTGCCTTTTCCGGCCTGCTGGATTTTGCGGCGTTGGGCATTCATATTGTAGGAGAGATTCCGGCCGGGATGCCTCCTTTTGGGCTACCAGAGGGAATAACCTGGGCGAAAATCTGGGTGCTGTTGCCAGGGGCAGTGGGGGTGGCGCTGGTGGCTTTTGCCGAGTCGGTGGCGATTGCCCGCGCTTTTGCGGTGAAGTTTGGTTATGAGGTGAATGCGGATCAGGAACTGCTGGCGGTGGGGGTGGCGAATATCGGTTCCGGGTTTAGTGGCGGTTTTGTGGGCAATGGCAGTATGTCGCGCACATCGGCGTCGGTGACGGCCGGTGGGCAGTCGCAAATGGTGGCGTTGATTGGCGCGGCGGCGATTTTCATTACGGCGCTGGCGTTTACGCCGCTCTTTTACAATTTGCCGGAGGCGACGCTGGGAGCAATCGTCATTCATGCGGTGTGGCATTCCATCCGGCTACGCAAGGTGACGCAGTACCACTCTATTACGAATCTAGATTTTGCTACGGCCGTCATCGCCGCCGTCGGTGTGGTGTTTCTGGGACTGTTGGAAGGGCTGTTGCTGGCGGCCGGGTTGGGACTGGTGGTGCTGCTCTTTAACACCAAGCGGCGCAATACCCATGTGTTGGGACAGATGCCAGGTACGGGTGTGTTCCGCAGCCTGGAACATTACCCGGATGGCGAAACTTACCCTGGCCTGTTGATCTTGCGCTTTGACGGCACGCTCTTTTTTGCCAATTCACCCAATTTTGTCACGGCCGTGCGTAAAAGTGTGGCCGCTACCCAACCACCCCCCCGCGTCATTTTGTTGGATTGTGAATCTATGAATGATATTGATGCAACGGCCGTGATCACCCTGGTGGAGTTGGAAAAAGAGCTAACCCGCTCCGGGCTAGACTTGCGTCTGGCACGAGTAAAAACCGAAGTGCAAACGGTGATGCGCCGCGCCGGGCTGGAAAAGGCTATTCCGGCGCAACACTGGTACCTGACGGTGCAACATGGAGTGGATGCTTTCTTGCAGGAGAGTGCGGAGATTGAGAGGCCAGTTGGTCTCCCTGTCTCCTAATCTCCTTTCTTCCCGTGGCAATGTTTATATTTCTTGCCGCTGCCACAGGGGCAGGGTTCGTTGCGGCCCACGGCCGTGACCGTTTCCGGCGCGTAGAGCTGCATAATCTCGTCTGCATACCGCCCCTGCCGCAGCAAATCGGCCATCATCTGCATGGGGCGGTGGGTGTGGTTAAAAAACAGCTTATATCCGGCGCAGAGGTAATTTAGACCCTCTTCACCGTCTGGCGTTTGAATGAAGCGGTTGCGGGGGCAGCCGCCGTTGCAGGCATAACGGACTTCACATTCCCGGCAGTAACGGGGCAGCGTCTCCTGTTTGTCCCGGCCAAACTGGCGTTGTTTGTCGGAGGCCACCAGTTCAATCATGTGCGTTTGCTGGATATTGCCCAGCAAATAATCCGGCTCCACGTAATGGTCGCATGAGTAGAGGTCGCCGTTGTGTTCCAGGGCCAGGGCATTGCCGCAGGTGGGGGCAAAGATGCACAGGCTGTACTGGCCCACATGCGCGCCCAGGGTGGTGTCAAATAGCTGCACAAAGACCTGCCCCACGTCCCGCCGCACCCATTCGTCAAAAATAGCGCAGAGAAAACGGCCGTATTGCTCCCCACCGACCGACCGTTCTGTCACCAGGCTACCGGATTGCTTGTATAACGGCCGTTCCCCGCCTGGCCGTTCGCTCCAACCCACATTTGCCAGCGGCAAAAACTGCGCCGTCGCCCGCTCCACAATGGGGATGAACTGGATGTACTGCGCGTCCAACTCATCACGGAAAAAGCGGTACACCTCTAGCGGATGATCCTGATTGGCAGCATGGACGGTGCAGAGGATGTTGAAATCCACCCCATGTTGGCGCAGGTATTCCCAGCCGCGCATTACCTGGTCAAAGCTGCCCACGCCGCCCTTATTCACCCGGTAGGTATCGTGCATGGCGCGCGGCCCGTCCACACTGAGACCGATGAGGAATTGATGCTCTTTGAAAAAGGCGCACCAGTTGTCATCCAACTTCGTACCGTTGGTTTGCATGGTGTGGAGGATTTGTTGCCCCGGCTTTTTGTATTGTTCGGCCAGTTCCACAGCGCGTTTGAAGAACTCCAATCCCATGAGGGTGGGTTCACCACCTTGCCAGGCGATGGTCACTTCCGGGACACGGCCGTGTGCCTCTATCAACTGCCGGATGTACATTTCCAGCAGTTCGTCGGCCATGTGAAAGCGGCTGCCGGGGTAGAGCATCTCTTTGGACAGGAAGAAGCAGTATTTACAATCCAGGTTGCAAATAGCGCCGGTTGGTTTGGCGAGTAAGTGAAAAGCGGGCGGGGCCTGGGGGGGGAATTTGATCATGGAACCACTATTTGTACGGCGGCGGGCACGGCCGTGATCGTCAGCGGCGTCCGTCCCAACAATTCCCCATCTACCCAGACAGTTTGCGGCGGGTCTACTTCCATCACAATCTCCTTACCGCGCCAGTAATGCAGCCCGGCCTGATCCGTAGGCAGGCGCAGAAAACGGCCCAGGGCCGAACGCACGGTGGAGAGGCTGGTATCAATCATAAACACATCCAGAAAACCATCGGTCACATCCACCTCGGCGTCAAACACCAGGCTGACGCCGCCAATGCTGCCGGCATTCAGCACAAAACAAGCCGCGCCTCGCTCCTCCACCACTTCGCCGTCAATGGTCAGGCGGTAATCGGCCTGGTTTAGCTGCCGCCCCATTTCCAGGACGGAAAGGGGGTAAGCCAGGATGCCGTATCTGTCCTTTTGCTCCCGGCTGGTCTTTTGCTCCTCGTCCACGCCCGTGTAAAGCCGCAGCATGAAGTAGGTGTCATGGGCTTTGGCCAGGTCAATGGCTTTCACCTTCTCGCTGGTGACAATCAATTCGGCGGCGGCGCGTAATTCGATGGGGATATTTAGCTCAAAGGCCATGGCGTTGCCGGTGCCGCCGGGCAGGATGGCCATGGGCACACCGCTGCCCCGCAGCCCGTTGGCAATCTCCATTTGCGTGCCATCGCCGCCATACCCGGCCACCAGATCATATTGGCCGCTGGCAGCGGCTTCGGCAGCCAGGCGGGTGGCGTCGCCAAATCGCCGGGTGATGTCCACGTGCCAGATGATGCCATGGGGATGAAAGACATCGTTCAGCGTATTGAGGATCGGCTCATCTTTCCCGGCAGCTGGGTTGATAATCACTTTTACTTTCTGATATTTGGGCATAGTTGTTTCCTTTATCCACAGATTACACAGATGCCACAGATTTTTAATCTGCGTAATCTGCGCTTACATTGAGTCTGCCTGAAATTGAGGAGATGGGCATCCTCAGATGCCCATCCGTTCGCATCTGAGGATGCGAACTCCTCTGGGGAAACGACTCGATGTTTATTCTCCAGATCGCAGTTGCAAACAGACGGGGGTGGGGATGGGGGTGGGCGGGGCAACGGCCGTCAATCCACCCGTCACTTCATCCCGCCGAAACACCACCACCGTATTACTGTCTTGATTGGCAACCAGCAGGTAACGGCCGTGCCCGTCCATTGTAAAATGGCGCGGCGTCCGGCCCTGGGTTGCTTCGTGCCCCACCAGCGCCAGCCAGCCTGTTTCCGCGGCAATGGCATAAATGGCAATGCTGTCGTGGCCACGATTAGAAGCATACAGGAAACGGCTGTCCGGCGAAACGGCTACATGCGCCCCGGTATTGGGGCCCGTGTGCGCGGGCGGCAGCGTGGAAATGGTTTGCTGCGGATGCAGGGCGCCGTTATCCTCGTCATAGGCAAACACAAACAGGTGGGACGTGAGTTCCGCCAGCACATAAACGATACGGCCGTGGGGATGAAAACAAAGGTGGCGTGGCCCACTGCCGGGTGATAGTTGAACCGGCGGCGCGGCGGGGAACAGTTTTCCCTGCGCCGCATCCAGACCATATACCATGATCTGGTCTGTGCCTAAATCGGCGGAAAGATAGAAACGGCCGTGACCATTGGGCACAATGCAGTGGGCGTGGGGGACGTCCTGGCGCGGGTCGGGGCCGTGCCCATGATGCTGCTGATTGTCGCTGGTGGGGGCGAGACGGCCGTCGGCCAGCACCGGCAGCACACACACATTCCCGGTCACATAATTCGCCGCCAGCACAAAGCGGCCACTGGCGTCCGTACTTACATAACAGGGGGCGTGTCCCCCTGAGGATTGCCGGTTGAGAAAGGTCAGGTCGCCGGTTGCCGCATCTACGGCAAAGGCGCTCACCGCGCCATCCGCTGTTTCATTCACCGCGTACAAAAAATCCCCATGCGGCGCGAGGGTGAGGTAGGAAGGGTTGACCACACCGGTGGCTGTGGATTGGTAGACCAACTGCCCGGTTTCGGCATCCAGCGTATACACGTAAATACCCGCCGCCTTACCATCCACATGCGGTTCGCGCCGGGTATACGTGCCCACATAAACCCGCAGCAGCGTCATTCGATTTCTGCCCCGGGGCTTTGCCCGGCATCCACACCGGGGCTTTGCCCGGCATCCACACCGGTGCTTTGCCCGGCATCCACACCGGTGCTTTGCCCGGCGTCCGCATTATTGCCAGAAGCCAAATCCTTTAACGTCAGGTCGGGGTTATGCGCCAGCGCCCAGCCGTGCAGCAGCAAGCTGGCTAAGGCCAGCCCGATCAGCAGAAGGGACACATTGGCCGCCAGGGTGAGGGTGGTATAAATGCGGGGCAGCCTGATTTTGGCCGATTCCAGCCTGTCGGTGGTGGTACTCAGGCGGTTTTCGGCCGTTTCCAGTCGGCTTTGTACCTGCCCTACCCGGTCGCTCATCTGACCGGTGATGCCGGTGAAGAAGCCAACGGTGTCACTGATGCGTTCCTCGCGCCGTTGTTGCACGCCGGTACGGAAGTCGGTGATGTTCTGTTCCAGTTCAGCAATGCCAGTGGCAATGTCGCCGACTAATTCGGGTATGAAGCCATCTAGCTGCACAAAGGGGATAGCGTTGGCGGCGTTGATGGCCGCATTGAGGGTGTTCACGGCGTCGGTGATGGCCTGGACGGTGGCTCTGGCTTCGGCGATGTTGGCGGCCGTTTCTTCGCTGATTTGGGCGGAGATGGCCTGCCCCACCAGGCTGTTTTCGGTCACATCCGCGCCGGTGCTGGTGATATTGTTTTCCAGCGTTTGAATGTTTTGTTGGGTGACGGCCAATCGGTCATCAATACGGCCGATACCATTGCTGAGGGTGGTCACGGCCGTTTCCCCCGCCGTCAACAAATTCAATGTCGCCTCGGTAGCCATGTTGCGCACCTGCCAGCTACCGACAATGCCGATGAGCACGCCAATCAGACCCAACACAGATAACACCACCAAAATCCAGCCGACTACTTTCTTAAATGTTCTCATTTCCTTTTCCTCTAAACATAGGACGCAGATTCACGCGGATGACGCGGATAAAAAGGGGATATATGCGTCGTGTTTTCATTTTTTCGTGGTAGTTCATTACCTGTTACCATTTTACCCGGATGTAAGAGCAGTTGTAGCACCTAAACGGTGTAGAAAGGGAGGTTCTTTGGGAATTCATGTGGTTGACAGCATATGTGGGGGTCAAACAAATCGTTTGTACCCCTCTAAATCCAACCAAATGCGCTGAAAGAGGGTG
>JACTMP010000082.1 GCA_014584575.1 Chloroflexota bacterium
TACGAGCTTCGTCACACTTGACCGAACCGCCGGATGCGGACCCGCATGTCCGGTGGTGTGGGAGGAAGGGGGCTAGTCGCCCCCTCCTATCCCGATTATACTGTCTGCCAGACCTGATTCATCCAAAAGGAGAAAGCGCCATGCGTTACCTGTCCATCAGTGGTTTCCCCGTTATCGAACCCGAAGAGGCAGATCCCGACACGCGGCAACAATATGCGGAAATGCAGCAAGAAGTTGGTTTGCCCTATGTGCCAAGCTGGGCCAAGACCATGATCATCTCTCCCGCTATTTACAACATCTATCTGGAATTTATGCGCGCAACGAATCGCCACCTGACATTACCCGAGACGTTGGTGCCTATGATTTTATATTGCATTGCCACCGCCCGGAACTGCCAGTATTGCAGCGCCAACAATGAATTGTTCTGCCGCTCGCTAGGTGTGGATGAAGAAACCTTAGAAATGTTGGCTAAAGACCTGGGCAATGTTACCCCCAGACGCTTGCAGGCCATTATCCAGTTTGCCATCCGCTGCGCGCTTAATCCGCAAGGGTTGACGGCCGTTGATTATGACCGTGTCCGTGAACAGGGTGTCAGTGATGATGAATTGGCCCAAATCATTTTTCTGGCAGCGTTAGGAAATTTCAACGATACGTTGGCGGACGGCTTTAAGATTGAAATCGAGTCGGTAGTTTTGGAAGCATTGGGCCGCTGAGTAACGACTGGTTGCCCATGACCAATGAAGAGGAGAATAGCGTTATGTATTACCTGCCCATTAGTGGCCTGCCCTTAATTGAAGAAGGCGAAGCTACCGAAGAAATAGCCGTGCTTTACGAGGAGGCAAAGCGTGCTTTGGATATGCCTTTCACGGCCAATCTCTTCAAAGCGGTCGCCATTTCCATCCCATCGCTGACAATGATGGTAGAGATTTATCGTTCCTTTTTCCAAAACCTGACACTGCCTCAAACTATCATTGCCATGATCTCTTATTGCATTCCCATAGCGAAGAATTGCACATATTGTACCGCTAATGGTGAACTGCACTGCCGTTCGCTGGGAATTGATGAGGAAACATTGGAGTCGTTGGCCAAAAACCTGGACAATGTCAATCCGCAACGGGTACGGGCTATCATCCAGTTTGCCCTCAAATGTGCGCTGGATCCGCAAGGGCTATTGGCTGAAGATTATGACCAGGTGCGCAACCAGGGTGTAAGCGATGCGGAGTTGGTGGAAATCATTGTAATTGCCGCCATGAGCAATCTGGGTGATACCCTGGCGGATAGTTTGAAGATTGAAGTTGATGCACCAGTGCTGGAGGCGTTGGGACGGTGAACGGTTATCGGCAAACGGTGATCGGTAAACAGTGAACAGCTTTCATAATTCATAATTTTATGGACAAAACGGCCGTGACCAACGAACATGAACTGGGCCAGATTCAGGCAGCGCGGTATGGGTTGCTGTCGGAAATTGTGCTGCTGATTGCCCAATCTACCAGCTTGCAACGGTTGTTAACGGGGGTGGTGAACAAGGTCAAATGGGTGCTGGATTTTGAACGCTGCACCCTGGCTTTGGTCAACGAAGATGGGCAGACTTACCGGCTGGAGACCCTGCTGGAAACACGCCGCCAGGTGGCGAAGGTCAACGAAACGGCCGTGCCCCTCGATCACGGTTTACCCGGTCTGGTGATGCACGGCCGTCAACTGCGCCTCATCACCGACATCCCCGCCGCCCGCAACGAAGTCCCCTACTGCGCCGACCTTGCCTTGTGGGATGGGTCGCTGGCTTCGGTGCTGTCCGTGCCCTTGCAGGCTTACGGCCACGTGTTGGGGGCGATTACTTTTGCCAGTACACAGCCGGATGTGTACGGCCGTGAAGATATCAAAGTCGCCCAATCCATCGCCACCCACCTGGCCCTGGCCATAGACCGCTGGCAGCAAACGGAAAAATTGCAGCAGGCCAACGCCGAACTTTCCCGCCTGGCCTCCTTCCCCGAACTGAACCCTGACCCCATCATTGAAGTTGACCTGGCGGGCGGGTACATACCCTATCTCAACCCGGCGGCGGCCCGCATCTTCCCGGAGTGCCGCGAAGAAGGGATGCGCCACCCCCTGCTGGCGGGCGTGGAGACGATTGCCGGGGCGATGCGGTTGGATGGCAAAACGGCCGTGCTGCGCGAAATTGAAATCAACCAGGTCTGGTACCAACAACTCATCCACCAGGTGCCAGACAGCCAGCTTCTACGCATGTACATCCTGGACATCACCGAACGCAAAAAGGCGGAAACGGCCGTGCGCCGCCAAAACGCCTATCTGGCCGCCCTGCACGACACCACGCTCGGATTGATCGGCCGCCTGGAACTGCACGACCTGTTGCAAGACATCGTCAACCGCGCCGCTGCCCTGCTGGATACGGCACACGGCTTCGTGTTCCTGGTGGAGCCGGATGGCCTGGAAATGGAACAAAAAGTGGGCGCCGGCATTTTTGCAGAAGCCATCGGCTACCGCCTGAGATTGGGTGAAGGCGTTTCCGGCAAAGTGTGGGCTACGGGCCAACCGTTGGTGGTGGATGATTATGATGAGTGGAGCGGCCGTTCATCCGGTTTTCGTAGAGATGTGATCAATGCGGTCATGGCGGTGCCGCTCATTTCCGGCCGTCAGGTGGTGGGTACGATTGGTCTGGCTTACGGCCGTGAAACCCGGCGCAGCTTCGCTCAAGCCGAAATTGACCTGGTGAGCCGTTTTGCCGAACTGGCCGCCATTGCCCTGGACAATGCCCGCCTTTACACCGATGCCCAGGAAGCCCGCGCCACCGCCGAAGCCGCCAACGAAGCCAAAAGCGCCTTCCTGGCGACCATGAGCCACGAAATCCGCACTCCCATGAACGCCATCATCGGCATGACCAGCCTGCTGCTGGACACCCCGCTCACGGCCGAACAGCGCGATTATACCGAGACCGTCCGTACCAGCAGCGACGCCCTGCTGACCATCATCAACGACATCCTCGACTTCTCCAAAATTGAAGCGGGCAAACTGGAACTGGAAAGCCAGCCGTTCGATTTGCGCGAATGTGTAGAAAGCGCGCTTGACCTGGTCGCCGCCAGAGCTTCAGAAAAGAAACTTGATCTGGCTTATCTGATTGACATCAACACGCCAGAAACCCTTATTGGCGACATTACCCGGTTGCGCCAGATTTTGGTCAACCTGCTCAGCAACGCCGTCAAATTCACCGAACAGGGTGAAGTAGTTCTAACTGTGTCAGGTGATCAGGTGTCAGGTGTCAGGTTAGAGGCCCCTGATACTGTTACACTTGACACGTTCACACCTGACACGGTAACACTCCTTTTTGCCGTGCGCGATACGGGCATCGGCATTCCTGAAGAGCGCATGAACCGACTGTTCCAGTCGTTCAGCCAGGTGGACGCCTCGACCACACGGCGGTATGGCGGCACCGGCTTGGGGCTGGCGATTAGCAGGCGGCTGGCAGAGATGATGGGCGGCGAGATGTGGGTGGAAAGCGAGGAAGGTAAGGGCACGACCTTCCACTTTACCATTCAAGCCGCGCCTGGCCCCGCGCCGCGCCGCGCCTATCTGCACGAACTGGAGCCGCAGTTGAACGGCAAGCGGCTGCTGATTGTGGATGACAACGAGACAAATCGGCTCATTTTGACGCGGCAGGCAGAGACCTGGCATATGATTCCCCGCGCCTGTGCCACGCCGATGGAAGCGCTGACCTGGGTGCGCCAGGGAGAACCGTTTGATGCGGCCATTCTGGACTGGCATTTGCCAGAAATGGATGGGGTGATGCTGGCGGCGGAAATCCGGCAGGTGGTGGGCGGGCAGCGGCTGCCATTGGTGATGCTGAGTTCGTTGGGGTCACGGCCGTCGGGCGCAGCCGACGTTGGTTTTGCCGCCTACCTCACCAAGCCGATCAAACCCTCACAGCTATTTGATGTGCTGGTGAATCTGTTCACCGGGCAGCCCACGCGGGTTCACCGGTCTGAAATCCGGGAAAAATCGCTCTTTGACCCGGAAATGGGGGAACGGCTGCCACTTCGCATTTTGCTGGCCGAAGACAATGCCACCAACCAAAAACTGGCGCTGCGCCTGTTGGAACGGCTTGGCTACCGCGCCGACCTGGCCGCCAACGGCCTGGAAGTGCTGCAAGCGTTGAAGCGGCAAGAGTACGACGTGATTTTGATGGACATGCAGATGCCGGAAATGGATGGCCTGGAAACGACGCGCCGCATCCGCGATGCCAACCTGTCAGGTTTCCGGCAGCCGCGCATCGTCGCCATGACGGCCAACGCCATGCAGGGCGACCGTGAACTTTGCCTGGCGGCGGGCATGGATGATTACGTCAGCAAACCCATTCGCGTCGGAGAACTCATCGGCGCCCTCCGCCGCAGCGCCCCACAAGAAACGCACTCCCAGACTTCTGTCACCCCCTCACCCCCTCACCTGCTCACCCCCTCACCTGCTCTCTTAGATCCGTCGGCCATTGCCAACCTGCGCGACCTGGTGGGTGGTGAGCCGGAATACCTGGCGGAGTTGATTGACAGCTTCCTGGAAGATGCGCCTGTGCTGCTGGCGAATATGGAAAAAGCAGTAATGGCTGGCGACGCGACCGCTTTGCGGCTGCACGCGCACAGCTTGAAATCGAATGCGGCCGATTTTGGCGCACGGGAGCTGGCCGATTTGTGCAAGCAGTTGGAGATGGCCGGGAAGAATGGAGAGATGGGGGGCACGGCCCTGCTCATCTCTCAGGCACAGGCGGTGTATACGGGAGTTAAAGCGGCTTTGGAGGCGATGTTATGAACGATGATCAGTTGGGCGGGGCACACGGCCGTATCCTCATCGTAGACGATAACCGCCTGAACCGACTCAAACTGTCCCGCTACCTTGAACAGGAGCAGTGTACGGTGGCGGCGGTGGAAAACGGCCGTGACGCCCTGCGCGTCTTGCATCAGGAGCCGTTTGATATTGTGCTGCTGGACATTATGATGCCGGAAATGGACGGCTTTGAAGTGCTGGCGCGCATGAAGCGGGATGTGCATTTGCGCGATATTCCCGTCATCGTCATTTCGGCGCTGGATGAGATTGACAGCGTGGTGCGCTGCATTGAAATGGGGGCGGAGGATTACCTGCCCAAGCCGTTTAACCCGGTGCTGCTGCGCGCCCGGCTCAATGCCTGCCTGCAAAAGAAAAAACTGCGTGACCTTGAACGCTCCTACCTGCAACAAGAGATGATGCTGCGCCAGAGTGAAAAGCTGGCGACGCTGGGCAAACTGAGTGCGGGTATGGCCCACGAACTGAACAATCCGGCGGCGGCGGCGCAGCGGGGGGCGGAACAGTTGAAAACGGCCGTCGCCCACATCCAACACGCCCACCAACAACTGCACCAGCACCAGCTAACGGCCGGGCAACTGGCCCGCATGGCGCAACTCGACCAACTGGCGCAAAGTCGCGCCATTCACCCACCCGAACTGGATGCCCTGACGCGCAGTGACCGGGAAATGGCGATTGAGGAATGGCTGGACGGCCGTGCTGTGCCCAATCCCTGGGAAATTGCGCCCACACTGGTAAACCTGGGGTTGGATGCAGGGGAAATGGACGAGATGTGTGGGATGTTTACGGCCGTGACTCTGCCCCCTTTGCTCGCCTGGTTGCACGGCAGCTATACCATCTACAGCCTGCTGGCCGAAATCCACGAAGGGGCGGGGCGCATCACCGCCATCGTCAAGGCGCTAAAATCTTATGTCTACCTAGATCAGGCTCCGGTGCAGGCCGTGGACGTGCATGAAGGGCTGGACAATACCCTGGTGATGCTGCGCGGCAAACTCAAACAGGGTGTCACCGTCCACCGCCATTACCAGCCCGACCTGCCGCGCATTGAAGCCTATGGCAGCGAACTGAACCAGGTATGGACGAACATCATAGACAACGCCATTGGCGCGATGAAGGGCCAGGGCGAAATTACCCTGCGCACCTACCAGGAGGGGGATTGGGTAATGGTGGAGATTTGCGACAACGGCCCCGGCATCCCACCTGACGTGCAGGACAAAATCTTTGACCCCTTCTTCACCACCAAAGCCCCCGGCGAAGGCACCGGCCTGGGGCTGAACATCAGCCACAACATCATCGTGCAAAAACATAAAGGTAAAATTACGGTAGATTCCCATCCCGGCCAGACCTGCTTCCAGATAAAATTACCTCTGCGTTTGGGCAAAGGTTGACAAAGCACATCAGTCATTCCGAGCGGAGTCTTCGGAGCGAGGAATCTCTCTCCTGTACAGATGGGAGAGATTCCTCCTCGAAGGCTCGTCGGAATGACGCGAGAAAGTTGCACCAACGATTAAATCTGAAAGTTACCAGCGTTTTGGTGATGAACGGCCGTTTTGATAGAGGCAACCATGACAAAACCCATCATTTTAACCGTAGATGACGAACCACAGGTGCTAAATGCGGTTAACCGGGATTTGCGCCAGCATTATCGGGATGAGTACCGCATCCTCAAGGCCGGCTCCGGCGCTGAGGCGCTGACGACGGTGCAGCAGTTGAAGCAGCGCAATACCCCGGTCGCCCTTTTCCTGGTTGACCAGCGTATGCCCCACATGAGCGGCGTGGAATTCCTGGTCGAAGCGCGCCAGTTATACCCGGAGGCGCGCAAGGTGCTGCTCACGGCCTACGCGGACACCGAAGCGGCCATCACCAGTATTAACAGCATCGGCCTGGACTACTACCTGATGAAACCCTGGGATCCACCGGAGCAAAACCTGTTCCCGGTGCTGGATGATTTGCTCAGCGATTGGTGGCAGACCGTACCCCTGCCGTATGAGGGGATTCGTGTAGCCGGGACGCAGTGGTCGCCCAGTTCGCATATGGTGAAAGATTTTCTGGCGCGCAACCGCATCCCCTACCAATGGCTGGACATTGAACAAAATGATGAGGCGCGGGCGTTGGTAACGGTGGTTCACGCCAGCCAGCCACACGGTCTGCCCGTCGTCTTTCTGCCCGATGGCACCACGCTGGTGCAGCCCGATTTCCGCACCCTGGCGCAAAGCTGCGGCTTGCAGACAACGGCCAAAGCGAATTTTTACGACCTGATTATTGTGGGGGCGGGGCCATCGGGGTTGGGCGCGGCCGTGTATGGCGCGTCGGAAGGGCTGCGCACATTGCTGATTGACAAGGAAGCCACCGGTGGGCAGGCGGGCACCAGTTCGCGCATTGAGAATTACCTGGGTTTTCCCAGCGGCATCAGCGGCTCTGACCTGGCACAGCGGGCCACCACCCAGGCGCGGCGGTTGGGGGCGGAGATTTTGACGGCGCAGGCGGTCACGGCCGTGCGCATAGACGGCCCTTATCGTGTGGTGACTCTCAGCGACGGGTCGGAATTGACCTACCATGCGCTGGTCATCGCTACCGGCGTCACTACGCGGCGGCTGGAACTGCCCGGCGTGGAAAAGCTGGAAGGGGCGGGCATTTACTACGGCGCGGCGTTGACGGAAGCGGCCAATTACCTGGGGCGGCGCATGTGTGTCATTGGTGGGGCCAATTCGGCCGGGCAGGGAGCTATGTTTTTCTCGCGCTACGCCAGCCAGGTGACGATGTTGGTGCGCGCTTCGTCACTGGCCATGGGCATGAGCCAATATCTGGTAGACCAGATTGCGGCCACGCCCAACATTGAAGTGCTGACGCGGACGGTGGTCACGGCCGTACACGGCACAGATCGCCTGGAAGCGATTACCGTCCAGCACACCGATACCGATGCTACAGAAACCATCGAGACGCCGGCCTTGTTTGTCTTCATTGGGGCCACACCACACACAGAGATGGTGGCGGGGGTAGTGGAACGGAACAGCGCCGGTTTTATTTTGACGGGGGAGGAGTTAGTGCGGAACGGCCGTCGCCCGGCGAACTGGAAACTCAAACGCGACCCCTTCTTGCTGGAGACGAGCGTACCCGGCATTTTTGCGGTGGGGGATGTACGCCAGGGAGCGGTGCGGCGGGTGGCTTCGGCCGTAGGCCAGGGGGCCATCGTCGTCCATTTTGTGCATCAATACCTGAAGACCGTGTAACGAAAGAAAGAAGAAACGGGATAGTTGTACCCAGGCCAACATGACATTTGGCAGGTTGTTTTGCCAGTATGCACCTGTTTATACTACCTTTGCAATTTGACAGTCATGGGAGTCGTAACCCCAGCCTGCTACAGTGTAAGTGTAAAGGGAGGTTATCATGTTCAAACGCAGCTTTTGGCTTACTTCATCCTTATTGTTTGGTCTGCTTCTCTTTGGCAGCCTGACTTTCCTGGCTTACCACGTACCGGCCGCACAGGCCACCGATCATTATTATGTGGATGCCGTCGGTGGCAGCGACGTAACCGGCGATGGCAGCCAGGCTGCACCGTGGCACACCATCTCTCATGCGTTGATTCAGGTCACGGGGCCGGATGTGGAGATTCACGTCGCCCCTGGTATGTACAATGCTGCCTTAGGAGAAAACTTCCCCATTGTCATGGAACCGGCGGTGCGTTTGATCGGCGCTGACCGTGAAAACACCATTTTGTTCGGCAACAGTTCGACCCATGTTGTTCACTTTCCCGGAACCGGCTTTTACACGGAGACAACGGTCCTTCGTGGTTTTAAGATCATGAACGGGAATAATGGGGTGTTAGTGAGCGGCCGTACCGGGACCCCTTCATCCCCTGTCATCGAAGATAACTGGATTACTGCCAATGCCATTGGCGTGCGCAACTATGCGGTGAGTGACCAGCGGATAGCAGCCATTATTCGTCACAACCGCATTGATTACAACACCAATCGCGGTATTGAATTGTATGCCGGTTACGACGGAACCCGCATTACCTCCCTCATTGCTGACAACGAGATCACCCATAACGGCACCCAAGGTATCTACTGCTTTGCAGATGGCGCGGGCAGCAGTGGCAATCCCGACAATTCTCACTGCAATGCTACCGTGAGTGGTAACCTTATTGCTTACAACGGCACCGATGGCTTTCGCTGTCACACCGATTATGCTGGTGAATGCCGCACCCCGATGAGCAATAACCGATTCATCGCCAATGCCCAGTGGGGTATTAGCCGCCAACACGCCGGGACGTACCTTATTATCAACCAGCCAGTTCTGGTCAACAATATCTTTATAGGTAATGGCACAGGCGGGGCTGGTTTTCGCACTGGTGATCGCCCGCGTTTTGTCAACAACACGGTGGCTTATAACGGGCAGTACGGCATCCGTAACGGCACACCAACCATCGTCAACAGCATCGTCTGGGGACATATTGATGATCTCAATGTGGCGGTGGAATATGTTTCCTATTCGAATGTGGGTGATGGCGAATATGGCGGCGCCAACAATAATTTGTCCGTTGACCCGCAGTTTGCCAATTCACAACAACCCGACTGGCACATCCTGGGCACCTCACCACTGGTAGATGCCGGTAACAGCGCCGCCGCCGATGTGCCCTTGAGCGATATGGATGGCGATCCGCGGGTTTTGGGCACGGCCGTAGACATTGGCGCCGACGAAACAACCGCCCTTTACACCCTTTCCATCTACAAGTCCGCCCTGCCGACGGCCACAGTGACCGTTGGTGACCTGATCACTTACACTCTGACGGTGGTGAATGATGGTCAGGCCAGTGCTGCGGGTGTTCAGATTACGGACACGTTGCCTCTGAACACTACCTGGAGTGGTTATCTGAGCCTGTCATCAGGCACGGCCGTAGTCACCGATGGTGTTCTACAATGGCATGGTTTTCTGCCTGCCGACAGCACAGAAACGATAAGCGTGGCGGTGCGCGTGAACTCGCTGACGGCCGTCAATTCTTCCATTGTCAATGTGGCGCTGGTCGGCGGCCCCGGTGGCATCATCGCCTCCAGCAATCCTATCACCCTGACGGTGGGGCCAGGGGTCTATTGGGGTGATTCCACACAGACTGTTCCCCAGGACGTGTTGGCCGGGCAGTCATTTACCCACACTGTCCAGGTGGTGAACGGCGGGAACATCACGGCCAGCGCTGTCACCGTGACCAATATGCTGGATACGGCCGTCTCATTGGTGACGGCCGATCAGGGAGGGGTGCTGAGCGACGGCCGTGTCATCTGGTCGGGTCTGGCTGTGGCCCCCGGAGAAATGGCAACGCTCACGGCCGTACTCAGCACCACTGCCCCGATTACGCCCAATTACACGGCCGTCAATCAGGTCGTTATTACTGGCGGCGGCATCACTGAGCAACTGCCAGACGCCGCCACCAACCTGTGGAATCCGGCGCAGGCTGCTTTTGACGCCGCGCCCACGCTCGGCCCGGCGCCGCTCAATGTCACCTTTTTCAACCAGTCGCAACACGCCAACAGTTTTACCTGGGATTATGGTGATGGCAGCAGCGGCACGGCCGTGGGCAACCATACCCACCTCTACCAAAACAGCGGCGTTTACACCGTCACCCTGACGGCTGCCAATGCGATGAGCAGCCAGACCATTACTCGCACCGGCTTCATCACCGTTTACAACACGCCCATTGCCAACTTCACGGCAGAACCACGCCTGGGTATCAGGCCGTTTTTGGTGGAGTTCACCAACAGTTCCCTCTATGGCGAGCAGTTCATCTGGGATTATGGCGATGGCGTTACCAGCACCGTGTCCAGCCCTACTCATACCCATACCTATGCCAACGCCGGCGTATATACTGTGCGGTTGACGGCCGTTAACGCTTACGCCAGCCATACCAGGGTGCGCACCAACTACATTGGCGTCTACAATGCGCCCGTCGCCAATTTCACCGGCTACCCTACCTCAGGCGTGGCGCCTCTGGTGGTTTACTTCGATAACACCTCCATCAATGCCACCATGCAGCAGTGGACATTTGGCGATGGGCAAACGACAGTGGCCAGAGACCCGGCTAACATCTACAGCCAGCCGGGGGTCTATACCGTTACCCTCACCGTTGCTAATCCTGGCGGCAGCGACACGCTGGTGCGCTCCGCTTACATCACGGTTTATGGGCCGCCCACCGCCAGCTTCACCGGCGCGCCCCGCACCGGTCTCGCGCCATTGACGGTTACATTCAATAACTCTTCAACGCCGGCAGACAGCTACTTATGGGATTACGGGGATGGCTCCACCAGCAACAACGGAGCGCCGACACATAGCTATGTGTACGATACGCCCGGTGTGTTTACGGTACGGCTGACGGCCTACAATGCCCATGGCAGCAACACGCTCACCCGTAACAATTACGTACAGGTTTATGACCCGCCGGTACCTGACTTTTCAGCCACTCCAACTTTCGGCGCGGAGCCGTTGGCCGTACAGTTCACCAATCTATCACAAAACGCCACCAGTTATTTGTGGACATTTGGAGATGGCAGCAGCAGCACGGCCGTATCACCGGCCCACACCTACCAGACCGGCGGCGTCTATACCGTCACGCTGCGGGCCAGCAATCCGGGCGGCAGCGTTGAACTGACGCGCACCAGTTACATTACGGTGGAAAATGCGCCGCAACCGGCCTTCACTGCCTTCCCTCGTGCTGGCCTGTTGACGCTGACCACGACTTTCACAAATACCTCGCTGTATGCCACCAGTTACATCTGGGATTACGGCGATGGCGTCACCAGCACCACTACCTTGCCGGTGCATACCCATACCTATGCTGCGCCGGGCGTTTACGATGTGACGTTGACGGCCGTGAACACCTACACGGCCCGCACACTCACCGAATCGGCGTATATCACCGTGTATGATGCGCCGCTGGCAGATTTTACGGCCGTGCCTACCGCTGGCCCGGCGCCGTTGTCCGTCAACTTTGCCAATCAATCACAGCACGCCAACAGTTTCAATTGGGACTTTGGCGACGGCGGCAGCAGCGCAGAGAGCAACCCAACCCACCTTTACACGGCTGCCGGGTTTTACACCGTTACCCTGACGGCAGCCAACCCGTTTGACAGCCATACACTGACGCGCACTGCCTATATCTTTGTGTATGATCAGGCGGCGCCGGCGTTCACGGCCGTGCCGCGCATCGGCGAAGCGCCCTTAGTGGTGACATTCACCAACCAATCTCAATATGCGGATATGCTGATTTGGGATTATGGCGATGGGCAGAGCGCCGTTGTTATGGATGAGCAGCACAGCCACACCTATACCATGCCCGGTGTGTATACGGTGACGCTCACGGCCGTGAATCCCTATGACACACAAATACTCACCCGTACCCATTACATTGCTGTTATGCCTCCCACCGGGCAAACAGCCTACCACGTGGACGCTTTGTTTGGCAGCAACAGCACCGGGGACGGCTCACGCAACAACCCCTGGCAAACCATCAGTTATGCTTTCAGCCAGGTAGACCAGGCTAATGTCACCATTTATGTAGCCACCGGGTTGTACAACGCGGCTCTGGGTGAACAATTCCCCATCGTCATGGAACCGGGCGTGGGACTGATTGGCGGCGATAGAACAGCAACCATCATTAACGGGCCAGGCACAGGTAATGTCATCCACTTCACCAATGCAGTGGCCTATCCAGACACAACGATACTTCGAGGCTTCAAGATTACCGGCGGCGGTACCGGCGTGCGCATTGACGGCGCTAACAATACGGCCCAGGTACCTGTGATAGACGGCAACTGGATCACGGGCAACACCGATGGCATCAAAACCTATGTACTTAGTTCCTGGCGTTACGTCTATGCCACCATCAGCCATAACCTGATTAGCGGCAACGGCCGTTACGGCATCTTCAATGAAGCCAATTCCAACAACCAATCGGGTCAGGCGCGCACCAACCCCTTTATTGTGGAAAATGAGATTCGCAACAATAGCAGCGATGGTATTTACTGTTACGCTTATGGCTTTTCAACTATTGATCGCGGCAATTGTTTCCCGCAAATTATCGGTAATCAGATCACGAATAATGGCGGTAGCGGTGTGCGCGCGGGTGCGGGTTATGCCGGCCTGAACAACATGGTGCTGAGTGACAACGTGATCTCTCATAATCAGGCCTGGGGTGTGCGGCGCGTGGAGGGGCCAACGGAATATTGGACTGTCACCCGGCCCAAGTTATACAACAACCTGATTTATGGCAACGGCGCAGGTGGCTTCAACGTGCATAAAGAAGATGAGGCGGTGTTGGTGAACAACACCATTGTCAACAACGGCGCATATGGCATCAAGCGGGAAAACTCTGGCGAACGCACCGGCTACACCCATGTCATCAACAGCATTGTTTGGGGGCACAGCGATAACTTAAACAACATCGTGGTGGACTGGGTGCATTACTCTGACCTGGGCGACGGCGAATACACCGGCGTGAACAATAACGTCTCGGTTGACCCGCTCTTTGTAGACCCAGCCCTGTTTGATTTCCACCTGCGGCCTGATTCGCCGCTGATTGACATGGGCGACAGCAGCCGCAGTGATCTGCCGCTGCTTGACTTTGAAGGCGACCCGCGTATCTGGGGCACGGCCGTAGACATGGGCGCGGATGAGTGGTTCGACGGCATGGTGTTGCAGATGGCAGTCACGGCCGTGCCCTCACCCGCCACTGCCGGGCAGCCGCTCACCTATACCATAATCATCACCAGTCTCAGCCAGGTTCCGGTAAACATTGTGCTGCGGGACGTGCTGCCAACTCAGGTCTCCCCATCTGGCGAAGTGACGCGCACGTTGACGCTGACCGCCAACCAGCAGGTGCAGATGGAGGAGATTTCGGTAACGGTGAACGAATCGTATGCCGGGCCGTTGGTCAACTACGTGGAGGCCAGTTATCTGGGCAACGTGGTGGCCTCTCAAGCGATTACCACTCCGGCTCTGGTGGCGGTCTCTGGCCTGACGGTCACGAACGATGGTCCCACGGCCTGGGGGCAGACCACTATATTGACTGCCAGTGTGCAGGCGGGCACGGCCGTCAGCTACACCTGGGACTTTGGCGATGGCAGCGGCGGCAGTGGGGCCGTGGTGGCCCATACCTACGCCGCCCCTGGCGTCTACACAGCAACGGTGATAGCCAGCAATGCTGTCAGCGACGCCTGGGCGGAGACCTTTGTTATGGTCGCTGAACCGGTGGCTGGTCTAACGGCCGTAAACGACAGTCCCACCGCGCTAGGGACGCCCACGCACCTGGCCGCCAGCATCACGGCCGGTACCGATGTCAGTTATGAATGGGACTTTGGTGATGGCGCTACCGGCAGCGGGCCGGTTGCAACCCATGTTTATCCAACCGGCGGCGTCTACACGGCTACGGTGAGCGCGGCGAACGTCATCAACACCTTGACCACCACCACAATCATCACCGTTTACGAGGCTATCAATGGGTTAGCAGCAGGGAGTGATAGTCCGACAGCTTTGGGCGAAGCCACGCACTTTACGGCTACCGTGACCGCTGGTGATGACATCACCTATACCTGGGATTTTGGGGATGGGTTCGGCGGCAGCGGCGCCACGCCTTCCCATGTCTACAATCAGGTGGGGGTGTATACGGTAACGGTGATGGCCGTGAACCCCGTCAGCGCATTCACTGTGACTACGGCCGTTGAAGTACAAATGCCCATCAGCGGCGTGATGGCAGCCCATGATGGGCCGACCGCACTGGGCGCAATTACCCATTTCACGGCCACGCTGCTGGACGGCACGGCCGTCTCCTTTGTCTGGGACTTTGGCGATGGGCAAACGGGTATGGGGCAAACAGTGGCGCACACTTACGCTGCGCCGGGCATCTACACGGCCACTGTTACAGCCAGCAACCCCATCAACAGCTATACAGCCATGACCACTGTCTTAGTGGAAGAGGCTGTGAGTGGTCTAACTATTTTGGTAGACGGCTCACCTGATCCGGCCACCGTGCTGGCGCATGAAGTGGTTCAGTTTGAGGCCGCTACCACCGCCGGCTCGAATCTGGTGTATTCCTGGGACTTTGGTGACGGGGGCATGGCCGACGGCCGTCTCGTGCCCCATACCTTCACGGCTCCCGGCAGCTATACCGTCACGGTGACGGCCGTGAATAGCGTCAGCAGCGCCATAGAAACCATCACCATCACCGTCACCGTGCAAGTAATATACCAGATTTACCTGCCTGCCATCCGACGCGAATAACCACATCTAAAGGCGGTTGTGTGGATCATCCACACAACCGCCAACCATTACCCGGCTAAGCCCCGGTTCAACTGATCGGCGTCCAGGCAGCGATTTGTTCTTGCGCCCAGGTCTGGTCTTCTTCAGATAGTGGAGGGTATGGTGGCTGTTGGTAGTTGAGGCTGAGATCGTAACGGGCACGGCCGTATAGGTCATGCAAAATCTCGTTCAATTCTACCGACGGCTCTTTGTCACCGGGCAGCAAGGGCAGGTGGAAGGAGGGGATGGGCTGGCGCAAATTAAATGGGTACAGTTGGGCGCGTGGCCGGGTGGAGCTACGGCTAACCATGATGCGGTAATCGCTGACAACCTTTTTCCCATCCATCGGCATTGGGGCACCATCGCGCAGCAAATCTATTTCCACCAGATTCGTGCGGGTGCTGAAAATATAGCGCCGTTTGCGTTCGTAGGCTTCACGGCCGTCATTGTGCAATTTATTGGCCGGGGAGAGCAGTTCCAGCACCGTTACCAATGTGCCACTACTGACATCATGGACTTCCAAAAACATCTCATCCACTTCATCCCCCATGGGCACAATGATGCTAACAACACCTGCTTCGGCCAGGGGCAGCGTCTGTTTGGTGTGTGGCTGGGTAGGGGAAATCACGGCAACATCCGGCCGGCCGATAAAAGCGAGATCATCCGGCGCTACCAGAAAAGCACGCCGTTCCAGGCGTACATAATAATCTGGCGCAACTTGTGGCGCTAAAGCATCAGCAATGGCAGTAATCAGCCGATTGTGGACGTCCGGCCAGAGTGAGGGGTGTTCCAGGTACGGGTCCATGCCCGGAAAAGGTGATGACATGGCCTGATTGTACAACAAAATGCCCGTCGCTGGCATTACGGGCACATAGATGATCTGCGAAGGCGCACGAAACATGTGGGTGCGAAGGTTTTAGCCAAACAGGGCATCGCTTAGCTTCTCGTCGGGAGCCATCGTCCATTTTGTGCATCAATACCTGAAGACGGTATGAGGCCAATTAGCGGAACAGGCGGATGATGATGTTGAGCAAAATTGTGCCCAATACGCTGATGAGAATCATGGCGCCGAGGGGGACAAAAATTTTGAAATTATCACCTTCATAGGTGAAGGTGCCCGGCATCTGGTTCAGCCCCGGAAACAGTTTGGCGGCTACCAGAATGACAAAGCCGCTAAAGGTAATGGCCAGACCGATGATGACCAGGATGCGTCCAAATTCGGTCATACTCTCCTCCCGTAGGCGGTGGATGCTGGTGGCTGATAACAATCCACCGGTCACGACTCCCTTTCCGCAAATAAACCGGGCTGCACCGGTTTGGCTGCCCCCTCGTCTTTTATCGGGACGCCCAGGTGGCGGTAGGCGTGGGGGGTGGCAACCCGGCCACGGGCGGTGCGTTCCAGAAAGCCCAATTGCAGCAGGTAGGGTTCTACCACGTCCATGATGGTGTCGGCCTCTTCGCTGATGGAAGCGGCGATGGTTTCTAAGCCCACCGGCCCGCCGCCAAACTTTTCGATGATGGCGCGCAAGACGCGGCGGTCCAGGTCATCCAATCCCAATTCATCAATTTCGAGCAGGTTGAGGGCATCTACGGCCGTGTCCCCCGTAATCTCGCCGGCCGCCCGCACCTGCACATAATCACGCACCCGGCGCAGCAGGCGCAGCGCCACACGAGGAGTGCCCCGCGACCGCTGTGCAATCTCGGCCGCGCCGGCGGTATCAATGCTGACGCCCAAAATGCGCCCCCCGCGGGTGACAATGCTTTCCACTGCCGCCAATTCATAAAAGTCCATGCGATACTGCGCCCCAAAACGAGCGCGTAATGGTGCGGTCAATAATGCCAATCGAGTGGTGGCGCCAATTACCGTGAAGCGGGGCAGTTTTAAGCGCACATTCTTGGCCCCCGGCCCTTTGCCCACCACAATGTCCAGCACAAAATCCTCCATCGCCGGGTAGAGAATTTCCTCCACTGCCCGCCCCAGGCGATGAACTTCATCAATAAACAAAATGTCGCCTGCGCGCAGATTCGTCAAAATAGCTGCCAGGTCGCCGGCCCGCTCTATGGCCGGCCCGGCGGTGATGCGAATGTTCACATTCATCTCGTTCGCTACCACATGGGCCAGCGTGGTCTTGCCCAAACCCGGCGGCCCATGAAACAAGATATGATCCAGCGGTTCCTGCCGCCCCTTGGCCGCTTCAATAAGAATGGACAGGTTGGTTTTTAGCTTTTCCTGGCCGGTAAAATCGTCTAAACGCTGTGGGCGAAGCAGGCCATCTAACCCCTGGTCTTCTGTTTTTTTCTGAGCGGAGATGTGCCGTTCCGGCGTACCCTTGTCAGTCATGCGTTATCTATTACCTTGTCCCTTTACCCTGATTATACGTGCCAACCCACATCTGGCGAATGGCGCCTGGTAAGGGGGCAAAAATGGCCGGTGATGGTCTTTGCCACTTTGTTCAGGGTTAGACCGACCGCGTAATGCCTCCATCCACGCGGATGTTTTGGCCGGTGATGTAACCGGCCGCATCCGAGAGCAGAAAGACGGCCGTTTGCGCAATTTCAGTCACCGTGCCGGAACGTTGCAGGGGGATTTTTTGCCGGGTTTCTTCGCCAATGGGGTAGCTTTCAATATAACCGGGCAACACATTGTTCATGCGGATGCCATCGGCGGCATAGCGGTCGGCATACAGCTTGGCAAAACTGCCCAGGGCGGCCCGCAGTGAAGAGGAAACGGGGAAGGCCAGCGATGGCTCAAAGGCGGCGAAGGTGGAGATGTTGACAATGGCCCCTTTGCCCTGCTGCTGCATGACCGGCGTCACCAGCCGGGCCATGCGCACCACATTGAGCAGCAGCATGTCCAGCCCGATATGCCACGACTCGTCGCTTATGTCAAGCAGATCGCCTTTGGGTGGGTGTCCGGTGTTGTTGATGAGGGCGTCTACACGGCCGTACCGCCCCACCGTCTCCTTTACCAACCGCTCTAAATCGGCCGGTTCCGTCACCGAACCGGCCATGCCCCAGCCGCCTAACTCCTGCGCCAACGTGACGGCACTGCCGGAAGGTGACATGAGCGCCACCGTGTATCCCTGCGCCGCCAACTCTCGCGCACACGCCGCCCCCATGCCGCGCCCGGCGGCGGTGATAATGGCTACTTTTACGGTCATAGAGCCTCCTTCAAGATGAGATTTAGAGATTAGGAGATTGGGAGATTGCAGGCGTGCCAATCTCTCAATCTCTTAATCTCCCAATTTCCCACAAACCCACCACATCCACATGAAACGTTTGTGGGCGCATGTCAATGGGCTGAATCTCGACCAGGTTGTAGCCATCGCGGATGAAGCCACGGCCGTCCCGCGCCAGTGTGGCAATATCTGAACTGACGTAGACGATGCACGACGGCCGTAAACCCGCCACCAGTTTTGCCGCTGCCCGCGATAACCCTTCTTTGGGTGGGTGCAGCACCAGCACGTCTGGTTCTATGTCCAGTTCCGGCAAGACCTCTTCTACCGTACCTTCATACAGGGAAACGTTATCGGCGTCCAGGTTTACGGCCGTGTCCGCCACCGCATCCGGGTTCATCTCAATTGCCACTACTTCCGCCGCGCCCTCGGCCAGAAAGGCTGTCAAGATACCCACGCCGCTGTAAAGTTCCAATATACGCTCGGCGCCGGTCAGCCGGGCGTGACGCAGAACCGTTTCCACCACCAGTTCCATACCGGCGGCGCCCGGCGGCAGGTAACAACCCGCCGAGATGCGGAAATCGCGCCCTTTGATGGCTTGAATGGTGAAGTTGTCGCCGATGAGGTTCACGGCCGTGTCGTCCGGCAGCACAATCACCACCGACAACGGGAAATCGGCTTCCAACTCCGGCGGCTCCACGCCATCAACCTCCACCGCTGCCAGCAGCGCCTCATCATCCCCCACCCGCAGCGTCAATTTACGCAAGCCCGGCAACTCCAGGTCAACATCCTGCAACAAATCTACCAGCGCCGGATGGGAAATGGGACAGCTTTCAATGGGAATCACGCGCTTTTCGGCCGGCGACCAGAAACCCAACCCACCCCCCGCCACCGGGCTGAGGCTCATCGCCGTGTTATATTCCCAGGGGTGGGGATGCGGTATCGTGGGCTGCACGGGTGCATCCTTTACATTGCCAATGCGCAGCATCTGGTCAACCACCACCGTCTGCTTGGCCCGCAACTGAGCTTCATAGCTCATATGCTGGAAATGACAGCCGCCGCAGACGCCAAAGTGTGGGCAGCGTGGCTCCACTCGTTCCGGTGCTGCTTTGAGTACCTGTTGAAGGCGGGCATAGGCGACTTTATTTTTCTCGGCATAAATGGCTGCCCTGACCTTTTCGCCGGGAATGGCGTAGGGCACAAACACCGTTCGTCCCCGGCCGGCCCGCCCCACCGCGTAACCGCCGTTGGCAAATTCAGTCACATCCAGCGTGATACTCTCCATCAAATCTCCAAAGACCTTAACGCAAAGGCGCAAAGATACGAAAGCGGCAAAGACCGGGAGGAGGCGACCCCTCACCCCCTCACCTCATCACCTGCTCACCTTATCACCAAATGCGCCCTGTGGCCACCAGCATGGTAAAAGCGGCAATGAACCAGTGGATGAAAAAGGGGTAGACGAAGGATTGGGTTTGCCAGGCGATGAAGCCAAAACCGACGCCGCCAAAAAGGGTGGTGAGCGTTTCCATTTCCGGTTTGCCCAGGTGCATAAAGGCAAAAGGAATGGCTTGCAGCCAGATAGCGGCGCCTGGCCCAAAGGCGCGGGCAAAGGCAAAGAGCATAAAACCACGCCAGATAAATTCCCAACCAAACAGGTCTACACCGGTGTAATAGATGATGGGCAGCACCCCTTTGGGGGCGCGCAGTTGGTAATAGGCGACCATGCTCGGCTGCCGCGCCACGATGATAAGGATGACGGCCATGACCAGGCAGACGACGGCCGTCCAGACCAACCCCGCCCGCCAATTCCCCCAGCGAAAGCCATAATCGCTCATTGGTTCTCGAAACAGCAAGGTGATGGTCAACGCCGGAATGACGAAGTACCAGATCACCCGGTCATACGCTTTGACGCTGGTAAGTTTGTGGCCGTACCAGTCCAGCATGGGAATGATGGTGCAGATGATGATGACCAGGACAATATGCCAGTCGAATGTTATGCCGCCAATGGTCACAGTGCGATTCCTCATAAAGTTCCTGAAAGAGATTGGAGATTGGAGATTAGAGATTGGGAGATTCACGCAATCTCTAATCCCTAATCTCCAGTCTCTCAAGGCGCCGGGGCAATACCTATCAGCAGAGTCAGACGGCCGTCACCCACATTCTCGACCCCATGCACCAATCCCGCCGGGCACCAGACCAGTTCGCCGGTGGCAGCTTCTATGTGGGAGTCGCCAAGTTGGAAACGGCCGTGTCCCGCCGCCACATAATAAAACTTATCCTGGTCAGCATGGGTATGGGCGTGCTGCACCTGCCCTGGTTCCAGACAATTCAGCCCCAACAGCAGCGCCTCACCACGAAACAACGTAGTCTTGTAAAACTTCTCCTGGTTCACCCCCTCATATTCAGCGATCTGCTTCACATACGCCATCATTTACTCTCCTGCCACTCATGTGAACGGCCGTGATTATAACACCCCCCTCCAATTACCCAATTACTCAACCACCTCAACCCACCCAATCGGCCACATATCATTAGCTTGTCGCTCCCCACCCACCACCAATGGCTGCCGTGCGCCCGTTTCGGCGTCATACATGCCAATCCAGACCGGGTAACGGCCGTGCGCCAGCCCCACCGGTATCGTCAAATGGTACTGATCGCCAATTACCTCGCCCGCCGCCCAGACGCGGGTGGGGTACTGCCCGGCAAGCGGCTGGTTGTCCCCCGTTGCCAGCGGTGGCTGCCCCGCCTCCGCCAGATGCACCAATGTGGCTAGATTGGTACCCGGCGGCGACAACACTTTCCAGGTTATGTCAATTTGCACTGTGTCGCCGGGACGCGCTGTTTCCGGGCTGAGGGCAACGGCCGTAACCACCACCCCGTCCCCCACCTGCGCCAACGGTGCGCCGCTTTCCGGCCAATCCTCTGGAACTACTTTCACTTCGGCGACGGCCGTGCCCGCCGCCCCATCCGCCAATCGCACAAAAAGACGGGCTAAAACGGGGGTCACGGCCGTTTCGTCCAGACGAATCCCCACCCGGTCGGCAATCAGTTCATCCGGCGGCCACAAGTTGGCCGGATATTTGCCCTGCCCGTGATAGCTGTGATAGTTGCCTAGCAGCGCCAGGTCACGGCCAAACAGTTCTGCCACCAGTTCCGGCGGTTCATTCGGAACCGAATCCGCCTGCCAGTAAAGGGTAAACCAGACGGCGTCGCCGGGCACGGCCGTGTCTGTTTCCACCTCTATCCCCACCAACGTCAGCCCTTCGCCCACCGGCATGGATAGCGGCACGGCCGTAGGCGGCAGCACCGTAACAATGGGCGGCAGGGCATACGCCGGGCGAATGACAAAAAAAGCGCAATACAGGGTAGTCAGCAAAGCCAGCCCCACCGCCAGCCCATCCACGCCGCGCCAGCGCCAGCGCGTCAGCCCAAAGGCCAGCGCCAACGCCAGGGGCACAATCGCCGGGAACAGCAGCCGCCCCTGCGCCGCCGGTGTGCGCAGCATAAAAATCACCAATCCACAATAGACCAGCGCCAGCCAGAGGAAGAGCAAGAGGCCGGGGAACCAGGGGGTGGAGAGAGGAGATTGGGAGATTGGGAGATTGGGAGATTGGAGATTGGGTGAATCTCTAATCTCCAATCTCCAATCTCTTTGGCTTTGCCTGCTGCGCCACCCGACCCATACACCCAGCACGGCCGTGCCCACAATCCCCGCCCACACCGCATATACCCAGGCGGGGGCCAGCAAGTTAAACCAGCCAAAGACGGCAAACAGGGAGCGCACCAACCCACCCGTTTCGCCTAATACCTGCCAGAGCGTGTACTCTCGGTCCCCTTCCGCCAGCCGGATAAACGGTTCCGTGGCCGTAAAGTCGCCATACAACTGTTGGTTGCGCAGCCAGAGCCAACCGGCAATGAACAAGGTAGGCAGGATGACAAACACGGCCGTTTGCCACCCCCACGTCCAGACATCCGATTTTTTCAAAAAATCGGATGTCTTCAAAGCGCGCAAAAAGAGAAAGCCAACGGCATAAACCAGCAGCAACAGTCCCGCATTTTTGGTCAGCGCCGCCAGGCCACAGGTGATGCCCACCAGCAGCAGGCGCGGCCAGGTCGCCGGGTGATACCAGAGCCAGAGCAACTGCCACAGCGCCAACGACGCCAGCAAAATGATGAGTGGGTCATTGCTGATGCTGGCGTGGACAAAGTTGAACTGGGGCAGGAAGGCGGTTACGGCCGTAGCCAACAGTGCCGGGCGCACATCCTCCGGCCAGAGCAAACGGCCGCAGCCAAAAATGCACAGCAGCGTACCCAGCCCCATCAATGTGGACATTACCCGCAATAGATGGGCCGCCAGCGCCACCCCTTGCCAGGGAAACGCTTCTTGGCGTGTATGAATCACCTGATTCACGTTGGACAAGCGGGCTGCGTCTCCGGCATAAAAAAAGGGGTTCAGCCACACCTGGTCGCGGGCGTTGGCGGTGGAGATAGGCAGGATGACGGCCGTGCCCAGCAGATAATACAACGGCGGCTGAGCCGCTTCCTGCGCCAGCCAGGGATCAAAAGGCTCATCCACAAACGGCAGCGCCCGGTTATCCTTGATGTATTGCACCGTGAAATAGTGCCAATGTTCGTCCGGCGCTTCAAAGAGGGGGTTGACCACGCCGTAAACCAGCGTCACCAACAGGTAGGCGGTGAGGATGAGAGCAAGAGGTAATCGGTAATCGGTAATCGGTGATCGGTGATCGGTGATTGGTGCTTGCTCATTCATTAGTCAGATAGTGGATTACGGACTTCAGTCTACAACGGATAGGGGAAATAACGGATTGCTCGACAGAATTATTCGTTTATTTCTGAATCCGATGTAGTTATCGGATTACGCTCTATAAACCGAGGAATTCAGTTCGGCAATGTAGGGTAGGGTGCGGAAGCGTTCGGCGTAATCCAGGCCATACCCCACCACCCACACATCCGGGATTTCAAAACCGAGGTAGTCTACGGGGAAAGCCGCATGGTTGCGTTCTTTGCGCACCAGCGCGCAGGTTTTCAGCGAGGCCGGCTGCCGTCCTTGCAGCGTATCTACCAGGTAGCTCAGGGTCAGACCTTTATCCACAATGTCTTCTACAATCAGAACATGCTCACCCTCGATGGGATCGCGCAAATCCATCACCAGCCGCACCGCGCCAGATTCAGCGCCCGCTTTGCCGTAGCTGGACAGGGCCATAAAATCCACCACATGAGGAATGGTGAGATGGCGGCACAGGTCGGCCAGGAATATAAACGCGCCTTTGAGGACGCCCACCACATAGAGCCGTTCTACACCGGCATAATCGGCCGAAATTTGCTGCGCCAGTTCCAAAACGTGCTGTTGAATGGTGACTTCCGAAACAAGAATACGAGTCAGGTCAGGGTGTAATGGGTTCATGGGGTCATTATACCGCAACGGCCGTCTCACCTCCCAGAGCATCCACCAGTTTGGCAGCGCCACCTCCCACCCCGCATCACCCCACTACGACGACCAGGCCCCCCTCTTTGCCAACCGCCAGCTCAAACCGGTCTGGCTGCCGGAAGCAGAAATCCGCGCCCACCTGGAACGGGAATATCGCCCAGGCGAATGACAAATTGGGGCGGGCACAAGGCCCGCCCCTCCAATTTATGATTCAACCCAGGCCCAGGCAGCGTCGCGGTCGGCCGTATGGAAGAATTGGGCTTCACGGGCATAGAAAGGGTCGGCTACGGCCGTGAGCCACTTTTGCCACGTTTTATCCCCCACAATCGCCAACTTCTCAATTTTCTTGCGAAAGTCATGCCCAAACTTCAGGTCTGCGCCCCAGGCTTTCACTTCTTCCCCCTCTATCGCTTCCAAATCGAGCAGCAGCCGCAGTGAACCAGCTTCGGCCACCACCTGCTCCGCTTCCGCTACCAGAACGGCATAATCTTCCTTGACAATCTTGCCCACAGCCCGGAAGCCTAACGTGTTGCCGGTGCTTTCATTCATTTTCTCAATCATCATCACGCTCCTCTGAAAGTAATCCACAGACTGCACAGATTTCACAGATGCAAAAATCTGCGTTATCTGTGTAATCTGTGGATTTTCATTTATCACTGGTGGGTTGCTGCCCGTGTCGTCTCCTTTATTCATGCCGACGGCGCAAGATGAACTTGACCACTTCATCAACCAATAACAGGGCAAAGGCCACGGCAATACAAATCAGCCATTGATTGCCATTCAGCGAAATGACGCCCAAGACGCGCTGCAAGAAGCCCAACTCCGTACCCAACAGGATAAACAGCAGGGACAGGCCATACAACTGCAACTGCCGCCGGTCGGCTACCGTGTCACGGACGAAGACGGTGCCAAATTCGGAGCGGGCGCTGAGGCCAAGCGTCACGTTGAACAGCGAGAAGACCACAAACCCCATGGTTGCCGCCAGCACCACATCAGTGGCTTCATAGGTTGTCTCTATTACCAGTGTGCCAATGGCAATCAAGACACCGGTAAAGATGAGGCGTGCCCATTGGGAACGGGAGAGGACGGGCTGGCTCAACGGCCGTGGCTTGCGGTCCATCAATCCCGGCGACGGTTTATCAAACCCCAACGCAATAGCGATGGGCACCTGGATGAGGAAGTTGATATACAACACCACCAGCGTTTGGAAGGGGACGCCGCCCAAAATGAAGAAGAGCGACGCGCCCAGGTAGCTGATGATGAAAGCTGACAGCATCCCCATCTGGAAGCGGATATATTTGGCCAGATTATCGTAGATGGCACGGCCGTATTCCACGGCCTTCACAATCGTAGCAAAGTTATCATCCGTCAGAATCATTACCGCCGCCTCTTTGGAGACCTCCGTGCCGGTGATGCCCATGGCCACGCCAATGTCTGCTTTTTTCAGGGCGGGGGCGTCATTCACGCCGTCACCGGTCATGGCGACGATGTTTTCTTTGCGTTGCAGCAAATCCACCAGCCGAATCTTGTCTTCCGGGGCTACACGGGCAATCACGCCAATGTCCGGCAATTTCTGCATGAGTTCCTCGTCTGGTATGGCCGCAAATTGTGCCCCGGTGAGCGCCTCTCCTTCAATGCCCAATTGATGACCGATGGCCGCGGCTGTCACGGCATGGTCGCCGGTGATCATGCGCACCTGAATGCCCGCGCTGTGGCATTTGGCAATGGCGTCCTTCGCTTCGGCGCGTGGCGGATCCACAATACCCACCATCGTCATCAGCGTCAGGCCGTTGATCAGGTCAATCAGCTTGCCTTTGGGGTCAAAGGTTTGCGGGTCAAAATCTTTATAGGCCACCACCATCACCCGTTCGCCGGCCGCCGCCATGCGATCATTTTCGGCCAGCGCCAGGTGGCGATTCTCTTCGGTTACGGCCGCCGTGCCCCCGTCCGGCAGCCAGTACGAACCGCCCCGCGCAATCAGCACATCGGGCGCGCCTTTAACAAAAGCCCGCACCACCGGTTTGCCATTGGCATCCTTCATGTTGTGGAAGGTCGCCATGAATTTGTAGTCGGAATCAAAGGGGACTTCGGCTACACGCGGGTACATTTCACGGGCGGCGTCTACGCTGACGCCGCCTTTTTCCGCCAGGACAATGAGCGCACCTTCGGTAGGATCGCCGATGAGGGCTTCGCCGTCTAGCCGGGCGTCGGCGCACAGCGCCATGCCTAACATTACCGGTTCCAGATCAATTTTGGCCCCACCCGCACTCTTGATTTGTCCTTCGGTGGAGTAGGGTGCTGTCCCTTTTTGCCAGGGCTGCCCGGCCGCCAGACCGCGTGTTAGTTGCAGTTCGCCCGCTGTGCCATACCCTTCGCCCGTCACCCGGTAGCGGTTTTGGCCGGGTATGGAGAATTCAACGGCCGTCATCTTGTTCAGCGTCAGCGTGCCGGTTTTGTCCGAGCAAATGGCCGACACCGATCCCAATGTTTCCACCGAGGGCAGTCGTTTGACGATGGCGTTATGCCCGGCCAGGACGCGCGTACCCATCGAATACATGGTGGTGACAACGGCGGGCATACCGGTGGGAATGGCGGAAATTGCCAAAGCGATACCGGCCAGGAAAATGGCGTCAAACTCCTGCCCCTGCGACAGCCCCAGGAACATCATCAATAAAAAGGTGATACCGGCTAAACCGGCGATAACGACAACCAGGCGATCCAACTGCTTTTGCAGCGGCGTTTTGTCCGCTTCGGTCTTGTTCAGCAGGTCGGCGATGTGCCCCATCTCCGTCGCCATGCCGGTGGTGGTGACGATCATCTCGCCCCGACCGCGCGTGACGGCCGTGTTCATATAGGCCATGCAGTGTCGGTCGCCCAAGGGTACTTCGTCTTTGGTAATCGCTTCGGTGTCTTTGGACGAGGCCACGCTTTCGCCGGTCAGGGCCGCTTCTTCAATTTCGACGGTGGCGGTGACAAAGAGACGGCCGTCGGCCGGCACCCGATTCCCCGCCTCCATCAACACAATATCGCCCGGCACCAGTTGTTCGGCGTCAATCTCCACCGCCTGCCCATCGCGGCGCACCCGGGCGATGTTTTTCATCATCTTTTCCAACGCCGCCAGGCTGGCTTCTGCTTTGGATTCCTGATTCAGCCCCAGGACGGCGTTAAAAACCGTCAGCACCAGGAGCAAGATGGTGGTGCTCCACTCTTGCGTAAAAATCTGGTTGACCACGGCCGCGCCCACCAGCAGAATTTGCATGAAATCCTGGTATTGGCGCAAAAACGCTTGCCAGCCCGGCTCTTTGGCCTTCCCCGCCAGTTTGTTTGGCCCATACTGCTGGGCGCGTTGTTGCGCTTCGGCCGTGCTTAGACCCTTTGCCGGGTCCACCTGAAGCTGTTTCGCCACCTCCTCGGCCGTCATGGTATACCATTTGGGTTGGGTGTCAGTTGCTGCTGCCATATTCATTTTCTCCTCTAAATTCAACTAAAGGCTGAGATTAGAGATTGGAGATGAGATATAGGTCAATCTCCAATCTCTAATCTCCAATCTCCCTAAAACTAACAATTTCTATCCTTTACTTATCACCTTACTGGGCCACCGACAGCACGGCCGCTGCCAGAAATCCCATTACTGTAAAAAGCCCGACCAGTTTACCACCATGCTCAAATGCTTCCGGCATCATGGCGTCCGCCAGCATGGTGAGCATGGCGCCGGCGGCAAAAGCCTGGGCATACAATCCATCCAGTTCCGGCCGCTGATGGATAAGAAAATACCCTGCCCCAGCGGAGACCGCCGAAACCAGCACCAGCAGCGCCCACATCCAGAAGATGCGCTGGCGGGTGTATCCGGCGGCGGCCAGATTGACGGTGCCGGCGACGCCTTCGGGCAGATTGGAGATGAACACGGCCGTGATAAACGCCACATTCACCGCCCCACCCATTGCCAGCCCAATGCCCAAAATGAGAGATTCCGGCACATTGTCCAGCAGTGTGCCGATAAAAATGGCCGCGCCTGACCCCGTTTGCTCGCCGGTAATATCCTTCCGTTCCGCGCCGCCACGTCTGTCTACCAGCCAATCGCCCACAAAAAAAGCCAGCGCACCCAGGGCAAACGCCAGCGCCATGCCCCGGCCCACCAGCGCCGATTCCGGCACCAGTTCATAGGCAATGGCGCTTATCAACGCCCCCGCGCCAACGCCCATGATCATGCCAATCGTGCGGTTAGACAGACCACGATTCGCCAGCAAATACCCTACCAACAAGGAGGTGGCCGCCAGACCGCCCCACAACATGGCTGTGAGCATAGATACTTTGTATTTTGAGATTAGGAGGCTCGAGATCAGGAGATTGGTTTTGGCAACAATCTCTTAGTCTCTCAATCCCCTAATCTCAATCAATATACCTCCGGCACATACCGGTACGCATAATCCGGTTCCACGTAATCCCCTTTTGGCTGGCGTTTGGGGAACTTCACCGGTTCGCGGGGCACTTCTTCGTAGGGCACCACACTGAGCAGGTGCGAAATGCAGTTCAGGCGCGCCCGGCGTTTGTCGTTGCCGTCCACCACATGCCAGGGGCTGTCGTCGGTATCGGTGGCGGCAAACATGGCGTCACGCGCCCGTGAGTAATCGTACCAATGGCTGTAGCTTTTCAAATCCATGGGGGTGAGTTTCCAGATTTTACGGCCGTCGTCATCACGTGCCTTTAAGCGCAATGTCTGGTTTTCCATACTCACTTCCAGCCAATACTTGATCAGAATCACACCAGATTGGATGATGGCCCGTTCTACCGGGGCGGCATATTTCAGGAAGTATTCCACCTGCTCTTCTGTCGCAAAACCCATCACCCGCTCCACGCCGGCCCGGTTGTACCAGCTACGGTCAAAGATCACCACTTCCCCGGCGGCCGGTAAATAGGGCATGTAGCGCTGGAAATACATCTGCGACTTTTCCCGTTCGGTTGGCGCAGACAAGGCCACCACCTTGAAAACACGTGGGCTGGTGCGTTCGGTAATGCGCTTGATGACGCCGCCCTTTCCGGCCGTGTCCCGCCCTTCAAACACGATGCACACCTTCGCCCCGGTGTATTTCACCCACTCCTGCATTTTGACCAACTCCTCCTGGAGCGGCCGCATCTTCTTTTCAAACTCCTTGTTGGAAAGAGGTTCAGAGGAGGCAACCTCAACGGAGGCAACCTCAGCCACCACCTCCTTCTCCTTTCCCTTCTTGCCCTTCTTTTTGCCCTTTTCCTTTGCCATATCCGCCTCCTTGCAAATATCTTAGAGGAGTGGGCATCCTCAGATGCCCACCTGTTCGCATCTGAGGATGCGAACTCCTCCGTCTATTTCGATCTACCGATAATAATCAGAAGAGTGGAGTGGGCATCCTCAGTTGCCCACCAGTTCGCATCCTCAGATGCGAACTCCTCCATCTTCAACTACACCGGATCGCGCCACACCGGGCAGGTCATACAATGGCCGCCGCCGCGCCCGCGCCCCAGTTCCGAACCAGGGATGGTGAGCACCGTGATACCGGCTTTGCGCAATCGGGCATTTGTCCACTCGTTGCGATCATACGCCACCACCACGCCGGGCTGCAAGGCTACTACATTGTTGCCATCATCCCATTGTTCCCGCTCCTGTTCAAACTCATCACCCCCGGTGGGCACCACGCGCAGCTTTTTCAGGCCCAACGCCTCCTGCACCACTGCCAGCCACCCTTTCTCTTCGATGGTGACATCCATCGTCCCTTCCTTATTGCCGGGGCGATAGCTGATCGGCTGGATGGTGTTAACCACACGCTCGTAAATCGTCACCAGGTCACGATCGCAGAAGGTGAAGATGGTATCCAGGTGCATACTGGCCCGGTCGGGCGGCATTTTGGCGGCAATGACGCGGGTTGCTGCCCCCTGTTTGAACAATGCCTGCGCCACCTGCCCCACCGCCTGATAGGTGGTGCGTTCGCCCATGCCAATCAGCACCACGCCATTGCCCACAGGCATCACGTCGCCGCCCTCAACAGTAGCATTGCCATGATCCACGTCTGGGTCGCCCCACCAGATTTTGAAGTCGCCGCCCTTAAATTCGGGGTGGTATTTGTAAATGGCGGTCAGGTGCAAGGTCTCTTTGCGGCGGGCGGGCCAGAACATGGGGTTGACGGTGACGCCGCCATAAATCCAGCACGAACTGTCGCGGGTGAACAGTTGGTTGGGCAGGGGAGGGATGACAAATTCGCCACCGCCCCACGCTTTGCGGGCAAAGTTGCCCAGTTCGCCGGGCAGTTCAGCAATGGTCACACCGCCGATCAGGTGGGCCACCAGTTTGGCCGGTTCCAACCCATCCAGCCAGGCGCGCAGTTCGGGCACCACCCCCACCCCCACTTCGTTGGCCGTTATTTTGCGGTCAAGGATGTACGCCTTGCCTTCGGGATCGGCGACCACATTCTCCAACAATTCATGGACACGCATGACTTTGACGCCCGCTTCCTCGCGCATCAAGTCTACAAAGGCGTCGTGGTCTTGCCGCGCCTTGCGCGTCCAGATCACATCGTCAAACAGCAATTCCTGGCAGTTGCTTGGCGTCAGCCGCCGCATTTCCAGCCCCGGCCGATGCACAATCACTTTGCGCAGTTTACCGACTTCTGAATGAACTCCAAACTCGCTCATGGTTTTTCTCCTGGTAAGGCGATTTGCCAAATCGCCTTACATCACAACATTGGTCCCGGCCGTACCGGCCACAATTTGTTCAATATCCTGCAAAGCGCCAATGGCGGCGCGTTTGCCGGTGTTTTCTACAAACTGCACGGCCGCACCAACCTTCGGCCCCATCGAACCGGCAGCAAAGTTATACGCCTTCAGTTCAGCGGCCGTAATTTGTTCTAGTTTGCGTTGCGTCTCCTTGCCCCAATCCAGATAAACGCCATCCACATCGGTGGCCATTATAAACAGGTCGGCTTCCAGTTCGCGGGCCAATAGTTCGCTGACCAGGTCTTTGTCAATCACCGCTTCTACGCCGACGAGGGTGCGGGTTTTGTCTGGCAGGTACATGGTGGGAATACCACCGCCGCCGCCACAGATGACGACGGTGTGGTGTTCCAGCAGCCAGCGCACCGGCCGTATTTCAAAAATGCGTTTGGGCAGGGGTGAAGGCACCACCCGTCGCCATTTATTACCATCTAGTTTGAAGACCCACCCTTTTTCGGCCGCCAACTTGTCGGCATCTGCTTTGTCATAGATGGGGCCGACAAATTTGGTGGGGTTTTGAAAGGCGGGGTCGTTGGGGTCTACTTCCACCATCGTCAGGATAGTGGCGAAAGGGACTTCAAAGGGCAGCAGGTTGCCCAATTCCTGCTCGATCATGTAGCCGATCATGCCTTCGGTTTGCGCCCCCAGCACATCCAGCGGGTAGGCTTCTACTTCCTTATAAGCGGAAGCCTGCAATGCCAGTAGACCAACTTGCGGGCCGTTGCCATGTGACAAAACCAGTTGATGTTTTTCGGCGACGGGGGCCAATGCTTTGGCGGCCGTTTTGACGTTGGCGCGCTGTACATCGGCCGTCATCGGCTCACCCCGTTTTAAGAGGGCATTACCGCCTAAAGCGACTACGATTCTCATCAGCTTTCTCCAAAGCGTGATGCGTGACACGTGATGCGTGACCAAAATTTCACGCATCACGTGTCACGCATCACCTCTTTCTACGCCTGACCGCCATACGGCAGTCGGTTCCGGTTGCCGTAACCGCCACCGGCGTACATGCCGACGTCCATGAAAACGGCCAGGGCCAGCCACACCCAATCAAAGCCGACGATGCCGTTCGCGCCCAGGACGGCGACGTACATCAATGTTGTCCAGGGCAGGAACAAAAAGCCCAGAAACGGCCAGATGAAGGTGTTAAAGGCGGCTTCCCAGCGGATGGGCTGGATCAACCACCAGACTAAAATACCGGCGCGGGGGCCTAAGAACAGCAGGGTCGTGAATAAACAACACATATCAAAAATCTCCTTTTACCTGATTATTCGGTGGCAAGTGGCAGGTTGCAGGTGGCACGTGATGACCTGCAACCTGCCACCTGCTACCAGCCATTAAACCATTTCTTTTGTGCCCCACACCTGCATGAGTTGGGCATAAAATATGACCATACGCGCCATGCCCGCGATGGGGATGCGCTCGTCAATGCCGTGTTCGAGTCCCCGAAAACTTTCGTCCATGACGAGTGAGGTGAAGCGAAAAATATCATCACAGACGGGGACGAAGTGCTGACAGTCTGTGCCGCCCAACATGACGAAGGGGGCGACGGGTGGGTTGTCAAAGACCTGGCGAATGACCTGCTTGAGACCGGCGTACACGGCCGTCTGATGCGAAGACACCGGCAGCGCTTCGTTAAATTTGCCGGGCACGGGGCTGAACTGCACTCGTTCATCTTTGACCACTTTTTTAATGTGCTGTAGCACGTCGGCAATGGTGTCGCCGGGCAGCAGGCGGAAGTTGACGATGGCTTTGGCCTCGGCGGGCACGGTGTTGTCTTCGATGCCACCCTGAATGATGGTCACGGCCGTTGTCGTCCGCATACTGGCATTCATCTCCGGGACGGGCACGAGCCAGCGCCGCAGCAGCGGGCAAAACAACCACACGTTGGCAAAAGCCACCTGAACGTAAAGGGGAGCGGCCCGGCCGATGCCGTGATAGAGCGAACGTAAACGGCGCAAACGGGGTGGCAGGGGATGATTTTCCAGGCGGGCAATGGCCTGCGCCAGAATGCCAATGGCCGTCTGGGGTGGGGGGGTAGAGGAGTGTCCGGGTGTACCTTTGACGGTGAATTCCACCGTGAGATACCCTTTCTCGCTGACGCCTATCAATGCCACCGGGCCGCGCACACCCGAAGCCATCCCTTCAATAATGCCGCCGCCTTCGTCCACGATCCCGGCCAGGTGGATGCCCCGTTCTTTGAGCAGTTCGCCCATGACTTTGCAGCCGTTGACGCCGCCGGTTTCTTCGTCGTGCCCCAGGCCAAAGAGGATGGTGCGTTCGGGCTGGTAGCCTTGCCGCAGCAGGATTTCGGCCGCTTCCATGATGCCGATGAGTTGATTTTTAATGTCCAATGTGCCCCGGCCCCAGATGAAGCCGTCGGCGATTTCACCGGCGAAGGGGGGATGAGTCCACCCTTCCGGCGGGGCGGAGACCACATCCTGGTGGGCCATGAGCATGACGGGTTCCAGTTTGGGGTCACGGCCGTGCCAGGTATAGAGCAAACTGTACCCATTGACGACCTCGCGCTCTAGCTGTTGGTGAACGAGGGGGTAGGTTTCGGCCAACAGTTGGTGCAGTTGGCGGAACGCTTCCGGGTCGGGTGTGCCGGTGTCATCCAGGGGGGCGGTGGGGCAGCGCACGGCCGTTGCCAGATGGTGAGCTATTTCTGCTTCATCAACGGGTACGGCCGTGAACGACTTCACCGATCCCTGCCCCCGCTGAAACAGGATCGTGCGCACCACCACATACACGGTGGTCAGCAGGAGGATAAGCAGAATGGCGTACAGAATGTTTAGGAGCATAAAGGACTTTGTCCTTTATCAAATCGTTCGTAAAACGTAAAACGTAATGGCTGAGGTACGTTTTATGCTTTACGTTTAACGTCTCTATCCCGCAAATTGCGCCAATGTCATCATCAGGGCGATGCCAAAACCCAAGACCAGGAAAAGCCCGGTTTCCCGGCCGCCATGCTCAAACGATTCCGGTATCATCGAGTCGGTCAGCATCACAAACAACGCCCCGGCCGCAAAAGCGTCAATCGTCGCGCCGGTAACACCAGGGAAGATCTGCGCCAGGCCATACCCCAACATGGCCGCCAAAATACTGAAAACACACACAGCCAGCCACAGCTTTGTAATTTTACTCCTGGCCCAGCCGCTGCTGAGCATACCGGCCGTGCCACCTAACCCTTGCGGGACATTGCTGATGGCGACGGCAAAGATGAAAGCGATGGAAACCTGCGGCGAGTGAACCAGAGACAGGCCCAGTACCAGCGACTCCGGTACGCCGTCCAAAAGGGAGCCGAGCAAAATACCTGTGCCGGAACCACCTGCCTGGCCGCCGTCTATGTCCAGGCGGTTCTCGCCACCCATGCCATCCACCCACTTATCGGCAAAATAAAAGGTGAGTGCGCCGGCCGCCATCCCTATTCCCACCAGGAAGGTTGACTGTGCCTCCACGACCGATCCCAGGACAAGCTGGTAAGCGGCAGCGCTGATGATCGCGCCGGCGCCAAAAGCCATAATCAATCCCGTCCAGCGTGGGCCGACCAGGTTGCGGTAGGCCAGTACCATACCGATCAACAAGGTGGTTGTGGCCAGGGCGCTCCAAAAAATGGCGGCAATCACATGGCCTCGCTTTTGAGTTCTCGTTTGCTGATGGCGCGCCAGACCGCCTCGACCACCCAGGCCAGAATGATAGTGGCGATGAGGATGGCAAAGGTCTGGGGTGCAGTGATAAGGGTGTACCAGGCAAAGAGGAGGATAGCCAGAGAAGTGGTGACCAGGGCCAGGTAAAGCATGGCGCGTGAGGCGCCGGTCTCGTTTGCCATGCGCAAATGGGCAATGGTGATCAAGACGAAAATGACCAGGGCGACGGCGCTGCCGATGGAGGCAATAGCGCTCACATCAAACAACAGGGCCATCAGTAGGATCAGCGCCCCGGAAATGACCAGCCCTTGCGTGCCGCCACGCCGCCGCTGCTTGCCAAAGACGGGGGGCAAATGCCCATCTTTGGCCATGGAAAAAGTCGCGCCAATGGAGGCGTATAACTGGGAATTGATCGCGCCGGTGGTGGCAAAGAGAGCGGCGATGGAGATCATGGTATAGCCAAACTGGCCGAAGATGGGTAGGGCGGCCGCAGCCAGCGCGGTGTCCGCATTGGCGATGACCTCATCTACTGTCAGGGTGCCAAAAACACCGACGGCCAGGGCCACATAGAGGGCCATGGTGAAACCAAGCGAGATGTACATGGCGCGGGGCAGGTTCTTTTTCGGATTTTCCAGGTCGCCGCCGGTGAAGGCGATGACGCCAAAACCCAGGTAGGCAAAAAAGGTCAGGGCGACGCTGGCGAAGATGTAGCTGAAGGGTGGGTAATCGGCCGGGTCTAGCAGGGCGGGATTTAGCTGGAGCAGCATGGCGATGGCGAAACCGCTCAAGACGACGAGGACGATGGTGACAACGGCCGTTTGCGCTTTGCTCGCCGCCTCTGCCCCAATGGTATTGACGAAGGTGAGCAGAATGACGATGACGGCCGTAAAAATCTTGTTCCAGATGGCCGCTGCGTCTGCTCCTAAGAGCAGCGAGGTAGCATAGTTGCCAAAAGAGACGGCCACCATAGCGGTGACGATGACAACGGAAAAGTAGCCCAACATGACGATGCCGCCGGTAAAGAGGCCGCTGCCATACCCGCGCACAATCCAATCAATTAACCCCCCGGCCGAAGGATAACGTGCGCCTAATCTGGCAAAGGAATACCCCTGTAAGAGGGCGATGATGCCACCGATGAAAAAGGAGACCCACACGGCCGCGCCCGCAATGACCCCGGCCTCACCAAACAGGGCAAAGATGCCCGCGCCCACCATCGAGCCAATGCCGAGAAAGACCGCCCCACGCAGGTTCAGGGTTCCAGTTTGGGCTGTGTTTTCCGTGTTCATGCTTTGTCCAGGTACTTTGCTTCCAACAAACCAACGGCCGTTAACGTTTCAATCGCTTCGGCAACGGCCGTTTCCTCAATCAGTTCCGCCACCGCCAACGTCCGCACCACGTCGGCGGCAACGGCCGTCTTGATCGCCTCCGCTTCCGCCAGCGTGGACAACGTGTCCAGAATGGCCGCATTTCGTACCTTCTCCGAAAGTGCAATCGCGTCAGCGGCCTCAACGATGGCGTTCAACTCCTCGCCCACCATCACCAGCGATTCCGGCGTCACAAACCCTTGCGCCAGCGGCACACCGCCTGCCCGCCGAATGGTTGCCGCCAACGGGATGGCCCAGGTATGTTCAAACATCAACACACCAAACGCCTTACCGGGCGGCAAATTTTCCATCGTCTGGCGAATACCCTGATAATCCAGCCCCAACGAAGCGGCAGCGGCGGCCAGGGTGCGGTCCACGGCGGCGGCCGTGACATCACCCACCGCCACCTGATCCACGCCCAGAAATTTGCCCAGCACACGGCCGAACTCGGCCGTCTCTTCTGCGCTCAGCCCTTCCATTTCCATGGCCTGAATTTGTCCATCGGCGCTTTTGCGAGCCACAAAAGCATCTATCAGGCGAATGACGCCCCGGCCACGCAAATGCAGCAACTCGGCTAAAATCTCGCCGCGAAACTGGTCGTCACGGTCAAAGCCAAAAACGATTACTTGAATAGGGCCTACTTCCATTTTCCCTCTCTTATTGCCCGTAAACCGTTATCCGCAGACCGTAATCCGTAATCCGTAATCCGTAAACCGAAGCCCGATCACGGATTACGGATTACGGGTCACGAATCACGAATTACCTCAATCCCCCAGCGTCGCCACCATAATCGCCTTAATGGTGTGCATCCGGTTTTCGGCCTGGGCAAAGACGATGGAGTGTTCGGATTCAAACACCTCTTCAGTCACTTCCAGCCCATCCAGGCCGTGCTTCTGGTAGATCTCTTCACCCACTTTGGTTTCGCGGTTGTGGAAGGCGGGCAGGCAGTGCATGAACTTTACGTGGGGGTTGCCGGTCTTTTTGACGGCCTCCATGTTCACCTGATAAGGTTTGAGCAGCCCAATCCGTTCGTCCCACACCTCTTTCGGTTCACCCATGGAGACCCACACATCGGTATAGAGAAAGTCGGCGCCCTTCACGCCTTCGTCCACGCTTTCCGTCAACGTCAGGCGCGCGCCGGTTTGGGCGGCAATCTCACGGCATGTGGCTACCAGACCTTCCTCCGGCCATAAATGTTTTGGGGCGCACAGGCGCACATCCATGCCCAGTTGACAGCCCATCACCATCAACGAATTGCCCATATTGTTGCGGGCGTCGCCCAGGTAGCAGTAGGCAATTTCGTTGAGATGTTTGTCGGTGTACTCCGTCATCGTCAGCACATCACACAATGTTTGGGTGGGGTGGAAATCGTCGGTCAGCCCATTCCACACGGGCACCCCGGCATACTGGCCCAACACTTCCACCAACTCCTGCCCAAAACCACGATACTCGATGCCATCATACATCCGCCCCAGGACGCGGGCGGTATCTTTCATGGATTCTTTGTGGCCGATTTGGGAGCCAGACGGCCCCAGATAGGTGACATGCGCGCCCTGGTCATAGGCGGCCACTTCAAAAGCACAGCGGGTGCGGGTGGAAGTTTTCTCAAAGATGAGGGCGATGTTTTTGCCCTTCAGCCGCTGCTGTTCATAGCCGCCATATTTGGCCGCCTTCAGGTCGGCGGACAGTTTGAGCAAGAATTTGAGTTCTTCAGGGGTGAAATCCAACTCTTTCAGAAAGTTGCGGTTGCGTAAGTTAAAAGCCATTTTTGAATCTCCTTGTGTTTGTAGTAACCGCTTTAGCGGTTAGTTAAACGACTAAAGTCGTTACTACAAACCAAAACTAGAATATTTGACCAGGAAAGAATACACCGATGCTCAGGACGATGGTGTAGATAAGGAACAGGACAACCAACAGCGGCAGTGCGAAACGCAGCCATTTATCATAGCGGACACGGCCGAGCGCCAGACCACCCATGACCACGGCAAAAGTGGGGTTGACGATATTGAGCAGGCCGCTGGCCGACTGGTATGCGGTGACGATCAAACTGCGGTCTACGCTGGCGATGTCCGCCAGGGGGGACATGATGGGCATGGTCACAGTTGCCAGACCGGAGGAGGAGGGGATGAGAAAACCGAGTGGCAGGTAAAGCAAGGACATCAGGTTAATAAAGGCCACGCCGCCCAGTCCGGAGACGGCGCTTTCAGCCCAGTAGAGGATGGTGTCAATGATCAGGCCGTTGTTCATAATGACGCTGATGCCCCGCGCCAAAGCAATCACTAAAGCGACGCCGAGCATATCCCGCGCGCCGGTGATGAAGGTCTCCGAGATGCCCGCCTCGCCCAAACCGCCAATGATGCCGATCAGGATGGCAAAACCGAGGAAAAGAGCCACAAATTCGCCAAACCACCAGTTCCATTGTGGCAGGCCAATGCCCAGGTCTTGCCAGGGGATGACGCTGAAAACCATGATGAGAAAGGCCAGACCAAACAGCCCCAGGATGAGTTTGCGTTTGCCGGTGAATTCGGGCATGGCGTCGGCGCTGCTGCGGAGGAAGCGTTTTTCGTTTTCTTCTTTGAGGTCGTAAACGAGGGATTTGGTGGGGTCTTTTTTCACTTTTTCGGCATAGCGGGAGACAAAGACAATGCCAACGGTCGTGCCCACCACCAACATAATCACCCGCGACACCAACCCGTCGGCAATGGAGATACCGGCAAAACCGGAGGCCACGCCGGTGGCAAACGGATTGACCGTAGAAGCCAACACACCAATACCTGCGCCAATCATAATCACGGCCACACCGGTCAGGGCGTCGTACCCGGCGGCGATCATGACGGCGATGATCAGACCGTAGAAGGCCAGCGACTCCTCGGCCATGCCGTAGCTGGTGCCGCCGAGGGCAAACACGCACATGAGCACGGCAATCATCCATTTTTCTCGCCCTTTGAGAGCGACCGTGATCTTGCCAATGCCGGCGTCAATGGCCCCGGTAGCCATCGTCATGCTCAAGAAACCGCCAATGACCAGGACAAACAAGGCCACGTCAATGGCCCCGTACAACTCGCCCACATTGTAGACGCTGACGGAGCCGTCTTCTGCCTGCAAGCCATACATGCCGTTCACGGGGGCCATCAACCCATCGCGGATAATGCGCTGCGGATTGGATTCCACTTCATGATAACTGCCGGGGATGGGTTCGCCTTCTTCGTTTTTGTCATATTGCCCGGCAGGGATGAGCCAGGTAGCAATGACAACCAGGATGAGTAAGATGAACAAAACGGTGTAAGCGGTGGGGAAGGTGAATTTTCTTTTGGGTTCTTCCGCGTTGGTCATAGTCGTTTCCTCCTTCTTCGCAGGTGTGGGAACCTGTTCACGGCCGTGCCGCTGTCCGAAGCTATTGGCTAATTTACCTCTTGTGGACGGCCGTCGTGTTAATGACTTGTTATCGTTGTGTTATGATTTTGTGGAAAAGGATGGTGACAGCGCAGATGCCGTATGGTTTCACTCATCACAATCCAGACGTTCCACCGATAAAAGCGGCAGACCCAGGCTATAGACGTTGTTTAACACTCCTACCAGAGCGGCCTGATCTACCAGACGGCCGGTCAGGGTGGTCACGGCCGTTTCTGCCTCATCCTCCTTGTTAACAGAAATCGTCATCCCGCCCAACTGTTCTGACCAGCTTTCATCCAAGATGCCCTGTAGCCGCAGACAATAGGTGGCGGGAGTATGTAATCGAAGCAACTGTTTTTTTTGGGCCATGACACTTGCCTTCCTCGGTAATCCCCACGTTCGTTAAGAATAGCGGTTCATCAGGATAGACAATACCGCCTATAAGTTGTAAAAAAGTGCCATATTTAGGATAATGCGCCATCGTATAGAAGGCGTATACCTGAACCCGCGATACATGACAGGCGAGAGACAAAACGAGGCTTAAGCATTGTGCCAAAAAAGAATGGCATGACCGCACCACTGGTGCGCACCAAATTTTACCGCCCACCGGTGTCAGAAAACTTTGTGACACGCCCCCGACTGATTGACAGACTCAACCGGGCCAGCACACGGCCGTTTACCCTCATTAGCGCCCCCGCCGGTTATGGCAAATCTACGTTACTGAGCGCCTGGCTGCGGCAGTGGCCGGGGCCGACCACCTGGTTATCTCTGGATGCCAATGATAATGACCTGCGCCAGTTTCTGGCCTACTTTCTGGCGGGCATCTCCAGCATGGCGCCCGACATGGGCACGGCTACCGAGACGCTGCTCAACGGGCCGGTGCTACCGCCAACGGCCGTGATCGTCGCCAATCTGATCAATGACCTGGATGAAATCACCCACGACTTTGTGCTGGTCCTGGATGATTATTACCACATCGCCAACCGGAAGATCCATGAGTTGCTTACTGCCCTCTTGCGCCAGCCGCCCCGCGCCATGCACCTGGTGATGGCTACCCGGCATGATCCTTTGCTGCCGCGAATTTCGCTGCTAGAGCAAGGTAAAATGGCGGAAGTGCGCGCTCCGGAACTGGCGATGACGCTGGCGGAAACGGCCGCTTACCTGGAACAATCGCTGCCCACCCCACCAGACCCGGCGGTGGCCGCCGCCCTCTACAACAAGACCGAAGGCTGGATCGCCGGGCTGCGCCTGGCTGTGTTATCGCTGCCATTTCAGGCGGACACCAAGGCCATGGTTGCTCATTTGCAGGCCAACAACCGGCTGGCTATGGATTATCTGGTGGCCGAGGTGCTGGCGCAGCAACCGCCACAGTTTCAAGATGCCCTGCTGCAAACGGCCGTGCTTGACCATTTCAACAGCGATTTATGCACGGCCGTCTGCTGGCCGGAAGCGCCCGAAATGGACGACAAAGGGCGGCAATTTATCGCCTGGTTGGAAGAAAACAACCTCTTCATCATCCCGCTGGACGAGCAGCAGGAGTGGTATCGGTACCATCACCTGTTTCAGGAATTGTTGCAGCATCAGTTACGTCGGCGTTACGCACGGCCGTGCCAGCCGATGGTTTGCCCAACACAAGCAGCCCGTGATCGCCATCCAACACGCCCTGGCTGCCGGTGATACCCAGGCGGCCGTGCAGATTGTAGCTGACCGGCGACATCAACTGATGAACCAGGAAGAATGGCCGTTGTTGAACCGCCTGCTGCACCCGTTTCCGGTGACATGGGTAGATGAAGAACCAGAATTGCTCATACTGCGTGCCTGGATACTGTATAGCCAATGGCGTTATGGGGAAATGCCCGCCCTCTTAGAACAGCTAGAAAACCTGCTGGCTCATGCCCCGGAGGCAACGGCCGTTCGCCTCAACGGTGAATTGGCTGCGCTGCGCAGCCAGCAACATTACTGGGCTAATGACGGGGTGCAGGCGGTAGCCTGGGGTCAGCTTGCCCTGGCAGCGGTGCCGCCGCAGTGCGGTTATGTACGCGGTGTGGCCTGGGTCTTTCTCAGTGGGGGGCGCTACTTATTGGGCGACATACGGCCGTCGTTGGCGGCGGCGCAACTGGCGTTAGAGGCAGAAGCAGGATTTCATGCCGTGTTGGCGGTACGCCTGCTGCCGACGCTGGCCTTCCTCTACCGGGCGCAGGCCAACCTGCCGGAACTGATTCACGTTGCCAACCGCCTGCTCTGGCTGGCGGAAGAGCGGAAACTCCCGGAAAGTGATGGCTGGGCCCATCACTTTTTAGGTACGGCCGCTTATTACCAGAATCGGTTGACGGGGGCGGAAAACCACTTTCAAGCCGTTGTGCGCAACCGCTACCGGGTACACGTCCATGCGTTCATCCAAAGCGGTTTTGGCCTGGCGCTTACCTATCAGGCACAGGGACGGTTTGCCGAAGCGCAGGCGGTGACAGCAGAGATGGCCTCTTTTTTGGTGGAGATGAAAAACGCCAGCCAACTGGTTAAGGTGCAAGCCTTCCAGGTGCATCTGGCGCTGCTGCAAGGGGAGACGGCCGTGGCCGCGCCGTGGGCCGCTCATTCTGCCACGCTTTTCGCCTTAACCCCCATGCTTGAATTTTATGCGCCAGAATTGACCCTGGTGCAGGCGCTGCTGGTGTTGGGGCAATGGAGTGAGGCTGAAGGTTATCTTTCCCAAATGCAACCACTACTGGAAACGACCCATAACACCCTCTTTCTGGTAGAAGCATATCTGTTACGCGCCTGGCTGCATCAGGTACGGGGGGAAGGGGAAACGGCCGTCGCTGTCCTCAAGCAGGCGCTGACCCTGGCGGCGCCGGCCCGGCTCATCCGCCCGGTTGCTGATTATGGCGCGGTGTTGGCTCCCCTCATTGCCCAACTGGCCCACCAGCACTTTCTGCCGGACTATCTACCCCACATTTTGGCGGCCATGCCCGCGTTCCCCCCGGCTGCCCCGATTTCCGGCCCGCAAGTTCCCCTCCCTGAATTACCGCTGATTGAGCCATTGACCAACCGGGAAATGGATGTGCTGGTCCTCATGGAAAAAAGGCTGACCAATAAGGAGATTGCCCAGGAACTGTGCATCTCTGTGGTGACGGTGAAACGGCACACCTATAATTTGTACCAGAAGTTGGGGGTACACGGCCGTCGCCAGGCCGTCAACGAAGCGCGGCGGTTGGGGGTAATCGCGTGATGCGTGAAACGTGAAACGTGACCGGAATGATCTCACGCCTCACGTTTCACGTTTCACGTTTCCCTATTCATACGCCAGCGCACGCACAATATCCAGCTTTGCCGCCTGCCGCGCCGGAATGAGCGCGCCCAGGATACCAAAACCAAGCCCCACCACAATCGCCATAATGATGCCCGCAAACGAGAAAGAGAAGGGCAAGATCATGCCCACCATACTCATCGCGCCCACCAGAATGTAGCTCAGCCACAAACCGGCCAGCAGACCAAACAGAGTGCCGGTGGCGGCCAGCAGCAGGCTCTCGGCGGTGATCATGCGCCGCACCTGGCGGCGGGTGGCGCCTACTGCCCGCAGCGTGCCGATCTCGCGGGTACGCTCCAACACATTGATCGCCAGTGTGTTGATCAGGGCAATGAGTGAAGGTATCGCCAGAATGATCAGTAACACGTACATGCCATTCATGGCCGCCATCGTTCTGTCCATTTCCGTTTGCCACTCGGCCAGCGAGTAAAAGGTGAAGGCCGGATACCCGGTGGCAACCTGCTGTAAACCGGCGGCAACCTGGGCCGCGTCAGCAGAGGCGACGCGGTCTACCATCACCAGCATATCCGTTGTCTCGTTGAAATCCTGGGCCAGGTTGGCCTGGGAAATGTAGCCGGTCGCCAGTTTGAAATTCAGGAAATCGCCGCCAATGGCCACAACCTGGTACGTTAGTGTCCCATTGGGGGATTGTAAAGCGAGTTCATCACCCACTGCTACCCCATTTTGGGCGGCAAAGATGCCATTGACGATGATGGCACGGCCGTTGCCCAATGCTTCATATGCCGTCCGTTCATTCCCATCAGCAAAGATCAGCCCGGCAATTTGGGGGTAGGTGACGGGATCAATACCCACCACTTGCACATCGGTGCCGTCAACCTGGCTGGTCGCCAGCCGCAGCGAAGTGGCTTTCTCCACGCCGGGTAGAGCTTCAATGTCCGCCATCATCTGCGACCCGGCGCCGATATTCCCGCCGCCCAAAACCAACGACGGTGGCATAAAGAGATAATCGCTGCCCAACGTCGTATTCACCCAGCCGGTCATGCCCCCGCGCAAGGAGACAATCAGGCTGCCCATGGCCACCAGCAGCGACAGGCCAATGGTGATGGCGGAGGCGGTGACGGCCGCCCGACCTGGCTGCCGGGTCAGGTTGCCCTGGGCAATTTGCCCCTCACGGGCAAAGGCGATGATGAGCAGGCGGCCAAAGATGCGCGCCAGCGGGTAGATGAGGGCGGGTAGCACCAGCGCCAGTCCGATGACAAAGAGCAAGATGCCCAAGGCGGCCAGCCCCAGATTGCCCGGCAGCAACGTCAGGAAGGCAACCACGATCAAGACCGCGCCGACTATGGCTCCACGGCCGGCGCGGCGGCGTTCCACTTCGGCCAGCGACGGCCGTAACGCTTCCAATGGGGAGACGCGCATGGCGGCCAGCGCCGGAAACAGCCCGGCCAACAGGGTGATGCCCACGCCCAGGCCGACGGCCAGCACATATACCCACCATTCCAGGCTGGGACCGCTGACGCTGGTGCGCATGAGATTCTCCAAGATGGACTGCATCCCTTTCAGCAGCCCGGCCGCCATGAGATAACCGAGGAGGATGCCGACGGCCGTGCCAATCACGCCCAACACCGCACTCTCCGTCAAGATCATGCCCAGGATGGTTTTGCGGGATGCGCCAATAGCGCGCAACATGCCAATGTCGCGGCGGCGCTCCACCACCACCGTGCGAAAGGTGATGAAGATAATGAAGCCGCCCAGGGCAATGGCAATGATGCCGAACATGTTGTAGATGTAAGCGGCCGCTTCCATGGCGGCGGCAAATTCCGAACCAGATGTGGTGCCGCCCACTTTGTAACCATCACCCAACCGGGCCAGAACGTCTGCGCGCACAACGTCAGCGTCAGCATTAGCCACGAATCGGGCCTCGATAGTGTTGATCTGCCCTGGCAAGTTGAAGACCGTTTGTGCGGTTGTCAGGGGGATGAACACTTCTTCGCTGCCCTGTGGCGGTCGCCCGGTGGTGATGCCCACGATTTCAAATTCTACTGTGCCGGTAGCGGCGGGTAGGCTGAGACTATCACCCACGCCCAGGCCGGTGCGCTGGGCCAGGCTGCTGGCGATAAGGATGGCATTTTGATCGGCGGCGGTCAGCAGACGGCCGTCGGCCACTGCCAGACTTTCTACATCGGTCATGGTTTCCGGGTCTACACCGCGCACAATGAGTAGGGGGATGACCGTGCCATCCTGGTCGCTGAGGGCTTGCGAAGTGGGCAGGGCCATTGGGCGGACTAACTGGGGCGAGACGGCAGCCACGCCGGGAACCTGGCGCACCTGGTCGGCTACGGCCGTGTCAAACGGGCCGCGTGTCTCACTGGAAACGGTCAGGTCTACCTCATCCGCCATCGCCGATAGATTGCCCTGAATGGCCTGCCGCATGGCGGGCAGGATGGCGTTAAAGCCAACAATAATCATCACCCCAAACACAATCGCTATCAGGGTGAGCGTCGTCCGCAATTTGCGCCCGCGCAAATAGCGTAGGGCTAATTTGATATGAAACATTTCGATTTACCTCCAATGGGTTGCAAGTTGCATGTTGCACGTTGCAGGTGATCACTTGCCACCTGCCACCTGCCACTTGCCACCCGCTACGCCATCACTGCCAGCTTTTCGCGCACAACGCTTTCTTCATAATGCCCATCATCTGACAGGCGCGTATCGTCCACAATGGTGCCATCTTTGAGGAAAATGATGCGGTTGGCATGGGCGGCGATGCGCGGATCATGCGTCACCATCAAAACGGTACGATGCCATTCATGGCTGATCTGCCGCAGCAGGGCGGCGATCTCGTCGGCGGCGCGGGAATCCAGGTTGCCGGTGGGTTCGTCGGCCAGCAGCAGGGCCGGTTCGGCCACCAACGAGCGGGCAATAGCCACCCGCTGCTGCTGCCCGCCGGAAAGCTCATCGGGGCGATGGTTGAGGCGGTCGGCCAAGCCCATGCGCGTCAGCCACTCTTCGGCCTTTTTATGGGCGTCGGCCTGTTTCATGCCATCCAGGATGAGGGGGAGGGCGGTGTTTTCGACGGCCGTCAGCACCGGTATCAGGTTGAAAAACTGAAAGACAAACCCGATCTGGCGGCGGCGAAGCGTGGTCAGGTCGTCATCTTTCAGGCCAGACAACGGCCGTTCATCCAGCAGCACCCGGCCCGACGTGGGCTGATCCAGGCCACCGATCAGATGCAGCAGGGTAGATTTGCCACAGCCGCTTGGCCCCATCACGGCCACAAACTCGCCGGGCTGGATGCTCATGTTGATCTGGTTGAGGGCGGTCACGGCCGTAGCCCCCTGCCCATACACCTTGGTTAACTGTTCTGTTTTGACAATGCTCATTTCATATCTCCAAATGGGGCAGCGGGTAGCTGCCCTGCCAATAAACGTAATCCGTGAACCGTAATCCGTACTCTCATTACGGTTCACGGATTACCGATTGCCGTCTACCGGCGGCCGGCCGCGCGGCCGTTCTGCCGGTTCGGGGATGGGCTGGCGGCTGATCTCGTCCAGCCGGGCCTCTATCATCTCCAACCAGCGCAAATCCGCTTCCAGATGCATAATCGCCTGATCCAGCAGCAGGATATAGGCCAACTGCGAAGCCGGGTTCACCTGGCTGCGCTGCGCAGTCAGCGCGTGCAGTTCCCGATATAACCCGGCGCGCTGCGTGTAAATCAGGCGGCGCGGGTCGCCATCGGCTACCACCAGGCTGAGCATGAGCTTGAGAAAAAACTCATCCCGCCGCCGGTCGCTCAGCGATGGTTCGTTAAACCATTGCCGCAGTTCGGCCAGCCCGGCGTCTGTGACCATGTAAATGCGCTTTTCCGGGCCGCCATCCTGGGCCACGCCATCTTCAATTACCAGCCCACTCTGCTCCAGCCGGTTGAGGGTGGAATACACCTGCGCCGGTTTGATGTCCCAATTTTGTTCGCCGCCGACCATGGCTTCAAAAGCATCATGCAATTCATAGCCGTGCCGGGGGCGGTGGGCCAACAATCCTAAAATCGCGTTTCGTACAGACATACATTTGAGAAGTTCAACTTTTGGAAAAAGTTGAACTTCTGAAAGAAAATTAAATTAGTAAACAAGTTAATAGATTAGAATGAGGGAAATTATTAACTAAGTTTCTAGTTTTGTCAATAGGCAGTGGATGAAGTGCACGGTAATTCCAAAGTCCAGATTTTCTGTGGGAGGAGAGCAGCACGTCCACGTGCTGCTCGTTCGCACGTGGGCGTGCGAACTCTGCCATTTAGAATTAAGCCTGACTTTGGAATCGCCCTGGGATGAAGTGGTAGGCGGGAATTGCGGACGGCCGTTGCCAATGCTAACTTCTATCTCTATCAATAATGGGTGAGGTAAAGATACCTGTTATAATCAGACCTATTCACGCCTCAGGAGGTACCACACAATGACAGCCAATGCACCAGACAGCCCTGGCCGCACCCTACATGACCGCATCTTCAAAGAGTTCTTGCATCGTTTCTTGCCTGATTTCCTGCGCATCTTCTTCCCGGCGGAAGCGGCGCGGCTCGATTTCAGTGCGATTACATTTCTGGATCAGGAACTGCTAATCAATTTGCCGGAGCAGGCGCTGCGTGTGCCTGATTTTGTGGCTGAGGTCTCTACATTGGATGGGGAAAGTGAGGCCATCCTGGTGCATGTAGAAGTGGAAGGGCGTGACCGGCGCAGCCTGCCGCAACGCATGTTTGAGTATTACAGCCTGCTGCGCATCTTGCGTCAGAAAAAGGTGCTACCGCTGGCGCTGGTGTTGCAGCCGCAGGCGGGTGGCCTGGGTTGGCAGGTATATCGTGAAACCCTCTTCGGGCGGCAGCTACTGGAATTTCACTACGGCCAGGTAGGACTGCGCGATCTCCCCAGCGAAGAATATCTGAGCGGTGATCCAGTAGCAGCCGCTTTGGCTTCATTAATGCAACCGGCCCACCTCCATCCAGCCGAGGTAAAACTGGCTGGCTTACAGAGCGTCATTAAAAGTACCTTGACAGAAGGGGACAAGCTGTTTTTAATAGATGTTATCGAAACATATCTACCACACGAGAGATTACCGGATGCAGGAGAACGAATTATGCAAGCATTACTAGATACTGAATTGACCTGGGGTGAAAGGCATAAGCTAGAAGGTAAACTAGAAGGTAAACTAGAAGGTGAGTTAGAAGGCGAAATCAAGGGAAAGATGGAGATATTGCTACGCCAGTTGCAGCGCAAGTTTGGCCCGTTGCCGGGATCCTTTGTGCAGCGATTGGAGGCGATTGACGACACGGCCGTACTAGACGAATTGAGTGATCAGGTACTCACGGCCGTAACCCTCGACGACATCATCTTACCGGAATAGATGGTATGGCGTAGCCAGAGCAGGCTACACCATACCATTGCTTTTCCATCAATCCCCGGCGGGGGCGGGCAGGGGGCTGCCCTGGAGTTCGGCCAGCCAATGTTTAAACTGGCGGTAAACGGAGGCCGCACCGACCAGTTCTGGTTCGGTGATGGGCAGTGTTTTGGGGTGGAGGATAAACGGCCGTGTCTGATACCCCCCCATGCCGCCATGACAACCAATCAACTCTTCAAAGGCGGCCACTTCATTCGTTTCCACATTGTAAAAGCTGTTGATATACAAATCGGGCGCATCCGGGAACTGGTTGTACCGTTTCAAATGGCGGGCGGCGTTGGGGCCAAAACCGGTCAGGGGATTGTCGCCTTCGACGCGATCATCGTTGAGGTAGTAACGGCCGTTTTTGCCAATAACCACCCCTTCATGTTCGGTAGACTTCACCATCACCCAACCAATCCCTTCATGTTTAACCAGGTTTTCTAACATGTCGGGGAAAATCTGGTCAATTTCTTCCAGGGTAACGCGGGTATCCCGTTTTGTGCCATAAACCAGGCCCAAATTCCCGGATGCCAGCACAATGATGTTGGCCCCTGGGTCCAGTTCGTCGGAAAGCTCCTCTTCACCGACCTGCACTTCGCCATCTTGCACATTTTTACCGGCGGCGCGTTTGATCCACTTGCCTGATTTTTTGTCATTTTTCAATACATCGTTCACCACCACATTCACATGACCCCAGGATTCATTGGTCTCCATGATGCCCTGCACCAGGAACTGTTTAGCATGTTGCTGCACCAATTGCTGTAAATCCAGCCCATACCGTTGTTTGAAGGTCGGCCCGCCGCTCTGCCCATGATCGGAGAGTACAACCAGGTGATACGGCCGTGGCGCATCCGCCGCCACACTTTCCAGCCGGATAAACTGCTCATCCAGCTTGCGCAAAATATCCAGCGCGTCCAGGGATTCCACGCCCGAATGGTGGGCCACTTCGTCATAGCCCACAAAGGTGGCATAAGCCGACTTCACGCCGCCAAACATATCGCCAATGAGCGTGTACACATTTAACTCGCGCATGATGACGGTGGTGAACACGCGCAGCAAGGGGTATTTGCCGCCGCGATGGTGTTTGTCCATGATGGGCACGACGTTATTTTTGCGCGCCTGGCGGAACTGCCACTTTTCCAACACAAGGTCCCATACTAGCAGCAACATGGTGCGCGTGATGTTGTAGGGGTTGGCAAAATAAGCGTAATAATCGGTCATGTGCAGCCGGGAGAAATCCTTCATGGTGCTGGCCGTCACACTGACAATGGGGGCATCGCCGGAGACCAGATTGCCCCGGCTGGCGCCATGTGCCACCAACAGCCCGTTGCCATCAGAATGTTCTTTTTCCAGCCGGGCCACTTCGTCCGGGTTGCTGGAGGCGATGATCTGTTTGCGTTTGCGGTCATACCAACGGAAGGCGGGGATGTCTTTGTTGGAGCCGTGCAGAATACCCAACTGGCTGGCCGAGGTTTGTGAGGACATATCCGTTTCCCATTCCACCAGTTCATACTCGCCGGATTCCAACCAGCGCTTCATGGTGGGGGCATAACCGGCTGCCATTGCTTTTTCCAATATCGGTTTGGCCAGGCCGTCAATTTCCAGGAAGATGATGCCGGGTATGTGGGTTTCTTCCGGTTTGCCAATTTGTTTGGCGCGCCGTTTAACCACGTTGCGGTAATAGGAATTGTCGTCGTCAATGGTGAGCAGCGAACTGGCAATGGCGTTCACGGCCGTCAGCCCCAATGCTATCCAGATGGCCGTGCCCACACTGGCGACCTCAAAGCTGGCCGAAAGCTCGCCCACCAGATAAATGATGACGCCGTTAAGAATGAGGGCGGCGATGCCCAGCGTCAGCACGGCAAAGGGCAAAATGATGTAGCTGAGGATGGGCCACAGCAGGGCGTTGAGCAGGCCAATGAGCGCCGCCGCAATCACGGCCGCGCCAAAACCATTGAGTTGAAATCCATCCAATATAAGGGACATCAAAAATAACGCCAGGGACTCGATGGCCCAGATGACTAAAATACGCCACACGGGCTTTCTGCTTTTTGGGCGGGGTTTGGTTTTCATTTTCTCCTCTTTTCAGAGGTAATTGGGTAATTGCGTAATTACCCAATTACCCAATTACATTACTCGACCGTTTGCGCCTGAACACGGCCGTCACGCACGGCCGCTACCAGCGCCGCATAATCCCGTTCATTCTGGTCCGCATACGCCACCGCAAAATCGGCCAGCGCGTTGGCGAAGGCGCCGCTCTTGCCCATGTAGGCAGAGAGAACAACCGCATCGCCGGAGCGGGCATGGGCGCGCGCCAATGCCCAGCCACACAATTGGGCATAGTTGTGCAGATTAAACGGCTTCATAATCTCCACTACCGGCTTGATTTTCGCGTCGCGCAGTTGGCGCAGATAAAAGGGCACTGTGCGGATTCTTTGGCCGGTTGTCCAACCCAGGAACATATCACTGGCCGCCTGCATCAGCCGCTGACCGACGACCACGCGCTGCCCGGCGTGGGCATACGGACTGGCTCCGGCATACGGTTCCAAAACAGATTGCCGCGCCTCCTTGAACTGCAAAAAGAGGGGATCATCGCCCGACATCAGCAGCACAATACCGCAGAACGTGCCCACGCTGCCCACACCCACCGCCTTAAACGCCGCATCCGCGATCTGATACCGATCCAGCAGCAGGCGTAGTTCAGGTGATACCGAGGCTTTGTACAAATCAAAAGAGCGTTCCAGTCCGGCCCGAAATTCTTCATCGCGCATGTCGCCATAGTGATAGATGAGCGGTGGCTGGTCAATAATACGCGCCGGATAGCCCCCTTCATGCGCCAGTCTGGCAAATTCCTTTTCATGGGCGCTTTGCTCCATGGCCGTCGCCAGCTTTTTACGATAAAAGCGCACGTTTTCTTTGTCCGGCGCATTATCCAGTACCTTGTTAAAATCAATCGCTTCGTACCACGCTTCTAACGCGGGCAGTTCGCCAAGCTCCGCCATATGCGTCCGGTAACTTTCGGCGGCCAGCCAGGATGCTTGCCGGCAATCGCTGGCCTTAAAGCCGTTGGCGCGCCCGGCAATGACAAAGCTGGCTGTCAGCCGCTTCACATCCCATTCCCAAGGGGCTACCGAAGTTTCGTCAAAGTCGTTGATGTCGAAGATGACGTTGCGTTCCGGGGTGGCAAAGCCGCCAAAGTTGAGCAGATGGCAGTCGCCACACGCCTGCACGTTCAGGCCACTATTAGGCGTGTAGGCCAGATCATAGGCCATAATAGCCGCCGCGCCCCGGTAAAAGGCGAACGGGCTGGCCAGCATACGGCCGTACCTGATCGGCACCAACTCCTTCACCCGCCCCTCGCTGTTGGCAATGAGCAGCTCTATGGGGTCGGCCCGATCTGACGGTGGTTTCCAGGTGGCGTGCGCCTCGCGTGGCGTCTGCTGCCGCGCCTGTTTGCCCAACGCCCGGCGCTCGGACAGGCTGAGGGTATGCGTCTGGGGAATGGTAACACCTGGGGTAGCTTTAGACTGTCTGGGGGTTGCTGGTTGTTGTTTACTGGCCTTTTTACTCATTTTTGCCTTCCTTGTCAGGCGATTGTGCCAATGCACGTCTAGCTTTCCAATACATTTTGTCAATATATCGGATTATAACTATCTGTTTGATTCCGCCAATAAACAAGAAGCCAAGCCTCTGAACGTTTCCGCCAGAGGCTTGACTCCTCGCATACAGGGTTCGTTAACTTCCCCGCATACTCTACCGACCAGGCGTTTTATTTTTTACGGCAGTGTTGTGATGCGGCCTTCACCACCTTCGGGATAGTCAACGGCCGTGATCAGACCACCAAGCCCCGTCTCAATATAGTTTCGCAACGCTTGTTGGTAGGTTACGCCTAACGTGGTAAACGGCGCACCCCGGTATGGGTATTGGTCGCCGCCACGAGCCAGAAAATCAATGGTAGCGACGTTGATAGCCGGTGCGCCGGGCACAACTGTGCCATTCTGCACAATGTAAGTGCCATTATCCAACCTGACTTCCCAAACACGGCTGCCCGGCGTGAGTACGTTGCCGTTGTTATCCACTACCTGCGCGGTGCCGGCCGGGTCAATAACGTAGGAAAAGCCGGAGATTTGGGCGAAACGGCCGTTGGGATTGGGATAGAATGAAGCCGCATTCTCCAACAATTCCTTAAACTGTGCCGGAGGAACATCTTCAACGATGGACACAAAATTGGCAAAAGCGGCAATCTCAAAAGTATTCAGTTCGCTGATCGGACCGGCCGGAATCAGGCTGTTGTTACGAATGCCACCCCCATTTTGCAAGGCAACGTCCGGCGGGTTAACACCAAAACTGGCTGCCAGTTGGCTGGCCTGCCAGAACATGGAGTCAGCCATCAAGTTGCCGAGATTGGTTTCCGTTCGCCTGATGCCTGGGGTGGGGGTTCCTGGCGGCGCCGGGTTGGTGCCCTGCCGTCCTTCCAGAGCTACTTCAGATGATGCGAGGATATTGGCGGCCAGGTCAGCCACATACGTCTGTACCGGCTCAACGACCAGCGCCTGTATTTCAGGGTCAGGCTCAACCGCGTCGGGATAAGCGCCGCCGGCCACACGCACCGGGCCACTAATGGGGTTGACGCCAACCACTCTGCCACGTATGTCAAATTCAACCACCAGCCGGCCAACGTACTTGTAATCCCCGGCGGTGGTCACGACCGGAATCTGCGCACCGTCGCCACCTGTCACCATGACCGGATATGGCAGGGAAATCGAATCGCCAGGTACGAGCAAATCACCCGGATTTGCCAGCACCTCATCGCCGCCGCCAGCGATCATGATGTCAACACCCCGGAGCAGCGGGGCCAGGGCCAGGTCTTGCTGCACACTTTGCAGGTGGCTGATCACGATAATGATACTGACCTTACTGTTGGTTAGCCGATCAATTTCAGCCTGAATGGCGCCTGCCACGTCGGGATCAACAACCACGTTGCGGGGGCTGGAGATAGCCGGTAGCAGCGGTGTTGTCGCCCCCACAATGCCTATCCGTACCCTTCTTTCGGTTACAATCTGGCTTTTAACGATGATGTTTTGGTCGGCCAGGTATTGCAGATTGGGTTCATTACTAACATCCAGATTAGCGCTCACAAAGGGGAGACGGCCGTCAAAACCGGTGATGAAGTCGGCCAATACGTCAGGGCCAAAGTCAAACTCGTGGTTGCCAATAGCCACAGCATCATAGCCGATCTTGTCCATGGCCACGGTGTCATAAAAAGGCACACCGTTTTCCAGGCTGGCGCTGAACTGCGGCCCGGCCAGGAAATTATCACCGGAAGAGAGCAAGATAACACCTCGTTTTGGCCCGCCTTGCAGTGCTTCGGCGCGTAAGTCGTCTACCACTGTCGCAAAGCGCGCCACACCGCCAAAGTCGGCCAGAACGCCAGAGCCTGCATTGATCAGTCTGGATTCACCATCGTTATTGTGCAACACCGTTAAAGTAAAGACTGGCTGATTGGCCGCGACGCCCGCGGCGCTTGCCCCCAAAAACAGCAGGGCCAGGACAAGCATGGCAATTGTGTTTCGTAATTTCACACTCATTGTTTTCTCCTAATTTTATGAAAACCACGCAAGAGTTGGCCTTTTTGTTATAGGCCATATAAACAAAGGACATTCACAACTGGACTAATCGGAAAAATAGTTGAAGGAATTCAATCGCAGGGGCAACACCTCCTTTTAAGTGCCATATGAGTGGTGTTTTGCCGACTCTACTGTTATGTTACCAATCATAATGACATCAGACAATGGCGGTTTTTGTAATGGGATTTCATCTTCTTTTTCTGGAGTCTGGCGGGTTTTATCTACTTCTCTAGGATGTGGGGCGATTTTTAAAATCGCCCTACTCTGGAAAATTCAAAAAATGATGATGGTCGAGAAGGGGGCGCGGTAGGGCAGGTTCCAGAAGTGCAGCATCAGGTAATCGGCAATGGCCCACAGCCCAAAACAGCCGACGGAACAAAGGATAATGGCGATGGCAATGGCCAGAATGAGGCAGCTGTTGGCGATGGTATAGTGGGCAGGCGGACCGGTGATGGGGTGAGCAGGTGAGGGGGTGGGCGATGAAGACATCGCGGGGTGAGCGGGTGATGGCGGCGATTCGGGTGAAGATGGTAATGTGATTTCGCCATGACCCCGGCAGCCGTAGGCGGCGCATTTGTTGCCGTTGGCGATCCAGCAGCGGTCGTGATGGCGGCTGCCGTCTTCCGGGCAGATGATCACCACGTCGCCCGGCGTCAGCGGGTCTTTGCACAGCGCACACTCTTCGCCCAGAAAGGGGGATAGTTTGTCTACGGTTGCGGGGGGAAGCATGATGGGGTGATGAGGTGAGCAGGTGAAGGGGTGAGCGATGAAGACAACGCGGTGATTACCTGCTACCTGCTACTTGCCACGTGCTACCCGATCTTGATCTGGTCAAGGAGCCATTGCCAGAGGCGCTGGAGCAGGCTGGGGCGGCGGAGTTGTTCCACCTGGCGGCGTTGTTGTTCTTTGAGTTGTTTGGTGGTGGGGGAGATGGGCTGACGGCCGTTCATCGGCGGCTTGGGTATGTCTTTATAGTCCACCTTCAACACCGGGCGCACCTGCGTGCCATAGACGCGATATTCCGTATGGGCGCAGCCCAAAACCGCACACTTGCCGCCGCCCTGCTCCCAACAAACTTTATGATACAGCGTGCCACACTGGCGGCAGACAACCGGCTGCAACGCCCGGTCAGCCATATTGTTTTCAACAGGATTGGCGCAAATGGGACAATGCAAACTTAGCTGGTTTGCTTCGTTGATGTCATTATCCGTAATGGTGATGGGTGGTAATTCTTGTTCGGCCATTGGAAGAATGAGATTAAGAGATTCAGAGATTGGCTGCATTATACAACATTCTGCAATCTCTCAATCTCTCAATCTCGCGGTGTCCGCACCGCCAATCTCCAATCTCTCATTTACCACGATCCCGCTGCCCAGGGCGGCCAGGGGAAATCTACCGGCTTCACTTCCGTGAGATGGCGATTCCAGCAGAAGAAGCCGCTGCTGTGGGCGCGCGGGTCCAGCACAAACGCGACGTGCCAGATTTGGGTAAAGAAGTTCTGGTGAATGAATAAATCCATGCCGGAGAGGAAGATGCCAAAACCGGGATGGGTGTGGTACCAGCCCACCATCACGGCCGTGTCGTCTGGATACCGCTCGCGTAGCACATCATTCATATAGCGCCAGCTTTCCGGCGTGTAGGTGACGCTGGCCCCGTGCATGACGGTGTATTTGGCGATAATGGTGTCGTGAATATGGACGATGTAACGGCCGTCCGGCTGTTTTTCCGGGCGGGGGCCAACCAATACCCCGGCCACTTCCCGGTTCAGGCTGCTCAGAGCGTGTGCCTGGGAAGCGCGCAGCGCCGGTTCTTCGATGAAAATGTCCACTGCCGCCCAGGTGGGGTCGCCAATGGGGCGGCGTTTCCCGGCAATGCGCACGCGGGCGCGGCTGGGGGCGATGGCCGGGGTTTCGGACACGGCCGTTGGCTCTTCCACCTCAGCCTCTTCATGCACCGGTTCCGTTTCGGCGACAATGATGCGTGGTTCGGCGGCCTCTTCCACGACGGGCGTCGGTTCCGGTTCAGGCGACGTGGTGGGTTCGGGCACGGCCGTTTTGTCAACTTCCGGCTCTTCTGTTTCATCTTCTTGCGCCGCAGCAACCGGTGCTTCGGTTTCGGCAGCCGCCTGTGGAAATGAGACCACCACCGATTTCAACCAGTCATCGTCGGGCGCAATCGGGTCGCCGTCGGCATCCTGAATTACAATATCAAGCTGCACGTTTTCATCGCTGGCAATCTCTACCAGTTTAATTTCCTGGTAGGTTTCCCATACCTCTGCTTCTAACTGGCTGGCGAATGCCTGCAAGTCGGCCAGGGTGCAATCTTCCAGGGGTTTGGCACGGCCGTCGGCGGGAATCATATCCTGCGGCAGCAGCGTCACATTGGCGCTGAACTGTTCGCCCAAACCGGGCAGCGTCAGGTTGATAATGGCGACAAAAGGGGGAGTGGTTTCGTCGTTCACGGCATACCTTGAGAGATTGGAGATTGGGGATTAGAGATTGGGCAATCTCCAATCTCTAATCTCCAATCTCTGACAGATTGTTATGGTACTAACTGTAGTTGAATCACACAATTTGGACTACTCGGCAGGCGGATGGCGTTGCGGTCTACGGCCGTTAGCCGCACATCATACAGGCCGGGGGCGCGTTCGCCGGTGTTCCAGCTTCCCAGCACATCCAGTTCGGTCGGGCGGCGGCGGTCGTCCACTTTTTGCCACTCCTGTTGCCCACTCAGGCGCACGTCAATCTGGTAACGGAAGGCGGCGGGGTACACGGCCGTGCCTAGCAATTCCACCTGGCTGCCCACCCGCGCCGCGCTGCCGTCCAGCGGCGCAATCAACCGCAGACGAGGGTCGGGGCAGGCGGCGGCGTTGGGATAGGCGCTGTTGTTAGCCATATGCAAGATCACCGTTCGCATCTGGCTGGTCTGGCGGTTCAGCGGCACAATCCAAAACAGCAGCATGAAAAGCGCCAACGCCAGGGCTACACTGCCCACAATCAGCCCCAGATGACGGGACGAGGGCGAAAGTGTCGTGCCCTGGCTGTGACCGGTATATGCGGCTTCGGCCAGCCGGGCTGACTGTGCGGCGGGGTCATAGACGCCGCCTGCCAGGTCAGATTCCGGCAGGTTATACACCGAGGTGCGCACTACTTTCCAGGGTACGGCCGTGCCCGGCTGCACATCGGTCAATTCGTAATAGCCGTTAATAGGGGCCAGTTCCCCCTTTTGCCAGCCAAAGTACACGGCTTCTTGCCGGATAGGGTCTACCACCAGCCCCACATGCCAGGGCAGCGTAAACGCCGCCGAATGAACCACCACATCATCGCTGGAATAAAAAACGCCCAGCCCCGGGTGGGTGTGAAACCAGCCCACAATATCCAGATGCGGATATTTCGCTGAGCGGTCGCGGTGAATCTGGCTCCAGGCGTCGGCGTTGAAGGTGAAATGTACCGGCCCCCGGTCGCTGCTGTTAACGGGTAGCGCTGCTTTGATGTCTACCAGCAGCGTTTCGCCGTCGCGGGAAACGTGGCCGAGCAGGACGCCGCCTAACTCCGAGCGCAGATTGCTTTCGCTGTGCTCGGCGATTTGCGCCAGGGCGTGCTGGCTGTTGGCCACCACCACCTGCCCGCCCGACGGCCGTTGCCCATGCAAAATACACGTTTCGATGGGCAGCGGTGACGGCCGTTTGGGCAAATTCAGCACTTCTTCCGGTAGGGGATTGGCCAGGGATGGGGCCGGGGCGGGGGGTGGCTCAGAGTATGTTGATGCCGATGTCATCTGCTTCCTCCGCCCCCAGGACGATCAGGTCTTCCAGCGATTGACCTTTCAGGTTACGGCCGTCAACGGGGAAGATGCTCTTGTTGCGCAACGCCCAGGCCGCCGCCTTCGAGTTCATGGGGTCTTTGGGATCATAATTCTTGTACTGAATCATTTCCCCCAACGTCAGCAGTAGCTCGTCTAGCGTTTTGGCCGGCCACCAGGCGCCAATGCAGACCGCGCCGGTGACGTGAATGTTGGGGTGAAAAATCGGCGTCAACCATTTCAACTGCGGCTGTTTGAGCGGGTACTCGGCATGAAGGTAAACACTTACCTCATGGTTCTCACGGAGGACAGGTTTGCCGACGGTATCAATCTTTTCCACCCCCTTACAGGTGAAGCGGATCAGATACCGTTCGGCGGGGTCGCCTTCCGTGGTCAGAATATGAATAAATTCGCTGCGATTGACCAGTTCACGCACCCGCTGATATTCGTTGCGTAGCCTGGTCTCGCGGATGTCAAAGGCCATGTTTTCCTCAATAAGAAATCGGGTTTTTGTCAAAAACCCGATTTCTCTCTAGCCAGCAGTCACCTCAGGGAACAGGCTCAAGATGTCGTCATCTTGCACGCCGGCGTCCTTCAATGATTCGTCGTCACCCAGCCGTTTGCCAGATGAGCGATGATCCAGCCGGTAGGTAATGGGGTTGGCGCCCTGATTGGTGGGCAGCCCCATTTTGCTGACCAACGCCGGAATCAGGCGGCGCATGGGCACGTCGGCGGGTAATTCGACCGGGGTCTTCTTGGAGCCGGTGGGGTCATAGATAATCACTTTGATGCTAGTAGCCATTTTGTTTAAGCCTCCATTTATTTTCTTACCTAGCAGGTAACGATATTTTATACGATAAAGCGGATTTTGGGTTGCGGTGGGAGGAGGTATTTGGGTAATTGAGTAATTGCGTAATTACCCAATTACTTAATTACGCAATTACCCAATCACGCAAACACCATAAAACTCTCTTTATCTCCGGTCAGCTCATAATACACCCGCTGGCTGCCGTTGCGGGCGCGGATGATGCTGAGGGGGGGGATGTCTATTTCGGCCAGGGTACGGCCGAGGAAATCCTCGTCGCCGCTGATGCGGTGGGTGAGGTTCATCTCCCGCCGGCCGCCACAGGTCGGGCAGACGGCTTCGTTTTCATACAGGCGGGCCATTTTTTTGAAGATGGGTTCGGTCTGGTCGCAGCGGAAGCAGGTCATGGTTGTCACCAGTTCACCATCGAATTCGAGCACGGCCGTGTCCCCCACCTCTTTGCGCGCCAGTTCTAACAATTCCGCCAGCGTAGTGCCGGTTGTGGTAGCCTCTGGCAGTTCAATAATTGGCTCCAGCATGGAATGGCTCATGCACATCTCCTTGACCGGATACTCGGTGGTGTAGATATCATTGGTCAGGCCGTTAATCATAATCGCTTTGCCCGGCTGCACTTCCATGTTGTGAATGAGTTTGAGCGCCTCCTGCGTCTGGAAAGCGGCTACAATGGAGGCGCTGGTTGGGGTGGTGGGTACTTTGCCCTGCAATATGTTTTCCCGCGCCAGTAAGGGGCAGGAGTAACGCAGGTTGATGATCTGGTAATCCAGGTCGGTGAGTGTACATTCATAACACGCCCCCTGACCCGGCCAGAAGACGCGGGCGATGCCCATGAGTTCCTGAATCGCGCCATCTACCCAGGGACGGTTGACGGCCCAACTGGCGCGGTTGATGGAGAGGCGGGCTTCGCGGTTGTCCAGGCAGCCGACGATGGCATCTACGTGGCGGTAGACACCCAGCCCCATCTCAAAGTTGATGTTGCCGTGCCACGTTTTGACGTTCACATCGGGGTTGAGTTCTTTGACGCGCTCGGCGGCGGCGTCCACTTTGCGCCGTCCGCGGTCGCCTTCACGGAAGAGGACGGAGCGGCTGAGGTTGCTGTCTTCGATGGTGTCGAAGTCGGCGATGAGCAGATTGCCAATGCCCATGAGGGCCAGATTTTTGAGGACTTCATTGCCCAGTGCGCCTGCGCCAACGACGAGGATGGTGGCGTTGCGCACCACTTCTTGCTGCCACCAGCTAATATAGCCAAAGGTGTGGTAGCGGTCGGCGTCGGGGTCGGTAATAACAATGAGGGGGGCGGTTATTTCGTTTGTCTCATCTTGCATGGTTCACTTGTCTGAAAGACCTGACAGGTTGGCAACCAAAGGTTTCAAAAAACCTGTCAGGTCTGCTGAAAAGAGGTATCAAGGCCATTGTACGCGGGCAACGGCCGTAAAGTTGCACCCTTGATTCTACCAGCTTTCCTGCTAAAAAGGAGGCGGAGGGGCGAGGCAGTTGGGTTTGAATTTGTCTCAGCAGATAATTTCTATCCCAACTGCCTCGCCCGTACAACAGGTGAAAGATGATTGTTTCTTCTAAAGTCACGGCCGTCTACAAACAAACCCCCGTTCTCGATTATCTGGCGGGGCGGTTTACGTACCGGGCGCGGGCGGAGTGGGCGGCGTTGCTGGCGGACGGCCGTGTCTCTTGCAACGGCCGTGTCTGCACCCCCGACACCATCGTCACCCAGGGGGACGTGGTGGCCTGTGACCTGCCCGATGTGGAATTGCCGGAGAAGTTTGACTACAGCTACCAGATTATTTATGAAGATGCCTGGCTGTTGGGCATTAACAAACCCGCGAATCTGCTGGTACATGACAAACGCCAGTTTGCCCAGGCCAGCCTGATTTACCATTTGCGCATCCGGCACGAGCCGCCGTACCCGGAAGCGCGGCTGGCGAACCGGCTGGACAAGGATACCTCTGGCGTCATCCTGGCGGCGCGAGACAGCCAGACATTACGGCAGATGCAGCAGCTATTTGCCGGGCAGCAGGTGAAAAAGGAGTATCTGGCCGTCGTGCGCGGTTTGCCTTCGCCGCGCTCAGGAGTGATTGATTTGCCTATTGATCGGGTAGACAGCCTGCCAGGGGTGTATCGGTTTGGTGTGGTGGAAGGGGGGAAAACGGCCGTGACCCATTACGAAACGGCACAAACCTTTGGCGACCAGTACGCCTTGCTGCGTCTCTTTCCCAAAACGGGGCGCACCCACCAACTGCGCGTTCATCTGCACGCCATCGGCCATACGATTGTGGGAGATGTGCTGTACACGCTGCCGGATGCCGAGTACCTGGCCTGGTTTGAGACGCGCCAGCCATTGCCCCATGAACCCATTACCCGGCAAGCCCTCCACTGTGCCCGTGTGGAATTTGTGCATCCGGGGGTGGGACGGCCGTGTGTCATAGAAGCGCCGCTGTCGCCGGATATGGTCGCGTTGTTAGCGGTGTTGGCGGGGAAAGGGGATACGGCCGTGACGAGGTGAACGGTCTGGTTCCGGCGGGCAAAGGTGGGGTGGCTCGGTGGGGACACCGGCCACAACCGCCAGCCGAAGGCCACGCCGGAGCAGTAGTTGCTAAGGGGGTTGGAGAAGGGGAAATAATAAGGGGATTGGAAGGTTGGTGGGGTACGACCGTACCGTGTTGGCGTGGTGTTGTGCAAAACAAGGGTGGCACGGTTTGGAAGACCGGCCAAAGCACAACCACAGCAACCTGAAGACCGCGCCGCCGCAGAAAGGGATCAAGCCGTTTGCAGTCGTTCCTGAACCCATTGGTAGATCAGGTCTGAATCAAGGACCCCCTGTGAAGAGGCTATTTTCTTGATGACTTTCGCTTCTTCAGGTAGTAGCCGAATGGTGACGGCCGTTTCCCGTACAAAAACAGGTTCAATCACTTCTTCTAATTCATTTTCAAACTCAGTTAGATCATGCGTATCCCAAAATCGGGCCAGTTCCCCAATCGAATCAGTCTGTAGTAGTTGTTGTTTTTTCATTTTCTTTGCCATTTGTGAAACCGACGCTTTTCACTGTCGGACATCGGTCGAGCAGTGACCGGATAGCCATTTCCATTTGGAAACTGAATGATAACACAAAAGAGATAACGCCCGGCATCTGTCTGTCCCAATACGTAATAGAGGGGGTTTTCCCCTTGAGCTTTGGCCCGCTGCACAAATGCCCGACCAAAACAAACAGCTTCCACTTCTTCTGGGGTAACGTGATGGCGGGCAATGTGCTCAATGCGCTCTTCCGGCCAGATGATTTGCCTGATCTTCATGGAGCAATTGTAACGAGAAGACCCATATTGACCAATGGGGAGAAGGCGAAAGTTTTGGGATACGGCCTTTGCCAACACAAGGGTACCATGGCACCATTCATGTTGAGCAAAACAGATAGGGCGCGGCGGGGTACGGCCGTGTAATTGCGGCATGACATTGAGCAAAACAAGGGTGGCACGGCCTGGAAGACCGGCCAAAGCACAAGGGGCTGGCACAAGTCCTGAATGGCGCCGCGCCGGAAACGGCGCTGGCACAACTGCCGGAAGAGGTGCGCCAGCAGGTGTTGGCCGCGCTGTCGGCCTGATGTTTACCCTTCCAGCAGCAACGTTTCCGGCTCCTCGATCAGTTCTTTGACCCGCACCAGGAATTGCACGGCTTCACTTTGTCAGGTATTGAGGAATTCCTCTGGCGTCACATGGGCTTGTTTGAGAATGTACCCTCTGGCATATCACCCGGCATGATTGGGTCGCTCATTTTGGGCTTCCATTAGTTTTCTGGCGACATCACGGGCAATTTCCAACGTTTCGGCGATGGTGCGTCCCTGCGCGACTAGCCCAGGAATATCGTCCGATGTAGCCAGATAAACCCCTTCCGGCAATTTTTCAATGTGTAAGGTGGCTATTTTTTCCATTTCATGCTCCTCAATTGTACGTCCCGTGGCTATGGCGGTCTTCCAGACCTGGCTGCACCTGGCTATTCTCAAGACCAGGGATTAAAGATACTGACGCCGGTACCAACAAAATCTTTTTCATTCCGCGTTACCAGGGTCATATCGTGTTCCAGGCATATAGCGGCAATCATGGAATCCATCGCCGGTAAAATACGCCCCTTTGCCTGCAATTCAGCCGATAGCTTGCCCCATCTCAGCATAACGGCCGTGTCTACAGGCAAAATCCGGTTGGTAAACCGAACCAATAAATCCTCTTGCAGCCAAACTGATAAGGCGGTTTTGCGTTTGGAATCTGGTAACCGGGCAATCCCTTGTTGAATTTCGCCCATAGTGATGGCACTCAAATAGATACGATCATCCTCCTGATTATCAATCCATTCCACAACTTGCAACTGAGGTTGTCTGGCAATCAGGTCAGAAATAACACACGTATCCAACAGGTATCTCATAACTGGATGCCTTCTCTTGGCAAGCTCGTATCACGGCTCATATCCAGGTCTAATCCTGCCAGAGGCGATTCGCGGAAAAAATCGGATAATTTGCCTTGTGAAGCTTTCATTTGACGGTATTCGTCAACAGAAAGAACAATGACCACCTCCTGGCCGTGCCGGGTAATAATTTGGGGGCCACTGCGCAGAGCATTATCAACAACCTGACTAAATCTGTTTTTTGCATCCTGTAATTGCCATATTTGAGTCATCGTCTACTCCTGTCTAGTCTGTCTAGTTTGATTGTAGGCGTTATGGCGAGAGAGGTCAATATCGCATCACTCTTCCAGCAGCAGTGTTTCCGGCTCTTCGATTAGTTCCTTTACGCGCACCAGGAATTGTACGGCTTCACGGCCGTCTACCAACCGCTGATCATAACTCAGCGACAGGTACGGCAGGTGACCACCTCCCCTTAATCTCTAATCTCTCAGTGCGTTGATCTCATCGCGCACGGCCGTGGCTGCTGCCCGCGCTTTCTCTGCAAAGTCAGGGCCAGCGCCGGTGTAGATGATGCCCCGGCTGGAGTTGATGACGGGGCCGGCGATGGCGTCAGGGCCATGGGTCACGGCCGTCGCCACTTCTTCCGGGTAGGCAGCGCCCACCATCTGTAGCCAGCGCAGCGCCAGCGTGGCCCGCAGGAGTTAGCCGGTGATAAGGCCCAGGCCGATCAGACATTCCCATACCCAACTACCCAACTACCCAACTACCCAACTACTCAATTAGCCACCTATACCGTAAATGGTTCGTCTACCGCAGGCACAATGGGGGTCACGGCCGTGTTTGCCCGCACCCGGTTGGCCCAGTCAGCCACATCCGCAGCAATGGGCGGCCAGGTGTTGTAATGGCCGGGAATGACCACTTTGGGGTTCAGATATTCCAACGCGAGCAACGAATCATCCGGCCCCATGGTGTAATTATCGCCAATGGGCAAAATCGCCACATCCAACCCCACCACGCCAATCAGCCCCATGTCCGAAAAGAGAGCGGTGTCGCCGGAGAAATAGATGTAACGGCCGTCCACATGCAACAAAAAACCGCCGGGATCGCCACCATAGCTGCCGTCGGGCAGGCCCGAACTGTGCAGTGCAGGCGTCATCTTCACGCGGCCAAAGGGGAAATTGTAACCGCCGCCGGTATTCATCGTGTGGCAGTTGTCGTGCCCCTGTTTCATAATCCAATTGCCGATTTCAAAATTGCAGATAACCTGCGCGCCGGTGCGCTTCGCCAGCGCCACCGTGTCGGCAATGTGATCCATATGGCCGTGTGTTTGCAAGATGTAATGGGCGGAAATGTCGGCAACGGCCGTTTTTGCCGCCGGATTATTGGGTGCAAAAAAGGGATCAACGACCAGCTTTGTTCCGTTCACGTCCAGTGAAAAGGTGGCGTGTCCGTGCCAGGTAATGGAAATTGTCATGGGAACCTCCTTTGGAATGGAAAATGGTAAATGCTTAATGGTCAATGGTCATTGTATGCAGAGGTGATATGGTGGCAAGTATATGAAGCAAAGGAGGAGGCGTCAAACGAGGGGAAAAGAAAACGGCCGTCTCAGTGGAGACGGCCGTTTACCAATAAGCCAGAAAAACAGATAAAAACCTGCCCTATCTTCGCGCTCCTTCGCGCCTTTCGCAGACCCGCACTACCGCAAACCCAGGTTGCCCGCCGCGCGGGCGCAGCCACCGGCGCCGCCAGCCGCCAGCCACTCGTTCAGGCGACTGCTTTCGGCGCGGCCGGCCAGCGCATCTTCGTAAATGCCGGTGGCCCAGTAATAGTAACGTTTCGTCTCGGCCGGCCAATTGTCATACGCCTTTACCGCATTACCCGGCCCCCCGTTGTACCCGGCAAAAGCCAGCCCCGATTCGCCAAACTGCTTCACCAGCGTCGCCAGGAACGACATGCCCCGGAAGGCATTCGTATTGGGATCAAAGGCATTTTCGCCCGGCTGAAAATGAAACGGCATCACCTGGAATAAACCCTGCGCCCCGGCAATAGAGAGCGCCGCCGGGTCGCCACAAGACTCAATTTGCATCACGGTGGCAACCATGTTGGGGTCCAGGCCATGTTCGGCCGCCCAGGCCATGATTTGCGGCGTCCAATGTTGTACTTCTCTGGTAAAAAGGGGGGCGATGCCGCCACCGGTAAAAGTGGCGGCATTTGCGCCATTAGCGGCGGTGTTGGCGGCGCCGTGATTGACCCCTTCGCCGGCCAGCCCCTTGCCTTGAATACGGGGGGCGGCCAGCCCGACAAATAATAAAGTGCCGACAACGACAAAAGCCAGGATGATCATCATGCGTTGCTGAATAGGGTGCATACCATATCCAGTATACTCACCGTGCCAGGATTCTTCATCCTCAATCCAGTATTCATGCACCTCGTCATATTCTGGCAGTGGCGTCAGCGCCGTCGGCGGCGTTCTGCGGACAACGGGTTGTCGCTGTGGATAACGTTGTTCGTAAACGGTCATTGTTGCCTCGAAAAAATGGGGGTGCGTAATGGGGTAATTGCGTAATTACACAATTACCCTATTACCGCTTTATTGCCGGTTGCGTGGCCGGGCCTGGACGCCGGTGATAGGGGGGCGGCGGGCTACTTCGGGGCGGGGTGGACGCTGCCGCACGCGAGATGTAGGTGAAACGTATGGAGCGGCGGGCGTGGGTGGCGTCACGGGCTGGCTGGGCTGCGACGGTTTGGCCATGATGGGTTCATATTGTAATTCTTCAGTGAAACTGGCCTGGGGCATGGGGGCAGACACCGGTTTGGGCGCGGGCCGGTTGACGCGGCTGCGTTGTGGTGTAGCGGGGGGGCGACTCACGGCCGTTGGCTGTTGTTCCAGCGCCGGGCGTTTCTGGGTGGTGCGGGCGGCATAGGGCGCGCCAGCTTTGCCCGTCTTGTGAATTTCAAACAGGTGTTCGCCGGCTACAGAGAAAGCACCGATGAACAGGATGCGGGTCAGCCAGACCAATACAGCCACAAAGATGGGCACATACAGCAGCAGTTGTTCACGGCTTAACACCTCATTGCCAAAGTTATGGTTCAGCAGCGCCAGGGAGACGGCCCACCAGGTCAGAATCGCGTTCATGGTGGCCCCCAACAGCCAGGCGCCGGTGAGATACCACACTTCCTTTGGTTCATCCGCGCCCTGCTCCGGGGTGAAGATGCGGATGAGACCGGCAAAATCAATAGAGCAAAAGGCCAGCGCCAGGATGGTGGCCCAGGCGATGCCCAGGAATTCAATGTCACCCAGGATGCTGCGCAGGGCGTATTGGCTGGTGTCGAAATTGAAAATCTCGAAGGCGATGAGCGCCACCAGCAGCACCGCGCCGACCAGGAACTTCTTGGGCACGCTTTCTCCCAACTGAGAAAGCCGGTTGCCCATTGCACTTTTTGAGTGAAAGTATTGACTGTTTCTCATGGCTTATCCTCTTTTCCACTGTTGCCCCTCTGCTAGAGGCTTTTTAGGGCTACCCACTGAATTCATTGTGTTGCTGATCGCCATTCTGGGGTAGCGAACAGAATGGTGATCAGTTGTATGCAGGGTAGGGATAGCCGGGGGCGCATCCGGCTAATCCCTGTAGAAAAGTGTACGGAACATCTGTTCTAATGCAGAAAAATAGCACACGTGTTCTACATAGTCAAGCAGCAATGTGCTAATTTGTGGCAGTAGGTGTCACAGGGGGGAGGTGTCAGGTGTTTAGGTGTCAAGTGTCAGGCAGTTGACACCTGACATCTGACACTTGACACTTGACCCCCAATCCCCTGCTATAATTGCCCCATGCAGTTGATTATGACCCACGAGAACGCTGATTTTGATGCCATTGCTTCGCTGTTGGCGGCGCACCGGCTGTATCCGCAGGCGATACCGCTGCTGCCGCGCCGGGTGAACCGCAATGTGGAGCAATTCCTGACGCTGTATTGGGATGCGCTGCCTTTTGTACGGCCGTCTGACTGGCACAAACGCAAAATCAGTGAAGTGCTGCTGGTAGATACCCATGCCCTGAATTCGGTGCGCGGGGTGGTTAAACGGCCGTATGTCCACGTTATTGATCACCACACCGATTACCAGCCGCACGAACGGTGGAGCTATCAGGTGGAGCCGGTGGGGGCCACGGTGACATTGTTGGTGGAACAGTTGCAGAGTTCCGGCCTGGCGCTGTCGGTGGAAGAAACGACACTGTTGCTGCTGGGCATTTATGAAGACACCGGCTCATTGACTTATGATACAACCACGCCGCGTGACCTGTCGGCGGCGGCCTGGCTGCTGGATCAGGGGGCGGTATTGGCGGTGGCGCGCCGCTTTTTGAACCTGCCGCTGACGGAACGGCAGTTTGCGCTCTATGACCGGTTGTTCACGGCCGTGACCTGGCATGATGTGTTCGGGCAATCGGTAGCCATCACCGCGGCAGCGGCGCCCGACGATTTTGACGAGGAGATTTCCGGCATTGCCCACCGGCTGCGCGAGGCGCTGACGCCCGTGGCGCTGTTTATGCTGGTGCAGTTGCAGCGGGATGTGCAGGTGGTGGCGCGCAGTTCCAGCGACAAGGTGGATGTAGGTGTGGTGGCCAAGGCATTGGGCGGTGGCGGGCACAGCCGGGCAGCGGCGGCGCGAGTGGCCGGGAAATCGCTCACGGCCGTCGTCGCCGACATCCTCCACGTATTGCCCCAGGCCGTTAAACCGCTGGCGCAGGTAGCCGAGTTAATGTCTTATGGGGTGCAGACGCTGCGCCCCACGGTGACGGTGGCCGAAGCCGCCGAGGTCATCCGCCGCTTTGGGTATGAGGGGTATCCGGTGCTGGACCCGGAGAGCAAACAGGTGGTGGGGCTGCTGACGCGCCGCGCCGTAGACCGGGCATTGAGCCACAGCATGAGCAGCCTGCCCATCAGCCGCATTATGAAGATGGGCACGGTGACGGTACGGCCGTCTGACTCCATTGACCATCTGCAAAAAGTGATGTTGAGCGAGGGGTGGGGGCAAATTCCGGTGTTGGCCGAAGGCGACCAGGCGGCCAATGGTATCCCCATTGGCATCGTCACCCGCACCGATCTGCTTAACTACCTGTTCAAACCCGGCCCCCGCCTGGCCGAGCCGGACATGCGCCAGATGCTCATGGAAAAACTGCCGCCGCCGCTGTGGGCGCTGGTGCGGGCTGCGGGTGAGGTGGCGGCCGAATTGGGGCAGCCGCTCTATTTTGTGGGTGGCATTGTGCGCGACCTGCTGCTGGGCCAATCTCCCACCGACCTGGACATGGTGGTGGAAGGGGACGCCATCCGCCTGGCGCGGCAGTTGCAGCATACGTTGGGCGGCGAGGTTCATGCCCACGGCCGTTTTGGCACGGCGAAATGGACATTGGACACGGCCGTGTGGCAGGCGGTGTGGGGGTCAGAGGAGCAGGGGAGAGCACCTGCTCACTTGCTCACCCCATCACCCCATCACCCCGGCGTCCTTGCCGCCCTCACCCTATCAAGCATTGATTTTGTCACCGCCCGCACCGAGTTCTACCGGGAGCCTTCCGCTTTGCCGGAGGTGACGCATGGGTCTATCAAGCTGGATTTACACCGGCGCGATTTCACCATCAACACACTGGCGGTGCGGCTGGATGGCGCGTTTTTGGGGCAGTTGCTGGACTTTTACGGCGGGCAGCGCGACCTGGCGCAGGGGATCATCCGCGTCTTGCACAGCCTGAGTTTTGTGGACGACCCCACGCGCATGTTGCGGGCAGTGCGGCTGGAACAGCGGCTAGGGTTTCACATCGAGGCGCGCACGATGGAACTTATTGCCAATGCGCTGCCGCTGTTGGATCGTGTCTCTGGTTCGCGTATTCGCCACGAGTTTGAACTCGCTTTCCGCGAGAGCGACCCGGCGCCTGTGATGCACCGGCTGGCGGAACTGGATGTATTGTCCCATTTACACCCGGCTGTCACGTGGACGGAGGCGGATGCAGCGGCGTTTGGGCGGCTACGGCCGTTGCTGGCCGACCCTTTCTGGCATGACTTTCAAGAAGACGAGACGCCGGCCTTCCTCTATTTTGCCCTGTGGGTGACGCCGCTGCCGGAGCCGGCGCAGTCGGAGTTGATGGAGCGGCTGCGGGTGCGCAAGATGACCCGGCTGGATGTGCAGGCGTGTACACAGGCATGGGCGGCGCTGGCCCAACTGCCGCCGGACGCGCGCCCCAGCCAGGTGGAGAAGGTGTTACGGCCGTACCACTCCCGTGTGCTGCTGGTGGTGCGCGCCCTGCTGACGGACGAACGGCTGGTTGGCCTGCTAGAGCGGTATGTGCGGCAGTGGCGGGGGGTGCGCACGGCCGTGACCGGCAATGATCTGCGCGCCCTGGGTCTGAAACCCGGCCCCCGTTTTGGCGCGATTTTGGATGAATTACTGGCGGCGCGGCTGGACGGCCGTGTGGCTGACGAAGCCGGCGAACGGGCGCTGCTGGCCGAGTTAGTTGCCTAACCTAATCAGGCAGTGTGTTATACTCCTGCTCACACGCCAGCGAAAAAAACGAGGAGAAATCCCTATGGCAATGTTAGCAATTTCACCTGAACTGACAGCAGAAATTTATTACCCCGAATCGGATGGAAAACCCATGGGCGAAACAGATGTACACCGCAATGCAATGATTGCCTTGATTGAAATACTGAAAAGCCGGTATCGAGACAGACCGGATGTGTATGTATCGGGCAATTTGTTTGTTTATTATGAGAAAGGCAAACCCTCTTCGGTTTTTGCGCCAGACGCTTTTGTAGTGCTTGGTGTGTCCAAACGAGACCGGCGCACCTACAAATTGTGGGAAGAAGGGGGTAAAGCCCCCGATGTGGTTTTTGAAGTTTCCTCTGAAAGCACCTCATTGGAAGATGAAGGCTCTAAAAAAGTGATTTGCCGCCGATTGGGGGTGAGTGAATACTTTCTGTATGACCCGGAGCAGGCGTACCTGGAACCGCCGCTTCAAGGGTTTCGTCTGATTGACGGCCGCTACCAACCCCTCACCGCTGACGCCAATGGCCTCTATAGCCAGCAGCTCGACCTCTTCCTCCGGCTGGAAGACCGGCAACTGCGCCTGATAGACGCCACCACCGGCGAACGGCTGCTCACCCCCCAGGAAACGCAGGCCGAATTGGCTCGCCTGCGCGCCGAACTGGCAAAGTTGCAGGGGAACCATCTGTAAAGTTCTGACCACAGGAGAAGAAACGAGTTGGAGACATTTGCCGATTACAAGACAGAAGCTCACAATTGGATTACGCTGGCTTCAGGTGAGTTTTATCCAGATATTTTGGCGGATGCCGTTGTTCTCTATGAACCTGTACTGGTCATGTTAAAGAAACTCCTGCTGATTTCAGAATCATCCCAACGTTTGTTGTTGCAGATTGCCGACGTGCCCTCACCCTGGATGCGGATTCAGTTATGCCGCGTGTTTCGGAAATATGTTAGTCCGGCCACGCCAGTCGAAATATTGAAGAAGAAACGGCAAGCGCAGCAGATAAACGAGCAATTTGGGCATAATTATCGGCCAATCCCGGAAGTGCAGGCCACTTTTATGTCACGGCCGTTGCCTGATGAAGCCCTCTGCGCCGTTCTGTGAGAATACAAAAGTCGTGGGCAAAAAGGGTACGATTTGACCGACCGTTTCTTCACCATGTTTCGTTCCCAGTTCCCAGATTTGCCTATTGATGGCCCCCAAAGAGCCGGGCAAGACATCCGTCTGGGCAACATTTTCAAAGACTATCCCAATCCAAACCGCCCTGTAGATTTTGTCATCTATAATGCAGCCGGCGACGGGGTGATCGCCATTGGTTTGGCTCGATATGATTCCGACAGAGGCGGCGCTCAGGAAGATGATCGCACAGGTGGCTACAAAAACTGTGCCAACGAAATCTTGAGCTATGCCCAGGAAAATGATCTTGAACTCAAAATGCTTTTTATCAATGATGGCCCAGGGTTGTTGCTGGGTTCAATGTGGCAGGATTATGCGGCTTTAGAGCAAAGCTGGTCGGGTAAAATAATGGTTTTGACCTTACGCATGGTTCCAGGCAGATTAACACGGCAATGGCTGGAAAATTAGACAGGTGAGATATGACAACTGGAATTTCTAAGACTAGGATTATGTCGGAATACTGATGGAAGCGTGGTCTTTCACGGCCGTGCCCACCCCCTCTACCCGCGCCGTCAGAAAACCCAACGCTTCGTCGGTCGTGCCGTCCATGTAAATGTCCAGCACACGGCCGTGACTGGCCTCCGCCACGTCAATCACCTGCAGCCATTCTGCCAGCCCCGCATCCTCCGGCAGCAGCCGCGCCAGACAGTTTGGCGATTCCCGGAAAAACGCCCAATCAAAATAGCTGCCAGGCATGTGCAAATGCAGCGGCAGCGAATAAATGCCCGACTCCACCAAATCCTGAAAGAAGTGGGTGCCATAGGAAAGCTCTGGTGGTTTCCCTTCCTTAGCCACCGCCATTTCTATCAGCACCTTTGTGTTGTAAATGTCCGCATACGTTACCTTTACGCCCAAATCCAGGTTGGCGCTGCCCCACCGGCCCGGCCCAATCAGGATGAACGGCCGTTCCTCTAACAGTTTATTCAGCCGCCCAATCGCCCGCCCCAATTCTAACCGGGTGGCATTATCGCCAATCTGGTTATACCGTTCCGGGTCCACAAAAATCACCAGTTCTACCTGCTGCGCCAGGCCGTCAGGGATCAGCCCTTGTGAGGCAAACAAGATGTCCACTTCCGGTATATCTTTGGGGATCGTCACCACTTGCTCCTGGCGGTGGCTCAACGGGCGGCATTGCAGCAAGTTCAACTTGTAATCGGGGTAAGGATAATTGGGCACAACATCTACGGCAAATTCCACATCTACGGGCGTCTTGTAAACTCGTTCCAAACGCGCCAGCGCCGTGCGCATCAAGGAGGCAAATTTTTGATCTTTCGTCAGATAATCAAACGTCAAGACAAACCGGTCTTCGGCCGTCAGCCCGCCCACCGAAACAATTTTCTGCAAATAATCACCCCGATCCAGAGAGGCAATATAGCGTAGTTCCGGGTAGTCATGGTCCAGAATCTCGCCGATGGGCAAAGTTCTAAACTGGTTCTTTTCCAGATCGACCACATCAATTTGCCATTGTGCGTACTGGCGAATCGCTTTAGCAGTGGTTTCCGGTCGCAGGTGGGGGTGGCTGAGAGCAATCAGGCGTGGGTAATCGTTATCTACCCGATCAACAGCGCGAGTACCCAACCCCCATACCAGGCGCAAGAAGCCGTCTTCGCGCCGGATTTTGGGGTGCCAGCGAAACGGATTGCGGCTGAAAGCAACGCCGGCAAGGGCAGGGAAATAGTAACGGCCGTGTCGTTCCCCCTGCACTCGCTGAATCAGAATCGCCATCCGTTCATCATAATCCAGCAGCCTATGATGCTGCCGGTACAAAATAGCATCCGGGTTTACCGTGCTGGCATACACTCGCTTAATTGCATTGAGCAATGCCGTCAGATTTTCATCTCGCGTTCCCTGGTTGGCGCAAAAATAACTTTGGTATTTCCCGGCAAACGCAAAACCAAAATTATCCTCCAACAGGCTGGATGAACGCACAATAATGGGATCATCACCCATCTTATCCAACACAACTTGTAATTGCTCCACCACATCCGACGAAAACGCCCCGCGCAAATGCGCCTCCACAATGCCTGGATATTCCACCCGAATTTCATCCAGCGTCTTATACTTCTGGTTCATCACCCATTCCAGATTATTCATCAATCGGAAATCATATATCACCTCGCTGCCAATAAAGAAGGAGTCAGGGATTTCCACCAGTTCTCTTAGATCCGGTTCCCCTTCTGGCGGCGGTTGGCGCAAAATCTTCCAGGCCAGCGTCATGCCCGCAGACTTGCCGCCAATTTTGCCGCCGCCAATCCGCCGCCGGTAAATGCGGCGCAAATCCTCAATACCAAACATCCTTTTGGCAACAGCAATAAAACGCAGTTGGTCGCTGATCATGCCCTTGATCAACACCACCTTGATTTCTTCCAGGTGATGTTTGACCGATTCTTGCTCCGCCGGAGGCAGCGACTCATAAAGTTCTCCCTGGCGGAACAGCACCTCCCAGGGTGAAATTTCCGGGTTAAACGTTAGTTCAATCGAACTGGTATGTCCCGGTTGTGCCTGGCGGAGTTCATCAATGATCTGGTCGAGCAAAGGGATGCTCAGGTTATTAGCAAAATAGGCGTCGGTCTGAAAGTCTCGCACCCGGCTCTTACGTTTTTGCCAGATGTTCGTTTGCTCTTGATAAAACGGATCATGTACCCCTTCGCGCCGCTGCGATTCAATCGCTTTTTCCTTGACCTCGCGTTCAAACGTTTCCTGGTCAATAATGCCCCGCCGGAACAACTCCTCGCGCATCCGCACGCGAATACGCTCGGCCAGCACCGGGTATTGGGCCAGTTTGATATACACATCAATGGTAGGTGTGATGCTACGTGGTGGTACGCTACCTGCTGAGGGGGGGAGGGGATAGTCCATAGCCTGATTATATCAGGCTTGCCTCCAGCGTAGAACTGATTATAGTATGGCCTCATTGGGTCTGGTGTTTGTAGCAAATGAAGAAGTTCAACTTTTGGGAAAAGCTAAACTTCTTTATATGGAGGAACGTCAACATGTCAAAGGGACAAGAAAGAGGCAAACAGGGTAAAGTTAATAAGCCCAAGTTGAGCAAAAAAGAAAAGAAAGAAAAGAAAGAAAAAAAGCGCGTCAACCAGGGCTAAATGGCCTCCCGGAGGCGGCAGCCAAACGCGGCTGGAAACTCCGGGAGGTTGCTTACGAGGTTGCCTGTGAGGTTGCCTGTGCATAGGAGAAAACAATGGCCTCTATTTTTAGCAAAATCATTGCCGGAGAGATTCCAGGGGATATTGTCTACCGGGATGAGTTAGTGACGGCGTTTCGGGATATAAACCCGCAAGCGCCTACGCACATTTTAATTGTGCCGAACAAGGAAATTCCGACGGTGAATGAGGTGACGGAAGCCGACGAAGTGGCGATGGGACGGATGATTCTGGCGGCTAAAAAGATCGCGGAGCAAGAGGGGATTGCCGAAAATGGTTACCGCTTGATTGTGAACTGTGGCAAACATGGACACCAGGAGGTGTTTCATGTTCATATGCACCTGGTGGGCGGACGGCCGTTAGGCCCCATGCTCTACCGGTAATTGTCAATTGCCAATTGGCAGTTGACAATTGATCATTTCATCCCATCCAGCACATCTGCCACCAGATCATAACGGCCGAACGCCGGCATCATATACACCCCCTGCACAAACGGCCGTATCCCCCCCAATATCTCCTGGGCAATCAACACCCCCTCCTGCTGCGGGTCGTCGGCATGGTGCATTCTTTGGCGCATGGCGTCCGGGATGACCATGCCAGGTACTTCGTTGTGCAGGAATTCGGCGTTACGGCCGTTAAACAACGGATACAACCCGGCCACAATGGGAATGGGCAACGCACCGTACATCGTTTTGTACAACTCCACAAACGCTTTCGCTGCTGCCGGGTCAAACACCGGCTGCGTCAGGGCAAAATCCGCGCCGTGCTGAATCTTCTTGTTCAGTAATTTGGCTTCCTTCTCCGGGTCTGGCGGCGTCAACGATAGGGCACAACCCACTACAAAACTGGTCGGTTCATCTATTGAGGCACCGGAATGTTGCAAACCAGCATTAAACTGCTGCTTGATCAGTTGGATCAGGCCGGTGGGCACAATGTCATAGCTGTCCATTGCCTCCGGGTAGTCGCCAATGCGGGTGGGGTCGCCCATCGTCACAAACAGATTGCGAATGCCCAGGGCGTGCGCCGCCAACAAATCCCCCTGAATACGCAGTAAATTCCGGCCACGAGTGGGGAAGTGCAGCACCGTGTCCAGCCCAATCTCCTTTTGCACCAGGTGGGCGGCCGCCCAGGCGCTCATGCGCATCTGCGCCACCGGCGTGTCGGCAATGTTCAGCAGGTTGGCCCCGGCCTCCTGCAACATCCGGCCACTTTGCAGCAGGCGATGGGTGGCAATGCCACGCGGCGGCCGCATTTCCACCGTCACCACAAACGTCTGGTTTTTCAGGTAACGGGCCAGTTGGGTGGGCGGGTGGCTCACGGCCGTACTTGTTTCATCCCGCGCTACCACCTCAATCACCGGCAGGTGAATTTCCGCCGGGCGCGGCCCATCCAGAGCGCGGCGCATGGCGGCAATGTGCGCTTCGGTAGTGCCGCAGCAGCCACCCACCAGATTGGCGCCTGCGGCCGTCAGCTTCAAAGCGTACTCGCCAAAATAGTCCGGCGTGGCCGGATAGAGCACCCGCCCACCACCGGCTGTTATTTCCGGCCAACCGGCGTTGGGCATGGCGGCAATCAGGCGCTCCGGCGCTAACTGGCGCATGATCATGACCAGGCGCAGCACCTGCGCCGGGCCGCCGCTGCAATTGACGCCCATCACGTCAATATCCAGTGCGGCTAATTGATGGGCAATAGCATCGGCCCGATACCCCAACAGGGTGCGGTCATCGCGGGTAAAAGTGAGGGTGGCGACAATGGGCAGTTCGGGAGCAATGGCGCGGGCGGCGGCGACGGCCGTTTCCACCTCATACATATCAGACATTGTTTCCAGCACCAGCAGGTCTACGCCGCGTGGCTGCGCCGTCACCAATGCCTCGATTTGCTCATGGAAAACGGCCTGAGCTTCGACCTTGGATACGCGCCCCAACGGCGCCAGGCGCACCCCTAACGGCCCCACCGAACCGGCCAGCAGCACCGGTTTGAAGCTACTTTCAATGGCGCGGCGGGCAATGTCTACGGCCGTGCTATTGATTTGCGCCACCTGATCTTGCAGGCCATGTTCGGCCAGCTTAAACCGGTTGGCGCTAAACGTGTTGGTCTCAATGATGTCTGCCCCGGCCTCAATATAACGCCGGTGGATTTCGGCCACCAGCGCCGGCTGTTGTAAGTTGACGCTCTCAAAACTGTGGTCAGCCGATACCCCCCGGCTATGCAGGTATGTGCCCATCGCGCCGTCCAACAGGTACGGCCGTGCCCCCAAAAGCTGGCGAAATTCGTCTCGATTCATACGCCTCCTGAGTGGTTGCAAGTGGCAGGTTGCAGGTTTTCACTTGTCACTTGCCACTTGCCACTTGCTGTACGGGCGAGGCAGTTGGGAGAAGATTGATCCGGCAAGAGAATGTGAACCCCAACTGTCTCGCCCCTTCTAATTACTACTCTGTCCTGTGTCGAAAAAGAGGCGGTTGATTAGTGGGGCGGCGGCCTGGTTGTTCAGTATCAATACAGACGCGCCTTGTGGGGTACGGTAGCTGGACACATAATCAAAACCCAGCACCTCATTCTGGATATTTTCCGTATCAACTTCGTTGAGCAAACCGGCCAGTTTGATCAGTTGGTCCAGACTCAGGTCGGTCATAATACCGCGTTCAAGCTGTTGGTAAAGGACGGGGGCGCGTTTGATCAACTCACCGACCCCCAACGCCATCGCCTTGCTGCGCAGCGCCAGAATGATTTGCTGCTGCCGCTGGGCGCGGTGAATATCGCTGTCGCCGTGCCGGGTGCGTGCATACTTCAGCGCCAGTTCACCATCCATGTGGTGCAGCCCCGCCGGAATATACAGCGGATCATAGCCATAGTTCATATCGGGATATTGGGGGTCGTTGATGGTATACGGCACATTCAGGTCAATGCCGCCCAGCGCATTCACCCCATTGACCACGGCGCTGAAGTCCACCAGGGCATAATGGTGAATGGGCACACCCAGGTTGTACTCTACGGTCTGCATGGCCATAGCCGCGCCGCCAATAGGGTTATCGCCGCGTGCGCCATAAACAAAGGCGGTGTTGATACGGTCTTGACCCAGGCCAGGAATGGCTACATACAAATCGCGTGGTATCGAAAGAATGGATACCGCCTGCGTATCCGGATCAACGGAAACGATCATCATGGTATCGGTGCGGGAGATGAATGCCTCACCGGGACGCCGGTCAATACCCATCAGCAGAATGTTGACACGATCTTGCCCTTGCCAGGGTTCACTGGTGGGGACGAGGGTGGGTGTGGGTTGGCCGATGGGCATGGTGGGCACCACCGGCGGCGCAGCCTGGTCATAGCTCAGGTTGACGGCGGCAACCTGCACGCCGCCGCCTTCTAATGGGTTTACCGGACGCTGCATAATGACTTGCACGGTTAGAAAGGCAAAGATGATGACGGCGATGCCGGAGAAGATAAAGGCGCCGGTCAGGGCAAAAGTGAGCCAGCCGGGTAATAGACTTTGGTTTGTTCGAAACATAGTGTCCCTCGATAATCGGTTACCAGTTGTCAGTAACTGGTGATGCGTGACACGTGATACATGATACATGGATACAGCGTGTGCAAAATGGGATTATATCTATTATCCTACGGCCGTCAGGGTGAACAGGCGGTGATTTCCCTACTATCAGGCATCATTTTATGCACTGCTCATTCTGGGGTAGCATTGGCAAGGGTGATTTTGTGTTTGTGTGTTCAGGTGACTCAAACACACAAACACAAAATCACAAAAACACGATTACCAGGAGAGAGATGACAATGGAGTGGTTAGCCGAATTGTGTGCGGGGTTTGACGGCCGTGTCGGAGTCGCCGCCCTGAATTTACAGACCAACGAACAGTATCTATACCATGCCGACGAGATGTTCCCCACCGCCAGCGCCATCAAACTGGCAGTGCTGGCGGCCCTGATGCAGCAGGTGGAGGACGGGCAGTATACGCTCGATGCGCCGGTCATGCTGCGCCGCGCCGACCAGATCGGCGGCAGCGGACTACTGCAATTTCTGACGCCAGGTCTGCTAATGCCCCTGCGCGATTGGGCATTTTTGATGATGAACATTAGCGATAATCTGGCGACGAATGTGCTGATTGACCACGTGGGGTTGGCCTATATCCAAAACTGGCTGGCAGCGCATGAATACCCTGATGTGCAAATCCACCGCAAAATTGATTTTGGCGTATTGGCCCAAGATATTACCCAGTTGGGCACGGCTACGCCCGCAGGGTTGAATCGGTTGATGACGGCCGTGTTCCACCACGACATCCTCTCCCCGGCCACCTGCGCCGAAATGCTGCGCATGATGGACAAAGTGGGCAGCGAACGAGTGGGACGGTATCTGCCCTTTGCCTATTACGGGGATGAGACGCCGGAGGAAGAAAAGCTGCGGTTGGCGGGCAAAACGGGGTCATTGAAGGGGTGCCGGGTACAAACGGCCGTTGTCTGGCGCGGCGTTGGCGAAAACCGGCATGGCTTTTCCATCACGGTGATGGCGGACGGCGACCCGGCTCCCGAATTGTGGAGCGCGGATGCGGCCGGCGTCTTGCTCATTGGCCGCATTGCCCGCGCCGTCTATGACCGGGTGTTTATGACCGAGGGGTCATAAACACGCAGCCACATCTATTCCGCAAATTCCCACCCCATCTGCTCCGCCTGCGCCTGGTTGGCGGCGTCAATGAGCACCTGGTAATGGGTGCTGGTGGGGCCGCCGCAAACCGCCGTCACCATCAGTTCAAACGTGGCCGATTCATAGACGGTGATACCGGCAGCTTCCAATGCCGCGACGGCATCTTCTTCGGTGGGATATAGCACATCTTCACACTGTACGCCGGCGGCTCTCATCATCACCGATTGGTTATCGGCGGCTTCTATTCCAGGATAAGGGTTATGGGTAGGCGCGATGACGACCTCAGGCATGGAGTAGCCTTCGGGCAGGGTGCTGGCCGGTGGGGGTGGTGGCGGCGGATAGGCTTCATCAGGCACGGCCGTAGCCGTGATCGTCGGGCGCGGCATCACATCGCCCTCTGGTTGAAGGGAGGGGGACGAGGGGGTATTTGTTGGTTCGGGCTGCACATTGCTGGGGCCACATGCCGCCAACAGCAGCAGCATTAAGAGGATAAGGGGGTATGCAAATCGTTTCACCATGTTTCTCCTTATTAACGTTTTTGCGAACAGGCCAGGATTGTAGCAAAATACATCTGGGACGCGAGAGTTGCCGCCCGGCGTTTGGTGAATGCTCATACGCTGCATAGAGGGTATTTTGCCACACCTAACAGATGGGCAGCATACTAATTACGGAATACGAGGAGTATTTAAGAATGAAGAAACTGTCACTGTTGTTGCTCATCGGCCTGTTGGTGGCCTGTGGACAAAGTGTGGGAAGTCAGCAGACGGATATGGCGGGTGTATTGGCAACGGCCGTTGTCAGCACTGCCCCCGCCACTACACCCGAAACCAACAACGCCGCCGCCTCACCCGGCGCCGCTGCCGATTTGCCCGGTGCTGCCACCATTGCTGAGGCTGCCCAGGTGCGCATGTCTGACCAGCGCAAAGGCGCCACCGATCCCCTGATTACGATCATCGAATACAGCGATTTTCAGTGCCCGGCCTGCCGGGCCGTACATCCTACCCTGGCGCGCCTGGTAGAAAATTACCCGGAACAGGTGCAATTTGTGTACCGCCACTTCCCCCTTAACCAGATTCATGCCAACGCCCAAAAGTCGGCCGAAGCGACTGAAGCAGCCGGGGCGCAAGGCAAATTCTGGGAGTACCACGATGCCCTATTTGACGCTCAGGCAGAGTGGCAGGGTTTAGGGCCAGCCGCTTTCCGCGACTACCTGGTGGGGCTGGCTGCTGAATTAGAGCTAGACGCCGACCGTTTTGCCAGCGAACTGGATGGGGGTGTTTACACCGCGTATGTGGTGGCCTCTGAACAAGAAGCGATACGGTTGGGGTTGTCTGGCACGCCCAGCATTATTCTGGACGGTCAACTGCTGCCCGGTGTGCCAAGTGATTACAATCTGTGGGAAGGGTATGTCAAGGCGCAGATTGCCATGGCGGCATTGGCCGACCGGCAATACGACGCTGCCCCGCCGCTGACCATTGACCCGTCCAAGAGCTACATTGCCACCATTGAAATGGAAAATGGCGGTCAAATTGTGATTGAACTGCTGCCAGAATCAGCGCCGCAGACGGTGAACAACTTTGTTTTTCTGGCGCGGGAAGGGTGGTACGATGGCGTCACCTTCCACCGGGTGATCCCCGGTTTTATGGCGCAGACGGGCGATCCCACCGGATTGGGCATGGGCGACCCCGGCTATTCAATCCCTGATGAGTTTGACCCGGCGCTGTCGCATGATGGGCCGGGAATTGTCTCTATGGCAAACTCCGGGCCGAATACCGGCGGCAGCCAGTTTTTCATCACCTACGCGCCGACTACGCATCTGGATGGGGCGCATGCCATCTTTGGCCGTGTGATTGAAGGTATGGATGTGGTCAGCGCCATCACACCCCGCGACCCGCAAGACCCCGCCGCGCCGGACGGCGACCGGATAGTGACGATTACGATAGAAGAAAAATAAAGGTAATTGGGTAATTTGCCGCCCAATTACCCAATTACCCAATTACGAAAAATGACCAGACTACGACATACAACGGCCGTTCTCCTTTTGCTGCTGCTGGCGGCGTGTGGTTTGCCGGGACGATCTGGTACGGAAGCGACGGCAACGCCGGCCGGCGACTTTCTCACCTATTCCATCATCCCGCCGGCGTACACCATCTCCATGAATCCGGGTGGGCGCGTGCCGGGGGCGCCAATGGAGTACGTGGGGCAAGAGGGGGATACGTACCGGGTGCGTATCGGCGGGCAGGAATCGTTGAAACGAGTAGGTGATTCTTTTGCCTGGTCGGGCGTCATTGCTCCGGGTGTATTTGCCGAATATAACCTGCGGCTGACGTCAGCATTGTTGGGGCCGCTGCCGGTGACGGGTGGGGTACGGCTGACGATTCTGGACTGGCAGCCGGTGGCTATGGTTGGGCTGCCCCAACTCCCCAATGTCCTCCACTTCAGCAACATCTTGCAAGATTATAACCTGGCAATTGGTGAAACCATGCCCGCCTCTACGCTGCGCTATGAGGGCATAGTCAGCGAAGGCAGCCGGCGGTTGGCCCGCTTTTCCGGGCTGCCCGGCCTCACCGATTATGCTCAGGGGGATTCCGTCACCTGGATGGGGCAACTGCGCAGCAATGTATATGTGCGTTACAATCTGCGGGTGATCAATTTTAATGAAGATAATGTGTTGTTAGGGGGCACGGCCGAATTGTGGCTGGCCGAGCCAACTTATCCAGATACATCCAGACCCTAAGGGTTTTCTGAAACCCTTAGGGTCTTGTGGAGCGAACTATGCTGCACACACCCCATCCCCGCCCGCTCAATTCATTGGTTGAACGCAATCCCTTTCGGCAACGGCCGTTGCCCGACGCAGCCACGCCAATCCCCCCATTGGCTCAAATCAAAGAGATTTTGCCGGAACCGGTGCTGCCAGAGCATGAGGGCTGGGTGGCGCTTTATTGGCGCGCCTGGGAGATTTTATGGGCCAATTTGCATCAGCCCACGCCGGAAAGTGGTTTTGTTTCGCCCTATGTGGCGTCGGCAGATAGCGACTATCTGTGGCTGTGGGAGGCAGCGATGTTAACACAACCGGGGTTGTACGGCCGTCGCGCCTTCGACTTTATGGGTACGCTCGACAATTTGTATGCCCACCAGTACGACGATGGCTTCATCTGCCGCGCCATAAACCGGCAATCCGGGCAGGATGGGTATTTCCCCTTTGACCCCAACAGCGCCGGCCCCAATTTGCTGGCCTGTGCAGAGTGGCGTTACTTTCGGTTGAGTGGGGACGACAGCCGTATCCCCCACGTCTTTTGGCTGCTGCTGGCTCTGCACGAATGGTACCGCGACAACCGCACCTGGCCCGGCGGCGGTTATTGGGCTACCGGCGTCAGCAGCCAGATGGATAACCAGCCACGTGTACCCAACAGCCGCGACCATCACCGCCATTGGACATGGGTAGACGCCACCATCCAGGCCGCTCTTAACTGCACCTGTCTGGCGCAAATGGCCGCGCATCTGGGCGAAGCCGACCTGGCCATTGCGTTGAAGGACGAGCATTTACAATTGGTGGAATTGATTAACCGCCGTCTGTGGAATGAGGACACTCAATTTTACCAGGATGTGTCGCCGGACGGCCGTTTCAGCAGCATCAAAAGCATTGGCGCATATTGGGCCTTATTCGACAGCGGGCTGGTGCCGGAGAAACGGCTGAATGCCTTTGTCCAGCCCTTGCGTGAAAATTGGGCCTTCAATTTGCCCCATCGCATCCCCAGTATCTCCGCCGACAGCGAGGCGTATAACGCCAACACGGGCAATCGCTGGCGTGGCGGCGTCTGGCCTGACATGAATTTTATGGCGCTGCGTGGCCTGCGCAACGTGGGGCAGCATGGCCTGGCGCACGCCATTGCCTGCAACCATGTGCAGCAAGTGTATCAGGTGTACCAGGATACTGGCTATTTGTGGGACCATTATGCCCCAGAGGCCATCGCTCCCGGTGAACCGGCGCGAAAAAATGCGCTCACGGCCTGTCTAACGCCTATTGCCATGCTGTTGGAAGATGTGATTGGCCTGGGTACAGATTGGCCGCACCGCCGCGTCTATTGGGATCGCCGTCTGGACAGTAACCAGGTTTACGGCGTCCGCCGCTATCCACTGGGAGACGATGGGCTGCTGGACGTGGAGGGGGATCGTTTCCGGGTGACGTTGACGACCAATACGCCGTTTACGCTGGTGATTCGGGATGCGGCGCAACATCTACAAACGGCCGTGAGTGCCGGTTCCACCACCCTTGACTTGACATAAAATGTGACTAGCCTGACCGTCGCCACCATCAATTTGCGTAACCGGGCCGACCGCTGGCGACAACGGCGTCATCTGCTGGTGGCGCAACTGCTGGATGCGACGCCGGATTTGATTGCTTTGCAAGAAATCAGCTTCTCAATCGGGCAGGGTCGCTGGCTGCGCCACCAGATCAACGCCCGGCTGCCGGCTGGGAAACGGCCGTATACCCTGGTGCAAAAGCGCAAACAACATTGGCGGCATCGTGGCGAAGGGGTGGGCATTCTGACCAATCTGCCGGTAGTGTATACAGATTATGTCAATTTGGGTTATAACGGCCGTCTCGCTTTGCGCGCCAACATCACCCTGCCCGATCACCAGACGCTGGACTTTGTGACTGTGCATTTGCACCACGCGACCCATGACCACGAAGCGCGGCAGGAGCAGGCGCTGCGGCTGACTGGCTGGCTGCGCACCGTGCGCCCCACGCCGCTGCAAGTCGTGGCCGGCGACTTTAATGAGACGCCGGATGGCCTGGCGATCCAGGTGATTAAGCAAAATTTTCGGTCGGTGTATGAACTGCGGCACGGCCGTGAGCCATTAGCCACCTTCCCCACCGCCCTGGCATTATCGGCTGTGGGTGATTGGGCAGGCTGTCTCGATTACATCCTCGTCACCCCGGCCATTTCCCACGTCAGCCAGGCGACCATCTTCTGCGATAAACCTGCCAGTGAGGATGACACTCTCTACCCCTCCGACCACGTAGGGCTGATCGCCACTCTGGAACTATAGGCCCTGGAACTATGGGCCGATAGGCTGCCAGGCCGTCACTCCCCACTATCGCCAAACTTGCTCAATTCTTCCGCCAACTGGCGCAGGCGGGTTTGTACGGCGTGGTGAACGGTACCCGCCGGATAGCTGCCATCGCCGTTGCGCAGGCCGGTGGGCACGCCGGTTAGCAGCTCGATCCCCTGGTCTATGCTGGTGATGGGCCAGATGTGGAACTGATTGGCGACTACGGCCGTGACCACATCCTCATGCAGCATCAAATGATCCAGATTACTCGCCGGGATAATCACACCCTGGCTGCCCGTTAACCCCCGTTTTTCACACAGCCGGAAAAAGCCCTCGATCTTCTCATTCACGCCGCCAATAGGTTGAATCTCGCCACGCTGGTTCACCGACCCGGTGACGCCAATATCCTGGCGCAGCGGAATCTGGCTCAGGCTGGATAGCAGGGCAAACAACTCCGTCGAGGCGGCGCTGTCCCCCTCCACGCCGCTGTACGTTTGCTCAAAGGTAATGCTGGCGTTAAATAACAGCGGCTGATCCTGGGCATAGGTGCCACCCAGATAACCTTGCAGCGTCAGCACCCCTTTTTCATGCAGCGGGCCAGACATCTCCGTTTCCCGTTCAATGTGGGTAATGCCATCTTCGCCCATGTAGGTGCGGGCGGTGATGCGCCCCGGTTGCCCAAAGCTGTAATCGCCCAGATCAATCACCGAGAGACCGTTTACCTGCCCAACGACGCTGCCTTCAGTGGCGATGAAGATGACACCATCCAGCATTTCCTGGAAGGCAAACTCCTCGGCGCGGCTGGCGCGGTAGATGCGCTCATCCAGGGCTTGCTGTACATCGGCGGCGGCGGTGAGTGTACGGCCGTTTATCCCGGCCCAATAACTCGCTTCCCGAACCAGGTCGGCTATCTCGCCGAAGCGGGTGCTGAGTTTGCGCTGGTGTTCGGCCAGCCGCGAGCCGTATTCAATCACTTTGGCGACGGCCGTGCGGTCAAAATGGCGTAACCCCTCCTCCTGGCAGCGACCGGCAATAAAGTTGGCATATTCGGCCATTGTTTCCGGGTTGCGCGGCATTTCCGTGTCAAAATCGGCGCGCACCTTGAACAGTTGGTAAAAATCCTCATCCGATTGGTAGAGTGAATAATAAAGCGGCAGGCTACCCAACAAGATGATCTTGACATGCAAGGGTATCGGTTCCGGGTCTAGCGATTTGGCCATTACCTGCCCTGGTTCCAGCATGATGGGCGGCTGAATGTAAATTCGGCCATCTTTCAACGTGCGCTTGAGTGTTTCCCAGGCAGCAGGGTTGCGGTAAAAGTCGCTGGCGCTGATGATGAGGTAGCCGCCATTGGCCTGATGCAGGCTGCCCGCTTTGATATTGGTGAAGTGAGTGTCCACCAGACCGGCCTGCATTTCATACTCAATGCGCCCAAACAGGCCATGAAAAGTGGGGTTGGTTTCACGGATGACGGGGGCGCCAACGGCACGGCCGTTGTTCACGAACAGATTCACCTCATAACGACGCAGGTCAATCTCTTCTGTATTTTCGCTGCCTACCGGAGGCACAAAGTCATCAACCTGGGACAGCACGTCTTGATGTAGCTCCGTCAGATAGAGGTGCATTTCCTCATCCTGCTGGTAGTCTGCCAGAATTGCCTCGAAGTGATGCCGGACGGCGGCGGCGGCTACTTCCCGGTCAACCTCCTTCATTTGTCGCCGCGCGGCCGTTTCCATTTGCCGCACCTGGCGCATCACATCGGCCAGTTTCTCAACGAGCGCCTGGTGGGTGGTTTCCAGGCTGGCTCGTTCGTCGGGCGTTAGTTGCTGCATGAGTTGGGCAATTTCCTGTGGGGAAAGCGCACGGCCGTTGGCAACCGGCGCGATCACAAACCCGGACGGCGCCTGCACCAGGGTAAAACCATCCTTTTCGGCCTGGTCGCTGATCGTTTGTAACAGGTTGTTTTGTGCATCTATCAATTCTTGTTGCATGACTTCGATGGCATTCTGATACGCTTCCGCCTCAAATGCCTGGGGCAAATCCTGGCTGATGTCGGCGATCAGTTTAGCCATGCGCGCCTGGAAATGGGTGCCCTCACCCGGCGGCAGGGCGATGGCGCGCGGCTCGTGTGGCACGGTAAAGTTATGCACGTATATCCAATCGGGTGGCGTTGGCTGGTTGCTGGCCCGTTCCCGCAAAAAGTGTTCAATGGCCGTGGCCCGGCCTGTGCCTGACTCACCCAGGACAAAGATGTTGTACCCCTGGCTCTGTATATTGATGCCAAACTCAATGGCGCGGGTGCCGCGTGGCTGGCCGATGATGTGGGTGTGGGGTTTTAGAGCGGCCGTTGTCTCAAACTCAAACTGTGTGGGGTCACAAAAATGGCGTAATTTGTCAGGCAGCAAAGGCGTTACAGGCGGTTTATTGGGCATGGTCGTCTCCGTAGGGCGTAGTATCACTTAACCCGATTAACTATGCAACAAAAGATAACTTTGCAACGCAGAGACGCGGAGGTGCAGAGGGATCATTTCTCTGCGTCTCCGCGCCTCTGCGTTAAAAAATCGGTAGACCTAATGGAGCATCGGCACGGCCGGGTTATAGACGGCCTGGGCATATTGGCGCAGATTTTTCTCCGCTTTGGCGTCATTCACCAGGGCGGCATAGGGCAGTAGGGTACCTTGCCAGCCGTTGGTGTGCCGGCGCGCCCTGTGCGGCAGGGTGCGGCAGGGGTTTGTCTAGCAGTTCATCAGCCGCGTAGGGACAAAATTGGGGTATGGTGATGGCTTTACATTCGTTCCCGTCTGGCGGCCAGCACCTGCCGAATCTGGTTCAGATGTGCCTCGCCATGGGCCACATAATTGCGCAGCATATCTTCTACAGTCACTTCCCCATCCGCCTGGTGAATGCCCACCCGTTGCCAATCGGCTTCGCTCAGGCTGGCAAATACGGTGGCCCAACGGCCGTGCAGCCCCCGCAGCAGTGGAAACGTCAGCGTAAAATCAGGCGGCGTTGCATCCGGGAAGAGCGCCCATTGTGTTTCATCATAGGGTTTGAGGGACGGCCGTTCCTCTGTCAACATCAGTTTCAGCCGGATATAGCTATTCATATGCGAATCGGCCGTGTGATGCACATTTTGGGCAATCGTCCACTCGCCGGGCAGATATGGTGTGGTCAACGTCTCCGCATCCAGTCCCGCCACCAATGCCTCTAACTCCGCCGGAAAGCGGCGAATCCGTTCAATCAGTTGCCTGCGTTCTTCAGATGTCAGCATGGTTAGTCATCCTTTTTATCTATTCCTCCAATCCATAGGACAAAGTGGGAAAGCGACAGATTAACGTTAAGTTAGGAAATCTATTATATCCATAGAGAGTCCAGCGAGGGGCTGTGTGTTGTAGTGCTAAGCCTTATTCACTGCTCAAACTTGTGACAAAACGACGACGTAGAGATGTTCGCTTAAATTATTGTTATTGGACTCTCCCGCGAACTTATCTCTGTGAAGCGTCTGTGATTATAATCCAGTCATAAACCACCAGACGCATACTTAGCACCATCATACACTCCTTATTATTCCAGTTTAAGGAGATTGAGAGGTGTCAAAAAATTCCCAAACCACGCATGTAAATCAAATGCAGTTTATGGTGCCGGTCGGCCTGGTTTTGCTGTTCCTGGCAGGGATTGCCCTGCTTTTAAGCACAGCAAACCTGCCACAGGTACAGGCGCAGAGTGCGCTCAACATTGTTTTGAATGAATTCATGTCCTCCAACAGCCTGACGATTGCTGATGAGGATGGTGATTTTTCTGATTGGATTGAATTATACAACCCGGGTGATACGGCCGTTTCCCTGGCCGGTTATGGTCTTTCTGACAATCCAGCCCAGCCTTTTCGCTGGGTATTCCCCGATGTCACTCTGGAGCCAGGGGAGTATCTGCTGGTATGGGCATCCAGCAAAAACCGCACCCAGCCAGGCAGCCCGCTTCACACCAACTTCAATATCTCTGCGGCCGGCGAGACATTACTCCTCACCCATTCCACCAATGGGTTAATAGATCAGGTCGATCCGGTAACGTTGACCGGCAATATCGCCTACGGCCGTCAGCCAGATGGCACCGGTTCCTGGTTATTCTTTGTAGAAGCAACCCCAGGCGCAGCCAATACCACCCAGGGATACGCGGAAATCCTCCGACCGCCTACCTTTTCACACCAGGGCGGTTTCTTCACCAACCCATTCAGCCTGACATTGACTACGACTGACCCCACCGTTGAGATTATCTACACCCTCGATGGCTCCCTGCCCGATCCTGATAACCTCAATGGGCAAACCTATACCTATAAGAATCAATATCCAGAATTCATCGGCAGCCCCTTTGGTGAGCTGATAACGGATACCTACTATTCTTATGTGTATGACCAGCCTATTGACATCCATGATCGTCTATCCGAACCAGACAAACTGACACATCACTCCTCAACCTACCATCAAACCCCCACCTATTTCCCCTCACAACCGGTTTTCAAGGGTACGGTCGTGCGGGCGCAGGCAATTAAACCGGGCGCTTTTCCCAGCCCGGTAGCTACCCACACTTTTTTTGTGGCTCCCGATGCCCCCACCCATTACAGTTTGCCAGTTATCTCCCTCAGCCTCCCGGAAAACTATTTGTTTGACTATGAAACGGGTATCTATGTGGCCGGCGTAGATTTTGATGGATGGCGAACAGCCAACCCTGAATCGCCGCTTGGCTGCTGCCCGGTAGCCAACTGGCAAAGGGTCACGGAATACCCGGCGCATATGGAGCTGTTTGAAACGAGTGAGGCAACGGCCGTATTGAGTCAGGATATCGGTATGCGCATTCACGGCCGTTCCAGCCGCGCTTTTCCCTTTAAGAGCCTGCGCCTGTATGCCCGGAGCGAATACGGCACATCAGAATTTAACTACCCCATCTTTCCAGAGCTACCCTATGACAATTACAAGCGCCTGATTTTGCGTAATTCCGGGGGTGATTACGCCACCACCCTGTTAAGAGATGGCACTATTCAAACTGTCGTCAACCATCTTCATTTCGACACCCAGGCCTATAGGCCCAGTTTGCTGTTCATTAACGGCGAATATTGGGGCATCCACAACATCCGGGAACGGTACGACAAGTATTACCTGAGCCAGGGTTACGATGTGGACCCGGAAAACATTGATCTACTTGAGGATAATCATGTCGTCGAGGAAGGGGATGATCTGCACTATGTGGCCTTATTGGACTATATCACCGCCAACGGATTGCAAGAGAGCGAGCATTACAATTACATCCAGACGCAAATGGATGTCGAAAACTACATTGATTACCAGATCGCCGAGATATTCATTCGCAACCGGGATTGGCCGGCCAATAACATCACTTACTGGCGCAACAGGACAACACAATACGAACCGGGCGCACCCTATGGGCAAGACGGCCGTTGGCGCTGGATGATGTATGACACCGATTCCGGCTTCCGCGAACCAAACCATGACACATTAACGGCAGTGTCCACCGGAACACATTGGGGCACTTTCCTCTTCCGCTCCCTCCTGGAAAACGAAACCTTCAAGCACAACTTCATCAACCGCTTCGCTGACTTGCTCAATACCACCTTCTTGCCGACGCGAGTTGTGCCCATCATCGAAGCATCGAGCCAGCATATTGCCCCCGAAATCCCCGAACACATTACCCGTTGGGGCAGACCGGCTACGGTATTTGCCTGGGAACAAAATGTGGCGGTGATGACCAGCTTTGCCAATGAACGTCCGGCTTACCAACGGCAGCACATCCGCGACAGGTTCGGTCTAACAGGCGAATATACTTTGACAGTCAATGTTAGCGATGATACACACGGGTATGTTCGTGTGAACACTATTGACCTTTTGCCTACGACAGATGGCATTGACACACACCCCTATCCCTGGACAGGCATTTATTTCCAGAGCCTTCCCCTAGAACTGGAAGCGATACCCTTGCCGGGTTATCGTTTTGTTGGTTGGGTTGGGCTGCCCGAAGGTACACCCGCCCTGACCAGCCAAACATTTACAGGGGAAACGGCCGTCTCTGTTACCGCTCTCTTTGCCGAAGAACCCGTGTTAGAACCTGTGCTGCTCCATTATTGGCACTTTAACAATTTGCCCGGCGGCACACTCACGGCCGTTGCCGCAGATATGACTCTCATCGGCAATGCGCTGATCACCTATCCAGGCAGCGGCAGTGGCTACATGGATCTGGTCACAGAGGGGACAATCCTCAACGCCCGGCTCGACACGGCCGCCGGCAACGCCCTACGTGTGCGTAATCCCGCCAGCAGCCGCGAATTGCTCCTCACGCTGCCCACCACAGGCTACGAACAAATCCGCCTGAGTTACGCCGTTCAACGCACCTCCAACGGAGCGCAAGAACAAACGCTCTATTACCGCACCAGTGCCACCGCCGATTGGATACAGTTCGACGCACCATTTACCATCCTGGAAAGTTTCCAGCTAATGACATTTGATTTTTCCTCGATTACGGCCGTGAACAACAGCCCCGAATTTGCTATCCGCCTGTTATTTGGCGGTTCTAACGCCAGCGGTACTTCCGGCAACAACCGTTTTGACAATATCACCCTGGAAGGGCTGCCCATTGCCAGCGTCACCAGTACTCCTTCCCCCACCCAAACACCTACGCCAACCGAAACACCCACCCCATCCCCGACGCCTACAACCAGCAATACCCCAACAGCCACACCCACCCCCGCCCCGCCCGGAGAGCAACACCTGTTCACGCCAGAAGCCGACGCGCTCGTCTACGCCAACGCCCCCAACAGCAACTACGGCACCCAGCCCATCCTGCAAGTGCAAAACGCGCCCGGCATACTAAACAGCTACTTGCGGTTTAACGTGCAAAACCTCAACGGCCCGGTTAGCAGCGCCACATTACGGCTGTACCCCCTGGACACAAACAGCCAGGGCCTTGCTGTTCATGCTGTAGAAAATAACAGTTGGAATGAGCAAACCATCACCTATGGCAACGCCCCCCTCATTGGCAACCTCATCAACAGTTCCGGAGCTGTAAACAGCGGCCAATGGGTCGAAATCAACGTCACCCCCTATGTGGGCGGAAATGGCCTTCTTACCTTTGCCCTCACCAGCGAAACCACCACTTTGTTTCGCCTGCGCAGCCGGGAACACAGTTACCGGCCAGAACTGGTAATCGTCACCACCGCTGGCCCCACGGCTACACCCACCTCATCTCCTACACCTTCACAAACACCGACCGCCACTGCTACCGCTTCCTCCACGCCAGAGATCACGCCTACCTGGACACCAACACCATCCACCACCCCTACCCCCATCTCAGCCAGTACGGTGGTTTTGACGCCGGCCGCAGATACTTTTGTGTTTGCCTTTGCGCCAACAAGCAATTACGGCACGCAGCCTATCATGTATGTGCAATCTCCTCCCGGAGAAACGCGCAGTTATTTGCGGTTTGATTTGCAAAACCTCAGTGGGGACATCATCAATGCCCGGTTACGCCTGTACCTCATGGATACAAACAGCGCCGGGTTTGTTATTTATGGTGTAGCTGACAACAGTTGGGGAGAACTGACCACTACCTTTAATAATAAACCACCCATTACCGCCCTGCTCAATACATCGGGTGCGGTAACGGCCGGAACCTGGGTGGAAATTGATGTGACGGCCTATGTCGCTGAGGGTGGCTTAAAAAGTTTGGCTCTGGTTGGTAATTCAACCACATTAACCCGGCTGCGCAGCCGCGAACATGCCCATGCGCCACAACTTGTGATCACAACCACCATACCGTAAAACAAAAGGAGGAACCAATTAAACTCTGACGACTGACAATCGGGTTGCAGGTTGCAAGTAACAGGTTACTTGCAACCTGCTACTTGCAACACCTACACTCTAAGGTGGCCTAGATTGTCAAGACAGATTTTGGAGCAACGTTAAGGTAGGTTCACTCCTTTTGAAATCTTTAACAATCCAATAAAGTGGTCTTCAGGTCGGCCGGCGGTGTGGCCGCCAGGTAGACCTCAGCCGGGGTACGATAATCGAGCGACTGATGCAGTCGCTTCTGATTATAGAAGGTCAGGTAGGTCGCCAGCCCTTGCCGTGCCTGGCGGGGTGTCTCATAATCGTGCAGATACACCTCCTCGTACTTCACCGAACGCCACAACCGTTCAGTGAAAATGTTGTCCATCGCCCGACCACGGCCGTCCATTCCTTCGGCTTCGCTCAGGACAGGACTGATGCGCACCTGGGCGTCGAGCAGGCGACGGGTATATTGCGGGCTGGTGAAATGACTGCCTTGATCACTGTTCCAAATGAGTGGTGTGGCCTGGGTTAAAGCCTGGTCAACGGCCGTCAGGACGAAGGGCATTTCCAGGGTGTCGTCCAGTTGCCAACTGACCACATAGCGAGAGTACCAGTCCAGGATAGCTACCAGATAGAGCCAGCCACCCCGCAACCGGATGTAAGTGATGTCTATACCCCAGATGTGGTTGGGGTAGCTGGCGGTGATGTTGTGTAACAAGTAGGGATACACCTTGTCTTCCAGACGACGCTGGCTCAGGTTGGGTTGCGGATAAATCGCCTGCAAGCCCATCTCCCGCATGTAACGACGCACCGTTTCCCGGCAGGTGTCATACCCCTCTTGCCGCAGCTGGGCCGCTATCTTGCGCGAACCGTAGAAGGGTGTGGCGGTGTAAATCTCGTCAATCCGGTGTTTCAAGGCGACCTCGACGGCGGATGGCGGGCGGGGTTGGTAGTACAGGCCGCTACGATGCAGACCCAACAGCCTGGCCTGCGTGCTCAGGGGAAACCCCTCCCCTCCCACTCGACCAAACCCCGTCGCTCGTTCACGCTCAGCCCTGTGACCACTTTTTTTGCAGCCAACTCAATTCCGCGCTCAACCGGCCAATCTGCCCATAGAGATTTTCGATGAGTTCGTCCCGCTGCTTAACTTCCGTCTGGCTGACTTGTTGCTCCCGACTAAACAAGGTCGGCAACGGCCCGCTGCCGCCACTGGCGCAACTGATTGACATGGATACCATAGTGGGCCGCCGCTTCTTGCAGCGTCTTTTCTTCTTTTAACAGTTCAAGCACGATTTTGGCTTTGACGGTAGGTGGATATTGTTTTCTCATGTTTTCCAGTCTACCTTAAAGTCGTCGTTTTTTCTGTCTTAATTTTCTAGGCCATTATAGTAGCAGCTGGGGCTGGTCCGTCAGGGCGATACGGGCGGCTGGTCGCCGTGTCGCTGACCATTCCCACGCCGGGCATGGTTATAACAAGGTAGGCGCAGCCAGTTCAAAAACGGCCTGGGCATATTCCAGCAGGTTTTTCTCGGCGTTGGCGTCATTTACCAGGGCGGCGTAGGGCAGCAGCGTACCTTGCCAGCCGTTGGCGTGCCAGCGAGCGCCGGCCGGTAGTGGTTTGTCCAGCAGTTGATCGGCGACGAAGGGGAAGGGATTGGAGTAAAAATAGGGAGGGGTATCGGCATTGCCGGGGTAGAAGCCCAGGTTGAGTTGAGCGGGGTATTCTTGTGTTTTGCCGTGTTCTTGGTGGGTGACGGTGCGGCCACTGAACCATTCAAAGGCCAGGTCGAAGCCGTGCGGCCATACCTGCACAGGGCCGGTTTGTCCTATAAGGGTCGCTTTGTGCGTTTTGAAGATACGGTCTAATTCTACCAACAGGTCAAAGTAGCGGCGGGCCTGGTCGGGGTCATAGTCGCGTGGCTCGTCGCTTTCAAATTTTGCGCGGGCGTAGTCGCCGGTGAGTCCAAATTCGGCGACGGCCGTGATCACCACATCCCCCATCTCCGTGCCCGTCAAACCCGCCGCCATGCTAAACGAACGCACATCCCCCTGGCTCGTTTCCAGCACAATCTGGTGCTGGCGCAAATCCAACCGCAGCGCCAGGATGCCGCCACCCGGTAAAGACACATTATCCGTCGCTAGCCCATTGGGCGTGACCTTCAGGCTGATGTGCCACCACCTGGGATGGGCAGTGCCATGGGCGCGAGGCACAACTCCGACCGCCTGGCTGTACAAGTGCAACGTCTGGCGAGTGGGTTCAAAACTATCTAGTGGAGGAAATAAACTCATAAAGCACTCCTGATGCGGGCATGCCGTAAACAGCGGATCTTCCAGGAATTCATCGGCATCACCCCCGCTAATTCCTGAAGAACCACCAGCCGGAAGGAAAGATTAACAAACGATGAGTTGGTTCAGTGTAACCAATACAGGATAGGTACAGCCAGCGGACTGACCCGTAACTCTTGGTAAAGGTTCAAGTTTGTTTTGCACCAAAATTTTATCAACATTCATGTATAAGGAGAAAAACCGATGAAAAAGCAGTTCACCCTTTTATTGATGGTACTCTTGTTGGCCTTATTGGCAACCACCAGCCAGGCATTTGCCAAAGGGCCGGCGCAAAGTGGCCCCAGCGTTGTGGATGTGGCCCTGGAAATTAACGCGCAAACAGGTGAGTTTAGTACGCTCATTGCTGCTGCTGTTTGCACCAACCTCGTTGTGCCGCTGGATCGGAAACCAGGCGTCACCGTCTTTGCCCCCACCGATGCCGCTTTTGCGGAATTGGGGCTGGATGCCAGTAATGTCTGCGACATTCCGCGCAAAACGCTCTCTAACATCCTGCGCTACCATATCGTTAATCGCACCTTGCTCTCTGGTGACGTGGTAGCTTCCGACACCATTCGCATGGCCAATGGGCAGTTGACAGATATTTCCGTCACGGATGAGGGTGTCTTCATCAATGATGCCCAGATTGTTGTGGTGGATGTGCTGGCAGCAAATGGTGTTATTCATGTTATTGACGGGGTATTGCTACCATAGCTGTTGAGAGAGTTTAGACAGATTTACTGCAAATCGTCTATGATAAAGGCAGGTCATTGACCTGCCTTTTTGTTTACGTAGTTGGTGGCTATGAGGTGATATATGCAGGATTTTACAGGTAAGGTGGTTTTGGCAACCGGCGCCGCCGGCAACCTGGGGGAAGCAGCGGCGCGGGCGTTTTATGATGCGGGCGCGACCCTGGCGCTGGTGGATAACCGGCCAGACCGCCTGCTGCCGCTGTTTGGTAGCCTGGACCCGGCGCGGGTGTTGCTGGTGGGCGGGGTGGATGTGACGGATGAAACGGCCGTGACCCAAATGACCGACTCAGTGATGAACCGCACCGGTCGCATAGACATCCTGTGTAACATTGCCGGGGGGTTTAGGATGGGCACGGCCGTACATGAAACCTCCTTGTCCGACTGGGAGTTCATGCTCAACCTCAACGCTCGCTCCGTTTTCCTGGTCAGCCGGGCCATCATCCCCCACATGCTCGCCCAAAACAGCGGCAAGATCATCAACGTGGCCGCCCGCGCCGCCCTGGAAGGCAAGGCGAAAATGGCCGCCTACACCGCCTCTAAAAGCGCCGTCATCCGCCTGACTGAAAGCATGGCTGCCGAACTGAAAGACAACGGCATCACCGTCAACTGCATCCTGCCCGGCACCATTGACACGCCGCAAAACCGGGAGGCCATGCCCAAAGCCAACTTTGACAAATGGGTCGCCCCCGCTGCCCTGGCTGACGTGATCCTCTTCCTGGCCTCAGACGTCGCGCGGGCGGTTACAGGAGCAGCAGTGCCGGTGTACGGCCGTTCGTGACCCCGCAATCCGTACTCCGTGACCCGTAATCGGTAATCGGTAATCGGTAATCGTTTGCGTTTTAAGGAGGTTTTTTATGGCGACGGCCGTACCCGAAAATTCATCTCTCACCATTGCTGCCCACCAGCGAGCATTGGTGAATTTGCTCCTTGAGAACGAGAGCATTCAATCTGACAACGTGGCCGCCGCTTTCCTGGCTGTGCCCCGCCACCTCTTTTTGCCGGACACACCTCTGGATGAAGTCTATGCTGACAACGCCATCCCCACCCATTTTGATACTGACGGCCGTCCCATTTCCTCCTCATCACAACCGGCGATCATGGCGATCATGTTGGAGCAGTTGGATGTACAGCCGGGCCACCATGTGCTGGAAGTGGGGGCAGGCACAGGGTATAACGCGGCGTTGCTGGGGTATCTGGTAGGTGAAGAGGGAAGGGTCACGGCCGTAGACATTGACGCCGATATTGTAGCCGCCGCTCAGGAACATCTGGCGGCGGTTGGCTGCACCAATGTGACCGTTGTCTGTGGCGATGGCATGGATGGTTACGCCGCCCACGCCCCCTATGACCGCATCATCCTCACCGTAGGCGGCTGGGAGATCAGCCCGGCCTGGTTAGAACAATTGAAGCCAGACGGCCGCATCCTGCTGCCCCTCTCCCTCAACGGCCCTCAATACGCCATCGCCTTTGAACGCGCCGCTGACCACCTGGTTAGTGTCTCCATCCATGCGTGCGGTTTTATGTCACTGCGTGGCCCCCAGGCCGGGCCAGGTGTGACCCTGCCGTTGAACGATGAAGCGGACATTTTTCTGCACTATGAAGAGCATAGTGACCGTCCACGCCCAATGGATGCCAGCCAGATTCGTGGCTGGTTGGCCACCCCCTCTACCGAAGGGACGACGAATTTGGTAGTAACGCCGCGTGAAGTTTGGCGCAGTTTCATGTTGTGGCTGGCGCTGCGTGAACCCGATCTGGTCTTATTGGACGCTGGTGGCGCGGCAGCAACAGCCGACGCCATTCCCACGCTGCTGAAGATAGATGGGCCAAACCCCTGGCGCATCACCAACGGTATCGTGATTACGGATGGTATGGCTTTTTATCTGCGCCAGCCGCCCCAACCCACTCTGATTGAGCCGGAAGCGGGCGAACCGGAAACTTTCATTCTCGGTTATCGGGTATATGGCGAGGGTACAGCAGTCGGGGAACGATTAACGGCACACGCGGCCGCCTGGCAGGCTGCTGGACGCCCCGGAATAGTCGGGATGCGGGTGCGGGTTTATCCGGCGACAAATACTGTGAATGGGGACACGTCCGTGACCCGCCGCTGGCACACTTTTGTAGTAGATTGGCCCCCGTCGTAATTCGTGAACCGTAATTCGTGAACCGATTACCGATTACGGATAACTGATTACGGGTCACGCTTCATCCGGCAGCTTCATTTTGGCTACCAGTTCTGGCTCCCGACCGAGCAGCAAATTGCCCGCCATGCGGCAGCCGCCCCAAAAAACGACGGCCGCATAAACAAGGGCCAGAGCCAGCCCCACAAAGGCCAGCCAGGGAATTTCAAAGCCGTAAGCAAACCCCAGTGGCAGCGCCACCGGCAGGCTGAAAATGAAGACGGCCAGGGGCACCAGGGTGATGTAGGCGCAGCCGGTTTTGGTGTCGCCGCCCGATTGGAAGAGTCCCCGATTGCGCCGGGATTCCAGGGCAATGGGAATGGGAAACAGGACGGAGCCAACGGCCGTGACCGCCACCGTCGTCACCCCCATGATCAAAGCGGCCAACACCCCGGCCACACTGACCCAATCCCGCTGCAAAAAGATGGTCAGGCCGCCAAAAAAGAGCAGCGGCAGCAGCGTCACCACATAAATCGCCAGCCCCTTGCCCCAAAAAATGCGCTCACGGGGTGTGGGCGTCAGCAACAAGGTAGGCAGGCCGCGCCCCTCCCAGGCGAGCATGTTTTGGGTATTGGCCCAGAACAGGAACAGCGCATACAAGGGCAGCCCCAGGCCAACGGCCGAAGGCAGCCCACTGCCAAAACTGGCGCGGCTGGCATCGCCGCTGAAAAAAAACGCGCCCATAAAAAAGACGGGCATGAAGATGCCTTGAATGATCCCCACCCGCCGCTGGGGTACACGCCAGATAGATTTGAACTCATTGGCGACGAGCATGGCTACATCATCCGGCAGCCAGCCCAGCCAGTTGCGCTCCCGTTTTTCCGTTTTTTGCGCTTTTTGCTGTGCTTCTTCACGGGGGCGGGTAAAGGCCAGGTAGCCCTCGCCCGTGGTCAGGCGCAGCAGCAGTTTGTACCAGGCCCAGATGATCAGTACCAGCCAGGCCAGCGAGTAGAGCAGCCAGGCCAGCGCCGCCGGCCAATCGCCGGCTACCGAGCGTTCAATGGCTTTGGCCGTTGCGCCGGGTGGTAGCCATTGCAAAATGTCCAGTGGCTGCCATTGCTGCATGACTGCCACTTCCTCTTCGCTCAGCTGGTCTACAAAATCGCCTATGAGCCGCTGCATCCCAATATTGATGAAGTAACACAAGCCGCCGATGGTGGAAGCGACGATAATGACCACATCACGCAGGCGGCGGCTTTGCAGCAGACCGCCTACGGCCGTGCCCACAAACTGCCCAATCATCACCAGATGCCCATAGCTCAACACCAGGGCAATGAGGACGATGACGGCCGTGAGGCTGAACGTCAGCCCAAAACCGACAAAAATCGCCACGAACAGCGGCAGCATCAGGTAGGTGGGGTAATCGAACAGGGTGCCCAGCAGCACACTGGCGATGAGGGTGCGCCGCCGGATGGGGTAGGTCATCAGCAGGGTGATGTCTGCGCCTTCGTTAATGGAGGCGAAGACGATGGGGAAGACCAGCCAGATAATCCAGAGCAGGGTCAGCACCCCGCCCAGTAAGGCGGTGGGCCATTGGTCGGGCAGGCGGCGGTAGCCAACGGCCGTGCCAAATGCCGCCGCCAGAATCATGGGGCCAAAAAAGAAAACGACAAGCGCCGCCCCTACAATGCGCCCGCGCTCGCGGCCAAACTGCCGCCAGGTCAGCTTGCCGCGCAGCCGCCAGAGGGTGTTGAGTTGGGCGCGGTCGTTGATGGTGAAATCGTTCATTGTCGGTAATCGGTTATCAGTAATCGGTAAACGGTAGTCTGTACCGATTACCGTTTACCGATTACCGTCTATGGGTTCCCTAACCAGGAGAGCCGCCCTTCGGTGCTGGTTTCGTCGGCCGCGCCGACAGCGCGTAGGAATACATCTTCGAGGGTGGCATCGGCCCCATGTTCGGCCTGGGTGCGGAGTTCGTCCATGGATCCTTCGGCCACCAGACGGCCGTCAGCAATCACCCCCACCCGCGAACAGAGCCGCTCCACAACTTCCAATATGTGCGACGTAAAAAAGATGGTCGCCCCGCGTTCGCGCAGCCGCCGCAACACATCGCGGATGACGCGCCCGGAGATGGCGTCAATGCCCTCAAACGGTTCATCCAGAAACAGCACACGCGGGTTATGCACAATGGCCGCTGCCAGCGCTGTCTTTTTGCGCATCCCGTGAGAATAATCCACGATGAGTTTGTCGGCGTCGTCCGTCAGGTCCAGCAGGTCCAGCAGCTCTTCGGTGCGCTGGGCGGCGTCTTGTTTGGGTAGGCCGTACATGACGCCGGAAAAACGGACAAACTCGCGGGCGCTGAGCCGCTGGTAGAGGTTGTTGCCATCGGGCAACACACCCAACCGCTTTTTAGCGGCCAGCGGGTTGGCCCACATATCTATGCCGGTGATCAGACATTGCCCGGCCGACGGCCGTAGCAAGCCCACCAGCATGTTAATGGTCGTAGACTTACCCGCCCCATTTGGCCCCAGAAAACCGTAAAACTCGCCTTCGGCCACCTGAAGCGTGAGATTGTCTACGGCCGTTTTTTTGTCAAAATAGCGCGTCAACCCCCGCGCTTCTACTGCCCATTCAGTCATTTTAAATCCCTCGTTACTGAAGTGAGCAGTCAGCGGTAAGCGGTGAGCAGTAAGACCACCCACTGCTTACTGCTCACCGCTCACTGCTTACTATCAATTCCGGCATAACCCCACTTAATGCCTCCAGCGCGGGAATCAGCACATCGTAGTTGCTGCGCAGCAACTCGATCAATTCGTGGATGACGCGCAAGGCCCAGGCGTCATCGTTCCCGCGAATCTGGTACACGCTGACGATGTGCGCCACCAGCAGTTGGTCAACGGGCACGGGCGTGCCCACCGCCCGCAAAATCAGGCGTAGGTAGCCCAAATCATCCGTGAAAGTGCGCACGTCGTTGGGGTCGGCCACCAGTTCTACCGGGTCCAGGTTGAGCGGGGGACGGGGCGGCAGGGTGTGGTGAACACGGCCGTACATCTCATACCCCACGGCCATCACGCTCATCTCCACGGGCAGGATGCGGTTTTCGCGCTGGTCTTGGATGGCCGACGGCCGTGGCGACTCCGCCAGCACCAGCCGCCGCACCAACGGGTCATCGTCAATCAGCATATCGTAAATGAGGCCGTAGATCGCTTCGCGCTCGTCTAACGGCCGTGCCCGCACCAGCCCGCCAAACGCCGGCGCCCGCAACTGCCCCACCCGACAGCCCACCGCAAACCCTGCCGTACTCGCCCGCAAAATCCGCCCTATTTCTTGATTAGTTTTATTCACTATCTACTCCTCAAAAGGGAGATTAGAGATTAGTTGGCTAACAATCTCCCAATCTCAAATCTCCAACCTCACTCTCCACTTTCTGCCGCTTGACGCATGGCCAGGAATGCTTCTTTAAGCGGCTGACTGACGGCACTCTCTGGTTCAGCCAAAACAAGCTGCTGGTACGCTTCCAGGAATTCAGCGCGCAATCGGTAAAAAAGGTGCAAAAAGTGGCGTAAGAAACCAATACAGTCCAGAATGACAAACTCGATACCTGTTCTGTCGTAAACGGCCGTTGCGTATTCCTGGACTTCTCGTTCAATTGAAGTAGTCGTGATGAAGATATAATTGTCAATCACCTGATCACTGTGAGCTACCTTCATGATCGCCTGTTCAATGTCCTCCATAAGCACCTGGCGCGTTTTCATCTCATAACAAGTAACCACATTGTTCTCACCAGTCAGGCTAATTTCTAAATCACCTAATGCGCCGGTTTGCCTGTCAGCCATTGTGTGCCCGTGCATAGGACGGATGTGTTCCTTTAACTGCCCTTCGGCTGCCAAATAAGCAGCGGCAACCACTAAAACAGGGAGACGGCTTGACCGTTTCAGCTTCAAATGTTGGTCAATCAACAAGACAATACCTTCAGCAGATAACGAAGTTTCAGTACGTGCTGACTTCAATGACGCCAGAAGCGTTTGCATTCGCTGTTGCTTCTCATTCCTGACAATCAACAAACACCGAATCGTTTCGGCCAATAAATCTCTGGCTGAAATTCTGTTGGTGTACACATCATCCAGTAATTGCAAAGCCGCCTGATAAACATTTGCCGGTCGGCCAACTAGATTGATGGCAGGTGTCAGTGTGATATTTCTGTTTCGCAGTGCAGGCGTTAGAAAAGCTGTGGTAGGGTTACAAGGTAACTCATGTGCCAGAATGAATTCCGTGACGTAACGCTCATCATACGTCCTGCCTGAATAAGCATCCTCATCGCCAATTTCGGTGTAAGGCTTGCGAATATCTACTGCTGGATTGTGGACTTTGGCTAATGCACAGGCCACAATCAATCTGGCCCCTGCTCTATTTTGGCTATTGCGAGCCACTAACTCAACCCGATCCGCAATTTCCGACTGAGCAATAAGAGATTGGCTGAACTGTCCAGATGCCTCTGCTAATGCTAAAGCAAGGATTTCTGCTGGAGTTGGAGGTTGCTCGACCACGATTTAACTTCCTCAATATCGTAATTGATCCAGAGAACTTCAGTCCGTTCTTGTTTGACAGAATGAATGATTCTGACAGGTGCTTCAATACACGTCCAATCACCGTACAATTCATCCATCAACGGGCTGTGATAACTGGACAGGGCCACTTTACCCTGTACCTTTCGCAACGTTTCCGCCAGTCGGTAGTGGGCTTCGTTAGACATTTCGTATTTGTACGCTTTTGTGTCGCCACGCGAGTCATGCGGGTAAGGTGGGTCGCAATAAAAAAGCGTCTCCGGGCTGTCATATCGTCGAATCACGTTAAGGGCACTATCGTTTTCAATTTGAACTCGCAATAGCCGTTGGGCGATCTCCGGCAGGGCTTCTACAGCCCCTAACCAACGTGATACGGCCCCAGCCATACCTGCCCGGCTGGTCAGGCGACAATGCGCCCACCGCCCGGAACTGGCTGTCTGCGCCAGACCTGTTCGGACTTGTCGGGCACGAATGTAAAACCGGCGTGCTCTTTCTACGTCGGTCAATCCTTCTTGAGCCTCATTGATTGCTTTTTCAAACTCCTCGCGTGAAAAGGGTGTCAGGCCAATTGCTTCAATTAAGTCATCTTTTTCGTTGCGCAGCACTCTGAAGAAATTGACGACTTCGCCGTCTATGTCATTGTACGTTTCGATGGGCGTTGGCTCGCGGTTGAGCAATACGGCCGCCGACCCCCCAAATGGTTCACAGTAATGGGTGGCCTCTGGCAACAGCGGCAAGAGCCAGTCCAAATGGCTAAATTTACCCCCATACCAACCAAATGCAATCCTCTTGCCCATCATTCTCCTCGATCAAAATCCCTTGTGGCGGGTTTTGCCGCCGCGGGCGATGTTTTTGCTGGCTTGTTTGGCGGTGATGGTGTGGCTGATGCCGTACCGTTCCATGATCACGTCTATCATAAAGTTGAGTTGTTCCTGGTCGCGGTAGGTGACTACGGCCGTCTCGTCCGCCCGCGCCAATACATAGGGATAATCGCCCAAAATCTGGCATTGGTCATAAACGAGGGCGTGTACGGCCGTGACCATCTCCTCATCTTGCGCCACCCACATCGGAATGTCTACACGGGCAACCTGACGGCCGTGTCCACCCGGATTCAGGTAAAAAAAGCAGATCTCATTGGCCTGATGTTGGGCCGCAAACTTGTGGTTGGGTTCGGAAACGGTCACAAACAGTTTGCTGCGCTGCCCCGGCCCCAAAAGCTGGCTGAAGAGATGCACATCGGTCAGCCCCCAACTGGCTTCGCGCTGCCCCAATGATTTCCAGTCAAAATCGGGTTCGTCGAGCGCCTGAAGGGAACGCAGCAGGGTGGTGACATAGCCGGTGGCGGGGCGGTCAATGTAACCGGCCAGGAGTGCCCCGGCCAGCCGGATTTTGTCCATGCTGTCGCCCCAGGCGGTGACGGCCGCATTCTCCGCCACCCCCGCCGGGCCAATCGGCCAGTAAAGCAATCGTTGGTCGAGGATGGCTAAGATGGGGGGTACGGCCGTGCGGTACTCCACCGCCTTCTCTGCCAACGTGTCAATTTCGGCCAGGTCGCGTTCGATGCTTACCGTGCCGCCGGTATCGTCAAATTTGTCTTCTTTGCCGTCCGCCTGGGGATAATGCAGTGTGGGGATAGAAAACTGGTCGGGCGCCTGCCCGCTACCGTGATGGTAAACCACGCCGCCAATGTTGATCAGGTAATACAGGTAGGCGGCGTGGCGGTCTGGCCGAATTTGGGAGCCATCGGCGGCGATGATGGTGGCGCCAGACGGCGGGGGCAGGGCGGGGATGGCGGCGTTGAGTGGTTCGATTTCGTCCAACGGCCGTGCCGAGCGATAAAACTTGGGGTCCGCCTTCTCATTCGCCTCCGCCAACGCCTGGCGCACGGCCGTCCAATCGGTAGCGTACCGGTCTAACAACGCCTGCGACAAATCTCTGGCGGCCTGGCGCTGGCTCAACCGTTCGGCTGTGGCCTGTGCCATCTGGCTTATCTCGGCAGTCAGTCGTTCAAATTCCAGCGTCATAGTGGGGGCAGTTTAACACAGAGGGGCCGGGGACGGTAATCGGGTAATTGAGTAATTGGGAGATTGAGAGATCAGGTAATCACCTTGTCACCTTGTCACCTGTTTACCCCTTCCCCTGCTCACCTCATCATACAAACCTGGTGAGACAAAAGGGGCCAGGGCGTAGGCAACGGCCGTGGCAAATGCCTCGCCGCGCACCACCAGATTATTGGTTAATGCGCCGACCGCACCCCCTTTTTGTTTGATGTTGTGGTCGTTCAGAACATCATCCATCACATGGCCCAATTCTTCGCCATTTTGCACCCGTTGGGCAATGTGTTCTGGCAAAGGTAATCGCGCACAACCGCCGAGGCTGGCACGGCCGTCGGCCGTCACAATCGCCACCCATCCTTGCAGCACCCACCCAAAAGGTTCAGGGTGTACACCCCCTTCCAGACCAATACCCATGTCCGCACCAATGGCTTCGCGGGCGGCCAGTGCCCGGTTTTGCGCGCCGGTAATTGTTTCGGCATCGCTCATGGGCATATCGCTCACCCCACTGGGTACAGCAACGGGAATGATCTGCGCTTCCGGCCAGACGTGGTGTATGTGGGTGGTTACGGCCGTGACTTTGACGGGGTTGGTGGAGCCGATGGCGATGATCATAGGAAAAAAAGGGAAGGGATTGGAGATTAGAGATCGGAGATTGACCAATCTCTAATCTCCAATCTCCAATCACCCAATTTCTATCTTCGTCACGGCCTCAAAATCAATGGAATCCGCTTTGCCGAGCACCGTTTCCAGGGCCATCTGGGCGAACTGGAAAAAGCCTTGCAAATCGGCGATGCGTTCCAGGTAGTAAGCGGCGAGTTCGCGCTCTTCGGGGGTCAATTCCGCCTGGGCGGATTGCAGCTTGGTGATGCTTTCGCTGAGGACTTGCAGCGCCATTTGCACCTCGCGCCGCTCACGGCTGTTGATTACACTGCGAATGACCTGCCACATATCCGATTCAGCCTGGTAATACTTCTTGCGCTCGCCGCGCATCCACACTTCTTTGGCCATGCCCCAACGCTCCAGGTCGCGCATGTTCATGCTCACCGACCCTTTGCTGATTTGTAACTGGTCGGCCAGGTCATCCAATGACAATGGCTCCGGGTTCAGCAGCAATGTGCCATAGAGCCGCCCCATGACATCGTTAAAGCCAAAAAAGCGGGCCAGCCGCCCAATGCCGGCTACGGTACTCTCGTTGACGCCAATCAATGTATCGTGCATAGTTCTCCCTACGTTCAAAACGTTTTGAATGTTAGGGGAATTATATGGAGCATGTGGCAAGGTGCAAGTGACGAGGTGACAGGGTGATGAGGTGATGAGGTGATGGGGTGATCGATGCGGCTCTAATCTCTCAATCTCTAATCTCCAATCTCTAATCTCCCGATCACCGTTCACCGATTACCGGGAAAACCGGCCCATGCCCGGCCCCTAACTGCCATTGCGCCCCATTTTGGATGGCCTGATGGGTGAATTGGTGGGCCAGGTACACGGCCGTGTCCAACCTCTCCCCCCTTGCCAATGCCACACAGACGGCGGCTGACAGCGTATCACCCGCCCCGTGTGTGTTTTCTGTCTCGATATGAGGAGAGCGCAATTCGTGGGTGGTACGGCCGTCAAAAAAAATATCCACCACATCCTCTCCATCTCGCCCCCCTTTGAGCAGCACGTTTCTGGCACCCAACCTGTGCAATTCCTGGGCTAATTGCGCCAGCCGAGAGAGGTCGGTGGGATCGGGCACAGAGGTGTTCAAGAGCACGGCCGTTTCCATCACATTGGGCGTAATTAAATAGGCAATTGGCAGCAGGGCCAATACGTAATGCACCCGCACCGCATCGGCAAACATCGGTTGCCCACGATGGGTGACCAGCACCGGGTCAACCACGATTTTCTGGCAGCCATAGAGCTGTAATTTGCCGCCGATAACAAGGATGAGTTCCGCCTGACCGATAAAACCAGTCTTAATGGCCGCCGCCCCATAATCGGACAGCACCGCGTCCAATTGGTCGGCTACAAACTCGGGCGACATATACTGGACACGCTCGACGGAGACGCTGTTTTGGGCAGTCACGGCCGTAACCACACTCATGCCATATGCCCCCAACACCGCCCACGTGCGCAAATCGGCCTGCAACCCCGCCGCCCCACCGCTGTCCGACCCGGCAATCGTCAGCACTTTGGGTGGTGCAGCTTCAGAATGTTGTTTTGTATCCATGCGACAAATCTCCCAAAACCCTTTAGAATCAGGATAAAATAAGTGTCAAGTATCATGTGTCACGTGTCAAGTAACGCTCCAACCTGACACCTGACACACGACACCTGACACCCACGGAGAGTGACAGATGGCAAAGTATGTTGGCATTCTCACGGCCGGCGGTGACACGCCGGGCCTCAATTCCGCCATTCGCGCCATTGGCAAAACGGCCTTGGGCATGGGCATGAACGTGATCGGCTTCCGTGACGGGTTTCATGGGCTGGTCGGCGACCGCACCATGCGGTTGGATGGCGAAACGCTGTCAGGCATCCTGACCATCGGCGGCACCATCCTGGGCACCAGCCGGGACAAACCGCACAAGATGATGATGGGCGGCAAAAAGCTGGACATGACCGACACCATGATGGAAACCTACCGTAAACACAACCTGGATGTGTTGGTCTGTCTGGGTGGCGGCGGCACGCTTAAAAACGCTTACGGTTTGATGCAAAAAGGGATGAACATCATCAATCTGCCCAAAACCATTGATAATGATGTGGCCCTGACTGATGTGACGTTTGGTTTTGATACGGCGCTGGGCATTGCCACCGAAGCCATTGACCGGCTGCACAGCACCGCCCACAGCCACCACCGCATCATTGTGGTGGAAACGATGGGGCACAACACCGGCTGGCTGGCATTAGGGGCAGGTCTGGCCGGTGGGGCCGACGTCATCTTGATTCCTGAGATACCGTACAACGTGGAGATTGTGGCCGAAGCGATTAAGAGGCGGTATCGTCACGGCCGTGGCTTTAGCATCGTTGCCGTTTCCGAAGGGGCCATGCCCCAGGAAATTGCCGCCGAACTGCACGCGGCGCAAGTAGAGCTGGAAAAAGTAAAAAATAAAGAAACTCGCCAGAAAGCCAAAACGCGCATTGCCGAAATTGAAGCCCGCCGTGCGCACAGCACCATGCACATGTCGGAGCAATTAGAAAAACTCACCGGCCTGGAATCGCGGGTGACCATTTTGGGGCATGTGCAGCGGGGGGGGACACCTTCGACCGTGGATCGGCTGTTGACCACCCAATTAGGGTGCGCCTGTGTCCACTACATCAACGAAGGGCAATATGGGGTGATGGTGGCGGTGCGTGGTCAGGGGACAACGGCCGTGCCCATTGCCGATGTGGTGGGCAAACGCAAAGTGGTGCCGCTGGATCATCCCTGGGTGCAAAGCGCCCGCAATTTAGGAACCTGTCTGGGGGATCAATAAGGCAAAAAAAGAAGCCCGGCTTTTAGCAAAAGCCGGGCTTCTGGGAAAGCTACATATTATCCACAATCGCCTGCCCAAACTCCGAGCAGCTTAGTTTGGTAGCCCCCTCGATCTGGCGATGGAGGTCGTAAGTCACCGTTTTGTTTTCAATGGTTTTGGTCATGGCCGTCACAATCAGATCGGCCGCTTCCTGCCAGCCCATATACTCCAACATCATTACCCCACTGAGGATGAGACTGCCGGGGTTGACCATATCTTTGCCGGCATACTTGGGCGCGGTGCCGTGCGTGGCTTCAAACAGGGCCACACCGTCACCGATGTTGCCGCCAGGGGCCATACCCAGGCCGCCCACCTGCGCCGCCGCTGCATCGCTCATGTAGTCGCCATTCAGATTCAAGGTAGCGATTACATCATAATCCACCGTGCGCGTCAGCAGTTGTTGCAGCATATTGTCGGCAATCACATCCTTGATCACAATGTCCATGCCGCTGTTGGGGTTGCGCAAAGTGTGCCAGGGGCCGCCATCCAGCGGCTGCGCGCCAAACTCTTCCCGTGCCAGTTCATAGCCCCAATCGCGGAACGCGCCTTCGGTAAACTTCATAATATTGCCCTTATGTACCAGGGTGACGCTGGGGCGGTTGTGGTCAATGGCATATTGGATGGCCTGGCGCACCAGTCGTTTGGTGCCAAAGGCGCTGACGGGTTTGATACCAATGGCCGAATCTGGGCGCACATTCTTGCCCAACTTTTCGTTCATAAAGGCAATGATCGCTTTGGCCTCGCCTGATTCGGCCGGCCATTCCACGCCGGAGTACACATCCTCCGTATTTTCGCGGAAGATAACGATGTCCATCAATTCCGGCTGGCGCATGGGGCTGGGGGTGCCGGGGATGTAGCGCACCGGGCGGACACAGGCGTACAGGTCCAACACCTGGCGCAGCGTGACGTTCAAGCTGCGGAAACCACCACCAATAGGGGTAGTCAGCGGCCCTTTGATACCCACCAGATATTCACGCATGGCGTCAAACGTCTCTTCAGGCATAAAGTTACCGTCGTAGAGCGCGGCCGCTTTTTCGCCGGTGTAGATTTCCATCCAGGCAATTTTGCGTTTGCCACCGTAGGCTTTGGCTACGGCCGTGTTCCACACATACAGCGACGCGGGGGTAATGTCTACGCCAATGCCGTCCCCTTCGATATACGCCACAATGGGGTTATCGGGCACGTGCAATTTGCCATTTGTATAACTGATCTTTTCGCCTTGCGGCACTTGTATTTTTGCAAAAGCCATTTTTATCCTCCTGTTAGGGAAAATGTTGTTTTTTGGATACGGCCGTAGTTGTTTCTGCTGTGGGGTGTCAATAAAGAACAAATACCTTGTGCTTTTCAAATGCCAACTGCTCAAAGGGGCAGGTAGTTGACGGCATTTATGGGATCAAATAGCTTGAATTTAAAAAGCCCCTACTCTAGTGTCATCTCTAAATCTTCATTCAATTTCTGAGTTCTCACTAAGCCAATTTCCGCTGGCTTCTCAAGGAGTAAGTATAAATTGGGAAGCAAAAACTCTATTCTTTTTAGTACATTAACCCTTTTAGCCCAACCTGGCAACTTAACCTTTACCATTTGGCGAGTACTCTTAATTATGTCAAATCCAGCTTGATCTGCCCAATAACTCATCTGCCAATATGTTGGTAAGTATACATCCCAGACAACTTCTGTAGGCCACCGTTTACGCCATCTCACGTATTTTTCGGCCATATCATAAGGTAGCCAGCTAGCAAACCAGGTGCGTGAATGCGGTTCAATGGGCCATAACCGGTTATTTGTGCTGATATAGCAGAGACTTTTTGGTGCCAACACACGATATATTTCTGCGAAAAATTGCAAAGGATCCGGAATGTGCTCAATTACAAAACTACACCAACAAAAATCTATACTGTTGTCAGCCAATGGAATTTCATACCCACTGGCTTGAATAAAACTCACCGAAGACTCAGGTGCATAATAACGCTTTGCTGCAATTGGTAAGCCAATAGCTTCTTTACCTGGATCGAGGCCGATAATTGTTTTGCATCCCAAATCAGACAAAGCTGCACAACCCATACCGGACCCGCAACCAGCATCAAGCACAGTCATCTCATCCACGGGTTTAGAAAAATGAGCCAACAATTGCTTTAGACGCTGGTATGATGAGGCACGACCACTAATAAGGTGATTAAACATCATTTCCTTTCGGGGGTCATGAGTATATGGTGGTTTGGAAAAGATGCTTCTAACCGTTTCGGTAAATTTAGAATCTTCTGAAGAGTTGTCCATTTATTACGCGATTGCCCTAAAGGTACACAAATAAACAGCCTATAGTCTGAATTTGTACTCGGTAATACTGCCCAGCTTATCAGTCCTTAAGATATAAGCATATATCAAGGGAATTGAAATAAGACTTCTCCCACTTCTGTAACCTGACCCGCGATTACTTCAACCCAATAGGCATCATTAGTCTCAGGATTAACCAAGACCTTGGCTCCTACCGGTGTTTGAATCACCAGGGCATATACACCAGGCTTAACTTCTGAAATAATAAAATACCCTTGTTCATCCGCCATATCCTGAGGCGAAGAATTTTGCTGGGTACTAATGAAGTACCCCGGCCCAGGTTCCACAGGAATCTTTTCACCAAGATATACTGGCGCACGAAACCCTGGTTGGCCCGTTGCGCCATCAATAACACGGCCAACTACCATGCCTTTGTCGGCTGATAGCTCTGGTAAATCTGGCAGTTCAAACGGTAATAACTCAACCTGTGGTTGCAATGAGGACCCGTTTTCACTTTGCCCAGGATAAGCTGTATAACTTGCAATTGGCTGCGGAATCGGATATGCAGCGTTGTTGTCTACCGACTCGTTTTGAGGCACTGGATACGCACTTGCCCCACTTGAGGATGTAGTTGCGCCAACAGCAGGTAAAGATTCCGGAACTCGTTGCGATGTCGTGTCAATCGACGAAGGTGAGTTTGAACACCCAAGAGACAGAAAAACAACACCAAGGCAAAGTAAAATCAAATGTGCCACTTTCATCTTAACCTCTCTATTTAAGGTTTAGGCTAACAAGAATAAAGGCCACTGTTTGCCACAGTGGCCTTCAAACAAAAATACACTATTTGCCTGTTATTTCAAGCAAGAGAAGAATTAGTTGCCAATACCTTCATAAGACTGTAATACGTCTTGAGAAGTGGTGGCACCTGGGCCAGTGATAATGTCCTGGTTCACAACACAAACAACATCTTGATTCGCAGTAATTACCGCCGAACCAATCCAGTTATTTCCAACACCATTTAATGTTGGATCAAACAACTGTACGATGCTGGCTGTACCGTTAGGCGCTACTGGGCCAAGCGTAGTTGTGCCGGAAACACCACTGTAGTTAATGTCAATACTTGCGTTTGCAGAGGGGCTAAGATTCTGGCAGGTTATACTACTCTCGTAGCCATAGTACTGACGCAACACGATAGGAGTATTAATTGTGACTGCACCGGAAGCAAAGCCGATATAGCTTGCTGCACGATTGTAATTGTTGGACTGATTTACCAAAGCAACAACTGGCACAGAATTTGTGCTTTCAACCTTGGCGCTATACAGTGTGTTACCTGCGGGCAAACCGGGCGTGAGGAAGTTCAAGAAAACATGAGCAGAACCTGGACCAATGTTAGCTGTCTCCGATGCACCATTGGAATAAGTTACCGTAACATTAGCTGTTTGTGCAGTGTCAATGTTTTGCACTGAAAGAGCAGAATTATAACCATAATAGTTATTCATGATGATCGGCGCAAACATTTCTGTTGCTCCGGCTGCAAACGGATTGTAAGCATATAGCTGCTGATCTACATTGCCAAGACCGTAAATGTTTACAACTGCTGCCAGATTGCCCGTACCAGTAATTCTTGCAGAATATGGCACATTCGTGTTCAAGTCGGGGTCATCTGTTTGATCAAACACTACAGAAGCATATGCAGGAACATTGTTTTCTGTATAAGTCTTAACAACGGAACCACCAGCACCTAAGATATCTACAGTAATATTGACGCTTGAACCTGTGGTGTTTTGCACGACGATGTTGGAATAAAAGTTGTAGTAATTATCGTAGATACCGGGGGCGAAGAAATTGGTGCCAATAGCAGAATCACCCAACCCAGCTGAACTAGCAGCGCTGTTACCGTCACTATAGTTAACAACAGCCGCTACTTCCTGATCACAGCTGACAACTGCTGAGTACTGACCCGGGGACATTCCACCAAAGACTGCGTCATTACCCGTATAAAAATCGGCTTTGTCATTGCCTGCAATGATAACACTAGGAATGCTAAAAGCGGGAGTAACCCCTGCACTGTCATAGAAGTTTATTGCACAGGTGGTTTGGTTACTTGAGAGGTTTTGGATGTTAAATGCGGTTTGAAAACCTGTCCCAGGTGCAGGGATTTGGGCACTAACCGAGCCAATAGCGCTTAGTAGTACTACTAAGGCAAGAACGATAAACAATTTTCTTTTCATTATATTACCTCCATACATAAAAATAGGTGTTAAGTAAAACAGGTAGATTTATCTTACCCTTGAGAATTTTCTTCTAACCAGGGCAAATTATCAATAACTCTTTTGTGTTATTTTAGAGTTATTTGTTGGGTCTTTTCCATTTTTGATATAAAGGGTCGTGTCAAGAGACCACCAATTGCCCCCCAGAGCAAATCGGAAAGAATAAAAAGAAGCCTCAACATGAGCGCTAAAAGAACAGCCAGGGATGCGGACATAAAGGGCTGTAGAAGGAAAACCAGGGACAATTCGCGTATCCCTAATCCAGTTGGGGTGATGATAACCAGCGCACTGATTCCCCCGGCTAACACCCATACCAATACGGCCGTCGTTAAGGACACTTGCGAACTCTCACTGGCTTGCATTAGCAAGTACAAAATCACGCCGCCTAAAAACCAACTTCCACAATAGGCCAGTGACCAGAATACCCCCTCAAATAAAAAGCGCCCGCCCTGCCTGGATGAAAACCACATTCTTGAAAAGATCAACATCAGTGCGACTGAAAATGAAAACAGTGTCCATCTAAGAATAGGCGTTAAGCCACTACTAAACAGACTAAATACACCGAGAGCAGTTACCAGTATCAAGCACCAGTCTAACAGACTGGCATAAAATATGATTTGAGGGGAAACGGCCGTGGTTGATTTATACATCGCGCCTCGACCTACCCAATGGAAAATCCCCCCAGGTAATTGTCTTAGCATCACTGTCCGCATGTAGATATGAACATCTTGCCATCCAATAGAATGATATTGAGAAAGCAATCGCAACCATACAAACAACTGGAGCAATAATGAGAATAGATAGATTATGCTGGCTGCCACGATGGCAAACATGTAATGCTGCCAGTCAATATGTTGGATGTAACCCCAATTTTTTATGAGCAAAAGAGTTACATAGACAAATGTTATGCTCGTCAAGACCCATCCGAGCCACTTCCATTTGTTTCTTGCGAAACCGTGCCAATATGACAATTGATTCAGCCACTTAAGGCTAGATTCAATTTGATTTTTATCATCCATGTGTGATGTCCTTTTGAGCAAAAACTGTAATCATAGATGATAATCGCAGGCGGTCGAGTAACCACAAAGGCAATGTCATCATCAATCGAATAGGTGCTGTATGGTATATCTGTGTCAGTTTACGGGCGGCAGCAGGAAATTGTCTACTATTATCCTGAGACCAAAATCGCAGGGTATATCCCAATGCTGCATAACTGGTTGATATGCAACGTGTATCTCTTACTATGAATCCATTCTTTTCCAACAATTGATGTATGTTGGTCTTTGAAAAAACATATAGGTGCCGTGGCAAGTCCCAACCAGACCAGTATTGTTTAGCAATTCGTGCCTCTATACTCTCAGCATTTGGCAAAGAGAAAACCACCCATCCACCAGTTTTCAGGAGTGTGTTAACTTGATACATTGATTCCGTTGGTTGATACAAATGTTCAAGAACGTTCCACATCGTAATCACATCATATGATTGAGACGGTAAAGAAACATCAGGAAACGCCCCTACATGTACGGGAATACCTAATTCTTTTTGCACATAATCTGCAGCAAATTTATTGGGTTCAATTCCTTCTGGCTGCCAATGGCCTTTACGTCTGGCTTCTGCTAAGAAAGCGCCTGCACCACAACCGATGTCTAGCAGGCGACCACCCTTTTGTACCTGTTCTATGGCGTGTAGTTTTTTGCGAACCCCATGCCGATTTATCCATAGTTGCCAATTCTTGGCATCGGCTTTATTAATCGATGCATATGCAGAATAAGCCTCATCAGGATAGTAATCTTTGAGGTATTCCCAGACCAAATATGGATTCTGGCGAAAAGCCCCACAATTTTGACATTGGACAATTTGGAAGCGACCGGGCAGCCCAGTGAGCCTGTCATGTCCGCTAAAGACAGGTTGTTGGTCTGTGCTTCCACAAAGGTTACAAGCAGCCGCTTCAAAGTGCCCTTCAAAATTTCCCTGTGAAAAGTCTTTGGGCGTACTTAGAGAATGTATTGTCATAACAGACGTTTTTGAGCCATGTAGGTAATAACTGGCCCCTTGTTCAAATGATAAGCAAACTGACGATAAGGCCACAAGGTGGCTAGTATTATAGGAGAAATCTTGTTGATCAAACGAGCAAAAGATGAGCCTTGAAATTTGGAAGCCAAACTAATCTGGAAAACACCTTTGCCACCTACAAGGCACTCTTCACCTAGTAAATTAAAACCTGTATCGTCAAGTATATGAATGAGTGTATCTTTACTAAAAAAATAAAGGTGGCGTGGGACTTCCCATCCCACCCAGTCTTTGCCGAACAAATAACGGTCAAAACTATCAAGGTTTGGAATTGCAATAACCAGTTTGCCTTCAGGTTTCAGGGCTGTAAAACACTGTTGTAAAACTTGTCTTGGATTTGTTAAGTGTTCAAAAACATCCCATAAAGTAATCACATCAAATGTATTATTTTCCGTCAGAACCATTTCTACTTCACCCGTTACCACGGAAAACCCATAAGTTGAACGAGCTATTTGCGCAGCATCTTCAACCAGTTCAATGCCTTTGACAAGCCAACCCCGTTCAGATGCTGCTGCTAGAAATTCTCCGGTGGCACACCCAATGTCTAATAGTGTGCCGCGATGGAGATGGTACTTCTCTACATAATCAAGTTGTATCTGTCGCATCCTGTGTTGATGCCATTTCCCAGAATCAGTCAGTGGGACATGATGAGGCTCATATTGCTGGGGATAATAGTTTTGCAAATGCTCTTTATTCGGCCGTGGATTTAAGTAAATCAATTTGCAGTTCGAGCAGCAAACCACATGAAATAGCTCCTTAGTGAATCGATCTTTTACTTCAATGTATGGAATAGACACATTACTTCCACACAAATTACACGATATAGTCTCCATAAACAAGCCTTATAGTAATCCTTCGTTCTCTTTGAGCAAATTTAGGCCAACACGCACTCCTTGCAAAAAATCGGGCAGGTATGAAAACTCACCCTTAAGTATTTCCCGAATTAGTACCCAAATCAAAAAACCCCACAACATCCATTTGGGAAAGCGTCGTTTCTTGCGATAGAACAACACAGTATTTCGGCCAAGATACCATCTCTTTTTGGGGGACCTCTCACCAAGCGTCAAGGATACTTTGTGATATATGCGAGCACCAGGCGCATAGCCTAAGGTTAAGCCAGCTTCATGAGCACGATAACAAAAATCATAATCTTCCAAATAACTTTCAAAAACCTCATCAAAGCCATGTAACTTATCGAAAACCACACGTCTGACAAATAGAGCGCATCCAGTAGCATATTGCAAAGGCGTGGGTTTATTAAAAGCCGGGTTATCTTTATGCCTATAACCATTCATAATGACACCAGGTGGAAACCGTCGCCACCGACATCCGGCTGCCCAAATGATTTCTGGTTCAGAGTAGAACATTATTTTGGGGACGGCTACATCCCAGGGAGAATCATACAAATGAATAAGGGCGTTTGCATCTACTATGGTGTCATTATTGAGAATAAAGAAATGCGTAGCTTTTGATTGCATGGCATGTTGAATGCCAGCATTGTAACCCCCAGCAAAACCTTTATTTTCCGCCAAAATTAGAATCTCTGCTTCTGGACAACCTTCCTTAATGGTGCTTGCAGAATTGTCTGAAGAACCATTATCAACCACAAGAATCTTCATATTGCCATAATTACAAACACGAAGGGATTGGATGCAGGCAATGGTTTCTTGTGGTCTGTTCCAATTCACGATAATTACAACGATTTGCTCTTGCTCTGGCAAACTCATGTGGTTCTCAAGATTCATAAACCTGGGCAAACTCGAACACTAATTGATCCCAAAATAGTGAATGCCTTAGGGTATTGCTGCGCTCCTCCATACTTATTCTCGTGGGCACATCATGAATTAGTGTAATAATGCCTTGCGCTAATGATAAACTATCTCCTGGTTCAACTAAAATGCCCAACTGTCCATCATGTAATATCAGTCGCCTGTCACCAACATCGCCTGTAACTACAGGGACGCCAACTGCTATACTTTCCAACACTTTTAGTGGACATCGGGCTTTAGCAGTCAGATCATCTAAAACGGGATCAACTGTTAACATCGCCAGTCTTAGATACTGCGGAATTTCATCTGGAGAAATGCGCCCTGTGAAGGTGACATTTGAAAAAATGTCTAAAGCAAGGCTCTCTTTCTGCAAATGGTGAAAGTCTTCACCACCACCAATAATCATTAATCTTGCCTGGGGGATTTCTTGTTTTACATGGACAAATGCTTTTAGAAGTAGATCAACAGGGTGGCTAATCAAACTCAATGAACCAACATACATTATCAGCGGATCATCAGCACTCAGATTCCATTTCGCTATTAAGTCTTCTAAATTATCAGCGGTGCATTCAAACCTTGCACGTTCAACACCATTAGGTACATATTTGATTTTGTGCGAAGGATAACCTAAGGAAATGTAGCGGGCTTCAGTGAATGTAGTGTTTACTGTCATTTTTGAGGCCACTCTTATGATGCTATCTTCAAAATAGCGTACTATTTGGCGCTGCCACTCATGGCTAAAATTATTGGTTTCTGCTTCGTAGTCGTCACAGTCACAGTATATTATTCTTCCACGCCGACCCAATCTGGCAGCTATTACGTTGAAGGGTTGAGGCTTACCTAAATGAATTATATCGGCATCTGAGGAATAGATTGCGTGCGCTAAACGGAGTATGGCATGAATGGATATATACAATAGTTTAGGCAAGCTGAAATATTGTTTACTGCTTCCTCTCTTGTGTACATGCATTTGCCCAACGTACCTGACTACAACACCAGCATCATCATATGGGTTTCTAATTTCGGGTGTCCAATCATGGTGTAGAGCCAGAATTTCAACTTGATAACCGATTTTTACCAGTTCGCGGGCAACAGGGCCGTAACGGCCGAGACCGCTAGGGCTATCCAGGCTTTGTGTTAGAACAAAGGCGATCTTCATTTAGTTGCATCCAGGCGTGACTCAGTCAATTGATGTAAAACATTTACCAAATGGTTCCATGAAAACTTCTGGTGTTCACGATGTATATATTTTACAAGACTGATGGCCATATCTCCTGTAAACAAGCAGATGATAGCTGTTGCCAAGGCTATTGCATCATGGGGGGACACAACCAGACCACTACGGCCGTCCGCCACTACTTCCCCCAATCCCCCCACATTCGTCGTAATCACCGGTTTGCCTCGGCCAAAGGCCAGTTGGATGACGGCGCTCTGCGTGGCCGAACGATAAGGCAGCACTACCACATCACACCGATCAATACAGGTTGCCAGTTGCTCATCGGGCACATACTCGTTCCAGATGGTCACATGATCATGCAAACCAAGCCGGTCAATTTGCTCCCGATACTGCGCTTCGCCCCCTTGCCAGAACTCACCCGCCACCAACAGGTGCAACGGCCGTTCCTTTACCGCAATCGCCATCGCATCCAACAGCACATCTAGACCTTTATACGGCCGTACCAACCCACAAAACAACAGCAATGGCCGATCTGTGGGCAATGTCACCGGTAGCTCAATATGACTCGTATCAGTAATACCCAACTCCGCATAGGTCGGCAGTGGTGTCACCTGCACCCGCGCCTGAGGCAAAATTCTCTGCAAAATTTGCCCATCCGCCTGAGAATGCACGATAAAACCATCCCCACGACCACAGGCCAGCCGAAACAAAGGCGGTAGCAGACGTTGGCTAAATCGTCCTTGCTCATGCGGTAAGACATTATGGCAGATGAAAATCAACCGGGGCGAACCGGGCAGCCGCTTAACGCTCCGACTCAACGCAGCCCATACGGCCGTAAAATACGGATGCCACCAGGGGATAATCACGACATCCGGCTGCCAGACTTGCAGCCGTTTAAGTGTCCGGCGCCAGCTCAGGGGATTGAGGGAATCCAGGATGTATTCCGCTTCAGTTTGCAACGGCCGTTCGCTCGGATCCTTGTCGCTCTTCCCTGGAAACAACCAACCCGGATACTGCCGCGAAAAGGAAATCAATAATACCTCATGTTCTTCACGTAAATGCCGTGTTAATAGAGTAGTATAATGGGCAATGCCACCCCGGTAAGGGTATGTTGGGCCGATGAGCGCAACACGAAGATGTTTCACTAAAAAGTCCTTCTTGGTAAGTAATTATGGATTGAAACGATAAACCGTCCACCCTCCAAAGTCATCCTCGGGCGTCAATAATCCTTGTGTTTCAACATATGCCTTTAATTCTTCATTACGCAACACGACTAAAATAACCCGCTCATTTTCCAGCCACTCTTTGACTTCCTCGCGGCTTTGTAACAACATTGACGGCGCATCCCGGTTGAATAAATCAAACGGACGATCCAATATCATCGCCTCATAATGGCGGGCCGTTAACTGCACGGCCAGAAATTCCCAGGCATTTGCCTCCAACAAGTATTGGGGAGTTTCATCCATCCCCCAGGTATCTAAAACCTGCTCCACATAACGCCCAGCCGCTACGGGTTCCGTACGCATTCCCTGTGGAAAATCTATCACTTGGCGAATGTTCGCCCAACTCATTACCATCAGTAACCCTAGAGATAATGTCATCAACCCAATTTGAACTGTTCGCCTGTTTGCCCATCTTCCCCACACAAACAATCGCTCAAGACTAAAAGCCACATAGGGTATCCATAACATGCTGTATAACAACGAGTAGCGTCCTGGAGCAGCACTTGGCGGTCCCGAGAGGGTATTAAATGCACTATAAACCGATAATGAGACAACCGCCAGCATTAACAGGTAAAAACGCCAATATAAATTTCGTTTTTCCAAAAATATTACAGCCAATCCAAACAAGCCAAATACCCAACTCATCACCAACATATTTTCTTCTACAATACGCGGATAATAAGCAAATTTATCCCAAATGGGTACATCATACCCTTTGTAAAACCAGATTGAATAAGCTGTGTGTGCTGAAAGAATGCCCAGGAACTTTCCCGTAAGAAAATACTCGGAACTAATAAAAAACAGGATAAACAGGTTGTTCAGAATGAAAAAACCCAGCAACCGTGAGGCCTCAGCATATTTCCTTTGACGAAGAAGTTTGATACCTACAACACTGGAAAGCAAGTTGACAACATTGATCAGGATCCAACTTTGGATATGAGTGATGCTCGTTAAAAGTAAGAGCAAACCGCCCCATAACCAGTAATGTGGTCGCCGCTCCCGTAGCCAGACCACCAAGAACCATAAGCCAGCCCAGAACAATGCTAGAAAGTAAATTTCTAGCATGGGTGTGCCACTCAACCAGACAAACCACGGTGTAAAAGCCAGTAAAACAGTTGCAACTATTGCCACCCGTTCGCTATCAAACAAATCTCGCACAACAAAGAAAAAGGCCACTAGCAATAGGCACGAGGCCAGAAATGCTGTTATACGTGGAGCAACGATAACGTCATCCCATAGCCACAGGGCGACTGCATTGATGTATTTTTCTAACGGCAACCAGATAACAATAATTTCCGGTAAAGAATCTATTTGTGGATTAGCGCTCCATCGAGCTGAAATAATACCTCTGGCAAATTCATCAGCCGAGACACTCAAAAAACCGTTCCGATACAAATATATCTGAAGGAGAAGGCGGACAGACATTAGACCTGCCCAAAAGCCGAAAAGAACACCGAAGCGTTGTGTATTTGTTTGAGAATCAGTGGAAAGGTTCATAACGGCGCATTATATCCAATTCCACCAATGGCAACCGGTCACAGATCATGGGTCAGGATTATAAGTGGCAAGTGGCAGGTAGCTTTTACGCAATGAACAATACGCAATAAAATTCCCCTATGATTTTGGTCACAGGTGCAACCGGCTTCATTGGCCGTTCCTTCATAGCGCGATTGGCGCGGGAAGGGGTAGACGCACGGCCGTATGACGGCCGTCTCATCACCCACCTGAAACTGCGCGAACAGTTGCAGGGTATCCATACCGTTGTCCATCTGGCCGGGGCCGAAGCCCGCGGCAGCAACCGCTTACTGCAACATGTGGATGTCGAAGGTACCGCCCAGCTCATTGACGAGAGTCGCCGCGCCGGCGTGCAACACCTGGTTGTGCCCAGCCATTTGGGGGCCAATAGCGCCGCCATGCACCCGCTGTTACGCGCGAAAGGGGAAATGGAGCAACTGATCCGGCGCAGCGGCCTCCCGTATACCATTCTGCAAACGGCTCCCCTTTACGGCCGTGAAGACCGCTTCACCGAAATGTTTCTGGCGCTGGCTATCTGGAGTTGGCCCTTTGTCTGGCTGCCCGGCGGCGGCCATATGCCCGTGCAGCCACTTTGGGTCGAAGATTTCACCCGCTGCCTTCATCTTATTGTGCAATATCCCGGTCGTTATGTAAATCAAACCATCGCCATTGCCGGTGAAGAGCGTATGGCTTACCGGGAGATGATGCAGCGGATGTTGGCCGTCAACGGCCGTAAACGTCTGGCGGCCCCGCTGCCCCTGGTGCTGTTACGGCCAGTGTCCCGCCTGTTACTGCAATGGTGGTATTGGCCCCCCATTACCCCCTACACCCTGGACCGCTTTTTTGTACCGGCCGTCGCAGAGCCAGGTACCGTTTTGCGTCATTTTGGTTTTCGCCCGGCGCTCTTCTCCGGGCAAATTGTCTACCTGCACCGGCCCGGTCTGGCCTGGCGGCTTTTTCGGCGCTGATACGGCGCAATTGTCACTGATTGCTCCCGCTCTCCCCAATCGCCACATACCCCAACATCACACGATCCACCATCTCAGCCAGAGGGCCAGAGGTGGCCAGGCGCTCCCCGGAATCGAGCCGGTACAGGCCAACGGCCAGTTGGTAAATTCCTGGTGGCACATCAGGTTGCCATTGGCGCACATCCACTATTTTTTCGCCGGGCGACCAATAAGAGGTGGGATAACGGCCGTGCAGCGGTTGCCCGTCATTCCCGTCTGCCAGCGTCCCATCCGGGTTCAGCAAATGCACAAATACCGTGTAATCCTCGGCCACAGGCGCTAATGACTCCCAAACCAGTGTCATCTCCATCGCTTCCCCGGTGGCCAAATGGGCCGGCACAATTGCCTGTCGCAGCCGGATCACCTCACCGAAAACCGTCCCGTGTGTTTCCGGCGCGTCCAACAATGTCGGGGGCGTTTTCAGGCGGCCAACAGGCACGGCCGTTACCCCCGGAGCATCAACTATCGGGACAACCTGGCCGCTGGCTGCGTCCTTCACTTCCACCCAAAGTGTATACCCGGCAGGCGCCGGCTGCCCGCCAGGCCGCAGATGGTATACATCCCGCGCCAGATGCCCGGCCTGCCAATGGGCGGTGCTCATATAACCCGGCGCATCATTGACCACCGCATCTAGCGGGACGCCCTGGGCATTGCCAATCGTCACCACTACTGCATAACGAGCAGTCATATCGGCCAATGCCTGCCAGTATAAAACCAGCGTATCCGGTGGATGAGTCTCATAAGCCAGCAGCCGGATTTGGCCGTCAAAATTGCCAAAGCTGGCTGAGACCTTGCCCGGTATACGGCCGTCTGCCGGATGCACCACCAACGGCGAAGATGTACGATCAAACCAGACCAGCTTGCTTCCCAGGAGTAGACATAAAACAATAATAAACAAAACAATTAACCGGTTTGTCGCTGCCCTTTCTGGCGAAAAACCATGCTTCGGCGAAACAGCGTATCGCCATCTGCCGATAAATAGGGCCACCATGACCACCAGCCCCAACCCGGTCAGGCCATCTGCCAGCCACCGCGCTGGCGTCCGCGTAAAGGCCAGTTCCACTTGATGTGGGCCAGGCGGAATGGTGAATTGCAAACGGCCGTCACCCGCCACCCCCAACGCTGCTTGCTTCCCATCCACCCACCCTTGCCAGCCAGGAAAATCATGTACTGCCAGCGTCACCGTTTCTGCCTGGGGCAAATTGGTCTGCCAAACAGCACGCCAGGGGTCGCCGGCCACGGCCGTCATGCCTGCTGGCGTCTCTAAAAGCCGGGTATAAAGAGGGAGCATCTCGTCAGCGCCGGCAAATGGCAGCGCCGTCGGCCAGGTAGACACGCTGGCGGCGCTGTACTCCCCCCAGGCCGTCAGCCCGTAAATACCAAACTGCTGCTGCACGGCCGTAGCCTCCGCCAGCGTGAGCGGTTCCGGCAAAACATGAAGACGTGGCGGATACAGGTAGGGCAGCACATTGAGAAACGCCACCACTAAGCCGGCTACCATTACCAACCCGCGCCCCACTGCTCCCCACGAACGGCCGTGCCCAAACGGCATAGCCAGCACAAATCCACCCGCCAGCGCCAGGCAGAAGGTGGGTATATCTAATAACCGCCAGGGAAATTGCAAACTTTGCAGCGGGCGTAGCCAGCCCCATAACGGTGATGAAACGGACATCGCCAGGGCCAATGTGCCCAACCCCATCAAGCCGGCCATCGTGGCCACCGCGGCCACTGCTGTCGGTTGCCCCCCCCGTCCCTGGCGGCGCCAGGTCACAAAGGCCAATCCTCCCCCCGCTGCCCCCAACGCAATTTGGGCAATTCCCGGCGTTTTGGGCAGGCCGGGATTATGCGCGCCGGCTACTGTTTGCTGCGGCCAGCGCAAAGCATCAGCAAAATAATCCTGGACATTCACCTTTCCCGCTTCCAGGGCATAACGGGTAGCGCCAATTTCTGCCAGCGCCGGCAACCAGGAGAAAGCAGAAAGCGCCAACCCTAATGCCAGCGCCGCCACCACAGCCCGCAGTCGGGGGCGGCGCGGCCCCGGTGTGGCCCACACGGCCGTGCCTGCCAATATGACCAACGGCCCCAAAAACAACAGACTGGCTGCCGTGTGTGACAACATCAACAAAGCAATAGGGACAGATGCTAACACAATGAAAAGGGGCGACGGCCGTGCCCCCACCACCAGCAACCCCCAGGTCGCCCAGGGAAATAATGCCATCGCCAAACCATTGGCACTGCTGCCCCGCGCCAAACCCTGGTACACCAGATGTGGTGACCAGGTGTACAACATCGCCGCCAATATGCCGCCAGCCACCCCAAATAACCATCGCCCCAACAAAAACATCCCCACGCACCCACCCAACAAAGCCAGGGCCAACAGCACATTCCAGGCCACATCCACCTGTTGGCCGAGTATAAGATACAACAGGGTCAACACATAGGCACTCAAAGGCGGATAAAAGTTGAACAATGGTGAGCCATACCCCAGATTCAGGGTGGGCAGCCAACGCGCAAAAGGAACGCCAGCCGTCCACAATGCTTCTACCACCGGGACGCGATAGATATGCAGGCGAATATCATCCCCGTAGGGAGGTGCGCCCAAGAGTGGGGTGATCACCACCAGAGCCACACCCAAAACAGCCAACCAGGGCACTAATACGGCCGTCGCCTCTTTCCTGGGCATCACTGATTCTTACCTGCCTTACTCAAATGCGCTGCTCCTTGAGCGCCGCGATGATTTTCTGGTCCGTAACGGCAAAAGCGTACCGCGCCAACTCCGGCAGCGTCACCCAGGCATGGTCGGCCACGCCCATGTTCTGCGGCAACCCGGCCAGGTGGCGGGCGTGAAAAGCGTGTAGGGTGATGCGGAAATGAGTGTAGGCATGTTTCACCTCCGTTAGAAAATCCTCCACCACAATCTCAATGCCTAACTCCTCGGCAATCTCGCGTTGCAAAGCGGCGGGCAATGTTTCGCCCGCTTCCTGTTTGCCGCCGGGGAACTCCCACAAACCACCCAGCAGGCCATCCAACGGCCGTCGCGCAATCAAAAACCGCCCATCCCCTTCCCTATGCCAGATGACACCGGCTACTACATCGTAGTGGGGCGTATTCGGGCGCAACGGCCGTACCGGTCTTTCCAACTGTGTGCCTCGCTGCTGTGCTTGACATAATGCAGCTAACGGGCAGAGCTGGCACAACGGCCGTGCCGGGAGGCACACCTGCTGCCCCAACTCCATCAACGCCTGGTTATAGTCGCCGGGGCGCTGCGCCGGAACCAGTTCCGCCGCCAGTCGCCACAAGGCATTCTTCGTCGCCGTTTTGCTCACGTCATCCGGCAGGTCCGTCAGGCGGCTGAGGGTGCGGATGACGTTGCCGTCCAATACCGGCGCCGGCTCGTCAAAGGCAATGGAGGCGATGGCCCCGGCGGTGTACCGGCCCACCCCCTTTAATTTCATCCAGTCGGCGGCAGTGGTAGGGAAACGGCCGTGCCACTCCTCCACCACTACCCGCGCCGCCGCGTGCAAATTCCGCGCCCGGCTGTAATAGCCCAACCCCTCCCACAACTTCAACACCTCGTCCAACGAAGCCGCCGCCAGGTCTTGCACCGTGGGGAAACGGGCCATCCAACGGGTGTAGTAGGGCAGTACGGCCGTGACCTGCGTCTGCTGCAACATAATCTCCGACACCCAGATGGCATACGGATCGCGTGTGCCCCGCCAGGGCAGGTCGCTGTGCCCGGCATCCCACCAGGCCAACAGTAAGTCGGCAATTTGCGCTCTTTCATCCATATGCCAAGTTTACCCGAACCGTCTGGTAATGGAATTCCCAGGTTGATCCAGAAAATACGCGAGGAGTTCAGCATCCTCAAATGCTGAACGGTTCGCATCTGAGGATGCGCACTCCTCGCAGATTACCGGAACCATCTGTGTGCCTTTTTTATACCAGAGGAGTGGGGCACACCCTCGTGCCCCGCGCGGGACGTGAGCGTCCCACGCTGCTCGATCAAACTGGTGGCTTGACAGCCCCAGGCAACCGGGTGTATTATCTTGATTGAATGTTCAATCAAGAACTAGATCAGACCAATGGACGAAGAACCCGACCGGCGACAACAAATTTTAGAGGCGGCGTTTGCCGAATTTGCCAGCAAGGGCTTTAAGGGCGCGACCATTAAGAGCATCGCGCAGGCCGCCGGGTTGCAATCCCCCTCGCTCATTTACTGGTACTTCCCCACAAAGGAGGATTTGCTCCAGGCGGTGTTTCTCTCCAGAGTACCGCTCATGCAAATTGCTACCGATCCCGGCCCCCTGCTGGAACAACCGCCAGAGGAAGTGCTGCCCATTCTGGCGCATGGCTACCTGGGCATCACCGACCAGCCAGACATTCCACAGATGGCGCGGCTGGTCTTTTCGGAGATTGTCAGCCGGCCGGAAATGGCCGATATGGTGGCCGACCGGGTGCTGCTCAACATCCTCAACTTCTTGAAAACCTATCTGCAACATCAGGTGGAATTGGGGCGGCTGCGGCCACATGACACCCGCGCCAGCGCCCGCGCCTTCATCGGCATGTTCATCCCCCAGGCGCTCAGCTATTTGCTCTTTCCGGCCATCCGCGCTGACGGGCTAACGAATGAGGCGCATATTGACACGGCCGTTGGGATTTTTCTGGCCGGGCTGCAACCAAATCAGTAGGTATGGACGTTTGTCATGTTCAATTCTCGCCTGCGCTCCCTCATCCGCAAGGAATTTATCCAGATACGGCGCGACCCGCGCACACTGGCGCTGACCTTCTTACTGCCCGTCATCCAGCTTTTTCTGCTGGGGTATGCGGCCACCAATGATGTGCGGAATGTGCCGCTGGTGGTGTTTGACCAGGACAAGAGCGCCCAATCCCGCGAACTGCTAGACGCCTACCGCGCCGCCGATTACTTTCAACTGCGCTACGATGTGCAGTCCGAAGATGAACTGCGGGCATTGATTGAGAATAACTCGGCGCGGGCGGGCATGATTATTCCACCGGATTATGGGGAGAATGTGGTGGGGGCACGGCCGTCGCAGGTTGCCTTTATCATTGACGGTTCCGACCCCACAGTGGCCGGTACTGCCCTGGCTGCCGCTACCCTCATCGCCCAGGCCAAAGCCACCCAACTGACGGTGGAATGGCTGGCGGCGCGGGGATTGGGTGGGGCTATCCAGCCTGCCGTCGAAGTGCGCACCCAGGTCTGGTACAACCCCGATCTGGTCAGCGCCTATTACATGATCCCCGGTCTCATTGGCATCATTGTGCAATTCCTGGCCACGCTGCTCACCGCCACCGCCATTGTGCGCGAACGGGAACAGGGCACCATTGAGCAGCTCATTGTCACCCCCATCCAGTCCTTAGAACTGGTGGTGGGCAAGGTGACGCCATACGTGCTGATCGCCTTTTTTGATATGGTACTGATTCTGGTTGTGGGCGTTCTCATTTTTGGCGTGCCCATCAACGGCAGCATCCCGCTGCTGCTGGCGCTCTCTTCGCTCTTTATCATCACCTGTCTGGGCATTGGCATCTTCATTTCCACCCTGGCGCATACGCAGCAGGAAGCGATGTTGATCACCATGTTCACCTTGCTGCCTTCCATCTTTTTGTCCGGCTTTTTCTTCCCGCTGGCAGCCATGCCCCAGGTGCTGCAATGGATCAGCTATCTGGTGCCGCTGCGCTACTTTCTGATTATTTCGCGCGGCATTGTCTTGAAAGGGGTCGGGTTGGAGGCGCTGCTGCCGGAAGTGATCGCCCTGTCCATTTTTGCCGTGCTGATTATGACGGCGGCGGCGCGGCGGTTTAGGAAGCGGTTAGATTGAGAGTTGGTGGGCAAGATGCCATCTTGCCCACCAGGAGTGTAACCATGAGGCACAAACCACCGATGATTGTTCGGATCATTGTCATTTTGGTTGTGGTTGTTTTGGCGGGGTATTGGTTTTTTGTGGTGCGTGGGGCGGAGGGGAACGGCCGTCTCACCGCTTCCGGTACCATTGAGACCACCGACGTGGTCATCGCCCCGGAACAGGGGGGCCGGGTAGTTGAGGTGCTGGTGGCCGCGGGTGACAATGTGACCGCCGGGCAGCCGTTGGTGCAACTGGATACCACTTTGCTGGAAGGACAGTTGGCCCAGGCGCAGGCGCAACTGGCGGCGGCGCAGGCCAATTATGCCCTGCTGGAAGCTGGGCCTACGGCCGCCCAATTGGCGGCGGCAGAAGCGGCCGTGACACGGGCACAGGCACAGCTAGACGCGGTGACGGAACAGCGCGACGAGGTGGAAACACAGTTGGCCGATGTGGAAGAGCAGATCGCCGATTTGCAGAGCCAGATTGCGGAGACAACGGCGCAGTTGCAGGGGGCGCAGGCGACCTTGCAAGGGACAGGGGCGGCGGAAGCGCAAACGGCCGTGACCCAATTCCAATCTGCCCTGGCCGGACTCAACGCCCAATTGGCTATGGCCCAACAACTGCAAACCGCGCTCACCGGCCAGTTGCGCCTGCTCAACAGCCAGATAACGGCGGCCGAAAGCGGCGTGGATGCCGCCCAGGCGCAGCTGGATTTGCTGGCAGCCGGGGCGCGGCCAGAGCAGCTTGACGCGGCGCAGGCACAGGTGGACGCCGTGCAAGCCACCGTGAACCTGCTGGAAACGCAGATCGGCCGCCAGACGTTGTCCGCGCCCATAGACGGGGTGGTGCTGGCGCGGGCGGTGCAGCCGGGCGAAGTAGCCATGCCGGGGGCGGCGCTGTTGGTAATTGGGAGATTGGGAGATTTGGCGATTACGGTGTTTGTGCCGGAAGATCGGTATGGCCGTATTGAACTGGGGCAGACGGCAACGATTACGGTAGATTCTTTCCCCGGCGAGAGTTTTACAGGTACGGTGCAGCGTATTGCCGACAGGGCCGAATTTACGCCGCGCAATGTGCAAACGGCCGAAGGCCGCGCTTCCACCGTCTTTGCCATTGAACTGGCGATTAGCGATGGCGCGGGCCAATTGAAGCCGGGAATGCCGGCGGATGTAGATTTTGGGGAACGAGATTGAGAGATTGGGAGATTAGGAGATTAACAATCTCTCAGTCTCCTAATCTCCCAATCTCCAATGGTCATTATGATCGAGGTTGATAATCTGACGCGAAGGTTTGGGACGGTCACGGCCGTGTCCGGTCTTACTCTCTCTGTGCCCACCGGCGAAATTTATGGGCTGGTGGGGCCGGATGGCGCGGGCAAGACGACGGCCTTCCGCCTGCTGGTGGGCGCGCTGCTGCCGGACAGCGGGCGCGGTTCCATTGGCGGCCACGATTTGCTGACCGAGATTGAGGCGGCGCGGCGGCTGATCGGCTATTTGCCACAGCGGTTCAGCCTATACCCTGACCTGACGGTGGCCGAAAATTTGCGCTTTTTTGCCGAAGTGAACGGGCTGCCGCCGCCAGAGTGGCAGCCGCGCCGGGAGGCGATGCTGGCTTTTGTGGGGTTGGCGGAATTTGCCCACCGGCAGGCGTGGCAGTTGTCCGGCGGCATGAAACAAAAGTTGGGGTTGGCGACGGCGCTCATTCACCGGCCGCGCCTGCTGCTGCTGGACGAGCCAACGGGCGGTGTAGACCCGGTGACGCGCCAGGATTTCTGGCAGCTGATCGGCAAGGCGGTGGTGGAAGAAGGGCTGACGGTGCTGGTGAGTACACCCTACATGGACGAGGCCAGCCGGTGTAATCGTATTGGGTTTATGCAGCACGGCCGTATCCTGGCCGAGGGTACGCCACAATCGTTGATAGAGCCGCTGCACGGCCGTATTCTGGAACTGGTCGCTTCCCCGCGCCGGTTGGTGCGGCAGGTGGCGGCGGCGGATACGGCCGTGGAAGACATCCAACCGTTTGGGCACAAATTTCACCTGCGGGTGCAGCCGGGCACGGCCGTAATGGTGCAGCAGCGGCTGCCCGCGGCTCTGGTCGCCGCCGGCGCTGCCGTTGACCGGCTGGCATTAACCCCACCAATGTTGGAAGATGCGTTCATTCAATTGCTGCATGAGGCGATATAATGGGGCGTGAGGTGAAAGATTATGATGGAAACAACCATGACCGCAGTGGAATTAACGGGAACGATAGATGAACATCATCAACTTCAGCTTGATGGGGTATTGCCAGTGACAGGCCCAATGCGGGTGCGGGTCATTGTTCTTTACCCTTTGCAGGACGACTTGACAGAAGCCGAGTGGCTAAGAGGCGTTTCTCAAAGTCCATCATTTAATTTTCTAAAAGATTCCAGAGAGGATATTTACTCTCTCGAAGATGGGCAGCCTTTCACCGATGAAATATAAAATGGAACCTGCTATTGTGGTTGAGGATTTGACGAAGCAGTTTGATGGGTTTACGGCCGTAGACCACATCCATTTTGCCGTTGCTCCCGGCGAGGTGTTTGGCTACCTGGGGCCAAATGGCTCCGGCAAGACGACGACGATTCGCATGTTGTTGGGGCTGTTACGGCCGTCGGCGGGCGCCGGGCAGGTATTGGGGCTGGATATTGACCGGGACGCGGAAAAGATACGGCCGCAAGTTGGTTACATGTCCCAAAAGTTTGCCCTGTATCACGACCTGGACGCGGTGCAAAACCTGGATTTTTATGCGGGCGTGTATGGCGTGGTGGATCGGGCGGCGCGGGTGCAAGAGGTGTTGGAGTTGGTCGGTTTGCAGGCCCAGGCGCAGGTGCGGACGGGGCAGCTTTCGGCCGGCTGGCGGCAGCGGCTGGCGTTGGGCGCGTCATTGCTGCACCGGCCCCGGCTCATTTTTCTGGATGAGCCGACCAGCGGCGTAGACCCACAGGCGCGGCGGGCGTTTTGGGATTTGGTGTATGACCTGGCCGACCAGGGGGTGACGATTTTTGTGACTACCCATTACATGGATGAGGCGGAGTATTGTGACCGGCTGGGCATTATGTTTCACGGGCGACTGCTGGCGCTGGACACACCCGCCAGTTTGAAACGCACCGCCCTGAATGGCACGATTTGGGAGATAGCCGTAACACCACAATTACCGGCATTGGCTGCATTAGAGAAGCAGCCAGATGTGCAGCGCGTGAGCCTGGCGGGGGATCGGCTGCGGGTGGTGGCAGAGGGGCACACGGCCGTCACCCTGCAACAACTTTTGGCGGGGTGGGGGTTTGGGGATACGGCCGTGTCTGCGGCTGATCCCACATTGGAAGACGTCTTTATCACGCTGGCAAAGCGTTAATTTGATCGGGTCATTCCGAGCGGAGTCTTCGGAGCGAGGAATCTTTCCACAGCTATCGAGATTCCTCCTCGAAGACTCGTCGGAATGACAGATTAAAGGCGTTGGTATAAGACCACCGGGTGGCTGGTTTGTTCGATTTCGTCCAGGTTGGCGGCGACGAGTTCGCCGCGCTGGTAGAGGTATTCCACGTGGGCGCCCGCTTCTTCCAGCGCCAACAGCACGTGGTAGCTTTCCACCTTGCCAAACAATTCGCGGCTGATGTCGGCGATGGATTTAGGGGCGCGGCAGATGTCCAGGATTTTGTCCAGCCGTTCCTGGTGGGCCTGGCGGATGGAGTGGATACGGCCGTATACATCCCCCATCGCCTCTTCATGCCCACCCAACCCCAGGTTAATGCCCGGAATTTGCTCAATTTTGCGCAGGGAGTCCAGGTAATGCCCCAGCCCGGTAGATTGGGTAATACTCTCCGGCGCTTGATGGGGGGTGATGCGCGCCAGGATGTGATCGGCCGTCAGCAGCACATCGTCCACCAGCAGGCACACCTGCCCGGAGCAGTGCCCCGGCGTGTGAAACACCTGAATGCCGCTCACCGTTGGTTGCCCTTCTTCCAATAAAAACTGCACCGGCACGGACTGGTAATACCGCTTGGCAAAGAGGTAAACCTGCATGAGCTGCTGCTGGTGTTCCTCGGAAACGCCGGCGCTTTCCAGAAATTGGGCTACCCGCCGCGAGGCAAACACCGCCCGCTCCTCGTGGTTGGACAGCACCCGCCGATCCAGCACATGCACACCAATGGGCGCGTCCGTATGCTGGCGCACAAAGGGCAGCCCGCCAAAATGGTCAATGTGGCCGTGCGTGATGAGGATATGGCGCACGTCGGGCAGGGAAACGGGGGTGAATTGGTTGGTCACGGCCGTGAACCCCGCCAATAAATCCACATTCGCCTGTTCCAACCCGGAGCCGCAGTCCACCAGAATCCAGCCCTCGTCTCCGGCAATCAAGTAGATGTTGTTCACCAGATTAGCAAAGGATTGCACGGGGAAGGAATAAATGGCACGGCCGTGCCCGGTGATAAACTGCTGCGCTGCTTTCATGGAAACAGATTATAACATTTGCCCGCCGCGCCTGCCCGTGATATAGTTCCATTCCTGGCCCGCCACGCGGGCTACTTTTATGTATTGAACCAATGGAGAAGGCTGCCATGTCTGACTTATTACTAAAAGCATTTGATAACGAACCCGTCGCCGGTTTGCCGGAACTGCGCATCGGCGATGATGTCACCCTGCATTTTCGCATTAACGTGGGCGAACGGAACGAACGCACCCAGTTGGTACGCGGCATGGTTATTCGTCTGCGTAACAGCGGCAATAACCGCAACTTTACCGTCCGCCGTATCGCCACCAATGGCATCGGCGTGGAACGTACCTTTTTGTTCAACTCGCCGCGCATTGAAAAAATTGAAGTGCATCGCCATGCCCATGTGCGCCAAGCGAACCTGTACTTCATGCGCGAACGCACCGGTAAATCGGCCCGCCTGCGCGAAAAACGGTTCTTTTAACGGCCGTCGGGTGACGGCCGTAACCATCATCACAGATACCAGGTGAAAGTCTCATGGCTTTCACCTTTTTTTGTTTTCAGGTGTTGGTGGCTGGTACCAGACACCAACACTACTTGAGGAACCATGACCTTTTCCCCCTATCCCCACGCCCCGCTGATCGGCTGCACCACCTACCATAAAACGGCCGACCAGAATCCACCAATTGACATCATTGGCCTGATGCCTTCGTACATTGAGGCGGTGGCCGCCGCCGGTGGCATCCCCATCCTCATCCCCCTTAATCTGAGCGAAGCGCATTTGCTGACAATTTTTGAGCGCATTGATGGCCTGCTGCTGCCCGGCGGCGGCGACATTGACCCGACCGTTTACCAGGGACATGACCATGAAACGCTCTTTGGCATTGACCATGACCGCGACCGGGTGGAACTGTTGCTGGCGCGCACGGCCGTGAGCCACCAGAAACCACTGTTAGCCATTTGTCGCGGCATTCAGGTACTCAACGTCGCCCTGGGTGGCAACCTGTACGAAGATGTCTTTTCCTACATGCCCGATGCCATGCGCCACGACAATTTTGGCAAAAAACCGCGTAATTTCCTGGCCCACCACGTGACCATCCAGCCGGATTCGCTGGTGGCGCGGCAATTGGGCAAAACGGACACGGCCGTGAACTCCCTGCACCATCAGGGCATCAACCGGCTGGCGGCGGAGCTAACGGCCGTGGCCACTGCCCCCGATGGACTCATTGAAGCCGTTGAAGTGCCCGGACACCCCTACGCCATCGGCGTACAATGGCACCCCGAAATGCTGATCCACGATGATCCTGATATGCTGGCGCTGTTCGCCGGACTGGTCTCTGCGGCCAGTAATCGGTAATCGGTTATCGGTAATCGGTGAACAGTTTTCCGATTACCGGTTACTGATTACCGATTACCGACAACCATGACCATCGCCATCTTCGACTCCGGCATCGGCGGCCTGTCTGTCCTCACCCACCTCCGTGAGCGGCTGCCGGTGGAAAACCTGCTCTATCTGGCCGACCAGGCGCATGTGCCTTATGGCCCTCGTTCCCATGCGGAAATTATCCAGTTTAGCGAAGGCATTACCCGTTTTTTCCTGGCGCAAGAGGCGAAGGCGGTGGTGGTAGCCTGTAATCGGGCTTCGGCGGCAGCCCTGACGCCGCTGCGCCAACAATTTCCGCATGTGCCCATTATAGGCATGGAGCCGGCCGTTAAACCGGCGGCGCAGCACACCAAAACGGGCAAGGTAGGCGTATTGGCGACGGTGGGTACGCTGGAAAGTGAACGATACGCCAGCCTGATGGCCCGTTTTGCCGGGGATGTGGCCGTCTGGGAAGACCCGTGTGTGGGGCTGGTGGAATTGATTGAAGCCGGGCAAACGGATACACCGGAGACGGAACAATTTTTGCGGCGCACGTTAGCCCCGATGCTGGCAAATGGTGTGGATACCCTGGTATTGGGTTGTACACATTATCCGTTTATACGGCCGTGCCTCACCCGCATCGCCCCCCACTTGACCATCATAGACCCCGCCCCCGCCGTCGCCCAACAAACCCACCGCGTCTTGCAGCAGGCCAACCTGTTATCCTCCAACACCACCGGTGGGCAAACCACCCTCCTCACCACCGGCCCGGCAGCCCCCTTTGCGACCCTGGCCCGGCGGTTGATTGCTTATGAAGGGGAAGTGGGTACGGCCGTGTGGCAAGGTTCTATACTCCGTATACCGTAATCCGCAACCCCAAAGTTGCTGCACATTCCCAACAGATTTTTCATTATAATTGAGTGCATGAAGTTTGAGTGGGACACTAAAAAGGCTGAAGCAAATCGCTCAAAACATGGGGTGGCATTTGATGAGGCCCAAACCGTTTTCAATGACCCGCTCTATGTGGATTTCTACGATCCCGATCATTCCGATGATGAAGACCGTTACATTATCATCGGCGAATCGGAGCTGGGGCGATTATTGATTGTATCGTATGTAGAGCGCGGCGAACTTATCCGTATAATTAGCGCCAGAGAAGTGACACTAAAGGAACGGGAAGCTTATGAAGAAGGCTGAAATTGAATCTGAAATGGAAGATGAATTGCGACCGGAATATGACTTGCGCAGCCTGCGCGTCAGAAAAGTAGGCCCTGGCCGAAAAGGTTTTGGAGATCTTGTCGTTCGCCTGGAACCAGATGTGGCCGAAGCTTTCCCCGATGCGGCCGCCGTCAATGAAGCTCTGCGGTTTTTGATCCGCATCACCAAAGAAAACACGCCTCTGCCCCACTAGAAAAGCAATAGATTTCCGTAATGCGTCAGGTCTTTCAGATCACGTGCCACGTATCACACATCACTTTTTAGCGTTCCTTCGCGTCCTTCGCGGATTTTTCCCTACCTCCGATTACTGATTACCGATAACCGATTACGGTATAATCCCCGCGTGAGACGACGCAACCCGGCCCGCTGGCGGGCCATCGAAAGCCGACTGGGGCGTGAGCAGGTCATCTGGCTGGCGACGGTGCGGCGCGACGGCCGTCCCCATCTGGCGCCACTCTGGTTTGTCTGGCTAGACGGCCGTGTCTACCTTTGCACCACCCCTGACACCCAAAAATTCCAAAACCTCGTCCACAACCAGATGGTCTCCCTCTCCCTGCCTGACCCCCAAAACGTCCTCCTCATCGAAGGCGAGGCCCACATCGCCGACCGGCAAATCATAGACACCATCGCCGACTACTTCTACCACAAATACGAATGGGACTTCCGCTACGACAACGCCGGTTTTCGTCTCATCGAAGTCACGCCCCACAAAATCCTGGCCTGGGGCGACGGATACGATGCCGAAGGCACCAGGGTGTTGTAGAATTAGGTAACGCGATTTTCCAAATCGCGCTACACTCATAACAATAGAAAGCGCCTATGCCTGGAATCTAATAAGAATCAAACTCTATGGGGCTAGAATTGCCACTTGCATTTAATCAATCATTGTGAGGAAACAAACATGCGATTTGACAAATTTACCGAACGAGCGCAAAACGCGGCTGCCATGGCCTATGAACTGGTGCAGCAATACGGCCATACCCAGGTAGACACCGAACACCTCTTCCTGGCGCTGCTCCGGCAAGGGGATGGCGCTATTCCCCAAATACTTTCCAGCCTCAATATTGATATTATGGCCATGCAAGACCGGCTAGACCAGGAGTTGCGCAGCAGCCCCAAAGTTTCCGTCTATGGCGGCGGCGTGGGCCAGGTCTTTTACACGCCGCGCATCCGCACCGTCCTGGAACTATCACAAGGCGAAGCCAACCGGCTGAAAGATGAGTTCATCTCCACCGAACACATCTTCCTGGCAATTTTGAGCGAACGGAACACCCCTTCCGCCCGCATCTTGCAAGAATTTGGCGTCAACCGGGATCGGGTGTTGGCGGCTATTAAAGACCTGCGCGGTGGCAAACGGGTCACAGACGCCCAGGCCGAAGGGCGCTACCGCACCCTGGACAAATACAGCCGTGACCTGACCCAACTGGCGCGCGAAGGCAAACTCGATCCCGTCATCGGCCGTGACGAAGAGATATTGCGTGTTATCCAGGTGCTCAGCCGCCGTACCAAAAACAACCCCGTCCTCATTGGCGAGGCGGGCGTGGGCAAGACCGCCATCGTCGAAGGGCTGGCGCAGAAAATTGTGGTCAGCGATGTGCCTGAAAATCTGCTGAACAAGCGCGTCCTCTCGTTGGATTTGGGCGCCATGATTGCCGGCAGCCGCTTCCGGGGCGAATTTGAAGAGCGGCTCAAAGCGGCTATGGAAGAGATTCAAAAGGCGCAAGGGGAGATTATCCTCTTCATTGATGAATTGCATACCGTCGTTGGCGCGGGTTCGGCGCAGGGGGCGATGGACGCCAGCAACATGCTCAAACCGGCGCTGGCGCGGGGTGAACTGCGCTGTGTGGGGGCGACCACGCTGGACGAATACCGCCAATATGTGGAGCGGGACAGCGCGTTGGAGCGCCGGTTTGCGCCGGTGTTTGTAGATGAACCATCAGTGGAAGACACCATTGAGATGCTGCGTGGTTTGCGGCCGCAATATGAGACGCATCACAAAGTCACTTATTCGGATGAGTCGTTGATAGCGGCCGTGAAACTTTCTTACCGCTATGTGACCGACCGGCGGCTGCCGGACAAGGCCATAGATTTGATGGATGAAGCAGCAGCCAAGCTGCGTGTGGCCCTCTACACCCTGCCGCCCAATTTGAAGGCGCTGAAAATGGAGCTGGATAAGTTGGCGGAGCAGGAAGAGGAAGCGCACACAGTCCGCGATTACGAACGGGCGGCGACGGTGCGCGCCGACCGGTTGCGGCTGGAAGGGGAGTTTGCTGCTAAACGAGATGTGTGGAAAGCGGAACATGAACTGGACGAGCGGGTCACGGAGGAGGATATTGCCGAAGTGGTGGCCTCGTGGACGGGCATTCCGGTGACGCAAATGATGGAGACGGAAGCGGCCAAACTGCTGAATATGGAAGAGCGGTTGCACGAACGGATTGTGGGGCAGGAGCGGGCGATTGTGGCCCTGGCGGACGCCATTCGCCGTAGCCGGTCTGGTTTGAGCGATCCGCGCCGGCCGATTGGCACGTTTATCTTCCTGGGCAGTTCTGGCGTGGGCAAGACGGAGTTGGCGAAGGCGCTGGCGCAGTTCTTGTTTGACGACGAGGATGCGCTGATCCGGGTGGACATGAGCGAGTTCCGCGAGCAGCATACGGTGAGCCGCCTGTTTGGCGCGCCGCCGGGATATATTGGCTACGAGCAGGGTGGGCAGTTGACGGAGCAGGTGCGCCGACGGCCGTACTCCCTTGTCCTGTTCGATGAAATTGAGAAAGCCCACCCGGACGTGTGGAACGCGCTGCTGCAACTGCTGGACGACGGCCGTCTGACCGATGGGCAGGGGCGCGTGGTCAACTTCCGCAATACGGTCATTGTGATGACCAGCAATGTGGGCACGTCATTTGTGAAGACGGCGGGCGCGTTGGGTTTCTCCGGGATGCGTGGCCAGAATGAAGACAATGACCACAAGCGCATTGAGGATGAATTGAAACGCACCTTCCGCCCCGAATTCATCAACCGCATTGACGAGATCATTATCTTTGAGCCGTTGAGCCAGGAAGATGTGATCAAAATCGTGCAGTTGCAGATGAAAGAGGTGCAGGAGCGGCTCTCCGAGCATGGCGGCCTGACCATTGTGCTGACGGAAGCGGCCCAAGAATGGCTGGCATTGCACGGGTATGACAAGGATTTCGGGGCACGGCCGTTGCGCCGCACCTTACAGCGTTATGTGGAAAGCCCACTCTCCGTCAAGCTGCTGCGTGGCGAGTTTGCCAGTGGGGATGTGGTCGGCATTGATGTAGCCGACGACGAATTGACCTTCACCAAGCTGGAACGGGCCGACGAGCCACTCAAGCCGGAAACGGTGGATTCGGAGAGCGTAGCGTAGCCATCCATCTGGTTGGAACGATTCTCAAAAGACATCCGATTTCTCAAGCAACGATTTGCCGAAATCGGATGTCTTTTTGTTTACTCTTCGGGACTGTGCTGAAAAGCGAAGAGTTGGTGGCTGCTGCTGAAATAGACGACGGCCATGTCTTCGGTAGCCGCCACATAAAAATCCGAATTCACCTGGTCAATTTCATTTAGTTCCAGGATAGCAGGCGCAAACACAATATCAGCAACCAACATGCCCGTGTGTATATCAGCCACATGCAAATGGGCTTCGTCCGTCAGATAGTAAACCCAATCCCCAACTGTAGCCACATTGCTTACCACGCCTGGCTCAGAAACCCAAAGAGTTTCTCCCGTCAGGCGATCAAGAACATGAACCTGACCTGTGAATTCACCGGTGCGAACAAAGATGGTTTCTTCAGTAAACACGGGTTGATGTACAATCTCCTTGTCGAATCTGCTTTCCCAGATCATATGTCCTGTCTGTTGATCCAATGCTTGCAAACTTTTGCCTAATTCTCGGTGATAGATCACGCCATTTTGGATCAGAAAGATAGGATATGCTTTGTTGGGGTTTCTAAATGGTTTTGTTTTTCCACTGCCTTCATCAAGTAGATAAAAATGGTAGTCACTATTCACATAAAGTTCGCCCTCTTCGGCAAGGATGAAGTCCATACCCCTACTCCTGAATGAAAAGGTTCTTTCCGCCATAGTGTCACCAGATCGAGCGTCATAAATTGTGATCTGGCTTGGGATGCGCTGTCCAACAATAACATTTTGATTGCTACCACGAACCAAGAGTGAGAAGCTTTCTATTGGTTGGGTTTGCCATTCATGCTGCCCCGTTTGCAAATTTAATTTCTGCAGAGCCGGGAAGTCGTCTTGATTGGTACTGCCCACAAAGAACACACTATCCTCTAGAGTGAGCAGGCTATTTCCTGAAAGGGTTGGGATTACAAAAATATCAGAAGTACGCCACTGTTCCGTGAAGTTTGGAGAGAGGCTAACAACATCATACCTCGTTAAGGCTGGCCTCCAATCAAAAGTTGGATTCAACAGGCGCTGTGCCAGTGGATTATTCTGAACAAAAAGGGAAGTATAAATGCTGACAAACACTGCCCACCCCAACCAGGCCAGTCCCACAATTTTCAATAACCTGCGCTCTTTTGCGCTTAACATTTTGCTTTAGCTCCTCAGATGTGGTGATGATGGTGATTGATCGGGGTGAGGGACACGGTCTTGGCCAACCGTCGTATTTAACGTTTGGGGGTAAGCTCAAAAGCCTTCAGCATCACCTCCGCTGCCTCAAACGCATCGTAAGGTGACCAGACCGGATAGCTAACTCCCGGTTGCAGGAGCGAGGTTTCCTCTTGGGCCAGTTCAGAAACTAAAACCTGAATGACGTGCAACTTTTCTGCACGTGGTAACCGGCGTAAACGCGGCAACAACTGAACCATTTCTGTAGACATGTTTCCTCACCTCATTTCAGTTTATCCGATTATAACCGAAATCTGGTTCACCCTGACATGCGGAATTCCGAAAAACATGCTGTCGTCCACCGCACATTTGCCGCATCATCGTCGCAACGGCCGTGCGCCTCTTCCTACCCTCCTCACAAAAATCTGGCAACATTCTGTCAGAACGACTTTTCAAATTGTCGTTATATTGACAATTTGTCGCGGTTGTGTTTTAATGCGCAGCAAGGTGGGATGAATTGATTAACGGGCAAAAGGAGAGGGTTTCAGATGGAAGTCGAATTACAAACACTCATAATCATTGCCTTAATCTTCTTCATTTTTGGACTGGTGGCCGGGGTCTCGCTGACTCGCCCAAATATGCGCGGATAATGGAAAATGGGGGAATCTCCACTCAGGTGGAGATTCCCCCATTATTTTGTCGCTGTGCCAGCTTTTGGTGGGAGGTGGTTGGGAGCGGCCCGATCAGGGCCAGGCCCTTCGCAAACAAGTTGCGAAGGGCTTTTTTATGCGTGATACTTGACCAGGAAAACTTTACACACCCCGTATCACGGCTTAAAAATCACTGGCAAGTAAATGCGAGCCCCGCCACCTTCGGGGTAGATAATATCACCCATGCCAAAGGAAACGGGCACCGTGACAGCCTGGCTGCTGCCATTTTGTGTACCCGTCACCAGCAGATTGGCGCTAAGTACCTGACCGGATGAAAGATAAGCGGGATCGGCCGTTAACGTTAATTGCAGCGGCGTATTACTACCAGATTGGCTGACGCTGAGCCAGGGGGCATCTTCCGCTACTGTGACAGTAAATTCACCCTCGCCCAGGTTATTTACCGCCACCGTCCTTGACTGCAAGGTGGTGACGCCGTCGGCGACGTGGAAGCTAATCTGGTCGGGGCCAACGGTTAAGGTGGGCGCGGGCGGCAGTAGTTCATCATCTACGTAGATGGTGAAGGTCACGGCCGTAGATAAACCTTCGCTGTTCACGGCCGTAACCGTAATCTCATTGGCGCCAATGATCAAATCATCCTGCGAAAATTCTGTGCCTGTGCCCAGCAAAAAGTTAGTTTGGTCACGCCATTGAATAGAAGCTACATCTCCATCCTGCAAATCATACACCTCGGCCGCAAAGTACACCTCTTCACCAAAGATAAAGGTTTGCCCATCGGCCGGGCTGATGACGGTGATGGTAGGCGCTTTCATTTGCACGTTATAGGCCGCGCTTAGCGCTTCACCTTGATTGAGGCCGTCATTGGCAATGACTTTGAAGCGCCCTTGTAGACTGCCCGCGAGGTCTGCCGTGTCAATTTCAGCGGTAGAAGCCGTCAACCCCATGCCAATCACCTGCCAGGAAACACCGTCGTCTTCGCTGTACAACACATCATAGGTCAACGCATCGCCATCGGCATCGCTGGCATTCCAGTTCAGCGTTACCACGCCGCTTACCGGCGACGGCGGGCTGGCCAACTGCACGTTGCTCACGACCGGCGCGTTGGCGCTGAGGTCATAGCTCCAGGCCAGGCTGCCAGAACCGGGATGCGTTATTTCCACCCGCGTTGTGCCCAGGGCAAAGGGCACAAATTCGCTGATGAGCAAGGCACTGTCATTTTCGCCTGCCACCGGCGTAAAGTCATAGTGCGCCAATTCGCCGCCGCTGTTCAGCAGGCGGATGCGGTATGCGCCTGGCGTTGGTGGCGTGGGGGTGAAGCCCAACGCACTCCAATACCGCACCTGTGTCATATCGGCCTCGTGGGCGTCAGGTAACAAGACGCCGCTCAATTGCAGATAAGCGCCACCACCTATGTTTGCGGTTGGCGCTGTTACCAACGTCCCGAAGTTTTTGATGCCCACGTAGGTGTAATCGCTGATCCACTGGTTATTGCTGTAGCTCATCACATCGTGCCAGTCATGGGGATATACACGTGGTATCAGCAAACTATTCAGCCCGGTATCACCAAAGTCAAAACCACGAAAGTCGCTGGTGCCAATTTCCTGGTCAGGGTAGGGATACGATGGGTCGTCAAAGGTATGGCCGCGTCCCTGGCTGTGCCCAATTTCATGGCCGCCGTACCAGTCAGCATAGGAGCCGTCAAAATCCCAGCCCCAATCACCAGAGCCAGAAGGGGTGCTGACCCCCAGGCCGCAGGCCCAGCCACGTGGAAAACCACGATCATCAGCCACCATGCCCACCTGGAAAATGCTGTTGTCCAGCCCTTCGGCGGCGCGGATGGTATCCAGCGCCGGGCAAACCACATACCAGGCGGCACACAAGGAGGGGTCGTCCAGATAGCCGTCACTGCCCGGTGTCAGTTCAATGCGCCGCTGGCAGTCTGGGTGACGGCCGGTGCCATCCACATTACCACCCAGATCCTCGTTAAAAAGGTAGCGATAAGCCGGGCGGAAACCGGGGTTGGGGTTTGTATACCAGCCCGGTGTGCTGGCTAGGGGGAAGGCGCGGCGTACCCAGGAGACGGTTTGCAGGAAGTCCTGTTCGTATCGGGGGCGGTAGCGGTCGCCGCCGGATTCGTATTCAAAGAGGACAAAATGGGTTTCCAGGCGGCGGGAAACATCCAGGTTGAATGTGGCCGTAGTCAGGGTGTTATCAGTGTACGTGGGTTCGGGCGGAAAACGGTAGGGATTGAGTTCAGCGCGCAGGCGCAAGGTGGGGTCATCTGTCCAGTCGGGCGGCAGGAAGAAGGTAAAGCTGTCGCCGAGGTTGTCGCGGTTGGGGCTGGATTGCACACGCAGGTAGCCGCTGACGCGGTCGAGATTGACGGGCGAGAGGGGGCCGGCGATCACGGTCCCGCTGCCGTCTACGCGGTAAAGTTGGGCGAAGACGCCGGGTATGGCCGCGCCATCTGAACTGGCAAAGAGGCGCACGGCCGTGCGCTTGCCACGCACCAGGGGCACACTGTTACTATCATTCTGGATCGCCTGGGTAATTTCCAGCCCGTCAATGCGCAGGTTGGTCAACAAGGCGGGGTCGGCATTGGTGCGGATGCGCATCAGGTTTGGGCCTTCCAGGAAAAAGAGGTAACTGCCATCCCGTTGCAGGCGGTTCATGTAACTGAGCGAGACGTGCAGGGGCACGGCCGTGCCAAAAAATGGCAGGCGGTATAAAGCCGTGCCACTGCCGACCTGGGGCTGCTCCACAAAATAGAGGGCGCTGCCGTCGGCCGCCAGACTGGTGATATAAGCCGGGCCGGTGCTGGTGTAAATGGGAGCCGAGAGTGAACCGGTGGCATGGTCATAGCTGCGGATTTCATCGGCAAAACCGATGTAAACCACATTTCCACCCACCGGGTGATAACCAAAAACGTCAGGAGTAATGGTGCTCCGGGTGCTGTTGCTAAGCCGGTAGCGTTCCAGGCTGCGGGTGCTGCCGGGGGCAAATAGCCAGTAGAGGTATTGTCCGTCAGTTTGGAAGTTGTAAGGGGTGCTGCCCACCTGTGCGCCGCTGAGAAGTTGGGTGGACGCGCCGGTCACTTTGTGAATGCGATACAGACCGGTGGAATCAAAGCCGGTCTGGATCATGTAAATGTAATCACCGACCAGCACCAGTTCGGAGGCGCGTGGGGTGTGGGGGTAGATGAGTTCCGGCGGCGAAGTGTCCCAGATCATGCGGCTTTCAGAAACGCGCACCAGGCCGCCTCTCAATCGGCTAACCCAGTAGATATAATCATCGTCACTGACAATATCAGAACTGATGTCTGGCTGGTCAGGTTCATCACAGAAAAAGTCAAAATAATCCTCGTATATTTCGCGTGGGGCGGCGCCGGCTACGGCCGTGCGCCCCACCACCTGTCGTAAAGCGCCTGTTGTGCCCTCTGGCCCATTCAAACTGGGGGCGCAGGTGGGATGATTGAGGTAATAAATTTTGGGTGACTGAATCACAAAATCGGTGGCTTCAGCGCCAGCCATGACCGGGTCGGGAATGTCGGTGGGGGTGGTGGGGGTCAAAGCGCGGGTTGCCGAGAAGCCTGCCAGTAACAAGAGGGAACTACCCAATAAGAGGATCAAACGTTTCAGTTGCATCAAAATCTCCTTTTATGAAAGTTCACGGCCGTATCCGGGCAACGGCCGTGCGCATGATAAATAGAAAGCGCGTAAAAAAACAATAACATTCTTGAAAAAGGGTCAGATGTGAATGGTTATTCACGCGATGAATAACTTTTATTCAGCCGGTGACGATTACGTCCCACAGGGGCAAGAAGTTCATTTTGTGTTGGAACATGGGCGGGGGGAGGGGGGCGGCTTGCTGCTGCATGGGGGTGATGTGGGGCGGCGTCTGGATGCGTGGATAACGGCCACCCCATCATACGCAGCAATAACGGCCGTGTTTCATCACCAACTAAACTCTATCCCGTATTCTTCAACCCGGAAGCGATACCGTTGATGGTCAGAAAAATGGTGTGCAGCAGTTCCTGGGCGGTCTGGCTTTCCTGCTCCGAGAGGTAGCGCAGTTTGCGCAGCAGCCCCACCTGGATGAAGTTGAGCGGGTCTACATACGGGTTACGTTGGCGCACCGAACGTTGCAGGGTGGGGTCATTGTCCAGCAGTTCCCGCTGCCCGGTTACGCGCAAAATCCAGGTGACGGTGCGGTCAAACTCCCCTTTAATGTCCCCGTAAATTTGTTCGCGCACTGTTTTGTCGCTGACCAGACTGGCGTAGAGGCGGGCAATGCCCATGTCCGCCTTGGCCAGGGAGACCTGGGCATTGTCCAGCACCACCTGGAAAAAGGGCCAGTCGCGGTACATTTCGCCGAGCAGTTGCACATTGGCGGGGGTTTTGCCAAAAGTTTCTAATGCTGTACCGACCCCATACCAGCCGGGCACGACGTGGCGGCTTTGCATCCAGCTAAAACCCCAGGGGATGGCCCGCAGGCTGTCGAAGGTGGCTTTGGCAGTGCGGCGCGACGGCCGTGAGCCAATCCGCATCTGGCTAATCTCGGCAATCGGCGTCGCCTGCTGCCAGTATTCCAGCAGGGCAGGTGTTTCGTAAATCAGTTGGCGGTAGGCGCGGTAGGAGAGGGTTGCCAGTTCATTCATGGCCGTCAGCCATTCCGGCTGCACACGCGGCAGCGCCCCATGCCGGGGGTCGGCGCTGGCCAGCAGGGTGGCGTGAACGACCTGCTCCAGGTGGCGGCGGGCAATGGCCGGGTGGCCGTACCGTTCGTCAATCACTTCACCCTGTTCGGTGATGCGGATACGGCCGTTGACACTGCCCGGTGGTTGGGCCAAAACAGCCCGGTTGGCCGGGCCGCCACCCCGCGCAATCGTGCCACCCCGCCCATGAAAGAGCATGATTTCTACATCGTGCGCCCGGCATGTTTCCGCCAATGTCTCCTGCGCCTGGTACAGTTCCCAATTGGCAGCCATGTAACCGGCGTCTTTGTTGCTGTCCGAGTAGCCAATCATGATGGTCTGGCGACGGCCGGCGCGGGCCAGGTGGGGAGCGTAGGCGGGATGGGTGAAGAGGTGGGTCATCACGTCGGCGGCGTGGCGCAAATCATCACGGGTTTCAAAGAGGGGTACAAACGTCATCCCCTCTTCCTGGCTGTCTGGTTGCAGGCAGAGGCCGTGCCATTTCGCCAGCAGCAAAGGGGTCAGGATGTCTTCCGGGCCGTGTGTCATGCTGACGATGTATTGGCCGACGATTTCACGGCCGTAAAAATCCACGCCCCGTTTGAGAATCTGAAATAGCTGTAATGTTTCGCTCGCTTCTATGGAAAGGTCGGTAAGGGTGGTCAGGTCGGGATCGGGCCGGGCCAGCAAGTCAGAGAGGACGGCCGCACGGCCGTTGCCATCCAGCGTGCCAAAATCGTTATGCAGTCCCAATTTTTGCAGCAGTTCGGACAACACGGCCGTGTTGTAATCGCTATATTGCCGGATGTCCAGGGCGGCCACGTGCAGGCCAAACACCTGCGCCTGCCGCCGAAAGTGGGCCAGGTCATCATGGGCAATATCTTCCAGCCCGGTCTGGTGCAAGGTGCGGTTCATCAGGTCGAGCGGCCGTAACAAATCCTCCTTGCTTTTCATGCGTAACGGCCGGTTGCTCAACCCTTTGAGCCGGGAAACCATATCCCCACGTGAGGCGTCGGCCAGGTCTTCGGCCAGGGTAGCCGCCCATAGCCGGTACGGTTCATTGGGGTAACGGTCGGCCAGGAAGGCCAGATGGGTAGATTGGCTTTTGGCCTCGTTGAAGGCGGCCACAAATTCGGGCGGGATGGGGGTGAGGCTGTCCGAGAGGGAGAGAGAGCGGTTGAGGTGGACGGCCGTAGCCCGATGTTTTTCCACCGCCAGACCACGATGCAGCCGCAGCGTTTCGGCCGTGACGTCGGCCGTCACATTAGGGTTGCCGTCCCGGTCGCCACCAATCCAGGAGCCAAAGGTGAGAAACTGGCGCGGTGGTTTGAGTGAGGGGTAATTTTCGCTCACGGCCGTGACCATGGCCGCGTACACATCGGGAATGATCTCCCAAATGGTGCTGTCTACGTAATACAGCCCGGTTTTCACTTCATCGGTGACGGTGATGACGGCCGTGCGTGTGCGATTGGTCAACCAGAGCGATGTGACCTCGGCGCGGATGTGCGCCAGCAGCTTTTCCTCCTCCACCGGCAGCAGTTCACGCACATGCAGTTCCGTCAGGGAGTGGCTGATGCGCCGCAGTTTGGACAGCACCGTCCGCCGTTTGGCCTGGGTGGGGTGGGCGGTGAAGACCAGTTCCAGCCGCAGCTTGTCCAGCAGTTTGCCCATTTCGTATTCATCTACGCCCAACTGGCGCAGTTGGGCGATGGCGGCGGCAATGGATTCTTTGAGCGGCTGCGGGTGCGCGGCGCGCTCCCGTTCGCGCAGCACGCGCACCCGGTTGATCTCTTCGGCCAGGTTGATCAGTTCAAAGTAGGTGGCAAAAGCGCGGGCGACCAGTTCGGTCTGGTTGAGGGTGAGGCTGGCGACAATGGATTCGAGACGGCCGTCAATATCAATCTGTGGGTCCACCCGCCGCGCTTTGGACAACGCCCGGATGCGCTCTTCCAGTTCAAAAATCTCAATGCCGGATTGATGGCGAATCACCCGCCCCAGAATATCTCCCAACAGGTGAATATCTTCGCTGAGCTGTTTGCGATTATCTATTGGTTGCATGGATTTCCCTTGCCGTGATGCGTGAGAATGGGCCGTTTCACGCATCACGTATCACACATTATTCATTACCAGAAACGAAGTTTTCGTAGTGATAAAACGCGGCGACGACGAGGGCGTGGGAAATACGGCCGTGGCGGATGAGCGTGGGGATGTCGGACAGGGGGATTTCTTCAATGGCGATGTCTTCCGCGCCGTCAAATTCCGGTTTTTGAATCTGGCGTGCGCCCAAAGCCAGGAAGGTGTGCAGTTGATTATCTAGAAAGGCGGGATTGGGGTCTACGCTGCCAATGTGGATGATGTGGTCGGCAATGTAGCCCGTTTCTTCCAGCAGTTCTCGTTGGGCGGCGTCGCCGGCTGAGTCGTCGGTGGGGTCTACAATGCCGCCGGGGATTTCCAGGCAAACGGTTTCACGGCCGTGCCGGAATTGATGCACCATCACCACTTTGTCATCCGGCGTCAGGGGGATGATGTTTACCCAATCGGCCGCTTCCAGCACATAAAATTGGTGGATATTGCCGGTGCGCGGCGAACGGCGGGTATCTTTGCGGGAACGAAAAATGCGGTAATCCCCCAGGATTTCGCTGTTTAACTTCTCCCAATTTTCAACCATGGTGTTGTCCCAGGTGTGACGCACCTCAAAGGCGCCTCTGACCTTATATTTCACCACCAGCCGAAGGTGGAAACAGGCTGACTTTATCGCCGGGGTGGAGGGGGGCGGTCAGGTCTACGGCCGTGCCGTTCACCGCCACTGCATTCACCAACCCGTCGGGAATACCTAACTCCTGTGCCAGGGCTACGGCCGTGCCGCCCACCGCCCGCCAATTAAACGGCTGATGAGGCGCACCGGGTATGCCAACCGGCCGGTAACGGCGCAGTTGTCCATATAGTTTTACCTCAATTTCCACTTTAGGGGACATTTTTAGTTTGGGGATGTAACACGATTTGCCAAATCGTGTTACATATCTCTATTCTTCTTCCAACACCGGGCGAATGCCCAGGTAAATTTTGGGGCCACCGACGGTACGTAAGATAGTATCCACCGGGCGTTTGACTCGTTCGGCCAGTTCACGGGCGGTCAGGGGTTGGTTGGCGTTGGCCAGCAAGATGCAAAATACGGCGTCTACCAGCGACATGCGTTCGGCGAAATCATCGGGTAGCTGGCTGAAATAACTCTGCACCATAAACTCAAAGCCATCCACCGTCACCACCTCGCCCGTTTCCGGGTCCACCAGATCAACCTGATCATTGGTGTTATCCATCTCAATCTCGGCGTCCAGTGAAAGCCGGGAAAAGAGGTAGGTTTTCAGGTCGAGTTCCGACTTCTGCCACCATTCATAATCAATGGTGAAGGGAGTATCGGCCGTAACCCGTTTTAAGGATAAACCTTTAATGTGGGGGCGTGGATTGCTGCTCAAAATCTATGACTCCTGCCAGCGGCTTTTATCAAACTGCCAGTAATGGTCGCCAACGGGTTGGAAGGCGGGATGACGTACCAGTTCGGCAAACAAAGGGCCGGGGGGCACGCGGCGAATCATGTTCAGGGCGCTGTACAAAGTTTTGGCGTGGACGGTGTTTTGCGGCGTGAGTTGGGATAACTGGGGGAAGATCTCAGCCAGTAAGGATGCAACGCTGCGCTGTTGGCTTTCGGCGCGCCGCCACAGGGCGTCAATGGCGGCAATGGTGTCTGTGCCAACGATCATCAAATCATCGTAACCGCAACTGACGGAACGGCGTTTGAGTTCAAACTGGGTGCGGTGGTCTGCGGCTGTAGCCAGACGCACCCATTCGCGCTGAGCCCGCCGCCGGTCATACCCCAGGCTGATCACGCCCGGCTCCGGGCCGGGCTGCAAATGCACAAAGCCGCCAATGGGGATTTCATTTTTACCATACCAGTCAGAGAGGCCAAAGACGTAACGGCCGTCGCGCACCACCCAGGCTTGAATTTCCTCGTTTGTTTCGTCATCCACCAGCAGCACTCGTTGGCGGGGGGAGTTACTGGGGGGGAATAACGGCCGTATGCGTGAACTGAGCGGAATGGCCCCCAATAGCCGATGGGGGTAGAGCAGCGTAAACACCACCAACTGCTCCACCTGCGGCGACTCTACCTCTGACCATTCATCGTCCAGTTCCCGTTCCAGCAAAATCAGTTGCGGGCTGAGCAACGCCCGGTCATAGGGGATGGGGGAGTAACGCAGCCGGTCCGGGATTTGCTGCACCCCTTCTGGCTCCAGGCGGCGCAGGAACCAGGCCACTTTGCCACGCGGCGCTACTTCGTCAAAACGGCCGTCGTTGAGCAACGCATAATTCAGTGAAAAATTGAGAACTTCCGGCCGCACCCCGGTGTCCATATCCAGATGGGGCACAATTTGTTCGGTGGGCAGCGGCCCCCCTTCAAACATTTCCAGCACGGCCTCGGCCAGATGCAAATGGCCGATATTGACCTCCGCCATCAGCCCTTTGACAAACCACTGCTGGCCCAGGCGCACAAATTCGGCCCGTTTGTTTAGCTCTTCACCCAGTTTAGCGGCGATGTTGGTTCCATGCTGGCTGATGACCTGGTCTATATTCACGTCCACCAGCCGGGTGACGGCGTCGCCATCGGTGGTGTTTAGGACATGTTCAATCTTCAGTTGCGTCGCAAATTCGCGCGTTTTGCCGTCAATGATGACGGTAATGACCTGGAAGGGGCCAAGTTGGGGGTTACGGCCGTCGCGCACGGCCGTGACCGCGCCATTGGTAAATTGCAGCGCCGGAAATACCAGTTCGTCGCCTATAGCGTAACTATTTTGGGGCTGGTAAATGGCGCGCCCGGAGAGCAGCTTCTTAACCCGGCTGTGCTCATTGGCAACGCGGAACCGGATAATGACCTGGGCCAGGTCAACGGCCGTTTGTGGCTGTTCTACTTCCAGAAAATGATTGTAGATTTGCTCGATGTCCGCTTCAGTCAGGGTAAAACTCTTTCCCCAATAGTCGGCTGTCTGGATGCGGGGTTGAATCACAACAATCTCCTCTCAACAGGGGTCAAACATTTGTGAGAGATGCCATTCCCTATAGATTTACTCTTCACACGCTGAGATGGAATCGCTATCACGAGGAAGGATTATACCAACGCCGCCAGTTCATTGCCAGTACAGGGAATCGGTAACAGCAATTCTCAGTTTGATTCGCGGCGGCAGATAAATCTGCACCAACAGAAGGCAAAGTCGGCCTTCACCGACTGTCTCTAGCCGACGAAGGTCGGCTTCGCCTTCTGTTGCCGCGATTTTAATCGCCGGGTTTTGCCAAACTGAGAATTGCTGAATCGGTAATTGGTGGCCGGTAATCGGTAATCGGTGATCCGGCATCGGACATCGGATTACGGAAACGCCACCTCCACCCACTGCATCGGGTTCACCGGCACACCGTTCACGCGCACGTCCCAATGCAGGTGGGGGCCGGTGGAGAGGCCGGTGGAGCCGCCCGCGCCGATCATCTGTCCGGTGCTCACGGCCGTGCCCGGCGCTACAAACATCTCTGACAGATGAAAATAGGCGGTCATCACCCCCAACCCATGATCAATAATGATCACGTTGCCACGTAGTCGCAGCGGCGCGGCAAAGACGACCATGCCGTCTGCCGGAGCCAGAATGGGTGTGCCCACGCCCCCGGCAAAGTCCACGCCGGTATGGTAAATCTCGATGGGGCCGCCGTTATAGGAACGGCCGTCGCCATAGCCTGCGGTCACCACCGTCGTCGTCACCGGAAGTTGAAACAGCCCCTCCCATGCGGCGCTATCGGCCGTCTGGTTATAGATTGTTGCCAGAAATTCATCCTCTTGCTGGCGCACCTGGGGTTCTAACAAAGCGCTTTGTTCTTCGGGAACAGGGATTTGTTGTATACCAAAACCAGAGGAAAAGATTGGGATTTCTTGTTGGAAGGGCATCCAGGGCCGGCTGCCGGAACCGGCCAGCTGCAGCATATAGCGGCCCGGTTCGGTGAAGGCGTCTATGCCTGCCAGGGCTAAATACCCCTGCTCATAGGGGAAAAAGCGCAGCGGCTGCCCGGCCAGACTGCCGGTTGGTATGCCATCGAGCAGGTTTTGTACATAAATGGAAACGGTGCTGCCCTGTTGCAGGGAGGTCGGCCGTACCTGCACCTGCACCCATTCACCGGGCAGATCGTGGTACACGGCCGTGCCCGGAATCCGCAGCCGTTGGCCAGGGAACAGGTAGTAGGGATAGGCCAGCCCATTGGCAGCGGCAATCTCCGCCGGTGACAGGTTGTGTTGGGCGGCAATAGTCAGCAAGGATTCCCCTGTGCCCACCACATGGGGCGTACCCGTTACCGGCTGCGGCTGCGCCGACCCGGTGCGGCTGACTACTGTCAACGGCTGGCCGATGAGCAGAGGTGCCATGCGGTTGAGCAGGCGGTTGGTCGCCATGATCTCATCCGGCGTGGTGTTAAACAGGGCGGCAATGTGCGCCAACGTATCCCCCGCCTGCACCGTATGGGCCGTTACCACTGCCTCCCCCTCACCGCCGGGGATGAGCAACTGTTGGCCGACGGACAGGGCGTCGGCATTGCTCAAATTGTTCACCGCCAGCAATGCCTCCACCGTGACGCCATAGGTGTTGGCGATAAAGGTCAAATTCTCCCCTTCGGCAACGGTATGCACCAGGGGGATTACCGGCCCGCCGGAAGGAGCGGGCGTCGGCGTGGCCTCCTGCGCCCACACCACCAGCGGCAGCAACAGGCCGATGAAGAGAGTTAACGCCAAGACGCGGAGACGCAGAGAAAAAACCTTTGCGTTCTTTGCTCTCTTTGCAGTTTTATCAAACACACTCATGGTTAGTCGCACACCTGGAATTGAATATGGTCTCCCACTTTGACCTGGGACAGAATGGTCGGATGGCCTTCGATGACGTAGCGGGCGGGGGCGGGCGGCACATAAGAAGGCCGCCACGGTTTGGCCTGCACCATGCCCACCACTTCACCCGCATCATTGACCCAGATGACGCCCAGGTCAAAAAAGACAAAAAACATATGAATGGCGGTGTTCACCTTGCTGTCTGCCTTGTACACCAACACCAGCCCATCGCGCTGGCCCAACTGCCGCCGGAAGGTGAAACCACGCAGGTTGGTGAGGAAACTGTCACACCATTTTGCCGCCGGAATGAGCACCTGGCCGCTCTCTACATGCAGGATGTTTCTCTTGTTCATCGGGCGGAAGTATAGTGACAGGGTGACGGGGTGACAAGGTGCGCAGGTGATGGGGGGTGGGGTGAACGTGTTACGGCCGTAGGGCAAACTCACCCTGGTTTTACTTACAATAGGCGCGTAAGGTGGTATTCTGAAGAGTGATAACTGGATGAGATTAACAGAGATGAGCAAACGACAGATCGTAAACGAACAACCGACACTTTATTTTCCAGCCGGTAGCGCGCCGGTAGCTGATCTGCATTACCCGACGGCTGCCCGGCCACGCCGCGCCGGGCGGCGGTTGCTGCTGCTGCTGGCGCTGTTTTGGCTGATGGTGCTCACGGCCGTCGCCGGACTGTCCACCCTCTTTGTTGCCAGCCCCCTGCTGCTGCCCGGTACCCAGGTGATGGGGGTGGATGTGGGTGGCCTGTCGTTGAACGAAACGGCCGTGACTCTGAACACCCAATGGCAGCAGTCTAGTTTTACGTTGGAAAGCGAGTCACAATCATGGTCAGTTGACCCGGCGGCGTTGGGGCTGAAGCTGGATGCCTGGGCCACGGCCGAACGGGCACACGCCCACGGCCGTACCCCCGAAGGTTTGTTTGTGTGGGTGACAACCGGGCGGCTGCCGGTGACGCCGGTTTATACGCTGGACACGGCCGTGACCGCTGCTTATCTGGAAACCTTGGCCCCACAACTGGAACGCGCCCCGATGAACGCTACGGTGCATGTGAGCAACGGGCAGGCGCTGGCAACGCCGGCCGTAAACGGCCAATCGCTCAATGTGGCGGCTACGGTAGCTTATCTGGAGATGTACCAGGAGGCGGTGCTGGCGCACGGCCGTTTGCCCCTCAGCTACACGCTCATTCCACCGGCGATTATGGATGTCACGGCCGTGTTGCAAGAGCTACAACAACTGCTCGGCCGTACCATTGTGCTGCAAGGATACGACCCGGTAAGTGACGAAACCTTCACCTGGAACCTGCCGCCGGACGTGTGGGGAAACTGGATTACCGTGACCATTGACCCGGAAAATCCCAACCTGCTGCGCTGGAACTTTGATTCCCCGCCGGCCCGCGCCTACCTGGATGAACAGGCCGCCACACTTGGCGCGTCCCGCTATATGCAAACGGATGAAACGCTGCGCCGCCTGGCTGAGGCTATTCGGAATGGGGACACGGCCGTGTTCGCCCGCATTTACCATCACCCCACCAGCTACACGGTGCAGGCGGGGGATACATTAGCCAGCATCGGCCGTGCGGTTGGCATACCCTACCCCTGGATTCAGCGGGACAACCCCGGCCTGGGAGGGTTGTCGCCAGGTCAGGTCATTACCATCCCATCCCCAGACGAGATGCTGCCGCTGCCGGTTGTGCCCCACAAACGGATTGTGGTTAGCATCGGCCAACAGCGGGTGCAGGTTTTTGAAAATGGGCAGTTGAAGTGGGATTGGCCCGCCAGCACAGGCATCAGTTCCAGCCCCACTGCGCCCGGCATTTTCCAGGTGCAATCACACGAACCCAACGCCTACGCCGGTAACTGGAATTTGTGGATGCCCAATTTCCTGGGCATTTACCGGCCCGTGCCCACGTCTGACTTTATGAATGGCTTTCATGGCTTCCCCACCCGCGACGGGTACAATCTGCTGTGGACAAACAATCTGGGCGCGCCTGTGACCTATGGTTGTATTCTGATCAGCAATGAAAATGCACAGGCGTTGTATAATTGGGCGGAAGAAGGGGTAGTGGTGGAGATTAGAGATTAGTGATTGGAGATTGGAATGGAAGTTGGTCAATCTTCAATCTTGAGCTGATGATGGGATTAAGTATGATAATGATCATTTTGTTGTTGTGTGGTGGTCTGGCGATGATTGCAGCCATCGTGGCCGCAGTCTATTTTTACTTGCAGGAACGTGAGCCGTGATCTGACATCGGATCAGCAATTATCAAATTTCTGTTTTGTGTGCTGTTGGTGGGGTGTAGCATGGAAGGGCAGGTAATAAAGTGCTGATAACGGCCGTCCACCACTTGCCACCTGCCACCTGCCACCTGTACCATTCCCCCCATGTTCACCCGCCGTCTGGTTTTTGCGCTCAATGCCTTGCTCGCCGTCGCTCTCGGTTTGCTGCTGTTTGCCCGCGATTGGCCGCCCTTTGGCACGGAGGAGGAAAAGCTGAACGCCATCGTTTCCCGGGAGCAGTTTGATTTTCTGGTATGGGAGGCCAACGCCTTTTGGGTAAAAGCCAAAGCCGCGCTGACCGGTGGACATCTTTTCCTTGATGAAGCAGACCGTAAACAACTGGTGCTGGATTATCTGGCGCTGCTGCGCCGCGCTCAGGAGCTAGACGGGCAAATTAACGCGCTGTATGTGGACCCCAACGTGGCCGACCCGGCAGTGGCTGCCGCCGATTTGTTGGCGGAGTTAACGGCCGTGCGCCAACAAATCACGGCCGTGCAACCTCTGGCCGAAGCGATTGTGCAAGACCAGGTAGCGGCCGTGCTGGCCGACGAAGGCTTTGACATGCTGCGCCAGGCGTGGCCGCCCGTCCTCATGCACATGACCCCTCTGCCCACCGTCATGATCGTCTCCCCGCGTGACCGCATTGAACGCATTTACCAGCGCACCCTGTCGCCGGGGCTGACCACACCGGACAGAGAGGAAATGGAAACGGCCGTACTCGACCATCTCAACCTCTCCGCCCTCATCGTGCCCATTGGCGGCCTGGGCACCTACCCGGCCATGGTGCAGGAAACGAGCGACCTCAACTGGCTGACCGAAGTGACCGCCCACGAATGGAGCCACCACTGGATGAGCTTCTACCCGGTGGGCATTTTTTACAATGACCCCGAAGTGCGTATCATCAACGAGACCATCGCCTCGCTGATTGATGTGGAGATTCGGGCGCAGGTGATTGAACGTTTCTACCCGGAGTTTGTGCCGCCCCCGTCACCGCCCCCGCCGCCGGAACCGACCAATGAGGCAACGACGCCCCCACCGCCCACCGATCCGCCGCCGTTTGACTTCAACGCCGAAATGGCCGCCACCCGCATCCGCGTGGATGAGCTATTGGCCGCTGGCAACATTGAAGAAGCGGAACAGTACATGGAAGAACGGCGGCAGCTGTTTGTGTCCAATGGTTACCAGATTCGCAAACTGAACCAGGCGTATTTTGCCTTTTACGGGGCTTATGCCGACCGGCCCGGCGCTACCGGCAGCGATCCCACCGGTCCCATGTTGCGCGACATCCGCGCCCACAGCCCCTCCCTGCGCGCCTTCATGGATACCATTACCTCCATCCGCAGCCGCGCCGATTTGGAACGCATCTGGCAGGAAACAACAGGCGGGTAATTGCGTAGGGGCGAGGCAGTTGGGAAAAAACTCGTCTAGCGAGACAAGTCCATACCCAACTGCCTCGCCCCTTCAATTCGCCTACAATTCATCATCCATCTCCGCCAGAATGTCACGCAGGAGGAGGACGATACGTTGAGCTTCCTGGCGATGTTCGCGCCAGTCAGGTTGGGCCAGATATTGTTCCAGATCAGACAGGGCTTCGCGGTAACGGCCGTCCTCCTGCAACAACAACCCTCGATTCAGCCGTGCCGGGGCAAATTCCGGGTCTTCGGCCAACAGCGCATCCAAATCCGCCAGCGCCTCCCGCGTCCGCCCCAACTCCCGCCCTAGCAGGATGGCCCGACTCAACCGGGCCATGCGGAACGTCGGGTCCACCGCATATGCCCGTGAGAAATAATGCACCGCCCGCTCATGCTCCGATGGCATCGTATTCTGATTGCCAAAATACCGGTGCAGGCCCCCCCAGGTGTAGAGGCAGTAGGATTTGATGAAACGCCATCTACTCACGGTGTTTGGGTGTCATGTGTCAGGTGTCAAGTGTCATGTTACTTGACACCTGACACCTAAACACCTGACACTACTCTTGCCCCGCCAGCCACTTCTCCAATTCAATGGCCGCACCGGCGCCCTGGCCGACGGAGGTGGAAATCTGGCGGAAGTGCGGGTCTTGGATTTCACCGGCGGCGTAAACGCCGGGTACGCTGGTGCGGTAATGCTCGTCGGTAATCACGTACCCTTCCTCGTCCAGCGCCAACTGACCTACCAGGAAATGGTTATTGGGGTCATGGCCGATGAAGATGAAGACGCCGTCTGTTTCCAACTGGCTGGTTTCCTGCGTTTTGACGTTTTTCACGCGCACGCCCTGCACCACGCCATTGCCCACAATCTCTTCCACAACGGTGTCCCAGACGAAGGAGATTTTTTCGTTGGCGAAGGCCCGTTTTTGCAGAATGGCCCCGGCGCGTAACTGGTCGCGGCGGTGGATGACTTCCACCTTGTTGGCGAATTTGGTCAGGAAGATGCCCTCCTCCAGGGCGCTGTCGCCGCCGCCAACCACAACTACGTCTTTGTTGCGGAAGAAGAAGCCGTCGCAGGTGCCGCAGTAGCTGACGCCGCGCCCCACGTATTCCGCTTCACCGGGCACGCCCAATTTGGTGGGCGATGCGCCTACGGTGACGATGACGCTGTCGGCCAGGTATTCGGCGCTGTAGGTTTTGATGCGAAACGGCGAACGGCGTCGCGGCGACACAGCGGCTTCGGGCCGTTCCGCAAAATCCACTTCCACCACTTCATCATACACAAAACGGGCCCCAAAATGCTCCGCCTGTTTGTGCATCACGTCCACCAGTTCCGGGCCGGTGGGGGTGTGGTCGGGACTCCAAAAACCGGGGTAATTTTCCACTTCGCCCGTCAGGCTGATTTGCCCGCCTAACTGCATCCCGGCAATCACCAGCGGGTTCAGCATCGCCCGCCCCGTGTACAACGCCGCCGTCAACCCCGCCGGGCCGGAACCAATAATAATCACTCGTTCTTTTTGCATGCTCTTCCTCGATATGAGATGGAGGAGATTAGAGATTGGAGATGAATTCATCTCCAATCTCTAATCTACAATCTCAGTTTTCAATTTACCTTTGGGATTTTATCTCTCCCCAACATTTTGCCTAATCCAATCATCCCTATAGATAGCCATCGGCAACTGATTCTTACCGCGTGGTGACTAACAGCGACATACTCAGTAGATCGAAATGGAAGGAGTGGGCATCCTCAGATACCCGCCGGTTCGCATCTGAGGATGCGAACTCCGCTTCGATTTAATGATACTCAGGGAGTGCTTATTTCCAGCTAAGACTAAGTTCAGGTTGCCCCCTTATACTCCTGCATGAAGTCGCCAAAAGAAGTGTTCACCCCCGGTTCTCCCTCCTGGCCGGGGGTGAACGCTTTTATAGGGCAAAAAAAGCCCGGCTTTCCCAGAAAGCCGGGCTTTTACTTTACATAAATTCTAGGCACGCGCGTGTTAATGTTGGTCAAAATTTCGTAAGGAATGGTGCCTGCCCATGCCGCCAACTCTTCACAAGTGATAGCTGCGCCTTCGCTCTCCCCCAACAAAATCACTTCATCATTGTTATAAGCAGAGTCCCATTCGATGTTGATCATGATTTGATCCATGCAAATACGGCCCACCACCGGATAACGACGGCCGTGAATAATCACCTCCGCCTGCCCAGACATCCGCCGAAAATAACCGTCGCCATACCCAACCGGCGCCGTCACCACCCGCACCATATGGTCACTCTGCCAGGTAGCGCCATAACTGACCGGGTGGTGGGGCAGCACCACCTTGAAATAAACCACCCGCGATTTCCAACTGAGGCACGGCCGTACCGCCACCGTCCGCTTAACCTCGGCCGACGGATACACCCCGTACAACAAAATGCCCGCCCGCACCATATCCAGATGGCTGCCCGGTAGCTGCAAAATGCCGCCCGAATTTGCCATATGGCGCAGGCGCGGCGGCGGCAGCCCCCGCTCCGCGTAAAACGCCAACACCTGCTCAAAACGCGCCAACTGCATCTGCGCCGAACCCAAATCGGCGGCATCCGCATTGGCAAAATGGGAATAAATGCCCTCCACATCACAGTGCTGGCAATGCAAAGCTGCTTCTAACAAAGTAGGCGCGCTGTAATAATGCACCCCGATACGTTCCATGCCGGTATCAATCTTCAGGTGAACGCGGGCGCGTGTGCCCATCTGCTGCGCCGTCGCATCAATTTGCTGCAATTTTTCCACCGAAGAGGCGGTGATCGTCAGCTTGTATTGTAAAAAGATAGGTATCTGGTTGCCGATAATGCCCCCCATCACCAGAATTGGCGTCTGAATGCCCGCCTGGCGCAGCATGATCCCCTCTTCCAAAAAGGCCACCCCCAAATAGGGCGCGCCCAGCGCCGCCAGATGGCGGGCAATCTCCACCAGCCCATGCCCATAAGCGTTGGCTTTCAGGACGGGCATCACCACTGCCGGCGCAACCGCTTGCGCGATAGCGCGGTAATTTTGGCTCAGTTGGCCCAGGTTTATTTCCAGATAGGTTGGCCGGGCAATGTCGCCATTGCTGATGGTTGGCTGGTTAATCAAAGTCATCCACCTGTTTTGTTACCCTCCCACCCCAGCATCTCATCAAGCCGCGCCGCCACCTCATGCAACGAGGCATACACGGCCGTCGCCCGGCTAAAATCTGCGTCAGATGTATGTCCGTTGGGAACAGCAATCACCGCCATACCGGCTGCCAGCGCCGCCTGCACACCGGGCAGCGAATCTTCCAGCGCCAGGCAGTCCGCCGGGTCAACACCCAGCCTTGTGGCCGCCAGCAGGTAGAGGTCGGGGGCCGGTTTGCCCTGTGCCACCTCGTCTCCGCAGGCAGTGGCATATACCCTCTCCGCCAGCCCCAACTGTGCCAGAACTTCCTCGACATGGCGGCTGCTGCTGGAGGAAGCCACCGCCCAGGGAATGTGCCGCTCCGCAATTGCCGCCTGTAATGCCATCAGACCGGGCATGGCGGGCACACCCTGCGCCCGGATGCGGGCATAAATCTGGGCGCGTTGGGTTATGATTTCGGGCACACCCAACGGAATGGCAAAGACATCACGAATGAGGAGGGCGCTGACATCGGCGCGCAGGCCGATGATCTGGCTTTGCATGGCGTCGCTGATCTGGCCGCCATACGGCCGTAAAAATTCATCCCACGCCTGCCGCGACAATGGCTCACTGTCCACCATCAACCCATCCATATCAAACACAATTGCGTGTCGCTGTTTCAACTTAAAAAGGGGTAGGGCCGGCTTAATCGGCCGTAGGCTGAGGCTCGGTTTCGGCCTCTTTTTGTACCTTGTTCAGGCCGTTGCGCACGACCGCCAATGAGCGCAGTAAATCCTCTTCCAGCCGGGTGAGCACTTCCAGCACATAAGAATCGGCGTCGTGGCGCAGGGCGTCGGCGTCGCGGCGGGCGCGTTCCAGGATATTATCTGCCCGCTGCTGTGAGGATTGGGTGATTGAGTCGCGCTTGACCAGTTCGCCGGCTTCCTGTTTGGCCAGGCCGCGAATGCGCTCCGCTTCCTCGTGCGCCTGGGCCAGGATGCGGTCTTTGTCTGCTTCCACCCGGTTGGCGCGTTTGATCTCTTCGGGGATGGCTACCCGTAGCTGGTCAATCAGGTTATAGATTTTGTCTTCATTAACCAGGAGGTATGCACTGAGGGGCAACCGTGTGCTGTCGTTTAATAATTGTTCGAGGCGATCAACCAGTTGTTGTATGTCCATGTTTCTGCCCTATTCTCGTTTTGCTGTCAGGATAGCTTGCGACCTGCCACCATGTGCGGCTAATTATAGGGGATTTTGGCAAAGAGGAAAACTGTGGGCCAGCAATTCTCAATTTGGCTGGCGGCGGCAGATAAATCTGCACCAACAAAAGGCAAAGTCGGCCTTCGCCGCCTTTCAGGACGATTCTCCCCTTTAGCGCAAATGGGAGCATATGGTATAAACTACGCTTATGAGCATCGAGCAGACGATCAACGGCCGTTACCACATCGCCAACGTCCACACAGACCTCATCGGCCAGGGAGCGATGGGCGCCGTGTATCGGGGGATTGACCAACAAACCGGCGACCCCGTAGCCATCAAACACCTGAAACCGGAACTACTCGCCGCCAATCCGCGCCAGCTTGACCGTTTCGCCCGCGAAGGGGAACTGCTGCGCCAGTTGAATCACCCCAACATTGTGCAGGTGTATGCCACCGTCGCCGAAGCCGGGCAGCATTACATCATCATGGAGTATGTGCAGGGCGGCTCGCTGCGTGACCTGCTCGACCAAAATCCCCAACTGCCCCTGCCCCGCGTCTTGAGCATTGCCATAGACGTGGCCGACGCCCTGACGCGCACCCACCGCCTGAACATCATCCACCGCGACCTGAAACCGGCTAATGTGCTGCTGGCCCTGGATGGCAGCCCGCGCCTGACCGATTTTGGCCTGGCTTTTCTGGAAGATGGCGCCAATCTGACCCAATCGGGCGCATTGGTAGGCACATTGGACTACATCCCGCCGGAGGCGTGCCAGGGCAAGGCGCTCGACCGGCGCATGGACATCTGGTCGTTTGGGGTGATGTTGTTTGAGATGTTGGCCGGGCAACGGCCGTTTACCGGCAGCAACCTCTACGCCACTATCACCGCCATCCTCTCTACCCCCACGCCCGACCTGTTCCGTTTCCGCCCCGACGTGAACGACGCCCTGGCCGACCTGGTGTACCGCATGTTACAGAAAGACCCACAGCAGCGCATCCCCAGCAGCCGGCTGGTGGGCGCGGAGTTGGAAGCCATTATGCAGGGGTCAGACATTCGCCCCGCCGCCATCACCTTGATGCGGGAACAAGTGGCGCTGCCGGACAAGGCCCGTTTCGAGACCAGCACCTCCGACAAAACGGCCGTACACCGCCACAACCTGCCCCCCCAAACCATGCCCTGCATTGGCCGCGAGGCCGAACTGGCAACGTTGAATGAATTTGTGGACAATCCCCAAACGCGGCTCATCACCATCATCGGGGCGGGTGGCATGGGCAAGACACGCCTGGCGCTGGCGCTGGCCGAACAACAGGTGGGGCGCTTCAGCTATGGCGTCTATTTTGTACCCCTGGCGGCCGCCGACAGCCGCGCCGACATGGTGAATGCCATCGCCGAAGCGGTGGATTTCCACTTTTACACCGGCGGCAACCCGGAACAACAGTTGTTAGATTTTCTGCGTGAAAAGGAGATGCTGCTGGTTTTGGATGGTTTGGAACATCTGCAAACGAGCGCGGGTTTTTTAACGGATATGTTGTCGGCAGCAACGGCCGTGACCCTCATCCTCACCTCCCGCGAACGGCTGCGCCTGCGCGAAGAGCAGGTTGTCACCCTGGCCGAATGGGAATTCCCCCACAACCTGCCTCCTCTCGACGCCCTTAAGTCCGCGCCTGCGCAGCTATTCACCCAATCGGCGCGGCGATTGCAGCCCAATTTTGAACTGGATGAACACGATGTGCCTGCCCTGGCAGACATTTGCCGCGCTGTCGGCGGCACACCATTAGGTTTGATGCTGGCCGCCACCTGGGTGGAAATGCTGACCATTGCCGAGATTGCCACTGAAATCAGCGCCAGCCTGGACTTTTTGGAAACAGATATGCGCGATGTGCCGGAGCGCCATCGCAGTTTGCGCGCCGTCTTTGACTCCTCCTGGAATTTGCTGAATGAGAGCGAGCGGGATGTGTTTATGAAGCTCTCCGTTTTCCAGGCTGGTTTTAGCCGCCAGGCGGCGCAGGAGATTACCGGGGCATCGCTGCGCGACCTGATGGCGCTGGCGAACCGCTCCTTGCTGCACCGCGACCCCAACGGCCGTTACCACACCCAACGCCTGCTGCAACAATACGCCGCCGAGCAGCTCAGCCAATCCCCCGACGCCCACTTCCTGGTGCATGACCAACACGCCGCCTATTACGCCCTCATGCTGCAAACGCACAACCGGCAGATGAAGGGCAGCGAGCAACAGGCGGCGCTGGCCGAGATGGAACAGGAGCAGGATAACCAACGCGCCGCCTGGGAATGGGCCATCGGCCAGGGACAGACGGAACTGCTGCACCAGATGGTAGACGCGCTGTGCCGTTTTTATGACTGGCGCGGCCGTTACCAGGAAGGTGACCAGTTCTGCGGCACGGCCGTGCGCCAGTTAGCCCGCGCCCTGGATGGCGAAAGTGTGCGCCTGTGGGCCAGATTATTGGGCTGGCAGGGCAAATTTAACCTGCTGCTCGGCCGTACTGAAGTCGCCGGGCAGGTGATTGACCAGGGGCTTCAATTGCTGACCGACGCCGCGCCGGCCTGGGCCGATACCCGCGCCGAAACCGCCTTCCTGTTGCGTCGCCAGGCGCAATTTTTCCTCATGTCCGGCGACCGGGAGCGGGCGCGGCAGGCGGGCGAGCAAAGCCTGGAACTTCTGGAAACCATTGGCGACGAGTGGGGCATGGCTTATACGCTGGACATTTTAGGGCAGGTAGCCTGGAATGTGGGTGCGTATGGCGAAGCGCAGCCGCTCTATGAGCGCAGTCTGGCCATCCGCCAATCGCTACAAGACCGGCGCGGCACGGCCGATTCCCTGCGCGCTTTGGGATTGCTGGCCCTCTTCCAGGGGCGCATCCCGGACACTATGCGGCTGATGCAGGAGAGCAATGGTATTCGCAAGGAGATTGGGGATGTGGCCGGCACGGCCGTGGGGTTGGCCGATATGAGTACCGCTTTTATGATCGCCGGCAGTTTCCCGGAAGCGATCCAACTGCTGGATGAAAGCCTGGCGCTGTATACGCAGTTGGGCTACCGGCAGGCGATGGCGCACTGGTACACGCTGCTGGCGCTGGCCTGCCTGTCGAATGGCGAATATGAAAAGGCGCGCCGCCACGCCGAACGCGGCCGTACCCTTTCCCGCGAGGTCAGCTATAAACGGGGCATTGCTCTGAGCAACTGGGTGCTGGGCTGCCTGAGCGTGGTCGCCGGGAATGAGGCGGGCGCGAAGTCGCTGTTTACCCAAAGCGTGGCCGGTTTCCGCGAGATTAACCAGCAAGACGAACTGGCCTGGGCACTGGCGGAGTTGAGCAAGGTGGAACTGGCGATGGGCAACGCGGCGGCGGCGCAGGCGCAGGTGCTGGAGGCGCTGCAAATTGGGGCGCGCTTGAAAGCGTTTTTGCCGTTGAGTTTTGCCCTACCGGCTACGGCCGTGCTGTTGGCCGGGCAAAGCACCCAAACCGACGCGCCGGGCATAAAGCAACAATACCAGGAGCAGGCGCTGGAATTGTACGCGCTGGCGGCCCGTTACCCCTCGGTGGGCAAGTCGGCGTATCTGGACGGTATCACCGGGGCGCAAATCCGCGAAATGACGGCCTCTTTACCGGCGGACATCCAGCAGGCAGCGATGGAACGGGGGCAGAAGGGAGATTTGTTCACGGCCGTGCCTGCTCTCATCCAGCAGTTGGGCCAGCCCAGACCCTAAGGGTTTTCTGAAACCCTTAGGGTCTTAAAGGAAACCGATGCCAACCACCCCCCCACCCGAACTTCACGACCTGATTGACCGCTTCCGGCAAAACGCCGACGCTTACCGCGCCGGCGCGTACAACGAAACGATGGTGCGCCGCGAATTTATAGACCCCTTCCTCAAGCTGCTCGGTTGGGACGTGGACAACAGCAAAGGGTACGCCGAACAGTACAAAGAAGTGGTGCATGAAGACGCCATCCGCGTGGGTGGCAGCAGCAAAGCGCCCGACTATTCGTTGCGTATTGGCGGGCAACGCAAACTGTTTGTGGAAGCCAAAAAACCGGCGGTGAACATCAAACAAGAGATCGCCCCCGCCTACCAGGTGCGCCGCTACGCCTGGAGCGCCAAACTGCCCCTCAGCATCCTGACCGACTTTGAAGAGTTCGCCGTCTACGACTGCACCGATAAACCCGACCAGAAAGACGGCGCCGGTCACGGCCGTGTCCTCTACCTGACCTATGAGCAATACCCGGACAAATGGGACGAACTGGTCAACCTCTTCTCACCGCAGGCCATTATGACCGGCTCGTTTGACCGCTTCGCCCACTCCAGCAAACGCAAACGGGGCACGGCCGAAGTGGATGACGCCTTCCTGCAAGAGATCAGCCAGTGGCGGGAAGAACTGGCGCGGAACATCGCCCTGCGCAACCCTGGCCTGAAAAGCCGTGACCTGAACGACGCCGTACAAACGACCATTGACCGGCTCATCTTTTTGCGGATTGCCGAAGACCGGGGCATTGAGAGCTACGGCCGTCTGCGTGACGCCGCCCAGGGTAAAGAGGTGTATGCCGAACTGGGCCGCCTCTTCCAACTGGCGGACGCCAAATACAACTCCGGCCTCTTCCACTTCAAAGCCGAAAAAGGGCGCGACGAACCACCCGACACCTTCACCCTGCGCCTGAACATAGATGACAAAACGCTCAAAGGCATCATCCGCCGCCTCTATTACCCGGACAGCCCGTACCAGTTTGATATGATCCCGGCGGACATTTTGGGGCAGGTGTATGAGCAGTTCCTGGGCAAGGTCATCCGCCTGACGGCCGGCGGCCAGGCCAAAGTGGAAGAAAAGCCGGAAGTCAAAAAAGCGGGCGGCGTCTTTTATACGCCCACCTACATCGTCAACTATATTGTGGGGCAGACGGTGGGTAAATTATTAGAAGGCAAAACGGCCGGCCCCAAAGGGGACGCCAGCAAACTGCGCCTCCTTGACCCCGCCTGCGGCTCCGGCAGCTTTCTCATTGGCGCGTACCAGTTTTTGCTGGATTGGCATTTGAATGAGTATGTGCAGGACAGCGACAAATGGGCACGCGGCCGTGAGCCGACCATTTACCAGAATGATCGCGGCGAGTGGCGGCTGACCATTGGCGAACGCAAGCGCATCCTGCTGAACAACATCTACGGCGTAGACATTGACCCGCAGGCGGTGGAAGTGAGCAAACTGAGCCTGCTGCTGAAGGTGATGGAAGGGGAGACGGAGGCCACACTGGGCACCCAACTGCGCCTGCTGCCGGAGCGGGTGCTGCCCGACCTCAGCGCCAATATCAAATGCGGCAACAGCCTGATCGGGCCGGACTTTTACACCGGGCAGACCGCCTTCAGCTTTATGGACGAGGAAGAGATGTACCGCATCAACGTCTTTGACTGGGCGGCCGCCTTCCCCACCATTGTGCCCTGGGGCGGCTTCGACGCGGTGATCGGCAACCCGCCTTATATCCGCATCCAGGCCATGAAGGAATATGCACCCAAAGAAGTGGAGTTTTACAAACAAGCGTATAAAGCCGCCAGCAAAGGCAACTATGACATTTATGTGGTCTTTGTAGAGAAAGGCCTGGAACTGCTAAATAGAAATGGGAAACTAGGTTTTATCCTTCCAAGTAAGTTTTTTACAACCGATTACGGAGAGGCTTTGCGAGGGATTTTGACTTCAAGCAATGTCCTTGATCAAATCGTTGATTTTGGGCATGAGCAGGTTTTTGAAAGGGCTACTACATATACATGCTTGCTCTTTTTAGCAAAGTCAAACAATAAATCTAGTATCTCATATCTCCAAACAGCTCCTGAGGAAATTGAAACTTACGCAGGTGCTTTAGATGAAATCTCCTCGGATATTTTGGATTCTTCTCCCTGGCTTCTGGTTAATGATTCCTCCAAAACATTGTTTGAAAAGATGAATTCTGTCGGCAATTCTTTAGAATCGATCATGTCGGAGATGGCACGAGGAATAAGTACAGGTGCAGATGATGTTTTCATTGTCAAAGTGTTACCAAATAACACTCTTGTAACCAAAGAAGGTTATCCAGTTGAAATTGAAGAGGATTTACTCAGGATTCCGATTTATGCTACAGATTACAATCGTTATTTCTTCAAATCCTTCAACTCGGATCGCATCATATTTCCCTACTATGTTACGAATGAAAGTTACCATTTGATCCCTGAAAAAGATTTCCTATCCAAGTTCCCAAAGGGTTATAAGTATTTGCAAAGTAGAAAGTCTGAACTTGCAAAGAGAAAACAGACAGGTGAATGGTTTGGTTATAGTGCGCCAAGAAGTTTGCATATCCATCAACAAACTGACATTATGATCCCTTTACTGGCAAATCGAGGAATCTTTACAATTTCACCAGAGAACAAAGCTCAATTTTGTATGATGGCAAGCGGGGGATTTAGTTTGAAGATAGAACGGCCAATAGAGATGAAGAATGAATATATACTTGGCTTACTAAATTCAACGTTGTTATTTTGGTACCTGAAGCTTTTAAGCAATAAATTCCGGGGCGGGTGGATAACCTGTACAAAACAGTATTTCAAGCAATTGCCAATTTACAAAATTGATTTGTCAAATAAACAAAGCGCAGCATGGCACGAACAAATAGTCTCATTGGTCACGCAAATGCTAGAGCTGCACAAACGGCTGGCAGCCGCGCACACCAGCCACGAAAAGTCTTTGCTGCAACGCCAGATCACCACCACCGACACCCATATTGACCAGCTTGTCTACCAACTCTACGCCCTCACCCCCGCCGAAATCGCCATCGTCGAGGGCACACGCGACTAAGACCCTAAGGGTTTTCTGAAAACCCTTAGGGTCTGGCCTGGTCGGGTGTGTGCGCGAAAGACCCGAAGGGTTCAAGAAAACCCTTCGGGTCTGGGTCTATGGAAAACTATGAACGAAGAATTTGAATTAAACGGCCGTCTCTATCGTTGGGTCAATGGCGTATGGCTTCAGGCGGGTGAATACATTTCGCCGCCCAAAGTCATACAGCAAGAGTTAAACCGGCGTTACGGCGATAGGGTAAAATCACCACAGCCGTCCGCTTCCGCACGCCACAACCAGCGCAGACAAGACGGCCGTATCTGGACCAACCTGGATCCCATTATTTTAGCTTTCATCCAGAATCGGTTTAAGCAAACCCAAACCTGGGTGACACGGGATGAAATTGTGGTCCATTTACAGGAGCATGAAACGGTACGGCCGTTTCTGGAAGAGCGATATAATGAAACTGCGCAAAAGATGAGTTTGGCGCAGTATATTGGCAACCAAGTGGATTGGCTCAGCGCCCGTTTTACCCAAGACATGACCGATTTCCAGCATTTGCTGGAGCAGCAAGAAGATGAAGATGGCAAGAAAATGTATCGTCCAGTTTAAGACCCTAAGGGTTTCCCAACCCGACCCGAAGGGTTTTCTTAAACCCTTCGGGTCTTCAATAGACCCAGACCCTAAGGGTTTAAGAAAACCCTTAGGGTCTTAATCTACCCACCAACAACCATGTCCAAACCAGAACCTCTGCACTACGACACCTTCTACCACATCTACAATCGCGGCAACAACGGCGAAACTATCTTCCGCGCCAAAGAAAACTACCACTACTTCCTGCAACTCTACACCAAACATTTCCACCCCTACGCCAACACCTACGTCTATTCTCTGCTGCCCAACCATTTCCATTTTGGCGTCCGCATCAAAACAAAAGAGGAGATCGAGGCTGCCCACTTAGACCCTAAGGGTTTTCTTAAACCCTTAGGGTCTCTGCCGCCCTCAAAATCACCCCCCACCCCCAGTCAGGCCTTCAGCAACCTGTGTAACGCCTACGCCAAAGCGGTGAACAAAGTTTACGGCCGTAGCGGTAGCCTGCTGGAACAACCCTTTGGCCGAATTCCCATCACCAGCGCCGTCTACTTCTATAACCTCATTATCTACATCCACCGCAACCCCCAACATCACGGGCTGATTGATGATTTCCGTAACTGGCCCTACTCGTCCTTTCAGGCTATCCTGGCTGACAAACCAACGCGGGTATGCCGCACGGCCGTACTCGATTGGTTTGGTGGTTTAACCCCTTTCGTAGAAGCGCATCAATCCGACCCGGATATGGCCGACCTTAAGACCCTAAGGGTTTCAGAAAACCCTTAGGGTCTAAACCGGCCAAGGAGAAAAAGCATATGTCTCTGAATCAATCATTTATCGAACTGAACCGCGCATCCACGGAGCGAATGCGCGCCCTGGCGGCGCGGCTGACGGATGCGGAAATGCAGCATCCCGTCGGCGAACATTGGACGGTGGGCATTGTGTATGCCCATATTGCCTGGTGGGACCGGCGGGTACAATATGTGCTGGATATGACGGAGAAGAACGGCGCGCTGTTTGTGCCGGAGATTGACATCTTTGTGAATGATCTCTCCCTGCCATTGTGGGCGGCCGTGCCACCCCGTGAAGCGGTGCGTATTGCCCTGGACACGGCCGTGACGCTAAACACCCGCCTGGAAAATTACGACCCCACTCTGCTGGCAGAAATTTATAACTACAACAAACGGTGGGTCATCCGTGCCCTGCACCGGAATGAGCATCTGGATGAGGCCGAAGCGGCGCTGCGTGGCTGGCAAGGTGACAGGGTGATGGCGTAATGATGAGGGTATGGCAATGGCAGAGGTGGCGCTTGGGGCGGCGGCGAGGGCGTTTGGGTCGCCCGGCCTCGCCGTTTACCCTGCTGATATGGCTGGCGCTGCTTTCGTTGAGCTGCCGGCTGGTGGAGCAGTTTTCGGCCACAGGCAGCGGGATGCCGCCAGGTATTGACCGCACCGACGCGATCTTTTTTGACGGCGGGCAGCCGGTGACGCTGGACCCGGCCAAAACACACGGCGGGCCAGATGGGGAATTGGGGCACATTTTCAGCGGGCTGGTGACGCTGGATCAGACGATGCAGGTGCAGCCAGAACTGGCGGCGGGCTGGGCGGTGAGCGAAGATGGGCTGACGTATACGTTTTACTTGCGGAAGAATGCACTGTTTCACGACGGCCGTGCCGTGACCGCCCACGATGTCATCTACTCCTGGGAACGCGCCGCCAATCCGGCGACCGGTTCAGACACCGCCCAAACCTACCTGGGCGACATTGCCGGTGTGCAGGAGATGCTGGATGGGCAGGCCGACCATATCAGCGGCCTGCGCGCCCTCGATGACCATACACTGGAAGTGCAACTGCGTGAGCCGGTGGTCTATTTCCTGCAAAAGCTGGCCTACCCCGTTGCCTTTGTGGTAGACAGGCACAATGTCAGCGACGCCAACTGGGAACATCGGCCCAACGGCGCCGGCCCGTATAAGCTGCAAACGTGGCAGGATGATGAGATCATGGTGCTGGAGCGATTTGAGCAATACTACCTGGCCCCGGCCCGCACCCGCCACATCGTCATCAACCTGGGGCCGGGCCTGTCGCTGTCGCGGTATGAGCAGGGGCAGATTGACCTGGTGGGCATTGGCGGGGCCAACCTGGAACGGGCGCGTGACCCCAATAGTCGCTTTTATGATGAATTGCACACGGCCGTTGCGCTCTGCACCGCCACCATTGGCCTGAATAACCGTCTCCAGCCGTTTGACGATGCCCGTGTGCGCCAGGCGTTTAATCTGGCGCTGGATCGGGAACTGCTGATTGAAACGTTTGCCGATGGCAACGCCATCCCGGCGGCAGGCGCCCTTCCGCCGGGTATGCCTGGTTACGTCTACAAACCAGAACGTGGCTACCCCTATGACCCGGAACGGGCGCGGCAGCTATTGGCCGAAGCCGGTTACAGCGATAGGAGCCAGTTCCCGGCGCTCACGTACACCACCTCCGGGTATGGCAATGTGGGTGGGTATGACACGGCCGTGATCACCATGTGGCAGGAGAATTTGGGCGTCACCATCACGCCGCAAATCATAGACCCATACCAATACTACGAGGAACTCTACGGCGGCAATGTGGGTCACATTTTTGGCAGCGGCTGGTGCGCCGATTACCCCGACCCACAAAATTTCCTGGATATTCTCTACCACAGCGGTTCCCGGCAGAACATTGGTGGTTATCGGAATACGGCCGTAGATGGCCTGCTAGAGGCAGCGCGGACGGAGCGTGATATAAACCGGCGTATGGCGCTGTATGCCGACATTGAAGACGCTATTGTGGCTGACGCGCCGGTCGTGTTTGTCAGCCATGGCCTCAGCGCCGTTTTGGTCAACCCGGAATTGCAGAATTATCTGCTGACGCCATTTGGGGTGCGGCAATGGCACCTGTTGGACGCGCGGCGTGATTGATGTAAAACTAATTGTTAAGACCTCACTGGTTTTAGAAAACCTGCCAGGTCTATGGGCCGAGGAACATTTTTTGTTATGCTGAATAAAAGATACAGTTTGTTTATGATGGTCATTTTGCTCTTATGGGGAGGGAAAACGGCCGTTTTTTCCACATACAGTGTTGAACCTGAAGTACGTGCCATGGGGTCGGCAACGGCCGTAAACGGGGCAACGGCCGTCAGCGGGGCAACGGCCATAAGTGGCGAACGCATTAAATGGTACCCCCTCACCCTTGATTTTACCGGCCCTTTTGCCCACGAAACCGATAATAACCCCAACCCCTTTCTCGATTACCGGCTGCAAGTGACCTTCACCGGGCCACAAGGCCAGGTCTACCATGTGCCCGGTTTTTTTGCCGGGAACGGGCAGGGGCAGGGCAGCGGCTCTATCTGGCGCGTCATCTTTGCCCCAGACAGCGCCGGGAACTGGCACTATACGGCCGCTTTCCACGCCGGCCCTCACATCGCCATTGACCTGGACATGAACAACGGCGAACCCCACAGCTTTCATGGCGCCAGTGGTGTGGTGCAGATACATGACCCGGTTTGTCCGCCGCCGGGATTGCTGGCGCACGGCCGTTTGGAATACGTCCACAACCACTATCTCAAATTTGCCGACGGCGACTATTGGATTAAGGGTGGCCTGGACAGCCCGGAAAACTTCCTGGCTTATGCCGGTTTTGACAACACCTTCAGCCAGGGCGGCATCTTGCCAGATTTTATCCACTACTACGAGCCGCACATAGCCGACTGGCAGCCGGGCGACCCCTATTTTGTCAGCGAAGACACCGGCTATGACTCCAGAGGGATCATTGGCGCTTTGAACTATATCTCCTCACAGGGCCTCAATTCCATCTACTTCCTGCCCATGAACCTGGGCGGCGATGGGCAAGATGTCTATCCCTTCATCGCCCCGGAAAACAGCCATTACAACAAAACCCATTACGACATCAGCAAACTGCACCAATGGAATATGGTGCTGGCCCATGCTCAAAACAAAGGGATTGCCCTGCAAATGGTGTTGGCGGAAACAGAACTCCCCAACCGCACCTGGCTGGATGGCGGCGAACTGGGCGTCGAACGCAAGCTGTATTACCGTGAATTGATCGCCCGCTTTGGCTACTTGTTGGCAATCAAATGGAATTTGAGCGAGGAGAACGCTTACAGCGTCCATCACCTGCATCAGTTTGCCGCCTATATTCGGGCGCTGGACTGGAATAAACATCAACTGGCCGTCCACACTCACCTGAATGATTTTTCTTATTACCTGGCGCTGTTGGGCGACCAAAAATTTACCAACACCTCCATTCAATACACCACAGACCTGGCCGAAAGCCTGGTGGAGTCCTGGCGCACGCAGTCCGCCCAAACCGGGCAACCCTGGGTGGTGGATATGGATGAAAATAGCTATGCCCTCACCAGCTCGAATGAAGATAATTTGCGCATCCAACTGCTGTACCCCATCTACTTCAGCGGCGGGAATATCGAATGGTATCTGGGTTATTACCCTTTGCCATTGGGTGGGGATGTCAATCTGGAGGATTTCCGGTATCGGAATAAAATGTGGCGGCACACCCGGTATGCCCGTGAATTTATGAGCGCGAACCTGCCTTTTTGGGAGATGGCGCCACAAGATTCTTTGCTGACGGGTGAGAACGTCAGCCGGGGCATTGGCCAGGTTTTTGCCAAACAGGGGGAAGTGTATGCCCTCTATTTGCCGACGGCCGATGGTCACGGCCGTCTCAATTTATCCGGCTATCCTGGCGTTTTTACCCTGCGTTGGTTTAATCCCCGGCTTGGTCTGTTTATGGGCGAGCCGCGCCAGGTTGCGGGCGGCGGCCTGGTGGACATTGGCTCGCCGCCAACGGAAGTGAATGAAGACTGGGTGGTATTGGTGCAACAGGGGGCGGGACACGGCCGTTACCAGACCACTGCTGGTGAAAATCTGACATTTCTACCGGTTGTTGTTCGCGCCTGCCCCGGCGGATTTATCCCTTAGCAGCGGTACAAACAATGAATTATCTACCCTTTTCTATCCTCCTCCTCTTGTCCGTCTGGCTGTTTGCGCCAGCCGCCCCCACCGGCGCCACACCCACCGGCGGCCATACGGTGTATCTGCCGCTGGTGCAGCGCCCGGAAGAGTTAACCCCTTCTGAAGAGTTTATCTTGCAAATCACCCCCACCGGCGGTCTGTTTAGCAGTACCTTTGAACCACACTCCTTTGTGCTGATCAACCCGGCCAGCAACAGCCAATCCGTCACCCACGTGACCATTGATTTAAGCACGGCGGCCTTTATGGATATGGTTTATGACCCGTATGGTGTTGCCGGCGATCTGGTGGCCAAAGACCTGACGGTAGACAGCAATGGTGGACTGGTTGGTTTTTTGGGACACACTTTTGCCGCGCCCCATCACGATGGGTATGATCGGCTTAATCTGGCATTTGCGCATTTTGATCCCGGTGAAACGTTCACTTTTTCGGTGGACGTGGACCCCACCAGTATTCGGGGTGTGCCCGCGCCAGGGCCACACCAATCAGGCAGCGTCTCTGGGCTGGAACTGGTGGGGGCCACCGTTACCGTCACCTTTGCCGACGCCACCGTGCTGGGAGGGCAAACCTTCCGGCTGCCGAACAGCCTGGGCGGGTCACAGGCCATCGTGCGCAGCGACCTGCCGCCCGCGCCACAGGTGGAAGTGATGGGGGTTGTGGGGGACACGGCCGTTGTCAGCGACCCCCACCAGACCTTGCACATTCAAACCAACACCCGTGGCCTCGTGCGCGCCCTGGTCATCGAGGGTGGCCTCTTCACGGAAGGTGTACCCGGCGGCGGTTTTAATCTGGACCCATTTGAGGCCAATACCGCGCTGACGGCGCGTGAATATGAGCTTTTTGCCAACGGCAGCGCTATTCATCTGCCCGTGCAACTAAGCCGCTCCCACGCCAATGGCGGCCTGAACATCATCGTGGTGGTACAAGAGAACATATTTGGCTATAAAGGAGCCGTTACGTCTCCTATCATCCTGGAGCTACAAAACTAAACCAATTGTGAGAGTGCAAAACGAAACATGGCTGTATTCAAAAAACTCATCCTTCTCTTCTTGACCATCGCTGTCCTGGGCGCTGTTGTGGTTATGGCCCAAGATGATGTCGCCAGGGTGGCCCCCACCGGCAGCAATCCCCTCTATTTGCCCGTTATCACCATACCCTTTGGCGAAGCCCATATCTATTTACCGGTGGTGACGTCGGCTTACCTGACGGCGCCGCCCATTTCCATTGTGCCCTTTTCCCCGCCCATCAATACAGACACCATCACGGACATAGCCTCCGCCGGTGATGAGCGGCTATTCGTGACGGCGCGTCAGGGGATCATCCACATCATCCAGCCAGATGGACAGCTCTTGCCCACGCCCTTCCTGGATATTTCCGATGTAGTCACCATACAAAATTGGGAGCAGGGATTGTTAGGGCTGGTATTTCATCCCAACTATCCGGCAACGCCCTACTTTTTTGTCAGTTACACCCGCAAATTCACCAACCAGATATACATTGAGCGTTTTACCGTCAGCCCGACAGACCCCAACGTCGCCAGCCGGGCTTCCCAGACCTTGATCATGCGCATTGACAAGACAGAACTGCTCAGCCTGGTACACAATGGCGGCGACCTCAGCTTTGGCCCTGATGGGTATCTTTACATTGGCATTGGCGACGGCGGGCCAGACCCCCACTATGGCAGCCCGGATGTCCATGATCCGGCCAATAACGGGCATCGCCTGGACACCCTCTTGGGCAAGATGTTGCGGATTGACGTCAACGGTACCGGGTTGCTGCCCCAAGACAACTGTAACAATGAGATCGTCAATTTCCACTACACCATCCCGCCCGACAACCCCTTCGCCGATGGCGCCGGCCCAAATTGCGACGAAATCTGGGCCAGGGGGCTGCGTAACCCGTGGCGGTTCAGTTTTGATCGCACCACCGGTCAACTGTTTATCGCCGATGTAGGGGAATGGGAACGGGAGGAAGTGAATCTGGAGCCGGCCGGTTCGGCCGGGGGCCGGAATTATGGCTGGCGTTGTTGGGAAGGCACTTTTGACCAGCGCAATCCCCACCCGGAGATTGCCGGTGGCTGCCTGCCCCAGGCGCAATACACCTTCCCTATCTATGAGTATGATCAGTCTGGCGGTTGTTCTATTGTCGGCGGGTTTGTTTACAATGGCCGGATGTATGGCGCTTTGCGCGGCCATTATGTGTTTGGCGATTTCTGTAACGGGACGCTGAAGGTATTGAGCCGCAATCCGGAAAATGAGTGGTACAAGGCGCAAGAGGTGGGTGTTGGGGTGTTTATCAGCACGTTCGGTGAAGATGCGGTGGGCGAGTTGTATATGGGCACCTGGAATCCGGCCAACCAGGCGCGTGTTTACCGGGTGGTCGCCGGGAATTCGCCTAACCAATAGGCGTCGTGTGGCTGGCGTTGGCCGTTGACGTAGAGGGGCAGGCGACGGCCGTCGCCGGGATCATACAGGCCGATGTGCAGTGGGTAACGGCCGTTTCCCTCTCCTTCTTCCGGCAGCCGCAATGTGTAGGTATCCGTAAACACCTCACCCGCCGCCCACAGGCGGGTGGGGTAAAAGCCCTGGCGGGGCAGGCCATCCGCCTGCGCCAGCGGCGGCGCGGTGGGGTCGCCCAGGTGGATGAACGTCGTAAAATCCCCTGCTGGTGGCCGGGTGATGTGCCACTGTAGCTGAATCTCCAGCGCTCCGGTGTGGGTGAGTACCTGTGTCCCGGTCAGCCAGATGCCCTCTCCCCATTGCGCCAGCGGCGGCCCGGCCGCGGGCGGCCATTGGGCGGGTATCACCTTCAGGCGGCCAATTTCCACCGCCTCCCCCCCGTCCAAAATGGAAACAAACAGGCGAGTTTCGGTGGGGCTGGTCATGGTCGCGTCCAGATATACGGTCACGTGGTCTACCACAATCTGGTCATCCGGCCACAGGGTGGCCGGGAACAGCCCATTGCCGTGATAGGTGTGGCGGCTGCCCGCCAGCGCCAGGTCATGGCCCAAAACGGTGATGACTTCGGTGGGCGGCTGCTGGATGTGGCCCGTTTTGCGCCAGTATAGGGTCAGCGCCAACGGTTCGCCGGGCACGGCCGTCGCCGGTAAAGGCGCCACCGCCACCAGTTCTAATGGCCCCCAGGTGGCCTGCATCGGGCGCGCTGTGGGCGGCAGTTCGGCGATGGTGATGAGCGGTGGCGGCGCATAAGCCGCCGGGATGACCACCAGCAGCGCATAACAGGAGGTGGCCAAGGCCAACACCCCGGCCAGCCAGCCATACCGGAACTGGCTCAGCCCATAGGCCAGCGCCAGCGCGATGGGCAGCAGCGCCGGGAAGAGCAGCCGCCCCTGGTCCGCCGGGGTTTTTAACATGAATTGCAGCCAGCCCACGACCAGCAGCGCCACCCAGGCCGCCAGCGCGAGCACCAGTTCCCATCGGATCGGCGCTCTCTGGCGCACGGCCGTGAGCACACCCACCAGCGCCAGCAACACCACACCGCCCCACAACCAGTAGACAAACAGCGGGGGCTGCACCGTCATCCAGCCAAAATAGGCAACCGCCGATTGGGCCGCCGTCACCAATTCCGCCAACAGTCGTTGGCCGGTAAGTGACCGTTCGCCGCCCGCCAGTTCGATGAATACGCTGGTGGCGGTTGGGTCGCCATACAACATCCAGTTGCGCCAGAACCACCAGCCGGCCATCAAGAAGGCGGGCAACAGGGTGAACAAAACGAAGTCACGGGCGGCAGCGACACGGCCGTAAGCAGCCCCAGCCCGCCACCACCACCAGCCCGCCACCGCCGCCACCCACACCAGCAGCAGCAGCCCGGCCGTTTTGGCCAGCATGGCTGCCCCCAGGGTGACGCCCAACCAGAACAGGCGCGGCCGGGTGACGCCACGCAGCCACAGCCGTAATACCTGCCAGATGGTGAAGGAACTGAGGAAAATGATCAGGCTGTCATTGCTGATGGCAGCGTGCAGAAAGTTGAATTGGGGCAAAAAGGCCACCAGCGCCAGCGCCAGCACGGCCCGTCCCGGCCGCGACGGCCACATCAGCCGCCCCGCCTGGTAAATGACACCCAGCGTCAGCCCACCCAGAAACATGGAAACGAGGCGGAGGGCGCGCACGGCCGTGTGACCGGTCTCGTTTGCATCGGGCACATACAAGTTGGGGTTGCCGGTTGTCTCGCCTAATTGGGCGTAGGGGTTAAGGCGCAGGGCAGGCGTTTCCTCCGGTTGCCGTATCAACAATGCCAGCAGCAGATAATAGAGCGGCGGCTGGGCCGCCTCTTGCCGCGCCAGATTATCACCGGCTATGGGTAAACGGCCGTAGGCGGCAATACTCTGCGCCGTATAAAAATGGTGGTTTTCGTCTGGCGCTTCAAACACCGGCGTCACCATCGCATAGCCGATAGTGAGCAGCCCATAGAGCAGCAAAATAACAGCCGCCAGATAGCCAGAACGGTCAAGGTGCAATATCATTTTGTGGCTATTTGCACACACAATGACCTGGCAGGTTTTTCAAGCCTGCCAGGTCTGGGTAGTTACACATAAAGGACAATTCAACATGATCAAAAGAGTTTTATTACTGTTTTTCATTGCTATCGCCAGCCTGGGCATGGTGCAATATGTTTTTAGTTTGTCCACCGGCATTACAGGCTTTTCCGGCAAAAGCGGCGGCGCCGGTTGTAATACCTGTCATTATGGCGGCGTTACGCCGGAGGTGAGCATTACCGGCCCCCACATTGTGTCGCCGGGCGCTACCCACATCTACACCCTGACCATTTCCGGTGGTCAGGAAGTAGCCGGGGGGTTGAATGTGGCTGCTGCCGATGGCAATCTGTTCCCGTTCAGCGGCGATACCCAGCTTTTGAACAATGAAATCACGCATACCGCGCCCAAAGCTGTGAATCAGGACGGGGCTGTGGTTTTTGCCTTTGCCTGGACCGCGCCAATTACCAGCGGGGTCGTGACCCTGTATGGCGCGGGGAATTCCGTCAATGGCAATGGCTCGTTCAGTGGCGACGCCGGCGCGCTGACCACCCTGTCGCTGGCGGTCATGGAGGTGAATGCACAAATCTATTTGCCCCTGATCCAACGATAAACTTAACTATACTGGCAAAGGTCATAATCTGACATTTTTGTCACCTTGTCAGATGTCACCTTGTCACCTTGTCAGGTATACACCTGTCACCCGGTCACCAATGCTTCTCCGTGAGGAATGCGGAGTAAAGAACCTATTACATCGTAAAACAAGTTTTCTTAACTTTAACACTTTACATGTCATTCCGAGCGGAGTCTGCGGAGCGAGGAATCCCTCTCAAGTACAAATGGGAGGGATTCCTCCTCGAAGACTAGCCTGCCCTGAGGCATCGAAGGGTCGGAATGACACGAGAAAGTTTAGATTATTTTGTTAACGGTGTACTATCTCCGCACGGTAAGTTATTTAAATTTCATTGCTTAGGGCTGTCCCGGAACAGGCACACAGGGAGATTCCGGCCAATTGTCCAGTTGCCCCATGCCATTGGTGGAAAGCACCAGACGGTCAATGCGGAAACCGGCGGAGCGGGCCGAGAGTTCCAGCGTATGTAGCCCCGGTTGCACATCCGAAAACGTGGCGGCTACCAGATTCCCACCGCCGTAATCAAAATTGAAGTCATACGTCCAGCTATCAATGACGTTGGAGAACCCTTTTACCCAGGGGCGGTCGTCCAGGCGCACCCACACATCGTTGTATTCGGAGGGGTGAAGAGGGTGGGAGTTGCGGATGTTCAGGTCGTAAAGGCCAGATTTTGTCAGGCTGATGGGGTAGGTGAGGATGGCAATGCCAGGCTGGCCGTAATAGTCCGGCCCACGCCAGACGTAATAACCGCTGCCGGTGTAGCCGGGGAAAGTGGTTTCTAGCTGCCATTGTTCGATGGCCGGAACTGATTCAATTTCAATAACGACAGCATCGTTGGTTTCCTCATAGTAACAAATGCCCGTGTCCGGCGGGGAGATGACCAGCGGCAAAAAGATGGGCGGCGCGCCGAGGGGGGTGGCTACGGCCGTGCCCGTATGCGCCAGTACGATCATAAAAACCAAAAGGGTCACGGCCGTGCCGCCAACCCCCAGCAACAACTGAACTCTTGTCAGACACGATCTCGTCATCACTTTTTCTCCTGATTTTGGTGGGGTGATTTGGAAAATCGCCCCCACTCACTTTGCCAGGCAAGTCAGGCGCGGTGGAGAACCTGAATACCGCCGGGTGTAGCCAGCACCACATCGGTCGCCAGGCCGAGGAAGAGGCCATGTTCCACCACGCCCGGCTGCTGGCGAATGGCTTGCGCCAACGCCGCCGGGTTGGCAATATCCGCAAAATGGCAGTCAAGAATGAAGTTGCGCTCGTCGGTGAGGTAAGGTTGACCGTCTGTTCCCATGCGTTTTGCCACACGTGCGCCTAAGGCAGTGAGATGGTCGGTACACGGCCGTTCCGCAAACCGCACCACCTCCACCGGCACCGGGGCGCGGCTGCCTAACCGGGCCACTTGCTTACGTGCATCGGCCACAATGACCATGCGGCGGGAAGCCACCGCCACGATCTTTTCGCGTAGCAGCGCCCCGCCTAACCCCTTGATCAGATCAAAATGGGGGTCAATCTCATCAGCGCCGTCAATGGTCACATCAATACACGGATAATCGTCCAGTGTGCCCAGCGGGATGCCAAAGCGGGCCGCCTCTTGCGCCGTGGCCTCGGAGGTGGGAACGGCGACAATGCCGGGCAGCGCCCCCTCTTGCCACAGCCGCCCAATCTGGCGCGTAGCATGTACGGCCGTGCTGCCCGTGCCCAGACCAATAACCATAGACGGCCGTATCGCCAGCGCCACCGCTGCCTCGCCTGCCTGTTGTTTGAGTGATTCCGTGTCCATATGTGTAAGTTTACCCAATCCCAACCCATCCAATCTCTTACAAATCGTTTACTTGACGCTGCAAGCGGCTTTGTTATACTCGAAAATGTTACGATTCAAAAACTTGAAAAGGCTATTTGTAATGAACGGACAATATTGCAGGTGTATGGAGCGAGGGCGTTAGCTGTCGTTCCCATCCTGAAGTTTTGACGAAAAGGAAAACGGCAGCAGCGACCCTCGCGGTGCAACGACACGTTGTTCTCGCGCACTTTTGGGTGACGGCGGCCGTTTTTTTGTTGTCAATTGGTCAAAACTGAAGGATTTACCTGCAAAATATGTTGTCTACAATCTCATACTCTCCCCAAACTGCTCCGGCAGAAATTTCACCCCATACTTTGGAAGCCCAGGTTGGCAACACGCCGCTTATTAGGCTGCGGAAAACGGCCGTCGCCCACCACCTGCCCCCCACCGTCGAACTGTACGCCAAAGCGGAATGGTTTAACCCCAGCGGCTCCGTCAAAGCGCGAGCAGCGTTGAACATCATCCTCACCGCCGAGCGGGAAGGGCTGCTAAAACCGGGCATGACCCTGCTGGACTCTACCTCCGGTAATATGGGCATCGCCTATGCCCTGTTCGGTGCGGCGCGAGGCTACCGCGTCAAGCTCACCCTGCCCGCCAATGCCAGCCCGGAACGCATCGCCATCTTGCGCGCTTACGGCGCGGAATTGATTCTCACCGACCCACTGGAAGGTTCTGACGGCGCCATTCTTGAAGCGCGCCAGATTGCTGCCGCTGACCCCACCGTCTATTACGCCAACCAATACAACAATGAAGCCAGTTGGCTGGCCCATTACCACAGCACCGGCCCTGAGATTTGGGCGCAGACAGACGGCCGTGTCACCCATTTTGTGGCCGGTCTGGGCACCAGCGGCACCTTCACCGGCACTACCCGCCGCTTGAAGGAGCTAAACCCGGCCATCCAGTGCATCTCCATGCAGCCGGACAGCCCGTTTAACGGGCTGGAAGGGCTGAAACATATGGCTACAGCCATCAAGCCGGGGATTTATGATGAGGAGTTGGCGGATGGGGACACGGCCGTGCGTACCGAAGACGCCTACGCCATGGCCCGTTTTCTGGCGCGGCAGGAAGGTCTGTTTGTGGGCATATCGGCGGCGGCTGCTTTGGTCGCCAGCGTCCAGATAGCCCGCGAACTGGAGGCAGGCGTCGTCGTCACCATTCTGCCCGACGACGGCCTGAAATATATGAGCGAGTCGTTTTGGACAAAGTAGGGGCGAGGCAGTTGGGCGAAACCTTGTCGTGCAAGATGACATTAAATCCAACTGCCTCGCCCCTACATTTAGACAATTTGTCCATTTGACGCCTCATCCCTCTCTTGTTAAGATCGCGGCCAACAATTTTATACTGTTGCTTATCTTATCAAGAGAGGTTGAGGGACCGGCCCGATGAAACCTCAGCAACCGTCCATAATCGGTAAACCGAGAGGGAAGTGGTGCTAACTCCGGCAGGGGCTATCAGAGGATAGCTAACCTGGAAGATGAGAGAAGGGATGTAAAACGCCAACGCCTTCCTTATCTTTCGGGAAGGCGTTTTTTATTGGCAGGAGGTTGGCACGGTTGAAACCGTGCCAACAACCGCGCCTCACACAACATGTTGAAATTAACAACCAAACTTCACAAACAAATCAAAGCGCATGGCGCGGCCTCTTACCCGTTTGAAGGGTGCGGCCTGCTCTTGGGGCGCGCCGAAAACGGCGACAACATCGTCAGCGAGATTAGGCCGATGGCGAACGTATGGCCGGTGGAAGCAGAAAAACCGATCCGCTTTCTGATTGACCCCAAAGCATGGCAGCAGGCAGAACTGGAAGCCATGAGCCGCGACCTGGACGTGATTGGCGTCTTTCACAGCCACCCGGACGATGTGCCCGTAGCCTCGCCACGCGACCTGGCCTGGGCAAGCTGGCCGGGTTATTCCTATTTGATCACGCAGGTACTTAAAGCAGAACCTACATTCAGTCGGTCATGGCAGTTGAAGAGTGACCGGTCTGGGTTTGAGGAAGAAGTTATTGAGGAGATTGGAGATTAGAGATTGGAGATGGTGCAAATCTCTAATCTCCAATCTCCAATCACAAAAAACACAAAGTTGAGGAGATTGAAAAATATGGCAACCATTCGTATTCCCACCCCCTTACGGCCGTATACCGGCAACAACGCGCAGGTATCCGTCAGCGGCGGCACGGTCGGAGCGGCCTTGAGCAGCCTCACCGCGCAGCACCCGGAACTGCGCCCGCACCTGTTTGAAGGCGACGACCTGCGCAGCTTCGTCAATATCTACCTGAATCAGGAAGATGTGCGCTACCTGGAAGGGGCAGAAACGGCCGTTGGGGAAAATGATACATTGATGATTATTCCCTCGATAGCCGGAGGTAAATAGGTAATTGGGTAATTGAGTAATTACCCAATTACCTGGAGAAAAAAATGTCCACACGAAAAGTTGATCAATCCGCTTTACAGGTGAACCAGGCGTTTATTATTGGGCTGTTGCTGCTGGCGTTTTTGTTGGACGCGGTCTGGCTGGTGGCGCTGGTGGCGGTGGTGATGTTGTTGGGCACGGCCGTCCCCTCCCTCAGCCTCTTCAAACGCATCTACCAACACATCCTGCAACCGGCAGGCCTCGTCAAGCCCCATGTGATTGAGGATAACCCGGAACCACACCGTTTTTCGCAGGGCTTGGGCGGCGTCTTTGTGGCCCTGGCCACGCTGGCGCTGCTCGCCGGATTGCCCACCATTGGCTGGGCGCTGGTCTGGCTGGTGATCATACTGGCCGGCCTCAACCTGTTCCTGGGTTTCTGCGCCGGTTGTTTTATGTACTACCAGTTGCACAAACTGGGCGTACCCGGTTTTCGCGTCAGCCCGATGCCCTGATGATGTAATTGAGTAATTGGGTAATTGGGGCAACCAATTACCCAATTACTCAATTACCCAATTACCTGATGACAGAGCGACTAATTTTCACATTACTACTGATTGCAGTGGTCACGGCCGTGTACTACCTCCTCAAACGGCAGCATTTGCGGCAAATGGGGCCGGCGGCGGCCAATGGCCTGCCGACTATCCTCTATTTCGGCAGCGCCAGTTGTGCGGCCTGCCCGGCCCAGGCGCGGTATCTGGAACAGGTGGATGGAGAGTGGCACGGCCGTGTGTCCATCCACAAAATTGACGCCGAACTGGAACCGGAAAAGGCCAGTCACTATCACGTCTTCACCCTGCCCACCACCATCCTGGTGGATGCAGTCGGGCAGGTGCGAGAAGTGAATTACGGATTGACCAACGCGGTCAAATTAACACGACAGCTAAGAAACCTTACTGAGACCGAGAGATTGGGAGATTTGGAGATTGGCGGCAAACAACAATCTCCTAATCTCGCCGACCCCAGGTTGGCAATCTCCCAATCCCCTCCTATGGAGTAACTATGAGCAGCAAAAACCTGATAAACCCGGCGGCCATCGCCACCATCACCCTTTCCCACGAAGAAGTACAGCGTTACAGCCGCCACCTGATCATGCCCGAAGTAGGCATGGCCGGGCAAAAGAAATTGAAAGCCGCCAGCGTTTTGCTGATTGGCGCGGGCGGTTTGGGGTCGCCGTTGGCGATGTATCTGGCGGCGGCGGGCGTGGGCCGCATTGGCCTGGTGGACTACGACATTGTGGATTACACCAATTTGCAGCGGCAAATCATTCACGGCACCAAAGATGTGGGCCGCCCCAAGCTAGACAGCGCCAGAGATCGCATTTTGGACATCAATCCCCATATTCAAGTGGATACCTACGAAGTGCCGTTGACTTCTGAAAATGCGCTGGAACTATTTGCGCCCTATGACATCATCATTGATGGCACCGACAATTTCCCCACCCGTTACCTGACCAATGATGCCTGTGTGCTGTTGGGCAAGCCGAATGTGTACGGCAGCATCTTCCGCTTTGAAGGGCAGGCGAGCGTGTTTTACGCCAAAGAAGGGCCATGTTACCGTTGCCTATTCCCGGAACCGCCGCCGCCGGGTCTGGTGCCCAGTTGTGCTGAAGGCGGCGTCCTGGGGATTTTGCCGGGCACGATTGGCGCCATTCAGGCGACGGAAGCGGTGAAGCTGATTTTGGGTGAAGGCGAACCGCTGATCGGCCGTTTGCTGCTGTATGATGCGCTGAATATGGAGTTTGACCAGGTACGGCTGCGCAAAAATCCGAACTGCCCGGTGTGCAGTGAAAACCCGACCATTACGGAGTTGATTGATTACGAACAGTTCTGTGGGATGCCGGCCCATGACCGGAGTATGTACGTGACCAGCGAGAATGGCACGGCCGTGACCGCCATCGCCCCCAAAGAATTACAATCTCGCCTGGAAAAAGGGGATGATCTATTTTTGTTGGACGTGCGCGAACCGCACGAATGGGAAATCTCCAACCTGGAACATTTAGGGGCGGTGTTGATTCCCAAAGGGCAGGTGGTGGAGCACATGGGCGAACTGGACACCGCCCGCGAAATGGTGGTCTACTGTCGCAGTGGGGCACGCAGCGCCGACGTGATTCGCACCTTGAAGCAGCACGGCTTTAAGAAACTGTACAACCTGGACGGCGGCATCAACCGCTGGGCGAAAGAGGTAGATCGCTCTTTACCGACGTATTAAGGGGCAGGGGGAGACGGCCGTCTCCCCCTGCCCTCATCCTAATCCATCGGCAAGTTTTCAATCGGTACCGGTTTTACAGGGTCAGCCAGAGCAAAACCAAACACACGACTGTAAAAGTAAAGCTCGCCATCCAACGCCCGTTTGATATTCTCAGCGCGGCGGAAGCCATGCTGCTCCCCGGCAAAGGGCACATAAGCCACCGGCAGCCCCTTTGCTTTAACGGCTTCAAACATCATCTCCGCCTGGTTCGGCGGCACGATCAAATCTTCCAATCCCTGGAACAGAATAAGCGCACAGTTGATCTGGTCAATGAAGTGAATGGGGGAACGCTGCACGTAGATTTCCTTACCCTCAGGGTAAGGGGCGAGGAGGGTATCCAGGTAACGGGACTCAAATTTGTGTGTGTCCTGGGCCATTGCTTCCAGGTCGCTAATGCCATAGTGGCTGGCGCCAGCGGTAAAGGTGTCGTCAAAGGTGATCGCGCAGAGAGTGGTGTAGCCACCGGCGCTGCCGCCGCGTATGGCTAAACGGCGTTCATCGGCCAACCCTTGCGCCACTAAATAGTGTGCGGCGTGGGCACAATCTTGCACATCTACAATGCCCCATGTGCCATTCAGACGCTGGCGATAGTCACGGCCGTAACCCGTGCTGCCGCCATAGTTCACATCCACGACGGCAAATCCCCGGCTGGTGAAGTATTGAATGCCCAGGTTCAAGGTGGCTCTGGCGGCGCTGGTGGGGCCGCCATGGCTTAACGTCAGCAGCGGTGGCTTTTCCCCGACCGGCGCGGCGAAATCCCGGTTTTGGGGCGGGTAATAAATGGCGTGCGCCGTCAGGCCGTTGGCGGTGGGAAATTCGATGGCTTGTGGCGTGGACAGGTACGCGGTATCAACGGTGAGTTGGGTGGAATGGCGCAGCGCCTGCCACTGCCCGGTCGTCAAATCCAGCCGAATGATGGCCGACGGCCGTGTGGCCGACCCTCCAATAAAGGCCACAAAACCGTCCCCAACCTGTACCGAACCGATCTCGGTAAACGGCAGGTCAAAGTCGGTCAATTGTCCCCTGTTCACATCCAGCCGCGCCAGACGCCAGATGCCATTCTGAGTATAGGCGCAAATAACGGTCTGGGCATTGGCAAAGCCATAGGTGGACATGCGGAAGACCCACTGTGGCAAACCAAATTCGGCGGGCAGGGGACAAAGGGCTTCCACCTGTCCACCACGCCAGCGATATAGATTCCACCAGTTGCTGCGGTCAGAAATAAAGTACAAGTCGCCATCCGGCGACCATTGCGGCTGAAAGATGGATTCATGCTGCCCACTGGCAATCAAGGTGAGATTGTGTACGGCCGTGCCTGTTTCATCCAGTTCGCCCAACCATAAATCCGTGCCATCCCAGGGCATGTTCGGGTGCCGCCACGTCAGCCAGGCAAGCTTACGGCCGTCTGGACTGAGGCAGGGGGAGGCATAAAAATCGTTGCCCGCTGCCAATGTCTCGCCAATTTCATCATGGCCGTCCAGATTCAAACTCACCAGCGAGTTCACCGCCTCTTCGCCTGCTGTCAGGTGCGCTTCGCGGATGCAAACCATACGACCGCGGCGGGCGTCTACCACGCCATCGGCAAAACAGAGCTTTTCGTTGGCCGTCAGCGGTTCCGGCTCGGCATAGGGATATTGCACATAAACACGCTGGTCAACAAAATTACTGAAGTAGACGGCGTCTTCATGGATGGTATAAGAACCACCGCCATACTCGTGAACACGACTGCGCACGTTGAAGCCGGCGGCGCTCAGTTCTTCAATGCGCCCGCCAGGGCCACCTTCTGGCGTCCACTTTACCAGGGCGCTACGGCCGTTTTCCGATGGCCGCATTTCTAACCAATAAATCGCCTCCCCATCCAATTGAATTTCACCCAGTCCAATTGAACCGGCCACAATCAAATCGGAAGTAATGGGGGATTTCCAGGAACCATAAGGAGCAGTTTCACCATTCATAGATGGGAATGATAATCGGCAATGGGGATTTCGCCAACAGGAGGGGCGAGGCAGTTGCGCACAGATTGGGTTTACCAGATGGGATAATGCGAAACTGCCTCGCCCCTGCAACTTGCACAGTTGACCACTTTATTTTTATACTCCTGTAACGTCGTCACAGGAGGATTGGATGAGCGACTTCACTTTTAGCCCCCCGCCCACGCCCGTTCCGGCAGCGGCCTACGTGGTGATTGAGCGTGGGCCAATGCCAGATAAACGGTATGACATCACGGCCGTTACCAGCACCATTGGCCGTTCGCCTCAAAACGAAATTGTCATCAATGACCCGGAAATGTCGCGGCGGCACGCCCAGATTGTGCAGCAGGGCGAGATTTTTGCTGTATCGGACCTGGGCAGCACCAATGGCACGTTTGTGAACGGTCAGCGCTGCACCGGGGCCACCCCGTTGCGGCATGGCGACCGGATCGAATTTGGTGATACCGTCAGCCTGATTTTTTATCAGACGGCCGTGCCTTACCAGACCATGCCCTCTCCGCCTATCCACCTGGAAGACGAAGATACAGCCGATCTGCCGCCGGTAAAACCGCCGGTAAAACCGCCGCCTCGGACTCCGGCTGCCGCCCCTTACCCTTATGCCCAGGACCACTACCTGCCGGCGGAGGCCGAACAACCGGGCCGCCGTAACCGGCTGGCGCTGGGTTGTGTGCTGGCGTTGGTGCTGCTCACCTGCTGCTGTGGCCTTTTGTTGGTGGTGTTAGACAGCTACCAGCAAGGGCAATATCTGTACTGTGGCGGCTTACGGCCGTTGTGGGAACTGGTTTTAGGGCCTCTCGGTTTCAATCCTCTCTGCCCGTAAACGGTAGTCCGCAATCAGTCATCAAGCCTGGGGCTTCGGGCTTCGGACATTTAGCATAGACCCCCCAGACAACAACGGGGCGTTGGTCGAACGCTTACTTCTTATCAACCTATAGTTCAGACAAGGAGAGTAAAAATGGATAGGTTTCAAGATTTTCTGGTAGAGACGTTGGGTACCAGCCTGTTTAATCTGTTAGCAGCGCTGGTTATCCTCATTATCGGTTATGTGGTGGCGCGGCTGGTAGCCGGGCTGCTGCGGCGCTTGTTGCAGCGCCTCCGGCTAAATGACCGGGTCGCTGCCCGTTTTAGTCGTGATTTTGGATTGCCAGAAGTTAACCTGGAAAGCCTGGTTGCCACGATTGTCTTTTGGGTGCTGCTCATCTTCGTCTTTGTGGCTGTGGTAGAGCGGCTCAATCTGGTAATAGTGGCCCAGGCCATCGAACCATTGCTCACCAGTATTACCGGCGAATTCCTGCCAGGTCTGGTTTCGGCGCTGTTATTATTGCTGCTGGCCTGGGTACTGGCCGTTATTTTCAAAGCGATTGTTATCCGGTTGTGTGCAATGGCGAAACTGGACGAACGCATGACGCGACATGGGGCGCTGCATGAGGGGGAGCAGGTCTCCATTAGCGAATCGTTGGGTGTCACCGTTTTCTGGCTGGTCATCTTGCTCTTTATCCCGGCTATATTGGATGCGTTGGGGGTCACGGCCGTGTCCCAGCCATTCCAACAGGCCACCGCCGCCTTCTTCGCTTACCTGCCTAACCTGGTCTCCGCCACCATCCTCTTTGTGGTCGGCTGGCTGCTGGCGCGGGTGCTGCGCCAGCTTGTTACCAACTTGTTAGCGGCCATTCGCGTGGTAGACGACCTGGGTGAACGGGTTGGGCTGCGTGGAGAACAGTCGCTTTCCCGGCTGTTGGGCACAATCACCTATGCCATCGTCATGATCATCATCCTGATCGCTGCCCTGGATGCGCTCAACATTGCCGCCATCTCCGTCCCGGCCATCGCCATGCTCACCACCGTGCTTAACGCCATTCCCTCTTTTATTGGCGCCGTGTTGGTGCTGGTTATTGCTTATTTTATTGCCCGGTTGGTAACAGGGCTGGTGGTAGATATTCTCACCGGGATTGGGTTTGACCGCTGGCCGGCTTCTTTGGGCATTAACTATACCGGCACCCGCACACCCTCTAAACTGGTGGGCTACCTGGTGCTGGTGGGCATCATGTTGGTGGCCGCCGTCGCTGCCGCCGATTTGCTCAACTCCCCGGCATTGTCCCTGATTCTGACGACGATGGTAGATTTCTTCTTCCGGGTGGTGCTGGCGCTGGTGATTATTGCTTTCGGCCTTTACTTTGCCAATCTGGCGCAAAGTCTGGTGACGAGTGCGGGTGGGGCTAACGGCCGTATTTGGGGATTGGCGGCTCGCGCGGCGATCCTCATTCTGGCCATCGCTATGGCGCTGCGCCAGTTAGGTGTGGCTGACGATATTGTCAACCTGGCCTTTGGCCTGATCTTAGGCGCCATTGCGCTGGCAGCGGCGCTGGCCTTTGGTCTGGGTGGGCGCGATGTGGCCGGGCGCGAACTGAACCGATTGGTGAACCGGGTGCGCGCAGAGGAAACCGATGTGAGCCATCAGGTGATTGAGTGATTGAGTGAGTGATTGAGTGAGTGCGTGAGTGCGTGGGCAATTGGGTGATTGACATAATCACTCAATTGCCCACTTTTACCATCATTCGCCATCACTCGCCAAGCAACCAGTAGCTAAAAAATGTGTCCAGGGATTTGCCGGCTGCTGTTTCCATGACCGTAATAAATTCTTCATCACTGGCAACGCCGTGGCTGTATTGCTGGAAGTAGTTCCGCAGACCGGCAAAAAAGGCGTCGTCGCCCATTTCCTGGCGCAGTTCGTGAACCATTAGCGCCCCGCCGATATAGGTGTAGGCGCTGAATAAATTGGCGGGAAGTGGGTTGCGCAGGGGTTTGCCCAGTTCGTTATTGTCTTCCAGAAAAGCGCGAATACCTTCCATTTGCAGTTCCAACCCTTCGGGGTCATCGCGGAATTCCCACATGAAGGAGATGTAGGTGGCAAACCCTTCATTGCGCCACATTTCACCCCAGGAATCCAGGCTTACCCAGTCGCCAAACCACATATGCGCCAGTTCGTGGATCGCCGTTTGCTCATCCAACATGCCCGTAGACAGCAGCACCATCGTCTGCGTTTCCAGGGAAACGCCGGGTGCGTGGACGGAGACAAAGCCGAATTCTTCGTAGGGATATGCGCCAAATAAGTCGCTCATCCAGTCAATGGCCTCATGGCTGGAAGCGGTGGCGCGCTCAAACTCTGATCGGTTAATGGGGAAAACATAGTCACGCAACGGGAGGCCGGCCGGGGATTCAGCATCTAATCGCTCATACTCACCCACGGCAATGGTCGCCAGGTAAGAGGCCATGGGGTAGTTGTGGTCCCAGATGAAGGTGTTGTTTTCTTCGCCGATGAACTGGCCGTTGGCTACGGCCGTGTACCCCTCTGGTACGGTAATCTCAAAACGGTAAGTGGCTTTGTCGCGGGGATGGTCATTGTTGGGGAACCAGTAACGCGCCCCGTCCGGTTCAGACAGGATGTAGATGGTGTTCTCCCGCTCATAAAAAAGCCCCAACCAACTGGCAAAACCGACGTAGGGGGATCGTTCTTGAACTGTTTTGCCCTGGTAACGGATGGTCAACTGGAATCGCTCTTCTGAGGCCAGTGGTTCCGGCAGGGTGATGACCAGTTTCCCCTCTTCGCGCCGAAAATCGGCCGGCCGCCCATTGACCAACAACTCGTCAATGTCAAACCCGATGAAGTCCAGCGACATCTCCCCCAGATTGTCCCATGCGGCAACGGCGTCAATCGTCGTCATGCCTGTTAATTCGTATTTCAGGGTCGGGTCGAGGTTGAGTTGAAGCGTGTAATGTAATACATCGTAGCCGGTATTACCCAATTCGGGGGCGTAGGGGTCGCCAATGGAACGTTCCCCGGCGACGACATCGGTGGTCACGGCCGTGTCTGATGGCGCGGCGGTGTTTACGGAGGGATTGGTGGCGGTGGGTACGGCCGTGCCCACCGCCACCACAGGCGTCACCGTCGCCGTCGCCAGCGTCGCCGGGTCTGCTTCTACAATCGGCCCACGGCCCAGGCCACAGCCAACCAACCACACCATCATCACCCCCAACCCTAGCAGTTTAATGTTTGCCATATGCACCTCTATTTTTGCTTGCATTTTTTTCTCCCTCTCTCCATACTCATTCCCAGTTTGACCTGTTTTATGCTATCAGACAAATAAAAGATGAGCGTGGTGAGGAGAGATTAACAATTTCCAATCTCCAATCTCCAATCTCTATTCTCTACGGAGATCACAACCTTGAGCGAACACCCCAAACTCCGCCTCCTGGATTATCAGCCGGTACACCACATGGGTCAGCAAATGTGGTATCTGCATGACCCATTGCAGCTAACTCCTTACCAACTGGTGATGCCGCCGGCGTTGGCGCAAATGTTGTTGTTTATGGATGGCTCACGCAACGCCACCCAAATTCACAGGGCGTTATGCCAACATCTGGGCGTGGAATTGGAATTACCCGTCGTGTTAAACGCTCTGACGCAGTTAGACGAAGCGTGTTTGTTGGACAATGCCCGGTCACGGCAGCGGTTGTTAACGGCGCGGGACGAGTACCGCGCCCAACCCTTTCGCCCACCGGCTCTGGCCAAGACCAGCTACCCGGAGCAGCCCCCCCGTTTGAGTGAGTTGTTTGCAGGTTACGGCCGTACCGATAACCTCAACGGCTGGCAACCCTGGCACGGCCGTGGCCTCATCTCCCCCCACATTGATTACCCGCGCGGCGGCCCCGTCTATGCCAGCGTGTGGCAGCGCGCCCGCCAGGCCGTGCTGGAAGCCGACCTGGCCATCATCTTTGGCACCGACCACAAAGGCGGGCCGGGCACATTCACCCTCACCCGCCAACATTACGCCACCCCCTACGGCGTCATCCCCACCGACCTGGAACTGGTAGACCGGCTGGCCGCCGCCCTCGGCCCGGAAAATGCGTTTGCTGAAGAGTTACACCACCGCCACGAACATTCAATTGAGCTATCGGCCGTCTGGTTGCATTACATTTATGAACAGGCGGGCACAGCGCCAAAACCGTTGCTGCCGGTGCTGGTGGGTTCATTCCATCACTATATGATGAACGGCAGCCATCCGGCGCAAGACGATTTTCTGCTGACGGCGCTGGAGACACTCAAACGGGAAACGGCGGGGCGCAAAGTGCTGGCCATTGCTTCCGTAGATTTTGCTCACGTTGGCCCGGCATTTGGCGATGAATTTGTGATGGATGACGGCCGTCGCGCTGCCTTGCGCCAGGTGGATGACCGGCTGGTACAGGCCATCATTCGCGGTGATGCAGCGGGCTTTTATGAGCAGATTACGGCCGTGCAAGACCAGAACCGCATCTGCGGTTTCTCCCCCATCTACTTGCTGCTGCAATACCTGGGCAGCACAGAGGGCGTGCAGGTGGCCTATGACCACTGCCCCGCCGACGCGCAAAACCATTCGCTCGTCTCCATTGCCGGGATTTTGTTGGAGTAGGGACGAGGCAGTTGGGCAACACATGGTTTTGCTAAAGATATTTGTACCCAACCTCCTCGCCCCTCCGTTCTGTTCCACCCATTTTTGACAGGCGTTTGGCAAGAGTTATAATTGGCGTCATGCAAGCCATAAGCCCAGGTGGCGGAATTGGCATACGCGGCAGGTTGAGGGCCTGTGTCCTTACGGACGTGGAGGTTCGAGTCCTCTCCTGGGCATAATGAAAAGGTCAGGGATATGAACCCTGGCCTTTTTTGATGGGTTACTGTTTATATGGAATTATTTTCGGAAGGATTGCTGCTCTTTGTTGTGTACTTCCTCATGCTCCTGGGCATGATCGGCATCATCATCCCCATCTTGCCCGGTGTGTTTCTCATTTGGGGTGGCGTGGCCCTTTACGTCTGGCAAACCGGTTTTGAGGTGATCAGCGTGCCCCACTTTATATTCGTTTCCGTGCTGGTTTTATTCGCCGGCACCAGCGATATATGGCTGCCCTATTTTGGCGCCAAAAAGAGTGGCGCCGCTAAACGCTCTTACCTGCTCAGCGCCGTCGGCGCGATTATCGGCTCATTTTTGCTGCCGGTCATCGGCACCATCATCGGTTTTGTATTGGGTTTGTTCCTGGGGGAGTATTGGAAACATCAGGATGCAAACACGGCCGTGCGCGTCAGTTGGGGTGGCCTCAAAGGGTGGGGCATTGCCACCTTTATCCAATTTGTGGTCGGTGTCTTAGTGATTAGCCTCTTCACCTGGCAGGTAATTGTGGGCTAAATGCCAAAGCGCGTAATCCAAGGGCAGCTATCTGCGCCGGTTGGGGCAGGCCGTGGGCATACCGTCTCCTGCGTCTGCGCGTTTTTTATATCAGCGTGGGGATGAATTCCCAGGAGAGAGATTGCCACCTGCAACTTGCCACCTGCCACCCGCCGCTAAAAACGGTATCATTCCCTCATGCGATTTTTAGTTACAGGTGGCGCGGGTTTTCTGGGCGCGGCGCTGGCAAACCGGCTGGCGCGCAGTGGGCACGAGGTACACGCTCTGGATGATTTGAGTCGGGGCAGCCATGAGGGTTTGGACACGGCCGTGCAGTTCACCCAAGGCGACGTGGACAATATCCCCCTGCTCTGGTTGCTGCTGCGCGGGGTAGATTGTGTCTATCATCTGGCGGCGCGGGTGTCGGTGGCCGAATCCATTTTGCATCCCCGCGAATACAACCGGGTGAATGTGGGTGGCACGGTCAGCCTGATGGAAGCGATGCGGGATACGGGGGTGCGGCGGGTGGTATTGGCGTCGTCGGGGGCGGTGTACGGCCGTCAGCCGCAACAGCCCGTCCACGAAGATGACCACCCACAGCCAGACTCCCCCTACGCCGTCAGCAAATGGGCGGCCGAACAATATGTCCATACCATCGGCCAATTATGGGGTATGGAAACGGTGGCCCTGCGCATCTTCAACGCCTATGGCCCCGGCCAACAACTGCCCGCGTCCCACGCGCCCGTCGTGCCCCGTTTTTTGCGGCAGGCGCTCAGCGGCGGGTCGGTGGTTTTGTTTGGCAGCGGGCAGCAAACCCGCGATTTTGTGTACATTACCGACGTGGTGGAAGCATTGGTCAGCGCGGCTACGGCCGGTAATGTCAACCGGCAGATCATCAACATTGGACGGGGCGTGGAAGTCAGTATCACCGCGTTGGCCGACGAGGTCGAAGCCGTCGCCGGCCACAAACTGCACCGCATTCACAACCTGGAGAAACCGGGCGGTGTGCCCCGCCTGGTGGCCGACATCAGCCGGGCCAAAATGTTGTTGGGCTTTCGGCCGTTGGTGGGATTGGCGGATGGATTGGCGCGGATATTACGGGAAGATGGGCGGTTTCGTGAGGCGTGAACCGATAACCGATTACCGATTACCCTCAGAAGCTGCTGGTAGTGTAAAGTAGAACGTGCTGCCCGCACCGGGTTCGCTTTTTACGCCTACTGTGCCTCCCAGTTTGTCCATAATGCGGCGGACGATGGAAAGGCCCAGGCCGTGCCCGTCGGCGCGGATTTTGTCCAGACGGGTGAATTCGGCAAAGAGGCGGGTTTGCTGCACGGCCGTCAGCCCATCCCCGTTGTCCTTCACCCAAAAACGCACCGTACCATCTGCCTGCCGGTTGGCGCCCAGTTCCACATGGGGCGGCCGACCGCCATACTTGATGGCGTTGCTCAGATAATTCACCCACACTTCCTCCAACCAGGGCGCATACCCCAATACGGGCGGCCATACTGCCGGCAGCACAATGGACGCCTTAGACTCGGCCGCCAGCAGCGTAAGTCGTTTTTGGGCATTTTGCACGATACGCCCCATATCCACCGGCTGCAAGGGCACGTCTTGTTTGCGCACACTGGAAAGCAGCAGCAGTTCATCAATGATGTTAACGGCTTTGTAGCCGGACTTGAGTACATTTTGCAGCAGTTCGGCGCGCTGCTCGGCCGTCATAATCTCGTGGTCTAGCGCCAGCAGTTCGGTGAAGCCGATGATGAGGGAGAGGGGGTTTTTCAGGTCATGGGCGACGGTGTGGGCAAAGGCGTCCAGTTCGGCAATCTGATCCAGCAGGTCTTGCTGCAAACTGCGGATGGTGAGGTGGGTTTGCACATGTGTCAGCACCTCTTCGGCTTGAAAGGGGCGGGTGATGTAATCTATGCCGCCGGCGGCGAAGGCGTGGGCTTTGTCAAACGGGCCGCTGAGGGCGCTGATGAAGATGATGGGGACGTTGCGTGTTTGAGGGGTGGCTTTGAACTGACGACACAATTCATAGCCGTCCATTTCTGGCATCATAATGTCCAGCAGGATCAGGTCGGGAGGGGAATTTTGCACGGCATGGAGGGCGTGACGGCCGTCGCCCACCACCTGCACCCGGTATCCGGCGCGCCCCAAAATTTGCGATAACAACTGCAAATTTTCCGGCTTGTCATCTACTACCAGAATAGTGGCTTGTGGAGACTCTTCCATAGCTACAATGATAAAACGATCTGGTGATGATTGCCAATGGGAGGCAGGTAGTGACTATCTGGTTTCATGTGTCGTTTGTCACCTGGCTGATGCTCACATGATCACACGGCTCTCAGCCTGCTCATTGCTACCCACAACCTGGCCGTGAACGAAATTGTGCCTAGCAACAGCCGCGCCTTTGGCCTGATCCCCTTTATCTTTTACCTGCCCGCCATTGGCATGATGACGCTGTTGGATGATGTGCATGGCCGTTTCGGCCGGCCACTACCCACCACCGATTACACCGTGTTTGTTCACCTGTTACAGCCGGACGGCACCTGTAACCCCTGCGCCTGGCAGCAAGACGTGATGCCGCAGCAAGGCCAATACCCTACCGCTCGCTGGCAGGTGGGCGAAGTGGTGATTGACAGTTACCAGATTGTTTTACCGGCGGCGGCCCCCCCCGGTGTCTATCCGTTGGAAGTGGGACTCTATCTGGCGGAAAACGGCCGTCGCCTGCAAGTCACATTGCCAGACGGCCGTAGCCGCGACGCCCTCCTGCTGCAACCAATTGAAAATTGACAATTGTCAATTATCAATTGGTTTTGCCATAGGGTAACTGCCTAACACCTGCAAAAAGGATGAGTGTTTGAGGATGCCCAGCATCGCTTCTTGCACATTCTCATCACTCTCGTGCCCCTCAAAATCCACAAAAAAACGATAATGCCAGGGGCGGTTGCGGCGCGGCCGTGATTCAATCTTCGTCAGGTTAATACCCCGATCCGCCAGTTCACCCAAAATGGCGTGCAGCGCCCCAGGGATATGGCGGGTAGTAAAAATAATAGAGGTCTTGCTGGGGTCCTGGCGCGGCGGGTCTGTTTTGCCCAGTAAGAAGAAGCGCGTGTAATTGAACGGCTGGTCTTCAATATGCTGCGCCAGCACTTCCAGGTTGTACGTCTCCGCGGCCAGGCGGCTGGCAATGGCCGCCGTGCCCGGCTGCGGATGGGCCGCTAAATCGCGGGCCGCCCCGGCCGTGTCATAATGCTCCACCGGCTGAATGTGCAGCCGCCGTAGACTTTGTTCACATTGCGCCAACGCCTGCGGATGGGAGATGGCACGTTTAACATCCTTCAACTGCATTCCAGCAGGGGCCATCAGGTAATGCTCCACCTTCACAATCACTTCGGCCTGCACGCGCAAATCGTGGTCAATGAGCAAATCATAGGCCGGGGCAATCATGCCCGCCAGCGAATTTTCCACCGGCAACATGCCATGGGTGGCCTGCCCATTGTGGATGCTCTCAAAAATTTCGGTGAAGGTGCGGCACGGCCGTGTCCGCGTTTCCGGCCCACAATGTTCATGCACCGCCTGCTCCGAATACGCCCCCGGTTCCCCCTGAAAGGCTACAATCATCGTCTCTTCGCTCATCTTCCCATCCTCGCCGTTAAAAAGTTGCCCAAGTATACCCGATCTCGATCCGCAGTAAATTCAAGCCATCTACCCCAATTCCCCCAACTTTTCGCGGCTGGCGCATCTAATGGAGCAGGATTAAGATTGCCGCCATGCCCGATGAGGATGAACTCGTTCGCCGCTGCCAGCAGGGCGACCTGCGCGCTTTTGCCGACCTGGTGGAGCAGTACCAGGATCGGTTGTTTGATCTGGCCTGGACGATCTTGCAGGAGCGAGAAGCGGCTAAAGATGCGGTGCAGGAAACGTTTCTGACGGTCTTTCAAAAAATTGAGGGCTTTCGCGGCGAGGCGGCTCTGGAAACGTGGCTGGTGGCCATTACCGTGAATCAGTGCCGCAGCCGGCTGCGGCGGCAAAAGGCGCGCCGCCTGCTCTCGTTGGAAGGGCTGGCGCCTCGTTTGTTCTGCGCCGGAAAACAGGGGGCCGACCCGGCGGCGATTGTGGACCAACAGATGCAGCGGCAGGCGTTGTGGCAATTGGTGAACCGGCTAGATGACCGGCTGCGGCTGCCGATTTTGCTGTATTACCGGTATGGCCTGTCTGGCGACGAGATTGCGGCGGCGTTGGGCGTGACCAAAAGTACGGTGTATGAACGGTTGAGCCAGGGACGCCAGCGGCTGCGGCAAATGCAGCAGATGGCGGAGGCGGGCCTGCCCGATTTATGGAGGCGGGAATCATGTTAGGGCAGTTTTGGCGGCGGCGACAACGGCCGTTTACCTGCACTGATGTAGATGCCCGTGTGGAACGGGTGCGGGACGGCCGTTTACCGGCGCGGGAAACGGCCGCCTTAAAAGCCCACGTAGCCAGCTGCAACGTCTGCCACCAACGCTTGAAAACGGAAGCCGGCTGGCTGGCTGTGCTGCAAACCACACCGGCCCCGGCCCGGCTCACACCCACCGAGCGCCGCGCCATGCAGCAGGCGCTGGGGCGGCAGATGCGAAGGGGAATGATCATGCGGAACATTCGTTTGTCTGTGCAACATATTCTGGTGCTGACCGCGCTGGTACTGGTGGTGGGGGCGGTGGTGTGGTGGCAAACGGCCGTTGCGCCCACGCAACTGGAGAATCCGGGTATACCTTCGCCAGCCGAATCATTAGAGGCAGTTGCCAGTGCAGGAGAGCAGAACACAAAACCAATTGCCATTCAATTTGCCGTGAATGATTCCGAGATGATGATGTATGAAGGATTGGTGCAGGCTTTTGAATCAGAAAACCCCAACCGCAAAATTCAGCTTGTTTCTGTAAATGAAATCCTCGATTTTGATCCCGCATCTGGGAATCTGCTGCCGGAAGATGCCGCTTTGCGCATGGCGCAATCTGCTGACGTGTTTTCAAACCAGCAATGTTACGGCCGTTGTCCCGCAAACCTGGTTCAGGACATTTATCCATTTACTGAAGCAGATCCGCATATCAACCTGGATGATTTTTATCCAGGCGCTATTCAGGTTGAAAACGGCCGTCTGTCAGTTCTACCTCTATCCTTAAACCTTTTATTCATGTACTACCACAAGGATGCTTTTGACGCGCAAAACATAAGCTACCCACCGCCAGATTGGACGTGGGAAGATTTTAGATCTATGGCGCATACTCTGACCATTCGCCATGATGGTACGGTCTCACAATGGGGATTTGCCCAACCCTTTGCCAATCATCTCAGCTTCATAGAGGGGCAGCTAGATTCACCGTTAATGGGGGGAGACGTATCATCTAATCCTCGTTACACAGATAGTGACGTATTAGAAGTCGTAAAAGAATATACCGATCTATACCTGGTAGACAAGGTCGCGCCAGCGCCCCACGTGGCTGATGTTTTTGCTCTCATTCAGGCCGGTAAAGTTGCCATGTGGCCGGACACGCTGCTCTCTTTCAACCAACATGCACAAAACAAGCGTGTCGGCGTCGCGCCGCTGCCCCACCATGCAGCCAACAGCCATTCAACCCCTATGTACGTTAACGGCCTGGTTATGAGTGCGGGGGCGGTTGATAAGGAAGCTGCCTGGCAATGGATGAGTTTTCTTTCTCGTCAGCAACCCGTAACGCCTTTTGGCAATAACGGATCATTACCCGCCCGTGTCTCGGTTGCTGCGGCCGGTAACTTTTGGCATGACATGGAACCAGAACTGCATCAAACAGTCATGTATGGACTGGAACACAGTTTCATTGCCAATAACCGTTCAAACAATGCGGCCGCTATATTGAATGACGCCGTTTTCTCTGTTATTCAGGGAGAACAAACAATTGAAGCAGCATTAGCAGCAGCGGCGGTCGCTGGCAACGAACAACCGGTTTCCGACCCAACCATAGAACCTCCTGTTGTGGTTCAAGAAAGTACGGCGGACACGGCAGCCAATGTCGTAACCTTCATTATTAACAGCAGCAGTGATTTGGAGGCATTTCGGGCGCACGCCCGATCGTTTGCCGAAAATCATCCCACGGTTCGTCTTGATATTCGATCCCGCCCTATCACCAGTGTTAACCTGCCTCTGGTTGCCAGGGGTGCAGATTGTTTCCAGTGGTTCTCACCAATTACGGAATTTGAGGATCAAACGGCCGTGCTGAGCCTGGACCCATTTGTGGCCGCCGACCCCGACTTTGATTTAGATACCTTCTATCCTGCCCTGGTCAACCAATTTATTCATCAAGGCCAGCTATGGGGGATTCCGGCAGAGGTATATCCTGTGGTCATTGAGTACAACCGGGCAAATTTTAACCGCGCCCAGGTTGTTTACCCTGGGCTGAACTGGTCATTTGCAGATTTTTTAGACACGGCCGTTTTGCTCACAACCGGCGATGGCGATGACAAACAATACGGTTTCGCCGCCGACGCCGTTGAATACTACGTTCTGCTGTTTATGCTTGACCGGCTGGGCGCAGAATTAATAAATGATCGCGTCACGCCATCCACCATCACGTTCAATGCCCCGGCTACCATAGAAGCCATGCGTTGGTATACCAATCTGACCACCGAATTCGGGGTAAAGCCTGTATTTGTGGCCGACCCGTCCGACATCACAAATCCAGAGGGGCTTTTGCTGCGACAACAATTACTTAACCAGGGGCGAGTGGCGATGTGGACTTTTTCACCGAACAGCGACGCCGGAAACCTTGACCCATCCCTGAGAGAAACGATGGATGTGGGCGTAGCCCCATTACCCGCCGGTTCAGGCAGCGGTTTGCCCCCGGCCAGCGGTTATTACATTTCGGCTAACACATCTCAACGCGATATTTGCTGGCAATGGATCAAATTTTTGTCGGCATCGCCTGATATTGGCCGCGGCTTGCCAGCCAACCGGGCAGCGGCGGAATCGGCCGCTTACCGCCAGCGAGTGGGTAATGAGTTGGCCAGCGCCTACCTGGCTGCGGTTAACAATGCAACCGGCGAATCAACAACCTTTCGCCTGCTTGCCGGAGATGAAAACTGGATGTTTGAAGCTATTTACTGGCTTGGGCGGGCTTACGCGCAAATCACAAATGGGGCAGCATCAGTAGAAGACGCCCTCGGCGAAGCCCAAAGTATCTTCGATGCCTACCGCAGTTGTATGATTGCGCGTGGTGGTTTTACCAATGTAGCGGTACGCAATACCTGTATCCAGGAGGCAGACCCCCTGCTGCCAACATTTTTGTTCGAGCGGCGGTGAGGGGCTTGGCTACGGCCGTATCACCCTCCAACATACTAAACCATGCTATAATGTGCCACGAAACGCTAAATAATCAAAAAAGGTGAAAACTGATGCTGGTCACTTACCATGGAATTGTCCGCAATGGAAAAATTGAGTTAGCAGACGTGCGCCTGCCGGATGGCGCGGAGGTAGTTGTGATTACCCAACTGCCGTTGTCCTCAGTAGATAAACAGAAGCGTCGGCTGGCCGCATTGTCTGAGACAGCGTGGCGCCAGCCATTTGAAACGTACTGGAGACTATTGCAGGAGCATGAAGCGGAAGCGGATATTGAATCATTATCTGATGAGCAGCTCAACAGTCTGATACATGAAGTGCGTCAAAACTAATTGCCGATGATCGTGGTCATTTAAAAGTGGTCAGGTTTGGAGAGAATCATGATGAAACAAAATGATGAGGCCAAAATTCTAGGGCGATATATTGTCGCTGATCCTAAGATTTGTCACGGAAAACCAACATTTCGCGGTACCCGTGTCTTTGTATCAGACGTGTTGGAACAAGTTGCCAGCGGCCTGGCCTGGGAAACCATCATCGAGGAATGGCACGATAGTATCAGCAAAGAAGCCATTGCTGAGGCGGTGCAGTTGGCCACACAAGCCCTGATGAAACATTCGGATGAATTTATTCTTGAGCCAGCGTGAACATTCTCGATGAAAACATCCCCAGAAACCAACGCGAACTGCTGCTAAGTTGGCGTGTTTCTATTCGCCAGATTGGGTATGACATGGGTCGGAAAGGAATTCAAGACGACGAAATCATCCCCTGGCTGCACCAGTTACCTAACCCTACTCTGTTCACCCGCGATGCCGATTTTTTTGATCGCCAATTGTGCCATCAACGTTATTGTCTCGTTTACCTGGATGTAGACAAATATGAAGCCGCCTTCTTTGTACGTCGCGTTCTTCGCCATTCTGAACTGGATACGCAAGCAAAACGAATGGGCGCGGTCATTCGGGTTTCGCACACAGGTCTCTCCATATATCGTTCACGTACCGGGGGATTGACTTTTCTTGATTGGCCTGAGTAAGGTGCAAAGGAACTGATGCCAGTTCCTCATCATAGCCTTGTCCGCGACCACGGCCCCGCGGCGCTGCTGACCAACAGCGGACGGTACGCCTGGCTCTACACCATGCAGGCGGAAAAGTACCAGTAAATGAAAAGTAGGGGATGTTGGCGGGGAAACGGCCGTGCCACATCCACTGTCATTATGCACAAGAAAATCACGCTTCACGCATCACGCCCCATCAGTACCACAGTACCATTGCGCGTACAAAAAGGGAGGGGTATAAACTTTCGCCATTGTACAGTTACGCCTGATTGTATCACCTATCCAACATCCAAATACCACCTGATTCATCATCGTTTTCATGCCGCCTACACCCAACCAACACCGGGGAACTCTGTTATGTTGTGGTTGTACTTGCTGGCTTTTTGCCGCATCACCATTGGCTTGCTTTTTATCACCTCCTTCTGGCGCAAAGCGTGGGATGTGCCGGGGTTTGCCCAAACCATCAGCCGCTTTGACCTGCTGCCAGAGCGGTGGAGCTACCCGCTGGCGCTGCTTTTTCTAGGAGCAGAATTGGCTGTTGTTATCCTGGTTATTTTCGGTGGTTCTTTGTTATCCCTGGCCTTCAACCTGGCGTTGTTGCTGCTGGCCGTTTTCACGATGGCGCTGGTTTCTGTGCTGAGACGCCGCCTGCAGGCTGCCTGTAACTGTTTTGGGGCCAGCCACCAACCGGTTACTCACGCCGATGTGTGGCGTAATGTGGGTTTTATTCTGGTAGCGGCCGGCGGTTTATGGACAACACAGGCCGCCGGTGGCGTCGGCGCCGGACTCACATTCATTGAGATGCTGTTGCTGACCATCATCGCCAGCGTGTTTGTATTGGTGTGGGCAAACTTAAGTGACATTATGGCCTTGTTTCAAACTGCCTGAGGATAGAGAGGGACGCGATGGAACTCGTTTTGGTAGTCAGTTCAGTTCTATTGTGGATTGCGGTGCTGTTCAATCTGCTGTTAACGATTGCCATCATTCGCAGGGGCAGCGCCAGGCAATCTGGCTTTGATATGGCAAACGTACCCACCCTGGAAATTGGCTCACAAGCGCCGGATTTCACCGCCCAAACATTGGACGGTAAAACCTTGACGCTGGCTGATTATGCCGGGAAGCCAGTTGTTTTTGTCTTTATTTCACCCACCTGTCGCCCCTGTATCAATAAACTACCTGCACTTCATGTTGCAGGGCAAGAAGCTGAGCAATTTGGAATCGAGCTAATATTGGTCAACACGGCAAATAGGACTCAAACAGAAGCGTTTGTCAAGGAACATGAGATTATGCTACCTGTTTTGCTCGCACCTAGAGAAAGTAACCCCTTCATGGAAGATTACAAAGCAGTAGGCACACCATTTTACTGTTTCGTTGATGGGCAGAAAAAAGTGCAGTCAACAGGTTTCCTGGATACCAATTTAACTCATTTCATCGAAGAGTGGGTAGCAACCTGACTTGAGGTAAGGAGGTGATGCAAATTAAAATAAATTCACTTCGATTAGTGGTAGCGAACGAACTAGCGCAGATGTAATTACGAGGAGGTTTTCGATGAATAAGTTATTAGAAAAGGTTGAACGTGCAGTAAGCCGCCACGGTTTTGTTGTCGCCATTGCCGATGCGGTGCTTGATCGAGTTGTACCTAAGGAAACAGCTTTGGCTTACGACATTTGCTTTTCGTGCCAACCAAACTGTATGCAAAAGTGCTGTTGGCTTGGCCCATGCGGTTATTGTTACTGCGACTGGATACCTTGCCAACCCTGTTAGATTAGAGTGCAAGAGAACAACACCCGGAGATTAAGTCGGGATCTCTAAAGTTCGAACAGGCAGCCTCCGAAAAGTTTGGAGGCTGCTGTTTCTTTTTTTACTTTACCAAAGTTTATGCGTTTGGGTTGTGGTGAACATAATGAAGAACTTTTGGATTATATTCCTAATCAGCATATTAGGATCCAGTCTTCTTATCATTGCCCGCTTATTTCTAGTCGTGGTAGTAGTACGTGGCTTAAGTATGGTGCCTGCGTTAAGGCACGGAGATAGAGTCCTGGTTCTTCGCCACTGGCCAGCATGTTTGCTTCGCATAGGTCAACTGGTTGTGGGTCGAATACCCGCTGATAAAGAGAGTACGATGACAAAAATCTTGCAAACTCAACAACTTTACATTAAACGAATTATTGGCCTGCCAGGGGACGTTGTTAGGCTCAATAATACACTGGTGAACAAAGAAAAATCATCTAAAGCACCCATAAAGCGCAATAATAGTGTTCCCCAAACTTGGCACATTCCGCAGGGCTTTTGTTTTGTTAAAGGGGATGCAGACACAAGCACTGATTCTGTTGTATGGGGACCCATTCCCTTTCATTCCCTAATTGGTGTTGTGTTAATCAAACTTCCAAGGCCAGCTAATATACCGCCCTTACACTATTGCCCAGATCATTCCCAAGACTTATTTGATACACAAGTTGTAGAGGCAAAAATGCAAGAATGAAAATGACCAGAAAAGTAATCTGTATTCTTTTTTTGCTTGTTTTTTTTCTCTGTTCCTGTAGAGATGTCAATAAGGAGTTGTCAAACCAACAAATAACTACCGGAACTAGCGAAAGTGTAGGACCTTTGTCAGTTGATGATTCTAACGTGACGATTACTGTGATTCGTGTCGCTGTAAACGATTTTGAAATTTCACAATATGAGGAATTGAAACAGGTATTTGAAGAGGAAAACCCAAATATTCGCATTCAGCTACTTTCGGTCAATGAAATCCTGGACTTGAACTCTGCAAATGACGATAGCTCATTCACCGACACTTCGTTGCAATTGGCACAAGCGGCCGATGTTTTTCCGGCTCATTATGTGACTGGCGCCAACCCTGGTCGCGTCATCCGGGATTTAGCACCGTTCATCCAGGCAGATAGCAGCTTTGACACGAACGATTTTTATCGTCATACGTTGCGGGAAGAAAACGGCCGTGTTTGGATGCTACCAACTTCGCTGAACTTTCTCCTGATTTTTTACAATAAAAACGCTTTTGCCGAGGCTGGATTGGCCTATCCTCAGCCGGGCTGGACGTGGCAGGAATTTCGCTCAATTGCTAACGCGCTTACGATTCGGGATGGCAGTGAAGTGACTCAATGGGGTTTTGCCCAGCCTTTTTCCAGCCACTTAGCTTTTATCGAAGGTCAATTACTACAATCTTTGATAGATACCACCGTCAATCCGCCGACTGTTCGCTATCGTGATGAAGACGTGGTAACAGCCGTGCAGTGGTACACAAATCTCTTTCTGCAAGATGGCCTCGCCCCCACCCTTTCTCCTATTGGAGCATTTTCATTAATTCAGGCCAATAAGGTAGCTATGTGGCCGGACACTTCACGCTCATTGAGTTTGTATGATAATAATAGGCAGATTGGCACGGTTCCTTTCCCAACACCTCATTCTGCTATTAATACAACCCCACTTTTCGTGAATGGGTGGGTGATGAGCGCCGGTACGGTTCATTCTGAAGCCGCCTGGAAGTGGATGGTGTATCTTTCGCGCCAGCAGCCCCTCAACACTTTCGGGGAGGCAGCCTTATTACCAGCGCGGGCTTCCGTCACCCAATCAACTGACTTTTGGGAGAAGATCACGCCCGAACAAGCTGAAACATTGCAGTATGCCCTGTTACATAGTTACCTCGCACAGCCTGATGGTGGGGAGATTTATCAAGTATTTAACGACGCTGTAAGTGCGGTGCTTGCGGGGGAAAAAATGGTTGAGTCCGCGTTAACGGTCGCACAGGCAGCGTCCAGTTCGTCCCCGACAGAAGAGGAAGACACGCCCACTTTTACAGTTTCTGAAGAAAATGATGCATTACATAGTGATATTGCCACTATTACATTTTTGATCAACAGCAATCTCGATTTAGAAGCTTACCGAATATTGGCGGAAGAATTTGAGACAATCTATCCTGCCATACGCCTTGAAGTTAGGCGACACACAATCTCAACCTTTTCTTCCTTACCCAATGCCGCCGATAATGCCGACTGTTTTCAAAGTTGGTTTGCTTCTGTAGGTGAGGAGAGCCGGAGCGTCATCTTGAGTCTCGATCCGTTCATTGAAGCAGACACGTCTTTTGACCTCGGAGATTTTTATTCCGTCCTGGTAGCTCAATATACTGACCAGGGGCAACTATGGGGATTGCCTGCAAGCGCACAGCCATTTGTTATTGAGTACAACAAGAGTTTATTTGATGCGGCCAATATCATCTACCCATCTTTTGACTGGACATTGAATGAGTTTCTGGAAACGGCCGTTGCCCTCACGGAAGGCGAAGAAGAAACCAAACAGTATGGTTTTGCTGGCGATGCCATCGAATTTAATTTGTTGCCTTTAATGCTGGAACGGTTGGGGGCAGGCTTAATCAATGATGGTCTAGACCCGCCTACGTTGATGTTGGATACACCGACCACAATTGAAGCCATGCGTTGGTACAGTAGCCTGACGACTGAATTTGGGGTGAAGCCGATATTTGTCGCTGATCCTCAAGACATTCAAAACGCCGAGCGCGTGTTGGCGCGAGAGCAGTTGTTGAATGAGCAGCGCGTGGCTATGTGGACCCCATCCTTTTATTCAGAAGTTGGTGTACTCGATCCGACTATTCGCGAAACACTGAACATCGGCGTTGCTCCCTTCCCGGTTGGCGATAGGGGCGGTGTTTTGCCTGCCAGTGGTTACTACATATCAGCCAGTACGCCTTATCGGGATATTTGTTGGGAATGGATTAAGTTTTTATCCTTGTCGCCGGCCGTCGGCCAGGGTGTGCCTGCCCGCCGTTCCGTTGCCGAATCGGAAGTATATTCTCAACGGGTTGGTAAAGAACGGGCAACTGCTTACCTGGCCGGTATCACTGCCGCCGTCGGCGAATCAATTATTTTTCGCCTCCAAGCCGGGGATGAAAGCTGGATGCTTGAGGCGATCTATTGGCTCGGTCGCGCCTACGCTCAAATCACAAACGGAGAAGCCACAGTTGAAGAGGCGCTAGCGACAGCTCAGGCTACCTTTGACGCATACCGCAACTGTATGATTGCCCATAACGGTTTTGCGGATGTGACAGTGCGCAACCGTTGTATTCAGGATGCGGACCCAACATTGCCCACCTTCTTGTTGGAGAGACGATAGCAGAGCAAAAAACGGCCGTACCACCCTCCTCATCGGCGTTCGCGGCGAGCGCACACCGTTTCAGCACTGTTAAAATGGCCGACTGTATTGCTGTTTTGGCCGACGGCCGTATCCCTTGAACACGGCCCTCACGCGGCGCGGCTCAACACCATGCAGGCGGAAAAGTACCGGTAAAGGAAAGGGGGGGAATAATGGAGGGAAAACGGCCGTGCCACATCCGCTGTCATCATGCACAAGAAAATCACGTTTCACACTTCACGTTTCACGCCCAATCAGTACCACAGTACCATTGCAGATAGGGGGGGGGGGGGGTATAAACTTTCGCCATTGTACAGTTACGCCTGATTGTATCACCTATCCAACATCCAAATACCACCTGATTCATCATCGTTTTTATGCCGCCTACACCCAACCAACACCGGGGAACTCTGTTATGTTGTGGTTGTACCTGCTGGCTTTTTGCCGCATCACCATTGGTCTGCTTTTTGCCGCTTCATTTGTCTGGGAGCCGAAGCGGCCGTTGTTGTCCTGGCTATTGGGGGCGGCCCGTTGTTGGCCCCGGCCTTTGGCCTGGCGTTTCTTTTGCTGGTTATATTTACGGTGGCCCTGGCCTCTGTTCTGATACGCAATATCTCAACGACATGTCATTGCTTTGGCCGCCGTGAGAAACAGGTTACTTATGCTGACGTGTGGCGGAATATT
>JACTMP010000011.1 GCA_014584575.1 Chloroflexota bacterium
CTCCGGCCATTCTGCTGACTACTGGGCGTATTCGTTTGTCAAGGTGCTGTTAAGATGTCTTTATGTCAATAACTTTATGTCACTGCAAAAGTCGTGTTAATATCACGCAACCCGGACTGACCATCATATGCATTGGCGACAGCCAGATAAGATTCGTCGCCGATGGTAAAAAACTCAAAACCTTGCCCCCCCCTCGTAGGGATAGCGTATTCTTGCTCAAAGTCAGCCCCGTTCCACCGATAAATGATGGAGTCAATGTTGTAATTGCTGCCGATAACAACATTGGCAAGCGCCAGGTAAGACTCACCGCTGATAGTGAAAAACTCAAAGTCATTGGAGACCGCCACGGTAAAGGGTTGGGAGCCATACGCTTGAAAGATATTTCCGTTCCACCGAAAAAGTTTTGATGCCACATCTGCATAAGTGGCCACTGCCAGATAATGCTGGCCACTGATGGTGAAAAATTCTATATCTGACGCCTGTGCAACTGAGATGTCATGATCTGAGACAAACGCATTGCCGTTCCAACGATAAATTGTGGAAGTAGTAGAAGGATCGTCACTGTTGGCTACCGCCAGATAAGACTCGCCGTCAATAATAAAAAACTCTGAATCAACGCCATTCATCATGGGGCTGAAAGCCGTTCCAAAACCATTCCCCTCCCAGTGATAAACTTGCGTATTGGCTGTTGGCTGGGAATTGGCTACGGCCAAATAAGCATCATTACCGATAGTAAAATACTCCATATCTGAGCTTCCCCCGCCGGTTACTGCTTGAATGGTCTGAAACTCTTCAAAATAGCGTAGCTTGGGGGTGGGGGCATAGGCAGCGTGCATAGCATAGGGGGCGGGCCGGATAGCCTGGCGCGGTGACAGCACTTCGTAGCTACCGGTGCTGCTACCAGGTCGTACCGCTATTTCCAAATAGCGGGGCTGGCCGGAAAAGACAGGGCCAAAATCCAGCTCGGCTGTGAAGAGGCCGTCGGCGACGGGTCTATCATTCATAGTGACTGTGCTGCCAAGCTGGCTGCCACCTGTCAGCGCCGTAAACAATTGGAAACGGAAATCGTAACTGCCGTTGGCGGCGCTGCTGCCGGTGTTTAATACTCCCTGGTAGGTGAAGGCGGTACTCATTGAGCCACCTTCTGGTTGCAGTGGGGTTTGGCCGGGCGTCGTCGCTGACACAATAACGTAGAGATTGAGCGTGATGAGAGCTACAAGGAATGGAACTGAGAAACGCTTTTTCATGATGGATTTCCTCCAGTCATGCCATGCTGTGTATGAGCATGGCATTGACTTTGATGTTTTGTGAACTGTATGGCCGAAATTCCCACCCCACCATGGTGACTCAATTGGACTAACTGGTTCTTGTTTTTATCATCCTGTTCTCCTTTTCGGCTCAAACTGTTTAACAACTGACCTGGCGGTAGTTGCGTTGAACGGCCGATAATGGTCTCTCCTGCCAGCAATTGATTGCTATACGGTAGCTGGCAATCGTTAAGCTATCGTTGATTGAATTGTTTGTGAATGGAGTAATGTGTGGTGGGTGTGGCTTATGGCAAAGACAGCAGCCAGTATAAGCAGGCTGGGGGGACGTACAAGAGTGAGATTGGGCGACGGCCGTCCATCTCCCCCACCTCTTGACCCCCTCAACCCCTCACAGCCCGGTTGCTCCACCTGCTAAACTGCGCCACAATAACGGGCTATGCTCGCCACCCAAGCACCCATTCTCCTATCCCCTGCCGCACGCCGTCGCGCCTGGTTAGGGTTGGCGTTGGTATTGGCATTGGACACGGCCGTGCTCCTCTTCCTCACCCACCACATCCTCACCTTCCAACAGTTCCCCTTCGATTCCGACGAAGCCAACCACGCCCTGCCCGCCCAGCAGATGGCGCTGGCGCTGGGCGCGGGCGACCTGGGCAGTTTTGCCCACCTGCTGGCGGCGCAGAACTTCTACCCGCCGGGTCTTACCTGGCTCAAGGCGCTGCTGTTTTTGTTTTTCGGCGGCACGGCCGTCACCGCCCGCCTCTTTAGCGTCCTCTCCCTCTTCCTGACCATACCCGTCCTCTACGCCATTTGCCTGGAAATTGACGAACGGTATGGCTGGCTCAGCGGCCTCATTGCCGCCGCCCTCACCCTGAGCATGAATTCCCTGCTGGTCAACGGGGCGCTGGTGATGCTGGAAACACCGGGATTACTCGTCAGTATGCTGGCCTTGTGGGCCTATTTGCGTGTGCTCAAACGGCCGTCCCCCGCCCGCCTCCTCCTCACCAGCCTGCTGCTCACCCTTACCGTCCTCACCAAATACACCTACGGCGCAATAACGGTGACGGCCGTCACCCTCACCGAACTCACCCTGGCCTATAATTCATTCCCTCACGCATCACGCATCACGCATCACGCATCACGCACCTGGCAACGTTGGGCATGGCTCTTCGGCCCCCTGGCGCTCATACTACTGCTCTGGCTGGCCCGCCCCGGCAGCCTGAGCGGCGCGGTAGACTACGCCCAACCATTGGCCGGAGACGCCGCCTGGCTTTCCTGGCGCGGCCTGGCGTATTACCCGTTCAGCCTGGCCCGGTTTGAAACGCCCGCGCCCCTCTTCGCCCTGGTCAATCTGGCCGGGTTGATATGGGCTTTGGCGAATTGGCGCATACCCGGCATCCGGCTGCTGCTGCTCTATTTCCTGGCTGGCATGGCGCTGATCATGTTCATCAACCACCCCTTCAATCCCCGCTTTATTGCCACGTTTGTGCCGGCGCTGCATCTGCTCACGGCCGTGATGCTCACCCAACTGCTCGATACTGCCCGCCATCAGTGGCCGCAAACCCCCACCTGGCGGCGCGCCGCCATCTTCCTGCTGACCGGGCTGCTGCTGCTGGCGGCCTGGCAAAGCGTCCGCGTCTTGCCCGACCGCTACCGACAATTTGGCGCCACCCTGGAAGTAGAATACGAAACCCATCCCGCCCTGAATGACCTGGCGGACTGGTTGCAAAGTGAAATCCCGCCCCATGCCCGCTTTTTCCTGGTCAACCCCTGGGACCAATTCAGCGCCCCGGCCCTGACCTGGCGGCTGGCAACAAGCAACCAGACTACCTGGACGGTTCCCTCGGCCATACTCTCCGCGGCCACGCCGGACACTCTGGCCCACTTCCGCCAACAGCTAAACGAAAGTCATGTGCAATTTGTGGTGGTGCTGGAAGGCGGCCCCTGGGGTGCGCCCGCCTGGCCGGATTACACGGCCGTGATCGAAAACGGCTTCGACGAAATGAGCCGCCGCCAGTTCACCATCCCCGTACACGGGCAGACGCCGTTGCAGATTCAGGCAATTGTTTATGAAAGAGAGGATTAGAGATTGGAGATTGGAGATTAGAGATTAGAGATTGGAGATTAGAGATTGGAGACTAAATCACCGCTCACCGCTCACTGCTCACCCTATCACCCCCTCACCTCATCACCCCCTCACCTGCTCACCCCCTCACCTGCTCACCTCCACCTCCCCCACCCGCTGCCCATCCACCCAGTTGTAGACACCCACTTGCAGCGTCAGGTTCTCCTGCGCTGGACGAGGCAGGGTACGCTGTTCCAGGATGAGCGCACCGGGCGGCCAGTTTGCCAGGGGCAGTGCGCCGCGCCAGGTATCGCCGTCCGCCTGGGCCACGGGCGGCTGGCCGGGCCGGCCCAGATGGGCAAAAATGGTCAGGTGCGGCGGCAGCGGCACGGCCGTAGACCACACCAACGTCACCGCATACCCATCCGCCGTCTCCGTCACCTGCGCCTCATGCAGGCAAATATCCGCACCGATATGGGCAAACTGGCAATCGGCCGCGCCCGGCTCTAACCGGCCCGCATAGTCCAACTGCCAACGGCCGTCCACCCCATAGCGCGACACATACACCCCATCCACCTCGCCCGCCAACACCGCCAGTTCATCCGGCTGGATAATCACGCCGCGCATATCCACCTGGTACGCCCCATTTTCCCGTTCCGCCTGATCCAGCCAGGGCATTGCCTGTGATAGCGATTCCACCTGTCCCCCTGTCCATGCCCGCTGAAAATCGGCCAGTTCCACCACCACCGGGGCCAGCGTCAGCCCCCAATAGCCCACCGGATACGGTGGGCGCGTGGGCGCAAAGCGGTCGGGGAAATTGAGGAACAGGTAACGGCCGTCGCCCCTTTCATCCAACGCCACCACCGCCGTCCGCAAATGGGCCGTTCCCTGCTGCCACACCCCTTCAAACTGGCGCAGCAGCCACACACTTTGCAGCAAAATCAGGCCAACTGCCAACACGCTGCCCACCTGTAGCCAACGCCGTTCCTCCGTGCGCGGCCACAAGGCACAGCCCCACAGCAGGCAGATGCCCAATGCAGGCGCATACAGCAGCCGCGCCGCCAGCGCCACATATGCAAAACCGAGGCCCACCAGCATGGGCAGCACCGCCGCCAACGCCCAGGCCAGGCCAAACAACGCCACCCGGCCCCGCCCCCGCCAGGTCGCCAGCGCCAGCAGCGCCGCCACCGCCGCCACGCCCATTGCTGCCACCACCCACTCATTCCACACGGCATCCGGGGCATAACCCTGGGGCCGCCCAAACAGGGGAAAGGCGATGCCTTGCAGCACGTAGGCCAGGTTACGGCCGTCAAAAAAGGCGCCGGTAATGCCCGCCTTGCGCGGCACCGCCAGCCAGACCAGCACATACCCAACTGCCAACAACGGATAAACCAGCGCCCAGGCATACGGCCGTATCCATCCCCCGATTGACCAACCACCCGGCACGGAGCGTCGCAGCAACAATTCATACAACAGTGGCACAACAGCAACGGTGACGCTGCTCTCCTGCGTGGTCAGCGCCAGGATGAAAAAAACAAAGCTGGCAATCAACCCCCAACGAGACTGGCACGGCGGGGTATTGGGGGGTAACGGCCGTGCCCAGAAATAACTCAACCAGGCAGCGTTTTGCCACACGGCCGTGAGCGGCTGCTGCGGCGCGGCCCAGGCCACCGCCTGATAGGCCATCGGGTAAAAGGCAAATAGCGCCGCCACTGCCACAGCCGCACCCCGTCCCAAACCCAACCGGCGGCTGATGGCAAAGGCCAATGCCACATTGAGCAGATGAAAAGCCAACTGGAAACCATGCGCGGCTTCTATGGCAAAGGTGCCATCCGGCCGCATGAACAGCCAGAAATAGAGCATGGTCAGGGGGCGGTAAAACTGGAAATCGGCATTGGGCAGCAGCGTTTGCCACCACGCCTTACCCAGCGCATGCCCAAACCAGAGCGGATCATCCCAGATGAAACCAAACGCCAGGGAGGAGGCATACACCAGCACCGTCGCCAGCAGCACGGCCGTTAGCGCCACATACACCCACCGGTTTTGCCCCTCAAACGTCGCCTTCAACATGTCTCAAGAAATAGGATCACGGATGAAACGGATGAAACCGATTCTCACGGATTTTTACGATAATCTACAACTGTCATTCCGAGGAGTCTTCGACGAGGAATCTTCTCACTGTGTTAAAGGCAAGATTCCTCGCTCCGAAGACTTCGCTCGGAATGACAGGACAAAATGTTTGTTTGTAGACACACCCTCAATGTACATCAAAAAATCCTTTGCATCCTTCGCGGATCACTCTTTACCGATTACCTCCACCACTCCCGGCAACACCACCCGATCCGCCCCATCGGCCAGCGTCAGGCGCGTGCCGGTCGTCGGATCATACAGGCCCACGGCAATTTGCGCCGGGCCGGTGTAGTCCGGCTCGCGGAAGGTGATGGTGTGCGGGTCGGTGATGTATTCGCCGGCAATCCAGCCTGTCGTGGGGCGTTCGCCGTTAGCGGGCGGGGCGTCGTGTTGGCCAATGAGACGGCCGTCTGCCGCCAACAAATGCGCAAACACCGTATACGCCACCGGCACATTATCGCCCCCTGCCTGCCAATACAACGTCAGCGGGAACGCTTCACCTGTCACCACCTGGGTTGGTGCATCAAACCCCACCAGCCGCGCCACACCGCCAAACGCAGCATCCAGCGGCATCTGCGGCGTCGGCGGCGTGAAATTGTGGTCAGAGGCGATGATGTCCACCTGCCCGATGGGAATTTGCTGCCCATCCAGCGTTAACAGTAACACGGCCGTGCCATCTTCTACCCCGGCCGGAACTGCCAACAGGTGATGTTCCAAAACCACCTCACCCGCCCGCCATTGCCCGGTCGGAAATTGAGTAAAAACCGGGGTTTCAGCCAAAACCTGCCCATTTTGCGCCAACTGCAACTGGGGCTGCAAGTCGGGCAGTCGTGACGTGGCCTGCCATTCCAGGCTGATCCTTAACACCTGCCCACCGCCAACCTGCCCGCGATCCTGGCCGACGGCCGTCAACCACAGCCCATCTGTCACGGCAACTGGCTCTGGCAGCCGGGGCAGTTCAGGCGACAGGCCGTAGGGGTTGCTGCCGGGCGGGTCGGGCGGTTGTACGGTAATGACGGTCGGCAGCGCCAGGAAAATGCCGCCCGGCTGACCGGCGGCATGACGAACCTCAACCGGGCTGCTTGTACCATCCGGCTCACGGCCGTTCACCCCCAGGCGTAACGTCACCGGCTGCGGCAGCGTCCCCCAGGGCAGGGGCAACACATGGCTGGTCGTCACCACTTCACCAACCGTCCACAGTTCGGTGGGACGGCCGTCGCCCGCCAGCAGCATTTCATCCCACTGCGCCAGCGGCAGACCGTCGGCGTTGAGCAATTCCAAGACGGCCGTGTCCCGATCATCTAGCGGTTGGTGCAACTGCCAGCGCAAGGCAAGCGTTACGGCCGTGTCTGCTTCCGATTCCACCCAGACGCCCGTCAATTGCAGCGGCCCAAACCAGGCGTCTGGCGGCGTCCATTCCGGCGGCGCAGCCGGTTGGTTTATCTCGTAAATTTGCACCAGCAAGCCGTCAAACGGCCGTGTCTCCACCAACACCCCCGCCTCTTCCAATGCAAAACGCACCATCGCCGGCCCCTGCGCCAGCCCGGTTGGCGCAGAAACGAGGGCAATGCGGCGTTGGGGCACGGCCGTCCACTCCCCCAACCGCGCCCACACCTCACCGTCAGACAATTGGGGCATGACAACGGCCGTGTCGCCCTCATATTCAAAAGGGAACGCCCAGCCCGCATCGGGCACAATGATCAGATCATCGGCCGTCAACGTTTGCTCCAGGTAATCGGCCGCGCCGCGCATATCATCTTTTGCCATCTGCGGGTCGCCAAAATACAGGGCCAAACCCACGCCAGACAAAATGAGCAAGAGTAACAACAACGCACCCGCCAGCACTCGTTCAACAATGCGAATGGCCCGGTTGCTGGTAATGACGCCGGGCACGATCAAAAAAGCCGCCAGGGGAATAAAACTGATGGCCGCAAAAGCGATGTAGCGCGGGTGGGAAAAGGAGCGCACCGTCCACACCAGCAGCGCCCCGCTGAGGGGGAGCAGCCATTGGAGGAGGAGGCGGAAGAGGTGATGCGTGATGCGTGATGCGTGATGCGTGATGGGGTCACGGTTTACGGCATACGGATTACGAGTTACGGTAAGGCGAAGGAGGATGAGCACGGCCGTGACCAGCAGCAGCAGCGCCGCCAATTCCCACACGCCAGGGCGGGCCAGCGCCCCGGTCAGGCCGGTGTGGTGAAAGACCCACACCTGTTGCAGCAGAAAGCCCAGGGGGGCCGGTTCGGCCAGGTAGGTACCGGCGTTGGCTTCGGCTTGCACGGCCGTCCAGTTGCGCAGCACGGCCGTAAACCAGGGCAAACAGGCCAACCCCACCGCCGCCTGCGTGACCAAGAAACGGCGCAAATCCTGCCAGCGCCGTTCCCTGACAAAAGCCAGCAGCAGCCAGCCGCTCACATAGACCACCGGGAACAGCATCACATAGTGCAGATGCAGGGCAAACCATTCGACAAAAGCAAAGGTGAGCCAATAAGAGATTGGGAGATTGGGAGATTGGGAGATTGGCGATTCCCGGTTAATTTCCAGTTTCCAATCTCTAATCTCCCACGTGATTGCCAACAACGCCAGTGTCGCCAGCGGCAGCAGCGCATACACCCGCGCCTCTTGGGCGTAGATGACGGAGAGGGGGGAGATGGCGACGAGGCAGGCGGCAAGAAGAGGAGTGAGCAGTGAGCGGTTAGCAGCGAACGGTAAGCGGTAATCCGTAATCTGTAATCGGTGAGTGGGTTTCGGATGACGGGTTACGGGATACGGATGACGGAACCAGCGGCGGCAGACGGCGTAGACGGCCGCTACTTGCAGCAGGCTGGCGAGGGCGGAAAAGTAACGGGCGCTAAAGGTATTCAGACCGGTCAGCGCCACCCAACCCTTGAGCAAGATGAAGTAGAGGGGCGGGTGGATGTTGTTTAGCCGGTCGGCCAGGAGAGTGAGCAGCGAGGAGCGCGCCAGATTGAGGCTGATGCCCTCGTCCCACCAGATGCTCTGCACTTCCAGCGCGTGCAGACGCAAGGCGAAAGCGAGGAGGAGGAGGGTGAGAAGCGTGATGCGTGATGCGTGATGCGTGATGGGTAAACGGTAATCTGTAATCCGTAATCGGTCATCGGTGGTCCGTAATCGGTCATCGGACTGCGGCTCACGGTTTACGGTATACGGATGACGGGTCACGGGAGACGGGTCACGGCTCACGGGAGGGTCTCCAGGGGGAGGATGATCTGGTCGTTGGCGTGAGTACGGCCGTCGGCGTCGAACGCGGGCAGGCGCAGACCATTAGCCGGGTAATAAAGGCCAATCGCCAGATGGTAGGGGCCAGGTGGGGCGTCGGCGGGCAGGGCCAACGTGTGGCTGTCGGCGATGATTTGCCCTGTTGCCCATAGATGGGCGGGCAAGCCACCCGGCCATTGGTCAGATTGGGCCACCATCTGGCCGTTTTCATCCAGCAGGTGGACAAAGGTAGAGATGAGTCGGTCTGATCTTTGCGCCACCTGCCAGTAAAGCGTCAGGCTGATCGTTTCACCGGCAGTCAATGGCGCTGTTGGTAAATCCACACCCTTTAGCGCCATCTGCTCACCGAAACGGTCATTACGCAAAACGGGAACATCTGGCGGTAGGGTGAATTGTCTGTTGAGGGCAATCACCTCGACCGGCCCGGCCTGGTGTACATCGCCTAAGGGATCACCAGCGGCGGTCAACGGCCGTATCCACAACGTATACCAGCCACCGGGCATGTCGGCGGGAATGGGCACGGCTGTTTTTTCATGGATGATCTCGCCGGGCCGCCAGTTGCCCGTGTCAAAGCGGCTCAGCGGCTGGCGCACAACCAGATCACCTACACTTACTTCCACCTGCAAACCTGGCGGCAGAGCCTCATCAGCGCGCCAGTACAAATCCAGCAGCAAATTATCCCCATTCACGACCGACGGTGGCGGGAAGTCTCGCCCCCCCAACAGGCGCAGGCTGCCCCAATCCTTCATCAGGGCAATGGGGCGGTCAAACTGCGCGGCGGAAACGGGTTCTGGCCGCAGACTCGTTTGCACCAGGGCCACCGATTGATTCATGCCCACAAATACACCATCGCCCGTAAGCAGCGGCAACTGTGCCTGCGTGGCCGCATCAAACAGCGCTACTTCCACCTGGTATGCCGCAGGCGGCAGACCGGGCGGCAGCGGCAGTCGGTAATGGACAACCGGCGTTTCGGCCGCGTGCCAATGTTCGGGATAAAAATAGACATCGTTGAGCAGGGGTGTTTCCAGACCGGCCCACCACTGCCCGGTTTCATCCAGCAAACTCAGCTTAACGGTGTAACGGCCGTCCACCGGCTGCACCAACTGCCATTTCAACTTCACGTTAACGGCCGTTGGTGCGACCTCCGCCTGTGTCGCCAGCAAGAATAGAACCTCGCCAAAACGAACAGGAGTGGGCAACAGCGCGGGAGGGGTGGTCACGGCCGTTGGCGTCGCCCGATAGATCACGGCCCAATCCTGCCCATTCAGTTGGATGGTGTGGACGGGCACAGCGCCAGGGACAGGCGGCTCTGGTTGTAGATTGCCGCTGTCCAGCGTGGTGATGAGATAGTCGGCCTGGGGTAGATTGTCCGGCGTCCAGGCCAGGGTGTGACCGGGGAAAAAGGGAGCCAGCGCGGGGGATGTGCCGGCAACGGCCGTGCTGCTGGCGGCGTCCGGCTGCGCCGCTAACCAGCGGGCGGCGGCGCTTGTGCCTTCGCCCCAATCCAGTTCCATGACTTGCCGGGCAACGGCCGTGCCGCCAAGCAGCGGATTGGCGGCTGTGAGTGGATAGGGCATGACCCACAACAGCCAGACCACCTGAAAACCTGCCAATGCCGAAATTACAGGCGACACCCGCTTTTGGAAGGCGGGCAAATACGTCCAGCCCAGAGCGGCAACGATGATCAGCGCGGGTACGGCGGGCAGCAAATAGCGGTCGTATTTTTGGGCAGCCTGGGTCACGGCCGTGATGAAAAGGATAGGCCAGACAATAAAAATCCAGGTGGGCAGCCGCAGCCAGGGGTCCCGTTCAGAGCGCCGCCAGAGGGCGCGGGTGATAAGAAAAATGGCAAGGATGAGGCCACACAATACGACCGGGCTGAGGCGAAAGGCGAGGGCGAGCGGGTAAAAAAGCGGGCCGGGGTCGAAGGTGATCTGGCCCAGAAAGGTGGACGGCCGCAATGCTTCCGCCGCATGTTCGCCAAATGTCCCCGTCAATTGTTGCACCACCGACAGCGGCGACCGCCACAATGCGGGGAACAGGGCAACCAGCAGCAGTAGGCAGGCTGCCAACCAGATCAAGCCCTGCCCCACCATCTGTTTGAACCGACTCGTTAAAGGATTTTCTCGACCCGTGAACATTGACAAAAAAATGAAGAGCGCCGCCAATGGGGGCAGCAGCAGCGCCGGGGTTTTGCTGAGGATGGCCAACGCCGCCAGCGCACCGGACAGCGCCGCCCAAAGATACGGCTTTTCTGACCGATTGAGAGCCAGCGCCAGCGATAACAATGACAGGGTGGTAAAGGTGGTCAGCAGGCCGTCTACATGCAATAGACCAGACAGCCCCACCAGGAAGGGGTCAAAGGCGAGCAAGAGGGCGATGAGCAGGGCAGGGGTACGGCCGTACAGCCGCCACGCCAGCCCAAAAGCGACCACCACCCCCAGACTGTTCACCAGCGCCACCAGCAGCCGCGCCCCGGTTAAAAATGTGTAAAGCCGGGGCAGCATGGCCGTATTTTCCGGAGCATACCAGGCCAGGTGGGTAATCCAGTGGTAAGTGGACAGGCCAGACGGCCGTAGCGCCAATTGCCCACTCACCGCCAGCGCCCCCAACCAGGTCGTCGTCACCCCCGGATGCCCGGCGGTGAGCGTGTCCGCCCATTGCCCGGCCAACAGCGCCTGCCGGAACTGCACCGAGCGAAAGACCCAGACCAGCTCATCCGGCGTCACGTACCGGTCAATGGCCGCCAGCCGGGGCAAAAACGCCGCCAAAAAAAGCACACTCCCCCACAGGAAAGCGTGTATGGCCGGGTGAAAATTGAACCGGTGACGGCGTGACATGAAGGCCAATAATAACCTATCGCCACAGGGCACGCACACGGCCGTATGAACTTCATTAGCGGGCCAATTGTGTTATTGCCAACATGCCTGAACCCAGTATAATCGAGGTTAAAGTGCAATGTGATAAAGGATGGGAAGAATAACTTGGTTAATGAATTAACCTACTCAGATAGTGAAGAAAGCCACCCCATGGATTTTCTATTGGGTGAGGACTTTAACCTGCCTGCCGCAGGCGAAACCCGGAAAGGTTGGGTGGTGGCGCACCGAAACAACGAGATATTGGTGGACATTGGCGCCAAGTCGGAAGGCATTATCCCCATGGCTGAGGTGCAGACGCTGACGCCAGAGGCTCGCACCCAATTGGCGATAGGCAATGAAGTGCCCGTCTACGTTGTTTCGTTGGAGGATGAACAAGGCAACCTGATCGTCTCTTTTATCAAGGCCGTAGAGTACCAGGACTGGTCACACATGGAACATTGCCTGCGCGCCAAAGAGGCCGCCGAAGGGCGCATTGCCGGGCATAACAAGGGTGGGCTGCTGGTGCAGATTGGGCAGTTGCGCGGATTTGTGCCCAAGTCCCAATTTAGCCGGGAACGGCAGCAGGCCACGCAGCAAAGTCAAGCCGCTTTGCAGAAATCGGTGGGGCAGCTCATTTTGGTGAAAGTGGTGGAAGTGGATGCGGAACGCAACCGCCTCATTCTTTCGGAAAAAGACGCCGCCACCGAAATCCGCCAGGGCAAACGGACCAAATTATTATCGGAAATTAAAGAGGGGGATGTATTCGACGGCCGTGTCATCAACCTGGCAAACTTTGGCGCTTTTGTGGATATTGGCGGGCTGGAAGGGCTGATCCATCTGTCCGAAATCAGTTGGAAGCGCATCAATAACCCCAACGAAGTGTTGAAAACAGGCCAGGAAGTCAAAGTCCAGGTGCTGTCCATTGACCAGGACAAAGAGCGGTTAGCGTTGAGCCTGAAACGTTTGCAGCCAGACCCCTGGACGACCATTGACGAGCACTACCAGGTGGGGCAGCTTTTTGACGCCACCCTCACCAAATTGGCCCCCTACGGCGCTTTTGCCCGGCTGCATGATGATTACCAACTGGAAGGGCTGATTCATATTTCGGAAATTTCGGAAACACATGTCACCCATCCGCGTGACATTGTGAAAGTTGGTCAGGTAGTATCGGTTCGTATTATTCGTATTGACCAGGAGCAGCGACAGCTTGGATTGAGCATCAGGCAGGTCGCTTCTCCCAAATTCGTCGAGTCTGACCTGGCATTACTCAGTGAACAGTAATCGAGAGCCGCATTGAGCCGTTCACCGATTACCGATTACCGAGTTACCGGGAAAGACCGGCGAGCCAAACCGAGGTAAACACCGGTGAACTCGAAAAACTGGGAACGATTTACACAACGCGCGCGCCGCGTGTTAAGTCTGGCGCAAGAAGAAGCGGAGCGGTTAAACCACAGCTACATCGGCAGTGAGCATGTGCTCATTGGCCTGCTGCGGGAAGAAGGGGGCGTCGCCGGGCGGGTTTTGCGCGAATTAGGACTGGATGCAGCTCGCGTACAGGCTATGGTGGAGCGCCTCTCCGGGGGGCCGGGAACTCGCACACCGTTTACGAAAATTGAACTATCGCCCAGCACCAAACGGCTGCTGGAGTTGGCCGTGGAAGAAGCGCGGCGTATGGGCCAGCATTACATCAGCACCGAACATTTGTTGTTGGGGCTGGCACGCCAGAATGAAGGGCTGGCCATTGATGTGTTGCGCAAATTTGGCATCAGCCCGGAACAAATTCGCCGCCAGACACGGCGGATGCTGAAAGAAAGCCCGGTGGCGGCGGCAGAAACGGCCGCACCCGCCAAACGCGGCGGCGCACCGGCCAAGAAAGAGAAAAGCAAGACGCCGATGGTGGATCAGTTAGCCACCGACCTGACGGCGATGGCCGAGGAAAACAAGCTGGACCCGGTGATTGGGCGGCAAATGGAAATTGAGCGCGTCATCCAGATATTGGCGCGACGCACCAAAAATAATCCGGCACTGATTGGCGAACCGGGTGTAGGCAAGACGGCTATCATTGAAGGGCTGGCGCAGCGAATTGTTGACGGCCGTGTGCCCGATGTCCTGAACAACAAGCGTGTGCTGCAACTGGACGTGGGCAGTCTGGTGGCCGGCACCATGTACCGGGGCCAGTTTGAAGAACGCCTGAAGCGCGTCATCGAAGAACTCAAATCCAGCGACGCCATATTGTTCATTGACGAAGTGCATATGCTGGTGGGCGCCGGCTCCGCCGGTAGCTCTGTAGACGCGGCCAACATCCTCAAACCGGCGCTGGCGCGGGGTGAACTGCAAACCATTGGCGCGACGACGCTGGAAGAGTATCGCAAGTATATTGAAAGTGACGCTGCCCTGGAACGGCGTTTCCAACCTATTTACGTAGATGAGCCGACGCCGGAAGAGAGCGTCCAGATTTTGCAGGGGATCAAGGGGGCTTATGAACAGCACCACAATCTGTTCATCACCCAGGAAGCGATTGAAGCAGCGGTCAATCTCTCGACCCGTTATGTTACCGACCGCTTCTTGCCAGACAAGGCGATTGACCTGATTGACGAGAGCGCCTCCCGTGTGCGCATGTACCGCGTGCCCCACGTGGCCGACATCCGCGAAGCCTACGACGAACTGCGTGATATTCGGGATGAACGGGCGCAATCTATCGAAGACGGCCGTTACGAATATGCCGAAGATTTACGCGCCCGTGAAGAAGAGTTGCAGCGCCAGTTAGACGGTTTACGCGCCAGCAACGAGGGGGAATACTCCGTTAGCGTGACGGCCGAAGACATTGCCGAAGTGCTGGCCATGTGGACGGGCATCCCCGTTTACCAGTTCACCCAGGAAGAATCCGAGCGGCTGCTGCACATGGAAGATGAATTGCGAAAGGCCATAGTGGGGCAGCAAGAAGCAATTGAGGCCATCTCCAAAGCGGTGCGCCGCGCCCGCGCCGGGCTGAAAGACCCCAACCGGCCCATTGGCTCGTTCATCTTCCTCGGCCCTACGGGTGTGGGCAAGACAGAATTGACCAAAGCGTTGGCGACCTTCCTGTTTGGCAGTGAAGATGCGCTGGTGCAGTTGGATATGTCCGAATTCATGGAACGGCACAACGTGGCTCGACTGGTGGGTTCACCGCCGGGGTATGTGGGGTATGAAGATGCCGGGCAGTTGACGGAAGCGGTGCGGCGACGGCCGTACTCCATCGTCGTCTTTGATGAAATTGAAAAGGCGCACCCTGAGGCGTTTAACCTGCTGCTGCAAATCATGGAAGAAGGGCATTTGTCCGACGCCAAAGGGCAGAAAGTCAATTTCCGCAACGCCATGATCATTATGACCTCCAATGTGGGCGCGGATACCATCAAACGCGGGCCGAATCTCGGCTTCTCTTTCCGCCGCGATGATGTGACCGAAGCGAACCAGCAATATGCAGAAATGCAAAAGACGCTGCTCGAACAACTCAAGAAACAGTTCCGGCCCGAATTCATCAACCGGGTGGACAGTATCGTCGTCTTCCGGCAGTTGAGCAAAGAGAACATCCGCCGCATTGTGGACATTATCCTCAATGAGGTGAATGACCGTCTGATTGACCACGAATTGACGATTGAAGCCACCGACGCTGCCCGCGACTGGATGGCCGAACACGGCTATGATGCGGAATTTGGGGCACGGCCGTTGCGCCGTCTCATTCAGATGGAAGTGGAAGACCGCCTCTCGGATGCCGTTTTATCGGGGCGGTTCCATCATGGCGAAACGGTATATATAGACATTGAGGATGACGCTATTGTGCTGCGGCACAAAGAGGAGCAAGAGCCTTCACCCGAACCACAAATGGAAGCTATGCCCATGCCTATGATGTAGGCCAATTTGAAGTCAAGTGTCAGGCACTTCAAAGAGTGCCTGGCACTTGCGGGAAAATAAAAAGCCCACAGCAAACTGTGGGCTTTTATTGTTGGTCTCAAACCACATCATTCACAAGGGGGGATATACAACACCTGACCCACCTTGATCAGATTGTAGTTGGAAATACGATTGGCTTTGGCAATGGCGTCAACCGTGACGCCATACTGTTTGGCCAATATACCCAACGTCTCGCCCGGCTGAACAATATGCACCGACCGGGTTCCGCCAGTAACATACACACTACCGCCGAAACCTACGGCAATGGGCGTATACGTCGCTGGCAGCGTCGGTGTCGGTGTGGCTGTGTTCGTCGGCGTCGGCGGGATCACTTCACCCACTTGCTCCGGGTCAGTAGTCTGGGCGCCACCGCCAAGCTGCCCACAGGCAGCCATCAACAATGCCATCACCAACAGGGAAATTACAACGATTGCAGGTTTTCGCATGATACCTCCTCTATTTGTTCTTACACACCCCATCTCTGCAATTCAACATAAGGTTCCAGGCCATTATAACAGAGCATTCCCTATTTTTGAAGCATGGCAAATGGGTTATCGGTCATATTAAAAAAGAGATTGGAGATTGGGTATGGGAGCGTAGAGATTGAGCAAACTCCAATCTCCCATACCCATTACTTCTGTACTGTTTGCCTGCCGCTCCGTGAATAAGCCGCTAATTTTACATTGTTACCCCTCGGTCGCTTCCTATACTTTGACGGTGATGGTACCTGAAACGATCGGCCGTTATCGAATTCAAGCAGAACTCGGTCGTGGCGGGATGTCAACGGTTTATCTCGCTCATGATCCCCATTTTGAGCGGGAAGTGGCTGTGAAATTGCTGCCGGTGGAGTTGTCTCATCACCCCACCTTTCGCAAGCGATTTGAACGGGAAGCCAAAGTTGTCGCCGCACTCGCCGACCCTGCAATTGTCCCTGTCTATGATTTTGGCGAAGAAAAGGGGCAGCCTTACCTGGTTATGCGCTTTATGACCGGGGGGTCTCTGGCTGAGCGGCTGCATCAGGGGCCAATGAGCCTGGCAGATGCGGCTTTCATCATGGGGCGATTGGCGCCCGCACTGGATGAAGTCCACGCCCACAAAGTTGTCCACCGCGACCTGAAACCCAGCAATATCCTGTTTGACCAGCGCGGTGAGCCGTATATCTCCGATTTTGGCACGGTGAAGATGAGCAAGGCAACCACCCAACTGACCGACACGGGCGGCGCGGTGGGCACACCGGCCTATATGAGTCCAGAGCAAATTCAGGGGGAGGTGGAGCTAGACGGCCGTTCCGATATCTACACGCTGGGCATCATGCTCTATGAAATGCTCTCCGGCAAACATCCCTACCAGTCCAACACCCCCATTGCCGTGGCCGTCAAACATATGTTTGAACCTACGCCACGCATCTTAGACAGTCGCCCAGACCTGCCCCCGGAAATTCAAACCATCATCAATAAAGCCATGGCCAAACAGCCGGAAGATCGCTACGAAACGGCCGTAGCCTTTGCCCAGGCCATTTGCGCTCTGACGCCCGAAGTGGAATTGCCAACGACGGCCGTGGTGGTGGAACCACCCCAATCACAGGCCGGGCGGCGATTGGCGCTGATCATCAGTAACAGCGAGTATCAGGACCGCACCCTGGCCGGCCTCACCCGCCCCACCGCCAATGTTCACCGGCTGGTAGATGTCCTGCGAGACTCGCGTGTGGGCCGCTTTGACCAGGTCGCCACACTGGTGGACGAACCTGCCGACGCCATCCGGCGCGCCGTCGCTCACTTCTTTGCCGATGGCGGCAAGGAGGATTTGCTGCTGCTCTATTTCATGGGTCATGCAGTGGTGGGCGCGGAAGACAGACTCTACCTGGCTGCGCCGGATACGGAACACAACCTGCTGCGGGCGACAGCCATCCCGGCCACCTTCCTGGCCGAGGTGATGGATGACAGCCCGGCCTGGCAGCAGGTGTTGGTTTTCGACTGCACCTTTAGCAACGCCAGCAGTCGGGACAGTCAGGAGCTAATCGGCCGGGTGGCGACAACGGACGATGCCTTTAACCGCAACGGGCACGAACGGGTCATTCTGTCGGCGGCGGATCGGGTGCAGTATGAATGGCGGCAAAATACGGTAACGGGATCGGCCATGCCTTCACTTTTCACCCACTTTTTTATTGAAGGGCTGAAAACGGGCGCAGCCGACCAGGATCGCAACGGCCGTGTCACCATTGACGACGTATTCGCCTACATTCACGAGCAGATGCAGCGGAAAACGACGCAAAATGGGGTACGGCCGTATAAATGGGCCTCCTTTGCCTACCAAAATGCCAGCCGCATTGTGCTGGCCCAAAATCCCCAAACACCGCCACCCACACCGCTGCTGCCGCTGCGGGCTACCCCCATAACACCAACTCAACTACCAACCCGTCATAAAAAGCCCGCTTTCCTACTCATGGCTTTGACGATCATCATTATTATCTTTTTTGGCGGTTGGATGTGGCAACAACAACTGGCCCCACCGCCTGCCAGCGCCGCCCAACTCCCCGCGTCCCCCACGGCCACAGCTACCAACACCACCACTGCCTCGCCAACGGTTACCCAGCAGCCGACACAAACGGCAACGGCCGTGCCCACGCGCACCCCTTCCCCTACACCCACCGCCACAACCACCCCCTCCCCTGCCCCAACTTCCTCCCAAACCATCACGGCCAACCTGGCCACAGCCCAGGTCGCTTCCAGCCTGTTCACCCAGCCAGACACGGCCGCGTCGGAGATCACCTATATCGGCATTGGCGAGGCTGTATCCGTGTTGGGGCGTTCGGAAAATGGCGAATGGCTCTATGTGGAAACCGGCGAGGGTGTGCAAGGGTTTGTCCATGAGCCGCGTCTGGAGTGGGCTGGACAAATTGACAACCTGCCGGTAAGGGACACGGCCGTGATGATCCTTCCTTTCACCCCCACTCCCTCCTCCCCTACCCCCATTACCCCTACGCCCGCCACCTGCCCAAGTGGAAGCTGCCCCTTATTGAGCCTCGATATTTACCCCGTGAACAGCCCACGCTGCGAGAGCAACATTTTTTATCGCACCATTTTTATGCTTGGTCATGGCGGCGACGGCCGTTATACCTATTATTGGAATGGGCAAAAGTTGGCCGGGCCTCTGGCCAAAGAGGGGTTTGGTTTTGAGATCAGCAGCCTGGACGGATCGGCCGTCATTGGTGTGGGCAAGGTCATCTCCGACGATGGGCAAAGCGTAGAAAAAGAGCTTTTTGTGTCAGACTTCGGCTGCCAGTAGAATTCGGTTATCGGTAATCGGTGAGTCGGTAATCGGACTTCGGATTTCGGGCTTCGGACTTCAAACTATGGCAGCTTTTCATTATCAGGACAATCAACTTCATTGTGAAAATGTGTCGCTGGCGGCGCTGGCTACGGCCGTAGGCACACCCCTCTATGTTTACAGCCAGGCCGAATTGCAAGCGCGAGCGGCGGCGTTTGTGACCTCTGCTCCCGGCGCCCTGCCCTGTTACGCCATCAAAGCGAACAATAACCCGGCCATTTTGCGCCTGTTAGCCAACGCGGGACTGGGCGCGGACGTGACCAGCGGCGGCGAACTGTTTCTGGCGCTGCACGCCGGATTTCCCCCAGACAAAATCATCTTTTCGGGCGTGGGCAAACGGCGTGACGAAATTGAGATGGCGCTGGATAATGGCATTCGCGCCTTGCACGTGGAGTCGGCGATGGAATTAGAAGCGATTGCCGCCATCGCCAGCGAACGGCAGACTGTGGCCGACATTGGTGTGCGTGTGAACCCGGACATTCACGCGGAAACACATCCCTACATGACCACCGGCGAAAAGTGGCACAAATTTGGCGTGGCTCCAGAAACGGCCGTCACCCTCCTGCACACCGCCCGCGAACATCCCTACCTGCACCCGGTTGGTCTGGCGGCGCATATCGGTTCGCAGATTACGGCCGTGCCCCCCTTTGTGCAGTCCGCCCACTTCCTGGTGCAGATGGCCGATGAATTAGCCAGCAGTGGCATTCGGTTGGCGTATGTGGATGTGGGTGGGGGATTGGGGATTGATTATGGCGATTGGGAGATAAAGAGATTGAGAGATTCAGACCAGCATCAATCGCCCAATCTCCTGATCTCCCAATCTCCCAGTATCTTTGAGTGGGTCACGGCCGTAACCGAACCCATTCTCGCTGCCGGTTATGGCGTGGTCATGGAGCCAGGCCGGGCCATTGTGGGGCCAACGGGCTGCCTGCTCAGCCACGTCACCTACACCAAAAGTCAGGGGGGGACGCAGTTTGCCATTGTGGACGCGGGCATGAGCGACCTGATTCGCCCCACCCTGTATGACGCCTACCACCCTGTTTTACCCATCAGTCAACCGGCAGAAGATACCACTAACTCAGCCTACACCGTCGTCGGCCCCATTTGTGAAACGGGTGACTGGCTGGCCAAAGACCGCTCCCTGCCCACGCTACAGCCCGGCGACCTGCTGGCGATCATGCAGGCTGGCGCTTATGGTTATGCCATGGCGTCGAACTATAACGGCCGTCTCAAACCTGCCGAACTCCTGGTAAACGGCGACCACTATTCGCTCATTCGCAAACGGCAGGATTACACCCACCTGCTCGATGGCTGTCAAGCACCTATACCATGAAATTTGGACCAATACCCACAGCGCAAGCCATTGGCAAGATTCTCGGCCATAACATTGCCGGGGCCGACGGCCGTCGCCTCTTCCGTAAAGGCCATCCCCTAACCGCCGCCGATGTGGACATCTTGCTTTCATCGGGGCGTCCCGTGATATATGTGGCTGAACTGGAAGCGGATGACGTGAGCGAAAACGAAGCAGCGCGGCGTGTAGCCGCGGCCGTGACCGGCAACGGCTTATCGCTCACCGGGCCGGCCACCGGGCGGGTTAACCTGAAAGCGGCCACCGTGGGCATCTTGCGGGTGGATGCAGCGCGGCTGGCCCGCCTCAATTCTCAAGAAGGCATCACCCTGGCCACATTGGCGACGAACACGGCCGTTCACCCCCGCAAAATTGTCGCCACCGTCAAAGTCATCCCCTATGCCGTGCCAGAAACAGCGGTCACGGCCGTGGAAACCATTGCCGCCGAAACCGGGCCATTGATCAACATCACACCGCTGCCCGCTCACCGCGTCGCCCTTATCCTCTCCGGTTCACCGGCTGCCCGGTCACGCATCGTAGACAGCTTCCCCCCCCCCATTCGCAACCGGCTGGAAGCGCTGGGCAGTGCGCTGGCAACGGTAGACTTTGTCCCCCTGGAAGACGAAACGGGAGAGATGGAACTGGCGCAGCGGCTGGCCGAACGAGTACAAAACAGCGCCGAACTGGTCATTCTGGCCGGTGAAACTGCCATCATGGATCGGTATGACATTGCCCCTCGCGCCGTAGCGCGCGCCGGCGGCGTCGTCACCTGTTTTGGCGCGCCGGTTGACCCGGGGAATCTGCTGATGCTGGCCTATATGGGGAGAATTCCGGTATTGGGCGCGCCTGGCTGTGTCCGCAGCCCAAAACCGAACATTGTTGACCTGGTGCTGCCGCGTCTGCTGGCGGGCGACCGACTAACACAGATAGATATTGTCAATCTGGGGCATGGGGGACTGCTAGAAGATGTGGCGGAACGGCCGTTGCCGCGCAGCCGGGCGACCAGTAATCGGTAATCGGTGATGGGTTATCGGTGCGCCGATCACGCCCTTCTCTTTACTCCCGTGAAATAACGCCCGCTTTTTCCAGGGGGTGCAGCCCATGTTGTTTCAGGGCGGGGGCATCATCGCCGGGCAGCATTTTGCCGGGATTGGCAATTTCCAAAGGGTCAAACTGGCGGCGCAGGGCGACCATCACATCCAGGTCATCTTCACTGAACTGGTGCGGCATGTATTCCCGTTTTTCCATGCCAACGCCATGCTCGCCGGTAATCGAGCCGCCCAATGCAATGCACTTGCGCAAAATTTTGCCCGCGCATTCTTCGGCTAATTCAAGCTGACCGGGCACACGGCCGTCATACAAAATCAACGGGTGCAAATTGCCATCGCCCGCATGGAACACGTTGGCAATGCCCAGGCCATACTCCCGGCTCAGGTTGTGAATGAAGGCCAATGCTTCCCCCAAATGAGTGCGCGGCACCACCCCGTCCTGCACCACATAATCGGGACTCAGCCGTCCCACGGCCGAAAACGCCCCCTTACGCCCTTTCCAAATCGCCACCCGCTCGGCCTCGCTGTTGGCGACACGAATCTCATACGCGCCGGACGCTTCGATCAACGGCCGTAAGGCCACAAACTCCCGCTCCACCTGCGCCGCCTCCCCTTCCAACTCCACAATCAGCAGCGCCTCGGCATCCTGGGGGTATCCGGCATGAACGGCCGCTTCCGCCGCCTTGATCGCCAGCCGATCCATGATCTCGATGGCCCCCGGCAACAACCCGGAAGCCACCACCTGGGCCACCGCTTCCCCGGCCGTCTGCACATCGTGGTATGCGGCCAACACCGTGCGGTACAGTTCCGGCTTGGGCAGCAGCCGCACGGTAATTTCTAGCGCAATGCCAAACAACCCTTCCGACCCCACAAACAGGCCAATCCAGTCCGGGCCGACGCCCACACCTTCGGCGCTTTCGCTGCCAAATTCCACGATCTCGCCATCGGCCAACACCGCCTTGAGGCGCAAAATGTGGTTGCTGGTCATGCCATATTTCAGGCAGTGCGCGCCGCCAGAGTTGAAGGCGATATTGCCGCCGATTGTGCAGATGGATTGGCTGGAGGGGTCAGGCGCATAATACAAACCATGCGCGGCGACGGCCTGGGAGATGTGTAAATTGACGACGCCGGGCTGGACAACGGCCGTGCGCTGGGCTACATCCACCCGCAAAATCTTGTTCAGCCGGTTCAGCCCAATAACAATACCGTCGGCCACCGGCAGTGAACCGCCGGACAGGCTGGTGCCGCTGCCCCGCGCCACAAAGGGCACACCAAACGTATGGCACAGGCGCACCGTCTCCACCACCTCGGCTTCCGTTTCCGGCAGCGCCACCGCCAATGCCTGCCGCCGAAAACCGGTCAGCGCGTCCGACTCATACGCCACCTTCGCCGCGCCGCCAGTTAACAACCGCTGCGCCGGATACAATTTTGCCAATGCCTGTAAAAATTCGCCCTCGTTCATCTGTTTGCCCCTTCTGCGGCTCGCCAGTATACTGCCCCGTTATTATACCTGTAAACGGTAATCAGTTAACCGATTACCGATTACCGATAACCGATTACCATGAACAAAGTCGCCTTATGTGTTACCTGCATTGTAGACCAGATCATGCCGGAAGTGGGCGTGGCGGCGGTGAAGCTGCTGCGCCGCGCCGGGTATGAGGTGGAATTTCCGGCGGCGCAGACGTGCTGTGGGCAGCCTTTTTTTAACAGCGGTTTTGCGCCCCAGGCGCGTGACCTGGCCAAACGGGCCATCGAGATTTTTGAGCCGTATGAAGCGGTGGTGCTGCCCAGCGGCTCTTGCACGACGATGATGCGCCTGGAATATGCCCACTTGCTGGCGGATGATGCGGCATGGCACGGCCGTGCCCAATCATTAGCCGCCAAAACCTTTGAACTGGGCGAGTTTCTGGTGCAGCAGGCGGGCTGGCAGCCCATCGCAAACGATTCTGCCCCCAGCGTCACCTATCACGATTCCTGCCATATGTGTCGGTTGTTGGGGTTGGGGGGTGATTCGCGGCAGTTGCTCACGGCCGTCGGCTGCACTCTGCACGAGATGGCCGAAGCCGACCGTTGCTGCGGCTTTGGCGGCCTCTTTTCGCTGCGGATGCCAGAAGTGAGTAACGCGATGACGGCCGTGAAATTGGACAATGCCGCCCAAACCAACGCCGACATCCTGGTCACGGCCGACCCCGGCTGCCTGATGCAAATGCGTGGACTGGCTGCTGAAGGCCAGCGCCTGGAACATCTGGCAACTGTGCTGGCAGCGAATTTGGAGAGTGGGAGATTAGGAGATTAGGAGATTAGGAGATCAGGAGATTGGCAGACTCATTCTCTCAATCTCCCAATCTCTCAATCTCAAATTCACAAAATGGCAGTTACCGAGACCCCCTTCATCCAGGCACGGCCGTACCAGGCCGTCGGCCTCACCCATTTTTCTGTTGACGTGCTGAACAGCAGCCGCAACCTGCTCATCGCGCTGCTGGCGATTGCCCTGGGGCTGACGAATGCGCAGGTGGGCATCACCCTACTGCTGTACAACGTGGGCGCGTCGCTGTCGCAGCCGCTTTTTGGCTGGCTGGCCGACCGCATTGGCCCGCGCTGGCTGGTGGTGGGCGGCATGGGCTGGATGACCTTCTTTTTTACGCTGGCCTCCCTGGCCGGTGATTGGCTGGCGCTGGCGGCGTTGACGGTGGCCGGTATCGGATCGGGCATGTTTCACCCCGCCGGGACGATGGTGGCCAGCCTGACGAGCCACACCGCCCGCAGCCGGGCGACGGCGGTTTTCTTTTTTGCCGGGCAGATGGGGCTGTTTATGGGGCCAATTGTGGCCGGTCTGGCGTTGGACTGGCACGGCCGTACCGGTTACACCCTCATCCCCCTCACCACCCTCTTCGCCTTTGTCTACGGCTGGCTGTGGCTGACTAATGACGCCGCCGGGCTGCACGCCGAAAAAACACAACGCGCCCAGGCCAGAACCGCCCGCGCCATTCAACGCCAGGACTGGATTCGGCGTGGTATTCCGCTCACCATCATCATCCTCACCAGCAGCACGGTCAGCATTGCCGCCATCACCTTTGCGCCCAAGCTGTTCACCGAAGCCGGTTATGCGCAAACACATGTGGGCATCTTGTCCGGGATGTTGATGTTAGGATCGGCGCTGGGGGGTATTGTCGGCGGCGCATTGGGCGACCGGATTGCCGGGAAATGGGTAATTCTGGTCGGGATGTTAGGGCTGATTTTGCCCATCTATTGGTACATTCCGGCAGCGGGGCTGGCACAACCGGCGCTGCTGCTGCTCGCCGGTTTTTTTGCCGGGATGCCACACACGATCCTGGTGCTGAATGTGCAGTCGCTGTTTCCGGGGCGGCGGGCGCTGGCCTCCGGGCTGGCGCTGGGGCTGATGTTTGCCGGGGGCGCGTTAGGCAGCTACTTCCTGGGGCTGCTGGCCGACCAGATCGGGCTGGCGACGGCATTGCAGTACACGGCCGTCCTGCCCATCTTCGCCGCCGTGACGGCATTGGTGTTACCAGGACGGCCGTAAGACCCTATTTACCCTTCATCCGCGCAATTGCATTCACCATCAACATAAACGCCGTAATCATGCCTAGCATAAAGGCAACGGCCGTAAGGGTGATCAGAGCAGTAAGTGAAATGAGCATGGTGCATCTCCATTGGGTAATTGGGTAATTACGTAATTACCCAATTACTCAATTGCTAAACATCCCCACCGGTATTGCTCCCATCTGGCTCACCTGAATGGTAGACATGGAGGCCATGTGGAAGATGCGGCGCAGGCCGGCAGGGTCAAGACCGGCGTCCAGGCCGATGGGGAAGCCAATGGACGCGGCAAGTTGTTGGGCGGGGCTGCTGTTATTCATGCCGCTAAAACCGATGGGCTTTTGCAGGCCAAATCCAACCAGCGCCAGCGTGTAAACTTCCTGGCGCAGCAGGTCGGCGGCCGCCCGCTGGATGTCCTGGGCGCGTTGTTTGGAGACGTTGTCTTCGCCGTCGGTGTAGACGATGACCACGCCGCGCACCATGACGCCGCTGGCGCGCAGTTGTTGGGCATAGAGCACCAGATTGGTCAGCCCGGCAGCGACAGCATCAAAGAGAGCGGTGCTGCCGCCGGGATCGTATTCTTTCGGCGTCAGGCGCGGTGTATCGGCCAGGGGAATGTAGCCGTGCAATGTTTTTACCCGGTCTTCAAAAACAAGGGTGCTCACCAGAATATCATCGGCGACCGGGGAATTGGACATTGCCGCCAGGTAGTCGTCGTTATAGGCGCGGATGAGATCGTTGGCGTGGGGGGCCATGGAGCCGCTCATGTCCAGGATATTCATCGCCAGGGTGACGTCGTTGGTCGCCAGCTGATCCAGGGGGGTGTGTACGGCCGTCGTCACCGCCACCCCGTTCAAATTGGCAATCACCAGGTCAAGGGTATCGGCCGTCAACCCATCATCTTGCGCCGCTTGAAATAAATCGTCCAGGTTGCCCAGTCCGTTATTGGTTATCATCGTTATTCTCCAGAAAGAGATTGGCGATTAGAGATTGGAGATTGGGGCAATCTCTAATCTCCAATCTCTGACCTCTGCTCTCTAAAACGGCAATTGATCCGTGCTGTTGATAAAATTCACACCCTGCTTTTCAAACTCGGCAAAACGAGCCAGGGCGATGCCGTGAAAGTCCACATCCGGGTGAACAACCGGCGAGGTGCAGTCGCGCAGGAAGTAGATTTTTTGCAGCGCATCCGGGCGGGCGGCGAAATCCTCCACCAGGTCTTCCACCGTTTCCAACACACAGTGGCTTTCCGCTTCCCCGGCGATGATGACTACATCCGCTTCAGCCAGTGTATCCAGGAATGCCTTGTTTTTGCCACCCATGGGATGGTTGGGCACGGGCACTTCTGGCTGGATGATGGAGTAATGCTCCGTCAGCGGAATGGTGCCTTTGGTCAGCCAGGTGGGTTGGGTTTTACGCGCCAGACTGTGCCACAAGATAGCCGAAAACAGTTCCGGGTCCAACGCATTGCCCATGCTGCCAATCATCACATGGTACGGCCAGATGGTGAGCGTCTTTTTGGCCTGCTCCTCTAGCTGGCGCACATAGTTGGTGGATTGCACCGGCGCCACCAGGGGCCGCCATTTGCCCGCCTTGATGTCTGCATAAGTAATGAGCGTAAATGGGGCCGGATGATTGCCGTGTTCATCTGCCCACCACGCCGGGTGAAAAATCTGGTGCGGCAGGTGGGAATCGAGCGAGCAGGTGATATTGGTGATGCGGCCGGCATGGGTGTATATGAATTCAATGGTGCGCTGAATATCCCCCACAGAGCCAGGCACAAACAGGCTACCATCCGGGTGGCAAAAGTCCACTTGCATGTCAATGATGACCAGATGGATATTTTGTTTGTCTTCGGCGGCGGGCGCCAGGTTGGACGCAGCCGCTTCCGCAGCAATCGCCGCATAATCGGGATAATGCAACGTGCCAATGCGCTGTGGCCGGTAAAAGGTCGGGAATTGGGTCATGGGCTTCTCCTTTGGTGTCATTTATACACTAAATTGAACTGCGGGCAGTATAGTGTAATTCTGACACTTTGTCAAGAGTAAAAATCTGTTTGCAGACATTTACCACAGTTTGGTGTAAAATAGTCAACATAATGCAGACGAACCAAGAAAACTCCTGGCAACTCGATTCATCCTGGCTGCACCTGCTATTGGCAAATATCCGCATTGTGGTCTTTTTGGTAGCTTCTTTGGCGGGTATGCTGCTGGTGTATTGGTATTTCAGCCCAGAAGAGGCTACGGCGGAGATTATTGCCGCCACCACGCAGGGTCGCCTGGCAGCCCCCATTTACAAAGCAGTTCCAGAGCAGCCGGTATTGCAGCGGCTGGCCCAAAGCCCTGGCCCGCTGCGCATTGGTCTGATTGCCGGGCACAAGGGGTTTGACCCTGGCGCCGTTTGCCCGGATGGTCTGACCGAAGCGCAAATTAACGAGAATATCGCCAATCAGGTGGCGGCAGCTTTGCAGGCCGATGGCATCCCCGTAGATATTTTGGAGGAGTTTGATCCCCGTTTGCCGCGTTATGGGGCTACGGCCGTCGTCTCTATCCATGCCGATTCTTGCGTCTATTACCACGATCAGTTGACCGGCTTTAAGATTGCGGGGTCGTCCTACACCAATTCCTCTGCTTTGGAGAGTTGTGTCGAACAGGAATACGGCCGTATCACCCAACTGCCCTACCACCCCCACACCATTACTGAACACATGACCGACTACCACGCCTTCCGCGAAATCCCGCTAGGCGTACCCGCCATCATCATCGAAGTCGGTTTTATGAATTTAGACCGGGACATCCTCACCAACCGCAGCGATCTGCTTGCCACTGGCGTCGCCAGCGGCATTCAATGTTACCTGAGCCAGTTAGGGGTGCGATGACGAACGTTTATGCCGCGCCGCCCCCTTCCGCCGCCGAACTGGTAAAGCAGGCGCGCCAGGCGCTGCAACAAGGTAACCGCACCGAAGCGCGCCGTCTGCTGCACGAAGCCGCCCAATACTACCCACACGATTATCGCGTCTGGCTGTGGCTGGCGGGTGTGGCCCCCACGCCGCAGGCCAGCCTGGAATATGTGCAGCGCGCCGAACGGCTGAACCCGGACGAGCCGCGTGTGATTGAGGCGCGCGCCTGGGCTGAGGCGCGTCTGGCAAAATCGGCTCCGCCAGCGACAGCAGCAACTACACCGGAACGCCGCCAGCGGCGTAGCCAGCCGCTCCTGTGGGGTGTATTGATTCTAGTCATTTTGCTGGTTTTTGTGGGTGTGGCGGCGCTGGCGATGTGGGGGATGCGGACGGTCACGGCCGTGCCCGACACCCCATCTCTGGAATTACAAAGCGCCGCCGTCCTCTCCCAGGAAATGGAATCGCTCCCGGCAGTGGCCCAGGCGGCCCCCATGCTGCCTGCCGGTTCACCCACCGAAACGCCTACGCCTTTTGTGCCCGCTAAAGCGATTGCGGCCAATATGAGCAGCCAGCCCCGCGCCACCTGGACGGTGACGCCGACGCCTACCCCCACACCCACACCGACGCCGACCTGGGCGCCCACCTTCGTTAGCGAATCAGGTAATGCGTATCTGACACGGCCGTTTGGCGTGGCCGCCGACGAAAAATGGATAGACGTAGACCTGTCCACCCAGACTTTACGCGCTTTTGTGGGCAATGAACTGGTTTTCCAGACGCTCATCTCCTCCGGCACGGCGCAACATCCTACCGTTACCGGGCAGTTCCGCATCTGGCTCACCTATCGCAGCCAGACGATGGACGGCCGTTTACTCGGCTATGACTATTACCTGGAAAACGTGCCCTACGTCATGTACTTCTACCGGGATTACGCCTTACATGGCACGTTCTGGCACAGCAACTTTGGCACGCCGATGAGTCACGGCTGTGTCAACCTCAAAACCAGCGACGCCGAATGGCTTTTCTACTGGGCCTCCGTCGGCACCCTGGTCAACGTCCACAATTAATTACGCCCAGAAACCTGGGAAATTGTCTCAATCTCCCAATCACTGAATTCCCCAATCACGAATCTCCCAATCTCCCAATCTCCCTTACCAGATCAATGCCAGGCTTAAAATGAATAGTATGCAGCCCCACCACCTGCGCCCCGGCAATGTTGTGGGCAAAGTCATCAATGAACACCGCCTCCTCCGGGCGGCAGCCGAGCCGTTCCAGGGCGATGTGGTACAGGCGAGGGTCGGGTTTCATGATCCCTTCCTCGGCGGAGATAACGATGACGTCGAAGGCGTCGGCAATGGCGAACTCGTTGGTCAATACGTCACGCAGGTCATCGAAGGCATTGCTGATGAGGGCAGTTTGGTAAGACGGCCGTAAGCCCCGAATCCGCGCCACCAATTCCTTATCCAACACGTCCCCCGCCCAAAAGTCGGCCTGAAATTGGGCCAGTTCGGCCGCCGACAGGCCACACTGCTGCCCCACCCACTGCCATAGCTCTTCATACGTGATACGGCCGTGCTGCGCCAGCCGCCCCATTTCGCTGTTAAACACCAACTGTTCCGCGCCGTGTTCTGGCAGACCCAACCGCTGCTCCCAGCGCTGCCGGCCCGCCCAATCGTGTGTGCGCAATATCACCCCACCAAAGTCGAAAATGATTGCTTTTATCATATCGTTAATCCGTAATCCCTGAGTCGTAATCCGAAGTCCGAAGTCGGACATCGGACTTCCGACCTCGGACTTCGGGCTTCTGACTTCCGGTTTCCGCCAATGATATACGTGAACAACGGCCGTAACCAGGATAAAATTCTCCCATGCAATCCTATCACCCCATCACCCCTTCACCCGCTCACCCCACGGAGGCACTATGACTTATGACGTAATCATCATCGGCGCGGGCATTTTTGGCATGACAACGGCCGTGAGCCTGCAACAACGCGGCTGGCGCACGGCCGTGCTCGACCCCGGCCCCCTGCCCCATCCCCTGGCTGCTTCCACCGACATCAGCAAAGTGGTGCGCATGGAATATGGCGCAGACGAACAGTATATGGAAATGGTGGAGCAATCGCTGGTCGGCTGGCGGCAGTGGAACGAATCGCTCGGCCCGTTGTTCCACGAAATTGGCGTGACCATGTTCACCCAAGAGCCGATGGCTCCAGGAGGTTTTGAATATGAAAGCTACCAGATGCTCCTGAAACGGGGCCATCAGCCGGAACGGTTAAACGCCGACGACATCAGCCGCCGTTTTCCGGCCTGGAAACCGGGCACGTTTGTGGATGGCTTCTATCATGCCCAGGGCGGCTATGCGGAGAGCGGCCGTGTGGTGAGCGCGCTGATGGCCGAAGCGCAAAATTTGGGGGCGGATGTGCTGACCGGGCAGACAGTGAACGAGATTGTGCAAGAGGGGGGCAGGGTCACGGCCGTGCGCACCCAGGAAGGCCACACCTTTGCCGCTGATCATGTGGTTGTCGCCGCCGGTACCTGGACCCACCTGCTGCTGCCAGAACTGGCCCCGGCGATGAAATCCACAGGCCACCCCGTTTTCCACCTGAAACCGACCCAACCCGAACTCTTTACGCCACCCAATTTCGTCGTGTTTACCGGTGACATCGCCCGCACCGGCTGGTACGGTTTTCCGCTCCACCCCGGCGAAGGCGTGGTCAAAATTGCCAATCATGGCATTGGCGTGCGCCTGCACCCCCGCGATGACGAGCGGGTGGTCACGGCCCAAGACGAGCAAAATTTCCGCGCTTTCCTGGCCGCCACCTTCCCCGCCCTGGCCGATGCGCCCATCGTCTACACCCGCCGCTGCCTCTACTGCGACACCCTGGACGAACATTTCTGGATTGACCGCCACCCGGCCATAAAAGGGCTGACGGTAGCTGCGGGCGGCAGCGGGCATGGCTTCAAATTCGCCCCCATCCTGGGCGACCTGATCGCTGACGCCGCCGAAGGCAAAACAAACGCCTGGCTGCCCAAATTCCGCTGGCGCGCTTTGGCCGCGCAGACGGCGGGCGAGGAGGCTTCAAGACATCATGGCTGATGAGGTGAACAGGCAAGCAGGTGAGGGGGTGAAGAAAGGTTTTCGGAAGCGGTTGTTGCTGCCGGCCGAACATGGATCGTGGTCGTGGTTGCTGGTGCCCTATCTGGTGGGCACGGCCGTAGCCCAGACCTTCAATCTGGCTGCATTGCTTGTGCTCATTGGCAGTCTGGCGCTCTTTCTGCTGCGCCAACCGGCCACCATCTGGCTGCGCATTCGCCAGGGGCGTGGCCGCCAGAGTGATGGGACGATTGTGCAACGGCTGGTGTTAGGGTTGGGTGGTGTGGCGCTGCTCTGTTTGCTGGGGCTGCTGGCGCTGGGTGTAACCGCTATTTTCTGGCTGGCGCTGCCGGTCGCCGGGCTGCTGGCGGTGTATGTGGCCGCCGCTCTGGGGCGCCAGAGCAGCGTGCGGGTGTTGTGGATGGAGTTGGCCGGGGCGGCCGGGCTGGCGCTCACCGCACCTGCCGCTATGATCGCCGCTAGCGGGCAGATGACGGCCGTCGCCTGGTGGCTCTGGCTGCTGCTGGCGCTGCTGAATGTGTTGGGGGTGTTGTACGTGCGGCTGCGATTGGCGGATAGTCACGGCCGTGAGACCGACCGACGTCCCATGTTAGGGGCACATCTGGTAAGCGTGGGGGTGATCACGGCCGTAGTGTTCACCGGCCACATTCCCACTTTGACCATTCTCCCTTTTGCCGCCCTGGCCGGGCGCGCCCTCTGGGCCTATCCCCGACCGCGCCCCATCCCCCACATCAAAAAATTCGGCTTCACCGAAGTCGGCGTCGAACTCGCCTGCGGCCTGCTCCTCATCCTGGCGTATTAAACGACAGCCATCGGCGCAGAGCAGTGGTAAAGCATGTCTGCATGGTAAGATATGCGCCTTTTTTGCACCATTTTGGTAGTCGCTTACCTTTTACTGCCTCGCCTATACTAAAATCCAGCTTATCCATACCAGGAGGCTTTGCCAAAGCCCCTGTTTATGAACATCTAAGGAGGAAAATGTGATGTCATTTGAATTGTTTTGTGCAACCTTAATCGCTTTATTGTTTGGCACAGTGGTTTGTTTTGGCGGCTACCGGTTGTTTCTGATCTTGCTGCCCATCTGGGGCTTTTTCTTCGGCTTTGCCCTGGGCGCACAAAGTGTCCAGCTTTTGTTTGGTGAGGCGTTTCTGGCAACTGTGACCGGTTGGGTGGTTGGTTTTATCGTGGCGTTACTCTTTGCCGTGTTGTCCTATCTGTTTTACGTAGTTGCAGTCGCGGTAATCGCCGGCTCGTTGGGGTATGGTTTGGGCGTGGCTATCATGGGCATTTTCAGCGCGGACCTGACCCTGCTCACCTGGATCGTGGGCATTGTGCTGGCGATTGTGGTCATTGGCATCACCTTCTATTTTAACCTGGCGAAGTATGTGATCATTATCGCTACGGCCGTGGGCGGCGCTGCGGCTACCATTGGCACATTGGTGGTAGGTGTGGAACATGTACAGCTACTCACCCTGGCCGAAAATCCGGTGCAGGTTATGCTCAATGGCTCGTTTATCTGGACGCTGCTGTTCCTGTTGATGGCGGCGGCCGGTATTGCCGGGCAGATCATGGCAAACCGAAATTATGAAATTGCCGCTTACAACCGGTATGCGGAGATGTAATTATGGTGAGATTGGAGATTGTGAGATTGACCGATCTCCAATTTCCAATCTCACAATCTTTATTAACACGGAGGTAAAAGATCATGTTAAGAAGACGAGCAGGCGACGCTCCTGGGCCAGGCCCAGGGCCATTACGGGGTGGTGAACGTGGCGGTAGCCGCTACCAGATGCGGCAGCGCATGTTTGCCATTGGTGATGATTTTTTCATTGAGGATGACAACGGCCGTCGCGCTTTCAAGGTAGATGGTAAAGCATTACGGGTGCGCTCGACACTCTTATTTGAAGATGCCAACGGCCGTGAACTGTACAAAATTCAGGAGAAAATGGTGCGGGTACGGGATACGATGGACATTGAGGACGCCAGCGGCCGTGTGGTGGCCAAAGTCCACAATGCCCTGGTGACGCCGCTGCGGGATCGCTGGCAAATTGACATTCCCGGTGGCAATGATTTGTCCACGCAGGGCAACATCGTCAACCATGAATACAAAATCGAGAGCGGGCGGCAGACTGTGGCCACTGTCTCTAAAGCCTGGTTCCGTGTGCGCGACACCTACGGTGTGGAAATAGCCCCAGGCCAGGACGATGCTTTGATTCTGGCAATCACGGTTTGTATTGATATGATGGCGCATGGGGGGCGGTGATTCGGTGATCGGTAATCGGTGATTGCACATCGGTCTTTGGACTACCAACACAGGAGAAATAACAATGAGTGGGCCTATTCAAATGCTTATGATTAAGTTTGACACAACGGAAAAATTCACCGGCGAAGCCCTCAAAGAACTGAATATACTGCGTGGCAAAGGGTTGATCCGGCTGATTGATTTGTTGGTCATCGTGAAAAAACCAGATGGGCAGATTCAGCGGATGGAAATGACCGACCTGACAGACGCCCAGATGCACCAGTTTGGCTCGGTGGTGGGCAAGTTGATGGGATTGGATGGCGGCACGGCCGTGTCTGAATCCCCTCTTGTCGCCGCCGGTATGCAATTTGGCCTCAGCGCCGAAGATTTTGCCAAACTGCCTGACCTGTTGGAACCAAACACAGCCGCCGGGCTGATGTTGTTTGAACACACCTGGGCTGCCGGTTTCCAGGCAGCGATAGCCCGCGCCGGTGGGCACATGACCGCCCAGGGTTTCCTGACGCCGCAACTGCTGATGAAAGTGGGCAAGGAAATTCAGGCCATTGAAGAAGCGGAAATGGCCATCGAACTGGCGGAAGCCATTAAAGGCGCAGCCATGTTGGATGCCTTGATCACGCTGGCCGAAGTGGAAGCTGTGGAAGAAGCAGCGTTGGAAGAAGCAGCCGCTGTTGTTGCCATTTCCCAGGCGGTGCAGGAAGCAGCCATAGAAGACGCCATGGAAACGGCCGTGAAAGCTGAAATGGTCAAAGCGGCCATCGCTGCCGATGTGGTGCGTACCCTGGTTATCGCCGGTATGATTCAAGATGCGGCCGTAACCGAAGCGTTGGATGTACTCGCCGCCGCCAACCTGATTGAAGCCGCCGCCATTGCCGAAGCCAATCAGGCTGTCGCCGAGATGGAAGCTGAAGTAGCAGAAGCAAAAGCAGCCCTGGCTGCGGCCAATCCGTAAGCCTCGTACTGGTAAAAATTAGGCAGAGCCGAAATTCGATGTTATATTGAGTTTCGGCTTTTTTGTTGGGTTACGGCCGTTTACCCATAACAACCAACTCAAATTAGAGGAGAAAAATCATGGCAAGAGCTGTTCAAACAAGCACCGTCAGCGACACCCGCGTCGCCCGTTTCATGGCCCAGGTCTATCTAATGATGGCCGCCGGGCTGGTCATCACCGCCCTCGTTTCCACCTGGGTCAGCACCAATCTGGAACTGCTGTGGCGCATCAGCACCAATCCCTGGATTGGCTGGGGGCTGTTTCTAGTGCAGATTTTTATCGTGGTTGCCCTCAGCGCCGCCGTCATGCGCCTGAATCCGGGTGTGGCTGCCCTGCTCTTTTTTATCTATGCGGCTCTCACCGGCTTCACCATTTCCACTATCTTCCTGATCTACAGCCAGCAGCAGATCGCCTCCGTTTTCTGGATTACGGCCGGGACATTCCTGGTGACCAGTATCGTCGGTTTTGTCATCAAACTTGACCTGGCGAAATCGGGCGGCATTTTATTCATGCTGCTATGCGGCTGGTCGTTAGCCTGGGTTTTTAGCCTGATTTTCTGGCCTGATTCTAACTTCAACTGGACACTCAATTTCCTGGGAATTGCCCTGTTTGTGGGGTTGACGGCCTGGGACACGGCCGCGCTCAAAGCCATGGCGCAGCAGCTAGACGATCACCCGGCGCGGGGCGGCTTGATGGTCTTAGGCGCGCTAAAACTGTATCTGGATTTCATCAACCTCTTCCTGCTCATACTGCGTGCTTCTAATCGCTAAGACTTAACGGATTCTCTATAAGACGGCCGTCACATTGCCAACCCGCTCCGTCTCCGGTAGAATCCCCTCAGACTATTTAACTTACACAACCACTACCCGGCCCATCCAGGCCGGGTATTTTTATGGAAGGGCAGTTTACCGATTACCGATAACTGATTACCAATTTATGACTCAACAACTCAGAAACGACATTCGCAACATCGCCATCATCGCCCACGTGGACCATGGCAAAACCACCCTGGTAGATGGCATGTTGAAACAAACCAACGTCTTCCGCCAAAACCAGACCGTCAGCGAGCGCGTGCTGGACTCCAACGACCTGGAGCGCGAGCGTGGCATCACCATCCTGGCCAAAAACACCAGCATCGTCTACGAAGGCATCACCATCAACCTGGTAGACACGCCGGGACATGCTGACTTCGGCGGCGAGGTGGAACGCATCGTCAACATGGTAGATGGCGTGCTGCTGCTGGTAGACGCTGTGGAAGGCCCCATGCCCCAGACCCGCTTCGTGCTGCGCCAGGCGTTGCAGGCAGGGTGTAAGGTGATTGTGGTGGTCAACAAAATTGACCGCCCCGCCGCCCGCCCCGACTACGCCGTCAACGCCACCTTCGATCTCTTCGTTGACCTGGGCGCGTCCGAAGAACAGGCCGACTTCCAGGTCATCTACACACGGGCGCTGGAAGGGCGAGCCGGGTTGGCTCCAGAGGGATTGGCAGGGGATTTACGGCCGTTGTTCGACACCATCATCAACTATCTGCCGCCGCCCCTGGTAGACCCCGACGGGCCAACCCAACTGCTCGTCACCACCCTCGAACACAGCAGCTACGTCGGCAAAATCGCCGTTGGCCGCCTCACCAGCGGTACGTTGCGTGAAGGGCAGCCTATCATGCACATTACCGCCGAAGGCGAAATGAAGCCCGGCAAAGTCACCAAGCTCTACACCTACCGCGACCTGAAACGGCAGGAGCAAAAAGAAGTGCAGGCGGGCGACATCGCCGCCATCGCCGGTATTCCCGACGTAGGCATTGGCGATACGATTGCCGATATGGATGACCCGCGGCCGTTGCCGCCCATCAAAGTCGAAGAACCCACCGTACGCATGACCTTCAGCCTGAACGACAGCCCCTTTGCCGGGCGCGAAGGCAAATTTGTCACCGGCCGCCAGATTCGGGAGCGGCTGCAAAGCGAATTGGAGAAAAACGTGGCCCTGCGTGTGCAAGAAACCGACAAAGCGGGCGAGTTTGTGGTCTCCGGGCGGGGTGAACTGCACCTGGCGATCCTCATCGAGACGATGCGCCGCGAAGGGTACGAATTTGCCGTCAGCAGCCCGGAGGTCATCTTCCATGATACGGATGACGGCCGTGCCGAACCCATCGAACACGTTTTCCTGGAAGTGCATCAAGATTACTGGGGGTCAGTGGCCGAAATGTTGGGGCGGCGGCGCGGCCGTGCGCTGACAATGGAATATGGCGACGATGGCACCGTCTACGCCGAATACCTGGTGCCCACCCGCGGCCTGTTAGGGCTGCGCCAACCCTTCCTCACCGCCACCCGCGGCACCGGCATCTATAACACCCTCTTCCACGCCTACGAACCGTACCAGGGCGAGATCGAACACAACGAACTGGCCTCAATGGTCTCATTGGAAACGGGCAAAGTCAGCGCCTACGCCTTGCAGCACCTCACCTCGCGCGGCGTCTTCTTCGTAGACCCCACCGAGGAAGTGTATGCCGGGCAGGTGGTGGGTGAACATATCCGCGACGATGAACTGGTCGTCAACGTCTGCCGCACCAAAAACCTGACCGGCCATCGCGCCGTGCCCAAAGCCATTGTGGACGCGCTGCCCGCCGCCACCAAATTTTCGTTGGACGAAGCGATTGAATATCTACACGAGGACGAACTGCTGGAAGTGACCCCCGCCTCCCTGCGCATCCGCAAAAAAGAACTGCGCCACGCCGAACGGCAGAAAGAGACAAAACGGGCCAAGTATACGGCCGTAGCATGATTTGGGTTGCAAGTGGCAAGTTGCAGGTGGCAGGTTACTTGCCACTTGCAACCTGCGACTTGCAACCTGCCTCACTACATCATTTGTGCCAATACCTGGTTCTTACGTTTGGCGTCGAAAACGGCCGTGACAGGAATAGTGAATCCGGTGACGGCCGTGCTCGTCAAACTCCCCTCCTGAATCTTAAACAACAACGCATACCCCCCCTCATACAGCACATACTGTTCCACCGTCTGCTTCTCCGGGTCAACAATCCAATACTCACCCACCCCATGCGCCGCATAATCCTCAAACTTAACCCCCCGATCCACATGCTCCGTACTCGGCGACAACACCTCAACCACAAAATCCGGCACAGGATACTTCACCTGCTGTGGTGACAGAAGTTTTGACTTTTCAACCCCATAAAAGGCAATATCAGGCAGATAATCATTCCGGGTGAGCGCCACCAAAATCGTTTCTGAACCCAGAAAACCTAAATCATGTTCATCCACAAAAGTACGCAGCAGCGATGTCAAATTGACAACTGCATCCGTATGTTGCTTTTTGGCGGGGGTTTGCACAACAACTTCTCCATTAATAAATTCAGCCTTGATATCTTCGGTCAGCCAATCATAAAACGACTCGCGCTTGTGTTGCTCCTCATCCAGATAGCCTTGCAGCGCCCTGGCATACAAAGGGAGTTGGGGAGACTTAAGTATCGGTTCCAATGGTGTCAACATCATCTCACTCATCATGCCACCTCATGCCCACATTATAACCCATCTGCTACAACGGTAGATATTGGACTTGATTTTCAAGTTCTTCACCTGAAGACAAACTGGCAATGAGCAAAATATCTTCAATGGCTTGACCTATCGCCAGAGATTGAGGTACTTCTATCACGCCTGCCACACGATGTCCTCTACGCATTCTCTCGTAGGCATGGTCTGTCATTGTGCTTACGTCATGGGTTAGCAAGACCCTCCCCTCGTGTTCCGCCCAGGCAAGCAATATACTGTCAGCCTGGCCCATCAACCCCACTTCTTGCACACGCACAATATCCAGAGCAGGTTCACGGCGTAGCAACCCACGAACGATATGCCCATTGAAATCCTCGTCTGCTAAAAAGCGAATCATTGTTGGCTACGGGCTAACAATCTCTCTCTAAATTCTCGATAATCTGGCCTAGACTCAATTTCCTGGCGAGTTTTGGCGGCATTACCTTCTCGTTGGTGAATATACGCATCTACCTCTAGGCGATTATTTAAGTAATAGGTAATGACAGCATACACATCAGCCAGTTGTAATGAGGGGTATTGGCTCACGATATCCTCGGCCGTGTAGCCCTGATTGAAGGCATAAACAACCGTATCGAGCCTGACCCGCGTGTTTCCTACCCGTATCACGCCATCTTGATCCGCATGCAAAGGAATCACTGGGGCTTCAAAAACGAGCATCATATTTTCACCTCTGATCAGGAGTATAACACATGATTTTGGCAGCGCGACGGCCGATCTCCACCGCATAATTTGTGCCGCGATCCCAGGGGTAGACCTGGCTCATGCTGGCGAAATAGAGGCCGGGGATGGGAGTTTGAATGTCGGGGATTGCCTGGGAATGGTTGAGCAGGGGTACGGGCTGGGCGTACTTTTCGCGGAAGAGCCAGCTCTGGCGAATCCACTCCGGGCGAAATTCGGGGTTGATTTTGCTCAGGGCGGCCACAAACTTTTGTTGCAGTTCCTCTTTATCCATGCTCATGTAGGGATGGTCGGGTGTGATGTAGTCGCCGCAGTAGAGGATGTGGTCACCGCCGTAATGGTGCGCCGGGATGTAGTTGGTATGCTCCACCAGCGCCAGGAAGGGGTATTCGCTCTGGCTTTTGTCCGGGGTGTTGGCGGGGATGTTCAGCCAGTAGGTGAGATGGTCGGGCATAAACGGCCGTGTCAATGCCAACGTCAGCACCACCGCCCCCATGCTCTTCAAGGCCAACAACTGCCCCAGGTAATCGGCCGGTAAAGCCGGGGCCAGCTTGCTGAGCAAACCGGGGGATGTTGTGGCCAGGCAGGCGTCAAATTGTTGCCTCTCACCGGCGACGTGCAGGGTCAGGCCGCTATTCGCCGGTTCGATGCGCTGCACCGGGCTGTTGAGCAGCAGGCAACCACCTTTTTGCTGGACAACGGCCGTCAGCCGGTCCACAAACGCCTGAAATCCGCCCACAAAATAACCGAGCCGGGGACTGCGCACATGCACCCGCGCCCACATCCAGGCCATGTTTACATCCTGGTAATAGGGGCCAAACTTGCCAATCAGCAGCGGTCGCCAGACCGTCTCGTAAATTTTGTCGCCATACCAGCGGCGCAGCCAGCTATCGGCCGTCTGTTTTTCCAATTCCTTCCACGGTTTGGTAAAACGCAAATAGGCGCTGACCAGCCCAAAGCGGAACGTGTCCAGCAAATTGAAGCCGGAAAAGGTAAACCAACGGAGAGGAGAGTCAAAGGGTTCGATACGGCCGTTGACAATCACCGATGTCGTCGGGCGTGGGAAAAACAGGTGGTCACTAAACCCAATCTCCTCCACTAATCCAATAATCGCCTTATCCGACTTAAACAGGTGGTGGTAAAACTTCTCCAGCGGCCATTCCCACGCTTCGTCGCGGAAGCCACCCGCCAGCCCACCGGGCCGGTCACTGGCCTCAAACAGAGTCACATCATGCCCTGCGTTCAATAAGTCATATGCTGCCGAAAGACCGGCAATGCCGGCGCCGATGATTGCAATTTTCATAGGGAGATTGGAGATTGGAGATTAGAGATTGGAGGCGCAAATCTCCAATCTCTAATCTCCAATCTCTTAATTCACAGTTACCTCTTCCTCTCTCAATTCCACCGCCTTACCAAACGTAGACCAGCGCATCCCGGCGCGGATCATGTAATACGCGCCGAGCAGGGTGATGGGCAGCCAGAGGGCGGCGTGCAGCACCAGGGTATAGGCAGTGGCGATTTCTTTGGGCACGCCGTACAGTTGCAGCACGGCAATACCCGGCGCGTCAAACGTGCCCACATAGCCGGGCGCTGCCGGGAACGTGGTCATCAAATTGACCACCCCGTTCATCAACATCAGGGCAAAAAAGCTCACCTCAAAATCAAACGCCTGCATCACAAACCAGTATTTCACCGTTTCCAGCAGCCAGATAATTATAGATGTAAAAAAAATCATCAATACACTACGAAAGCTGCGCAGCGATTCCAGCCCCGTCAGAAATCGCTGCAAAAAGGTGAGCAGGGGATGGTGAATGCGGTGCGGGAAAATTTTGTAACTGATCGCCTCGGCCACCTTGTAAAACCAGTCGGGAAAGGCGGCCATCACAAAGAAGATCAGCAGCGCCAGGAAAAAGGCGGCGCTGGCATAGTTGACCAGGGTGCGCACAAAGTCGCCGCCAACGGGCAAAGGGGTAAAGGGCAGGGCCACAAAAACGAAGATGAGCATGACCAGCCCATCAAACACCCGCTCCACCACCACCGTAGCCAGGCTGGCGCTCATGGGGATGGCTTCCCGTTCGCGCAGCACAAAGGAGCGCAGCACCTCGCCCGCCCGCGCCGGGTAAACGTTGTTGCCCATGTAGCCAATGACGACGACGGGGAAAAGGCGAATGAGGGGGACGTGTTTCAACGGCCGTAACATATAATCCCACCGCCACGTCCGCGCCCACACCGCCAGAAAATAGACCACTATGCCCGGCGCCAACCACCCAAGCCGCGCCGAGTGCATATAGTCCCAAACGTCACCCAGTTTCAGGCCACGCAGCGCCAGCCACATAAAAAAGGCGCTCACCAGCAGCCCCAGCCACAATTTCCAGTTTCTCAACAAGCCATACCCCAACAACAAAAGTTATTGGGATATTAGGATATTGGGGTATTACTCATTCGACACAGCATTAACAACTTTAATTGTCATTCCGACGAGTCTTCGAGCAGGAATCCCGTGCATTTGCACAGGGGTGGGATTCCTCGCTCCGAAGACTCCGCTCGGAATGACGGGTGAAGTGTGAAAGTCAAGAGGAATTATTTAGCGGTGTAATAAAATTATCCCAATATCTCAATATCCCATTATCCAAATATACACCCCTCACAGGGGCAAAGCGCAATTGTACCAGTTCTTGCCCATTGGCGAATGGGTATAATTGGGCTATGGACGATCTGGCAACGGCTGTATCCCACAAAGCATACACACTCGGTTTCAATCTGGTGGGGTTTGTGCCCGCCCAACCGGCGCGGCGGTTGGATGCTTATTTGCGCTGGCTGGAGGCGGGGATGCACGGCCGTATGGATTACCTGGCCCGCCCCGACCGCATCAACCGCCGCCAGGACCTCAACGTCATCCTGCCCGGTGTGCAAACCATCATCTGCGTGGGGCTGGATTACGCCACGCCGCCGCTGCCGCCGGCCATTGCCAACGATCCGTCACGCGGCCGTATTTCTAACTACGCCTGGGGGTCAGATTACCATGAGGTGATGACACCCCGCCTGGAGGAGTTGGCGGATTGGCTGAAAACGCAGGGAAAAAACACGGCCGTCCGCAACCGCGTCTACGTAGATACCGGGGCCATCCTGGAACGTGACCACGCCGCCAGCGCCGGCCTCGGCTTCACCGGCAAGAATACGATGTTGATTCATCCCCGGCGCGGCTCGTTTTTCTTTTTGGGGGAGATTCTGACAACCCTGACAATTGACAATTATCAATTGCCAATTGTCAATTCTCAATTGCCCTCTTGTGGCACCTGCCACCGCTGCCTGGACGCCTGCCCCACCAACGCTTTCCCACAGCCTTACGTGCTGGATGCGCGGCGCTGCATCTCGTATCTGACGATTGAGTTGAAGGAGTGGATTCCGGTGGAGCTACGGCCGTTGCTGGGCAACTGGATTTACGGCTGTGATGTTTGCCAGGAGGTGTGTCCGTTTAATCGCTTTGCCACACCGGGGAGAGATTGGGAGATTGGCGATGGGGACACCGCGAGATTAGGAGATTTTCCCGGCCAATCTCCAATCTCTAATCCCCAATCTCTCAATCACATCGCTCCACGTCTCATCGACCTGCTCACCCTGACCGAAAATGAGTTTAACCAACGTTTTGCCCACAGCCCAATCAAACGGCTAAAGCGGGCGCGGTTTTTGCGGAATGTGTGCGTGGCGGTGGGGAATTGGGGAAGTGATACGGCCCCTTCGGCAGTGGACGGCAGCCGTCCACACTCAGGGCAAGCTGTGCCCGCCCTCATCCCCCTCTTGCACGACCCGCACCCCCTGGTGCGTGGTCATGCCGCCTGGGCGCTGCACCAGATTGGCGGCCCTGCCGCGCAAATGGCCCTGGCTGCGGCACTGGAAACGGAAACTGACAAAACGGTACGCCGGGAACTGGTTGGAAATGACCAGGCTAGAGAAAACGCAGAATAATGTGACAGCATATTGGTTAACATTGCCGGGAGGAAAAGCATGAACCAACATACGATTCAACTTTCACCAGACCTATATGATGCTGTGCGCTGCCGGGCGGCGGCGCAGCAAAAATCTCCCGATTCTCTGGTTAGTGAATGGGTAACAGAGCAACTGGATTCCACGGAAGCCGACGAAGCGAAAATTGCCTTTGAACAGGAAATCGCCGCCTTCGAACAAATGAAACCAGCCCTCTTAGAACAGTACGCCGGACAATTTGTAGCCATCTACCAGGGGCAAGTGGTTGCCGTTGGCGACAACCGGCTGGCATTAGTAAAAGAGGTTTACAACCAGTTTGGCGAAGTGCCCTGTTACGTTGAGCAGGTCACTGCCGAGCCACCTCGACGAGTACGAATCACTTCCGTTTGGAAAGCAAGATTAACATCCCCTACGACTTGAACTATGATCCACCTGCCCGCATTCTGACAGCGGTTCTGACCGGCGTGATTCATCGGCGACCACAAGTGCGTTTGCCCGCCTTGATTGACACGGGATCTGACTTGACGGCAACCCCGGCACGGCCGTTAAACGTTTACGTCTCTACGCCGTTGGTCGGTTACTGGTTGAAGGCATAGATGCCCAAGTCTCGACCACAGACATCTTTACCGTTCGTCTAACCATTACTGACCAACCCGTTCAGGAAATGGAAGTGGTGCAAACAGCGCAACCCTTTGTCATTCTTAGGCGAGATTGGTTGGAGCATTATTATCTGCACTTAAATGGCCCGGAACAGAACTTCCTGTTGAGTGAAACCCCTCTTTACCGACACAATGAATCATGAGGCTCGTATGGTCCCTTACGGCAGGCGAAACACAAAAAGCTGGTCGCTGTCATCCAGATGGATGACCCCGACTTTATTGAGTACCAAAATATCTATGTAGTTGGAAGTTAATGGAGCACCCTCAAAATCTATGGTTCCCAGTAATTCCTTTGCACCCCCGCTGAGGATGTGTAAACGATTTCCTTCAGTGACGAAACAGTATCGGTTATCCCCACTACAACCTTCGGTTTCTTGGGCCGCCAGGGAAGCGGGGGCAAAGGCTGTGCCCTGGACGCCCTGGTTCAATTTTGGCAAACCAGGAAGCGGGTTGCCATCTACGGTACATTGTTGATCGATAATGAAACCGGTATTCATTTCCACGCTTATCAACAACCTGGACTGTCCATGATCATCACTGCCGGCCAGAACCATACGCTGATTTTCAAAGGTCATGTTGGGAATGTTCATGCCACCATAGCCATAACGCCACTCATTTTGACCTGTATTGATGTCATACGCGGAAATGGAATAGTGCTGTTTACGAAATGAACAATAGGGCAACTGCCGGTAGGGTTTGGCCGGTGCCTGACCCTGCCATTCTGTGGATAATACAACGAACTTCCCCTCATAGATTCGTATCATACGGGGGCTGGCGATGTCCGTTTGCCAGCGTGTCTGGCCACTGATAACATCAACAGCCTCCAGGGTAAAAAGGAAGGCGGACCTATCCGCTGCCGGAAAAACAAGGGTTCGATTGTTTAATGAGAAAAAAAGGCTGCCTGCACTTTCAACATTTGGCGCAATATAGTCATCTCTGTGCCACAAATACGCCGTGTTCTGGGTTGTCTGGATGGTTCGCGCCGATACGATACGTGGCGCTATCCCCAGTGCGGATTGTAGAGTATTCCACATGTCGCGCGTGCCAAAAATCAGCAAAAACATCGTGACCGACACAACAAAGATAGCAAGCAACGATACATAGTCTGCCACCGCCAATTTGCTGAACAAAAATATCTGCCGCTTCTTTTTTAGTCGTGACATTACCCTGGCCCCCCTCTCCATCAAGGGAGAGGCTACAGTTCTTGCTGCTCAAACACGGCCGTACTCACCACAAACAGCACCACAATCAGCACAATCGTCATCACCAGCGCGCCACCGTTGGCAGCGGGCACACCTGCACTGAGCACAGTCGAAGTGGCCGTCTCCAGCCCCAACTGGCTTGCCCAGGCCACCAGGCCGCCGGGCATGAGCGGCCCAATGCGCGGCAGGCTGCCCGCAATCAGCAAAATCACCGCACCCACAAAGGCGATGCCTGCGCCCGCCACCGTGCTGTCGGCAATGGTGCTGCCCAGCAGCGTCACCGCCGCCAGCGCCATCAACCACAGCCAGAGCAGCAGATTGCCCAGCAAGAACGGGCCAAACGCCAGCCCGCCAAACAATACGTCCGTGTAATAATAGGCCCCCACCGCCGCCAGCAGCAGCGCCAACAAAAAGACCGCCCCCTGCGCTGCCAGTTTGCTCAACAAAAATGACCAACGGGTGAGGGGTTTGCTCAACACCATCACGGCCGTACCCTTTTCCTTTTCGCCCGCCACCGCCCCCATGCCCAAGACAATTACCAGGATAAAGCCAAATTGGGTGATGTTTTCGATGTATTGAGCGATGGCATCCGCCGTTGTGGGTTCAGGAATGAGGGCGGCGAACTGCTCTGCCCCTTCAATGCTGGTCAGCAGTTGCGGCGTGAATTTTGCCAGCAGGGGGGACACCAGGCCAAAAACCAGGAAGATGGCGGCGACAACCAACACCCGCTTAGTTCGCCACTGCTGCCCCATCTCTTTGACTACGGCCGTGCCTAACAAGGCCAGGTCGGTGCGCGGCGAATTCAACTGGCGCGGCGGCTGCGGCTCACGCGGCCAGATGCGCCACAACCAGAGCAGGGCCAGTCCCGCCAGCAGCACAAAAATCGCTTCGATCAGCCACACACTGTCGAGGTATTGCGGCAGCAACACGGCCAACATATCAAAAAAGGTGTGGAACAGGATAGCCAGCAGCACATACAACGGGTTGCGCCGCTTAAAGGCCAGCCAGACCAACACGGAAGCCACCACATGCAAACTCATGGCCGCACACCGCTCCACAAACGGGGCCAGTCCGATCAGCGGCGAACTCTGGAACGTCGCTAATTGTTTGGTCACGGCCGTCATCTGCTGCGCCGTCAGACCCAATGTGTTCAGGTCTACCCCTTCCAGCGCCAGCAGCGAGGTCAGCCCGGCGGCGGTCAGTACCGCGCCAAACAGCATCGCTTCAATGCCGCCATGCCCCAGCCCCACCATCACGCCATCGCTGAACTGCTCCGCCCGGTGATAGCGGAACAAAATCCAGAAGGCGACCACCCGCGCCAGCGTCTCACACAACGCCGCCGACAGTCCCAGGACAACGGCCGTGCGCCACAAATCCGGCGCATCGGGGCTAACCGGACCAATCAGCCCCACGTCCACCAGCCACTCATTCAGCGGCAGATGGTACACCTGCGAGGCTACAAACGCGGCCATACCCACGCAAAACAAAAACCAGGCTACCACGTACCGCCGCCGCAGCCAGGCCGCCAACGCCAGTGGCAAAAAAATCATACCAAAAATGGAGAGGGTGTACGGGAAAAGGGTCATAGCTAAAAGGTTAGCAAGTTGCAGGTGGCAAGTGGCAGGTTTTCTTCACTTGCCACCTGCGACCTGCCACTTGCCACCATCATCATTCACTCACCGAAAGGAAAATCTCCTCCAACGACGGCCGTACCCATTCGTACCGCTCCAACACGACGTTGTGTTGCACCAGCAGTGGCAGCAGGGCCGGTTTGGCGGTATCTATATCGTTGACGCGCAGGCGGAGACGGCCATTTTCCTGCATCATATCCATCACCCAGGGCTGCCCGGCGAGCAAAACCGCCAATTCCTCTGACCGACCGGCGTCCGTTAATTCCAGTTCCACCACGTCAGCCGCATACTGATTCAATAGTTCATCCCGTGCCATCACCAGCAGCAGTTCGCCCTGGCGGATAATGGCTATCGTGTCACAAATCCGCTCCACGTCGCCCAAAATATGGCTGGAGAAAAAGACCGTCACCCGGCCACGCAAACTTTCAATGAGGGTCAGCAGTTCATACCGCCCGGCTGGGTCAAGGGCGCTGGTCGGTTCATCCAGCAGCAGCACCGGCGGGTTGTGCAGCAGCGCCTGGGCCACGCCCAATCGCTGCACCATGCCGCCAGAGAATCCACGAATCGGCCGTTTGGCCGCATCCGTCAGCCCGGCCAACGCCAATACTTCGTCGCTGCGCCGCTGCCGGGTGGCCTTGTCCATCTGGAACAGCTTGCCCACGTAATCCAGGTAATCGCGGGCGCTCATCCAGGGGTAAAAGGCCGGGTCTTGGGGCAGATAGCCAAAGGTGGCGCGGGCGGCGCTGTCCGCCTGGGTGGTCTCTATGCCGACAATCCAGGCGCGCCCGGTAGACGGCCGTGCCAGCCCCGCCAGCAGCCGCATCGTGGTCGTTTTGCCCGCCCCATTGCGCCCCAAGAAACCAAAAATGGAACCGGCGGGCACGTCCAGATTCAGCGGTTTCAGCGCCTGTACCTCGCCGTAGTGGCGGCTTAAATTTTCGGTGCGAATGGCAATCTCATTCATGGTACAGCTATATTTAACGCAGAGACGCTGAGGCGCAGAGAATTATCTCGTGACTCCTTCGCGTCTCTGCGCTACTGCTTTCAACAGTTTATTCATCTCGCCCAACAACGAAATAGACGATGGGGCCGATCATGTTAAAGAAGAGGATGATCAGTACCCACAGCCATTTGGGGCCTTTGGTCTTCTCCCGCCGGATCAGGTCTACCAGGGCGGCAATCACCAGCGCCAATTGAATAAGCAAAATGGGGATCAGCAGGGGGATATACGGCCGTAACTGCTCCAACTCTTCCATACCAGACCTCCTCTTCCCGTCAGAATGTTCAGCCAGTCGTGCGCAGGTCTAAAATGTCTTCTACCACCGGGGCCAAAGCCTGGCGCACCTGTGTTTCGTCCAGCCGCCGCACCTTGAAGGTGAGAATGCGGCTGCCGGTGGCGTCACCCATAAACTGGCCGAAGGCCAGAAAACTGCCACCCGCCTCGGCAATCGCTTTGGTGATGGCCGCCAACCGGCCCGGTTCATCTGGGATAACGGCCGTCACCCGCACCCCCGGTTCACGCGCACCCATCAATTCCAGCAGCAGCTTGAACAGGTCAGTCTCGGTAATCAGCCCCACCACATTCCCGTTATTCACCACCGGCAGCCCGCCAATTTTGTTATCCACCATCAGGCGCGCCGCATCTTCCACAGGCGTATCCTCATGGATGGTCAACACCTGCCTGGTCATCACATCCTTCACCTGAATCCGGCTCACCAGATAATTCAGTTCCCACACACTCAACGAGGTGGCGTCTGAGGGGGCCGCGTGCAGCAAATCCTTATCGGAAACAATGCCCACCAGACGGCCGTTTTCCACCACCGGCAAGCGCCGGATATGCTCGCGTTGCATCAATTGCAGGGCATCACCAATTGGCATTTCCGGCGTCGCCGTAATCACCGGCTGAGACATACGTCGTTTTACAAACATTTTTTATCCCTCCATAGGTTCAATACCGAGTTAACCAACTAATCTGAACTCTCTCGTGTCATTCCGAGGAGTCTTCGACAAGGAATCCCCACCACTTGTACAGGAGAGGGATTCCTCGCTCCGAAGACTTCGCTCGGAATGACAGTTGAAGTGTTAAAGTTGAGAAGACTTATTTAACGGTGTATTTAACTTTTATACCACCATTACCAGATTTCAGGCACAAACGTTTGTTCATGAATTGGGGGACGAATGTAACCTTTGCCCTGTTCTCGCGGCGGCAGTTCCACCGGGGACGGGGTGATGTCCTCATACGGGATCATGCTCAAAATGTGGGTGATGCAGTTCAGGCGGGCACGCCGTTTATCATCGGCGTTGACCACAAACCAGGGACACTGCTTGATGTCCGTATACTCAAACATCGTGTCTTTGGCGCGTGAATACTCCACCCAGCGCCGCCGGTCTTCCAGATCCATGGGGCTGAGTTTCCAGCGTTTGAAGGGGGTGTATACCCGCGCCTGAAAGCGGCGTTCCTGTTCTTCGTCGCTGACCGAAAACCAGTATTTGAGCAAAATGATGCCGGAACGCACCAACATCCGTTCAAATTGGGGACAGGAACACAGAAATTCCCGGTACTCTTCTTCGGTGCAGAAGCCCATCACCGGCTCCACCAGGGCGCGGTTGTACCAACTGCGGTCAAAAAGAACAACTTCACCGCCGGCGGGCAGATGGGCAACGTAACGCTGGAACCACCATTGAGTATGTTCCCGGTCGCTGGGCACAGGCAGGGCAACGACGCGCACAATGCGGGGGTTGGTGCGCTCTTGAATGCTCTTGATCACCCCGCCTTTGCCCGCGCCGCTGCGCCCCTCAAACAGGATGATGACCCGCAGTCCTTTTTCGGCGACCCAATACTGCAATTTCACCAGTTCCTCTTGCAGCCGCACCAATTCTTGCTCGTAGTATTTCCTTTCTAATTTGCCTCTGTCGGTAAACTGCGGTGGAGATTGGGGCAGCAGGTGACTGGGGATAACATATTTGTCGCCGTGAACGGTGACGTAGGTGGCTGGCGGGGTGGGTACATCCTGGGCAGCGGCATCGAGGACGGAAGTGCCGCCATTTCCAGGGGGGGCAGGTTCGGCTACGGCCGTACCCGCTTCAGCTTCTTTTGCATTCTCCTTCTTCTTTTTCTTGGCCATGGCATACACCTTCTTCCTTCGTGGAGGCCGGCGTAATGCGTGACACGTGATGCGTGAGGCGTGATACGTGAGGTCTCTCCGATCACACATGACGCATCACGGATTGCCAACCTCCTGAAATCCCAAAGAATCATATACCGTTAACCGACTGCCGACTACCGACTACCGATTACCGCCCCTACCCGATCATCGCCAGCGGAATGGCATGGGTGGGCGCAAAATCGGCGGTGGGGATGCGGGGCCGGTCAACGGCCGTGCCCGACATGCTCCACGGCCCCGTGTGTTTGATCTGCACGTTCACCAGGTCAGCTTTGCGATCACGGCCGTCGCTGAAAAAGACCAGCTTATTTTGCGGCGTACGGCCGCGCCAACGCCCCTTGTGCAAATCTTCCACCAACACCTCCACCGTTTCCCCCAGGTAGCGGCGGTTGATGTCGTGTGACACCTGCTTGTGCAGTTCTTCCAGCAGATGGAAGCGGCGACGCTTTTCCTCGTCCGGCACATCATCTTCCATACGCCGGGCGCTGACCGTGCCGGGGCGTGGACTGTACCGCGCCAGGTGTACCTTATCCAGCTTCAACTCCGCCAGAATGTCATAGGTATCCATAAACTGCGCGTCCGTCTCGCCGGGGAAACCGACGATAATGTCACAATGCACGGCCGCGTCGGGGATAATGTCCCGGATTTTGTAGACCAGGTCGCGGTACTGCTCGCGGCTGTATTCCCGCTTCATATTCGCCAGCACTTCATTATTGCCCGCCTGAATGGGCACTTCAATCTGGGGCATCACCTTGGGCAAATCCCGTACCGCATACAAAATTTTGTCCGTCATGTAATTGGGGTGGCTGGTGAGAAAACGAATCCGCTGCAAGCCGTCCACGTCGTTGATCACCGTCAATAGATCGGCCAGATCAGGGCCATCGGGCACATCATAGCCATAGCGGTCTACAATCTGCCCCAACAGCACCACCTCTTTCACCCCCTGGGCCACCAGCGAACGCACCTCGGCGGCAATTTCGCCCACCGGGCGGCTGCGCTCCTTGCCCCGCTTCTGGGGGATAATGCAAAAGGTGCAGGCATGGGAACAGCCATACACAATGGAAACGGGCGCGGAGACAAGCTGCCCCCGCTGCTCGGCGGGCAGGATGACCGCGCCATCCATCAGCGCATGGCGGCGGCTGGTCATCTCTAAATCCAGCGCCAACCCTTCATCCTGCTTCAAATGGTTCACCAGCGGCAGGCCATCGGTAGCCGGCTCCATGAACACGTCCACAAACGGGAACCGTTCTTCTAGCTGCTCATTGCCGCGCACGCCGACCACGCAGCCCATGACGACAATCGTTTTGTCGGGGTGTTTTTCTTTGAGCGGCCGTAGATTGTGCAACTTGCCATACGCCTTATCTTCGGATTGCTGGCGCACGGTGCAGGTTTCCAGCACGATCACGTCGGCATCTTCGGCGCGGGGCGTGGCGGCATAACCGAGCTTTTCCAGTTCGGTGGCTACCCGCCGGGCGTCAGCGTAGTTCATCTGACAGCCGGTAATCCAAAAATGATATTTTTTCGTCAAGACGGTAACTCTCCAAACTGCTTCCGGTATTGTTCCAAAAGCTGGCTCAATTCATGGGCGCGTTGTGCTTCTTCGTTGGCGCGTTGTGCTTCTTCGTTGGCGCGTTGTACTGCTTCATTGGCTCGTCGTTCTGCTTCATCGGCCCGCATTTCGGCTTCATCGGCACGCTGTCCCGCTTCATCAGCAAGCATTTCGGCTTCATCGGCGCGTTGCACTGCCTTGTCAGCCAGTTCCGCGCCTACGGGCAGCAATTCACCATCCAGCGTAGCCCAACGCAGCCAGTTTGTTTCAATATGTTTATATTCGCCATACCAGTCAACCAGCATCAGGTCTAGCTTTCGGCTGATCATGCGCCCCTGAGCATCTGGTTTGATGGGATGATACAGGCCATCACGCAAGACAAAACCGGCCCGTTCGCCGGTGTGAGGGTGATAATAAAAGTATTCGGGCACACGCAGACGATCCTGGTAAATCTCTTTCTTTCCCGTTTTGTCAAACCGGGCCGTGCTGGTGGACATGAGTTCAATGACTACGTCTGGCGCTTTGCCTTCTTCCCAAACGACCCAACTTTTGCGCTCACGCCAGGGGACACCTAACGCCACAAAAAAATCCGGGCCACGAAAGTCATAGTCGCGCACCTGTTCCGGGCTGAAATAGACAAACATGTTGCCGGCTGCAAAATAATCGCGCCCGGCAAATGCCAGATCAATCTGCTCCAGAAGTAAGTGCATTTGGGTCACGTGCCGCCAGGTTTCCATGGGTATTCCGTCGTCGTAGGGTAATTCGTCTTCGGTCGGCGGCCGCTTGATGTCTACTGCTTCCAGGTCGGCAAACAAGGTTTCGGCCATAAGCTTACTCCAATCTACTTATAATCAGTAGCTCTTGTAAATGAAAAGCGATTCTATCCCCGGCAAAATGGGGCGTCAAATAATCCAGGACGGGAACGGGCGCTTGTTTGAGGAGGGCTTGCAGGCGCAGGCGGTCGGACGGCGGCAAATGAAGCGCCCAGTCGTGAAAAGTGTAGGACACGGCCGTGACCCCCACATACACCACCGTAAACCCCCGTTGCCGCAAAACATCCTCCCATTCAACCTGACTCCACGCTCTCTGCCAGCCACTCATCTGCAAAAAGGCATTCACGTAATCACCGGCCCGTCGCTGCCAGTCGGCCTTTTTGCCGCGCAGTCGGCTGCCGGGCACAACCACGTCCCGCACCGACAGCAGACCGCCCGGCTTGAGTTCGGTCACGGCCGTTTGCAGCCAACCAGGTACATCGGCCACGGTTTGCGAGGGGTAATAATGGGTGAGGCAGTCGTTCATGGAGGGGTGAAATTAGGTAACTACGGAATTGGGTAATTGCGGTAATTACGCAATTACTCTATTACCTCTTGCTCATCTCCCGCAGCAGACGCCCCGGCAGCGTAGGGCCTTCGTAGATGAGCGCGGTGTACAACTGCACCAGGGTTGCGCCGGCATCCAGCTTGGCGCAGATGTCGGCGGCGGTAAAGATACCGCCAACGCCGATGATGGGAAGACGGCCGTTTGTCTTCCGGTGAATATGCGCAATGATTTCGGTGCTGTGGTCGGCTAACGGCCGTCCACTCAAGCCACCCACCTCCTCTGATGCCGCCGACAGCAATCCGTCTCGGCTCAGGGTCGTATTCGTGGCGATGATACCGTCAATGGCTGTGTCCTGCACGGCCGTTAATATCTCATCCAGTTCCGCCCAACTCAGATCAGGGGCGATCTTGACCAGCAGGGGCCGGGGAGGAAGTTGATGCTGATAGGCCAATTTTTGATTCTCAGTGATCAGCGCCCGCAACAAATGGCCCAGGTAATCGCCGCCCTGCAAGTCGCGCAGGCCCGGCGTATTGGGCGAACTGATGTTTACCACCAGATAGTCACCATACGGGTACACCGCCTGCATGACGGCGATGTAATCCTGATCTGCCTCCTCTAATGGCGTCTCCTTTTGTTTACCCAAACTGATGCCCAGGATGAAGTCGCGTTTTTGTTGAGAAAGTGCTTTGAGGTGGGGCACGGCCGTTGCCACCCCCTCATTAGGAAAGCCCATGCGATTGATGAGCGCCTTGTCCAGTGCCAGGCGAAAGATGCGCGGGCGGGGGTTGCCTGCCTGAGGCCGGGGCGTGAGTGTGCCCACTTCCACATGCCCAAAACCCAGCGCCGCCAGACCGGCGGCTACGCGCACGTCTTTATCAAACCCGGCAGCCATGCCCAGCACATTGGGAAAGGTCAGACCAAAGACCCGCACCGGTTGCTGTGGAATGTTACCCGCCAGACGATGCAGAAACGGCCGTCCCGCCCGACTCTGCCCATATGCCAGCAGCGACACCGTGCGCTCATGCGCCGTTTCCGGGTCCACCTGGCTCAATAGCGGAAAAACAAGTCGTTTGTACATGCCCCCGATTATACGAGGGGGCATTGGTAATCGGTAATCGGTTTTCAGTTATAAGTTATCAGGAGCATTGGCCACCAATGCCGCCGAATTCCATTCGGCGTCTGACATGCACAAACGCGCTAAAGCACGATGGAGAATTACTGTTTTGATGTAACTGTTGAGTACAAGGTTAACAAAATAACCTGAACTTTCTCGTGCCATTCCGAGGAGTCTTCGACGAGGAATCTTCCGCGTTGGTCCAGGAGAAAGATCCCTCGCTCCGAAGACTACGCTCGGAATGACAGGTGAAGTTATAAAGTTGACACGAGTTATTTAACGGTGTGTTGAGACTGTTGGGACTTGACAGATACTATGTCAGGTCTCACGCCATCCATGCTACTGCAATGACTTTCTTCAATGCCGGTAATGCTATTCATCACTATACCCACATCAGGAGAAGTTTTATAGTTTTAGAAGAGGTAGTAGATTTTTGCCACCTTTACGGAGGTGCGGCATGTTCACACATTTGTTAGTCCCTTTGGATGGCTCTAAACTGGCCGAAGCGGCGCTGCCGCTGGCGCTGACCATAGCCAGACAGTTTGAAAGCAACGTCACCTTGTTGCGGGTGGTGAACGTGCCGCGCTTTGTGGTCAGCAGCCACGAGTTTGCCCAATTGGTTGCCAGTATGAATGAAGATTTGCGCGAAGAAGCTACTGCTTATATCCAGGTGAAGCAGAACGATCTGATGAGTGGCGGTTTTGTCGTCAACGGCCGTGTGGCCAAAGGCGATTCGACTGCCGACATTATCCTGGACGCTGCCGATGAGTTGGGGGTTGATGCCATTGTGATGTGTACACACGGCCGAGGCGGCATTAAACGATGGGTCTTCGGCAGCGTGGCCGACAGAATTTTACAGCAGGCGCGGGTGCCCATATTGCTGGTGCGGGCACAACATACAGAAAGTGATGCCTGATCTCCCTACCCAATTACCCAACTGTTGCCGATGACAAAGGCATCCATCACCGCGCCGTCCGGTTTCAAGGCGTTATCACAGACCAAATGTGAAAACGCCGGAGGGTACAATGATGACAACCCAGCGTATACCACAAAGCGGAGGTCACGGCCGTTTCAGTTCCCCATTGGAATGGCTGTTACTGGTAGTTTTGATCGTTTTGCTTATTGGTGTTGGCGGGCTGCTGGCCTGGCAAGTATACCGGGTGTACTTTTCGCCCCCGGCGCCAGCAGAGCCGACATTGGCGCCGCCGGCCATTTTGCCGCCTGATTCAGCAGCCGCACCACAGATACAGATTACACCGGGCATTGGCGTGGCCGGCACGCTCATCACCGTCTGGGGCCGGGGCTGGCAGCCAAATGACCGGCTGATCGTTTGCCTGGATGACCTGGGCGACCCGGCCGAGCCGCCCATTTACGCCGAAAGCACAGTCAACGAAGTAGGTGAGTTTTATGCCGCCTTCACCTTTCCCACCAATGTGCAATGGCGCAGCCTGCCTGACATCCCGGTGATAGTGGAATCCCGAACCACGCAGGAAAAGCAAACGGCCGTGTTCAAGTTGATCAGCGACAGCCCAACGGCCGTAGCAGGCATACCCACCGCCACCCCCTGGCCACCCACCCCAACACCCGCGCTTCCCACAGCGACACCCGCGCTTCCCACAGCGACACCGGCCTGTGTCTACAACATGGCCTTTGTCGCCGATGTCACCATTCCCGACGACACTGTCATCCCGCCCGGCGTCAACTTCACCAAGGTGTGGCGCATCCGCAATAATGGCTCATGCGCCTGGCCGGCGGGCAGCAGTTGGGTGTTTACCGGCGGCGAGCAGATGAATGGGCCAAATGCCGTCTCTGTGCCCGCAGCCCGGCCCGGCGAAACGGCCGATGTCTCCGTGCTGCTCCTGTCGCCCACCACACCAGGGCGCTACACCGGCTATTGGAGCCTGCGCCTGCCCAATGGCACGTTAATGAACCAGAGTTATTACGCGCGCATCATCGTGCCATCGCCCACCGCCACACCAACACACACACCGTTTCCGGCGACAGCTACGCCTACGGCCGTGCCCGCCACCGCCACTCCCACCGTCACCCAGACGCCCACCGCCATGCCACCCACGCCCACCCCGATAACCATCTATAACTGGCGCGGCGAATACTTCAGCAATACAGCATTATCCGGCCCGCCGTCACTGATACGCGACGACGCAGCCATCAACTTCAACTGGGGCGCCGGCGCACCCGCCAGCGGCCTGCCTGCCGACAACTTCTCTGTCCGCTGGCTGCGCACCGTTAGCATGGCCGAGGGGAACTACCGCTTCTATGCCGCCATGGATGACGGCTTGCGCCTGTACATAGATGATGTGATGATCATCAATGAATGGCGCGATGCCAGCTACCGTCAGGTCAGCGTGGATCGCTGGCTCAGCAGCGGCAGCCATCTGATCCGCGTGGAATACTACGAGCATTTGGGAGATGCCCAGGTACAGGTATGGTGGGAACCGGTCGCCGGGTATCCTGAGTGGCGCGGCGAGTATTGGGCCAACAAGAACCTGTCCGGCACGCCCACGCTGGTGCGTAACGATCAGAATATTGATTTCAATTGGGGCTTTGGCGCCGTAGCCCCCGGACTGCCCGATGACCAATTCTCCGCCCGCTGGACGCGCACCATCAACTTCGCCGCCGGTACCTATCGCTTTTATGCCCGCGCCGATGATGGGGTGCGGGTGCTGGTGGATGGGCAGAAGATCATTGACCACTGGCAGTTGGACAACGGCCGTCGCACCTACCAGGCAGATATGACCCTGCAAGGCAACCATACAGTGGTGGTAGAGTACTTCGAAGAGACAATCGCCGCCGAAGTTCACTTCTGGTATGAACACATCAACAATTAACGAGGGAAACATGATTATTTTAGACAAACCCATTTATTTAACCGCACAAGGCAGAGCCGACCTGGAGAAAGAGTTAACCTTTCTGCAAAACAAGAAACGTCTGGAGACCATTGCCCGTTTACAGGAAGCCAGAGGCGGCGGCGACTGGATGGATAACACCGAGCATATGCTGATTGAGGAAGAACTGGCCTTTGTGGATGCCCGCATTCAAGAGATTAGTTATATGCTCGACCATGCCAGACTGATTGCGCCGGGTAACGAAGATAACCAGGTAGATGTGGGCGAGACGGTCATCATCCAGGCAGATGATGGGGAGATGGAAGAATACACCATTGTGGGCGTCGCCGAAGCCGATCCCGGCAGAGGCTTCATTTCTAATGAGTCGCCGCTGGGCCATGCCCTATTGCACCATAAAGTGGGCGATGAGGTGGTTGTCAAAGCGCCCATTGGGGAGCTGCATTACCGCATAGTGGCGCTGTCCTGACGCCTATCCCGGTTTAAGCGATGGGCTTAAGCGATGGGCTTAAGTGATGGGCTTAAGTGATGGGCTTAAGTGATGGGCTTAAGTGATGGGCTTAAGTGATGGGCTTAAGTGATGGGCTTAAGCGATGGGCTTAAGTGATGGGCTTAAGTGATGGGCGGGTGAACGTGTGGATGGGGTTACGGCCGTTCCCCCTGCTTCTGCACCTGACTGAGGTCGGGCAGAGGAATGATGCTGCGCATATAACTGCCGGAACCTCGCGCCAGGACACGGCCGTCGCCGTCCACCGCCTCTGCTTCGGCAATAAACAAACGGCGCGACTCATGCACCACCCGCCCCACCGCCCGAATCTCCCCCGCCGCAACCGGGCGGGTAAAATAAATGTTGAACGAGGCGGTCAAAATAGCAAAATCCTTCACCAGTGAACTGACCGCAAACGTGCCGGCATCATCCAACAGCTTGAAATAAACAGAGCCATGCACTACCCCACCGCCATGTAAATAATAAGGGCGAATGGGCAGCACAATTTCCGCCCGCCCCTCGGCAATTGTTATCTCCGTCGTGTAATGCTGGTTGCATGGATTGGTGCGGTAAATCCATTTCAGCCGGTTGTAATGGGCCTCGTTGAGCATGAATCAACTCCTTCCTCGTTCGTAATAGGCGATTTATCGCCATTTGCAGGCGATAAATCGCCTACTACAAACGATTAGCGGGGTTTGGGGGACACGGTAATGACGATGGGTAGACGGGTAAAGGCGGGAATAACAATTTCCGGCTCGGCCAGGTGCAGGCCGGTGGAGGTGCCGCCGTCCAGGTTCAGGGCCACATCCAGGTTCAGGTCAGATTCGGCCAGCCAGACGCTTAACTGGTGCAATGTGAAGCTGCCCCAGGGCGCCAGGATGAAGAGCACACGGCCGTGCCAATCCTGCGCCACCACCGTCCGCCGCGCCGCCGCGCCATCCTCTTCCAGGTAGCCAATCTGCCCGCCCGGTCTTAACAACATGGGAAATGATTGTAGGGCATAGAGCAGGGGTTCGTTGGGGTCATACGGCCGTACACCCAACCACCGCACCTCTGGCCCAGCCGCCGTCACCGCAAACATACCGGCAAAATCACCATAACTACGGCCGTTCGCCTGCCCCTCCACCACCGTCAACCCTGTGGCTACAAACTCCTCCGTAAAAAAGCCGCCGTTCACCACCAGCAGCGCCCCCGTCTCTGCCCGCCATTGCGCCAATGTTTGCGGCGCGCCGGGCCGGTAAGCCACCCGGAAATCAGACAGCGCCGGGTCTATGCGGAAGATAGAGATTTCCTCCCGCACACGGCCGTCGGCCGCCAACAGCCGAATCACCCGCTGCTCCAGGCCAGGGTGTAGGGTTTGCCAGCCGCTGTCGGGAAGGGGAGAGGGGGTAGGAGGTGAGGGCGGCGAAGACGCCGGGGTGAGCAGGTGAGGGGGTGAAGAGGTGGGCGCCACTGAAGAGGTGATGAGCATACAGCCCATCAAACAGATAAAGCAGGCGACGCCAGCCACCAGCCGCCAGCCACCTGCCACTTGCCACCTGCCACCTGCCACCTTCTTACTCATCTTGCAGCACGATCCGGGTGCGGTGAATCCGGCAGGCCAACGGGTCTATGCCCAACGCCAGCAGCACCTCATCCGGCCGGCCAGTAAGGGATGGTTGCAGCAGCAGGCGCATCTGGATAGCCGGGGGATCAACACCATCCAACAGGCGGAGATCGAGCAGCAACGGCCGTAAATCATACCCCTTCATCTTCCCCTTATGCTCCCGCTCCCGCGGTAGTTCAGTCGCCGCCAACAACCCATCAATCTGCGCCGCCAATACCGGCCGGTCAACCGGGTCCAGCGGTGTCGCCACATAGGTAGACTCCACCGTGCTGGCCTGCAACGACGGCACTTGCAACGGCACATCGGCCATCTGGTACACCTCAATCCCCGGAGCCATGCGCGCCATCAACTGCTGCCGCGCCATTTCCGGCTCCACCCGCTCCACCATCAACACATCGGCCAGTTCATACTCGCTGGTGTAGCCCAGCGGCAGCGCCGCCGCCATTTGCAGCCGGGGGCGGCGGTTAAAGCCATGTGTATAGGCCACCGGCAAATTGGCCCGGTTCAGCGCCCGTTCCAACGCCCGCGCCAGGTCTAAATGGCTGATGTAGCGCGCCGGGCCGCTCTTGCCAAAGGTCATACGTAATCGTTGTACATAATCTGCTTGCATAATGGTGGCAATTGTAGCCCGCGCCCGTTATTCGTGAAAATAAGCCAGACGGGTTACAATCGCCCACATGGAGCGTTCACGCATCACCCTTCACGCCTTACCTCTTATGTTTTTCATTTTGCTGCTGGCGGCCTGCGAACGGCCCGACCCGGAAGTAACGATCCTGTCTACGGGTGGCCTGACGGCCGTACCCCCCACCATTGCCGCCCTCACCTTTGAACAAATCGGCCTGGCCCCACCTGAACCGGCCCCGCCCACCCCCACTGCGCCCGTTTACGCCCACACCCCCACACCTGATCCCCCCCGTTACGATCCGCAAAGCGTGGGCGGCCAACAGACACACACCATCAGTGCTGGTGAAACGTTGGGCTACGTCTCCCAACTGTATGGGGTGACGTTGGAGGAAGTGCTGGCGCTGAATGAGATGCACATCAATGACATTTTGCACATCGGCCAGCAAATTCGCATTCCCGGCCAGGAAAGCCAGGTGGGGCCGGCCTTCAAGATCATCCCGGACAGCGAACTGCTGTTTGGCCCGGCAGCCAAAGGGTTTTACGTGCGGCAGGCAGCCGCGTCCTATAACGGCTATCTACTGCGCTATAGCGAGCAGGTGGAAGGCAAACAATTGGAGGGGCCGGAGATTGTAGAACTGGTGGCGCACCGCCACAGCATCAATCCCCGCCTGCTGCTGGCGCTGCTGGAATATCGCGCCGGCTGGCTGACGCGCTCCGCCGTGCCCAATGAGGCTTTTGCCCTGGGCAAAGGGGGCGCGGGCATGGAGGGGCTATACCGGCAGCTAAGTTGGGCGGCAAATGAATTGAACTGGGGTTTTTACGGCCGTGCCGAAGGTAATCTGCACACCTTTGCCCTGCCAGACAAGACCCGCATCACCTTCCACCCCGGCATCAACAACGCCACCGCCGGGGTGCAGCGCGTGTTGGGCGGCGCCGACACCATCACCTATGACAACTGGCTGCGCGACGTGGGGCCGGGCGGCTTTTATGCCACCTACGAACGGCTCTTTGGCAATCCCTTTGCCCTGGCGGTGGAACCGGTCTGGCCGTTGACGCTGATGCAACCGGCGCTGCAACTGCCCTGGACAAACGGCGAAACCTGGTACTTCACCGGCGGGCCGCATGGCGGCTGGAACACCGGCTCCGCCTGGGCCGCACTCGATTTTGCCCCCGCCGGCGACGCCCTGGGCTGTTATGATTCTGACGCCTGGGTCACGTCCATGAGCGATGGCATCGTCACCCGCAGCGGGTTTGGGGCAGTGGTGGTAGACCTGGACGGTGACCGGTACGCCGGGACGGGCTGGGCCATCACCTACATGCACCTGGCCGAACGTGACCGTATCCCCGTTGGCTCGCCGGTGCAGACGGGCGACCGGTTAGGCCACCCCTCTTGTGAAGGCGGCTTTTCCGATGGCACGCATTTGCACATTGCCCGCACATATAACGGCCGTTGGGTTTCCGCAGACGGCGACCCGGCACGGGGGGGTATCCCTTTTAATATGGGCGGTTGGGTCTCTCAAGGCACAGGGCAAGAGTATAACGGCTTCCTCATTCGCGGCGCCGTCAGCAAAGAGGCGTGCGCCTGCCGCGAGGAGAGTAATGCGATTACGTGGGAGTGAGCGGCGGCGGGTGTGAGCGGTAGGCAGTCAGCTGTAGGGCGCTCAGGGGAATTCTTCGCCCCAAAGCACAACCAGGAGGCGGTTTATCAGGTAGAGGAGGAGGAGGAGGGTTGCCAGCAACGGCCGTGCCACCCCCACCAACGCCGCCGCTGCCAGCCCAAACAGCGCCAGTTCCACCAAAAAACGCCAGGGATCGGCCAGCCGCCGTTTTGCTTTGGGGGCAATCAGCAGTCCCCAAATGGCTGCCGCCAACAGCGGCGCGCCAAAGCCCGCCGCCAGGTGCAGCAGCCAGCCGCCATCCCGTTGAAAACCCCAGTATGCCAGCGCCGCCAGCATACACAGTTCCAACACAAACCGCACCGTCATATTGATTATGCGCAATGTAGCCATCATGCTCCAAGTCCATCCAGATAAGCCGCCACCAGCCGCCGAAAACTTTCGTCCTGGGCCAGCGAGAGGCGGAAACCCTCGGCCGATTCCAGCGCGGTGAAACCGTGTAGCACCGCCCGGAAGCCACGAATGGCGTGCAGGGCGTCATCCCCCATCAGCCCGACCGTAGCCCAGACCAGCAGCAGCATTTGTACCAATTCCTGCGCCAACGCCCCCAATTCGGCGTCGTCCGGTTCGGGGGCACGCACCGTCAGCGGATAAATGCCGGGGTGTTTATGGGCAAATTGGCGGTAAGCGTGGGCCATGGCTTCCAACGACGGCCGGGCCACCAACCCCACCGCCGCCGCCCGCAATTCATCGAGCAACAGCCGCACCCCGGCCACCGCCATGCCATGCTGCAAATCTTCCAGGCCGGCCACGTGGTTATAAAGCGAGGGCACACGCACATCGAGCGATTCCGCCAACGCGGTGAGGGACACGGCCGTGACGCTGCCCGCCGCATCCGCCATTTCTATTGCCCGGTTAATCACCAGGTCCCGGTTAAGCCATCGTTTTTTCATTGACCTTCGCCTCCGCCACCCGAATCGCCGCGATCATTGCCGGTATGGGGTCTTCAAGCACCGGCCCGTGCCCCACTGCCAGCCGGGTCGGGTTCAAGGCGCGTAGGGCTACGGCCGTCTCCAGTGCCGTGGGTAAGTGCCAGGTAGCCATGGCCGGAAAAGGAAACGACCAGCGCATAATGCCGGCCACGGCCGTGCCGCCCTGCGTCTGGAAAGCGTCCCCGGCAATCAACGTACCATCGCGTTCATCAAAAAAGGCAATCTGGTCTGGCGTGTGCCCTGGGGCCGTCACCACCCGCAGCGAACCGAGCCGGTCATCTGGTTGCAATAAGCGGGTGGCCTGCGTCGAGCGGGTCACAAAACCCCCACGCAATTTGGCCTGCGGTTCACCCGGCTCCAGAGCGCGAGTACCTTGCAGGAACACGGCCGTGCGCGCCGCCAACGCTACCTCGATACCCGGCAGCAGCCCACTCACCTCATCCAGCGAACCGGCATGGTCGGTATGGGCATGGGTCAGCGCCACCCGCTGGATGGGGAACCCAAGTCCCTGCGCCGCCTGCAAAATCCCCTTGCCGCTGCCGCTCATGCCCGTGTCAATCAACGTCAGGCCATCGGCCTCACCCACCAGATAACAGTTAAACATGCCCATCCGGGTCAACTGCCATAAGTTATCGCCAAATTGTGTTACTTTCATTGTAAATATCCTCCAGAATACTAATATACTTAGCTTATAAACTAATTTGATTAGTTTGTCAAGTGGGCATTCCAATTTACCTTTCACATGACATTCCGACCCTCCGATGCCTCAGGGCAGGCTAGTCTTCGAGGAGGAATCCCTCCCATTTTTACAGGAGAGAGATTCCTCGCTCCGAAGACTTCGCTCGGAATGACAATTTAGCGATTACGGAGCTAATAAACGAATCTTCAGAAGCCCGCAACGTATCTTCTCAATATCTCGTGGAGGAGTGTGCATCCTCAGATGCGCATCTGAGGATGCGCACTCCTCTCACCTCCATTTATTGTGAAGATACCCCGCAACCCACAAACACACTTCTCGTGCGTTTCTTATATCAGAGGCCAGATTCCAGCCAGAGGAAATGGCTGGCTTGACAAATAATTCCTATATTATTAAAATACATCATGTCATCATATGACCTGATGACATGATGAGGTGTAATGAGAAGTGTAAAATCTATTCAATGGGCGTACTATCTGGTGCTGTTTCTATTCTGGCTGGCGACCGCCCTGCCCCTGGCTCTGTCCATCCTGCTCTATCAGGCACGGGGGATCACCCTCTTTGAAATTGGCCTGGCCATGGCCGTCTACTCGGCCACCATTGTGCTGCTGGAACTACCCACCGGTGGCCTGGCGGACGCCGTCGGCCGTAAACGGGTGACGCTGCTGGCTTATAGCATCATGGCCGTGACCGGCATCCTGCATCTGTTCACTTTTACCCTGCCCCTGCTGCTGGTGGGGTGGGCGCTGTATGGCGTCAGCCGGGCGTTGGCTTCCGGGGCTCTGGAAGCCTGGTTTGTAGACGCCTTGCAAACGGCCGATCCGGATATTGACCTGCAACCACCGCTGGCCAAAGCCGGTACCGTTTCATTACTGGCATTGGGCATCGGCACCCTGGCGGGTTCGGCCATTCCCCAGTTTTTCACCGGTTTGCCCGCCGATGGCACGGCCGTACTCACCCCCTTAGCCATGCCCATCTTCATCTCCCTCATCCTTAAATTGCTCTTGCTCCTGGTGGTGATGACGGCCGTACACGAGCAACGGCCGTTGGGCACAGACAATAGCTGGCGGGGCGGCTTCCGGCAGGTGCCGCTCATCTTGCGTGATGCCGTACAGTTCAGCCGGGGCAACCACACCATCGGGCTGTTATTGGCAACAACCGCCGCCGGTGGTCTGGCCATGGTGGCGCTGGAAACATTCTGGCAGCCGCGTTTTGCGGCACTGCTAGGCAGCGCGGCTGAAAACAGCCTTTATTTTGGCGTGCTGCTGGCGGCCAGCTTTGGCCTGGGCATGGCCGGGAACATGGCCGCCACCCCCCTCTCGCGCTGGCTGCGGCAGCGGTATGCGCTGGTAGCGGCTCTGGCTCAGGGCTTGTTTGGCCTATCGTTGCTCATCCTCGCCGGGCAAACGGCCGTGCCCCTGGCTGCCCTCTTCTTCTGGCTGACCTACTTCAACATGGGGCTGATCAACTCCCCCCACGCCACCCTGATCAACCGGGAAATTCCGGCTGCCCGCCGTTCGGCCATACTCTCCGTGCAGTCATTGGCCGGTTACGCCGGGGCGATGCTGGGCAGCGTTTTGCTCGGTTATCTGGCCGAACAGCAATCCATCAGCGCCGCCTGGATGGTCGCCGGGTTGGTCGTCGTGGTATCATCTGGCCTCTATATCCAGATTGACAGACGGCAACAGGCACACTCGTATGAAGCAGCAAACACCTTTTCTGAAATCGGTTAAAAAACAGACATTGGCGGAACAGGTGGCCGAGGCGGTCAAAGAATCCATCGTCTCCGGCGAATTTGCGCCCGGCGCGGCGCTACCCACCGAACCAGAATTGGCGGAAGCGTTTGGCGTAAGCCGGGCCGTGGTGCGTGACGCCACCCGCATGTTGGCCGCGCAAGGATTGGTGGATGTGCAGCACGGCCGTGGCGTCTTTGTCACCCATTCACCCATCGAAGCGTTCGGCGACGCCCTGCTGCTGGCGCTGCGGCGCGTGGACGCCACGGTGTGGGACGTGGAGCAGTTTGAGCAACTGCTTTTGCCGGAGGTATGCGCGCTGGCAGCGGTGCAGGCCAGCGATGAAGAAATCGTTGCTTTCCGGGAACTGGTTGCCCGCAACATGCAGGTGACTGACGAGATTCTGGCTGTCTGGTGGGCGGCCGATGCCATGCCGGAAGCCGAGCAGCAGCGCCTGTGGGCCGGTGGGCGCGACGTGATCCAGGCGCTCTTTCAAATGAGCCATAACCGGTTGTTGCAGTTGTTAGCCTCGCCGTTGTTGGCGCTGCGCAATTTGCGCTATTGGGAAGAGCCGGCAACGACTCTGGAAGCCGCCCGGCAGCGGGAAGTGGACTTTTTCCAGACGTTGGTCACGGCCGTAGCCTCCCGCGACCCCGCCCAGGCGCGGACGCAGATGCGCGCCCGCATGAGCCTGCCACCCGAAGCCGAAACAGCCATGCGCCAGACGGCCGTTGGCGAAATACCACGCATTGTTGTTACGCCATAAGCCGGTCAATTTGTCCAACTGTGCCGGGTAGTTTTTGGTGGTATTGTCTGAATTTCACAATCGCTATTGACGCTGCCGGTTTCTTTGTTACGATTCTGCGCACGATGAAAAACTTTGAGAACAACGCACCTCTTTTTATCCGCCGTCGCGGCCAGACCATAGGTCTGGATTTTGAGGTTGCCTGAGTTCACAAGTGAGACGATGAAATCACAACCGCCAGACCCACACCTGAGGGGTCTGGCGGTTTTTTTTTGCAACCTGGAGATTGAGCACATTGTTAAATAAGTCTTCTTCCACACTACACCTGTCATTCCGAGCGGAGTCTGCGGAGCGAGGAATCCCTCTCCTGTACAAGTGGTAGGGATTCCTCGTCGAAGACTCCTCGGAATGACACGAAAAAGTTCAGATTATTTTGTTAACGGTGTGCTGAGATATTGGAGATTAAGAGATGATTCAGGCAGGGATTTTTGGGGTAACGGGTTATACGGGCTATGAATTAGTACGAATTCTGGCCAAGCACCCGGACGTGCAGGTGCAGTTTGCCACCTCACAGAGTTTTGCCGGTAAGTGGCTGACGGATGTGTACCCACAAGCGCCCCACTTGCCGCTGATTGACGAGGCAAGTGCGCCTTTGGAAACGGTGGATGTGGTGTTTTTGTGCCTGCCTCATGCGGCGGCGGCGGCCACGGCCGTGCGCGCCCTACACGCCGGCTGCAAGGTGATTGACCTCAGCGCCGATTTCCGCCTGGCCGATCCCGTTGTCTACGCGCAATGGTACGGACAGGAACATCCCGCGCCAGAGTTATTGGAAACGGCCGTGTACGGCCTGACCGAATGGGCGCGAGAGCGGCTACCGGGGGCTGACCTGGTAGCCGTGCCCGGTTGTTATCCCACGAGTGTGTTGTTGGGGCTACGGCCGTTGCTGGCAGCCAACCTACCCCTCACCGGCCCCATCATTGCCGACAGCAAATCCGGCGTCTCCGGCGCGGGACGGCAGGCCAACGATACCACCCATTTTATGAACGTGGCCGACAATTTTGCGCCGTACAAAATTGGCCGCACCCACCGCCATTTGCCGGAGATGGAACAGGTGATGAAGTGGTGGAAGGCAGACGCGCCGCCGCTCATCTTCTCGCCCCACCTGCTGCCCGTGCCGCGTGGCATCCTCTCTACCATCTATGTCACCATCGCGGGTGATTGGACGTTGGGCGATCTAGCCGCTTTGTATACGGAAATGTATGCCGGTGAGCCGTTTGTCTGTGTGCTGCCACCGGGTCAAATGCCGACTTTGGCACATGTGACCCACACCAACAACTGTGTCATTGGCCTGGCGCAAGCCGGGCAAACGCTCATCATCACCTCGGCCATTGACAACCTGATCAAGGGCGCAGCGGGGCAGGCAGTACAGGATATGAATGTGATGTTCCGGCTGGATGAAACGACAGGTCTGTTGTGAAAAGGTGAGCAGGTGATAGAGGGCAACCCTGACTTCTTCATAATCAATAGAAGAAAGCGGAGTTCGCATCCTCAGATGCGAACGGTGGGCACCTGAGGATGCCCACTCCTCTCAATTCGATCATCTGATAATTCATAATTCGAGAGGTGTTAGGTTGATACAGGTAATCAAAGTTGGTGGCAATGAACTGGATGATCCAGCGTTTTTGAATGGGTTGGCGTCGGCTGTGCGGCAGATTCAGGCAGAGATGGGCGACACGGCCGTGATCGTGCATGGCGGCGGCAAGGCGATTGCCGATTTGCAGGAGCGGTTGGGCATTGTGCCGCAAAAGGTGGACGGCCTGCGGGTGACGGATGCGGATTCGTTGCAGGTGGCAGAAATGGTGTTGTCTGGGCTGAGCAATAAGGCGATTGTGCGGGCGCTACTGGCGGCGGGTATCACGGCCGTTGGCCTTTCCGGCGTGGATGGCGGGCTGCTGCGCTGCCAGAAAAAGCAGCACCCCACCGCCGATCTGGGTTTTGTGGGCGAGATTGTAGAGGTAAATATCAGTTTGATTGAACAGTTGGTGGGTGGTGGGTTTACGGCCGTCATCTCCCCTATTTCGTTGGGTATGGACGGACAGGCATATAATGTGAACGCCGACGATGCAGCGGCGGCTATAGCGCAGGCGTTGGGCGTAACCACGCTGAACTTTGTCTCCAATGTGCCCGGCGTTTTACAAAACGGGTCAATTTTGCCCCAACTGACCATTGCCCAGACGGAAGTGTTGATTACCGATGGTGTGATTACCGATGGCATGATCCCCAAAGTGCGGGCGGCGTGTACGGCCGTAGCCCAGGGCATTCCCCAGGCGCGCATTGTAAACCTGAACGGGCTGCTAAACGGAGGGGGCACGGTAATCGGTGATCGGTAATCGGTGGGCAGTAGACCAGGCCAATGACCAATGACAACTATGAAAACAGAAATTATTGAATTTACGATGAACTATTATGAGGACGCCATCAGCCTGTGGCGGGAAACGCCTGGTGTGGGGGTGAGCAGCGCCGATGAACCGGACGCCATTCGTTTTTATCTGGAACGGAATCCGGGCATGAGTTTTGTGGCGCTGGCAGAGGGGCAACTGGTAGGGACGATTTTGTGCGGGCACGACGGCCGTCGTGGTTATATCCACCATGTCACTGTCCACCCGGATTACCGGCGGCAGGGCATTGCCCGCCAACTGGTTGATCATGCCCTGGCAGCCCTTAAAGAGATTGGCATCAGCAAATGTCACCTCTTTATCTTTGGCGAAAACGAAACAGGCATTGCCTTCTGGCAGGCCACCGGCTGGCAACTGCGGCAGGATATTCACATCATGTCGCGGTTTATTGATGTGGATGATGGGAGTAGTTGTTGAGGAAAGGTCGTAACGCGATTTTGTAAATCGCGCTACCTCTCGCAAGGAATAATATGAACACACAAGAAATTATTCAGGCAGAATCACAGTATATTTTGCAGACTTACGGCCGTGCGCCGGTCGTTTTTACGCAGGGCAAGGGGCTGAAACTGGTGGACGCGGAGGGAAATGAATACCTGGACTTTACATCTGGCATCGCGGTGACGGCGTTGGGGCATAGTGATGAGGCGTGGGCGACGGCCGTAGCCACCCAGGCGCACCAACTGACCCACATCAGCAACCTGTACCACAGCGAACCGCAGGTGCGGCTGGCGCAAAAGCTGGTGGAAAACTCCTTCGCCGACAAAGTGTACTTCTGCAACTCCGGCGCGGAAGCAAATGAAGCGGCAATTAAGTTTGCCCGGAAGTATGCGCGGAAAGAGATTGGAGATCAGAGATTGGAGATTGGAGATGGCTTGACAATCTCTAATCTCCAATCTCCAATCTCCAAAACCAAAATTGTGGCTTTCAGTGGTGGCTTTCACGGCCGTACCGTGGGCGCACTCTCCGTCACATACAAGGAGCAGTACCGGGCGCCGTTTGCGCCGCTGATGCCGGATGTGGTTTTTGCCACGTTTAACGACCTTGATTCGGCGCGGGCGATGATTGATGAACAGACCTGCGCCGTTATTGTGGAGCCGGTGCAGGGAGAAGGCGGCGTCAATCCGGCCACGCCGGACTTTTTGAAAGGGCTGCGGGAGTTGTGCGACCAGGTGGGCGCGCTGCTCATCTTTGACGAGGTGCAATGTGGCCTGGGGCGCACCGGCAAGTTGTGGGCCTACCAAAATTACAGCGTGAAGCCGGACATCATGACCCTGGCCAAACCGCTGGCAGGTGGCCTGCCGATGGGCGCGACACTGATGACCCAAAAAGTGGCCGATGCTTTGAAACCGGGCGATCACGGCAGCACCTTTGCCGCCGGGCCGCTGGTGTGCGCGGCGGCGAATGTGGTCTTTGACCGCGTCAACCAGCCGGCGTTTTTGGAGAAGGTGCGCTTTCACGGCTCGTATCTGCAACACCGGCTGCAAATGGTGGAATCAGACAAGGTCACGGCCGTGCGCGGTCTGGGTTTGCTGGTAGGCATCGAATTGAACGTACCCGCCGCTCCCATCATCGCCGCTGCCCGTGAACGTGGCCTGATCCTCATCGGCGCGGGCGAAAACGTACTCCGTTTTGCCCCCGCGCTGGTGGTGGACAAGGGGGAAATTGATACGGCCGTAGATATTCTGGCGCAATGCCTGGAGTAAATACGTGAAGCGTGAGGCGTGACCCGTGATGGCGTCACGCATCACGCCTCACGCATCACGAACGATGAACATACGTCCTTTTCAAGAAAGTGATATGGAAACGGTCATTGCCCTCTGGCGGGCCTGTGATCTGGTACGGCCGTGGAATGATCCACACAAAGACATCCAGCGCAAACTGGAAGTGGGCCGGGAACTGTTCCTGGTGGGTGAAGAGGATGGCCGGGTGGTGGCGGCGGCGATGGGTGGGTATGAAGGGCATCGCGGCTGGGTCAATTACCTGGCGGTGCATCCAGCGTACCGGCGGCATGGCTACGGCCGTGCCCTCATGCAGGCATTGGAAGAAAAACTGCTGGCGCTGGGCTGCCCCAAACTCAATTTACAGGTGCGCGAAAGCAATACGGCCGTGATCCAATTCTATGAAGCCCTCGGCTATGGCAACGATCATGTCGTCAGCTTTGGCAAACGGCTGATAGCCGATGATTGAATCGTGATGCGTGATGCGTGACCCTCTCACGCATCACGCATCACGCATCACGCGCAATGAACATCAGACCCGCCCGCCCCACCGACATTCCCGGCATTTTAGAACTGCTGAATGAACATGCCCGCCGCGGGGATGTGCTGCCGCGCAGTGCGGCTTCCATTGAGCAAACATTGGCGGATTGGCTGGTGGGGGTATGGGACGGCCGTGTCATTGCCTGCGTCTCCCTGCTCTTTTATACCGAAGCGCTGGCCGAAGTGCGTTCGCTGGCGGTGCATGACGAGGTGAAGGGGCAGGGCTGGGGCAGCACCATCGTCAAGGAGTTGATTGTGCAGGCACGGCAGCGCGGTGTGCCCACCCTGTTTGCCCTCACCCGCGCCGTCAAATTTTTCCAGAGCGTCGGTTTCAGCGTCACCAGCATGGAACGCTTCCCGGAAAAGGTGTACCGCGACTGTGTGCAGTGCCCGGTAAGACATGCCTGTGATGAAACGGCCGTTGTGCTTCATCTCAATGCGCCGATACAGGAGAGATTGGAGATTAGAGATTGGAGATTGGGCAATCCCTTCATCTCCAATCTCCCAATCTCTCAATCTCTCAATCACCCAATTACCCCAGAAGGAGAATTTCTCATGCCCAAGAAAAAAGAAAGACCGCAAATTAACAAAGTCGTCCTGGCCTACTCCGGTGGGCTGGACACCAGCGTCATTGTGCCCTGGCTGCGCGAAAATTATGGCTGTGAAGTCATCTGTTTTTGCGCCAACCTGGGCCAGGGCGACCAGGAATTGGCCGGACTGACGGAAAAGGCACTCGCCAGCGGCGCGAGCAAGGTGTACGTGGAAGATTTGCGCCACGAATTTGCCAAAGATTTCCTCTTTCCGATGATGCAGGCGGGGGCGATTTATGAGCGCCGCTATTTGCTGGGCACGTCGGTGGCCCGGCCACTCATTGCCAAGTGGCAGGTAGCCATTGCCGAAGCGGAAGGGGCCGATGCCGTCGCGCATGGGGCCACCGGCAAGGGCAATGACCAGGTGCGCTTTGAATTGACCTACAAGGCACTCAATCCCACGCTGACCGTCATCGCTCCCTGGCGTGAATGGGACATCCGCTCGCGGGAAGATGCGCTGGCCTATGCCCGTAAACACAACGTGCCCGTCACCCAGACGGAGAAATCCATCTACAGCCGGGATGCCAACCTGTGGCATCTATCACATGAGGGCGGCATTTTGGAAGACCCGGCGCAGGAGCCGGAAGAGGTGATGTACCAGCTTTCCGTTTCGCCGGAAGCGGCCCCGGATGCGGCGGAGGTGGTGAGGATTGATTTTGAGAAGGGGATACCAACGGCCGTGAATGACGTGCAAATGCCCCCGGCGGCTATCATTGAAAAGCTGAATGAACTGGGGGCCAAACATGGCATTGGCCGGATTGACCTGGTGGAAAATCGGCTGGTGGGCATGAAGTCACATGGCGTGTATGAGACGCCCGGCGGCACCATTTTGTACGCCGCCCACCACGAATTGGAAACGCTGTGCCTGGATCGGGACACGATGCACTACAAAGAGCAGCAGGCGGTACGCTACGCGGAACTGGTGTATGATGGCAAATGGTACACCTTCTTGCGGGAGGCGATGCAGGCGTTTGTGGACAAAACGCAGGAAACGGTAACGGGTTGGGTGAAGTTGAAGCTGTATAAGGGGAATGTGATCGTGAACGGCCGTTACAGCCCGCACAGCCTCTACCGCGAAGATTTTGCCACCTTTGGCCAGGAAGATGTGTATGATCAGTCGGACGCGGTGGGTTTTATCACCCTGTTTGGCCTGCAAATGAAGGTGCGGGCGATGATGGAGGTGAGCGACGGCGGTAAAACCCGCTACGCCGCGCCAGACTATTCTAAGTTCAAACGGGATTAATTAACCACGGATCAGACGGATTGAACAGATAGGCACGGATAAGAAAAATCCGTACCCATCCGTTCAATCCGTGACATCCGTGGTTAATTTCTTTTGTGAGGTGATATGTTCAATCTGTTGCCGCAAGGAAGTGTCACCAGCCCGGCGGGATTCACGGCCGTTGCCGTGCCAGCCGGTTTGAAAAAAGAAAACCAGCTTGACTTAGCCATTGTCTACTCAGAACAAGAGTGTCATTGTGCGGCTGTGTTCACCACCAATCAGGTGGTGGCCGCGCCGGTTATTGTGGATCGGGAAACGCTGGCAATGAACAACACGGCCGTGCGCGCCATCGTCGCCAATGCCAAAAACGCCAATGCCTGCACGGGTGAGCCGGGGCTGGCCAATGCGCGGGAAACGCAGCGGTTGGCAGCAGCAGCCCTGGGCATCCGGCCCGATCAGGTGCTGCTGCTTTCCACTGGCGTGATTGGCGTGCCGCTGCCGATGGAGAAGATACGGGCGGGGGTGGAAACGGCCGTGGAGATTCTTCAACGCGAAGCCGCGGAGGCGCAAAGGGGTGGAGGGATAGAGGCGGCGCGGGCGATTATGACGACGGATACACGACCGAAACATCTGGCGGTGGCGGTGGAGTTGCCCGGCGGGGGGTTGGTGACGATTGGTGGGATGGCGAAGGGGGCGGGCATGATTCACCCCAATATGGCGACGATGTTGGCGGTGATTACGACCGACGCGCAGGTTGCGCCGGAGGTGTTGGATGGGTTGTTGGGCACGGCCGTACATCAATCGTTCAACCGCATTAGCGTGGACGGCGATACCAGCACCAATGACACGGTGCTGCTGCTGGCGAATGGGGCGCGGGGCACGGCCGTTGCCGATGCCCAAAGCCGCGCCCTGTTTGCTGAAGCTCTCACCTTTGTTTGTACCGAACTGGCAAAGATGATTGTCAAGGATGGCGAGGGGGCCACCAAGTTTGTGGAAATCCAGGTGACGGGTGCGGCTACGGATGCCAACGCGCACGCCATCGCCAATACCATTGCCACTTCGCCGCTGGTAAAGACGGCGTTTGCGGGCAGCGACCCCAACTGGGGGCGCATCCTGGCAGCGGCGGGACGGGCGGGCATCCCCTTTGACCAGAATCAAACTAACCTGTGGGTTGGCATCCCCGGTACGGAACAGTACCAGTTGGTGGCGCAGGGCACGCCAACCGCTTATCAAGAAGCGGATGCGGCACACGTTTTTGCCCAGCCGGAATTTCAGGTACAGTTGCAAGTGGGGATGGGAATGGGTACGGCCGTTGTCTGGACGTGTGACCTGAGCCATGACTATGTGAGCATCAATGCCGATTACCGGACGTAGGATGGTAATCCGTAAACCGTAACCCGTTATCGGTAACCCGTTATCGGTTTACGGTTTACGGGTCACGGATCACGGGTCACGGATTACGAAAAGAACGAGGTATTTCAGTGAACTTGTTAGACATAGCCATCGTCGCCTGGGGAGTGTATGAACTGTTTGGTATTACGGTGAAACCGGGGTTTTACTGGGAGCGCAGTCGCCGGATGCAACTGGCCCGCGCCCGTTTAGGCGACCGGAATACAACCATTTTGTATCTCTTCCTGGCGTTGCTGCTAGTGGGCTTTGGTTTGTGGAGTTTGTTTTTGCGGGGCGGGTGAGGTTGATCCAAGAAGGGTGCGAAGGTTGTTGGAGACAAATGCGTCTCAATTGCAAAATTTTTCGCCGAACTCAAAACATGCGTTCTAGGAAAAATCATGTTAAACTGAAGGAAAGCCAGATGGAGAATGAAAGATGAATTCAACCAATGGTATTAAAACCACGTTTAACATTGATAGAATGCCACTTCACTTACAGTCGCGCATGGCCGAACTGTATGAGGCCGATGCTGAGATTGACAATGCGCTTTGCTCCAATCAAATCCATCATGGTGACGCCCGCCTGTTATTGCCCCGCATTACGCCCAACAGCATCGCTCTAAGCATCTGGTCGCCGCCTTACTTTGTGGGTAAGGAGTACGAAGCCTATCTGACATTTCAGGATTGGCAGCAGCTTTTGGCCGAGGTCATAAACCTGCACTTTCCCATCATTGCGCCAGGGGGATTTTTGGTGATCAACATCGCTGACATTCTCGTCTTTGAAGACGCCACGATGCCGCAGATTCAGGCAGAAGTTGTCAGTCGGCGGGGTTCGGCCGTTACCCGCGAAGATGTCTTGCGTGTTCAGGCTGAACATCCTGATTTTAACCGCTACCAGATAGCGCAACTGCTGGGATGCAGCGAGCAAACCGTTGATCGCCGTCTGAATGGGAATAACATTCGTGGCGGCAAATATGAACCTCAGACCCGCGTCAAGATTGTGGGTGGTTTAATTGAACAATGGGGCTTAGAGGCTGGGTTTTACCCCTATGACCGGCGAGTGTGGGTAAAAGATGCTGCCTGGGAAAATTCACGCTGGCACAGTCTGTCTTATAAATCTGTAGATGAATTTGAATATCTGTATGTTTTTTGGAAACCGGGCATAACGAAGGTGGATCGGCAGCGGTTGAGCCGCGAGGAGTGGCGGGACTGGGGATCGCGGGGTGTGTGGCAGATTCCCTCGGTAAGAGCAAACGATGATCATGAAGCCAAATTCCCGCTGGAACTGCCCCGCCGTTTTATAAAACTGCTGACAGAACCGGATGATATTGTGCTGGATTGTTTCATGGGCAGCGGCACAACGGCGTTGGCAGCCTTGAGTTTGGAACGACGTTATTTGGGAATTGAGTTAGAAGAGAAGTACGTGAGGTTAGCCAGGCAGAAGATTGGTGAATCCCCCGAAGTTCTCTCACCGAATCCAGACGACAAAACGACAGACCAGGGGTTTCAACCACGTTTATTGCGAGAATCCTATGCTCCTTGATCCATGGCAACTATCACAAGATTTAGATCGGCTGGAAGATATTGAAAAGGCATCGCTGCGTTTGGTGGTGCAGGCAATTTATGATTATCGGGAAACGGCCGTACTCATCTTCCAGGAAGAGAGCGACCTGGTAGCGGATATTGGTGAAGATATTACTCGTGAGGCGCTTGACCGGATGGGGATGGCGCGTATTGATCAACGATTGTTTGGCAAGATTGACTACAAACGCGCGCGGTATCTCTTTCACCCCGATTATGCGGTCAAACAGGCTTTATTTGTGGATTCCAAAGCAGAAAAGCTGGAGGGGCAGCGTACAGCAACGCTACAAACCTCCCAATTCTCGATGGTAGTGCGCCAGATACGCGCCGGAGAGCAGATTGAGGTGGCCGGTTCATTGCCACCGATTTTCACCGTTCGTGACGATGACTACATCACCACAACGATTTTTGTGAAGTACAACTATGTGGAGACAGTCGCGGGCAACACCTTGAAATCCATAACTGTTACGGCCGTGCCCAATGGCCTGTTACAGGAGCGATACAATCCCACAGCCGAAGATGGCATCTGGTTGGCCGGTAGAAACGCACCCACACGGGGTGAGTTGTTTAGAGTGCGCCTGTCATTCTCCCTATTGCGGAAAAAATGTAGTTGGCGAGTGCAAAATATCCCTGTCTCATCTCTCCCTTTTACCTGGAACAATTGAAGGAACAACATGAGCAAATTATGGGGCGGACGGTTCGCCAGAGAGACGGATGCGTTGGTGCATGAATTGAATGCCAGCCTGCCTTTTGACCGGCGGCTCTATGCCGAAGATAGTCGCGGCAGCATGGCCTGGGCGCGGGCGCTGGTGGGGGCCGGTGTGTTGACACCGGCCGAAGCGGAAACGATTGTGGCCGGGCTGGCGCAGGTGCAGGCGGAGTTTGAAAACGGGTCGTTTGTGTTTGCGGCGGGGGATGAGGATATTCACACGGCCGTTGAACGCCGTCTCACCGAAATTGTGGGGGATGTGGGCGGCAAGCTGCACACGGGGCGCAGCCGCAATGACCAGGTGGCGACCGATTTCCGCCTGTGGGTGATGGGGGCGATAGACCATCTGCAAGAGTATCTGGCCGATTTGCAAAACGCGCTGGTGGACAGCGCCGCCGCCAATTTACACCTGCCGATGCCCGGTTATACCCACTTGCAGCACGCGCAGCCGGTGACGTGGGGGCATTGGGTGTTGTCCCATTTCTGGCCGTTGGTGCGGGACCGGGAAAGGCTGGCGCAGGTGCGGGGGCACACGGCCGTACTCCCCCTCGGTTCCGGCGCGTTGGCGGGCACAGCTTATCCGGTGGACCGGGAATGGCTGGCGCGGGAGTTGGGGTTTACGGCCGTGAGCCAGAACAGCCTGGACGCCGTTTCTGACAGGGATTTTGCCGCCGATTTTCTGTATGCGGCGGCCATGATTGGCCTGCACCTCAGCCGGCTGGCCGAGCAGTTGGTCTTGTTTAGCAGTGCCGAATTTGGTTTTGTGCGGCTGGATGATGGCTACAGCACCGGCAGCAGCCTGATGCCCCAAAAGAAAAACCCGGACACACTGGAACTGACACGCGGCAAGGCGGGGCGGCTGGTAGGCCACCTCACCGGGCTGCTGACCACGCTCAAAGGGCTGCCCTCCAGCTATGACAAGGATTTACAGGAGGACAAGGAGCCGGTGTTTGATGCTTTTGATACCCTGCGGCTGACTTTGCCCATTATGGCCGGGTTGATGCGCACGTTGACGCTGCGCCCGGAGCGCATGGCGGCACAGCTAGAGCCGGGACTGCTGGCGACCGATTTAGCCGATTATCTGGTGAAGCGGGGCGTCCCCTTCCGGCAGGCGCATCATCTGGTGGGGCAGGTGGTGCAGTTGGCAGAACAAAAAGGGGTGAATCTGACGGAGCTAACGGTGGCGGAGTTGCAAACAGTAAGTGGGGTATTTGGGGAGGATGTCACGGCCGTGTTCCACATCACATCTTCCCTATCAAACCGAAATATCACGGGGGGCACGTCGCCGGAGGCATTGGCAAACCAGTTAGCAGCGGCGCGCACGGCCGTTGCCCGTAACCCGTAATCCGTGAACCGTAATCGGATGACGGATTACGAATTCTCAACCACCGGCACACCGGCTAACAGATCGGTGATTGTTTGCACCAGTTCCGGTTTGGAGATGGGTTTGGTCATGTAGCGGTCGGCGCCAGCTTGCAGACCGGCGCGCACGGCTTCCACCTGGGTACGGGCACTCAAAAGGATGATGGGCAAATCGGCTGTCTCCGGTTGGGTACGCAGGATCTGGCAGGCGGTGAACCCATCCAGATTGGGCATCATGACATCCAAAATTACCAGGTCTGGTCGTGAGTCGGCAATCATATCCAGCGCCTGCTGCCCGTCCTCCGCTTCCAGAATCGTAAAACCATCACGCTCTAACATCAGGCGCAAGAGCTTGCGGGTCATATCTTCATCATCTACCACGAGTACGATTGATGTCACGGCCGTTCTCCTTTGTGCTGTCCAGATATTTGTAGACAGCCTTTTGCTTCCATTCACTAACATACGGTAAGCGTATTACACCGGGGCTTACAGGGGTACTGACAGTTCAAAAAGTTCACGCGCCATTCACGGCCGTAAACCATACATCGTGAGATTTTGTCAGAAATGCCGTAATATGCGCCCGTTATGTTCCTTTTCAGCGACAAGTATAGTAATATGGCAGAGGCTGAAATGGAAAACATGCACCCAGAAGTACAAAAAATTCTCATAATTGAAGACGAGTTCCCGATGCGGTATCTCATCGAATACCAGTTGAAACAAAACGGGTATGAGGTGAATCTGGCAAAGGATGGGCCGACCGGATTACAGGCGATTACTCATAGCCGACCAGACCTGGTGCTGCTGGATGTGATGATGCCGGGCATGGATGGTTTTGAAGTATGTACCCATATCAAGAATAACCCCGAAACGGCCGACATCCCCGTTATTTTTGTTACGGCCAGCGAGGTGCACGATTATCGGCTGCGGGCATTTGATGTGGGGGCGGCTGAGTACATCACCAAACCGTTTCGGGCTGAGGATTTGGTACGGCAGATTACAACGGTACTTGATCGTCAACAGGAACCAGATGAAGAAGAGGAAACTGCGACGGCCGTGCCGGAACCGGTCCAGACCGGATATGTGGTCTCCCTTTTCAGCCCCAAAGGTGGGGTAGGTGTTACCACCCTGACGATTCAACTGGCCGAAGCCATCGCCTTGCAGGTCGGCCGGCCCAGCGTCATCATAGATTTAGCTCTGCCGTTAGGTGGTGTAGCGCCGATGTTACGCCTGTTCCCCCGCCATGATATTGTGGAACTGCTGAAAGTTGCGCCAGAGTACATTACCTTGAGCATGATTGATGAATTTGCCTTGCGTCACCGCGAGAGCATCTTTGTGATTCCTGCGCCTGGGCGTGTGATAGACCCGGCAATCAGGCCAAATGTGATCACGCTTAATCACATAACCAAAATTCTGACTGCTGAGGGGCATAATGTTCTGATTGATGTTGGCAGTCAGATAAATCAATGTACAGTGGACATATTAAAAAACTCCAAACTGATTCTGGGGATCACTTCCGGCCAACCACTGGCAAACCAGCAGTTAAACACATTTATGGAATCGGCCGACCGGTTAGGGCTGGATTCCCGCCGCATCTTGCCGGTGATTAATGAGATGGCCGGCCCGGTGCGCGAAATCACCCTGTCGCGGGTGCCTGCCGCCCGCCTCCCTTACACAGGCGACCCCACAGACACAAAATTGTGGCTGAAACAACAAGGACTGCGGAAATTAGTGTCCTTGTTATATTGAAAAAGAGATTGGGAGATTGTTCCTCTTCTAATCTCCCAATCTCTCAATCTCTCAATCTCTTCCTCTCCAACTGGTTTCTGACTCCGGCGAAATAATTGGCAAAACGGGGAAAAGTGAACCAGGCCAGCCCCAGACCAAAAAGCAGGCCGGTGAGGTTGCGCAGCCACCAGTTGAATGAGCCAATGGTATCGCCGCTGTAAAACACGGCCGTGCCCATCCCCCCTGTCAGCGCCGCCAACCACGCATTGCTCCCCCGAAAGCCACTGCCCGCTTCGCTGACCATATGGCTGAAACCGTCCAATAGCAGCGGCAGGGTGAACAGCAGAAAAGCAAACTGGCTCAAGCACGGCCGTCCGCGCCGCAATCCCCAGATTAAGCCACCAATTACCATCCCGGCAAAAATGGCTATCATCCGGTGGTTCAGGGCCGTTTTGTAACCAATTTGGGCATTGCCGGTAAAAGCCTGTAGCTGTTGGGGCTCAGCGCCAAAAGCGATAAGCTGCTCAAGCGAGTAACCACGAAAAAAGGCGGATTCACCAAAGAGGAAGTAGGAACGCTGCGGTAGCTGGTGGTTATGGGGGGCCATGAATCGGTACACGGCCGTGCCCGCCTCCTCATACCCCTCAGCCAGCAAGGCCGGGGCCAGAAAACCCAACATTAGAAAAACAATCGCCGCCGCCATAAACAGGAAATACCAATACCGCGCCAGCCAATAGACCAGCTTTTGCAGCCCTAATACCAACGAACGCCGCCAGCCGGTGATGGGCGGTTTGGGATTTTGATGAGAAGATGGCGTCATGGTCTGCGACGAGAGAGTGGAGATTAGAGATTGGAGATTGCCAACCTCAATCTCTAATCTCTGACCTCTCACTTTCCTAAAATCCTGTCAGGCAAATCGGTTTGTTATCCGTGTAAAACAGGCGGTGAATGGTCTCCGCATAGGTCATGTCTGATAGTTCTACCAGGCCGTAACCAAGCATCGTTTTGAACGCAACGGAACCTGTAACCAGCGAGGAAAATTCGGCCACATCCAGCGCCAGGGTGACATCGTGGGGAGCATCGGCGGGTAGGAGTTGAACACGGCCGTCTACCACATCCAGCACCCATTCCCCCCCATTTTCCGGCAAGAAACTGTCAGCCATCTTGACTTTCAGGCGGCATGTTTGCCCACCAAAGGAGTGATCCGGCAAAAGGGCAAAAAAGCAGGGCACATCAATCAGCCGGTACATGATGCCCGTGCCCTGGATGTTCGATTCCTGGTACACGGTGGGGGAGATCAGGTCGCCCGTATTGCGCGGGTCGGTCAGCAGCAGGTGGAAATCGTCAGCGTGGGTGTTCAGGACGATGCTCTCAATCTGGTCAGCCTGGGAACGGAGGAAGGCGAGCAGGTCATACAGCACGGCCGTGTCCTCATACACCAGCGCCCGCACCACCAGTTGGTTACTCAGCAGGTTGCGATGCTGGCCTGGCTCAAACAGAAACTGGATATACCCGCGCAATTCATCCCCCTCCCAACAGCCGGCCACATGCACCGTATCGCCGGAAAAATAGGCATCCAGGTAAGAAGGTGAGATTTCTATCATGCCATTGGTGTGAGTCATCACCCGCTGGTGGCAGGCGTTGAAGGCATAGCGGTCACGGCTGGAAAGCAGGCTGACATGGGCTTTTGAGCCACGTCTGGGTAGTTGGTTGGGGTGAAAGCGGTATTGGTTGATTTTACGGCCGTAGCCAAAACCCATCTGCCTGTAAAAATCGGCTCGAAACGGATAGAGCGCCGTCAGGCTGGCCCCCTTCTGCCGGTAATGGCGCAGGAAAAACTGCACCATGTCAAAGGCCACCTTCTCCTTTTTGTGGTCCAGAGCCACTGCCACGCCGCCTACCCCACCCACCAGCAGTTGCGCCCCGTGCAATTGCATGGTGAAATCAAACAGGCGCATCACGCCCAACATCTCCCCCTCGTCAAACAGCCCTACCAAACTGATGATCGGGTCAGCCTGGGTGCGCGCCGTCCGTTCGCGCAACTGCTCCCGCGTCATGCGCACACCAGGGTAGGCATTCAGTTGAATGGTGATGTAATCTTCTAATTCGTGGTTGGTTAACGGCCGTGTTTCCCGCATACTCTCCTCATTATTTCCTGACTGATCCGCTATTCTAACTCGTCCAACACCGTCCGGTACAACGTCTCTGCCCGCAAATCCTCCAGGGTATGGCAGGGGCCATCCAGCCGCTCCGCCAACTGGCGCGCCAACCCCTGGTCAAAAGCCGCGTGTTCCATATTGATCACCACCGAGCGCACACCAACCTCACGGATATGGTCGGCAATCTGGTGCGCTTCTATCTGCGGCGGCAGGTCAGACATACTGACGTTGCCCGCCCCATCCGTCAGCAAAATCATCATCGGCATGACGTCGGGATGCACAAGTTCTTCCTTGCGGAAGACCTCATACGCCAGCAGCAGCCCGGCCGAAAGCGGCGTCTTGCCGCCTACGGCAATATCCACCAGCGCCTTCTTCGCCAGTAGCACCGAGTTAGTTGGCGACAGCACCAGATTGGCATTGTTCTTGTTGAAGACGATGAGCCCCACCCGATCCCGCCGCTGGTAAGCATCGGTGAGTAGCGACATGATCGCCCCTTTGGTTGCTTCCATACGTTCGGCCACCGCCATGCTCCAACTGGCGTCTACCACAAAGAGGATCAAGTTAGACTGGCGGCGCACCCGCACTTTTTCGCGCAGGTCTTCCCGTTTCAGGGCCAGCGCCATTTTGGAGCGGTCGCGGCGCAGTTGGTAGGGAGCGGCAGCGCGCATGGTGGCGTCAAAAGCCAGATCACGCACTTTGCCATGCGGCAGACGGGCGCGAATGTAATGGCCGCGTTTGCGGTCGGTTTTGGTCTGGGAACGGCGACCGGCGCGGTTGCGCGTGAGGCGGTCTAATTGGGTATCCAGGCGGCGGGATTGGAACTCTTGTTTGGAGGCGACCTGTTGGCCGCCCTCCCACCATTTACTGTCCTGGGCAGATTGGGGGATGGGTTGGGGGCCGGCTTCCGCTTGCTGCTGCGTTTCGGCCCCTTCGCCCATTTCAGAATCTAAGGCTTTTTTTTTACGTCGCTCTGCTGCTGTTGTAGTTCCTGGGGTTCACCGTCCATGTCGCCGTCGCCCATGTCGCTTTGTACTTCGCTGAGGCGGTCTTCCAATTCAGAAGCGGACACGGCCGTGTCCTGGAACATACGCCCCTTGATTCGGTGCGGCAGGGCCAGTTCGGCCGCCAGGACAATATCCTCGTCGGTGATGCGGTCACGGCCGTGAAACGCCGCATGAGCCTGCGCCCCGCGCAATATCACCAGGTCGGCGCGGTGCCCGTCCACATTCAACGCCGCCGTCAGCCCGGCAATCGAGGCCAGATCACGCCGGGAGTAACGCACCTTGTTGACCATACCCTGCGCCCGGCTGATGCGGTCTGACAACGCCTTTTCCGACGACGCCCACTCTTCTTGAAACTCCACCGGGCTGACTTCAAACGCCAGGCGGCGCTCCATGATTTGCACCCGCTGTGTGGCGTCTTTCAGGCCGGTAATGTTCACCGAAAAGGCAAAACGGTCGAGCAATTGTGGCCGTAAATCCCCTTCCTCCGGGTTCATGGTGCCCACCAGAATAAAGCGGGCCGGATGGGAAAAGCTGATGCCCTCGCGCTCCACAATGTTCACACCCATCGCCGCCGAATCCAACAGCAGATCAACCACGTGATCGTCCAGCAAGTTCACTTCATCCACGTAAAGCAGACCACGATTCGCCGAAGCCAGCACACCTGGCTCAAAATGTTTCTCGCCTTTTTGGATGGCCTGTTCAATGTCCAATGTGCCCACTACCCGGTCTTCGGTGGCGCTGACGGGCAGGTCAACAAACGGTGTGCGGCGGATGGTGACGGCCAATACACCGTCAGCGTGGCGCTCACGGCAGTCATCACACCATTGGTCGGGGCGATTGGGGTCACAGCTAAAACGGCAGTCGGCCACCACTTCCATGTCCGGCAGCAAAGCAGCCAGAGCGCGCGCGGCCGTGGATTTAGCCGTGCCACGTTCACCACGAATGAGGACACCGCCAATACGCGGGCTGACGGCGTTGAGGATCAACGCCCGTTTCATACGCTCTTGCCCAACAATTGCTGTAAAGGGGAATACTGCTCGTTTTGCCATACCTGTCTCCGTAGTTTCGTGTCGTCAGGGGATTATACTGATTGGCGCGAGGTGGGCAAACGGGGACGCTTGGGCAAACGGGGACGCTTGGGCAAACGGGGGGTGGTTTGGGCAAACGGCCGTAACCCCATACAATATGGTTCGTTTTAACGCCGAGGCGTGGAAGCGCAGAGAGGTAACATTTGGAGGGAATCCTATGTGGCGAAAAATTGGCATGATGGGCGTGATTTTGGTGATTGGTCTGGTGGCATACCTGATCTTGCGGGCGCGGGTAGAGCCGGTATCGGCGCATCCCTTTTTTGCCCAGTTTGAACCGGGACGGCCGTTGAACATCGCGCATCAGGGTGGTGAACAACTATGGCCCAGCAACACCATGCTGGCCTTTCAGAACGCGGTGGAGATGGGAGTAGATGTGCTGGAGATGGACGCCCACCAGACGGCCGACGGTGTGTTTGTGCTGATTCATGACACGACCGTAGACCGCACCACCGACGGCAGCGGCGCGGTGAAAGAGATGACGCTGGCGGAGATTCAAGCGCTGGATGCCGGGTATTATTGGACGGACGACGATGGGCAAACCTATCCATTTCGTGGGCAGGGGATCATCATTCCCACGCTGGAAGAGGTGTTCACAGCCTTTCCGGACATGCCCATGAACATTGAGATCAAGCCGGATGATACGGCCGTAGCCGCAGCTCTTTGCCAGCTCATCCAACAATACAACATGACCAACAAGGCGCTGATTGGCTCATTCCACGACAACGCGCTGACGGCGTTTCGGGCGGACTGCCCGGCGGTGGCTACATCCATGACGGAATCGGAGATACGGCCGTTTTGGATTCTCAGCGTCATCGGCCTCAGCGAACTGTACCAATCACCGGCCGAAGCCTTTCAGGTGCCCACAACAGCGAACCTGCCGGTTTTAGGCCAGGTGGATGTGCTGACGGATAAGTTTGTGAACGATGCCCACCGGCAAAACATCATCGTCCACGCCTGGACAATTAACGAGACGGCGGAAATGGAATGGTTGCTGGATATGGGTCTGGATGGGATTATCACCGACCGGCCAGATCGGTTACAAGAGGTAATCGGTCATCGGTAATCGGTTATCGGTCACTCAAATCCACAACGGAACAGTGGCACATAACGGCCGTCTGCGGTATGCTAGGGGCATCATGTTATTTTTATCCGGCTTTACGGGACAGATTGTCCGCACTTCATCTTTAGGCTGCTTCACGCTGAGGTCAGTTCCACGCGCCTCGGATACGAATGTTATGTAAACTCTTTCGCCCTTATCAGGGAATTTTGTTAAGAAAAGCCGAGGCAACCCCTCGGCTTTTTTGATCCGTATGGAGAAACGATCATGGCTGAAATTATCTTAAATCTGGACAACGCGGCCGTCAATCTGGCGGGACGAGTCATTTTCCAGGGCATTAGCTGGGAAGTGCAGGCCGGGCAGCGCGTGGGGCTGGTTGGGCCCAACGGTGTGGGCAAATCCACGCTGATGAAGCTGATTGCCGGTGAACTGTCGCTGGCCGATGGTTCCATTTATCGCACCCCTGGTCTGACATGGGGCCGGTTAGAGCAGGAGCCGACGCTGACCGACGGCAAACCCGAAACGGCTTCGGGCCGTACAACCCTGCAAGAAGCACTCACGGCCGTACCCACACTGACGGCCGTTGAGGAAAAGCTATCCCACCTGGAAGCCCAAATGGCCGACCCCGCCGTTTACAACGACCCGGACAGGCTAGAAAAGGTGATGGCGCAGCACGGCCGTACCCTGGACGAATATGACCGGCTGGACGGGGCGCGTTACGAAAGCCGCGTCAAAGAAGCGTTGCAGCGCGTGGGATTGGATCAGACACACTGGCACACCCCTACCCACCTACTGAGCGGCGGGCAGAAAAAGCTGGTGCAATTAGCCAAACTGATGGTGCAGCAGCCCACCGTTTTGCTGCTAGACGAACCGGACAACCATCTGGATGTGCCCGCCAAAGAACACCTGGAAAAGGTGCTGAACCAATATCCCGGCTGTGTACTCATCATCTCCCATGACCGCTACTTGCTGGACGAAGTCGCCACACACATTGCCGAATTGGAAAACGGCCGTCTCACCCTCTACCCCGGCAACTACACTGCCTACAGCACCGAGCGCGAACTGCGCCGCCTGCGCCAGCAGCAGATGTACCAGGCACAGCAGAAGGAAATCGCCCGCATTGAAGCCGCCATTGCCCGCTTTGAACTATGGGCGTCCATTGTGATCAATGAGCGGCACATTCGCCAGGCGCGCAGCCGCCAAAAGATGCTGGACCGCATGGACAAGGTAGAAAAAGTGACCGATGCGCGGCGCATGACCTTAAATCTCAACGGCTGGCGCGGCAGCAACAAGGTGTTGGACCTGGGAAACGTGGGTATGACATTGCCGGACGGCCGTGTGCTCTGGCGCAGTCTCAATCTCACCATCTGGCATGGCGAACGGGTGGGGCTGGTTGGGCCTAACGGCGCGGGCAAATCCATGTTGCTGCGCCAACTGCTCGACCCGGAAAACGTGCCCCAGGGTGTGATCAAAATCGGCCCCAGCAACAAGATCGGCTACTATGCGCAGGAGCAGGAAACGCTCAATTACCATAACACGTTGCTCACCGAAATCCGCCATACCGCGCCGCTGAGCGAAGGCGACGCTGTCGCCTTTTTGCACAAATTCCTGTTCACCTATGACCAGATTCGCGCCCCCATTCACAACCTAAGCGGCGGCGAGCGCAGCCGTTTGCAGCTTGCCAAACTGGTGCTGACCCGGCCCAATTTGCTGCTGCTAGACGAACCCACTAATAACCTGGACATTGCCTCGATAGAGGTGTTGGAGCAAACACTGGACGAGTTCGTCGGCGCGGTGCTGGTCATCTCCCATGATCGCTATTTCCTGGATAAGGTGGTGGATCGGGTGGTGGCGCTGGAAGACGGCCGTCTGGCGGAATATGCCGGTGGGTATACGGATTATGCAGAGGTAATCGGTAAACGGTAATCGGTAATCGGTCAACCGATTACCGGCCACCGATTACCGATTACCGGATAGGACGGCCGTACTGACCAGCAGTTCCCATTTATTTTGCCGCTTTGTTTCGCCACAATAAAGTCAGACGGTGCAGGCGATAAATCGCCTACTACAAACATATTTTGATGGGAGTTATGGCATCATGAACAATCAATCGGTGATGAGGCAGGCCAGAATGGGCAGTTTGATTGGGGCAATGGCTGGCAGCACAGTTGGCGGCCTGTTGGGTGGGTGGCCCCTGGCTTATGCCGGTTTTATGGCCGGCTGTGTAGTGGGTTGTATAGGCGGGGCACTGCACTGCCTGGAAAATGGCTGGCAGATGCGTTCAATCTTGTTTGTTTTTGGCGGGGCGTTGTTGGGCCTGCTCATTGGCCCGCTGTTGGCGCTGCCGGTTGGGCAATATGTCGGCGGCGGCCATTTACTGGCCGTAGTCATGACGGCCGCGGTTGGTATGGCAGGTGGCGCTATGGCTGGTGTGGCGCTCAGTATGCGCCTGGTGCGAAACAGCGCCTCGGTTTAGCGCCGCCACATTTCAAGAAACGAGACGGCCGTGCCCTGGTACATCATGCACCAGGGCGCGGTTTTTTTTGCCTGCGGGGCTGGTGGTTATAGGCGCATGAATAGGGGTACGGCCGTCAGGTAACAACGGTTATTTCCATGTACAATACGGGGCATGAGCCAAAAACAAAAACGTCTATTGCGTTGGGGGAAAACTTTGTTAGCAGCAAGTGTCACCATTAGCTTACTGGCAAGTTTACTGCTTGTTACCCGGCGCATTAGCGCCCGCGATGCCCATCAGGCGCCGGCAGCCGGCAACCGCACCTATCGCTCCAGCGCCTACTTTATTGACTGCCCTGCCGACAGTGGTCAGGGGCGACGCCTGGTGACGCCTCTACCTGATTCCCGTTATCTCTACAGTGAGATTTATGGCTGGTTTGATGTTTCTCACCTTGAGGCGGGCCACCCGGATCGGGTATTGGCCGACGTGCAAACAGCCGCCCGCCATGGCGGCGGCGTCATCGTTATCTCCCAGGCTGTGCGGGATGGGCTAACAGGCTACACTGCCACCTATCTGGTATCCGGTGACGTGCAATCCAGCGATATAACAGGTGTGGCCCTGGGCATTTACATGGATTGGAGTATTCGCTTTGAAGCGTGGCAAGGGCGCGCCCCACGCAGTCTGGTTGGCCCCTTTACCCCCTTCTCTGTTGAAGATTTGCCCACGCAGTATGTGGGTTTTGTGGATGCAACGACCAGGCTAAGAGTTGAAGCCCTTTTCGCCTGTTACCTGGGGCCGGTAACGGCGGCAGCAGCGCCGCCCCATCTGCGGCAGGCCAGCAACCTGCCAGATGAAACAATAACGCTGCCGCGAGTCACCCGGCTGACCAATGAGACCTTTCAACCAATGGTGTTAACGGAAGAGGGCTGGCAATCCGTCTCCTGGCCTGTACCGCTGCGCCTGGCGCCTGTTCCCAGTTCCGCCAATCTCTGGCTATTTGAGAACGAGGAGACGTGGTATTTGACGGAAAGATAATATAGAGTTAACCAGGAGTTACCATGACCCATCCACTTGTGACCCAATTACGTTTTGCCCGCAGTGAATACCAGCGCGGGTTGGTCGGGCTGACAGACGAGGAGGCCCGCCGCCGTTTCCTGCCCATGAATTGCATTAGCTGGAATATCGGCCATCTGGCCTGGCAGGAGCAGCGGTATTGGCTGGAACGGTTGCAAGACAAGGTGTTGCTGCCGGAGTTGAATGAGATGTTTTGTTTTGGTTGCCCGGCGGCCACGCCGCCGCTGGCGCAGATGCGGGAAGCGTGGGAGATTGTGACACACGCGGCCGACCCCTTTTTGGATACGCTCACGACTGAGGATTTGGAGAGGGCACGGCCGTTTACCAATCCCGCCTACCAGTTCACCACCGGTTCGCTCATGCTGCGCACCATTTACCATTATTGGTACCACAACGGTGAAAATCAGGCCATCCGCCAGATGTTGGGGCATACCAACCTGCCGCCGTTCGTGGGCAACATTGACGAGGAAGCGCCCTACGAGCCACATTGATCGGCGAAGGGTGCGAAGGAACGCGAAGGTGGCCTAAAGAACTATCGGTTTGCCAGCAGCCGCCGATTCATACAGCGCCAGGACGGTGCGCACGTGGTTGCGGGTTTCGGCCAGGGTGAGGTAATTGGGTTTACCGTCCAGGATGGCGGCGTGCATGTCTTCAATTTCACCCAGGTAGAGCGGCTCTTCGGCGATGTCTACATATTCCGGCTCGCCGCTGCCGGGGTAAAAGACCATTTCGCTCTCTTCCACGTTGGTAAACGGCCGTGACATCCTTAATCGCCCCTTACTCCCCACCACTACCGACCGGGTATGGAACGGCGTGCGGAAAGAAGAGCTAATTTGGGCCACACGGCCGTAACCATAATGCAACTGCCCGGCAAAAAACTCATCCACCCCTGTATCACCCACATCCTGAAAACCAAACACCCATTCTGGCGGCCCACCCATCACACATTGGGCAAAACTGACCGGGTAAATACCCACATCCCACAAACTACCGCCGCCCAGTTCCGGCGCCAGGCGGATATTGTCGCGGGACTTAAGCTCGAAGTTGAATACAGATTGCACGAGTGTGATTTCTCCCAGACGGCCGTCGCGCACATATGCCTCCACCTGTTTCATCTGCGGATGGTGGCGGTACATAAACGCCTCCGCCAATACCAGCCCCGTCTCCTGCGCCGCCGCGATCATACGGTCTACATCCGCCAGCGTCAGGGCAAATGGTTTTTCGCACAACACGTGTTTACCCGCCTGCAAAGCGTGAATCGTCCAATCGGCGTGTAGCAGATTGGGCAGAGAAATGTACACCGCATCTACCACATCAGAGGCCAGCATCGCCTCGTAGCTGGCAAAAGTATGGGGAATGTCCCAATGCTCGGCGTAACTGTCGGCCGATTCCTGGCTGCGGCTGGCCACGGCCGTCAATTCCCCCCGCGCCGACTGCCGTATGGCCGGAATGACCCGCCGGTTGATATTGGCGGTGGATAACAAACCCCAACGTACTTTTCCCATCTGGTTTTCCTCTCTTGTTTGTAGTAGGCGATTTATCGCCTGCTCGCGGCGATGAATCGCCTACTACGAACGTAGTCAGCGAATGATGTGCACGCCGCCCATATACGGCCGTAACACCTCCGGCACCACCACCGACCCATCCGCCTGCTGGTTATTCTCGATCAAGGCAATCATCACCCGTGGCAGCGCCAGTCCCGACGCATTGAGCGTGTGCGGGAAGCGCGTCTTACCGCCATCAGCAGGCTTGTAGCGCACATTGGCCCGCCGCGCCTGAAAATCGGTGGCATTTGAAATTGAGCTGACCTCCAGCCATTCGCCGCAGCCGGCCGCCCACACCTCAATATCATACGTCTTGCTCATGGCAAAACCGACATCCCCCGTAGCCAGGTCTACCAGCCGGTAATGGAAACCGAGCGCGTCGCAGATGTCCAGCGCGTGTTGTTTCATCTCCTCGTGTGCTTCCAGGCTCTTGTCCGGGTGGGTAAACTGATACATCTCCACCTTATGAAACTCGTGGCCGCGTTTGATGCCCCGCACATCCTTACCCGCACTCATCTTCTCTCGCCGCCAGCAAGGGGTGTACGAGACGTACTTCAACGGCAGCATCTCCTCCGCCAAAATCTCGTCCCGATGCAGGTTGGTCAGGGCGATCTCGGCCGTGCCCAGCCACATAAAATCTTCCTCGGCGTCGCGGTAGATATTGTCAAAAAACTTCGGCAACTGCCCCGCGCCTTCAAAAATGGCCGAACGCACCATGTACGGCGGCTGGATTTCGGTGTAACCATGATGCTCCAGGTGGTAATTGAGCATGAACTGGATGACGGCCCGCTGCAAGCGCGACCCCATTCCCTTGAGGATGTAAAAACGGCTGCCTGACAACTTCACGCCGCGTTCGAAATCAATAATGTCCAGCGCCGGCCCCAAATCCCAATGCGCTTTCGGTTCAAATTCAAACACCGGCTTGGGCGCGCCCTGCGGCGGGTGGAAGACGTTGGCCGATTCATCCGGGCCAACGGGCACACTGTCTTGCACAATGTTTGGCACCCAGAGCATGTTGTCGCGCAGGCGGGCTTCTACCTGGCGCAGTTCCTCGTCCAATTCGGCGATGCGGTCGCCAATGCGACCCGTATCGGCTTTAGCCTCGTCCACGTTGAACTGCATGGCGTTGAGTTGGGTTTGCAGCGCGGCCAAATCTTGCCCAACGTCCTGCCCGGCTTCAGCCCGTTTCAGGTCGGCTTCCAACTTCTTCAGGCTGCCCATCCAGGCCCCAATTTGTTTTGAGCTTTCGTTGCGCTGGCGGCGCAGCTCTTCCACTTCCAGGATGATCTCGCGGCGACGGCCGTCGTCCGCCAAAATCTCATCCACCGGCGCCGTCGTGTTCCGTTTGGCCGTCTGCGCCTTCACCCACTCCGGCTTCTCCCGTATCAGGTTCATGTCTAACATCGTCCACTCTCCTTAAAAGGTGTCAAGAGTCAGGTGTCAAGTTCTTCTCGCACCTGACACTTGACACCCAACACATAAAAACAAAAAACCCCCTCATCTCATCCAGGACGAGGGGGCCCGTGGTGCCACCTGGTTTCACCGACACCGATTACCGTGTACCGCTAACCGATTACCGATCTCTTATCGCAATAACGGGCGAACCCGGCCAACCTTTTTTCGGCGGCAACTCCTGAGTGGATTCTGATTGCTGGCTTGTTAGCTTGCACCGACCGCTAACTCTCTGGGCAGCCACACAACCATACTACTCTCATTCAGCGTTATTGTATTTTTAACAATGCGGGCATTATACGTGTGAAACAAGGCGGCGGCAACAAGCGAATGTGCATTCAGCCTATTTGGTGGTATGCTACAGGTTTGTAGTAACGACTTCAGTCGTTTCACCGCTTAGGCGGTTACTACAAACGAACAAGATGCAACCTGGCGGTCACAATACCCATATTGTGGCCGCTTTTTACGCCTGAAAAGATATGACCGAACAGACACTAATCACCGACGGCCAGTTAGTGGCCGAAATACAAAAACGGCGCACCTTCGCCATTATTTCCCACCCTGATGCGGGCAAAACGACACTGACGGAAAAACTGCTGCTTTACGGCAACGCCATTCACCTGGCGGGCAGTGTGCGCGCCCGCAAAAACCAGCGCGCCGCCACCTCTGACTGGATGAAAATGGAGCAGGAGCGCGGCATCTCCATCACCTCCACCGTGCTGCAATTCCCCTACCAGGGCCACATCATCAACCTGCTGGACACTCCCGGCCATCAGGACTTCTCCGAAGACACCTACCGCACCCTCACCGCCGCCGACTGCGCCGTGATGGTGCTGGATGCGGCCAAAGGTGTAGAGGAACAAACCGTCAAGCTGTTTGAAGTATGTCGCCGCCGGGGAATTCCGGTGTTCACCTTTATCAACAAGATGGATCGGCCAGCGCTGGATGCGCTGGCGCTGCTCGACGAGGTAGAGACCGTACTGGGAATGCAGCCCGTCCCCATGAACTGGCCTGTCGGCGACGGCGACACCTTCCTGGGCGTGTATGACCGCCTCACCGAAGAAGTACACTTATTTGACCGCACCGCCCACAACCAAACGATTTCGCCGGAGTATATTACCGGGTTGGACGACGGCCGTATCGAAGCCACCCTCAGCAGTCACCAGTTTGAGGACCTGCACACCAACATCGCCCTGTTGGACGAAATGGCGACCTTTGACTTTGACACGTTCCGACGCGGTGAACAGACGATGGTCTACTTTGGCAGCGCCCTGACCAACTTCGGCGTTCAACTCTTCCTGGACGACTTCATCAAATACGCGCCCGCGCCCAACACCTACCCCAGCGACGCCGGGCCAATTGACCCCTATCAACCGGAATTCACCGGCTTTATCTTCAAAATCCAGGCCAACATGGATCCCCGCCACCGCGACAGTGTGGCCTTTTTGCGCGTGTGCAGCGGCCGTTTTGAGCGCAACACACAGGTGAAACATCCCCGCACGGGCAAGATGCTTAAATTGTCCCGCACCTACACCTTTTTTGCCGACGACCGCGAGGTAGTGGATGAAGCCTTTGCCGGGGACATCATTGGGCTGCCGGGCAACCGGGAGTTTAACATCGGCGACACCATCAGCGCCGGAGCGGCCTTTAACTTTGCGCCAATCCCCCGCTTCCCGGCGGAGCATTTTGCCCGGCTGGTGAATCTGGACGTAAGCAAACAAAAGCAGTTCCAAAAGGGCATTGCCCAATTAGAAACCGAAGGGGCGATGCAAATTCTGTACGAGGTGGATGGGGCGCGGCGCGACCCAATTCTGGCGGTGGTGGGGATGCTACAATTTGAAGTGGTGCAGGCGCGGCTGGAAGAAGAGTATGGCGTCAAAACGAAGCTGGAGCCGCTGCCACACCGCCTTTGCCGTTGGGTGGAGGGGCCGGAAGAGAGCCTTGAGAAACTGCCCTGGCGCTATGGCATGATGAAGACGCGGGATTATGACGGCCGTGTCGTCGCCCTCTGTAACTCCCCTCACGAACTGAACTACTACCAGGAAAAGTACCCCGAACTCACCTTCCGCAGCATTGCTTGACGGGAGAAAAGATGGCGGTAAAATGGTCATCTAAATGACCATCTATCCTTGGGTGGAGGTAATGATGAAACAAGTCTCAATTGTGGAAGCGCGGGATCACTTTACGGAATTGGTGCGGGAAGTTGAGGGAAATACAGGCGTGCAACTAACCCGGCGCGGCAAGCCCGTTGCGGTTCTTCTCTCTATCTCTGAATTTGACCGTTTGCAGGCGAACGAGCGTCCCTTTTGGGACAGCTATCTTGACTTTCGGGAACAGTTTGACCTGGGTGAATTGAAAATTGACCCTGAGATTTTTTCTGAGACGCGGGATCGTACAACCGGGCGTGATGTAACCCTATGAGCCTGAAATACCTCCTGGATACAAACATCATCTCTGAGCCATTACGGCCGCAACCCAATCCGGCCATTCTGGCCAATCTCCAGACGCATCAACAGGATTTTGCCATCGCTTCGGTTGTCTGGCATGAATTGTGGTTTGGCTGTTTGCGACTGCCGCCGTCGCGGAGACGCACGGCCGTAGAAACCTACCTGCAACATGTTGTGAGCGCCATCCCCATATTGGCTTATGATGAACAGGCTGCTCATTGGCACGCCGCCGAACGTGCCCGGCTTACGGCGCAGGGCAAACCACCCCCTTTTGCTGATAGTCAGATTGCCGCAGTAACGGCCGTGAACAATCTCCAGTTAGTGACGCTCAACACCGCCGATTACGCCAATTTTCAGGGCTTACAACTGACAACCTGGAATTGACTTCTGCTAACCCTTACTACTAACACTCACTGAAAAAGCCCGACCTCTCTCCGGCAAATCTTCGCGCTTCTTCCCGGATTTCTAAAAGGGTCATTTTTCGGCATAGCGGCGTTTCCACTCGTAGAGCTTGTTGATCGCTTCCAAAGGGGACATGCTATTTACGTCCAATTCGGCCAATTCTTCCAGCAGCGGGCTGGCTTCGGGAAAGAGGGCCATTTGTTGGCCGGAAGAGAGGCGCGAGGGAGTCACGGCCGTTGTCGGCGCATGGTGTTCTAGTTCGTGCAGCAGTTCATTGGCCCGGTTCACCACGTCTTTGGGCAGCCCGGCCAACTGCGCCACGTGGATGCCATAACTGCGATCCGCCCCCCCCGGCACAATGTGGTGCAAAAAGAGAACCTTATCCCCCTCTTCGGCCACAGCCACGTTGTAATTGGCCACCAGCGGCAGCAAATCGGCCAGCCCCACCAGTTCGTGGTAATGGGTGGCAAAGAGGGTGCGCGGCTTGAGGCGCGGATGGTTGTGCAGGTACTCCACAATTGCCCAGGCAATGGCCAGGCCGTCGTAGGTGCTGGTGCCCCGGCCAATCTCGTCCAGGATGAGCAAAGAGCGGTGGCTGGCGTGGTTGAGGATTTCGGCCGTTTCCACCATTTCCACCATGAAGGTGCTGCGCCCGGCGTGTAATTCGTCATGCGCGCCGATGCGGGTGAAGATGCGGTCGGCCAGCCCCACGTCGGCTTCGTCGGCGGGCACAAAGCTGCCGATCTGGGCCATGAGGACGATGAGAGCCGTTTGCCGCAGGTAGGTGGATTTACCGCTCATGTTGGGGCCGGTGATGATCTGGATACGCTCCTTATCGGTCATATGCACATCGTTGGGCACAAAGCGTTCCAGCCGCAGTGATTGTTCGACGACGGGATGACGGCCGTTGACCACATGCAGCGTATTGTCGTTGGTGAGGGACGGCCGACTATACCCCTGGTTAGCCGCCGCTTCCGCCAGCCCGGCAGCCACGTCCAGTTCGGCAATCGCCTGCGCCGTTTGCAGCAGGCGGGGCGCATACGCCGCCACCTGCTGGCACACTTCGGTAAACACCCGCCGCTCAATCTCCAAAATTCGCTCCTCAGCGTTGAGGATGAGCGTTTCATACTCCTTCAACTCTGGCGTGATGTACCGCTCCGCGTTGGTCAGCGTTTGTTTGCGAATGTAGTCGGCAGGGACCATCGGTGTGTTAGCATGGGTAACTTCGATGTAATAGCCAAACACCTTGTTAAAGCCCACCTTCAAAGATGGGATGCCGGTGCGCTCCCGCTCGCGTGGCTCCAGCCCCGCCACCCACTCCCGCGCATTGGCCGATGAATTCATCACCCCGTCCAGTTCCGCCGAAAAACCGAGGCGAATGACGCCCATTTTGTTGAAATTAGTGGGCGCATCGTTGGGAATGGCCCGGTTTATCAGGTCGGCCACTTCGGTGCAGGGATCGAGACGGTAATCGGTGATCGGTGATCGGTGATCGGCCCGCTCACCGATTACCGATAACTGATTACCGATTACCGGCACGGCCGTCAGCGCCACCTTCACATTCTCCACATCCCGCGGGTTGGCTTTGCCGCCGAGGATGCGGTTGCTCAGCCGTTCCAGGTCGGGCAGCCCTTTGAGGGTGGCGCGCAGGTCGGCGCGCAGCAGGGCATTGTCGTGGAAAAATTGCACCTGATCGAGGCGGTCATTGAGTTGGGAGATGTCCAGCAACGGCCGTGACACCCGTTCCCGCAGCAGCCGCGCCCCCATCGCCGTCACCGTCTTGTCCAACACCGCCAACAGCGACCCCTTCCGTTCGCCGCTCAGCGATTCCGTCAATTCCAGATTGGCGCGGGTGGCCGTATCCAGGGCCATATACCCTTCCACACTGTAAGTCGCCAGCCGCTGAATTTGCCCCACCGCCCCCATCTGTGTCTCTTGCAAGTAGTAGAGGATGGCCCCGGCGGCGCGGGTGGCCAATGACTTTTGCTCGCAGCCAAAGGCATCCAGGCTGGCGACGCTAAAATGGCGCAGCAATAGTTGGCGGGCATTGCCCTCTTCAAAGCGCCAATCCGGCAGGTGGCTGACGGTGCGCGCCTGCTCTTGCAGGGTATGTTCGCTGTCCGGCACCAGCAGTTCGGCAGGGTGCAGGCGGGCCAGTTCTTCGGTGAGGGTACGACGGCCGTGAAACTGCGTCGTGGCAAAAACGCCGGTGGTAATATCAGCATAGGCCAACCCCACCCGGTCGCCATCCACAATGGCCGCGGCCAGGTAATTGTGCCGGGCGGCGTCCAACATGCCCGGCTCGATGACGGTACCGGCGGTAAAGACACGCACCACTTCGCGGGGCATCAGGCCGTTGATGGGCGTTTCGCTCATCTGCTCGCACAGCGCCACCTTGTACCCTTTGGCCACCAGTCGGGCAATGTAGCTTTCGGCGGCGTGGTAGGGCACGCCGGCCATCGGCGTGCGCTGGTTTTTCCCCTGGGGACGGCTGGTGAGGACGAGGTCGAGTTCACGCGCGGCCGTTTGTGCGTCGTCATCAAAAGTTTCATAGAAATCCCCCAGGCGAAACAAAACAATGGCGTCGGGATATTGCGCCTTGACGTCCAGGTATTGCTGGCGGCTGGGGGTGATGTGGCTCATGGGTTATAAACTCCTTTATCGGTAATCGGTGAACGGTAAACGGTAATCAGTGAACCGATTACTGATTACCAACAACCGATTACCGATTTTAGTTTTGTTCGGGTCAACCCGCAAAGATGGACTTTCACTGCTTCTATACATCGGTCATGTTGAAAAGTTTTTCGGGTTCAGGTACGCTATGCGGCGGTTAGGCGTGTGATGATAGACCCTGCTGCAATGACAACGATGGAGGACACGGCCGTACTCATGGCCCGCATTGATCAACTCAATGCGGAAGCATGGTCTATTCTCAAAGAGGAACGAGAACGCGCCCGCACCCTCAGCCGCGAAGCCGCCGACCTCTCCACCGGTGGTCCATTTGCCCACAATCCCTACAAACGTGGTCTGGCCGAAAGCCTGCGTAATCTCAGCCGCATTGCAACGTATGGCGGTAATTATGAACACTCCTTGACACAGGCGTTAGAAGCATTAACTATCCTGGAAGAAGAAAATTTACCAGAGTTGATGGGTGAGGTGTTATACACCATTGCTACCAATTACACCTTGCTGGGCAATTTAGCAGCCAGTCTGGATTGTTACATGCGCCAGTTGGAAGTGGCAGAGCGCATTGGCGACAAAGAAGGGTACGCCATGGCCCTGCTGGGGCTGGGAAATCTATATGGCGAGATGAATGATTATGCCAGCGCCCAGTCTTACAATGAGCAAAGTCTGGCTGTATTCCGCAAGCTGCCGGGACAATCGTATTGGGTGGCCCTGTTACTCAACAACATCTGCTACAACTATTTTCGGCAAGGTGATTACCAGCGCGCGTTAGCCTGGGGCGAGGAAGGGTTAATCTTTTGCCGCCAACATGGAAACACCCGCGTGGAAGGGGTCATCTCTAACTCCATTGCCGAAATCTATTTGCACCTGAATGAACCGGAGAAGGCGCTGCGTTATCTGGAAACGGCCGTGACCATTGCCAACAAGGGCGACGATGCCGATATGGCCATTGAAAGCCTGAAATTGAGCGGCGAGGTTTACTTCAGGCAAGGGCGCACCGCCCAGGCGCTCCCCTTTGTACAGCAGGCGTTGGCGCTGGCCGAACAATCGCACCACAAACGGTGGATGTTTGCCTGCCACCGTATATTGGTGGACATCTACAAAGCGTTGGGGGCGTTTGCGGAAGCGCTCAGCCATTTTGAACAGTTCCACGCCATCAAAGAAAGCGTTTATAACGAAGAAGTCAATGAAAAACTGAAGAACCTGGAGATATTGCAGCGCACCCAGGCCGCCCAAAAAGAGGCGGAGTTGTACGCTTCACTTTACCAGGAAGAACAGTCGCGGCGGGCACTGGCGGAAACGATGCAGCGGGTAGGCGCGGCGCTGACAGGGTCTATCGAGCTAAAAGAAGTGCTGGATACCATTCTGGCGCAGTTAGCGCTGCTGGTGCCGTATGACCGGGCATCGTTACTGGTCCGCCGCGGCAATGAACTGGAATTTATGGCGATGCGCGGCTTCCCCGATGGGGCCGGTGATTTGAACCAGCGTGTACCGCTAGATGACAATCCAGAATCGCCCGATGTGTTTATGCGCATTTATCATTCCCGACGGCCGTTGGCCCTGGTCAATCTGGCCGATTATGAAGGCTGGCAGCAGGTTTCTAATTTGCCATTGCCGGGGGCCTGGTTGGGCATTCCCCTCATTCACCGGGATGAAGTACGGGGCATGTTGTCGCTGGTGCGCGAAACGAGTGTCCCTTACGATGAAGAGGCCATTGCTCTGGCGACAACATTTGGGGCCACGGCCGTTGTCGCCCTGGAAAATGCCCGCCTGTATAACCGCACCCGCCGCTTTAACGAACAATTGGAATATGAAGTCCGCCAGCGCACCCAGGCGCTCCAGGATGCCTATGAACAGCTAGAAAGGCTCGATAAGGCTAAAGCCGACTTTATCGCCGTCACCGCCCATGAACTGCGCACACCCATCACCGTCATGAAGGCATATAGCCAGATGCTGCAAAAGCAGGGTGACAACGAGAACGGAAATAACAACCTGGTAGCCGGCATTGTTTCCGGCGTCAACCGGCTGCACGAGATCGTGACCACCATGCTGTGGATGGTGAAAATTGACAGCAAGGCACTGGAAATCTTCCCGGAACCATTGGATATGGTGGAGTTGATCGGGCAGATCGTGAAGGGGTTGGCCGAAGATGTTGCTGTGCGCAAACAGCGCGTCATTGTGGATGATTCCCTGGTCTCGTTACCCTCTATCACCGGCGACGAAGATGCGTTAAAGGTGGTATTTGCCAACATTATCGTCAACGCTATCAAGTACACACCGGATAGCGGCGAGATTCGCATTCACGGCCGTGCCTGGGACACCCCACCACAGCCCGACTTACCCGCCGAAGCCATCCATCTCACCATCAGCGATAGCGGCATTGGCATCGCCCCCGAAGCGCAGGAGCTGATCTTCACCAAGTTTTACCAGACAGGGGATGTAGCTTTTCACTCCTCTGGCAAGACCAAGTTCAAAGGGGGTGGGCCTGGCTTAGGATTGGCAATTGCGCGGGGGATTATCGAGGCGCATCACGGCCGTCTCTGGGCGGAAAGTCCCGGTCACGACGAAAAAACTTGCCCCGGCAGCCACTTCCACATTGTGCTACCCCGTGTGCAACCCACAAGAATCAAGCAGTAAGCAGTGAATGGCCTGCCACCTGCAATTTGCCACCTGCCACCTGCCACTCACTCCTTTTGTTGCGCCAGCCAGCTTTCTAACTGCTTTTGGTGACGCTGCTCCAGTTTGGTCAACGGCCGTCGTCCCTTCATCAACAAATGCGCCTCTTCATACGTCAGCCCCTCCTCCCGCATCAGATACGCCGCTAACAGCGTCGCCGAACGCCCCCGCCCCTTGGCACAATGCACCAGAATGGAGCGTCCTTCTTTTGTCTGTTCGGCCATCCAATCCACCCCTTCCGTCAAAATTTCCAGCGGCGGCACGGTAATGTCCAGTACTTTGAGCTGGATGTGTTCGATGCCATGCGACTCATAAAAGGCCAGATCATCCTCCCGTTCCGCCCGGATATTCACCACCGCGCCAATGTTATGATGCCGGATAAAGTCATAGTCCCGTTCATACGTCGGCGCGCCGCCCAGCCACAGTTCAACTGCTATCTCCTCATGGGGCGTAATCTGCGTAAACCAGACATGCCCCATAATCTCCTCATAGGTGTAACGGATAGCCGGATATAGTTTGTCAAAAGCTGCATGAAGTGGATTGATGCTCATTATGAACACAACTATAACTTTGGCTCCGTTGCCAGGCAATATATACTTTCATCTGCAACTCTTTCACTTCACCTTTACTGGTCAGCCGTAAGAATTCATGTAAACTGCCCCCCGTATAGTTTTTGTGGTTTTTTTATTTTATGGAAGTGCGCGGTAACAAGTTGTGATAGTGTCCTGGCAGGCGTAGGTTCCAACGGGGAGCCACCTGGGCTGTACAGGGGTTCAGCAAAAAGGTGTGCTCATGGTTCAGCGAATTCCACCCAAACGGCCAGCAGTTCGCGCCAACTCTCTTTTCCTCCTCTTTTTCTTTTTAGCTTTTATTCTTATCGCTTCTCCCATCCAGGTCAGTCTGGCGTCGTCCCCCATCATCGTCAACACCTTTGCGGACAGCAAACACGCCAGCGATGGCTTCTGTTCGCTGCGAGAAGCAATTATCGCCGCCAACACAAACAGCCCTTCTGGCCCGGCAACCGGTGAATGTGCGGCCGGCAGCGGCGCAGACACCATCATCCTGCCCGCCGGCGTGTATACCCTCACCCGCACCGGGAGCCACGAAAACGGCTCTCAGACAGGTGATTTAGACATCAACGGTGATGTACAGATTACCGGCGCGGGCGCAGATGTTACCATCATTGAAGGGAACGGCCTGAATGATCGCCTGGTGCATGTCATCGCCGGCAACGTGGCCCTATCTGGGCTGACGCTGCGCCAGGGTCATGTTTCCGGGCACGGCGGCGCCATTTTTAACGAAGGTAATTTGACGCTCGCCGATGTCGCCATCATGGACAGTTATGCCAGCAATACCGGCGGTGGCCTCTTCTCGCTGGGCACACTACAGGCCGAATCGGTTAGCATTGTGGGCAACAGCGCCCAGGGGTTGGAAGGTGGCGGCGTGGTGATTGGGGCAGGCACGGCCGTGTTCACCAACAGCACCATCAGCGGCAATAGCAGCAGCGGCGCGGGCGGCGGTCTGACCAGCAAAGGAACGACCACCCTCAACTTCGTTACCGTTGCCCATAACAGCGCCCAAATCGCTACCGGCATCCACTCCATCAACGCCGACATGACCCTGAACCACACACTGGTCAACGACAGTTGTCGTGGCGTGGTCGTTTCCCAGGGGTATAACCTGATTCAGGATGTCACCAAATGCACCATCACCGGCGATCCGGTGGGCAATCTGCTCGGTGTGGATGCCCTATTGGCGCCGCTGGCGCTCAATGGAGGCCGTACACTGAATCATGCCCTGCTCCCCGAAAGCCCGGCCATTGAAGCCGGTAGCAACAGCGGCTGCCCGGCCACCGACCAGCGTGGTATCAGCCGCCCGCGGGGCCTCTTCTGCGACATCGGTGCCTACGAACTGGCAAACCCGCCGCAAACCGGCGCTGCCCTGGTGGTGAACACCACCGAAGATTACAACGACGGTGTGTGTGATTTTGCCCACTGCTCACTGCGCGAAGCCATCCTCCGCGCCAATGCGTCTACCATCAGCAATCAAATTCACTTCAATATTCCCGGCGATTTACCGCCGGTCATTTATCCGCAGTCGCCGCTGCCGGTCATCACCGATCCCGTGACCATTGATGGATTAACACAAACGGGTGGGGTTGTGGTGCTGGATGGCTCATCGGCAGGCACGGCCGTCGGCCTGGAAATCGCCGCCGGTGATAGCACCATCCGTGGGCTGCGCATTATCAACTTTAGCAGCCATGGCCTGCTGCTCACCCAAAATGGGAACAATGTCATTGTGGGTAACGAGATTGCCTATAATGGCGGCGATGGCGTTCGCATCCTGGCCGGAACGGGCCATCAACTCTCCGGCAATGACATTCACGACAACACCGGCCTGGCTATTGATTTGGGCGGCGACGGCCGTACCGCCAACGACCCCGACGACCTGGACAACGGCGCGAACAATTTGCAAAACTACCCCGTTTTGTTCACGGCCGTGCCCCTATCAGACAGTTTGCGCATTGACGGCCGTCTGGACAGCACCCCTCTCACCGCTTTTACGCTGGAATTTTTCGCCACCCCCACCTGCCAGCTAAGCGGCGGCAATCAAACCTTCCTGGGTGCCACCCAGGCCACCACCGACGCCTTCGGTAATGTCTACTTCTCCGTTGCCGGTCTGACGGCCGTGCCCCTGGACACCTTCATCACCGCCACCGCCACCGACCCAGGCGGCAACACCTCTGAACTATCTGACTGCATCGTCGTCAGCCCTGGCAATACCTCTTGGGTGACAGCTATGCCACTGGATGTGTTGCCCGACATGGGGCCAACGGCCGTCAGCCAATATCTGGATCAACCCGGCCAATCCCGCTGGTACAAATTCCCCGTCCTGCCTGGCAGCAAAGTGATTGTCACCCTCACCAACCTGCCCGACAATTACGACCTGACCCTCTACAAAGATATCGCCCAGGCCTATAACGACCTCCTGTCGCCGCAGGATTTACCCCGCTTCGACGCCGAATTTGCCCCCGAAGCATTCAGCCCGGAGGCATTTAGCCCCGAAGCGTTTAGTCCCGAAGCATTCAGCCCGGAAGCCTTTAGCCCGGAGGCGTTCAGTCCTGAGGCGTTCAGCCCGGAAGCATTCAGCCCCGAAGCCTTTAGCCCGGAGGCGTTCAGCCCCGAAGCCTTTAGCCCCGAAGCCTTCAGCCCGGACGCTTTCAGTCCAGAGGCGTTTAGCCCCGAAGCCTTCAGCCCCGAAGCGTTTAGCCCGGAGGCGTTCAGCCCCGAAGCATTCAGCCCCGAAGCCTTCTCCGGCGCACAGTTACGCAGTTTGTTGGGCGTCTCCGCATTTCGGGGTACAGCCAACGAAGGGTTGATCGCCAACACTTGGAACAACACCGGCTACTTCTACGTGCGTGTGCGCGGTGCAAACGGCGCGTTTAACACCCAGCACCCCTTTGAAGTGTCGGTCACTATGCTGTCCGGTTCGTGTGGCAACGTCACGGCCGTGACCGAACCCACCACCACGACCCCCACCGCCGGTAACTACCAGACCATCATCCTCACCGACATGGCGCGCATGGCAGGCACGACCTCCGAAAAAGCCACCCTCGCCACCCGCCTGGCTACCTACGCCGCCCGGCCTGAAGTCGCCGGGGTCATCGTAGATGTGGGCGCAGATACCCGCGTCGCCGCCGCCAATGCCCAGGCCGACGCCCACCCTGCCTGCCCTTATGCCAAGAACCTGGTCGCCACCACCATCAAAGAAATTGTGGACGGCTACCGGGCGCTCAACCCCCTGGCCTATGTGGTCATCGTCGGCAATGACGGCGTCATCCCCTTCTATCGCTACCCTGACAACGCCCTCTTAGCCAACGAAAGCAACTATGTGCCCCCGGTGCGGGACAACACGCCATCACAGGCCAGCCTGCGCCTGGGTTTTGTGTTGGGGCAAGATGAATATGGCTCTCGCACGGCCGTCTCCTTCAAAAACTCCACCATTCCCATCCCCGACCTGGCGGTGGGGCGGGTGGTGGAAACGGCCGTGCAGGCGACGGCCGTGCTAGATGCCTACCTCTCCACCAGCAACGGCGTTGTCACCCTGAGTACACCACCGCTCGTTACCGGCTACGACTTCCTGGAAGACGCCGCCCTGGCCGTGCAGGATGAATTGGAAGCCGGGCTAAACCAGACGGCCGACACCCTCATCGTCCCCCGCGACCTGGCCCCCACCGATCCCGCCGCCTGGACGGCCGACGACCTGCGCGAAAAACTGTTAGGCAGCCGCCACGACATCACCTTCCTGGCCGGTCATTTCAGCGCCAGCGGCGCATTGGCCGCCGACTACACCACCCGGATGCGCGCCGCCGAACTGATTAGCTCCCCGGTCAATCTGCAAAACGCCATCATCTTCAGCGCCGGTTGCCATGCCGGTTACAACATCGTAGACGCCGACGGCGTGCCCCTGGTCACCGAAGAGCCAGATTGGGCGCAGGCGTTCAACAGCAAGGGCGCATTGCTCATCGCCGGCACCGGCTATCAGTATGGCGACACTGACTTCATCGAATACTCGGAACGGCTCTATCTGGAATTCAGCCGGGAATTGCGCCGCGGCAATGGGCCGGTCTCTGTGGGCCAGGCCTGGGTCGCCGCCAAACAAACCTACCTGGCGGAAACGCCGCAGATGCGTGGCATCCACGAAAAGTCGTTGATACAGGCGACCATCTTTGGCCTGCCCCAACTGAGCGTTAATATGCCCGGCGCACGGTTGACGGCAGCCGGTGAATCCTCGGTCGTCACCAGCATCACCCCGGTGAGCGGCAATCCCGGCAGCACCCTGGGGCTGGCTACGGCCGACCTGACCCTGACGCCCACCTTCACCGGCCAGACGGTGGCCATGACCAACGTGCAAGATTACACGACGGTGAACGCCTTCTATCTGCTTGGGTCAGATGGCATTTTGACCAATCCGGCGGAACCCACCCTGCCGCTGGAACGGGTGAATGTCAGCGCCCCCGGCTCTCAGTTGCGCGGCATCGGCTTCCGCGGCGGCAGTTATACCGACCTGAGTGACATTTTGCCCTTTACCGGCGCACCCACCACCGAAATTCGCGGCGTTCATGCCCCGTTCCAGACGGACATCTTCTACCCGGTGCAGTTCTGGCGCGCCAATTACTTCGGGCAACTGGCCGATCCGGACGGCGGGGCTACCTCGTTGGCCGTGACGCCGGCCCAATTTGTGTCCGAGTTCCCCGGCGCACAAACCGGCACGATGCGCCGTTACGACCAGCTCAATTTCCGCCTCTACTACAGCCACAACATCGCCAGTTATGATGGCAGCACACCGGCCCTGTCTGCGCCGCCCACCATTCAACGGGTCACGGCCGTACCGCAAGGTGACAACGTTCATTTCAGCGTAGACGTGCTGGGCAATCCGGCGGCCGGTATGCAAGAGGTGTGGGTGTTGTACACGGCCGTGACCGGCCCCTACTTCGGCCAATGGCAGCCGCTTGACCTCAGCCAACATCCGGTCATCTCCACCCGTTGGCAAGGGGTCTTGCCGCTCAACGGCACAGACCCGGCCAACATGCGCTACCTGGTGCAGGCCGTCAACGGCGTGGGGCTGGTCAGCCTGGCCGCCAACCTGGGCGACCTGTATGTGCCCGGCGCGCCGCCCGCCGCCACCACGCCCACCACGGTGACACTCATCAATCCCCCCACCAGCGGCGTCTACAATTCCCACATTCAAGTGACGGCGCAGTTGGCTGCCGGGACGATGCCCCTGGCCGGGCAGCGGCTCACCTTTGGCCTGGGGCCGCAGACGCGCCAGGCAATTACCGATGCCAACGGCCAGGCCACCGTGACGCTAACGCTGCTGGGTGTGCCCGGTCAATATCCGCTGCGGGCGTCGTTTGCCGGGTCGGGCGCGTTTGGCGCATCCTCCGCGGCCGCTCTCTTCACCATCAGCAAACAAGACACGGTGTTGACACTGGCACAGCCCGCCAGCGGTCTGCCTGGTGATGATGCCCTGTTAACGGCCACACTCACGGCGGCCGACGGCCGTTACCTGGGCGAAAAATCGGTTGTCTTTGTCATCAGCGGCGCCGGTGGGGCGCACAGCCAGGCGGCCATTACCGACTATGCCGGGCGGGCCAGCCTGGGCCAACTGCCGCTGCCACCCGGCGAATACACGGTCAACGTCTACTTCAGCGGCAGCATCCCGCTGCACACCGGCGAGATTTTGACGCTGACTGATGCCCGCTACAACCCGTCCACGGCCAGCGGCACATTGACGCTGGAGGCGGAACCACCAGACGGGTTGGATTGCAGCACGGTTGTACCCACACCACACAAAATCTGGCCGGCCAATAAACAGATGGTCACGGTTTCCATTTCCGGCGTGATGGGCAGTGATGGCAACCCGGCAACGCTCACCGTCACCGCCATTCGCCAGGATGAACCGGTGGGCAATCCGCCGCACGCGCCGGACGGGGTCATCCTGTCCGGTAACACAGTCAGGTTGCGGGCGGAACGGCTGGGGAACGGCAACGGCCGTGTCTACCACATCTTCTTCACCGCCACCGACAGCCTGGGCATCAGTTGTGAAGGTGTGGCGCGGGTAGCCGTCGCCCACGATTTGGGCGGTGGCATTGACGCCATAGATGGCGGGCCGCTGTACGATTCCACGCAGCCATAAGCATATGGAGATTGGGAGACTGGGAGATTGAGAGATTGCCCAGTCTCCCAATCTCTCAATCTCCTAATCTCTGAATCCCCTCATCTACCACACCTAAAAATTTGTGGCCGCCCTCTCTTAGGGTATAGTTCCGCGCGATGTCTTTTGATTGGCGCACCGAAGAAACCATTCATTGGGATGAGCCACCAACGGTGGACCCAGAACCGGAACCGCCGCCTAAACGCCGCCGCTGGCGCTGGCTGGTATTGTTCCTTTTGCTGCTGCTGGCTGGGGGGGCAGTTGGCGCTTTCTGGTGGCTGCAAAATCGGGTAGAAACGGCGACAACAGACGTGACCGGCGATGTGTTAGCCAGCCATGAATTGATCGCGGCGGCGGCCGTAGATGGCGATGCGGAACTGGTGGCGACTTTTTTGTCCGGGCGCGACCAGGCCTGGAGCGAAGCCATCGAGAACGCCGTGCTGGCGGGCGATTACCAGGATCGCACCGCATTTGGCCTGACCTGGCTGCCGACCGACCCGGCTACGGCCGTGATCAGCGCCACCCTCAACCCCGAATTCAACGAAGCCGAAGTAATCGCCGAACAGGTCTACGCCTACGCCATTGGCAATGGACTGACGGAAACGGTGCGGCTGCGGCAAACGGCCGTGTACCGGCTTGGGCCTGATCGCTGGCTGCTGGCCCCGCCCAAGCCCGATTTCTGGGGCGAAACCAGAAGCAAACAGGGGTTTTACCTGACGCTGCAATACCCGGCGCGGGATGAGGCGCTGGCGCAGCGGTTGGCGCTGGATATGGATACGGCGCTGGCGGCACTGTGCGCCAATCCCATTTTTAGTTGTCCTGAGGGGCTGCACGTGCAGGTGGAATTTTCTACCGATCCGGCTGCCTTGACGCCTGATTTTGCATCGGTGGTGTTTGTGGACGGCCGTCGCCTCTTCCGGCTGCCCACGCCGACAGTTGCTGGCATCCCCCAAGATGAGGCCGGGTATCAGGCGTTGGCGCGCGGGTATGTGGCCCAGGTTTTGCTGGCTATCATGCGGCAGTTGGCCGGTTTTGTGCCTGGCGAAGATGGGGTGTTTGCCCAGGCGTGGCTCGATTGGCAGTTGGCGCAGTTGGGGCTACGGCCGTATCCCCTCACACTTACCGACCGCGCCTACTTGGCCACCGACAATATCACCCTGGCCGATGGGGTTCCGCCAGAGCAGATGGCGCCAGTGGCTTATGCCCTGGTGGCCTTTCTGTTACAGGAAGTGCGTGTGCCGCCCCAGGAGTTGTTACGGCCGTTGACCACAGGACAGGCCGACTCATACATGGAGTGGCTGGGGATGGTAGTGGACGGCCGTGTCCCGCCCGACGAATTGGAAACCCGCTGGCAGCAATATCTACAAAAATGATCCGCGAAGGATGTGAAAAGATTCCTCGCTCCGCAGACTACGCTCGGAATGACAGGTGAATTACTGAATACACTGTTAATTAAATAATCCGAACTTTCTCGTGTCATTCCGAGGAGTCCTCGACGAGGAATCTCTACTACTTGTGCAGGAGAGGGATTCCTCACTCCGAAAACTCCGTTCGGAATGACAGGCGAAGTGTTAAAGTTAAGAAGACTTATTTAACAGTGTACTAATTTACGTCAAAAAAAGGCATGACTGGTTATGAGAGAATTTTTGGAAGTAGGACGAGTACGAGAAATCTGGCGTTACCCGGTGAAATCTATGGCCGGGGAGTCATTGGAAGAAGCGCATGTCCATTGGCATGGGCTGGATGGCGACCGGCGGGCTGCTTTTGTGCGCGGCGACGACCATTCCCATTTCCCCTGGCTGACGGCGCGGCAAGTTCCCGAACTGGTACGTTACCGCCCGTTTTACAGCGACCCGGACGATGTGCGCAACTCCCGGCTTCTGGTGCAAACGCCAGGTGGGGCACAATGGCCGCTGGATGCGGCAGAGCTACAGGCGGAACTGGCAGAACTATACGGCCGTCCCCTCTCCCTCATTCGCATTAAACGCGGCGTCTTCGATTCCCTGCCGCTCTCGTTAATGAGCACTGCCTCGGTGGCGGCGCTGGATGAACGGCTGGATTTCCCTCTGGACGGCCGTCGCTTCCGCCAGAACATCATCATTGAGACGTTTGACGGACGGCCGTTTGCCGAGGAATCCTGGGTGGGCAGCGCGTTGACCATTGGCGAGGTGCAGCTATGGCTCAACCAGCAGATTGAACGCTGCCAGATGATCAACGTAGACCCGGACACGGCCGTGCGCTCTTCCGCCACCCTCAAACTGGTGGCCCAAACCCGTGATAACTGCGCCGGCGTCGGCTGCACCCCACAAAGCACCGGACAGATTCGCGTGGGGGATGTGGTGCGGTTGCGGTTGTAATCGGTAATCGGTTATCGGTTATCGGTTATCCGGCTTCGGATTACGGTTTACGGCGCTATGACCAACAATTGCGCCCGATAATCGGCAAACGGAATCGGGTCGGTCGTTTGGGGATAGGGGTCAAGTTGGATGAGCTGCACGGTGTAATCATACGCTGGCAATAAATCTACTGTCTGATCGGGCGCCGGATTGGTGTTGAATTCCAGGGATACCGGTTCCTGCCCGGCCTGCGAGGCCACGATCAGGATACGCGCCTGCCCGCTCCAGAAGCAGTTCACCTCAGTGGGGCAGCGGGAATCTTCCAGCACACTTTCAAAATGCAGCACCAGGCCATCGTCGCCAACGGCCGTTTCCGCCCCACCGGCCAGCGCAAAGGGTTCACCCAGATTGGCAGACGGGGCAGATGTGGGTAGCGGCACGGCCGTATACGTTGGTCTGGGCACGGCCGTTGCTGTTGCCGGCGGGTTTGTTGGCGCTTCTTCTGGCACGGCCGTTGGCTCTGTGTTCCCTGTTGTTTGGGTGCAGGCCACCAACGCCATTGCCAGCAATAACCAGATTGATTTGTCAATAAGTCGTAAGCGGTTGAGTGTGGTATAGTGCATTATCAAGTTTCCTTGTCAAAATGAAAATCGCAGCCTGGACATCTCTGTCCGGGCACTCATCGGGCAAGGATGCCCGATTTACAAAGGGGTGCAAATGATTGCCTTTGAAATTGAACAATTACAGCAGCAGCACACGGCTGCGGGCGAATTGTACCTGGAATTTTTACGCCAACCTTCCATGAGCCTGGGCTTGTACGTGTTGCCGGTGGGCGGCGTAGACCCCCAGCAGCCCCACGCCGAAGACGAAGTGTACTATGTCTTGCACGGCCGTGCCCTCATCAACGTCGCCGGTGAAGACCGCCCGGTGCAGCCGGGCAGCCTCGTCTTTGTGGGTAAACAGGTTCCCCACCATTTCCACACCATCAGCGAGGAACTGCATGTGCTGGTCTTTTTTGCTCCGGCAGAAAGCCAGTAGTCAGTGATCGGTAAACAGTAATCGGTTATCAGAAACCACACCGATTACCGTTTACCAGGAGAAAAGATGTCCACCTACCCTTTCATGCAAGTAGACGCCTTCACGGAACGGCCATTGGCCGGAAACCCGTGCGCCATTGTGTTTAATGCTGACGATCTGACGGCCGTCCAGATGTTAGCCATTGCCAGGGAGATGAACCTGTCGGAAACCGCCTTTGTGCTGCGGTCGGCGGTGGCCGATGTGGGAGCGCGGTACTTCACGCCGGCGGAGGAAATCCCGTTAGCCGGGCATCCCACCATCGCCACCATGCACGCCCTGGTTGAGCGGGGGGACATTGTGTTGGGTGCGGGGGTCACGGCCGTGACGCTGGAACTGCCCGCCGGGGTAATACCGGTGGAGATTGTGGCGGACGGCCGTTTGCGCCGCATCACCATGAGCCAGAAAAAACCGCAATTCCTGGCCGTATATGACCCGGCAGACGTGCTGCCTGCTTTTGGCCTTTCCGCCAATGACCTGCTGCCAGGTGCGCCCATTCAAACCGTCAGCACCGGCACGCCACAATTGATGATCCCGCTGCGCAGCCACGAGGCGCTGCGCCGCTGCCGCCTGGACATGGCCGCCTACACTGAACTGCGCGCTCAGGCCGACTTTTTCAGTCCCCACCTCTTTTGCCTGGAAGGGGCTACACCGACCGGGCGCACCTTCGCCCGTCATTTTGGCGTGCCGCCGGACACGATGGAAGACCCGTTCACCGGCTCGGCCACCGGCGGCATGGCGGCTTATTTATGGCATTATGGCCTGCTGGACAGCCCTGCTTTTGTGGCTGAACAAGGCCACTGGATGGGCCGACCAGGGCAGGCATGGGTAGAGGTTGTCGGTTCACGCGAGGATATTGAGACGGTGAAGGTGGGCGGCACGGCCGTGACGGTTTTACGTGGTGAATTAGAGATTTAGTATATCCAAAATCCCTGTAACCTGTCATTCCGAACGGAGTCTTCGGAGTGAGGAATCCCCTCTGATTGTCTTGCAGGGATTCCTCGGGGGACCTCGGAATGACAATTCCCTCAGAATTTGGATCTACTGAATAGAAAGATCAAATAGAGTTCGTACAAACTCTTGTGCGGCAGACCTGACAGGTTTTCTGAAACCTACCAGGTCTATTGTCCGACTTCTAACTGAATGCTCTATGAGATTGGAGATTAATAATATGAACGATCAATTTGACTTCTGGCTGGGGGAATGGGAGCTAACCTGGGAGGGTGACGGCCGTGGGCACAACAGCGTCACCAAACTGTTAGGCGATAAAATCATCCGCGAGAAGTTCACCAGCCTGCATGATGCTCACAATGCCACCTTTCGCGGCATGAGCGTTTCCACGTATCATGAAGCCACGAACCAGTGGCGGCAGACCTGGGAAGATGATCAGGGGAACCATCTGGAGTTTGTCGGCGGGATTCAGAATGGCGATATGATCCTCTCCCGCCAGACGATGGTTGAGGGTCAACCGGCGCACCAGCGCATGGTCTGGACCAACATTCAGGCGGACAGCCTGGATTGGTACTGGCAGCTCTCCACCGACGCCGCGCAAAGCTGGCAAACGTTGTGGCACATTCATTATCGGCGGGAGGGGAAAGAGGGAGATTAGGAGATTAGGAGATTGGAGATTGGAGATTGGAGATTGATCTCTCAATCTCTCAATCTCTCAATCTCAATCCCCTACCTAATTCTTAAACATAATCGGCAGGAAGATGTGCAGCGGCGTCAGGTCGGGTGTGGTGATGACGGTGGGGGCGAAGCCGTTTGCGCCGCCGACGGCGAAGATGGTTGCCACAGCACCCTCTGGCGCGCGTATGAGCGGGATGTCAAAGAGGTGTGTGCCGCAATCTGAACCGGCGGCGGTCACTTTCAGGTCATACAACCCGGCAGGCAATTCCAGATAGGGGTCGGTGAACGCTTTGTAAGGCACATTGGTCAGTACGGCCGTGCCCCCTTCCGTGCAAATGTCCACCTCTGTGCCGCTGCTGGCAAACGGGGCGTAATGCACCACCCGCACCCGCGCCTGGCCCGCTGCCGGGGCGCTGTTATCATCCACCAGCGCATCCAGTTCCAACGGCTGGTTCACACCATCGCCAATCGCCGACAGTGTGTAGTCCACCCCGGCCGTCAGGCTAAACGTGCCGGTAATCGCCGGCGTCACGGAACCGGTGGGCACAATCTCCACCAGGTAATCACCGGGGTCAAGGGAGACCCCCTCCACCAATTCGCCAAAAACAAAGTCGGTGATGGCATCGGCCCCATTCAGCCGCACGGTGACGGAGGTATTCTCCAGCCCGGCGGCAAAGGGGGCAAAGTGGCCGACATTAACGGTCGCCTGGGTAGGCGTCAAGCCAAAACCGGTGATGCTGGTCACATTCAGCGGCCACTCATTCGCGCCGCCAATGGCGTACAGGTCAATCATCTCGTCACTACCCAGCCGAACTGAGGGTAGATCAAGGGCCACTGTGGCACAATTGGTACCGGCCAGGGCAATGAGCAGGTCATAATCGCCGGCGGGCAGATTGAGCGTGGACATATCCTTGTAAGCAAAGTTGGTGACAACGGCCGTGCCCTCATCCGTGCAAATGTCTACCTCAGTACCCGTGCTGGCAAAGGGGGCCAGATGGGCCACAAACACCGAGGCATCACCGCCACCCGCCCGGAGCAGGGGCGCCATATTCCGGTCAATGACCAGCAGTTCCAATGGCTGGTTCACGCCATCGCCAATAGCGGCAATCACGTAATCGCCGGCTGCTTCCAGAGTGGCCGTGCCGCTAATGGCCACGGTGCTGCTGCCGGTGGGCAGAATTTCCACCAGATAGTCACCCGCGTCCAGTTCCACACCGGCGGCAATATCACCAAACTCAAAGTTGGTCAGGGCGTCACCGCCGTTCAGGCGCACGGTGACGGAAGTGCCCGCCGCGCTGTCGGCAAAGGGGGCAAAGTGGGCCACGTCCACTGTAGCCGGGGTCAGGGTCAGCCCGGTAATGGTGCTGATGGCTAAGGGCCAATCGTTCGCGCCGCCAATGGCAAACACGTCCGCTATGTCCCCATCCGCCAGCCGCACGGAAGGCAAGTCCAACGCCACCGTACCGCAGTCGGTCCCCGCCAGCGTAATTTGCAGGTCATAATCACCCGCCGGAAGTTCGACGTAGGGGTTGGTGACATCTTTGTAGGCAAAGTTGGGGATCACCACAGCGCCATCATCGGTGCAGATGTCTACCTCTGTGCCCGTGCTGGCAAAGGGGGCCAGATGCGCCACCCGCAATTTGGCCGCATCGGGAGTGATCACGGTGTCATCTACCAGCGGGAACAGTTCCAACGGCTGGTTGGGGCCATCACCAATGGCCGCAACCGTGTACTGGACGCCCCCTTCCAGGGTGAACGTGCCGCTGATGGCGACCGTGCTGCTGCCGGTGGGTACAATTTCCACCAGATAGTCGCCGGGCGGCAGTTCTACACCGGCGGCAATATCGCCAAATTCAAAGTCGGTCAGGGCGTCGCCGCCGTTCAAGCGCACGGTTACAGATGTGCCCAGGGCGGAATCGGCGAAGGGAGCATAATGGGCCACATTGACCACCGCCGGCGTCAGCGTCAGACCGGTGATGCTGGTGGCGCTGACGGGCCAATCATTGGCGCCGCCAATGGCAAAAGCGTCATAAATTTGCCCGGCCTCCAGCCGCAGGGAGGGCAAATCCAGGGCTACGGTGGCGCAGTTCGTTCCGGCCAATGCTACCAGCAAATCATAATCACCAGGCGGTAATGAGACGTAGGGGTCGGTGACATCATCGTAGGCGAAGTCGGTGATCACGGCCGTGCCGTCATCGGTGCAAATGTCCACTTCCGTGCCGCTGCTGGCGAAGGGGGCGTAATGGGCAAGGCGCAATTTGGCTTCGGTGGGGGATACGGCCGTGTCATCCACCAACGCCCGCAGCGCCAACGGCTGGTTGACGCCATCACCAATGGCCGCCAGCGTGTAGCTCATATCCTGCATGAGGGTCACTGTGCCACTGATGGCGGCATCGTTGCTGCCGGTGGGTACAATTTCAATTAAATACGTGTCGGCGGGCAAAGAGGTATTGACGATGTCGCCGAATTCAAAATTGGTGATGGCGTCGCCGCCATTCACCCGCACAGTGACAGACGTGCCCAAAGCCGTGTCGGCGAAGGGCGCAAAGTGAGCGACCGAAACCAACGGATCCTCGCCGCCAGTGAGCGCTGCCTGGTTAGAACCGTTGGTCCAGGCCAGTACAGAGGGGATGAGCGCCAGTAAAGCCAGTAATATCAAAAGTGAAAAACCTGAGCGGTAAACTTTTTCTCGCATGTTTGCCTCCTATTGCATCCTTTTTGAATAAATTTGTTATGACGCGGGTTGCGCCGGGTGTCTGGGGGCATCAGGCCAGATCTATTGCGCGCGCGGCCTGCGCACCAGTCACCGTTTGGGAATACAATCAGGTATACGCAGGCTGTAGCGGTTTTGTACGTATCGAAATCCAAAATTCGTTACAATATGTGTATAAAACAAAACCCCGCCTGAAATCAGGCGGGGTTTTGATAGGTTTGTCTTCGAGGAAGAACCTCTCCTATTTGTATAAGAGAGTGATTACTCGCTCCAAAGAGTTCGCTCGGAATGACATATGAATTGGTTAAAAACCCAACAACTCTCCCAATAGGATAATGTCGCCGGTGCGCTGGGGGCTGCCGCCTTCGGGTTCGATGGAGACGCCGACGGCCGTGAACGTATTCATCGGCGTCAGTGAATGGACAATGAGCGCCCGCTGCCCCTGCACATCTACGGCAAAGGTTTCAGCCGTGTCGTGCCCATCTTCCCGGATTAGCAATACCTGATACACCTGACCGGGGGACAGATTCTCCATGCCGTCCACCAATAAAAGAGAAACATTGGTGTTGGGATCAAACACAAGCTGCCCGACGGCCTGTGGCTGGTTTTCGGTACCGGGCAGGGAAACGATTTGCACGTCTGGGGAGGCAAACAGCGCCAGCACTTCATTCGCCGCGTCCAGATCAGCTTGCAATGTCTCGGCTAATGCTTCGGCAGCCACCAATTGGGCGGCCAGGGTTTCATTTTCGTTTTGCAACACGGCCGTCTGCCCGGCCAACTCTTCTTTTTCATCCGCCAGCATGGAAGCCTGCATCTGCGCTGTATCACGCTCCTGCCGCAGCGTCTCCAACTGCGTCTGTAGAGAGGCGTTTTCTTGAGCGGCGTCGGCAACGGCCGTCGCCAACTCCTCATTGGCCTGCTGCAAAAGCTGGATAGTATCAGCCTGGGCCGTCAGCTGCTGCTCATAACTGGCGGCGCGGTTCTGCCAGAGCAAGGCAGCAAAGATGAGGGTGAAGAGGGCAATGGCAACGGCCGTGCCCCAAACCGGCGGCGTCAGGAAAACACGCAGTCGCTCGGCCCAGCTTACCTTTGGTGGCCGGAGCGGCTGGAGCGCAACCGGTTTTACCGGTTGCCTCGCCTCCGCGTCAGCCGTTACCCGCGCCATGAGCGCCTCTTCCATTTGGGCAGAAGGGGCAACAGGCGGCGCCGTATCAGCCAGCGCCGCCACTGCCCATTGCATTTCCCGCAATTCAGCTTCCGCTTCTGGATGGCGCGCCAGAAAGGCTTCTACCTCTTGTTGTTCATCTTTGGTCAGGCCGCCCAGTGCATACAGCGCCAGCAGCCCCTGCATCTGCTCGTCCATGTTATTCCTCAAGGCCATAGCCATTGGCCCGCAGCGCCCGCCCCAGTTTTTCCAGCGCCAACTGTGCCCTGGTATTGATTGTACCAAAGGGGATATTTTTCTCCTGAGCAATTTCGCGCCGGGTCATCCCCTGAAAGTAAATCCACTCAATCACATCGCGCTGCTCCGGCGGCAGTTCGGCCAGGGCATGGTGTACCTGCTGCTGCTGAATAGAAGTCCAGGCCATTTCGGCCACATCTATGCCCGCGTCTACTCTGGCAGCCTGTTCGATGGGGGCGGCACGGCCGTCAGCCATCACCGCGGCCGGCATCTGTTTTTGGCGACGGATGGTATCAATCGCCAGGTTACGGGCGATGCCAAAGAGCCAGCTTTGAAAGTTGCCCCGCTGGCCGTCGAAGGTATGCGCCCCATTCCAGATGCGCCAGAATGTTTCCTGGCAGGCATCCTCGGCCACCGCCTGGTCGCCCAATAATTTCACACAGAAGCCGGTCACACGCCCGCCGTATCGCTCAAAGAGCGCTCGAAAGGCAGCTACCTCACCATTGGCTACCAGGGCCAGCAGTTGTTCATCGCTCCATTCGTTCATTCTCTGCTCATGCTCTACAGCCGAACGAATTTCTTTGTTATACAGAAATACGCATAACGTTGTTGGCTGTATGTGCCAGAAGTGTAGAACATTGATAATCGTTGGGCAATTTTCCTGGATGGCGTCATGTGGCCGGACCACACCAGGGCGATTGCATTACTCAATTCCCGGCGATTGAAATCGCGGCTACAAACAGCAAAGCCCACCTTCGTGGGCTGGTATCCGCTGAGTTTTAGTCGGCGAAGGCCGACTTTGCCTTTTGTTGGTGCAGATTTATCTGCCTTTTCCAGGAGCATGCAATCGTCCTACCAGATCACACCATAAAAATTCGCAATACGGCCGTCTCCGGTATAATACGCGCGACAATGATTGTCACCATACACCAACTGGAGGTAGTTATGATACGAAGAATCGTTTTGTTGTTGGGCATCCTGACACTGTTCACGGCCGTGCTGTATACGGCCGTACAGGCTCAAATCCCCCCCGAAGACAATAGCTGGCAGGCCAAAGTAGACCCCTGGGTACTGCAAACGGCCGATCCCACCCTGGCCGGGCCAGATGGTGTTTTGCCCGAAACCGAATTCCTGGTCTACCTGGCCGAACAGGGCGACGTCAGCGCCGCCGCCAACCTGCCCACCAAAGAGCAAAAAGGGCAGTATGTGTTTGACACGTTGACGGCCGTAGCCAGACGTACCCAACCCGCCGTCATCACCCACCTGGACGCATTGGGCGTCTCCTATCACCCTTACTGGATTGTCAACATGATCTGGGTGCGCGGCGATATGACCATCGTGCAGCAAATGGCGCAGCGTGATGACGTGGCCCGCCTGATTGCCAACCCCACTGTGCCCCTGCAACTCGTCCCCACCACCCCGGAACAAATGCAGCGCGCCCTGGAAGCGATTGAACCAAACATCACCCTGGTCAATGCCCCATCTGTGTGGGCGCAAGGCGTCACCGGCGCCGGCGTGGTGATTGGTGGGCAGGATACCGGTTATGACTGGGATCATCCTGGCCTCATTAATCAGTATCGCGGCTGGAATGGCAGCAGCGCCGATCACAACTACAACTGGCACGACGCCATCCACAGCGGCGGCGGCGTCTGCGGCGCAAATTCTCCCGAACCATGTGACGACCACGGACATGGCACCCACACCATGGGCACCATGGTTGGTAATGATATGCACCCTTCCAACCCCAGTTGGCCGGCAGGCGCGACTAACGCCGTGGGCATGGCCCCCGGCGCTAAATGGATTGGCTGCCGCAACATGAACGTGGGTGATGGCACACCCGCTACCTATACCGAATGTTACCAGTGGTTCATCGCCCCCACCGATTTGAATGGGCAAAACCCCAATCCGGCTCTGGCCCCCCACGTCATCAACAACTCTTGGGGCTGCCCGCCTAGCGAAGGTTGCACCGTGGGGGATGAATTATTGGCGGTGGTGCAGAATGTGGTCGCGGCTGGCATTGTGACCGTTCATTCCGCCGGCAACAGCGGTTCTGCTTGTGGCACTGTCAACACCCCTTCCGCCACCTATGACGAGTCGTACAGTGTAGGCGCCACCAACAACAGTGATGTCATCGCCTCGTTTAGCAGCCGGGGGCCATCCACCTTTACCGGTGGTTTAAAACCGGATATTTCCGCGCCGGGTGTGAGCATTCGTTCTACTACCCGTTTTGGCAACTACGGCACCTCTTCTGGCACCAGTATGGCCGGGCCGCATGTGGCCGGGATGGTGGGGTTACTGATTTCAGCGCAACCGCTGCTGGCAGGGCAGGTAGACATCATTGAAACCCTGATTAATGGCACGGCCGTGCCCCTGACCAGCAGCACCCAATTCTGCGGCGATGACCAGCCCGGCGATGTGCCCAACAATGTGTATGGACACGGCCGTATTAACGCCCTGAATGCCTATAACCATATCAACGACTATATCCCCCTGGCGCTCGGCGTCGCCAAAACAGGCCCATCCATGATCGTGCCAGGGGATTGGATCACCTATCACCTGGCACTGCAAAATCTTCATCCTGTTAGCGTCACCAATAATGTCGTGCTGACTGATGTGATCCCGGCCGACACAACCTTTATCACCGCTACATTGCCACACACCTTTGACGGTACAACGGTAACGTGGCAGGCGGCTTCATTAGCTGGGCAAGAATCCCTGACGGTTACACTGGTGGTAAGCACCGACCCACAGACGACAGCCACGGTAATTGAAAACACGCAGTATGGGGGACAAAGTGATGAAATACCATTTGTCGCTGGATCACCTGTGCAGACTGATATTGTGCCCTACGCTTTATCTATCACCAAGACCGCCTCGGCCAGCCAGATTATGCCCGGCGACTGGCTGACCTATACCATCACCGTGCAAAATTTAAATTCCCTGGCGGCAACTCACAACGTGGTACTGACCGACATTGTGCCTGCTAATACCGAATTCATTACCGCCAGCCTGCCCCACGTTTTTGACGGCAGCATGGTGCAATGGGAAACACCGGTGCTGGCGGTTAGCGCCAGTTGGGAAGTGACAATGGTGGTGGCCACGCCGCTAACCACAACGGTGAACCTGGTAGAAAATGCGGTTTACAGCACCCGTAGTGATGAAGTCACGGCCGTATTTGGCCCACCGGTGCCGACCATCGTTCAGCCATTTATGCACACCCTGGCGCTGCATAAAACGGCTTCCGCCGCCGAACTGAACGCTGGCGACATGCTCACCTATACCCTCACCGTCACCCACGAACACCCGGCGCTGCCGACGACCAATGTTGTCCTCACCGACGTGCTGCCGGCGCACACAAACCTGATTACGGCCACCCTGCCCTTTACGTTGGACGGCCGTACCATCACCTGGCACACACCTTCGTTGGCTGCCGATGGCATGTGGCAGGTGGAGTTACTGGTCAGCACAGAGTTCAGCACGACGGCGTATGTGGTGAATAATGTTGCATATGGGGTACAGAGCGACGATGTCACGGCCGTGGTCGGCCTGCCCGTTTCTACCACTGTCCAACCCGTTTTCCACAGCCTATCGCTGCACAAAGCCGCTTCCGCAGCCGAAATAAACGCGGGCGATACGCTCACCTACACCCTCACCGTCACCCACGAGCACCCGGCGCTGTCCACCACCAACGTCGTCCTCACCGATGTGCTGCCCGCCCACACCAGCCTGATTACAGCCACCGCGCCCTTCACCCAGGACGGCGACATCATCTACTGGCACGCACCTTCCCTGGCCGCCGATGAGGTGTGGCAGGTGCAGGTGATCGTCAGCACCGACATCAGCACGACCGTTTATACGGTAGAAAATACCGATTACGGGGTGCGCAGCGATGAGGTCACAACAGTAGTCACCGGCCCACCCGTCTTCACCTTTGTAGGTACACCCTTTAGACTGTATCTACCGATCATTCTCAAACCATAACCCCCGTTTGTAGTAGGCGATTTATCGCCTTTTGACGGCGATGAATCGCCTACTACAAACAATAGAGATCACACCATGAAACGAGCAGTCAGCATCAGCCTCGGCGCATCAGAGCGGGACAAAGCAGTCGAAATTGAACTGCTGGGCGAACAAGTGCGCATCGAGCGGCGCGGTACTGATGGCGACATTGCCCGCGCCACCGCCCTCTTTACCGAACTGGACGGGCAGGTGGACTGCCTGGGTGTGGGCGGCATTGACCTGTGGGTGGATATGGGCGAGCAGCGCTACAATATCTCCGCCGCTCACAAACTCATCCAAAACGTCAAAAAAACGCCGGTGGTAGATGGCAGCGGCCTGAAAAATACACTGGAACGGCAGGTGGTAGATGCGCTTATTGCCGGGCTGGGCGAACAATACAGCCAGGGCAAAGTGTTCATCACCATGGGTGTGGACCGGTATGGCATGACCCTCAGTTTTGCCGAGCATGGCTACCAGGCCACCTATGGCGACCTGATGTTTTCGGTGGGCATCCCGATTGCCGTGCATAGCCTGAAATCGCTGAACCTGTTAGGCAGCCTGTTGGCGCCCATCATCACCAAACTGCCGATCAGCGTCCTTTACCCCACCGGCGAAAAGCAAGACCAGATTGTGCCCAAATTCAGCAAATGGTATCAGTGGGCAGATGTGATTGCCGGGGATTGTCACTATATCCGGCGGCATATGCCGGACAATTTGCAGGGCAAGGTCATCGTCACCAACACGACGACGGGCAAGGATATGGAGCTGTTCCGGCAGCGCGGTGTGACACATGTGCTGACTTCCACGCCCATGCTGGACGGCCGTTCCTTTGGCACGAATATGATGGAAGCGGCGTTAACGGCCGTTGCCGCCAAAGGCCGCACCCTCACCCGCGCCGAACTGAGCGAGATGATCGCCCACTTGGATATGAAACCGACTATTCATCAGCTGTAAGTGTCAGGTGTCACGTGTCAGGTGTCAGGTTTCCAAGAACATGACACTTGACACACGACACATGACACATGAAAAATTCCCAGAGGAAACATGGACTGCGTAATCATTGCCGGTGGACTGCCGGGGCCAGACGACCCTATTTACGTGTATACCCAGGGAAAACCAAAGGCGCTGTTGGATATGCACGGCCGTACCCTTCTGGAGCGCGTGGTAGATGCCGTACAGGATTCCCAATACATCGAAGACGTCATCGTCGTGGGTCTGGGCAGCGACATGGGCATGACCTTCAAACGCCCGGTCATTCACCTGCCTGATCATGGCAGTCTGGTTAAAAATGGCACCGCCGGACTGGATTGGATTATTAAAAACAAACCACAAACCACCCACGTCTTAGGCGCGTCTGGCGATGTCCCCCTTCTCAGCGGCGTTATCATTGATGACCTGATAAACACCTGCCGCCCCTTTGACTATGGCGTTTACTACAACTTCGTCACCAGAGAGACAATGGAAAAGCGTTTCCCCCACTCCACCCGCACCTACGTCAAACTCAAAGGGCTGGAAGTGGCGGGCGGTGATGTGGCCATCCTGACCACGCAGCTGGGCCGGGAACAAGAACTGCTGGAAATGTTAGCCAGCGCCCGCAAACATGCCTGGAAAATCGCCCGCATCGTCGGCCTGCGCATGTTGCTCAAGCTGCTGTTCCGCCGGGTCACGCTGACCGACATCGAGGCCACCGCCCAACGGCTCACCGGCTTCCCGGTCAAGATACTGCTCAACCCCCACGCCGAAGCCGGCATGGACGTGGACAAACCGCACCAGGTGGATTTGATGCGGGAGGAGTTGAAGAAGATGGAGAGTGGAGATTAGGAGATGAGGAGATTGAGAGATTAGTTAATCTCCCAATCTCTCAATCTCTCAATCTCCTCCCTTTGGAGGAATCATGTTTGACGTTTCCCCTGAAATGCAAAAAATTCTGGTCACTATCCGCAACTTTGTGGATGAGGAGTTAATCCCTCTGGAAGCTGATTTTCTAGGAAAGGAGTTTACTGCCCTGGAACCGGTGCTGGCAGAAAAACGGCAACAAGTGAAAAGGTTAGGCTTATGGCTGCCACAAATTCCCAAAGAATACGGCGGTCTGGGGCTGACGCTGTTTGAGCATGGGCTGGTCAGCCGAGAATTGGGGCGCACCCCCATCGGCCATTACTCCTTCAACTGCCAGGCCCCGGACGCTGGCAACATGGAAATCCTGATTGAGCACGGTACGGCCGAACAAAAAGAGCAATTCCTCGTGCCCCTGCTGCGCGGTGAAATCCGTAGCTGCTTTTCCATGACGGAGCCGGAGTTTGCCGGTTCTAACCCGGTGATGATGGGCACAACGGCCGTGCATGAAGGCGACAGCTACATCATAGACGGCCATAAATGGTTCACCTCCTCGGCCGATGGTGCGGCGTTTGCCGTCGTCATGGCCATCACCAACCCCCACGCCGAAAACAAACATCTGCGCGCCAGCCAGATCATCGTGCCCCTGGACACACCCGGTTTTGAACTGGTGCGCAACATCTCCATTATGGGCGAAGCCGGCAGCGGCTGGGCCAGCCATGCGGAAGTGCGTTACCATGAAGTGCGCGTACCGCTGGGCAACCTGTTGGGGGCAGAAGGGGCCGGTTTTGCCATCGCCCAGGAGCGTCTGGGGCCGGGGCGTATTCACCACTGTATGCGCTGGCTGGGCATTGCCGAACGCGCCTTTGACCTGATGTGCGCCTATGCCATGCGCCGCCAAATTGCCCCAGGCAAAACGCTGGCCGACCAGGGCACCATCCAGAGCTGGATCGCGGAAAGCCGGGCTGCACTCAACGCGGCCACCCTGATGGTCATGGATACGGCGCTGAAAATTGACAAACACGGCCAATATGCTGTGCGCGATGATATTTCGTTGATCAAGTTTCACGTAGCCGGGGTATTACAACAGGTGCTTGACCGCGCTTTGCAGGTGCATGGCGGCCTGGGCATGACGGATGATACACCCATCGCCTGGTGGTACCGCCACGAACGCGCCGCCCGCATTTATGACGGCCCGGATGAAGTGCATAAATGGTCGGCCGCCCGCCGCATTTTGCAGCGGTATAAGTAGGGAGATTGGAGATTAGAGATTGGAAATTTGTTCAATCTCCAATCTTCAATCTCAGTTCTTCCAGTTGTTTAATTTATTCTTAGGCGTAATGTCGAATCCGGTCGCGGTTGCCGTAGCCACTGCCGGAATAGGCGCTGATGTCTATCAAGAAACCAAAGGCGACAATGACCCAGCCAAAGCCCGTTACTCCCATCTCGGCTGACCAGGCGGCCAGATAGGCGAGCATTGTCCAGGGCAAAAAGAAGAACCCGCAACACGACAGTAGCCAGGTGTTGATGGCGGCATTAAACCTGCCAGGATCCATCAAATACCAGGCAATTAACGTAATGCGGGGGCCTAAAAACACCAGGATTGTGACTAAACAGCACATGGTTATCTCCTTTTGTTGACTCGACTTTAGGGCCTTTGATACCCCAAGAGGATAGTAACGGAAGCAGGCGAATTGGGCAATTCCCAGAGGTTTGTGCAAATGTATAGACCACAGATAGAGGATCGTTGCCCGTTAGCTGTATCTTGTGCCTATGTGAACTTAGGAAAATGATATGAATCCCCCTATAATCTACCCATCTCAAATTGAGGCGCTATCTTATTTGCTTTTCAGCATGTATTTAGTGTGGGCTTATTTTGGGTTCATCCGGGGTTTAAGTTGCCGTCTACTCTGTTGCAAGCAGTGGACAGCAGCATAATTCAGGATAGATGAGGAGTAAAACGCTTTGATGATTCGCCTTCTTGTGGTACATGAGGTGCGTGTTTTTGGTAAGGTGATTGCGGCCGCATTGCGCCATGAACCGGATATTCAGGTGGTGGGCACGGCCACCACAGAGGCAGTGGCATTGGAAAAGGCCAGGGATTGTGATGTGGTATTGGCTTGCTCCTCTTCCTCTCAGCCTGATAATGGTGTGCTCGCCTTAACCAGGAGCTTGCGTAAGGCAGAAGTAGCTGCCAGGATATTGGTGATGGGGCTGCCACAATCTGAAGAAGCGATTATGCAGTGCATAGAAGCCGGGGCCGATGGTTACGTATTGCAAGATGATTCGATGGATGATCTGCTAAAAAACATTCACGCGGCCTTCCGGGGAGAAGCGCTGGCCTCACCAACCGTGATCGCGGCCTTGATGTCTCGTGTGGCCCACCTGACTGAGTTGCACGCGGGATTAGGGCTGAATCCTGATGCAACAAAGCTGACAGAACTGACACCACGTGAGCGTGAAGTGTTGGCTTTAATTGGCGAAGGCGCCAGTAATCAGGAAATTTCGGAACAATTAACGATTGAACTGGGAACGGTAAAAAACCATGTCCATAGCGTGTTGCAAAAGTTGGGTGTGAATAACCGTTGGGAAGCCACAGCATTTGCGGCCTTGTTAAACGACACGGCCGTTTCCTCACCCCCACCTGCCTGATACCCCTGCCCCATTTCATACCTCGATTCTGTATCCAGATACAAGACAACGGCCTGTTGTTCTTGTTATGCTGGCTGTTGCGCTGGCGTCCTGATCATCACACAAACGATCAGGCGTGTACACGATACGCTATTGGTGTAACGACAACAGAGACCGGGTCATGGTGAAAACATTTACCTTGCCCTGGACTGGAGGTAACTTGTGAAAAGTTTAGATTTCAAGTTTGGTGCGATGGTATACGGCCGTGAGAACCCCTGTGGGCATCTGGCTCAACTGGTAATAGAACCGGAAAGCTGGTGCATTACCGACATCATCCTGGAAAGCGGCCTGGTGTTTAAACAGAGCAAAGTGGTGCCTGTTTCCGAAGTGGAAGAAGCAACAGCCATGGGCATTCACCTGGGAGTAGGCTGCCAGGAACTGGCCGGGTATCCCTCGTTCAGCGAAACGGTAGTTGAACATAGCGAACAAAACCCTGCCTGGATGGCCCCTATTCAAAGCGAAGTCATCGTTGGCGCGGGCGCATTGGGGCCAACAGTGTTGCCTACAACTGTCGGGGCCGCCACCGTGCAAGAAAAGGTGCGCCAGGGGGTGGCTGATGATCGGATCGTATGGGGAAACAAGGTAGATGTGTATGGGTCAGACGGCCGTGTGGGTCATCTGAGCCATCTCATTACCATCGCTGATGTATTGCACTGCCAGATCGAATATCTGGTGGTGACGCAGGGCACCCTGTTAACAAAGCATTACCTCATACCCATTCGCTATGCGCAGACTTTAAGCGAACAGGGTATCCATGTTCTGATCTCGGACGAGGAGATCGGCGAATTCCCCGAATTTTTCCCTTCGCTGGATGAAACCGACGAAGTGGCAGACGAACGCGAAAGGAGTGTGTGATATGAAAACCAAACAAGCGATACTCATCCTGTTAACGGCCGTGCTATTGATGGCCATGGCATTTAGCCCAGTGGCCGCCGCGCCCGTTCTCCAGACAGATGCCGGAGAGACAGATGCCGGAGAAACAGCGCAAAATCTAATGGATGTGGTGGCAGCGGATGACCAATTGAGCGACTTTGAAACGCTTATTGAAGCCGCCGGGCTGGCAGACAATCTGACAAAAGATGGCCCGTTTACAGTCTTTGCCCCTACCAACGCGGCTATGGCTACGTTTGACGCCTTAGCCACCACTGCCGATGCCACCGTCACCGACATCTTGCTTAACCATATTATCAACGGTGTTTACTACAGCCCTGAGTTGGTAGAGTTCAGTACCTTACCCACCCTGTTGGGTGAACAGGTAACAATAGGCGTGGAAAGTGGCGAAATTGTGCTGAATGACGTAGTAAAAATCACCATGACGGACATAGAAGCAGAAAATGGGATCATCCATCTGGTGGATGCCGTGTTATTGCCGCCTGTAAATTCGCTGATTACGGCCGACAAAGGCTCGCAGGGACACACGTTGGCTGAACTGTTGGCGGCTGACGGCCGTTTTACAACCTTCCTGGCGCTGGCAGAATCAGCCGGCCTGACAGAGGCGCTGGCCGACCTGGGACAGACACATACTGTTTTTGTGCCCACCGATGCCGCCTATGAAAAGCTCTCTGAAGAACTGATGGCTGACATGCAGGCAGACCCGGAAACTTTCATCTCTTACCTGCTGGTAAATGACAGGCTGGGGATCAACCAGATAGCAAACGATGATTACATTCCAACTGTTGAGGGACGGCCGTTGGTGGTAACTGTCAATGAAGAATCTCAGGTACAGATTAACGGTCAACCGGTTGCCGAATTCAACATCCTGGCAGCCAATGGCATCATCCATGCCACAGAGGGTGTGCCTGTGCCATAACACAAACCACTCCCCTGGCAGGCTGTAAAAGCTTTGCCGCAGAAGGAGGATAGAAACGTAATGGGACGGAACGGAAAGAATTTGACGTTGCTTTCCGTTCCTCCCTTCTTACTCCCGGCCCCACTCCCAAACCTCAAAGAAAAAAGGAGCAGACTTGAACCATGTTGGGATTAACCAGTGACCAAGCCACCCTCCTTTTAATTTTGGGCGGTGCGTTTGTATTGTTCCTGACAGAGCGCATTCGGATTGATTTAACGGCCGTGCTCATCGTCCTCTGTCTGGCTATGACCGGAATCCTGACGCCGGAAGAAGCGCTTTCCGGGTTTGGCAGTGAACCGGCCATTGTGGCCGCTGCCATCTTTGTGTTAAGCGGCGCCATGTATGTCACCGGTCTATCCGACAGACTGGGATTGTGGATTGGGCGTCTGGCAGGTGGCCGTTTCCAGCGCATGATTGCCGTGATTATGACGGCCGTCGCCGCCCTCTCTGCCTTCACCCATCACCTGACAATTACGGCCGTGATGCTGCCCGTCACCCTCAAATTGAGCCGCGAACACAAAATCCCCACCTCCCAATTGCTCATGCCCATGTCCTTTGCCGCTTCGTTGGGCACCACCATCACCATCCTCGGTGCGCCCGCCTTTCTCATCGCCGACCGCCTCTTGCGACAGGCCGGAGAACCGGGCCTGGGCGTCTTTTCCATTGCCCCCATAGGCATTGCCATTACCATTACCGGCGTTGCCTTCATCCTGATTGCCGGCAAACTGCACAGCTTTGTCGCCAATTGGCCGCCCACGCTCATCCTGCTATTGCTGTTTATCGCCGCCGCCATCATCACCCAAATGATGTCCGACGCCGGGACAGTGGTTTTGTTAGGGCCGGTGGCAGTCGCTTTGGCGCTGGCTTTAGGCCAGCGGGCAGAACCGTATGTGGTGGTCGTGGCCGTTGCGGCTGTCGCTTCTTTTCTGACGCCCATCGGACATCACGGTAATTTGCTGGTGTATGGGCCTGGCGGTTATAAATTCTCTGATTTCTTGCGCGTGGGCGCTCCCCTGACATTGCTCATTGCCCTGGTTACGGTCATCTGTGCACAATTGCTCTGGCCCAATTAGGAGGGCACGGCGGGGGTAATACCCAGAGCATTGAGCATGGGGCGGAACTTGAGGGCTGTTTCGTCCCACTCTTTTTGTGGTTGGGAATCGGCCACGATGCCGGCCCCGGCGTGCAGCCAGACGCGCCGATCCTGGGCGATGGCGGAGCGGATACCCACCGCAAACGCACCATCCAGGTGATGGTCAATGATGCCCACCGGGGCGGCGTACCAGCCACGCGGCACCGGTTCGGCCTGGGTGATGTAGGGCAGCGCCAGGTGGCGGGGTGTGCCGCCCAGAGCGGGTGTGGGGTGCAAAATTTCTACTAGCGGGAGGACGCCGATTGGTTGGGGCAAACGGCCGTACACCGGCGTATGCAAATGCTGGATATACCCTAACCGCAGCACTGTTGGCTCGTCAGGTATGCTCAACTCCGATACAACCGGCGTTAATCGCCGCCGGATGGAGTCGGTGACAACGGCATGTTCATATAAATCTTTATCGCTGTTTAACAGTTCTTGGGCTAACGTTTCATCTGCGGCAGGTGTCCGCCCCCGGCGAATGGAACCGGCGAGAGACATGGTGTGCAGGGTACGGCCGTTTGCCTGCACCAACAACTCCGGCGTAGCTCCATAAAAGGCATGATGCGGGCGGGGTTCAAACAAAAAACGGTAACAATCCGGGTATGCCTGGTTCAGATAGGCCAGCGCCCCGGCCACATCCACCGGCTCATCAAACCACAATTCACAAACTCGTGACAGTACTACTTTGTTGAAGGTACCGGCGCGCATCACGGCCGTAGCCCGTTCAATCATCTCCTGCCAGACAGGATAGGGCATGGGGTAATCTATCTGCTGAAGCACGGCCTGTGGTGGTGGTGGAGGCGCTTCACTTTGCAAAAACACCAGCCGCGCCAACAGGGCCTCTCGCAGCGACGCCTGCGCTTCGGCCATATCCTCTTCCGGCGCGACCACCGCATTGATGGTTAACCAGCTTTCCCCACCCACCTGCACCAACTGGTAATGGGGCAAAATGAAGTGTGCCGGATGAAAAAAGGCCCAGGTATTATCAGGCACAAAGTCATCGGCAAAAGAGAACCCACCAAACAATCGCGGCGCAGCCAAAGGCTGCCCGCCATCTTCAATGAGTGCGTCCTGAAACAATTCCCTGGCCTGCTGTTCAATGGATTGAAAACGCTCCGGCCCCCAAGCGCGCAAATCAGCGGCCACGCCAAACCCGGCCAACGCCACTTCGTCATGCGCCGCCTGCCAGAAAAAGCGTTCTCGTCCGCGGGCATGGTGCAAAAAGGTCACGGCCGTGACCCCCGGCGCAGCTATCGAAACGCTGATAAGCCGTGATTGAGGTTCAGAGCTAAGCAGTTCATTCTCTAATTCCTCAATCTCCCAATCTCCCAATCTCTCAATCTCCAATTCTCTACTCTTCATCTTCCACAAACCCCACGCTCCGCAGTAGCACCGGCAGCAGCGTCCCCATAATGCGCGCCGGTTCTGGTTCGCCGGTGTACACCCAGCGAATAATGACGCCGTACATCGCCCCCATCCAGGCATAGGCCACTATTTCTGTGTCTACCGGCGGGATGTCGCCCACGGTAATCGCCTCCTGCAAATAGGTTTCAATCAGTCGGGCAAAACGGTCGTTGATTTCGTTACGTTTGTTCTCAAAGGCGGCCCCTAAGCCCACCGCCTGCACCAGCAGCAGTTTCGCCGGGCGGCGGTAACGGCCGAACGTGTCCAGACACGTCTCCAACGCCACCCGCACTCTGGCGATACCCACATCTTCGTGGGCGATGGCTTCTTTTACCCGCCGTTCTAGCAGGTCGGCAAACTGGTCTACCAGCGCCAGGAAGAGCCGCTCTTTATTGGGAAAATGGAAATAGATCGCCCCTTTGGAGGTGTGAGACTCCGCTACAATTTCGTCCAGCCTGGTATCGTGATATCCCTTGCTGGCAAAAACATCCAACGCCGCATCCAGGATGCGCGATTTGGCAATTTCAGGGTCGGGTATGGTTGTTGTTTCTTCCATGTTGTCTCTATTCATTTGGATTTATTACATACGCGCCTGAGATTGGAGATTGGAGATTAAATGCTCGACCAATCTCCAATCTCTAATCTCTAGTCTCCAGTCTCTTGTAAAGTATTAAATTCTCGTTCCTTAGGCTGCTGCCGGGGTAGGGTCACGATAAACGTGCTACCCTGACCGGGACCGCTTTGGGCAGTGATACGGCCGTGATGCCTATCCACAATGCGCCGGCAGATAGCCAGTCCCACGCCGGTACCTTCATATTCGCTACGGCCGTGCAACCGTTGAAACATGCCAAAAATACGTTCACTATACTTTTCATCGAACCCAATCCCATTATCTTGCACCACTAGCTGATAATAGTCACGCCCACTCAGAGCATCAGCGATGGCTTCACAAGTAACGATAATCACCACCGGTGCTTGTGGACGGCGAAACTTCAAAGCGTTGCTAAGCAGGTTTTGAAACAACTGGCGCATCTGCGTCCCATCCGCTTCAATCACCGGCAATTCGGCCAATTGCACCTGCGCACCGGTCGCTTCCAGGTGTGTTTCCAGGTCGGCCAACACCTGGGTCAAGATTACGTTTAAGTCTACCGAGGCAAACGGCCGTGTGTGCGTGCCCACCCGCGATAAAGAAAGCAAATCCTGAATCAATGTCTGCATCCGGTCGGCTGCATCTTGCATCCGCCGCAAATAATCTAGACCACGTTCATCCAATACATCGGCATGGCGCTGCCGTAACCGATCCCCAAATGTTTGAATTTTGCGCAGCGGCTCTTGCAAATCGTGGGACGAAATATAGGCAAACTGTTGTAGCTCATCATTACTGCGTTCCAGTTCTCGCGCATACGCCCGAATCGCTGCCTCGTTTTGTTTCAAAGTGATCTCTGCCCGTTTACGGCTAATCAGGCTGCCCAGTGTGGTGCTGTACAAATAGAGTATCTCCGCCTGGAATGCTTTCGGCTGTTGCCCCGTCAGCAGATTGTCAGCCGACAACCAGCCAATGCCGGCCTGCCCATCCCACAAAGCGCTGGTGGCCCGCCAACCCTGGCCTACGCGCTTTCCAGACAGATACAACTCCACATTCTCCATGACATTAATGTGCTTTTGCTCCTTCAGCAACGCCCAGAGTGAGGATTCAGGCGAAAGTGGCCGGCGATAGGTGTGTTCGTCTACGACACGGCCGTTTTCATCTGTGCCGTAGGTGCCTACCATCTCATTGGTTTCCGCATCTAGCAGCAAAAGACCCAACCGCTCAAACCCCAGGCGGGCCAGCCCTTGTTGCACAGCCTGACAAAACAAATCATCCATTGTTTCGATCTGGCCCAACGAGATACCGATTTCATGCAGGGCCTGGAGTGTCTCCTGGAATTGGCGGGCATCTTCTTCACTTTTTTGCAAAGCCAGCTTTTGCCTTTCTAGCTGCCGGTTGCTTTCCATCAGGGCGACCTCATTTTGGCGAACCAGGGCCAGGCTTTGTTGCCAGCTATTGGTCAGAATACGCATGAGCGCAATCGTGGCCAGAAAAATGATGCTCACGGCTACAAAATCAAACGGGGACACATCTTCAATGAATTGCCTGCTGATCCTGCCGCTTAATTCTGCCCACACCAATAATCCCGGAACGGCAATAGACAGGACCATGATCAGCACAAAAACCCGCCATTCTGAAATCAGACTGGCAATGATCAGGATGATGGGAAAGATTAAGAGGGCGCGGTCAAAAATCCCCTGTCGCGTATATGCCAGGTAGGTTGCCGCCACCATTAACACTATCAGCGTGATGAGTGCGGCCAGATTGATGCGCCCCTGGCGCAGCAACCAGCCTGCCAAAGCAAAAAACAGAGCACCTATCAGCACCGTTACCGCCAGCCTATGGCGATCAAAAATAAAGCTCAGGGGAACAACAATGGCAGACATGCCCAGAAGTACCAGCAAAATACCATTCAAAATGTCGGCCAGCCGATTTTTCTCGGCCTCCGCAGATGGCGGCGGTTTGAGTAAGGAAGCCAACCTGATGCGCATGATTACTCCACAAGCCAGAATGGGAATGATTGACGGCCGTTGAATCGTAAATCGTTCACGGCCGTGCCCGACCCAATTTTACCCCATCTTCCCCCGATTCCCTGTACACTAGGCGCGTCTAATTTCAAACCAAAAAGGGAACTGATGATGAACCAGAATGACAAGGCACAGTTTGAATGGTGGGTGCGGGAGGACTTGGGGTATGTGAACGGCCGTCTCCACTTTGACGGCCGTGACCTCCTCTCCCTGGCCCACGAGGCCAAAACGCCCACTTTTGTTTACAGCACCGCCCGCATCCGCGCCAATCTGGAACGGTTGCACAGAGCTTTGGCGGATACGGCCGTGCCCTATCACATCTACTATGCCCTCAAAGCCAACCGCTTTCTGCCGCTGGTCAGCTTTCTGCGCTTTAGCGGGCTGTGTGGCATAGACGCCTGCTCACCCGGCGAGGTATTGCTGGCGCGGCAGGTCGGTTTTGCCGAGGATGAGATCAGTTTCACGGGCACATCGCTGGCAAATGAAGACCTGGATCTGTTGCAGCGGCATCCCGGCGTATGGGTCAATCTGGACAGCATCAGCGCCATTCGCCGCCTGGGGCAGCGCTGTCACGGCCGCGACATTGGCCTGCGCATCAACCCCCAAATCGGCGCGGGGTACAATCCCCTGCTGGAATACGCGGGCGAACAAACGACCAAGTTTGGCATATACCGGGAGCAATTCCCCGAAGCCCTGGCTATCGCCAACCAGTTTGGGCTGACGGTGAAAACGCTGCATTTCCACATCGGCTCCGGTTTCCAGCAGCGCCATTTGCCCAAAGTAGCCCAGGTGTTGGCGCAAGTGGACTGGTTTTTGCAGCAGTGTACGGCGGAACAGTGTGCGTCCGTGACCACTCTCGATGTCGGCGGCGGTTTAGGGGTCCCGCTGACGGCCGTTGACGAACCGCTCAATCTGGCCGAGTGGGCGGGCATCCTGGCCGACTATGCCCGTCCGCGCGGGCTGACCATCTGCATTGAACCGGGCGATTATGTGGTGAAGGATGCCGGTGTGCTGCTGACGCAAGTAAACACAGTGGAACAAAAACGGGACAAACTCTTCGTGGGGATCAATGCCGGATTTGGGCTGCAAAACCTGCACGCCTACTACCGCCTGCCCTTTGCCATCACGCCCCTGCTGGCTCCCACCACGTCTCACCGCCAAACCGTCACCATCGCCGGACACATCAACGAAGCCCTCGACCTCTTCGCCGAAGACATTCCTCTGCCGCCGCTGGCCGAAGGAGATTATCTGGCGATCCTGAACGTGGGCGGCTACGGCTCCGCCAATAGTTCCGCCCACTGCCTGCGCGGGGAGTTTAGCGAGTATTTGCTATGACTGAGTGACTGGGTGATTGGGTGATTGGGAAATCACCTTGTCACCTTGCCACCCCATCACCCCCGCCGCGCCAACAGCAACAGCCCGGCGCCGGCCAGGAAAAGCAGGCCGATGATTACCAGGACATAGGGTAAGATGGCGCTCAAATCGAAGGGGGCGGCGATAGATGTGGTGGCCGATTCCGACTCTATCGCCGGGGCCATGTCCGGCGAGGGGGCAATGGTGGGTGCGGCCACATTGGCTATCGCTGGCGTGGTAGCTGTCGGTTGAACCGGCACGGCCGTAGCCGCCGGATAGGCAGCGGTGGTGGGGGTGGTAGTCGCGGTGGGGGTGGGGGTTGGCTCCGTGGTGGCGTTGCTGAGGGCCAGGGCCGCGTCACGGCCGTCGGTAGAAGAGCCACCTACCTCTTGCGGCTGCGGTTTGTGGCCGACAATCACTTCCTGATTGACCTGCAATAGCGCATCTTCGGCTAACCCACTCGCGGCCAGCAGTTCCGGCAGCGTCAGCCCATAAATAGCAGCAATACCAAACATGGTATCCCCGCTCTGCACAATATGGACAATCGTGCCATCCGGCTTTTGCCGCGCCTGGGGAAAACCGGGCAGCAAGGTAGAGCCATCGGGCAGCACACTATAAGCCAGCACAATTTCCTGCCCGACCGAAAGCAACGAATCGGCCGTCAGGTTATTAAACGCATACAAATCGGCCACCGGCACACCAAAGCGGTCGGCAATGATAAACAGGGTGTCACCGGGTTGGATAGTGTAGAGGATACGGCCGTCGGCCGCGGCCGTGGGCGAGGCAATAGGTGTGGCGGTGGCAGTGGGTGGCGGGGTATTGGTTGGCGGCAGCGTAGGCGCTGGCGAAGCAGTCTGCGTTGGCGTGGGTGAGGGACCAGGCGTAAAGGTAGCAGGCGCAACGGTAGCTGTGGCATCTGGATCGGCGGTGGGATCGCTGCCGGGCAGCGGGTAGGTGGGCAACGAACCGGCTTTGTAAGCGGCGCTTAATTCGGCCGTTAGTTGCAAATAAAACTCCCCATGCTCCACGCTTGGCTCCACGTTGCTGCCCTCGCGCCACTCGTTAAACGAGGTGATGATGAGCATATCCGGGGCGCTGGCAGCCGCGCCGCCAAAACTGGATCGGTAATAAGCGCCCTCATTGCGGTTGCGCACAAAGGCTGCATCCCCCCGCCCCACAAGCGTATCATCCCAACCGGGCATGGCTGTGGCAACCCAGTATTTATAGCCGCCATAGGCACTGGCGGCGGCGCGGGTATTGGCTGCCCAGGTAGCGGCCGTGCCCGCCGGGCTGCTCGACCAGGCAATGTTATACAGATGCAAGCCATCAAAAACATTCAGGTAATTGGTGTTGCCCCCTTCGGCAATCCAGATCATGTTGCGGTCCGGGTCTACGGCGCTGCGAATCGTCACCCAATCGGCCGGCGTCAACACCCAGTTAGCCCAAAAAAAGACAACCGGTTTGCCATCCACGCGCAGATAGGCGGGATGGTTGGCATGGGTGTCGCGCAAGGCGCGCAGCGCCGTGATGCGGTCATCATTGGTGGCAAAAAAGGGGCTGGCCGTTTCAAAATCCACCGCCGCTTTGAAGCCGCTGCCGGCGGCGATGTTGAGCAGTGTTTGGAAGTTGGTTTCGGTCTGGTTGTTGGCCGTTTGTGGCCCATACCAGCTTTGCACAAAACCATCTATCCCGGCGGCGCTCGCCTGGCTCACATGCCGTTGGATGACTCCCGCGTCGGTGGAATAGTAGGGAGCAGGCGGCTGCCAGGGCGTCTTGCCAACACCAAAGGAGTCGGGACTGTACCAGGCATAATAGAAAGCCAGCACCAGCCTGGTCTGACCCTGCGCTGCCGCCTGTGTGCTGGGGAACGGCGTGAGCAGCGTCATAGCGAGGATAAACATTAACAGCAGCATCCCCAAACGGCCGTGACGCCAATGAATGGCTCTCGTCATCCGATATAAAAAACATGCTTCGGCATGTTGTCGAAGGGCTGTGATTGATTTCAATTGGCGCCTGGCCCGATGTAACGGTGTTCGTTTAGTTCTTCACTCATAAGGCCTCGAAAATTGTGATCAGCAAGGGGGGAATTATACGGCGACGGCCGTGCCTGTTAAAAAACACTCATCTTGCCCTTGTGAAAAATCTGTTTTGTGTTATTATCCCGCCCCGTTGCACAGCAAACAACTTTATACTTCTGCTGCTTTCCGCTCTTAATAACCAGATAAATGGCAAAAAAGGGCAAAGCTCGCTAGAGTAATTCCAAGGAAAGGAGGTATGCAACGTGCGTGAGTACGAGGTAACCATTATTGTTCAACCCAATTTAGAAGAGGCCGCTCGCAAAGAGTTGATCGAGCGTGTCACCACCTGGTTAACCCATGGTGAAGGCGAAGAGGCTCAGCCTGTGGCCAATCATTGGGGCATGCGGCAGCTCGCTTACCCCATCAGAAAGCACAAGCAAGGGTACTATGTTTTCTTCGAAGCCAACCTGGACCCTGCTCGTGTAGCGGATGCCGAGCGAAACATGCGTTACGTAGAAGATTTGCTACGTTTCCTGGTTGTTCGCAAAGAGGACTAAGTATCAAGACCCTAAGGGTTTATAAAACCCTTAGGGTCTCATTGCAGAAATCCGGGAGAGTGCCGTGAACAGAGGGCTAAACAAGGTCATGCTCATTGGTTGGGTAGATGGCGAACCAGAAGTGCGACAAACACCAACAGGCCGCGCTGTAGCTACCTTTACCCTGGCAACCTCCCGCAGTTGGACATCATCAGAAGGCGAACATCACGAAGAAACCGAGTGGTTTAATGTGGTTGCCTGGGGCAACCTGGCTGAAGTGTGTGAACAACACATTGGGCACGAGCAGCACCTCTATGTGGAGGGGCGGTTACAGACCCGCAGTTGGGAAGATGCCCAGGGCCGAAAACATTTTCGCACGGAAGTGGTGGCGCATGACTTAATTGTATTGCCCGATACCGGAGGTTTTTATGAATGAGCAAAAAGTGCGCAAGAAGACCTGTGCTTTCTGCGCCGATAAGAATAGAGTGATTGATTACAAGCAGGCTGACCAAATGCTGCGCTTTGTGAATGAGTTTGGGCGTATCCGGCCTCGTCGCCAGACGGGTGTTTGCGCCAAACACCAACGTGAACTGGCCCAGGCGATTAAACGCGCCCGCCACATCGCCCTGGTGCCGTTTGTCCAGGAATAAGGTCTGCCGCGCACTATGACCAAGAAGCAAACCAAAACGGTTGGCGAAGACCAACAACGTCAGTCCCGTAAAGAAGTGTTGATGGCCCGGAAGGAACGGGAACAAAAGCGCAGTATTTACCTGGGCACGGCCGTCGTCGGCGGCATTCTGCTGTTGGTACTGCTAATCGCCATTATCAACGAGGTCTTTATCTCTCCCAACCGGGCCGTGGCCGAAGTCAGAGGTGAATCCATCAGTTTGCGGGAATGGCAAGACCGGGTGCGGCTGGAACGGGCGCAACGAATTCTGCTGCTGGAAAACCAGTTGGAGGCGTTCGACGACATCGGTCTCATCCAGCAATTTTATGGTCAGTTGATCAATGAACTGCTCCAGCCGGAACAGATGGGTCAGACGGTGCTGAACCAGATGGCCGAGGACGTGATTGTGTTGCAGGCCGCCCGTGACCGGGGCATTACTGTCAGCGATGCAGAAGTGGAAGAGGCCATTGGGGAATCGTTCAACTATTTCGGCGGCCAATCACCCACTCCCTTGCCCGCGCCCACAGAAACGATTATGCCCACACCGTCCATTACGCCCATTCCCACGGCCGTGATCACCGAACTGCTGCCTACCAATACCCCCTTCCCCACCCCCACCCTGGGGCCAACGGGCACGCCGCTGCCCACGGCCACCCCGGTCTCCGAATCGGCATTCCGGGAAGAGCTGAACACGATGCTGGCCGGTTATCGGGAAATGGGGATTAGCGAAGCACAATACCGGGCCTATATCCGGCTGCAACTCTACCGGGAAAAGCTGGCGGATGCTCTGGCGCAAGAGTTCAATGTACCGGCGGAAGCGCCCCACGCCAGTTTCTACTTCATGGCCTTTGACACAGAAGAAGCCGCCAATGAAGCCCTGGCGCTGGTAGAGAGCAATGGTTATCTGCAAACGTGGAACGAGCTACGCAGCCAACCGTTTGACCCGGAAGCCACCTCTGCTCCCATCGTGTCGGAACTGCTCTGGCGTACTCAGCCCGATATCGAACAATCCTTTGGCGCTGACGCCGCGGCTACCGTCTTTTCTCAGCCGATGAACGAGCCGACGGCCGTTATCGTCCATGAGGTTAGCGAAGGCACGAACCGATATTTCCTTATTATGGTGTCGGGACGAGAGACACGGCCGTTGTCCGAAGCCGCCATCAATCAGGCCAAACAACAGCAGTTGACGAGCTTTATTGACGGCCGTCTTACCGGCAATCTCACCTTCACCGAATTTGATCGTGGCCGCACGCCGGAAACACCACGCCTGGACCCGATCTTCTACACCGCCCCCACCGCCACCCCGGTTTTACCGGCCACGGCGGCGCCGTAAAAAAGAAGAGATTGGGAGATTAGGAGATTAAGAGATTGCTCAATCTCTCAATCTCTCAATCTCTCAATCTCCCCCTTACAACACCCCACCCGGAATACGCCCCGCCAGCATACCGGCTACCTGCACCGGCACAAACGGTGGCTGGAACAGATCGGTGTTTTGTTGATGGCTGCGGAAAAAGTCAGCAATAAAGTGCATCCGGTCTTCCAGGCGCGCCCAATTAACGGCGGCGGTGCCGGTGAGTGTTTCGTCGCTAAAGTCCCAACGTTGTAAAAGCTGGCGCAAACGGCCGTTTTGAATCGTCAACAATGCTGGCGGAAACTTGTCCGCCCCCACCGGCGGTTTTACATTGTGCCCCAGGCGCAGATCACCCGCCGGGATGGTAATGAACATCATCGTGCGCGTCAGAAGCTGCTCCCCCATGCGCCGCGCCATCTGCCAGGCAGCGTCCGGCAAGGCGCCGCCCAGCCTGGCCGCCGGTTTGGCGCGCAGGGTGGCTACTGGCGCTTCCAGCGCCTCGGCAATGTGCGGTTGCAGCCGAATTTGCTCGTGCAAACCAATGAGCAGGTTTGCCAGCAATATGGCCTGGGCCTTTTGGGCCACATTGTCCATGAATCGCGCCTGATAGTAGCTGGTAAATGCTTCAATCAGGTAGTCCTGACCGTCTTCTTTGATCGGGCCAGGGTGGAATTGGGCCAGGAAGCGCTGTAAATGGGTTTCGCTGTAGGTTGAGTCCCGGCCCAACTCGGTAATGAAATGGTGAAAGGGATGGGCCAGTTCGGCAAAGACACGGCCGTTGCCAATAGACACACTCAGGCTGATACAATCAAGCATACTCTCCACAACACCCTCATCTTCCACCAGCAGGCGGTGAGTCGGGTCGGTCAGGTAAGTGTGCAGACGAGCGCGGGGCGCCGCCCGACCGGCCCGGAATCTGTCCAGAGGGCCATCGGCCCAGTCAAAGGACAGTGCCAGTTTGTCCGGCAGCCGGTCATGGCGAATGGCGTAGCCCGCCGTTTTGGAAGCATACGTGGCAAAACTGCACCAGTTGGCGTTTTCGCTCCCCACCACCTGCGCCATCCCCTGCGACAATTCAAAATACACCTGGGTAATGCGCAGATTACGCAAGATCAGGTTCGGCATTCGTATGATCTGGTCAATATCCACTTGAGTTAACATGGCAAAATCCTCAGGAGGTGTTGGTGAGATAGACTCACCAACACCCTATCATCTTAACGCTGAATCAAAGGTAAATAGATGTAGTACGTCGGCGTAGGCGGCGGTGGCGGTTCTGTTGGGGCCGAGTTGTACTCGGCAGCGCCGATGTCGCAGCGCGCCGCGCCGCTGCCGCCATCCACATGGCGGGGATATTCCCGCTGGTCGGTGGTCAACATACCGCCGACATGATCAGCCGCACAGCCGGCCGGGTTACCGGCATCAATTACCGGGCTAAGGCTACCAGGCAGGCGTGTGCGGGTGGGGCCACCGTAATCCAGTAGGTTACTGAGCAGCGGATCCATATTGGTCAGATTGCCGGTGGTCACGCCGGTCAGGTCACAACCGGCCATCGTCTTAACCAGGTTGTAGCCGCCAGAGGTGATCGTTCCGGCACAGTCGCTGTTCATCGGGTTGGTAAAGAAACGCAGCCGGTTGTTAGCCACGATGCTGTTGTACATGTAAACGGTGGGTATATGGCCGGAGAAGGTGGAAACCATGATGCCGCCACCATCTCCGGTATCGTTTTGGTCAGAATCAGCGGTGTTGTCCATCACCGTCACGTTATACAGGTAGACCTTCGTCGGGTAGTTAGCTATTGACTGGGCGATGTAGATGCCGCCGCCATTCAGGGTAGCCTGGTTATACACAATGGTTGAGTTTATGATTGTGATCGTACCGTTGCTGGCGTCCACACCGCCGCCATTGCTGAAGCCAGATGAAGTATTGTTGTTGATGGTGCTGTTGCGTATGGTCAACACCCCACCGCTGTTATTGGTGAGAGCCGCCCAGCCACCGCTGTTGTTGGCATAGGTGACGGCATTAAGGTCCGCCACGCCTTGATTTAGCAGACCGCCGTCCTGGTTGTTAAGCACCTGTGCATATTCCAGCGTCAGTGTGCCGCGATTCAGGATACCGCCTGCTGTGCCAGACCCTCCGGCCGTCTCATGTATGCCATTGTGCACCGTCAGATGGGACATCTGGACAGAAATGCCGTTGAAGATTTCAAAGACACGGCCGTTGGTCACATCCCGGTTGCCATCTATGATCGTCTCGGCCGCGCCCGCGCCGACGATGATCACACTGTCGGTCACGTCGAGGTCGCCGTTCAGAGCATAGTTTTCGGCGGTGCTGGGGATGGTCAGGTAGTAAGTACCGGCGGGAATGACGATGGTGTCCACGCCAGGTGAAGCGTTCGCCTCCATGATGGCCGCACGCAGGGTGCAGGCATTGTTGCCAGGGGCCGTTTCGCAAATGCCGTTGCCGGGATTGATGTCTACCGCGTCGGCCAGGCTGGTGTTGACGGTAAACGTCAGAGCGCCGGGGGCTGCGACGACAGGCCGCGATGCGGGGATAAAAGTGCCAATCAGTATGAATAGTAGAATGAGGAAGAGCGTGCCGTTCATCAGGTTTGTGTCCTTTTCAATATGGTGGATAATCGGGCGCAGTCTACTGCACGGCCGTCCGTTCCCTGTCCAATCGGCGTCCGAAAACTGTCCACATGCAACCTGCTACTGATGACAGGCATACAAGAGGCTATATTCCTGGCCCTGGAGGGTAAAAAACGATGCTACCTGAAGCAACCCAATTTCCCCAATTCACCTGGCGGCCGCTGACCACGGCCGACGCCGCTGCCATGTGCCAGACGGCCGTCGCCGACATGGATGCTGACGGCGCCGACTCCGCCCAAACCGTCACAGAGCTACAGCCGCTGCTGGATTTTCTGCAAAATGAGTTACCGCATGACTCGCTGGCGGCTTTTACCGCCGATGGCACACTGGCGGCTATGGGGCTGCTCTTTTTGCCGCCCGCCGCCGAAGGCAACGAGCTGCGCTTCAATGCCAGCGGCACGGTACACCATGCCTATCGTGGGCAGGGCCTCGGCGCTTTTATCCTTTCCTGGATTGAAGCCCGCGCCCGCCAAAAAGTGGCCGAAGCGGGCAACGGCCGTGCCGCCCTCATCCAGACCAGTTGCCGCGATCACAACCAGGACCGCATTGACCTGTTTACACAGCAGGGGTTCCAGCCAACCCGTTACTTTTACCGGATGCAGCGCGATCTGCACCAGCCGATTCCTGATATACAGTTGGCGGCGGGATTGCAGCTACGGCCGTGGCAGCCCGAATTGGACAACGCTACCCGGCTGGCTTTCAACGATTCCTTTCAGGATCATTTTGGTTTCTTTCCTGTGAATGAAGAAATCTGGCACGTGGGTTTCAGTGGTAAACCAGAATTTCGTGGCGACCTGACCCGGCTGGCGCTGGATGACGCCGATAACGTAATCGGCTTTTGCATCTGCTCCGTGAGCGCCGGACGCAACGAGCAAACCGGCTGGAACGAAGGTATCATGGAAGACATTGGCGTCATTCATGGCTGGCGCAAAAAAGGGATAGCCTCGGCGCTGATTGTAGCCGCCATGCACGCTTTCAAAGAAGCGGGGTTGGACAAGGCCGCGCTGGGCGTAGACACAGAAAACCCCACGGGGGCGCTGCGCCTGTATGAAAATCTGGGTTTTTACGCCATGCGCCGCAGCGTCACCTTCACCAAAACATTGTAAAACAGACAGAAACAACATTGGCCCACCGCCTCCCATACCGGCAGGGCCACGGCCATAGCAGATGCGCACCTCACCCTCCCTGCCCGACCACATGATGCAGCCGATCAACCAGGTTACGATGCGCCCAATCGGTTTGAGAAATCTGGCACAAAAGGTATAATTGCTGCCCAATAAGCTGATTTCAAATAAAAGAGGGATTCCCATGGTATTTATCATCGCTTGTCTGGCTGTACTATTGCCGGTACTCCTGGGTGCTTTTCTCGCCTGGGTCTTCGCCGGCATGGATACCCGTGTCAATCAAACAAAAGTAGAACTGGAAGAAAGAGACAAAGGGTACAACCCGGCGTTGACGTTTGGGCACAAAATTAAAGCCCAGGCTGATCCAGAAACGCAGTTGGCTGAAGCACGCCAGTTAGCGGCAAAACAGGCGGCTTCTCTGCCACGGGGGGCCAATATGCAGATTGGCCGGTTAGGTGAGGAAAATATGGTGACAGCCGGCCGCAGCGATGCCTTGCAACGTGATCCGGTCACGGCCGTGCGCATTGCTGCTCATCATGGTTGGGATGGTGCACGCACGGGGGCTGTGGCCGTAACAACCGCGCCTGCCGCTGCTGCCCCCGCGGCCACTGCCGCCAGCGCCCCGGCGAGCGTCACCCCTGGTAAAGATTTCGCCGTCATCGCCATCACCGACAACATGTCGCCGGATGAAATCCGCAAGGCGCGTATTGCCAATGCCAAAGCCAAATCGGCCGCGACTAAAGCCGCCAAAGCGGCTGGCGTCCCGGCTGCCGCCGCAACCGCTGCACCCGGCGCGGCCCAACCGGTTGTGGCAGCCGCCCCGGCAGCCACGGCCGTAGCCATCGAACCACCCCAACTCATTGAAATCACCGATGGCATGTCGCCCGATGATGTACGCAAAGCACGCATCGCCAATTCCAAAGCCACTTCAGCCTTCAATAAGGCGCTCAAGGCTGCCGGTATTGACCCCAAAGATGTGGAGATTGTAGACGGTCAGGTTGTTATCCCTGGCGGCGCACCCGTAATGGCCGCCGCACCGGTAGCCGAAGCAGGTGAAACGGCCGTGCCCGCGGCGGTCGTCGCTGCCCCAGCGACCGCTGCCCCAGCCGCCGTGTCGGCCGTGCCCGAACCAAATTACATCGAGATCACCGACGACATGTCCCCGGATGACATTCGCAAAGCCCGTATTCAAAACTCCAAGCTCAAGTCTGAATACAACAAGGCGCTTAAAGCCGCCGGTATTGATCCCAAAACAGTGGCGTAACAGAATTTGTCTGTTCGCTCAATAGAATGATAGACGCGCTCATTTTTGATTTTGACGGGCTGATCCTGAATACCGAATTTACCGAATACCTCTCCTGGCAAGAGGTATTTTTGTCCTTTGGCGTCCCGTTCCCGCTGGCAGTGTGGCAGCAGCACATTGGCGCCATTACCTTTGACCCCTATGCTTTTCTGGATACGGCCGTCGGCCACGCCGTAGATAGGGATGCCATCGAACCACGCCGCCGCCAGCGTGACCGGGAATTTTTAACGCAGGAAACGATGATGCCCGGCGTCATGGATTATCTACAGGCTGCTCGTGAGATGGGGCTGCTCATTGGGTTAGCCTCCAGTTCGCCGCATCATTGGGTGGATGAACATTTGCAGCGGTTGGATATTACGCCTTACTTTGCGGTGGTTGCCTGCCGGGATGATGTGGATGACTGCCCCAAACCGGACCCGGCGGTATACCATTTTGCCCTGGCGCAATTAGGCGTCGCCCCAGGCATGGCGCTGGCGCTGGAAGATTCGCTCAATGGGGTACGGGCGGCGAAGGCGGCAGGAGTGCGGGTCACGGCCGTGCCCAATAACATGACCCACACCCTCGATTTTTCCCTGGCCGATTATCGCCTGGCTTCTTTAGCGGACATGCCCTTATCCCAACTCATTACCGAGGTTTTCCATGCCGCAAACGAATTTTGAAAAGATCGTAGATTTTCACGCCGCCCTGGAAGCCACACCGACAGCCCCCACCATCCCCCATCCCGACACGCTGGCGCTGCGGCGCACCTTGATTGAAGAAGAGTACAAGGAAGTAATGGCCGCTTTTACCTTGCTGCCTGATGAAATGGGCACGGCCGTTGACCTGGCCCCCCTGGCGCATGAATTGGCCGACCTGCTCTACGTCGTCTACGGCACATTTGCCACCCTGGGCATCAACGCCGACGCCGTCTACGCCGAAGTCCACCGCGCCAACATGGAAAAGCTGGGCGGCCCCCGCCGCGCCGATGGCAAACTACTGAAGCCCCCCGGCTGGCAACCCGCCAACGTTCACGGCGTCTTGCAACAGTTACAGGAAACACCATGACCTACCACTCCATTTTCCGCCCGGATTTATTTTCCGGGCAAACCATCATCGTCACCGGCGGCGGCAGCGGCATTGGGCGGGCCACCGCGCATGAACTGGCCTCTTTGGGGGCGCACGTGGTCATTGCCGGGCGCGACCCGGAGAAGCTGGAAACGGTACGCCAGGAAATTGCGACCGGCGGCGGCCATGTATCCGCCATCGTCTGCAACATCCGCGAAGAGAGCCAGGTGCAAAACCTGTTCACCCAGGTAATGGCCGAACGGGGCGCGGTGCATGGGTTGGTGAACAATGCTGGCGGCCAATTCCTCAGCCCGGCGGAGATGATTACGTTGAAGGGGTTCACGGCGGTTGTCGAAACCAACCTCACCGGCACCTTTCTCATGTGCCGCGAAGCGTACAACCAAACCATGGGGCAACACGGCGGCGTCATCGTCAATATGCTCATTGACCAATGGCGCGGCTACCCCGGCATGGCCCACTCCGCCGCCGCCCGCGCCGGGGTGGAAAACCTGACCAAAACATTGGCCGTTGAGTGGGCGCGATCCGGTGTGCGTATCAACGCCGTCGCGCCGGGCATCATTGATTCCAGCGGGCTGGACAAATACCCCGATTACGTCAAAAAAGAGCTGCTGCCCCTGGTTGTCAAAGACATCCCCTTCAAACGCATGGGCACGGAAAGCGAAACGGCCGCAGCCATCGTTTTTCTGCTTTCCCCCGCCGCCGCCTACATTAGCGGCGAGACGCTCAAAATTGACGGGGCGTACTCCCTGTGGCGTAAAACTTGGGAGATTGACGATCACAACAACGCGCCGCCGGCTTATAATGGGTTTAGACCCTAAGGGTTTTCTGAAACCCTTAGGGTCTGCAAAGGAGGCAACATGCAATTTACACATGGTGGTGAACTGGTGGCGCGGGCGCTGGCGGCGCAGGGGGTGGATACGCTCTATACTCTGTGCGGCGGCCACATTGCGCCCGTGTATGAAGGTTGTTTGAACAATAACATTGCCGTGATTGATTTCCGGCACGAGCAGGCCGCCGGGCACGCCGCCGACGCCTATGCCCGGCTGACGCGCAACATCGGCGCGGCCATTGTCACCGCCGGGCCAGGGGTGACGGATGCAGTCACGGCCGTAGCCAATGCCTACCAGGCGCGCAGCCCCATGATCCTCTTTGGCGGCGCGGCCCCCTTGCGTACACGGGGGCGAGGCGCATTACAGGAAATGCCGCAAACGGAGATGTTCCAGACCTTCACCAAAGCCAGCTTCACCATTCAAAAAACGGAAGAAATCCCGGCGCAACTGGCCGATGCTTTCAGACTGGCGCTGAGTGGGCGTCCCGGCCCCGTCTTTATTGAACTCCCTTTTGACGTGCTGTTTAACGCCATAGATGTGCCCGAAATCGCCCCCAAATTTGTGGCCGAGCCGGTTCAGCCCGAACTGAGCGCCATTCAAGCGATGTTCGAGATTTTGCGCAGCGCGCAAAAGCCCATCCTCATTGCCGGGACGCAGGTGTATTGGGATGGGGCCAGCGAGGCCCTGCGTGACTTTACGGAGCAAACGGCCGTGCCTGTCTTCACCAACGGCGCGGGGCGGGGCACACTGCCCATGACCCACCCCCACTGCGGCAAAGCTGCCCGCTCCAAAGCCCTGCGTGAAGCCGATGCCGTGCTGCTCATCGGCACGCCGCTGGACTTCCGCCTGAAATACGGCCTGGAAGGGTGGAATCCCAACGCCAAATTGATCCAGATTGAAAACGACGCCGCCGAACTGCATCACAACCGCCAGGCCGATGTGGCCATGGTGGCCGATGCGCGGCTGGTGTTGGAGGCGCTCAGCGAAGGGCTGCAAGGCATTCGCTGGGGCGATTGGCTGGACGAAGTGCGCGGTTGGGAAGCGAAAAAGCGCGACCAGCAGGCCGACTGGGAAGCGCTGGATGACGCCCCCGTCAACCATTTCCGTTTTGCCGCCGAAATCAACAAACTGCTAGACGAAGAGATGATCGTCGTCGGCGACGGCGGCGACATCGTCAGCGCCGCCGCCAAAGTGCTGGATGTGACCATGCCCGGCCAATGGCTGGACCCCGGCCCGTTGGGCTGCCTGGGCGTCGGCGCGCCCTTTGCCATTGCCGCCCAACATTTGTATCCGCAAAAGAAGGTGTTAATCGTCAGCGGCGATGGCTCTTTTGGGTTGAACGGGTTTGAGTTTGACACGGCCGTGCGCTACCACCTGCCCATTGTCGCCATCGTCGGCAACGACGCCGGCTGGGGACAAATTCGTGGGCCACAGGTGAACATGGTCGGTGAAGAACGGGCCATCGCCACCAAACTGGCGCCCACCCGCTATGATAAAATTGTGGCGGCGATGGGCGGCTACGGCGAACACGTAGACAACCCGGCTGACATCGGCCCCGCCCTGGCGCGTGCCTTCGCCAGCGGCCTGCCCGCCTGCATTGATGTGGCCCTGGACGAAAAAGGAATGGCAAAGACGGGGGCAAGTACACCGTATATTGTGTAACTCGGTAATTGGGTAATTACCCAATTACCACCAAACCAATGACCCACAGGATCACCGACACTGAACTCAGACACCTGCGCACCATCGAGCCATCTGATGGCGGGCTGACGGACACGGCCGTGACCAGCAGCCTGATGAAAATACTCACCTCGTTGGATCGGCGACTCTTACAAGAGCTGATTACCGAGCAGCATTTTGCGCCAGGGGAGATTATCTTCTGCGAGGGGGACGATGGTGATGCCCTTTACATCGTCTGGGCCGGGCAGGTGGCGGTGGTTAAAGGCAGCTTTAGCCAACCAGACGATTTGTTTTTCCGGCTGCCTGGCGAAGTGGTGGGGGACATGGCGCTGCTGGAAAACAAACCACGTTGGGCCTCCCTGGTGGCGTTGGAACCGACCCGACTGCTGCGCATTGAACGCGAAGGATTTTACAAACTGCTGCAAGCCCAGCCGTCCATCAGCCTGAATTTACTGGCCTTATTAAGCGCCCGACTGCGCGCCATACACCAAACCAGCCGGACGGAAACGGTTACGCCCGATCGGGGGGTATTGCGGCAGATTTCCTCGCTGCTCGACGAAAACGAGCAGTTAATGGCGCAGCAGCAGCTACGCCAGGAAACGAGCGACCTGATCGTCCATGACCTGCGCAGCCCGCTGGGCAATATGTTTAGCGTCCTGAACATGCTGGAACTGGTGCTGCCGGAGGATGTGCTGGCAGCGAACCGGGAATTGCTCGATATTGCCCGGCTGGCCCATGCGCGGATGAAGGATTTGGTGGATTCTTTGCTCGATGTTTCCCGGCTGGATTCTGGCACATTGGCCCTGGATCGGGAGTGGGTAACTATCAGGCAGGTTGTGGATGAAGTGCTGAGGCTGGCTTCCCTGTCAACCAGCCGACGCATGATCCAGCTGGAGACGAGTTTTGCCGATGATCTGCCACCGGTGCTGGTGGACGTGGACCGCATACGGCGGGTGCTGACCAATCTGCTCGACAATGCAATCAAGTTTTCGCCGGATAACGGCCGTATCCGGCTAGAAATCGGTGTTGTTAACCAGATGCTGCGGATTAGTGTGCAAGATGTCGGCCCCGGTATCCCCCCGGCCGACCGCCAACGTATCTTTGATCGTTTTGCTCAAGTGCAGAAGTTGGGAATGCGCCGGCCACGTGGGTATGGACTGGGGCTGGCCTTTTGCCGCCTGACGGTGGAAACGCACGGCGGGCAAATCTGGGTCGAGCCGGGGGACGGGGACGTGGGCAGCCGGTTTGTGTTTACCCTGCCGCTAAACAATGGCTGAAACCTGACAGGCCCATTGAGACCTGCCAGGTTTGAAGAGTCAGGCTGTCTGGGGCATAACCTGCGGCGAAAGGCCGTTGGGCGAGGGCGTGGCGACGGCCGTGTCCCGGCGCAATAATGGGCCGCCAACAGCCAGGAAGTCATACCCTTTCTCGACCAGGGTCATGTAGTCGGGGATCATGCGACGGCCGTCAATGACCAGGTAGGGTGGCTTGACCGCTTTTTCAATGGTGCGCGAGAGGCCACGAAACTCCTCCCAGTCAGTAGAGATGAAAACGGCATCTGTGCCTTTGAGAGCGTCCTGTACCGTGTCGTGGTAGGTGATGCGCTCAAACAGGTGGTTCTTTTCCGGGTTGAACCAGTATTCCTGGGCGGCCTGCATCGCCAATGGGTCGTAAGCGCGGATTTCCTTCACCCCTTTGCTCAGCAGGGATTCCACCGCTTTGAGAGCGGCCGAATCGCGCATGTCGTTGGTGCGTTTTTTGAAGGCCAGCCCCAAAAGGGCTACTGTTTTCTGGTTAAAGTTGAAACGGGCTTCATGCACGGCGCGGTCAATGAGGTACGTTTTCTGGTATTCGTTAATGTTGTAGACGGCTTGCAGCAAATCGGTGGAGCAACCCGCCTGATTCAACTGGTAGATGAGCGACTGGATGTCCTTGCCAAAGCAGCTGCCACCGGCGCCATTGCTGACGTAGGAACCCCAGGTGCTGATACGGCCGTCGGCCGTCACCCCGATCTTCAAATCTTCCATGCGCACATTGGGCAGGCTCTCCGCCACCCGCGCCCCGACGCCATTCCAGAAGGAGATGTAGGTGAGCAGCAGGGTGTTGCCCATGTACTTGATGGCCTCGGCCGTTTCCGGCGTTGTCTCCACATACTTGATGCGCACATGGTTGACGAATTGGGAATAAACACGGCGCAAAATCTGGAAATCTTCCGGCGTGTCTGCGCCGACAACGACCCGGTCGGGGCGGCGTGACCCATCAATGGCATTACCCTGCGCCAAAAATTCCGGGTTGGAAGCGACGCCAAAATTTTCCACGCCATGTTCGCTCAGCACACGTTCCAGCAGGCGGGCGGTGCCAATGGGCACGGTGCTTTTGTTCACCAATACGACCCGGTTTTTTGATGGGCGATTGGCTAACAATTTCGCCACGTCGTTGGCTGCTTTGAGATAGTAGCTCAGGTCGGTAGAGCCATCCCGGTTGGGCGGGGTGTTGATGCACATAAAGAAGACATCGGTCTCGTCAATGACCTGGCTGATGCTGCTGGTGAAGTGCAGGTAATGGCCTTGTGTTTCTTGAATGGCCTCATACAGGCCTGGCTCGTTTACGTAATACTCAATTTGTGCCCGGTCGCCACTTTCATAGGCAGCAATCTTCTTGGGGTCAATGTCGTAGGCATACACCTCATGCCCCGCTTCCGCCAGGATGGCGGCATGTGGTAAACCCACAAAACCTGTGCCGACAACGATAATTTTCATTGTGATTTACTCCTTAAATTGGGAGATTGGAGATGAGAGATTGCGACTATCAATCTCTCATCTCCAATCTCTCATCTCTGATTTTTCATGCTCTGGGATTTGAAATGTCACGGCTTGCCCCGCCGGATTCAATCACTCGATTATACACAGACTGCACCAAACGGGCGCAGCATTCATAAGGAAACAAGGAAACCCTTATGAACCGGCTTAATAGGGGAGAGGTAATCCGTTATCGGTAATCGGTAATCGGTTAACGGTGACGGCGGGTGAACCAGAAGAGGCCGCCGCCAGCTATGAGCACAACCAGGAGCGCCACAGGCCACACGGCCGTGCCCACCCCCACATCATCAGAAACCGGCGCGGGAATGGTTGGTGTGGGTGGTGGGCTGGTGGCAGTGGGCGGCACGGCCGTTGCCGTGAGTGTAGGCGTAGCGGTATCTGTGGCTGTGGGGGATGGCGTGACCGTAAGCGTGGCGGGTTGGGTTGGTGTGGCCGTGTGGGTGGTTGTGGGCGCGGCGGTAAGGGCAGCGGTGATAACCGGTGCGTCGGCGGCGCGGAACCAGCCGGTGGTGCTGTCCGTCAGGAAAAATTCCAACAACATCTCTGCCACCTTTGTATTGCCGCTGCGTGAGGGGTGGGTGCAATCTTGGGCCATATCTTCGGCCAGCCAGACACGGCCGTCGCTGCGCGCGTTTTCCCCATCAATCCATAAATACGGCCCCCAACTCAGGTAAGGGGCCATCACCGCCCCTTTTGCCAGGTCAAAGTTTAGCGCCGGGTCACCATTGATCTGCTGCTCAATCAGCCAGCGGACGGCAAAAGCTGTTTCATAGGCGGCCGGTTCCGGGCTGAGACCCCGGTCTATCATATACGAGCGCGTGCGGCTGGATAGATAGGCCATTTTGAGGTTGGGGTAACGCGCTTTTAGCTGCTGCACAATCGTAAGCAAATGGGACTGCAATGCCTGGGCTTTTTCCGGGAAGGGGCCACCATCGGTCAACGTCAGCTTGATCCAGGCTACCTGCACCTGTTCCGGTGTGCTGTTGGCCCGTGTCAGGATTGTATTCAGGTTTTCCCAGGTATCTGTGTCTGGAGCGGCCCAGTCATCAGCCACACGCCCGCTTTGGGCCCCATTGACGGCTTTCACGGCCGTATTCACCGCCGGATTGAGGTGAATAGCCTCCATAAAATGGTTGAACTCGGAATTGGTGTTGGACATGCCGACGGAGATGAGGACGATACGGCCGTCGGCGTCCGGTTCGCCGGTTTCGTTCAAGGGCACAATGGAGGCGGCAATCGTTTGCCCGGCAGCTTCGTGGTCGGGGGGGCGTTGGTTACGGCCGTCTGGATACAAGCCACCGGTGAAACCCGTCGCTTGCCCATCTATCCGCACATACTCATTGGCCCCTAAGTCGGTTAGCGGCGTGGCCACAGGCAGGAATGGGGCGGCGCAGATCGTTTGTTGGGCAGCGGCAACGTGCGAGGTGGGTTGGACGGCCGTGCCGCTGCCCAACAAGGCCAACAGGATAATGAGAAAGAGTCGTCTGCCCATAATTTGTCTGTCGCTCCGTACAACCACTCAGTGGCGCGTGTAAAAAACAGGATTTGCAGGATAATACAAAAGAACCAATTTGCAAAACAGGAAGATTATGACTGAACCGATAACAGAGAGTTATTCAACAGATACTTATTCATCAGATGTGGAGATCGTGCAAATAGACGGCGGACACGAAGCAGCTTCAGGCCGCACTTTTATCATCGTGGGCACTGCCCACATCTCACAAGAATCCACCGACCTGGTGCGCCAGGTGATTGAGCAGGAACGGCCGGATGTGGTCTGCGTGGAACTGGATGAACAGCGCTACCAGACCCTCGCCAACCAGCGCAAGTGGGAATCGCTTGATCTGCGCCAGGTCATTCGCCAAAAACAGATGATGACCCTGATCATCAACCTGATGCTCTCCTCCTACCAGAAACGGCTGGGGCAAAAACTGGGCGTGGCTCCGGGCACAGAACTACTGGAAGCCACCAAAGTGGCCCAGGAAATGGGCATCCCCGTAGCCCTGGTTGACCGCGACGTGCGCATTACCCTGCGCCGCGCCTGGAACAGCATGTCCTTGTGGGAAAAGAGCAAGCTGCTCAGCGCCGGTCTGGCAGGCATGATGGAAGGGCAGGAGATCACAGAGGAACAACTGGCGGAACTGCGCCAGACGGACGTGCTGACGGAATTGATGCAAGAGTTGGGCCGCTTCATGCCCAAGCTCAAAACTGTGCTCATTGATGAACGGGACACCTACATCACCCAAAAAACGCTGGCGGCTGAGGGGCAAAAGGTGGTGGCGGTGGTGGGTGCGGGGCACATGCAGGGTATTCGCCAATCCTTAGCCGTCAATCAGCGGCAAGATTTGTCGCCGCTGGAAACGATTCCCCCGCCTTCCAAAACGGGCACTATCATTGGTTGGGGACTGCCGCTGTTGATGGTGGGGCTGCTGCTTTATATTGGCGTGACGCAGGGGGCGGCGGCGTTTGGACAAAATCTGGCCTACTGGTTCCTGGCGGGGGCGATCCTGTCGGCGATTGGGGCGATTGCGGCGTTGGGGCATCCGGCGACGGTGTTGGTGGCCTTTTTTACCGCGCCGTATGCCACGCTGAATCCGTTGATTGGCGTGGGCTATATTGCGGCGCTGGCGCAGGTGTGGGTACGGCCGCCGACGGTGAAGGAGTTGCAGACGGTGGGGGATGATGTGAGTGTGCCTGGCCAATGGTGGCGTAACCGGCTGCTGCGGGTGATGTTGGTGTTTGTGTTTACGACCATTGGCAACCTGATCGGCAATTTTCTGGGGGCGAGTGAAATTATTCGCAATCTGTTCTAGCAAAGAAAGACCCTAAGGGTTTTGAAAACCCTTAGGGTCTGCGAGGAGTGTTGGCTGTGAGCGATTCCCATACCCATTATACCCATTACCGGACGTGCAATTTGTGTGAGGCGATGTGTGGCCTGGAGATTAAGGTGGAAGGGCAGCATATCCTCTCGATTAAGGGGGATAAGGACGACCCGTTTAGCCGGGGGCACATTTGCCCGAAGGCGACGGCGTTGGAGGACATCTATCACGACCCGGACAGGCTCAAGTTTCCGGTGCGGCGCACGGCCGTTGGTTGGCAGCGCATCAGTTGGGATGAGGCGTTTGACGAGGTGGTGCAAAACATCCAGCGCATTCAGGCGGAACACGGCCGTAACGCCATCGGCGTCTATCTGGGCAATCCCAATGTGCATAACCTGGGTCTCATCCTGTACAACGCGCCGTTCATCCGCAGTTTGAAGACGAAGAACCGTTTTTCGGCCACGTCGGTGGATCAGTTGCCGAGCCAGTATGCGGCCTATCTGATGTTTGGGCATCAATTGCTGTTTCCGGTGCCGGATGTGGATCGCACACTTTATTTTTTGATGTTGGGGGCGAATCCATTGGCGTCGAATGGCAGTTTGATGACGGCGGCGGGTATTGAGAACCGGTTGAAGGCGCTGCAAAAGCGGGGCGGTAAGCTGGTGGTGATTGATCCACGACGGACGGAAACGGCCGTGCTCGCCAACGAACATCACTTCATCAAACCGGGCACCGATGCCCTGTTCCTGCTGGCGCTCATTCACACGCTGCACGCGGAAGGGCTGGTGAAACCGGGGCGGCTGGCAGAATTTACCGATGGGTTGGAGACAATTGAGCAGTTGGCAACCGATTTTACGCCGGAGGATGTGGCCGGGTATACAGGCATTGCCGCGCACGAGACACGGCGCATTGCCAGGGAGTTAGCGGCGGCAGAAAGTGGGGTGGTGTACGGCCGTATTGGGGTCTCCACGCAGAAGTTTGGCGGGCTGTGCCAGTGGTTGATCAACGTGCTGAATGTGCTGACGGGCAATCTGGATGCACCCGGCGGGGCCATGTTCACCCGCCCGGCGGTGGATGTGGTGGGGCTGACGACGTTGACGGGGCAGACGGGCAGTGTGGGCCGCGCCCATAGCCGGGTGCGGGGGCTGCCCGCGGTGGGCGGTGAATTTCCGGCGGCGGCGATGGCTGAGGAAATCCTGACGCCGGGTGATGGGCAGATTCGGGGGATGATTACGGTGGCGGGCAACCCGGTGTTGTCCACGCCCAATGGGGCGCAGTTGGACCAGGCATTGGCGCAGTTGGATTTTATGGTGGCGATTGATATTTACATCAACGAGACGACGCGCCACGCGAACATTATTTTGCCGACGACGACAGGGCTGGAAACGGAGCATTATGACCTGGTTTTCCATCTGCTGGCAGTGCGGAATACGGCCAAGTATTCCCCGGCGTTGTTTGAACCGGAGGCGGGGATGTTGCATGATTGGCAGGTGTTGGGGGAACTGCGGCAACGGTTGGAAGGCGGTGGCAAGATCAATCGCAAGACGCTGCCGGGCAAGATTGAGTTTCAGAAGCGGCTGCCGCCGCATAAACTGATCGATCTGGCGCTGCGGTTTGGGCCATATGGGGCACGGCCGTTGCACGGCACTCCCACCGGCCACAATCTGACCCTGGCAAAGCTGAAACGCGCTCCACATGGGATTGACCTGGGGCCGTTGGAGCCGATTTTGCAGGAACGGCTGCTGACGCCGAATCGGCGGATTGTGCTGGCCCCGGAGCCGTTGGTGGCTGATCTGGTGCGGTTGAAGGAAACGTATGCGATTGGCTCTGGCCGGTCTTCAGACCGTGCCATATCTGGCTCGGTTGGAAAGCAGCCCTTCGGGACTGAGAGGCGGCCAGAGCAAGACCAGTTGGTGTTGATTGGGCGACGGGATTTGCGCACGAATAATTCGTGGATGCACAATGCGCCGCGTCTGGTGAAGGGGAAGGAGCGCTGTACGCTGCTGATGCACCCGGCGGATGCGGCAGCGCGACAGTTGATACCGGGGCAGGTGGTAACGGTGGTCTCGCGGGTGGGGCAGGTGATGCTGCCATTGGAGGTGACAGAGGCGGTGATGCCGGGGGTGGTGAGTATGCCGCATGGGTGGGGTCACGGCCGTGAGGCCATCCAGCTTGCCGTCGCCCAGGCGCACCCCGGCGTATCTATCAACGATTTGACGGACGAGTGCGAATTGGATGCGCTGACGGGGAATGCGGCGTTTAGTGGTACGGCCGTGAGGGTGGCGGCAGCGGATGGAAGCGGATAAGCGGATAATGATTATTCCCCATATCACCCACATTCAGGATGGTGTTTATATTGGCCGGGTGCGGGCGCACCAGGAGCAGGGGCGGCTGCAAGTGGCCGGTATTCGCCACATCCTGAAGCTGTATGAGGCGGCGCCTTATTGGCCGGATAGTTTTGTCGTTTGTGATAATGAAGTGGAAGATGGGGTGCTGATCCAAAACGATAAGTTGGTACACGGTGTGGCGTTTCTGCAAGAGCAGGTGGCGATGGGGAAGCCGGTTGTATCCATATGTGGCGCGGGGATGAGCCGTTCGGTGACGTTTGTACTCGCCTATTTGTTGGAAACAGGACTGGATTTGCGGCTGGCGTGGGAGTTGGTGGCGACCCAACACCCCAGTGCGCAACCCGCGCCGCAAATGTGGCAAACACTTATTGACCACTACCAACTGCCCTACGAAATCAGAGAGTGTATTCGTTGGATGCTGAAATAGGGCGGCGTGAGAGCCACTGCGCCTTCTCCTCTTTGTTCCCTGTTCCAGAGAAAGTTACAATAACGGCACGGCCGTAACTTGATCCGCTAAGTACGCGAAGAGACACGAAGGAGAAGAAAATGAACAATCTCATCCACACCCTCAACCAGGCCAAATGGTTTGACCTGACCCAACCACTCAGCATCTTCACCCCACCCTGGCCTGGCGAAATGCCCCTACAAGTCCACTTTTTCAAACGGCTCACCGGCGCTTTTGGCGGCGGGCAGGGGGCCAATGGACAACTCATCGAATGGAGCAATAACACCGGTACCCATCTCGTCGGGCCGCGCGCCTTCCACTCCGGGGCGCAGGCCATCGCCGACATCCCCCTCAGTGCGCTGTGCGGCGAAGGGATCGTGGTGGACATCAGCGATGCCGTGTCCGATTACAGTCTGTACACGCCGCAAATGATCACCGACCGGGTGCAGGTAAAACCGGGCGACATCCTCATCATCAACACAGGCTATCACAAATATGCCTGGGATCAGCCGGACACACCCAACCCCCAGGCGCAGGGTGGCATTGAAAACAAGGAGTTTGGCTACTACGTGCGCCATCCGGGCCCGTCACCGGACTTTTTCCAATGGGCGCTGGATATGAAGCTGAAGCTGATTGGCGTGGATTGTGGCTGCGCCGAGCACCCCATGAACACGAATATACGGAATTTACACGGCCGTGAATTTGACAAAGCCGAAGCCAAATTGAAAGAAACACACGGCCGTGCCTGGGATGACCTCTTCCCACCTGACCAATACCACGAACTGACACACATCACCATGCCCAAAGCCGGGCTGCTGCTGGCCGAATCCCTCGGCGGGCAAATTGGCGAACTGGGCAACCAGCGCGCCTGGATTATGATTCAACCCATCCCCTTCATGGAAGTGGAATCCGCCTGGTGCCGCGCCGTAGCCTTGCAAGCGCCGGATGGCATGGCCCCGGCCGACTTTTTCGCCGCCATGCAGCAGGCAAACACGCTGGACATGACCCTGCCTTTCAGCGTGCAGACGCCGCAGTGGGCCAACTACGAGCCGTTGAGCATCAAATACACCAAACGGGTGGGCGGGCAGTATTTTGGCCTGGGGCGCAACAATGCCCACTGCCGCGCCAGCTTTCACCTGGCCTCCCACATGGACGGCGAGAAACATTTCTGGGCCGCCGGCCGTACCATCGGCCAGGTACCGCTCGATTACTGGCATGGCCCTGGCGTCATCGTAGACATCTCTGATGTGGTCAGCAATTCCAGCGTCTACACGCCGCAGATGATTGAGGAGCGGGTGGATTTACACGATGGCGACATTCTGATCATCAAAACGGGCTGGTATCGTTACGGCTGGAACAGTCCCGATTCCGACGAGTTTCGCTACATGATCAAACATCCCGGCCCCTCGCCGGACTTTGGTGACTGGTGCATTGCCCGCCAGATTAAGTGGCTGGGCATTGATTGTGTGGCCATGGAACACCCGATGAACACCATTCAGCGCAACTGGCACCCCAAAACGTTCGCCGAAGCCAACCAGAAACTCATTGACCAGTTTGGCAAGGATTGGGACGAGATGTACCCGCTGGATAAGTATTACCAGGATATGCACCTGAATTTGTTCCCGAAGGGGATTGTTCATGCAGAGAATTTGGGCAAGGAGATCGCGGCGGCGGGCAACGGCCGTTACTATCTGGCGGCTTTCTTGCAGCGGGGCGTAGACAATGCTTCTATGTGGGGCCGATTTGTGGCTTATGCGGACAGCTTGTGAGCATGACAGGCAATCCAACCGATGACACAAAAACCCGATAACGCGACATACGCCGCTTTTGCCGGTACGGTACTTATTGGCGGCACGAACTTCATTGCCGTCAGCATCAGCAACCAGGAGATGCCCCCCCTCTTTGGCGCCGCCTTTCGCTTTGGCCTGGCTGCTCTACTCCTTTTTTTCATCACCCGCACCAGAGGTATTCCGTTGGCTCACGGCCGTGCCGCCCTCGGCGCCGCTCTCTATGGCATTCTCACTTTTGGCGTCGGGGTGGCCCTCCTTTACTATGCCCTGGTTGGCCTGGCTGCCGGCACTGTCGCCGTCATCGTCTCGGCCGTGCCCTTGTTTACCCTCGTCATCGCCGTCTTGCTCCGGCAAGAACAACTATCGCTGCGCCGGGTAGTAGCGGGCATCCTGGTGGTAACCGGCATCGCCATCTTATCAGCCGGCACAATTAGCAGTAACCTGAGCTATTCCTATCTTGTGGCGGCCATCCTGGCCGCCGTTGTTTCCGCCCTATCCAGCATCATCGCCAAAGCCCTGACAGACGTACATCCGCTCAATCTGAACACCATTGGCATTACCACCGGCATGGTTTTCCTGACCGTTGGTTCCCTGTTTGCCGGTGAAAGCTGGGCACTGCCTCACGAAACGGAGACATGGTTGGCCATGCTCTGGCTGGTCATCATGGGATCCGTGATGCTCTTCCAACTCTTTCTTTATATATTGCGGCGGTTGACGGCTTCCGCTTCGGTTTATGCTGTGGCCGGGATGCCTGTCATCGCTGCCGGTTTGGGCGCGTTACTGCTCGACCAGCCCATTACCATGCCGGTCATCGTCGGCGGCGCGCTGGTCATCGTCGCCGTGTACATTGGCGCACTCTCCGGGATGAGCGGTGGGCCTAAAATCCCCCTGCCAGAATGTCCCGACCTGCCCCCAGAGCCATTCCCGGATAATCCGGCGCCGCCCCATGAGCAAACGGCTACAACCCACCCCGCGAACGAATGATTTGCCCGGTAATCCAGCCCGCTTCCGGCGAGGCCAGGAAACGGATCAGCCGCGCGGCATCTTCTGGCTGGCCCACCCGGCCCATTGGGGAACGGGCCAGCAGGTGAGCATATAAGTCGGGTGGCATCCAGCCGGTATCGGTCACGCCAGGGTCAATGGCATTGACGGTGATCTTTTGCCCGGCAATGCCCGCCGCCAGACTGACCGTAAAGGCATCCACCGCTCCCTTCGTGGCCGCATAGGCCAGTTCATCGGGCATTGGCCCCGCCCCCTGCCCGGAGGTCAGATTGATGATGCGTCCCCATTCCCCTTGAAAATGGCGCACAAATTCAGCACACAGCAGCATCATGCCGCGCACATTCACGGCGTAATGGTGGTCTATGTGGACGGCCGTCAGCCCCGCCACCCCATCATTTACCGAATACGTGGCATTGTTGACCAGAATAGCCACCGGGCCAAGCGCCGCCTCAGCGGCATCAAACAAGGCAGCAGGCGCGGCCGGATCGCTCAAATCCAGTTCTAATCCGGCGGCCTTCACCCCCATCTGGCGCAGTTCGGCAATGACGCTCTCTGCCTCGTCCGCCTGACTGCCCCAGGGCATGGTGGCGTCATACGGCCGGTAATAGGTGGTGAAGATATTGCAGCCCACTTCGGCCAGCGCCCGCGCTACGGCCGTGCCAATGCCAATTTTGCGACTGACGCCGGTGATGACGGCCGTTTTCCCTGTTAACATCTCGTGTTGATACACTGTCATTTCTCACCTCATAATGGGTTTGTAGTAACGGCTTCAGCCGAATTTCCCGCTAAAGCGGTTACTACGAACGTTGATGCTGGATATATTGGCGAAAAGTGGCCGGTTCACGGTCGAGCAGCCAGCGCAGCACATTGCCATTCCCGCAAAACCCATGCCGGGCATAATAGGCAAACATCTGGCGCAGCGTGGCAACGGCATACGGGTTGAGGCCGGCCGATTCAGCCTGGGATTGCCATTCGTCAAGCGGTTGGGCAACGGCCGTGACCTCCCTACCCATCACCTCTGTCATCATCATCGCCATTTCCAACGGCGTCACCATCTCCGGCCCCACCAGTTCATAAATCGCCCCCTCATGCCCCGGCTCCGTCAGCACCCTGGCCGCTGCTGCGGCCACATCAGCCAGGTCTACCAATGTAAACGGCGTCGCCACCGGATAGGGCACACGGTACACCCCCTCCGCCGCCATGTTTTGCCAGCCCACCAACACGTTTTGCATATACGCCGCCGGCTGCAAGATAGTGAACGAAAGCCCGGAAGCAAACAACATTTCCTCTACCCGCAGCTTGTGCCAGTGGTGGGGCATCTCCTCCACCTGCGGATGCAAAACGGAGTGGTAGACGAAGTGACGCACACCATTGGCCTGGGCCGCGGCAATGGCTAACCGGCCAATTTCCACCTCGGCCGGGTGCATGTTGGGGCAGATGTGATAGATGGCCTCTACGTTTTGGGTGATGGTGGGCCACACGGCCGTGTCCAGCATATCCCCCACTGTCACCAACGCTGCCCCGGCCTGCCGCGCCGTTTCCATTTGTTCCGGGCGGCGCACGAGGGCATGGGGTACGGCCGTGCCCCTTTCTGCCAGCGCCCGCACCACCGCCTGCCCCGTTTTACCCGCTGCCCCTGTCACCAGGATGTGCATAAAACCCTCCTTTATGGCTATAATGTTGCCAGTATCCGCTTATGCAAAAGGAGAGTGCTTGATCCATGTTACAGTTACGCTTTATGCTCCGTGAAGTTGAGCAAATACTGGATCGAGAGATCGGCGCCTCTGAATGGCAAACTCTCAAATAGTACCAATGACTCTCCACCTCTATGATACTTTCACGCGCAGTCTGCGCGAATTTGTGCCCCTGAATCCGCCACACGTCAGCCTGTATGCCTGTGGCCTCACCGTCTACGATTATGCCCACATCGGCAACCTGCGCACCTACATCTTTGAAGACATTTTGCGCCGGGTGCTGGAACTTAACGGCTACACTGTCACCCACGTACAAAACATCACCGACGTCGGCCATCTGGTTTCCGACGCCGACACCGGCGAAGATAAGATGGAAAAAGGGTCGCAACGCACCGGCAAAACTGCCTGGGAGATCGCCGCGCTGTACACGCAGGTTTTCCAGGAAGATTTGCGTCAACTCAACGTTCTGGAACCCCACATCTGGTGCAAAGCCACCGACCACATCCCCGAACAAATCGCCATGATCCAGTGCATTGAAGCCAACGGCTACACCTATCGCACCGGCGACGGCATCTACTTTGATACGTCAAAGCTGGACGACTACGGCCGTCTGGCGCGGCTGAATCTGGAAGGGCAGCAGGCCGGTATCCGCGTGGAACGCGGCGAAAAACGGAACCCCACCGATTTTGCCCTATGGAAATTCAGCCCACCAGATGCACAGCGACAAATGGAGTGGGAAAGCCCCTGGGGCGCCGGTTTTCCCGGCTGGCATATTGAATGTTCGGCCATGGCCGCCAAATATCTGGGACCGCTGTTTGACATTCATTGCGGCGGCGAAGACCATATTCCCGTCCACCACACCAACGAAATTGCCCAAACGCAAGCCTGCTACGGCACCAACCTGGCCAATTACTGGCTGCATGGCTACTTTCTGCAATTGAATGAGAGCCGCATGTCTAAGTCATCGGGTGAATTTTTGCGGCTTCAACTGTTAATTGACCAGGGATATGACCCACTGGCCTATCGTTATTACTGCCTGAACAGCGTCTACCGCGCCAAGCTGAACTTCAACTGGGAGGGGATGGACGCCGCCACTACCGCCCTGAACCGGCTGCGGCAGGTGGTGTATGAATGGGGCGACCCCGGCAGCCCGGACGAAGAGTTTCTTGACCGCTTTCAGGCGGAAATCAATGATGACCTGAACATGCCCCGTGCGCTGGCACTGGCCTGGGAGTTGGTGAAAAGTGACCGGCCGGCCGCCGCCAAAAAAGCGACGCTGCTGGTGATGGATAAGGTTTTTGGGCTGCGTCTGGCCGAGTGGCAACCGGCCACCGACGCTATTCCTGACGAAATCACCCAACTGGCGCAGCAGCGCCAGGCCGCCCGCGCCGCCAAAAACTGGGCCGAAGCCGACCGGCTACGCGAGCAAATTGCGGCGGCGGGTTATGATGTGCAGGACACGGCCGTAGGCCCCCACATACGCCGCCGATTGTAATTTCGTCACTTGCACTTTAATCTTCGCGTCATCAAAATTGCCAGGAGTTGTGGTAAACAAGGCGTGCATGGGGTAACTGGCTTGCCTGGGGTTGTGTCAGACCGTTGGTCATTTGCACCGTGCCGGCAGAGGAGCTTATTCCGGTGAAAGTCAAACCGGATGACGTCTGGGCCTGGCACAAGATGAGCGTGATGCTGCTGCGGCTGAACAATTACAAAGACGCCGAGCTTTGTAACCGGCAAGCCCTCAGCATCATAGACTTTGACGCGGCACGGGGCGTCCAGGAAGAGTTAAAACGATTGACCGGCGGCGCCATCACCCACTTCCTCAAGAAATGAGCGGCAGCGCCGCTTTAGTGTGATTGGAGGAAGGCAACCACGGCCGTCGCCCCCTCTCCCCCCGCTTCAGCATGAGCAATCAAGGGGATGCCATGAGGCCCTGGCACATCTTTCATCGCCGGGTAAGCCGCCAGCATCGCCTGCACCACATCTAGCTGGCCCATCATGGCCGCTGCAAAAATGTCCAGCCGCGCCCCGTTTGCCAGCAGAAATTCGGCAATATCGCGCCGACCCATGTGCGCCGCCGCGCCTAGCCCTGTTTCCCAGTCGCCGCCGCCCCAATCCCAACAGGCATTCACCAACGCCGGTTCTTGTTGCAGTAGCTCCTGCACCCGGTTCAGGTCACCATGCGCATTACCCACAAACTCTTGCACCAACGCACTGTTCAATCCTGGTTCCCTGTCCATTTTTACCTCACTGGTGGTTAAACCTGACAGGTCTTCTGAGACCCGTCAGGTTTAGACCCGCAAAATATCTTCTACATGCTGCAACTCGTCGGCTGTAAACGAGAGACGGTTTAACACGCCGACAATATCATCAATTTGTTCAGGGCGGCTGGCGCCAAGCAGGGCAGAGGTCACGGCCGTTTGCCGCAGCACCCAGGCCACCGCCATCTGCGCCATCGTCTGCCCGCGTGATTGGGCCATCTCGTTCAGACGGCGCACTTTGTCCACCTTTTCCGGCGTGATGTGGCTCTCGTTCAGGAAGACGCCAGAACGTTTTACCCGCGAATCATCCGGGATACCGTGCAGATATTTATCCGTCAACAAACCTTGCGCCAACGAGGAAAAGACAATGCAGCCAATCCCCTCGTCCGTCAGGGTGTCTAACAAGCCATCGGCCTCTACCCAGCGGTTGAACATGCTGTAGGAGGGTTGGTGAATGAGGCAGGGGGTGCCCAATTCGCGCAGGATGGCGGCGGCGCGGCGGGTCTTTTCGCTGTTGTAGGAGGAGATGCCCACGTAGAGGGCACGGCCGCTGCGCACGGCAAAATCGAGCGCGCCCATTGTCTCTTCCAACGGGGTGTCGGGGTCAAAACGGTGGCTGTAGAAGATGTCCACGTACTCCAGCCCCATGCGTTTGAGGCTTTGATCCAGGCTGGCGATCAGGTATTTGCGCGACCCCCATTCACCGTAAGGGCCAGGCCACATATCGTAGCCCGCTTTGGTGGAGATGATGAGTTCGTCGCGGTAAGGGGCCAAATCCTGGCGCATAATCTGGCCGAACATCTCTTCGGCCGAGCCGGGCGGCGGGCCGTAATTGTTGGCTAAATCAAAGTGGGTGATGCCCAGATCAAAGGCGCGGCGCAGCATGGCACGGCCGTTGGCCTGCGTATCTACCCCACCAAAATTGTGCCACAGCCCCAATGAGATGAGCGGCAATTTCAGCCCACTACGGCCGCACCGTTTGTATTGCATGGTGTCATATCGCATTTTCGATGGTTGGTAGGTCATAACTCTCCATAAGAGGTGTTCAAGTGTTCAAGTTACGTGACACTTAAACACTTGAACACTTAAACACGTTGTATCAGTTCCAGACAGGCACGGCCGTTGTGATACGGCGTTTTCCAGATGCCGGCTTTGTCACGGGGGCCGGGTGTGTTGTCGGCGCTGACGTGAGCAAACCAGTCGCCGCCCTTCCGGTCAATAAACACCTGCTGCACAAAACGCCAGCAGTTCCACGATGCCTGTAAAAATCGTTCCTCGCCGGTAAGTTGGTACGCCTGGAAAAAGCCGACCATGCCTTCGGCCTGGGGCCACCAATCTTTGCTGCGGTCACATACGCCGTTAGCGTCACCTTCGTTGAAAATGCCGCCGCTGGCGTCTACACCTTCTTGCAGGGTAATATGAGCGATGTGGTCGGCAACGGCCGTGACCTCCGCCAGCAGCGCCTCATCCCCCACCTGCTCCGCCGCTTCCACCAGCAGCCAGTTTGCCTCAATGTCGTGCCCGTAAGAGATGTGCGGCGTCAGCGATTGCCAATCGGCCGTGAAGTGCAGTTGCAAGTGGCCGGTTTGCCGGTTGAGGATGTGATCCAGCATCAGGCGAATGAGGGTGTATTGGCGGGCGCGCAGGCCGGGATCATCCCAGGCCGCCAGCAGATTGGTGTACGCTTCCAGGATGTGCAAATGGGTGTTCATCGTTTTGGGCACGTGGCCGGGAACCTGGTCCACGTTAATCTCCGGGTATGGCGACCAGTCGCGGTGGAAGGCGTCAAAATAGCCGCCCTGTGCGGGGTCAGCCGCGTGTTGTTCGATGAGGTGGTAGAGGGCGACGGCCGTGTCCCATGCCGCCCGTTCCCTCGTTGCCCGGGCATACTCGCTGAAACCATACAAGCCAAATGCCTGCCCATAAATGAGTTTGTGGTTGGCCAGTGGACGGCCGTCTGCCGCCACCAGCCAATACAGCCCACCGTGCGCTTCGTCCCAAAAATAGTCACGCAAAAAGGTATAGGCATGGTCGGCCATTTGCCGGTAAGTGGGGTCGGGCCGCCAACGATAGGCGCGGGAGAATGTCCACAGGAGACGGCCGTGCTGCACCACCCCTTTGGCCGCCGCCCCATCCACCTGCCCGGTGTGGTCAATGCGCCCGAAAAAGCCGCCCCGCGCCACATCCACCGCCCGCGTGCTGTAAAAGGGCAGGATATTGCCGGTGAGTTCCCGTTCCAGTTCTGCTTGATAGGTCGTGATGTCCATTACACCCTGCTGTTTGTGGGAAAAGGTGGGAAGTGCTGAACGGTCTTGCCAATTCATAACAGCCTCCACGCCGTGATTGATTATATCCGCATTGTGAGGGGAAGGAACACGGCCGTTTATGCTGCCAGCCATTGCCATTTTGCGATTCATGGTGGGGGCGAGAAATGGTACACGGCCGTACCCCCAAAACTCTCGCCATACCACCCCATCTGCGTGGGCTGAATGGGTATATCACCCGCCCACAACAGTTCCCGGTTGATGCGCACCCGCATTTGCCCATCGGCCACAGTTACCCAGAGTTCGTTGGCAGCCTCACCGGTGCGCACGTGGGGCCAGGGCTGCCAGGGGAGTCCGGTAATCGGTGGTCGGTGATCGGTAATCGGTGAACAGGTATGGGTTATGGACGCGGTTTGGTAGATGGTGACGTAGCCGAGGGGGGAGAGGGCGATGATAACGGCCGTGCAGCCATCGCCTAACACCACCCCCGCCCCGCTGTCTAATTCACCGCTTTGGTGGCGCACGGTGGTGCGCACCGTGAAATCACCGACAGGCAATGGCTGTGCCAACCAAAAGATGTGCTGTTCACCGGGAGGGATGGTAAGCGTGTGCGGCACGGCCGTCCATACCAGTTCACCAACCGGATGGGGGTCAAACACGCCTATCGCAATGAGTAAGAGCAGGAGCACGGCCGTCAGCCCCAACACGCCGCTCCCCACCCGCAACCAACGCATCTGCGCCATATCCCCAAGTCTACTCACCGGGCCATCAATTGTCACCTGCCTGCTGCGCCAGCCAGCTACACAAGGGCAAAACCGGCCATTTTACAAGGGATTTTATCGAACACTTGTTTTATTGTCCGGCGTGTGTTACAATACACGTAACCAATTGGTTACATATGATGAGACGCGATGTATTTCAAGCAATAGCCGATCCCCACCGGCGGGCAATTTTGGAACTGCTGGCCCGGCAGCGATTGACGGTAAATGGTGTGGCCGACCACTTTACCATCAGCCGCCCGGCCGTATCGAAACACCTGAAGATTTTAGAGCAGTGTGGGCTGGTGGTAATGCAACCACACGGCCGTGAACGATACTGTGAGGTACAGCCGGAAAAGCTGAACGAGGTGACGGATTGGCTGGCACAATACCAGCAGATGTGGGAGCAGCGGTACGAAAGATTAGACGAACTGCTGCAAGAATTACAAAACAAGGAGAACGAACATGACCAGTAAAAATAAAACCATCATCACGGCCGAACCCAACCAACAGGAACTCTTTATCACCAGAGAGTTCGATGCCCCCCGCGAACTTGTCTTCCGAGCACACACCGACCCCGACCTGTATGCCCAATGGCTTGGCCCGCGTGGACTGACCACCACTTTTGAGGTTTTTGAACCGGTTAGCGGTGGCCGGTGGCGTTTTACCCAAAAAGATCAAGAAGGCAACGAATACGCTTTCCACGGCGTGAACCATGAAGTGAAAGCGCCGGAACGGATCATCGGCACCTTTGAGTATGAGGGGTTGCCGGAAAGTGGGCACGTTATCCTGGAAACGGCCGTGTTTGAAGAATTGCCAGACGGCCGTACCCGGATCAAGAGCCAATCCGTCTTTCAGTCCGTCGCCGACCGGGATGGCATGATTCAGTCCGGCATGGAACATGGCGTCAATGAAGGTTACGAACGCCTTGATGAGATTTTGAGCAGCCTGTAAATACACCGTTAAATAACTCTTCTCAACTTTAACACTTCAACTGTCATTCCGAGCGGAGTCTTCGGAGCGAGGAATCCCTCTCCTGTACAAAGGGTAGGGATTCCTCGTCGAAGACTGAGACGTTGCAGTGCAACGTCTCTCTACCAAAAGGAAACATTGTGATGCAAAAGATAATCCCTTACTTATGGTTTGATAATCAAGCCGAAGAGGCCGCCAATTTTTACACCTCCCTCTTCAAGAATTCAAAAATGGGCACGGTTTCTCGTGGGCCGGATGGGGCCGTGTTTATGGTCACATTCCAGCTTGAGGGGCAAGAGTACATGGCGCTAAACGGTGGGCCGCGCTTCCAATTCACGGAAGCGATCTCGTTTTTCGTGAACTGTGAAACGCAAGCCGAAGTGGATCATTTGTGGAACAGCCTGACGGCCAATGGGGGTGAAGAGAGCCAGTGTGGCTGGCTGAAAGACAAATACGGCCTGTGGTGGCAGATCATCCCCACCATTTTGGGTGAACTGATGCAAGATGAAGATGGCGCAAAGGCGCAACAGGTGATGGCGGCGCTGCTGCAAATGAAGAAGATTGAGGTTGCCGAACTGTTGCGAGCGTATGAAGGGGGCTGATATGTGAGGGGTGGTGTGATGCGCAAGGTTTAACCATGCCTCACGCATCACATCATCTATCACCTGTTACTGATTATGGCGGCTGAACACGGCCGTATTCCCCACCGCGTCAAACGTCAGCACCTCATACGGTTCGGGGGCCACGCCTGGTTGTTCCATACCCGGCGCGCCAATGGGCATACCAGGCACGGCAATACCTTTCACCGACGGCCGTTCCGCCAATAACTGCTCTAATGCTTCCACCGGCACATGCCCTTCCACCACATACCCACCTACCAGCGAAGTGTGGCAGGATTGTAGTTCCACCGGTATCTGGTAACGGGTCTTGAAGGAGGTAACATCGGTAATTTGCTCCACGCGCACCCGGTAGCCATGCTCCTGCACATACTCAATCCAGCCGCCACAACAACCGCAAGTTGGCGATTTGTAAACAGTAATAATCGTCGGGGCATTTTCGGCCACCGATGATGGCGTTGCCGCCGGCGTACAGGCCATTGCCCCCCATACCAGCCAGACCAGAGTCAAAACTAAAAACGAACGTTTCACGTGCCTTCTCCTTACTTGAATTTGAACTATGTTGGGCAAAGCATAAGAGAAAGGGAGCTGCAAACTATAGTGATGGATGTCATGGGATCGGCTGTCTATTGGCTAAAACGACAGCAATTCTCAATTTGGCGAAACCCGACGATTAAAATCGCGGCTACAAGCAGCAAAGCCGACCTTCGTCGGCTAAGACCAGTCGGTGAAGGCCGACTTCGCCTTGTGTAGGTGCAGATTTATCTGCCGCCGCCGGACAAATTGAGAATTGCTGCTAAAACGACCCTTCGTTTTGTCAACCACCCGGTTGTGATACAATCCCGTCACGCCACAAACCTATAACCGATAAGGCAGGCCATGACCCAAGTACACCAATTGTATCAACTGCAAGAAACCGACCTGGAAATACGCGACAAGAAGCAGCGGCTGGGGGAAGTGCTGCAAACACTCAAGGGGCCACCCTGGTTGTTGCAGGCCAGAGCAGAATTGGACACGGCCGTGAGCAGCCTGAACAGCCTGCAAAACCAGCGCAACACCCTCAACCTGGAACTACAAAGCCTGCGCAGCAAAGCGAATAGCTCCGAAACCCGCCTCTACTCCGGCAAAGTGGTAAACACCAAAGAGATGTCCGATCTGCAACATGAGATTGAATCGCTCAATCAACGCGCCGCCGGGATCGAAGATCAGGTTTTGGAACTGATGCTGTTAATGGAAGAGGCAGAGACGCAAAAGAATGAAGCGACGGCCGTGGCCGCCAAAGCCGAAGAACGCTGGCAACACGAGTCGGTGGATTTGGAGGCGGAAAAAACAGAACTGGCGGTGCGTCTGAACCGGCTGTTACAGCGGCGGCAAGAGCAGGCCAGTGTGGTAGACGCGGCCTCGTTGCGGGAGTATGAACAGTTGGCGAAAAAGAAGGGGGGCACGGCCGTGACCCGCATTCGGGTAGATATGTGCCTGGGCTGCCGCATGACCGTCTCCGCCAACAACATTAAACAAGCCAGAGAGGGGAAAAAGGCGTACTGCGGCGGCTGCGGGCGGATTATTTATCCTTACGATTAGGAGTCAAAAAACATTTACGCTGCATTCCTGGCACTGCGGAGATTGCCAGATTGCGAGTTAAAATCTCCCAATCTCCTCACCTCTCTCAAAGTATGGACACACTCAACCCTAACATACCCACTCCTGAACTGGCGCGACTGTTAACCACCGCCGCCAGCAAGATGAAAGAGTATCGCCTGCCCTACCTGACGCCGCAACTGCTGCTGCGCGTCTTTCTGGATGATCCCAAATGTGGCGCCCATCAGATTCTCAGCCGGCTGCAACAAGAGCGCGGTTTTGACCTGGCTGATCTGACGCGGCGGGTGGAGCAAATGACACGCAGCAGCCAGGGGCGAGACGCCAAATTCAACTTCACCGACGACTTTGGCAAGGACGTGCGGCTGGCAGATGAACTACTGGTGGTGCTGGATGAGGGGTTGTCTATTGCCCAGGCGCGGGACGAGTTGAAGGTGGGCAGCGGCCACGCGCTGGCCGCCATGGCCCAGCCGAACGTGACCACGTATGGCGTTTTGCAGCGCATCGGAGTGACGGGCACGGCCGTCATCGCCCTGCTGGAATCGGTGGCCCAAGATGGCACGGCCGTCATCGCGGACTACATTGAAGAAGCGAAAAAGGGCAGCGCCCCACCCCTGTATGAACGACAAGAACTGCTGCGCGACCTGAACAGCTTGCTGGCGCTGGCGCAGCGGCGGCACGTCATCCTGGTGGGGGCGGAGGGCGCCGGCAAACGCAGTCTGATCTACAGCCTGGCACAACAGTTAGCCGAAGGAAATGGCGGGAATGGCATTCGTTCAGTCGTGCAGATCAACGAATCGGCGCTGTTGGAAAATCCACTGGCGGCAGTGCGCGCCGGGATGCGGCGGGCCAGCGGCGGCATCTTGCTCGTGCCCGGCATTGAACGTTTTTTTGCCGACCGGCTGCGGCAGCAATTCCCGGAAGGGGTCAGCCGGGAACTGCATAAGGCATTGTTGAGCAACGAGCAAATCCTCATCGGCACGACGACGCCGGGCGAATATGACCGGCTGCGTGGGCATGACCTGATTCGCCAGCACAGCAACCGGCTGGACGTACCCCCGGCCACGACCAAAGAAACGATTGCCATGCTCAACTTCCATAAGCAGCGGTTGGAGCAGGAGTATGAGGTGGAGGTAAGTCTGGCGGCATTGGAAACGGCCGTGCAACTTGCCAGCCAATACATCCAGACCATCGCCCTGCCGGCGGCGGCGGTGCGGCTGGCCGACCGCGCCTGCGCCCTGGTGCGCATGGCGCTCTCCAACCCCCAGACGGCTTATCCGGGCATACAGCCAAACGGCCGTCTGGATGCCGAAGATGTGATGCAGGCCGCCGCCCAAATGACCAACATACCCATCACCAAACTGACCGAGGACGAACGGGGCAAATATGCCAGCATGGTAGACCACCTGCACCAGCGTCTCATCGGTCAGGAGGAAGCGGTGCTGGCAGTGAGCCGGGCGGTGAAGACGGCGCGCGTGGGGCTGCGTGACAAAAAGCGGCCCATTGGCTCCTTTCTTTTCCTGGGGCCAAGCGGCGTGGGCAAGACAGAACTGGCCAAGGCGCTGGCCGAGTTTATGTTTGGCACGGAACAGGCGATGCTGGAGCTGGACATGAGCGAATACCAGGAGGAGGCCAGCGTCAACAAGTTGATTGGCGCGCCACCGGGTTACGTGGGCTTTGAAGGGGGCGGGCGGCTGACAAATTTTGTGCGCGAACGGCCGTATACTGTTGTCCTGTTCGACGAAGTAGAAAAGGCGCACCAGCGCGTTTTTGATGTGCTGCTGCAAGTGTTAGAAGAGGGTCGGCTGACGGACAGCCAGGGCAATACGGCGCTGTTTAGCGAGACGGTGGTGATCATGACCAGCAATCTGGGGTCGCCGCACATGATGGTACCACTCATCGGTGAACGCGAGCGGGAACTGGTGATGGGTGAGGTTCACCGCTTTTTCCGCCCCGAATTCCTGAACCGCATTGATGAAGTGGTGATGTTCCACCAATTATCGGGCGACCACCTGGCGAAAATTTTAGACCTGATGCTGGCGAAAGAGATCAAGCTGGCGTTGGCGCAAGGGCTAGAACTGGCGCTGACACCAGGGGCGAAGGCGTGGCTGCTGGCACAAAACACCGAGCCGCAATATGGGGCACGGCCGTTGCGCCGCATCATTGCCCGCCACCTCCGCGAACCGCTGGCTGACTATTTGTTGGCGCAAGAGAGGAAGGAGGGGAGCACGGCCGTGATCATTGTAGATGCCGCTGCCGACCGCCTGAAGTTTCAAATGGCATGACGGGCGTCAGCGCCGGGCATGGCGGCGGGTGCGCCGCGCCGGGGCAGCAGTGGCAGACGGCCGTGCCGTCACTGCCGGTACATCTGGTAATTCTGCCTGATTCAGCAAACCGGATTTGATCAGACGCTGCATCTCGGCAGCAACGGCCGTGTCTGTCTCAATTGGTTCATATGCTGCCAGCCGTTCACTCACTTCCAGTCTGGCCCGCTGTTCAAACGTATGGCCGCCCAACTTTTGCCACGTCTCCCGGTTAGTGCGGTCGGTGGTTGGTTTGGTCAGGTAAAGCTCTTGCGACCAATGGGCCAGCGTATGTTCGGCGGTGATGAGGTGCTGCTCTGCCAGCAATTCCCGCGCCAGATCAACAGTGGGCAAATCCTGGATAACCTGCGCCCCGCGCACAAAATGGAGCGCCTGCCCACACAATTCGTTGTCATACACCAGCTTTTCCAGGCTAAAGGTCAGCACGTAATCCAGCATCCCCGGCCCAGAAACAGAGTTGATGCCGGCCAACGCCGCCAGCAGCGCCCCGCCAAACGTCTCCGCGCCCGCCTGGGCGTCTACAAATTTGCCTTCGCTGAGTGCCATATACGCCTGTGTAGGCATGTTGAGCGATTTTGCCACCTGCACGTAGGCTACGTTCAGTTTGAGGCTTTCGATGGCGGCCATGGGGGCGACGGCCGTTTGCATATGAAATGCTGCCGGCGCGCCGCCAAACAAAACGGGCGCACCCGGTTTGATCAGTTGCGCCATCGTCAGCCCCGCCAGCACATCGGCCACGTGGAACACCGTCGCCCCAACCAGCGTCACCGGGGCAATGAGGCCCATCAGCGTCACCGGCACAATTTCAATGGGGATACCCCAGGCCACACAATCCAGCAAATTCTGGCAGGAATCTTCGCCATAACGAAAAAAGCCGGTGGCGGTAATGGTGAAAATGGACATCGGCCGGGCGATCAAATCTGCTTTGTCCTGGCGAAATAGCTGCATCATCTCCGCCATGCGCGGCACGCCGTGTTCGGTGAACGCGCCGGAGACAACCGGCTTGCATGAATTGGTCAGGCAAAGATAGAGTCGCCAGGCATCGGACACCTGGGCTTCGATGTCGTCGTTGGTGGAAAAGGCCGTGGCTAGATAGGCGATGTGTTCCAGGCCGTCACATAGGCGGACATATTCCACAAAGTCAGTCGTATTCGCCAGCCGTGTTTGCCCCGTTTTATAGTCCAGCACCTTCAGGCCGCTAGAGCCGGGCACAAAATGGACGTTGTCGCCGCCGAGATGAGCATGGGCACGGCCGTCGCGGTCATACAAGGTGAAGGTGTGGGGCGCACTGGCAATGGCCTGGTCTACGATGGACGGCGGGAAAAGGAGACGGCCGTCGGCCCCCTCTGCCTTTATACCTGCCGCCAACAATCGCTGGCGCAGCCCTGGCCCACGCACATCCACACCAATCTCGGCCAAAATACGTTTGGCTTCCTGCACAATTTGGGGAATGAGTTCAGGGGGTAATACTTGAATGGTTGGCCTCATGGCCGTGCATCATACCCCGTCATGGCGGATTTGCAACTGGGACAGGATTAACCTGGAAAATGAAAGCGTCCGGGAGATCGGGCGATCACCCGGACGCGAGGGAGGGAGGAAGGGGCAGCCAGAAAACTGACCGCCCTTTCAAGCAGGTTTGACAGCCTGCCGGTAAATGGGGCAGTTCACACACACAGCAGGCAGGGCGCCTTCGGCCGTCATGCGTTTAGACCAGCAGCAATCGCCGAAGCGGGTATAAGCCGGGCAATACTGCCCTTGCGCCTGGGCGCGGGCGGCATCTTCCAGATTCCAGCGGTCAACCAGTCGGTTCATCAGGTAGCCCACGCCAAATATCAGCGCGGCCGGCACCAGGCAGCGCAGAGAAAACAATATCATCAAAACGCCTGTGGCTTGAAACTCGTTCATCGTCGTTTCCTCCAAGACCCTAAGGGTTTCAGAAAACCCTTAGGGTCTTACTACCACCACCGGCTCCAGCGCAGTTTCATGCGCAGCTTCTACCAGACGATGGTCAACCACATACAGGTAACGGACGCCAATGCTGAATCCGAACAGGCCAAAGGCAATCACACCCAGGCCAACCTGCCATTCGATGAGGGCCGGCGTGTAGCTGGCGAACAAGGGGACAATTTGCTCCGGCAGGTAGCTAAAGACCACCAGTTGGCCGATCATGTTGGTGTCCCAACGGTAGGCCACCAGACCAATGACCACAAAGAGCAAGGCCAGCCAGTGCAGCGCCGGCCGGTTGCGCAGCCGGGCGCTCAACAAAATCACCATCGGGATGATAATGCCCAGAAACATTTCCAATACCCAGAAGTTGAAGGCAAACTGGCCGCCGGTAAGCATGTGGAACGCTTCGGTGCGGCCGGGCTGGTGGGTATAGACCATGCTCAGGGTGTCCCACACCCGCAGGTAGAGCAACGCCACCAGCACCCAACCGATAAAGTGCGAAACTTTGTCCAGCCGCCAGTTATCCACGTAAGCGCGGGAGGTGACAGCGGCGGCGGTCTTGGAAGCGAACACCGTCAGGGCCGGCCCGGCGGCCAGCGCGGAGACCAGGAAGAGAATGGCCAGGGTGGATTTGTACCAAAACGGCCGTGCCGCCAACACCCCATACGTCGCCCCCAACGAAGATTGGTGCATGAGTGACAGCAGCAGCCCACACACCGCCAGGATGGGCGCTAACACATGCACCCACTCCATGCCCTGCCCCAGCCGGGGCCAGCGCCGCTGCACAATATCCGCCCGCCCCAAAATGGGAATGAATTCCAGCATCAACACGGTGAAGTAGAGGGCCACGCACATGGTCACTTCCCACAGGGGGGAGTGATAATTCCAGTATACCAGCGCGTGCCAGAAGCGGTCGGGGCGGCCAATGTCCATCAGCAGCGTCAACATGGCCATGGAATAGCCGAGCAAACCGATATACACGGCCGTGCGCGCCACCGGTTTCAGTTCATCCTTCTTCAGCAAATACACCGCCGCCGACAGGGAAAACGCGCCCGCTGCCAGAGCAATAGATGACAGGTCAATGCCAATCCACAACCCCCAGGGCGTCAGGTCAGACAGGTTGGTCAGCACCAGACCCTGCGTGAGTACCTGATACGCGCCCACCACCCCCCAGGCCATGAACAGCAGCAAGGTGATCATCCACAACGGGAATGCGTATTGTTGGATTTTTGTTTTCATGGTTGTTCTCCATACTTTGAGATTGGAGATTAGAGATTGGAGATTGGGCAATCGCTCATCTCCAATCTCTAATCTCTACCCACAGGTCAAATCCGCTTCCGGGTCAGGGCGGTTGACGGCGGGCAGGTAATAGACGCGGGGGTCGGTGCCCAAATCGCGGCGTAACTGCACCGCCTGATGATTTTTCAATACCTGGCTCACCGGTGAATTGGGGTCATTCAGATCGCCAAAGTAGCGCGCCTTGCGGGGGCAGGCCGCCACACAGGCGGGCGTGGCCTGCGGGTCTACACCGGGCGTTAATCCTTCGGCCAGACCGCGATCAATGCGCTGCACACAGAAGGAGCATTTTTCCACCACACCACGCGGGCGGCGCGGGATTTCCGGCTGGCCATATTGCGGCACGGCCGGATTTTCGCCGGTGAACTCTTGCCAGTTAAAGGTGCGCGCCCCGTAGGAGCAGGCCAACTGGCAGTAGCGGCAGCCGATACAGCGGTCATAATCCATGACCACAATGCCATCGGCGCGTTTGTAGGTAGCCTTGACCGGGCAAACACTGACGCAAGGCGCTTCCTGGCAGTGCATACAGGGCACGGGCACGTTGATCGGTTTACCGTTCACTTCACCGGATTCCACCATACGCACCCAGGAGGCGCCGGGGGCCGTGTCATTGCGCGCCTGGCAGGCCAACTGGCAATCGCCGCAGCCCACACAGCGGTTCAGGTCTATGACCATTGCCCATTGGTGGTCGCCGTTCACTTCGGCTGCGGGCGGCGGGGTGGATTGGGCAACTTTGGGTAATCCTTTGCTGCTGAGAGCAATGGTGGTCACGGCCGTGCCCGCAGCGGCCATCATCATAAATTCGCGGCGGGGAAATGTTCTTTCGGTCATCTTACTTCCTCCCTTCATCTTCGTTGTCGTGGCGGCGGAACTGCTTCTCTACCCAGGGAGAACCCACCAGACCAAATAACATGCCGGTCAACGCCGCCAGAATGATGAAATTCAGCGAGGTGTTGGCTGTGTTTTGTGGCTGGTTATCCAGGTAGTGGCTGTCATTGTCGCCCAAAAGCGGCACAATGCTGGCCTGAACAACACGGGTATCGGCAACCGTTGTCGTTGGCGTTGGCTCCTGCTTTTCTACAGGGTAGTGCATCTGGTTGCCGTGACATTCGGTGCAATTTTGAGAACCAACGGTGAAGTTATGCAGGCGGCTGCCGTGCCCATCCCCCATTGCCCCGTCAGCCAGTTGAAAATGGCAGTCGGTGCAGAGCAGCCCTTCCATGGCGTGGTTGGTGAAGTTGTAGAAATGGGTTTGCTCGCGGTGGCAGGCAGCACAGGTATCTTCCACACCGCCAGCGCGTAAGCTGTTATCGTGCGGGTTGTGGCAGCGAATACAGGCCATACCTTCCTGCCCATGTTGGCTGTGCCCTAGCTGGTCAAAGGTATCGGTATGGCATTGCCCACACAGCCGGGATGAGGTGTCGGTGTACATGATTTTTTGTGGGTGCTCATGGGGGGCCGAGGGGTGGCAAACCTGGCAGTCAACGCCTTCGCTTTCGTATTGGCCAGTGGTCGGGTCATAGCCGGTGGTGTGGCAGGCCAGGCATTCGTTGGGGCTGCCCTGCTCTTGCCAGGCCTTCATAAAACCGGCCAGGGCGGAGGCCTGGCTGTGGGTGCTGTTTTCCCACATGGTGGTGACGGTTTCGTGGCAGCTCCCGCAATCTTCTGGCTCGACCGGCTTGGTGGGTGGTTCGTCGCCTTGCGCCAGGGCGATCACGGCCGTGACCGCCCCCAACAGCAGCGCACAAACCAGACCGATGAAAAGTCGTTTTATTGTGTGCATTACTTCCTCCCTTGTCTGTAAACCGTAAACCGTAATCCGTATTTCGTATTCCGTATTCCGATTACGGTTTACGGGTCACGGATAACGGGTCACGGGTGACGGTTTGCAGATTCATACAAGAGAAGTGTAGGCCTGTGGCAGGGTGTCCACAATTGGCGGGCCGCCCCATTTGGGCATGGGGTGAACACCCCATATGGCATGGGGGGTTGACCCAGAAGAAGATGGGGGGCTGCCGGATAGACGGCCGTACCCTGACCCGGTATGCTGTAGGTATCAAGCGGTTGGGTTTCGTAAACCGTTATCCGTAAACCGATTACCGATTACGGGCTACGGTTCACGGATTACGAACTCCCCGGAGGTTACAGTGATGAACGAGATGACAGTTATTCTGGTGATTGTTTTGTTATTTGCCCTGCGGTTTGGTTTGCCGCTAATTTTGATGGTAGGTAGTGGTTATGTGGAGAATCGCTGGCTGAATCGGCATTCGTGAAACGTGAAACGTGATGCGTGAGCCGTTATCCGTAAACCGAAGTCAGATGTCCGATTACGGATTACGGTTTACGGATTACGCCCCCATGGGCAGGGTGACAACAAACGTCGCGCCCTGCCCTACCTGGCTGTGGGCGGTAATGGTTCCCCCGTGCCGCTCCACGATCTTTTTGCAAATCGCCAACCCCACCCCACTTCCTTCGTATTCGTGACGGCCGTGCAGCCGTTGAAAGATACCAAAAATCCTTTCGGTTCAATGGGAATACAGGGGGTACACCCAGATATGGGTATGCCGTAGAATAGGGGTCATTTTACAACAAGGAGAGCAAGATGGCCTATCATT
>JACTMP010000043.1 GCA_014584575.1 Chloroflexota bacterium
TCCCTCCCATTTGCACTTGAGAGGGATTCCTCGCTCCGAAGACTATGCTCGGAATGACAGGCGAAGTGCGAAAGTTAAGAAGACTTATTTAACAGTGTATTGAGGATTAAGTGTATAAATTTCCAGAGGTAAATCCGTTCAATCCTTTATCAGTTGTAGTCATGGCGAAAAACTAAAGCCATTACCGCAATCGGTCTTCGGGCTTCAATCAAAACAGGAGAGACATATGACTACAGACAAAATACGTTGGGGCATACTGGGCACGGGCGTCATTGCCCGCAAATTTGCCGAGGGATTGGCGGTGCTGCCGGATGCAGTGTTGACGGCCGTTGGGTCCAGAGACGAACACACCGCCGCCGCTTTTGCCAGTCAGTACCATGTGCCCCACGCCTATGCCAGCTACGAGGCGCTGGCGCAAGACCCGGATGTGGACGTGATATACATTGCCACACCTCATGTCTTCCACATGGAAAACAGCCTGCTTTGTTTGCAACAGGGCAAAGCGGTATTGTGCGAAAAGCCGTTTACCATGAACCGGCGGCAGGCGGAAGCCGTTTTTGCCCTGGCGGAAGCGCAGAAGTTGTTTGTGATGGAGGCGATGTGGACATACTTCCTGCCGGCGCTGACGATGGTGCGCCAACTGCTGCAAGATGGCGTCATTGGCGAGCCGCGCCTGTTGACGGCCGATTTTGGCTACCGGACGGCCATTGACCCACACGGCCGTCACTTTTCCCCGGCGTTGGGCGGCGGTGCGCTGCTCGATGTGGGCATCTATCCGCTGGCATTGGCGCAACTGGTTTTTGGCGCGCCGTCCCAGATAACCGGTCTGGCCCATTTGGGCGAAACAGGTGTGGATGAACAGGCGGGTGTGATTTTGGGGTATGACAAGGGGGAATTGGCGCTGCTGCACACGGCCGTGCGCACGGAAACGCCACAGGAAGCAGTGATTATGGGCACGGACGGCCGTGTCAAAATCCACTTCCCCTGGTGGCATTCAGCCCGGCTCACCCTGAGCCAATCAGGCCAGCCCGACCGGGAAATTGACGTGCCCTATGTGGGCAATGGGTACAACTATGAAGCCGCTGCCGTCATGGACTGCTTGCGCCAGGGCCAGACCCAACACCCCCTCATGCCCTGGTCTACCACGCTGGTTTTACAAGATACAATGGACAAAATTCGCGCCCAATGGGGATTGCGTTACCCGGTGGATGATGGAATGTAATTGAGTAACTGAGCAATTGCCGACCAAATTACGCAATTACCCAATTACGCAGTTACCTCTTCTACTGCCACGCGCATACTGCCTGGCAGCGAGATGGTGAAAATCGTGCCGCGATCTTCCCGGTTGCGCACGGCGACCACGCCGCCATGCGCTTCAGCGATATTTTTCACCGTTGCCAACCCTACGCCTGATCCCTGCGCTACCTTTAAGGAGCCTTGAATGCCCCGGTAATACTTCTCAAACACGTGGGGAATATCTTTTTCGGGAATACCCGGCCCCTCGTCACATACCGTCAACTGAATCAGTTGTGGCGCAAAATGATTGACGACCGAGACGGCCGTGTTCTTTGGTGAATACTTGAGGGCATTGTCCACCAGGTTCAGGATCATGTGATAGAGGCGCATGTCATCACCCATCACAAGGTACGGCTCTCCCTGGCAGGTATAGGAGACTTGAATGCTCTTTTGCAGCGCTACCCCCTGCACGTCATCCATCACCCGGCGAACAATGTCCTGCAAATCGCATGGCTGACGCACCAATGTCAACATTTCGGTTTTCGTGACAGATTGCAGTAGATGGTTGATCATCTCCAACATACGGTCGGCGGCTACATTGATTTCATTCAGATAGCGCCGACCTTTTTCGTCCAGGCTGGCGGTGCGTTCCAGCAGCGAAGACCAGCCATTGATAGCGGTCAGCGGGTTCTTCAGGTCATGGGACAACATGTGCATAAACTCGCCCCGGTCTTTTTCCAACTGCTTCACGTAAGTGATGTTCTGCATGACGATGATGGTGCCCACATCGGGTACATGCTCGGTGGTGGAGAGGTAGGTCTCTTCGCCGATGAGGACCTCGGTGGTGCGGCCAACACCCTGGCTGATGGCGTCAAACATAGCCGACATATTGGTTTCCAGGAGCTTGTTGGCGGCGTCGTTGGTGACCAATACCATGCCATTGTGATCCAGCACAATCAACGGCTCGGAGAGGGTAAGAGCGGTGGCTTGAATAGCCGCCCGCTGTCGCTCGGATTCTTCAAAGAGGCGGGCATTTTCCACGGCCGTGGCCATCGGATGGGCAAATGCTTCCAATCGCACCACATCTTCTTCGGCAAACGGACCCGTTTCCTTGTTGAACAGGGCCAACACCCCCACGACACCATGTTTCACCTGCAAAGGCACACAGGCTAACGAGCGCGGCACAGCGCCATTGATTTGATCAACTGTCGCATCGTATCGGGGGTGATTGCTCACCTGATTGGTTACAATTGCTCTGCCGTCCGTAACTACTGAGCCGATAATGCCCTGGCCCAATGGGTAAAATCTCTCTTTTGACGGAGGTTCATGCAACGGCCGTAACCGCTGGTGCAGCTCATCAAGCAGATAAATGTGAACGGATTCCACGGGCCAGTGATTATTCACCTGTTCTACCAGTACATCATAAACCTGGCTTAAATCTAGCGAAGCCGAAACAGTGCGTGTGACCTCATTGAGCGCCGAAAGCTCGACCACCCGCTTGGCCAGCGCCTCGTCGGTGGCTTCATACAGGCGGGCATTTTGAATGGCAATCGCCGAAAAATCAGCAATGGCGCTAAGAATTTGTTCATCACGGGCATCAAAAAGCTGCCCTTTTTCATTGTGCGCGGCCGACAATACGCCAAATGTGACGCCGCCCAACGTAATGGGCACAAAAGCCAACGCCTCCACCAGATAGCCCGTCATCATTTGGGGCTGGGCCTGCCCCGGCTGGCGGTGTGCCCGCACCGGTTTGCCCGTGCGAATTACCTGCCCGGCGGGGGTATCTTCACGGATGGCCATGCGGGTGCGGCGCAGCCGGGAATCATCAATGCCCAACTGGGCTTCCAGGAAAAGCTCGCCTGAATTCTCGTCTACCAGCCAGATACTTGTTTCGCCAGCCGCTGTCAATGACATAGCGGTTGCGGCCACCTGATTGAGCACCTCTTCCAGATTCAGTTGGGAAGTAATGGCTGAGGCTATTTGGGAGAGGGCGTCTACCAGGTCGGGTTTTTGTTTGAGGGGGGTAGTTTGCAGATACGGCCGTTCGACAATTCGTATCTGCATCTCCATGTGCCCTAAAGTCAGCCGATCCCGGTCAGCCAGTGCATAGGGTGTATTGACGCCAATCGAGCGATCGTTGCGCAGCGTTCCGTTTGTGCTGCCCAGATCAATGATGTACAAGTTGTTTGACGTGGGTCGTAGAGTAGCATGGCGGCGCGACACCCCCTTCGTTTCCGCGCCGTAGGGGGTCAGGTCAAACATATCGGGTGCATCCATGCCTCGCCCCAGTGTAATCTCCCCGTTGATATCCAGGCCATAGTATTCACCACTTTCATCCCCGGTCACTTCAAACAAAACACGCCATACGGGCCGTTTCCCGGCGGATAAGGGACTTGTTTCATAAGGAATGGGACGATAAGTGACACCCGTAGGCAAAACACCTGTGGCTGACTTATTAAGCAAACTGGTTTGTTGGGCTGGTTTGGTTTTGGTCATAATATCTGGCGCAAAAAGGCTAATCGTATTTGTGACCGGGTTTTAACCGTGTCACCTCTTATAAGAATGTCCGATCATGCCCTTTGCGAGCATGAATGATTGGCATATCTGGAAGTTACACCTGTTGTCTTGATTAACAACTTACAGCCTGCTAATCCTAGTCGATCACTCAACTTGTCAAAATAGCACCTGAAGGGCAGCACCATCTTTGCAAAAATCTAGTCAATTGTATCTGGTAGGCACACAATTTGGGTCAAAATATCGTGAAAAGTAACTGCCCCAAAACAGGCAGCTATCCATGTTTCGCAACCGTTATTTATCCCTCTCGCCGTTCACTTCCGGCTAACCACCAACTGGCAATCAGGGCAATCCACGCTCCCAGGCTGGCGCTGAACAGGTGCAGCGCCCCCAGGTTCAGCAGTTCCAGGTTGATAAAATCTCCCAAGAAGTGGCCTACGGCAAAACCCACCCAGGCAGCCAGCACATAAAGGATAATGCGTCGCGCCGGGCCACCCATGATCAGGTGAAAACCCGCGCCATAAGCCGTCGCCAGCAAAAAACCTAATATCACCCCGGAGGCGTTCATCATGCGTTCCCTGTTTTTTGAGATAGGGAGATTGGCGGTGAGGACACCGCGAGATTGAGAGACTGAATCTCCCAATCTCCCAATCTCTCAATCTCGGTAATGATGCCGCCGCCCAATACCGTGTCGCCGTCATAAAACACGGCTGCCTGCCCGGCGGTGATGCCAAAGACGGGTTCGTGGAAGGTGCAGCGGACACGGCCGTCGCCCCCATCCTCCACCGTGCCCTCAACCGCCCTGGCCTTGTAGCGGATTTTAATTTGAACGGGAAGGGGAGTGGTGGGGGTACGGCCGTTGACCCAATTCACCTGCCGCGCCACCAGCGTTTGCTGCCCCAACTCCTCATGCGTGCCCACAATCAGCGCATTGTGGGCCACATCTTTACGCAGCACAAAAACCGGCTGCCCGGTGGTAATGCCCAGCCCCTTGCGCTGACCGATGGTATAAAACGCCAGCCCCTCATGCTGACCCAATTCGTGCCCGGCTATATCCAGAATGGGGCCAGGACGTGCCGCCCGCTGGCTATACTCCCGCAAAAAGCGGCGGTAGTCACCATCGCCCAAAAAGCACAAATCCTGACTCTCATCCTTGCTGGCCACGGGCAGGCCAAACTTGCGCGCCAGTTCGCGCACCTCCGCCTTGGTGTATTCACCCACCGGGAACAACAGGTGCGCCAGATGCTCTTGCGTCAGCATGTGCAGCACGTAGGATTGGTCTTTATGCTCGTCCACCCCTTTGCGAATTTCGTAACCGGCCGATGTGTGGATGACGCGGGCATAATGACCGGTGGCCAGATAATCGGCATCTAGCGCCAGTGCTCGTTCCAGCAAATAAGTGAAGCGGATTTGCCGGTTACACTCCACGCACGGGTTAGGGGTGCGTCCCAATTCGTGCTGGTCAATGAAAAATTGCACGATGGTCTGGCGAAAATGGTCTTGCACATCCACCACGTAAAACGGGATGCCCATCAACCCGGCCACACGGCGGGCGTCGGCCATCTGATCCGGCGTGCAACAGCGGTTGAGCGGCGCGGCAGCGCCCATGCCCGGCTCGCTCCACAGCCGCATCATCATGCCGATGACCTCATAGCCCTGCTCCTTCAGCAGCGCCGCCGCCACCGAACTATCCACCCCGCCGCTCATGGCGACGACCACACGTGGTGTGTTATTTCCCAATTTGGTCATCTTTAACTTTCCCAGTCCTCAATTTTCAGAGTAGCAATACGGCCAAACTCAGAAACATTATGGGTGATTAACGTCAGATCATGAGCCAGAGCAATGGCAGCGATCATCAGGTCATTTGGACCAATAGGCGTTCCTTTTGCAGCCAGGTTAGCTCGAATTGCTCCATATGCTTGAGCCGCGGAATCATCAAAGGGAAATGACTTGAACTGGCTGAGGAACTGAATTTGCGCTTGCAAACTCTTTTCTGGATTGTTACTCCGTTTGGCCCCATAGAACAACTCAGCCTTTACTACGGAGCAGACAGCAATTTCATTTGGCTGAGTTTGTTGTAAACGTTGCTTAATTTTCTCAGAACGCCCTGTCAGGTAGCGAATACATACGTTGGTGTCAAGCAAATATGTCATGACAGTTCTTCTCTAACTTCATAGTCATTTAGTGGCTCACGAACAAGATTTACATCTTGTAAGCTGCCATAGGTCTTAATGAAGAACTCTGGTGGCCAGCCCAATTTTTCTGGAGTTTCCTTTTTAGAGCTAACAGCCAATGCCTTTTCCTCATGCGCCAGTTCAGACAAGAGATACTGCATCGCCTGTATTTTCTCAGTGCGGTTGAGTTTTTCCAGTAGTGGTAAAAGGTCTAAGACGGTCATATCCACCTCCGTTATTGGCTCCATTATACCTACAAAACGGCCGTATAACCGTTACGTCCTGATGGCAATCTCTATCTCCTGGCGTAATTTGACGATGGAGTCGGGTGGGTAATAACCCTTACGCAGGCTGACGTTGGCGTAGATAAGCGCGCGCGGGGCAACCAGGCAGCCGGGATTCAATACGGCGTTGCAGCCGGTTTGCACATCGTCTCCCAGGATAGCGCCCAGTTTGGGCAGGCCGGTGTCATAGGTACGGCCGTCCACCACAATCTGGATTGACGGCCGTTTGCCCGTCGCCGGGTCCTTCTCGCTCAACATGCCCAGGTTACTCAGTTTGGTGCCCGCGCCCATATTCACCCGACGACCCAAAATGGAATCGCCCACATAGTTAAAATGGGGCGCGTGTGCGCCGGGCAGCAGCAGAGCGTTTTTGGCCTCCGTGTCATGCCCAAAGATGGCCCCGGCGCAGATAATCACCTGTTCGCGCACAAATGCGCCGTGCCGAACCACTGCCCCCGGCCCAATGTAGGCGGGACCAAGAATATACGCCCCCGGTTCTACCCGCGCCCCCTCAGCAATATAAAGCGGACGGTCGCTCAGGTGCGCGCCGGGCATTACCTGGCCCAAAATGGTTTGCACACCGCCCGTCAACCGGGCCACATGTTCCTTGATGTGCGCCAACGCCTGCCAGACGTATTCGCAGTCCGCAAAAAACACGGCCGTTTCCTCATCCAGTTCAAAAAAATCTTGGGGTCGTAACATGTTTCCTCGTGATGCGTAATCCGTGATCCGTGACCCGTAATCCGTCGGTTTATGGATTACCGATTACGGGTTACGGATTACCTTCTGCATAACAACCGGCAGCGCCAACTCCACCCAGGCCGCATACATCTTGCCGGAGGGGTGCAGCCCGTCGTCGGCAATGAGGCTGGGATCGGTAGTGGCCTGGCGGGACACGGCCGTGACATCCACATACCACACCCCCGCCTTTTCCGCTTCCGCCCGGTTGATGGCGTTAAAAGCGTCAATCTCGGCGGCGATAGCGGCTGCGTCTTGCCGCGCCGCAAAGGGAGTCACGCCCCAATCGGGGATGGACAGCACCATGACCCGCGCCGGGTCATTCCCGGCAAAGGCAATCGCCTGTTGCAGCAAGTCGGCAAACTGCGCCTGGTACTCTTCCTGGCTGCGCCCCCGGTACTGGTTGTTGACGCCAATCAGCAGCGACACCAGATCATACGGCCCTTCTGGTTGGGCGGCCTCAATGCCCGCCGCCAGTTCATCCGTCGTCCAGCCCGTTTTGGCGATGATTTCGGGCGCAGCGATGCGGACGCCCTGCTCTTGCAGGCGGGCGGCCAACTGCACCGGCCATCGTTCCGCTTCGGCCACACTTTCACCGATGGTATAAGAATCTCCCAGTGCTAAAAATCGCATCTCTCGCTCCATGATGGTGGGGGTAGGCGGCAGCGTGGGGGTGGGTGCTGTGGTGGCGGTCGGCAGCGGTGTGTTGGTGGGGGCTGGTGTGGGGGTGGGCACGGCCGTTGCCCTGACCTCATCACATCCCATCAGACAAAAGAACAATCCGCTAAGGACGCAAAGAAACGCGAAGGGTAATTCTATTCTTGTCTTCTTTGCTTCTTGTGCCACTTTGCGTCAAAAACCCAACACCTTCTCAATCTGCCCCGCAAAACCAAGCAGTTCCTCATCCGCGTACCAATGGCCGGTCAACTGCAAACCGAGTGGTAAACCGGCGGCATCTTTCCCGGCGGGCAGCGTCACCGTGGGCAAGCCGCTGTGTGTCCAGGGCAAATTCATCACCGGGTCGCCGGTGCTGTCCAGCCCGGCAGGCGCCGGGCCAACCGCGGGCGGCGAGAGCCAGCCATCCAGCCCATGGGCAAACATCAGGTCGGTAAGCTGGCTGCGCAACTGACTGCGACCGGCCAAAGCGGCGGCCAGTTGCGCATTGTTAATATCCAGACCACGTTCAATCAGGTCTCTAGTTTTTTCATGATACAGGGCGTGATGTTCCCGGTACCAATCCCGGTGGATGCGGGCAGCTTCGGCAGCCACAATCAGGTTGTGCCGGGCGTAAATCTCGTCAAAATCAGCCATCGCTGCCACTTCCAGGAGCGTAAAACCGGCGTCCCGCAGACGGGTACACACTTGTTCAAAATGCGTCAGCGCTGCCGCTGAAGCCCGGTGCAGATAAGGCCCGGCGGGGATGCCCAGAATGGGCCGGTGGGCGGGAGCAGCCATCGTCGGGTCCCAATCGGCGCACAGCAGCGCCGCCGCCACCTGCATCCCGGCTACATCGGCCGTAAAGCCGCCGATATGATCCAGCGATCCGGCCAACGGAATGACCCCGGCTCTGGAAATGCGGTCATAGGATGGTTTGTAACCGACCACGCCGCAAAAAGCCGCCGGGCGATTGATGGAGCCGATGGTTTGGGTACCTAACGTCAGGGGGGACAATCCGGCGGCTACGGCTGCGGCCGAGCCGCTGCTGGAACCACCGGGTGTATGCGCCGGATTATGCGGATTGCGCGTGGGGCCGGGGGCAAAATAGGCAAATTCGGTGGTAACGGTTTTGCCCAAAATCAGCGCCCCGGCGCGGCGCAGGGCGGTGACGCTGGCGGCCTCGTCGCCCTGCAAAATCTGGGTGGGCAGACGGCTGCCGGCCTGCGTCTCAAACCCTTTCACATGGAAGATGTCCTTCACGCCGATGGGTACGCCGAAGAGGGACGGCCGTTGCCCTGGATGTGGATACTTTTGCAGCAGCGCCTTTGCCTCCTGCTCCAGGCGGTGAAACCGGCTCTTTTCGGGCACAAACGCCAGCACCTCTGGCTCACGCTCATTAAAATGGGCCATCAACTGGTCAAGATAGGCCGTCAACGACAGGTCGCCAGAGCGCAGGGCGGCAGCAAGGGTGGGGAGGGAGGTGGTGGTGGGCATAGGCTTGATGAATTGACAATTGATAATTGTCAATTGTCAATTGTCAATCTCCATTCGACTGGCCGCCAACAAAGCGGCATCCACAATGTGCTGGTAGCCGGTGCAGCGGCACAGGTTGCCGGACAGGGCTTCGCGGACTTCGGTTTCGGTGGGGTGGGGGTTTTCGGCCAGGAAGGGGAGCAGGGTCAGCAATATGCCGGGGGTGCAAAAGCCGCATTGCAGGCCGTGGGCTTCCCAGAATGCCTGCTGGAGAGGGTGCAGGTTGTCCATGCTCTGTGCCAGCCCTTCTACTGTCATAATCTCGTGGCCGTTGGCTTGCACGGCAAACATGAGGCAGGCGCGTACCGGTTGGCCGTCAAACAAGACCGTACATGCGCCGCATACGCCATGCTCACAGCCGACGTGTGTGCCGGTTAAGCCCAGTTCGTGCCGCAAGAAGTCAGTTAACAGCAGGCGGGGCTCTATGGTCTGGTGGTATGGCTGTCCATTGACAGTGGTGGAAATGGCGATGAGTTTCGTCATGTGCATACGCTCTTTTTTGGCAAGCTCAGAATTTGGGGGGATTATAGCGAAGGTTGGCGCGAGATGCAGGTCAGGTCAATAAAGTCACCAGCCTATGGGGGCCAGGATGGTTAGGGATGATTATTGAGGAAAGCGGCTGTTTTTTCTGACAGGTCGAGCCGGTTGCGTTGACGCCAAAAGGATAAATACTCTTCCATTTCGCGGCTGGCTTCAGGGATTTGGGCTAACAAGGGGTAGGCTTTTTCTGGTTGACCCTGCCATACGTAAGCATAGCCTAATAATTTGATCACCCCCCGATGTGCCGGGTCTTGGGCATAGGCTTCCTGCAAATGGAACACGGCCGTGTCCATCTCCATATCCCACAGCGCTATCATCCCTAGCCGTTGGTGCGCAGTGCGATTGTGGCTGTCCCATTCCAACGCCCGCGCCAATTGCTGCTGTGCCGGTTCCATCAGAGTGGCGGTATAGCCGTGCCGCCATTGATTGTCCGGCCACTGTTTGAGCAAGGCATTATCCATTGTCTGTGCCCCCCAATGAGCGTACCAATTGGACAAGACGCGCCGGTGGGAGATACCCAACAAAACGGCCAGGATAAGCAGCGTCACGGCCGTGAGCCAGGCTGTTCGTTTACTGAAAAACAGCCAGGTGACTTCGGCTTTGTGGCGCGAGACAACCACCGCCATCGCCGGCGTCAAAAAGAGCAGCGGCGTTCCCAGGCCGCCAAACAACACATCATCCACCAGGCCATGCACCAAAACGGTTATCAGGCTGGCCAGCGTTGCCCATCGCAGCCAGTATACGTCGCCACGTTGTGGATGTGGCCGCCCCAGACTGCGCCACAATGCCGACACAATCAACCACCACGCGCCTGCCCAAATGGCCAGCAAACAAATGAACCCCACAAGGCCTAATTCCAGCCAAACATCCAGATAAAAGTTGCTATAGATCAGGTAAAAGTTGGGTACAACCTGCACATATTCAGAATATAACGCCGGGAATGAGACCAGACCACTGCCCAACCAGGAATAATCTTGCACCAGCCGCCAGGCGCCGCCAGCTTCGGCCAGGCGCTCTACCAGCTTTTGCCCACCCGGCAGCGGCAGCCCTTGACTGGTACTCAGCCATGTAGCGGCTGCCCCAGCCAGCACCAGCAGTGCCACAAACAGGCTATAAATAAGGCGGCGTGGCCATGAGAACACAGCGGCAAACCTGACGCTGATCGGCCACAAAACCCAGATGCCCAGTCCGGCTGCCAACGCCAGCAAGGCGCCGACCGAGCGCGTGAGTGCCAGGCCCACCAGCGCGACAATCAGGCACACGGCCGTGCTTATTCCCAAACGAGTGCGTCTATCCCGGTGTGCATATAACAAAGTGGCGATAGTAAAGGGCAGCAGCATGGCAATATGCCCACCAATCACGTTCGGATGCGGCAACAACAGCGGCCAAAACATGCGCAAAGTGAGAAGCCGATAAAATGGTGGAAAAAACCCCCCGGCAAAAGCCAGACTACGGTGCCACAAATCGGCCGTCAGAAAAAAAAGTGATAAGCCGGCGGCAATCATGCCACAAGCAACCGCGACCCACAAAGCATATCGGCGTGGTACGGCCGTGATCACATAATAAATCACCACCGCTGCTACCAACATCCAGAACTTATTTAACGCCAGTCGCGCCGAATAAGAGGCCCAAAGGCCCACAAACAGTGTTAGAAAAAACAGCAGAACGGTGAAATCTAAAGGCGTCCGGCGTAACCGTAATTGGCCCACGCCCAAACGCACTCTACGCAAGGTCCCAGAACGAGTAATAATCTTACTCCCTGATCTATAAACAGCATTGACAGGCTGCAATAGGCAGTTAGCCTGTAATCGTTCAGACCTGACAGGTTTTCACCAGTTCAATTTGAGACTTTACAGGCCAAAAACCTGTCAGGTCTCTTGAGGGACTAAACGCTTACGTTAGCCTGCCTTTATCTGTTCACCTGTCACCTGAATCACTTGCCGGTCAGGGCCATTTCCGCGGCGCGTAATGTATTTTGCATCAACATGGCAATGGTCATTGGGCCAACGCCGCCCGGCACCGGGGTAATCGCCCCGGCCACTTCTGCGGCCGATTCGTAATGCACATCACCTACCAGTCGGTACCCATTTTTGGCCGCAGGATCATCTACACGGTTGATGCCCACATCAATTACGGCCGTGCCCGGTTTCAGCATATCCCCCGTAATCATCTCTGCCCGGCCTATGGCTGCTACCACAATATCCGCCCGCTGCAAATGTTCGCGCAAATCCCTGGTGCGGCTGTGGCAAATCGTCACCGTTGCATCCGCTTTTTGCAGCAGCATCGCCATCGGCAGCCCCACGATGTTTGACCGCCCTACAATTACCGCTTCCGCGCCGCGCATCGTCACGCCCGCCTCTTCCAGCAGCACCATACAACCGGCCGGCGTACAGGGAATAAACAGCGGATCACGCCCCTTCATCGCCAATCGCCCAATGTTCACCGGATGAAAACCATCCACATCCTTTGTCAAGTCAATTGAGTTCAAAATGGCTTCTTCGTCAATATGTTTCGGCAGGGGGAGCTGCACCAGGATGCCATTGATCTCCGGGTTGGCGTTTAACCCCGTTACTAACGCCTGCACATCCGCCTGTGACGCATCCGCGGGTAGATGATGTCCCGAAGAACGAATACCCAGCGATTCACACATCTTCTGTTTGCTGCGCACGTAGGTGGCCGAGGCCGGGTCTTCGCCTACCAACACTGTCGCCAGCCCTGGTGTATAACCATGTGTTGCCTTTAGAGCGGCTACCCCTTCTGCAACCCGCTCGCGCACTTTTGCCGCGATTAATTTTCCATCAATCACTTGCGCCGACATGTTCACCTCTCTTTGTCGTTTGAAAACAAAAAGGCCTCCTCGTTGGGTGGGGAGACCTTTTTTATTTCGTTCTTGCAGACATGGCACGATTACTTCGGCAGAATTTCCGTGCCCATGAACTTGTCCAACCACACACCAATCGCACAGGCAATTGCCAGTGAGGTGAAACCGGTATACCAGATACCATATTGTTCCAGATTGGTTTCGGCAATTGTTTCAACAATAAGCCAGGTGATCCCAAAGCCCACTACCAATGAAATTGCTACAAGCGCCAGTCGCTTAACCAACATAATTTTTCGCCTCCGAGTTTGTTGTGCAAGTCTTTGTGGTTTTTATCACAATAAAATAGCAGGCGCAACCGATTAGCCGCTCTTACCATTTTCCAGCGCTTCCCGCACGTGGCGGGTGAGGTCTTCTGGGGAAATGGGTTTCGTCAGGTAAACAGTAGCGCCTACCCGTAACCCACGATTAATGCTGCCCAAATCTGTTTTCGCGCTGAGCATGATGATGGGTAAGGCGGCCGTATCCACGTCGTTGCGCAGCCGTTCGCAAACGGCAAAACCATCCATACCGGGCATCATCACATCTAACAAGATGATGTCAGGGCGATTCTTACGCACTTTATCCAGGGCATCAAACCCATCTTCGGCTTCGGTGACGTTGAAACCGGCCCGAACCAGCATTAAACGCAGCAGCGTTCTTGCCATTGGTTCGTCGTCAACTACCAGGATTGATTGGGTCAAAATAACTCCTTACCAGCATCAATTTAGTCCATTTGTCATAAGAGAAATAATAACGCCTATTTTAGACTATTCTGATTTTCCGGCAATTTTCGCTTGCGTGTCATCCGTTCTGGGAGGTTTTGTAGGCAGGTTGTTTACACCGGTAACTGGTTTTGATGAAGCGGCAAAGATATTTCCATGCCCTCTCTTGTCAAAATGGTTTTTGGGAAGACCTCGCGGGCTTTGAGCAGGATTTCATCTAATTCTGCATCGGAAAGGTCGGGGGAATAATGAAAGAGCGCCAGGCAGCCCACCCGCGCTTCAATGGCGGCCTGAGCGGCTTCAATCCAGGAGCTATGGCCATATTCACTGAATCGTTTTCGTTCTTCGAGTGAGCCAAAATGAGCATCGTGTACTAACAGGTCTGCACCCTGGGCCAGTTCCAGTAGATTCTGGTCAAAGCCGTCGTCATAGTGACTGACATCGCTGCAATAGACAAAAATGACGCCATTGCTTTCAATGCGAAATCCCAGACAGCCACCGGGATGGTTCAGATCCGCAACAGTCACTTTGGTATCATCACCGATGATCAGGGTTTCACCGTCTTTGACTTCTTTCACAATCAGGTCGGCGGGCAGGGAGTTGTAGGAGAAGGGCAAATAGGGTTCGATGAATTGCCCGGCCATGGTTTCTTCCAATTGTTTGCCCACTCGTTTTTTACCAACCACGACAAAGCGGTTATTGCGGCCAAATATGGGCGCAAAAAAGGGGAACCCCTGGATATGGTCCCAGTGGGTGTGGCTGATGAGGATGCTGGCGGTGATACGGCCGTGTGAATTCTTCAGCAGTTCTTTGCCCAAATGGCGAATGCCGGAGCCGGCATCAATGATGATGAGCTGTTTGTCGGCGGTGGTGACTTCTACGCATGAGGTGTTACCGCCGTATTTAATTGTGTCTGGGCCAGGGGTGGGGATTGTGCCGCGTACTCCCCAAAATCGGATACGCAAGTGTCACCTCTTCAGAATTTGTGCTTTTTGAAATGTTGGCTGCCAGTATAACAAACAATATGTAAAATTGATATACTTCAACAAGGTTAAGAATATTTGTAGACAGGAGGTTTTGATATGACGGCAAATCATCCGGTAATTGGTTGGGAATCAGAACAGCCTGTGCCTGAGGGGTATCGGTTTAACCGGTATTTGCAGGTGCGTCACGGCCGTCTCCATCTAAACGATCTTGACCTTACCAGCTTCTTTGCAACCGGGTCGCCCGCGGGACAGATGTTGCCCAGTCCGTTGGAGGTCGTCTACTTACCCCTGATTCGCCAGCAAATCGGGGCCATGAATCAGATGTTTGCCGAGGTGATTCAGGAAGTGGGGTATCACGGCCGTTTCTACTATACCTATGCCTCCAAAGCCAACGCCGCCGAAGAAGTGATTCGCACCACGCTGGGCGCGGGCGCACACCACGAAATGTCCTCCACAGTGGACGTGGACATTGCCAAAATTATGATCCGGCGTGGTCTGCTAACGCCGGATCGCCTGATTGTGTGCAATGGCTTCAAGGGCGCCGGTTCCCAATACGCAGCCAACATTTTGCAGCTACGCCAGACTCACCAGCATGTGATCCCGGTTATCGAAGACATGGGCGAACTGTCGCCGCTCATCTCCTCCGGTCACTCGTTTGAAGTGGGGTTGCGCATGAAAAGTTATGGCCATCATGCCAATGAAACGGAGATGCGGGACGCCAATTCCCGTTTTGGCCTCAGCCTGGATGACATCTGGAAGGCGGCCGATTACATTGCCGCTGCCCCCAACTTGAAGCTGGTGATGTATCACAATATGGTGGGCAGCCAGATTACCGACCCAGATGCGTTTGTCAATTGGCTAAAACCGGGTATAGAGGTCTATGCCCGGCTGCGGCAGCGCCATCACGACTTGCACATTTTTAATTTTGGCGGCGGGATGCCGGCGGCCATGACGCTGGATTTCCATTTTGATTATCATGACTTTGGGCGGCGCTTCTTACGAGCGCTGCAAGAGACGTGCCGCCGCTATAATGTGCCCACGCCGGATGTGATGGGGGAGTACGGCCGTTACACCACCTCCGAACATGGCGCGCACCTCTTCTCCGTCATCACCGCCAAAGAGAACGACTCCAAATTGCCCTGGTACATCATTGACGGCTCCATTATGAGTTCCTTCCCCGATAGTTGGGCGCTGGGTGAACATTTCATCGTGCTGCCGCTCAATCATCTGGACAAACCGTTCCAGCAGGTGCAGCTAGGCGGCATCACCTGTGACAGCGACGACGTGTACCCACCCAAATCCAGCCAGTCGCCGCTCTACCTGCCGGTAGAAACAGACGGGTTAATGCTTGGCTTTTTCAGCGTGGGCGCGTACCAGGAGATGTTGGGCGGCGTGCGCGGCAGCAAACATTGTGTGCTGCCGGAAGCGTATGAACTGGTCATAGATCGGGTGGATGATGCCTACCGGTTCCAAATCCTGCACGGCCAAACCCCCGACGATGTGCTGCGCAATTTGGGCTACCAGATGTAAGGTCTGTAAAGATGATTTGTTTTTGGTAAATTTGTCTTTATACTGAACATATGCGGTTTGAATGGGACGAGCAAAAGAGACGGAGCAATATCCTCAAACACGGTATTGACTTCCGTGATGCCTGGAAAGTATTTAACTTCCCAATGCTTGTTGCCCTGGATGCTCGCCAAGATTATGGTGAAGATCGTTGGATTGGAATTGGGATGCTGGAAACGCGCGTGGTTGTGGTTGTCTTCACTGAACGTAGCGAGAATACCATTCGCATTATTTCCATGATGAAGGCTGTGACCAATGAACGAATTAAATATGAGCAACTCCTCCGAGACGAATTGGGAAATGATTGACGCTCTCAATGACGAAACGATTGACAGATCAGAACTTCCCCCTCTGGATGATTCATTTTTTACCAGAGCGAAATGGCGAATGCCAGTAAAACCTATCGCCGTAACGGTACATGTGGATCCAGAGCTATTGGCCTGGTTTCAATCACTAGGTAGCGAGTATGAACAACGAATGATTGCGGCACTTCGCATCTATGCAGAGGCTCACAGAGATGCTGCCGACCAGGCGATAACTGTTGTGTAACCCTTGCCCGAAAAACCTCACATGAAAATTCTTGAAATGGCCAATGATTTACGCGAGGAATATGATCTTTCGCAGCTAAAAGGCGGCGTTAGAGGCAAATATGTCCAGCGGGTCTGGCGAGGCACACTTCCAGTACATCCAGGCCGTGAGCAAATGCTGTGCGAAATTGAGTCATTCAAACTGATGCACAAGCAGTTGGTGCAGGACTGTTTGGGGCTATACGTGGCTATTTTTCAGGGTAAATTAGTAGACCACGACAATGATCCTGTTGTCCTTTTGCAGCGTATCAAGCAGCAATATCCTGATCAGGTTGTATTACGCCGCAAAGTGGAAAAACAACCAGGGCCGATTGTGAGAAAAATGTAACCATTGCACCGGGCAAATAATATGGCATCGCCTCAAGAATACCGTAGCAAAATTTCAGAGATGGGATTGGATAAATGGAGTTTTTGCGTCACCTCTATTCAAGAGGCTCAAAAGAGCTTGTCGCAGGTGCGAGATTTCCAAAGCAATCTTTGGGAACTCAAACGAGCAATTAAAGTGGACGTGAGTGTCATATGGGATAACTTTCGAGAAGAAGCAAAAGACTCATCCGGTGACTCGATAGTGGCTGCCTTTTTAGGAAGAAGAAGGTCAAATAGAATTCGTAAGCATACACGTGAACAACTTGCTAAAAACCATGACCAATTAATTGCTGCATACCGCGAAGTCGAATCAATCATTGATGATTTGCTTAAGCAATTAGATGATAGTGCAACGAAACTACGCTCCTTTATTGATAAACTAAGTACCGAAGATAAGAAAAGAAGACAAGAGTCAACTAAAAGACGCACACCCCAAAACAGTCAACCAACCAATTACAAAGAATATATTAAATCACAGGAATGGCGTGAAAAGGCTGAAGAAGCTAAAGCTCGCGCCGGTAATCGTTGCCAGGTTTGTAATCGTTCCCGTGCAGAAGTCCAGCTGGATGCGCATCATCGAACCTATGAGCGGTTAGGCAATGAGCGTCCAGAAGATATTTCTGTCTTGTGTCGAGAGTGTCATCAACTATATGAAGATACAAAAAAAGCATTGGCTGTAGGCTCTACTGAGTTATCCGTCACAGGTTTCTGTATACGCTGCAAAGAGTCAATAAAGTTAGCCCCGCAAACTCCATATTGTTATTCTTGCTTCAAAGTTTGGAAAAGATTTGAAAATATGAATTATCAGGAGAAATACTGCCATATTTGTGGCAAAGAGCATCCATCAACTATGTCCAAGCCGTCTATAAGCAGCATTGGGATAAGCTTCAATTCCAAAATGCTTAATTGTGGAAGCTAAAAATGGACACAGCACAACTTCGACGCTGGTTGATTCCCCAATGGGGAAAAGCGGCCCAGGCTATTACGCCGGGGCTGTACCATTACATGCGCGCCAGTGATGGGCTGTATACACGCTTTCATTTGCGGGTGGAGCCGGACGGTCATGGCCTGCTGCTGGCTAACGCCGCTGCCGCTGCCCGCCTGTCCCCCACCGGTGTGCTGATGGCCAAGGGGCTGCTGGAAGAACAAGAGGAGAAGGAGATTGTCACGGCCGTGCAGTCCCGTTTCAAAGGCGCAGCCGCCGACGTAGTACAGGCCGATCTACGGCGCGTCGCCGGTATCATCCATACTTTGCTCGCCCCCGAAGATAACTACCCTATCTTCAACCTGGACGAACTTAATCCTACCGTCTTTGAATCCCAGCTTTTTGCCCCGGTGGAAGTAAGTATTCCCCTGGCTGCGCCTGACCAGCTTGTACCCTTGCTCGACCGGCTGTGGCAAATTGGCATCCCGCACGTCACCTTTCTCACGCCGGAAAATCCCGACCTGGCCTATCTGGTGCAGGCGGTGGAACGGGCCGAAGACCTGGGCATGATTGCCGGGGTGCGCAGCCGCGTTACCGACCTGGCCCAGGGCAAACTGTTGCGCGATGTGGCCCAGGCTGGCGTTGACCACATCACCGTTATCGTCGCCAGCATGAATGAAGAGATTCATGATACGCTGCTAGGCCGGGGCGACCACAGCTACGTCTTGCCGATGCTGGCCGACATTCAAGCCAATGAGGTCTACCCGATGGTAGAAATCCCCCTGGTGGAAAGTACGCTGCCAGACCTGGGTGAAACCCTGGCGGCGCTGCAAACACGCGGCGTCTACACCTTTTCTTTTTTTGCCATTGTCGCCCCGGATGGCATGGATGATGATGTGCGGGCGGGGGCTTTACCGGCCCAGGCTATGCCGCAAACGGCCGATTGGATCGAGGAAACGGCCGATCAACTCGATGTTCGTTTTCTCTGGCAGCCGTCGGTGCAACGTGACCCGCAGCAGACGTTGGCAGCACAGGTGTTGCAAGGGCCGCGCTGCTCCGGGGACGTGGCTGCCCGCATTGAACCCAACGGCGATGTCATTCCGCCGCGTGGCCCGCACATATCCGCCGGGAATGTATTCCACGATGAGTGGCAAACGATCTGGCAAAATGATGCCTTCACCCGCTACCGGGAACGGGTGGCGGCCCCGACCCGCTGCCCGGACTGCCCCGGCCTGGCGCTGTGCGCCGCCGACTGCCCGCGTGAAGCAGCGGGGTGGGCGTATCAGTAATCGGTTAGCGGTGAACGGTAATCGGGTTCCTGCTTGCTACCGATTACTGATAACCGGTTACCGATTACCGGAAAATGGAGACCTGGTTTGATGAGACACGGCCGTACCCTCCTCCTCTTTGTTTTCCTGCTAACGCTGCTGGTGGCGGCAGCGCCGGTACAGGCACAGAACTTCAGCTTTGCCGTGCCCCAGTTGTATATGCAGGTGTTTGTCAACCCTGATGCCTCCGTGCGTATTGTGTATGACATCACCTTTGCCAATGGCTTCCTGGCCGACCCCATAGATATTGTGGACATTGGCACACCGCACCAGGGCTACAATCTGAGCAATTTTAGGGCTTCGATAGACGACTGTTCCCTCACTGACATCCGCAAATCCGAATATATTGACGTCGGGGTGGAGATTCACCTGGGCCGCTGCGCCATTCCCGCCGGGCAGACGGGCACACTACATGTTGAATTCACCATGCCGGACATGGTGTATGAAGATGTGACCCAGGACGGCTACGCCTCACTGCAAATCACGCCCACCTGGTTTGACCCCACCGTCATCAATGGCCCGACCGACATTTGGGTGGTATACCATTTGCTGCCCGGCATAGAGCCGGACGCAGTCTTGTATCAGGACGTGCCCTTTACCGATAAGGCGCTGTTTGAAGAACATACCATAGTCGGCTGGCGCTGGCCGGCCGGGCAGGCCAACCAAGCCTACCTGGTAGGCGCATCCTTCCCCACCACCGGCATGACACGGGTGATTGAACAATCGCTGCTAGACCTGGTGGTGAAATGGCTGGAAGACAATCCCGGCGTCGCTTTTGGCATTGGCCTGGCGGTCATTGTTTTATTGGGTCTGGCTTTCTTCCGCTACTCCGGCGGCACCGGTATTTCGGTTTTTGCACTGCTCGGCTGCGGCGCTGTCTGGTTGATGATGAACAATCCGGCACTGATGTTGTTGTTGTGCCCGATTTCGCTGGTGGCGGTGGGTCTCGTTGAATACCGCATGGCCAATCGCCAGGAAAAGTATCTGCCGGCTATTGCTCAGGTGGAAGGCGGCGGCATCAAACGCGGGCTGACGGCCCCGGAAGCGGCCATTTTGTTGGAGCTGCCGCTGAACAAGGTGCTGCTGCTGGTGCTGTTTGGGCTGCTGGATAAGGGGGCATTGGAATTGGTGGATGATGATCCACTGCGGGTGAAGGTGGCACGGCCGTACATCGTCATGCAAGCCGACCGCGCCGCCCGCAACGAACAGCGCCGCAAAATTGCCCAACAGCAGGGCACCGTCCTGCGCACCTATGAACATCACTTTCTGGATGCGCTGCAAGAAAAAGAAGGGCTGGCGGTGCATCGCATGGATTTCAGCGCCGCCATGAAATCGTTGATCAGCAGTGTGGCCGGCCGCATGAAAGGGTTTGATCTCTCCGATACGCAGGATTACTACCGCAAAATCATCGCCCGTGCCATGCAGCAGGCGCAGTCTATGGGCAACATCCCGGAACTGGAAGAACACCTGGACAAGACCTGGCCCTGGATTTTCCTGGATGATGAGTATGACCGCTCCTTCCGGCGACGGGATTACCACTATTATCCGACGTGGGTACGGCCGTATACCACCACCCAATCAGCCATCCCCTCCGGTGGCAGCGTATCCGCGCCTGCGCCCGGCGGCAAGACCACGTTCAGCAATGTTGCCGCCGGTTTTGCCGGCTGGACGGAGAACACGGCCGGCACACTGGCCTCGGCCATCTCGCCCACCGCCTTGCAGGTCAAGGGCGCGTCCGGCGGGTTTGTGAACCTCAGCGGCGCAGACAAAGTCACCGGCGATGTGTTCAAAGCGTTGATGTCCGGTTCTGGCGGCAGCGGCGGCTCCTCGTCCGGCGGCAGCAGTTGCGCCTGCGCCTGTGCGGGCTGTGCCTGCGCCTGCGCCTGTGCGGGCGGCGGAAGATGACGAGGTAAGCAGGTGAAAGGGTGATGGGGTGAATATGGACAGGTTTTTCTCGTGGGAAACGATGAGCGGTGAGTCGGTGCGGGTGGGGGAGTGGACGATTACGCCGCAGTCGCAAGTGTTACAGGTGCGGCTGCCGTTTGGCGGTTTCGTCTGGCATCGGCCGGTGCGTGTGGTGGTGGAGCGTGGCGGCAGCGGCTCCGTCGCCAGTCGTACTTCACAAACCATTTCCATCCCCGATGTGACCCGTCAGGCGCTCTGGGCTATCCTGGGCCTGAGCATTGTGATTAACCTGCTCCTGTCCCGCAGTAGAAACCGTTAGGAATAGGATATGTTGGCAACGAGGCTGGCGGAACAAATAAACTGCTATCTTTCAGCGTTAAAATTTGCGGTATGGTTCAAAAGTTGAACCTCTCGCTTTACAAAATGAGACTACAACGGATAGGAGAAATAACGGATTACTCGACAGAACTATCCGTTTATTTCTAAATCCGATGTAGTCATTTGTTAAGACGAATACCAAATGGTTGAACCATGCCAAAATCGAGGAAAAACAATGAGCGAAAATTTGACGAAAATAGCCATTGAATCGGTGCCCAATCAAAAGGCCGCCAACCAATTGATGGAGCGCCTGTTTGACATTACCAAACCGGAAGCGGTATTCAGCCAGCCCGTTACCCAGGGCCAATACACCGTCATCACTGCTTCGGAATTGACGGCGGGCATGGGCGTGGGGTATGGCGGTGGCGGTGGCAGCGGCGAACCCAACCCGGAGGGGCAGGCCAGCGGCGTCGGTTTTGGCGGCGGCGGCGGTGGTGGGGGTGGCACATTGGCGCGCCCGGTGGCGGCTATCATCATTGGTCCGGAGGGGGTGCGCGTCGAGCCAATTGTGGACGCGACCAAAATTGCCATTGCCTTTTTCACCGCGTTTGGGGCGATGTGGATGGCGCTAAGCAAAATGCGCCAGGTGGCAACCAAAGCGAAATGAACGAGAACCCCCACTATGAGTGAGCCAGATTCCCTGCTGTCGCCACAGGGGCTTGAGGCGGCGCTGGCTGAAAGCGAGACCCGTTACCGCAATCTGGTAGAGGCCTCCCCGTTAGGTATTGCCGTTCATGCCGATGAAAAGGTGGTGTATATCAACCCGGAAGCGGTGCGGTTGATGGGCGGGCAATCGGCTGAAGACTTTCTGGGCCGAACAATCTGGAGCTTTGTCCATCCCAATGACCTGGCAGGGGTGAAGGAGCGCATCCGCCAGTTGTATGACATGCGCCAGGACGTGAGCATGGTGGAAGAAAAGTTCGTCCGGTTGGATGGTCGGGCTATTGATGTCGCGGTGGCGGCCACTTCTGTGGATTACATGGGCATACGCGCCTCGCAGGTTGTCTTTCGTGATATTTCCAAACGCAAAGAAGCCGAACGCCAGCTTCGTGCCAGTGAAAGGCGGTTTCGCGGCCTCATCGAACAATCGGTAGACGGTATCATGCTCACCAGTGAGGCCGGAGAGATTGTGGAGTGGAATGGGGGTATGGAGCGGATTACCGGCTACGGCCGTGACGCCGTGATCGGGATGCCACTCTGGGAATTGGCGAACCGTTTACTGCCCGCAGGCGACCATCATTGGCCTGACAGTCCCACGCTGCAAATCCAGGCGCGCACCTTCGCCGAGACCGGACGGGCCACGCCGGCCAACGAGATAGACGAACGAACCATACAAACCAGCCAGGGTGAACGGCGAATCGTGCAGGTGATAAGCTTTGCTATCCCCACAGAACTGGGTGTGATGAGCGGCAGCATCTTCCGTGATGTTACCGACAAAATTGCCCAAGACCGGCAAATGCAGCAGCAAGAGCGTATGGCCGCGGTGGGCCAATTGGCAGCCGGTATTGCTCACGATTTTAACAATATCCTGGCGGTCATTTTGCTTTATGCCGAGATGGTATTGCGTACAAACCAACTGCCGCCCCATGCTGCCAACGCCATCAAAACAATCGTCCAGCAGTCCAACCGCGCCGCCGAACTCGTCCAGCAGGTGCTTGACTTTAGCCGCCGCACTGTGTTGGCAAAGCAATTGGTGGATTTACGGCCGTTGCTGCAAGACCTGGCCGATTTGTGGTGGCGTACCCTGCCCAGCCCCATCCAACTGCGGCTGGAGCTTGGAGAAGAGGACGCCACCATCCACGCCGACCCCACCCGTATTCAGCAAATTTTTATGAACCTGGTGGTCAATGCCCGCGACGCCATGCCTGACGGCGGGCATCTCTGCCTGACCCTGGCACGCATCCGCACAGACCCACATACTCCCCCTGGTCTCAATCCCCAGATCAAAGAGTGGGTGAAGGTAACGGTGGCCGATACCGGCTCGGGCATTCAACCCGATCTCATTCCCCACCTTTTTGAACCCTTTTTCACTACTAAAGAACCAGGCAAAGGCACCGGTCTGGGTCTGGCTCAGGTGTATGGGATTGTGAAACAGCATGACGGCCACATTGAAATTGTCAGCAAACCAGGTCAAGGAACCACTTTTATCATTTTTTTCCCGGCATTCACACAGCCGCCCTTGCTGGCCGAAGAACCCAAACCAGACGGGTTATATCTGGGACAATACCAGACAATCCTGCTCATCGAAGATGACCCCTATGTGCGTGAGGCGCTGACGAACAGTCTGACGGCGCTCCGCTATAAGGTCATTGCCGCGCCAGATGGTCAGGGCGCGTTGGCGATTGCCCGGCGCTTTTCCCGGCAAATTGACCTGATTCTCAGCGATGTGCTTATGCCTAACCTGGGTGGTTTGGGATTGCACACGCTGTTGCCGCCAGAGCTAAAAAAGAAACCCTTTGTGCTGCTCACCGGCCACCCTCTGGATGAAGAGGAGGCCAGGTTGCAGGAAATGGGGATCGCCGGTTGGGTAATGAAGCCGGTGGCGTTGGAAAAATTGTCGCAACTGCTCTATCAGATTTTGCCAAAATAGGGCGTTAACTCTACACTTCACGCTTATGTTCCCTGATTGGAAGTTGCAGGAACTGCTGGCGCTGGTGCGTCGCCGTTACCCTGATTGGGAGAGTCTGGCGCACCCGGCTTTTGTGGCCGATGAAATTGCTCCCAAACGCGCCTCGGTGCAAAAGGCGCAGCAACTTCTCAGCCAACAAGTGCTGGACGATTTGCTGGCACAAGGCGACTTTGACGGTTTTATTGACCGGCTGAATCGTTTGGCCAAAGACAATACCTTGTTATGGCGGTTGGCGCCGGCTTCGGGGGACACGGCCGTGCTCTACCACCCCGCTCTCGACGCCCCCACCTTTTGCACCCACCTGCGCAATCTGCTCTACGGCGACCGCGCCTCGCCGGAGCGGCTGCAAACCTTCTCTGACTACCTGAAAGAACAGGATTTACCCAATAAGTGGCCGTTTGCTACGTATTACCTCTTTTTGTGCCACCCGGATAGCGACCTGTTTGTCAAGCCGCGCACTGCCCGCTGGTTTCTCAAATTTATGTGGGCGGAGGGGCCAGATGATGATGCGGCGCTTAAAACCAAAGTGCTGATCTCCATGGCGCCGGGCGCGGGCAGTTATGCGGCGTTGCTGACGCACGCCGCGGAACTGCGGCACGCTTTGGTCCCGTTTGGGGCGCGGGATATGGTGGATGTGCAAAGTTTTGTCTGGGTGTGCGAGCAGGAAAGCCGGGAGCAGTCAGGCCGGTTGGATGCACGGGGACAGGTGGAACTGGATGTGCCGCCGCCGCTGCCGGTGCTGCCCATTGCCTATCAGGCAGTGGCCCCGGTAGCTGTGTTGCACGAAACGGCCGTGACGCCGCCATTCCACACCACACCCCCCGAATCGTCCACAACCGCCTATACCCTGGCCGACTGCGCTGCGGAAACTGGTTGGCCGGAAGAAGAGCTGCAGCGTTGGCTCAACGCCCTCCAGCGCAAAGGACAGGCCATTCTCTATGGCCCGCCGGGCACAGGCAAGACGTTCATGGCCCAAAAGCTGGCGCAACACCTGGCCAGCCAGGGGGCGGGTTTTTGGGAACTGGTGCAGTTTCATCCGGCCTATACCTACGAGGCGTTTGTGCAGGGCATACGGCCGTTGACCGATGCGGACGGCCATTTGCATTATGAACTGGTTCACGGCCGTTTTCGCCACTTTTGTGCCCGCGCCGCCCAGGCCAGCGGCCCTGGTGTGCTCATCATTGACGAGATCAACCGTGCCAACCTGGCCAGCGTCTTTGGCGAATTGATGTACCTGCTGGAATATCGGCAAGCGGCCATTGAACTGGCCGAAGACAGCCACATGTCCACCCGCTTTCATATCCCGGCCAATGTCTATCTGCTGGGCACGATGAACACCGCCGACCGCTCCATTGCCCTGGTGGATCACGCCTTGCGCCGCCGTTTTGCTTTTATCCACCTGCCGCCCAACCCGGAAACGCTGCGCCATTACCACCGGCAAACGGGATACAACCCGGACGCTCTCATTCAACTGGTGGAGCGGATCAACCGCCAGATTGTGGACCCGCACTACGCCCTGGGTTACTCTTTTTTCATGCACCCGGCGCTGCCCGATCACCTGGAAGACATCTGGCGCATGGAAATTGAGCCGTATCTGGAGGAGCAGTTTTTTGACAAACCTGATCAGGTAGAATTGTTGCGCTGGTCAAAAATAGATCAAGACCTGTCTGGTCTGTCCTGAAAATTGTTTGTAGCAGGCACTTTAGCGCCGTCAGCTGGGGATGAATCGCCTGCTACAAATGTTTCATGAGGGAAACGGTATATGTCGGGAACTTATAGTTGTGATGTGCTGGTGGTGGGGGCGGGCATGGCCGGGCTGATGGCCGCCCACCGGCTGGGAGAAGCTGGCAAACTGGTGGTGGTGGTGGATCGGGAGGAGCGTGTGGGTGGCCGAATCGTTACCGAGCACGTGGCCGGCGGTTGGGCCGACACCGGCGCGCAGTTTTTCACGGTGCGCACCCCGGAATTTGATCGTTTTGTGGCCCAGTGGCTGGCCGAAGAGCTGGTTTTTGTCTGGTCAACGGGCTGGTCAGACGGATCGCTGTCGTCGCTGTCGTCAGATAGTTATCCACGTTATGCGGCGCGTGAAGGGTTAACGGCCGTGCCCCGCCACCTGGCCCAGAACCTCACTATTCACAAAGCAGTAAACATTGAATCGGCGACGCCGGTGGCTGGTGGCTGGCTGGTCGTGTCTGACGCCGGTGCGGCATACCAGTGCCAGGCGCTTGTCCTCACGCCGCCCGCGCCGCTGTCGTTGGCGTTGTTGGCGGCAGGCAAGCTAGAACTGGCGGCGGCAGACCGGGAGTCGCTGGCAGCCATCACCTATGCACCCTGCATCACGGCCGTGTGCCACATCGAAGGCGCCATCAACCTGCCCGAACCGGGCGTGCTGCAACGCCCGGAACACCCCATTAGCTGGATCGCCGATAACCAGCGCAAGGGCATATCGCCGGGCGCGCAATTGATTTCACTGCATGTGAACCCGACGTATAGCCGCTTGTGGTGGCTCTCCCCGGATGTGGAGTTGGCGGGGGCGGTGCGGCGAGAGTTACGGCCGTTTCTGGCCGAGACGAGCGCCATCAAGGAGATTATGTTCCACCGCTGGCCGCACGCTTTGCCCACCACGCTGCATCCGCACCAGACTTTGCTGGCTGCCAATGTGCCGCCTCTGGCCTTTGCCGGGGACGCCTTTGCCGGTCCCCGCGTCGAAGGCGCAGCCCTTTCCGGCCTGGCAGCAGCAGAGGCCATCTTAACGGTAATTGGGTAATTAAGTAATTGGCGTCAATTACCCAATTACTCAATTACCCAATTACCTTTTTATCCCACCATTGCTCTGGCTAACCTCCGCCGCCGGTTATAGCGTACCCCTTCGGCCGTGTAGATGAGCAGCGCCAGCCAGATGCAGCAGAAACCGATTAACTGGGCCGGGCTAAACGGCTCGCGGTAAAGGAAAACGCCCAGGGCAAACTGGCAGGTGGGGGCGATGTATTGCAGCAGCCCTACCGAACTGAGGGGGATGAGCCGGGCGGCGGTGCTGAACCAGAGCAGGGGCACGGCCGTGATCACCCCCGTGCCCATCAATAACAGCGCCGTTTGCCAATCGCCCTGCTCCAGATGACCTGGCCCTTGCAGGCGCAGATAAAGCAGCACCGCCAGCGCCGGCAAAAAGAGCCAGGCCGTCTCTAACGTCAACCCTTCCAGCGCCCCCAGCGCTGCCGTTTTGCGGATGTAGCCGTAGATGGCAAAGGTGAACGCCAACGTCAGGGCAATCCAGGGCAGCGAACCGTGAATATAGGTGAGATAGAAAACGCCCAGCGCCGCGATGGCCACGGCCGTCCACTGCCCCCGCCGCAATTTCTCCTGCAAAAACCAGACGCCCATTAACACACTCACCAGCGGGTTGATGAAGTAACCCAGGCTGGTCTCCACCACATGGTCGGCATTTACCGCCCAGATGTAGGTGCCCCAGTTGACCGCCAGGATGCTGCCGGAGAGCAAAAAGGTGAGCATAATACGCCAGTCGCGCACGGCCGTGCCCAACCAGCGCCAATGGCGACGCACCAGTAACAACACGCCGATTAACACCAGCGACCAGACAATGCGGCTGCTGAGAGATTCAATCGCCGGAACAGCTTCTAACGATTTCCAATAGATTGGCAAGAATCCCCAGATGAGGTAAGCGCCGATGCCGTAAAGATAACCTTTGTTCATAATGGGAAATGGCCTATGGGGAATTGGTCAATTGTCAATTGACAATTTCAGGGGGTGGGGGTGGGGGCGGGCAGGACATTGATGATGAGGGTGGTGGTAGCCAGGGTTTCATCTTCACCGGCGGTGATGGTGACTTCGGCCAGCCCTAAAATATCGAAGGGCAGCAGGAGGGAGGTCTCCCAATAGCCCCAGAAGTCGGTTTGGGCGAGCGCCTGGCCAACGATACGGCCGTTTTCCATCACCACATCCACAATCACCGGCCCATTGGTCACGTTGTAGGCCGTGCCATACAGGAACAACTCCTCCCCGGCAAAAATCTCCGCCTGGGGGCGGGGGCTGGCAACTACGACGCCTCTGGCGTTGGGGTCATCCTGGGCCAGCACTTCGATGGGGATTTGCGCCTCGCGCCACTCTTCCGTACCTGGTTCGCCGAAGTAGGCGACGGCGCAGGCCGGCCCAACCAGGTCTTTGGGCACCACCACAAAACCGGACCAGTAAAAGGGTCGGCTGCTGCTGCCCATTTGGAACCCTTGCCGCGCCACCTGTTCCTGGCAATCATTGGCCCAGATGGAAATGGCGACAAAGTTATTAACCGGCCGGTTGACCATGCCATCAAAAAAGATGCTATAACCGCCGACGGCCGTGTCATCCACCTGGGGCCGGTATAGTTCCAGAAAACGTCCCTGGGTATCCGGGTTAAGGGTTAGCAGCACCGGGCTTTTGTGTTCGGCCAATACCACACCGGCCTCATCCAGGACGGACGCCTGTAAATAGGCCAGTCCCGTGACTTGCGGCGGCAGGAAAAACGGCGCCGCCCAACCCTGCGCCGTCAATTCACCCGGTACCTGCGCCAGGACACGGCCGTTGTTCGTCACCAACGATACCAAAATGGAGTGCGCGGCCTCCTTTTTCACCAGCCCGCCTACCGTGATCTCCTGTTCCAACGTCAGCGGGTCGTTGGCCTTGGGGAAACTGATATTGATGCTGACATCTACCGGGGTGGCCGTGCGGGTGGGGCGAGGAGTAAAGGTGGGAGCGGGCGTAGCAGTTTCGATCCCCATTTGGCCGCTAATGTCTAGCGTTGGAGGTAAATTCGATGTGGGCGAAGGCTGCGGCAGTTGCAACGGCGACGCCTGGGTGGGCATTGGCTGCGGCCCGCAGGCGGTGGTCAGGGTTAATAGTATGATGAAGATGAGAGCGGTACGGGGGAGGCAGGCAGAGAAAACATTGCCTCTCCTGCGAGATTTTTGCCTGCGTGCCTCGCCCCTACAACCTTTCCATAAATCCATACACCCAATTGTATTCCCACCCCCCATACTTTGCCAGCCATCGGGCAACGGGCTACAATGCGCCGCTTTGGTGACCGGTAATCGGTTATCGGTAATCGGTAATCGGTAATCGGTAATCAAGTAATCGGTTATTGAGATACGTGTGATGTGGATACCAGTTTTTATTGTAGGTTTTTTGGTAGGCGGGGCGGGGCTGCTGCTGGCGCTGCCGGCGCGGTGGCGAGCCTACACCAGGGTAACGGTCGTCATCATCCCTGTTCTCTGTTTGCTGCTCTGGCTGCTCCTGCGGGGGCAGATACCCTTGCTGCACACCTACACGGCCGTGCCGCTGCCCACCCTCACCTGGCACATTGGCCCCATTTCCTGGCCCCTCACCACCTGGCTCCTCCTCCTGCTGCTCTCCACCCTGGCCTTGTCAGTCCCTCACCCCTCCACCTCCTCACCCGCTCACCTGCTCATCCTGACCGCCTTCACCTTACCCACCATCTGGGCCGGCTCCCCCGCCACGATGATGGTTTGTTGGGCGCCCCTGCTGGCGGCGTGGGGCACGGCCGTGTGGCTGGCAGACAGTAGCGAGGCCGGGCGGGGGCGTTTCTTGCGGCAGTTTGCGGTGCTGCTGACGGCCGTGCTGTTGCTCTGGTTTGGCGCGGCGGCGGCAAACTCGGTGGCCTGGAACGCGGCGGCCTGGCCGCAGACGGCGCTGTTGGCCGTGCTGCTGGCGGCGCTGCTGCCGCTGGGCATCTGGCCGCTGGGCGGCTGGCGGGCCAGCGCCGGAACGCCCCTGCCCACAGCCCTGGTTCTGAGCCTGTGGCCGCTGGCGGTGGGTGGCGCGCTGCTGGTGCGGCTGGCCGATGAGACGGAACCGGGCTTTCTGGCGGGCGGCATGTTGTTGACGCTGGCCGGTTTGTTTGGTTTGCTTTGGGCGGTGCGGCAACTGTGGGAGCGGTTGCATCTGGCGGAGACGGCCGTGTTTTTTCTGGCGGCGGCGCTCGTTCATTTGCTGCTGCTAACGGCCGTGTGGGGCAATCAGGTAGACGCCAGCGCCAACGGCGTGTTGGCGATGCTGCGGGTATTGTTGCTTGCCGGTGGCATCTGTTTTCTGGCGGCGCGCCCGGCCACACGCCGCACATGGTGGCGGGTCATTCCACCATTGGCGGCATTGGCGGCGGTGGCCGGATTGCCTTTGACGGCGGGGCTGGCAGGACAGGTGGCGCTGATCGAGGGGGTGGTGGGGCACGGCCGTTATCTGGTCTTGCTGGTTGTGTTGCTGCTGCAAATCCTGCTGCTCACGGCCGGCCTGCACCTGTTTTTACCCAAAAATATAATACAAAGGGGCCAAAGAGTAGAAGCGGAGCAACGAGAAGAGGCTGAAGAGGAAGTAAGCCTTTCACCGACGGAGTGGGGGGCAGAGGCGGCGCGATTCTTGCCGGTGTTAGGTCTGGTCTCGGTTAGCGGTGTGGCCTGGGGAGCGGTTTCCTGGTTCACCTGGTTACTGTTGCTGGCGCCACCGGTGGGCAGCGTGATTCTGCTGCGGTTTGTGCCAGAATTTCAGCGCACAGTGGCGGCGGCGCGCCAGGTTTTCACCTTCCGCTCCCCGGTCAGCACTACCCCGCTGCGCCAATGGCTGCACGGCATGGGCGGCGCATTGGAAGAGGCCGCCGCCATCCTGGAAGGAGACGGCAGCCTGGTCTGGCTGTTGATACTGATCCTGGTTTTAATGAGCGTCATATGAGTTTTCCAACGATTTTTGACTGGTTAGAGCGGTTTGAATATTTACGGGGCTATCCGGCGGCGCTAGGGGTGCTGGCTACGGCCGTGATTATCGTGCTCGCCTGGGAATGGCGGGCAGCCATTCTGGCCCTGGCTGCCCAATACCTGCTGTTGGGGTTGCTGTATGTGGATGTGCTGGACCCGCGTCTGGCAGTGGTCAAGGTGCTGGTGGGGCTGTTTGTTTGCCTGATTCTGGTGATTACGGCCGGGCAGGTCAGTTGGGGCCGTCTGCCGGTGGATGTGCTGCCGGCCGAGGCCGAACAAATTAAAGCGGAGCAGCGGGTGAACATTGGCCCATTGGCTGTACCTGTCTCCGGGCTACTGCGGCTGGCAGCGGCGGCCATTATGTGCCTGGTGGTATGGGCGCTGGTGGATCGGGTTGGTGGGCTGCCGTTGTTGGCAGGCACGGCCGTGCCGCTCACCGCCGTCTATTTTGAACTGGCAGTGGTTGGCTTGATGGCTTTTGGTCTGCTGGCGATCACCATCAGCCCGGAACCGATGCGCATAGGCATGGGCGTCCTCATGTTTTTGTCTGGGTTTGAACTGTACTTTAGTGCGCTGGATCAATCAGCCGCCACCCTGGCCGCATTGGCGGCGCTCAACCTGCTGGCGGCGGTGGTTATTTCGTATCTGGTGCAGCGGCGCTACGCCATTCCGGCGTTGTTGGATTAGAGATTAGAGATTGGAGATTGGAGATTGATTACACAGTTAAATACGTTTTCTTAACTTGAACCCTTCACCTGTCATTCCGAACGGAGTCTTCGGAGTGAGGAATCCCTACCCTGTATAAGTGGGGGAGATTCCTCGTCGAAGACTCCTCGGAATGACACGGTAAAGTTCAAATTAATGTTAAGGATGTATTGACTATCTCCAGCCTCCAATCTTTTTCTGTTGCTATGACATTAATTCTTTTTGGCCCGTTTATTGGCGCGGTTGTAGCCGCTTTGTTTGGCCGGTGGGCGCGGCTGACGGCCGTGACTGGCCTGGTCGCAGTTGTCGCTATGTGGCTGCTGCTGCGGACGATTCCGGCCATTAGTTTGAGCCGCACGTTGTTTGGCGCGCCGCTGGTATTGACGCCTGATCTACGCTGGCTGTTTTTGTTTTTATATGCCGGATTGGCGGTGTTGTTTGGGCTGGCGATCATTTTTCCCCAGGGCAGCAAACTGGCGCCGGCGGCGTTGGCAGCCTATGGGTTTCTGGCGCTGGCGTTGTTTTTACGGCCGTTGCTCCCGGCGACGTTGGCGCTGGCAGCCGGGTTGGCGTTGCTGGCCGCTGCTGTGCAGGACGACCGCCCCGGAAATGTGCAGGGTGGGCTGCGTTATCTGGCGACGACCGTACTGGCCCTGCCGTTTTTGCTGGCGGTGGCCTGGTTGTTAGACCGGCAAACGGCTGGCGCCGGTGAACTGGTGCGCTGGGCGGCCTTGTGGGGCGGGTTGATCTTGTTGGCCGCTTTTCCCTTTCATGTCTGGGCCACCAGCGTGGTACGTGAAGCATCGCCGCTGGCCTGGCTGCTGCTGTTTGGGCTGGCGCAATGGGTGGTGATGACCTTTATGTGGCGGCTGGTGGATGGCGGCGTCAGTGGAGAGATGGCGGGGCTGGTGGAGTTCACGGCCGTGCTGACCCTGCTGGTGGCGCTGCTATTGCTGCTAACGGCCGTCACCCTGACCCGGCTCGTTGGCGGCCTGCTGCTGGCCGACATGGCCGCGGTCGTGCTGCTGCTGGTGATGGACCCGGCAGTAAGTGGGGCTACGGCCGTGATGGTGCAAAAAGCGCGCTTCATTTCACTCCTGCTGTTGGCGGTAGGACTACTGATATGGGGCCGTTTTGGCGGTGGCGCGCTCGCCCCGGCGGGGGAAGCCATCGGGAAGCGGCGCAGCCAGGGTCTTGGGCGGCAGGCGCCGTTTACGATGCTCATCTTGTTATTCGGCTGCCTTTCATTGGCCGGACTGCCGTTCACACCAGGTTTTGGCGGGCGCTGGCTGGTGATCCAATTGCTGGTTGGTCGGGAGGCGGCGCTCCTGGCGCTGCTACTTTTGGCGGCCATGGCGGCCGGGGTGATGGCGCTGTTACGCGCCATGCCCTACTGGTTGGCGGCCACTGACGGCGCACTGGCCCAACCACGTGAAGCACGCTGGCTGCAACTGGCTTTGGCCGCAACATTGTTATTGGCCTGCTACCTGGCCTGGCGACCACAGGTCTGGCTGCCCTTAACAACCGCCATTGTGCCCTAGCGCCTCGCCAGCATGAATTTGTGTAGAGATTTTGCACTGCAACGTCTCTACTCTTGTCGCCGCCGCAGCCAGTCGGTGCCCAGGATGAGAAGGACTGAAAACACCCCCAGCAGCAGGGCGGCGCTGTACGCGCCGGTGTACATGCGATCATCCAGAGCGCGGAAGATGTAGATGGGCACGGTTTCCGTGCGCCCCTGGATGCCCCCCCCCACCACCAATACTGCGCCAAACTCACCCAAAGCGCGGGCAAAGGTCAGGGTGATGCCGTAGACAAAACCCCAGCGTAGCGCCGGAAATGTGATGCGGCGAAAGGTGAGCCAGCCCCCCGCGCCCATCGTCGCCGCCGCCTGTTCCTGGCGCACATCAAAGGCTTCCAGCACTGGAACTAACACACGTACCATGAACGGCATGGTCACAAACAGCGTGGCCAGAATCATGCCCGGCGTGGCAAAAACGACCTGGATGTCCCACGCTTCCATCAGCGGCGCTAAAATGCCCCGCCGGCCGAAGATGAGGATGAGCATGTACCCCACCACTACCGGCGAGACGGCAAAGGGCAAATCCATGATAGCGTTGAGCAGCCATTTGCCCCGGAAGTTATCGCGCACAAAGACCCAGGCCACGGCCGTGCCAAACACTGTATGCACCACCACCACGATCAGCCCAATCTGCACCGTTTGCCAGAACGCCTTCCACACGTCCGGCTGGTTAAGCGCCTGCCAAACCGCTGCCTCGCCTTCCTGAAATGCGCCGCGCACCAGCGCCACCAGCGGCGCCAGGATCAGCACCCCCACATACAGCACCACGATCCCAATCAACAGCCGCCGTCGCCACAAACTGCCCCGAGTAGACGGCCGTCCTCGTACCACAGTCGTTATCGTTGCCATACTGTCACTCCTCGTAGTCCGTGAACCGTAATCGGTGAACCGTAATCCGAAGTTCGATTACGGATTACGGAATACCGATCACCGATTACCCCCTCCGAGACCGCCGCTCCAAATACCCCACCAGCGCCACCACGCTAAAGGCAATCAGCATCATCACCACCGACATGGCGCTGGCCCCCAGCCGGTTCTCCGATTCCACTTCGCCATAGACGTAGACCGCGGCCGTTTGTGAGCGAAAGGGGATATTCCCGGCCACAATCACGATGGCCCCAAATTCGCCAATGGCGCGGGCAAAACTGAGCAGCATTCCGCTCAACAGCGGCAGCCGCACCGCCGGGAAGGTGATACGGCGAAAAATCATCCAGGAAGTGGCGGCCAGCGTGACTGCGGCGTCTTCCTGCACCTGATCCAGGTCTAGCAGCACCGGCTGCACGCTGCGCACCACGAAGGGGAAGGTGACAAACAACAGCGCCATCACAATGCCCGGCGGCGCAAAAATAATGCGCTGGCCGAACTGTTCCAGAATCCAGGCGCCCAAAACCTGCTGCGGCCCATACAACGCCACCAGCATCAGCCCCGTCACCAGCGTGGGGATCGCCAGCGGCAAATCAATAATGGCGTTCAATGTCGTTTTGCCGGGGAAGGTGTAACGCACCAGCACAAAGGCAGTCAACAGCCCCATGACGCCGTTGATCACCGCCATCACAACCGATGTCCATAGCGTCAACTTGAGGGCGCTCCAGGCAATTGGTTTGCTCACTTCCTGCCACATGGTCACCATGCCCTCGCTGAAACCATCCCAAAAGATGACGCTGATGGGAATGATGAGCATGAGAAACAGGTAGGAAAGGGCCATGCCCCGGATGCCCAATCGTGTCCAGGAAATCCGTTCCCGGTGGGGCGTGGTGGATTCGGCGTTTGCAGTTGGAGTTAAAGATGCCATTTTCTGGGTCCTTCTTGATGCGTGATACGTGACCAGAGACCTCACGTATCACGCATCACGTATCACGGCGTCGGCACATTCAAATTAGCGAAGACGGTGGTAAACACGCCGGTGTCGCCAAAGATGGCGGGGGTGGCTTCGCGCCAGCCGCCGAAGTAGTCAATGGTGAACAGGTCTTCGAGGGGTGGGTATTGCACGGCCGTAGCCGCCGCCACCTCGTCATTCACCGAACGCAGCCCATGGCGGGCAAACACTTCCTGCGCCTCTTTGCTGAAGAGGAACTGTACAAACGCTTCGGCTACTTCGCGTGTGCCGTGTTTGTCTACGTAGCTGTCTACCACTGCTACCGGGTTTTCAATCAAAATGCTGGAGCGGGGAATGACCATTTCATAATCGTTGCCGGCCTGCTGCCCCACCAGGATTTCGTTTTCATAGGTGATGATGACGTCGCCCACGCCCTGCTCGTAGTTGGTGATGCTTTCCCGCGCCCCCTTGTCCATGACGGAGACGTTTCTGAGCACATCGCGCATGAAGGCGGCGGCAGCGGCGTCATCGTTGGCCGGGACGCCTTGCACAAAACCACGTTTGGCCGCGCCATACAGAGCCAGGATGTTCCACATGGCGCCGCCGCTGGTTTTGGGGTTGGGTGTCAGCACTTCTATGCCGGGGCGGGCCAGGTCGTGCCAGTCGGTGATGCCTAGCGGGTTGCCGGGACGCACCCCAAACACCACCACCGAATCGCTGACCATGCCGTCGCCGCCCATGCTTTTCCAGTCGTGGCTGATAAGGTCGGCGTCGGCCAGGCGGGTGACGTCGGCTTCCAGCGAGAGGGCGATTACGTCGGCTTCAAAGCCTTCCAGCACGGCGCGTGATTGCGCGCCGGAGGCCAGGTACGACTCTTCAAAGACCACATCCTGCCCGGTCTGCTCTTTCCAGTGCGCCTGGAAGAGGGGGATGATCTCCCGGTAGGCTTCGCGGGGGGTGGTGTATGCGCCTAAAATCAGGCGGACGGGTTTGTCGCCGCCTGTTTGGTCGCCTGATCCGCTGCCGCAGGCTGCCAGGGTCAATAACAGGATGGCGGCCATAAGCCAGTAGACAGCGGATTGGCGGGATTGAAAGGTTTTTGTTTTCATTACGTTCTCCTAAACCACTTCTTTCAGATCGTGAATGCGGGCGCTGGCGGGGATGAGGGGCAGGTCTACACCACGGCGGGACACGGCCGAATGGACAACCAACACCGGCCGTTCGCGCGATTCCGTTAATAACTGGCCGATCATCCCACTGAGGCTGATGTCCCCTTCGGCGTCTGGCAGCGGCGCGCCCACCACCAGCATGTCATAGCTGCCTTGTTGTAGTTCGGCGCTGATTTCCTCGTACACCGGGCCGGTGCGCACGGCCGTGTCCGCCGGTACACCCAACAATTCCAACGTTCGTTCGCCGCCCATCAAGAAGCGTTCGGCGCGTGCCGGTTCCTGTCCATTGGCCCGTTCTGGCGGCACGACGGAGAGCAGCACGGCCGTTGCTCCCAAATGGCGTGTCAGGCGGCCGCTAAACAGCACATCTTCCTTGCCCGGTTCGCCGGTGGTCACGCAAATCAGAATATGCGTGGGTGCGGATTGGGCGGTGGGTATCAATAAGAGATGATGCTCCCCCACCGCCAGCAGTTGTTCGGCCAGGGCAAGCTGTTCGTTGTGGCCGCTGAAACCCATGATCACCAGGTCGTAGGGCTGGCGTTCCACCTCTTGCCGCGCCGCTTTGCCCGCCGCGTCTGCGCTGGCGCGCACGTCCAGCGCCGCCAGCCCGCTGCCCAACTGTTCCCTGGCGGCCTGCAAATGCTGGTGCATCGTTTCCCCATCCAGGCCATAACCCAGCACCGTCACCCGCGCATGGGCCAGCCGGGCAATGTGCCCGGCAGTGTGGATGGCCGCCTGAGCCAATGGTGAGCCATCGGTCAGCAGCAGAAAGCGCAGGCCAGGATGTTCCAGAGCGTGCACCTGCCGCACACCGACCCACACATTTTGCCCGGCGTGCAACGGCAGCCGTTCCGCCTCATCCTGGGATCGGGTGGCCTCCACCAGAATGGCGTCGCTGCCAAAGGGGACGGGCGGGGCAATGGGGCGCACGCCGGGCAGGGGCGGCAGCCGCAGCCGCAGCCGCTCAAATGAGCCGCCAAACGTCACCTGCTCCACCTGCCCCAGACCGAGGCGGGGCGCGTTCAATTCGGAGGGCGATTCGGCCAGGGCCACATCTTCAGGGCGGAACAAGACCTGAACGCGGTCGTCGTGGTGCAGCAGGGTGGAGCTATCTTGCAAGGGGAAGTTGAGCGCGCCTAACTGCACGCCCTCGCCCTGGGCCTGCCCTACCAGCAAGTTGGCCGTGCCCAGGAAGGTAGCCACGAATTCGGTTTGCGGCCGTTTGTATAAATCTTCAGGGTAGCCAATCTCCATGAGACGGCCGAAGCTCATCACCCCCAGCCGGTCGGCCAGTTCAAACGCTTCTTCCTGGTCGTGTGTCACCAGGATGGTGGTGACGCCGGTTTCACGCTGGATGGTTTTGAGGGTGCGGCGCAGTTCCAGGCGGATTTTGGCGTCCAGCGCGCCTAACGGCTCGTCCAGCAGCAGCACATCCGGCTTGTAGGCCAGAGCGCGGGCCAGGGCAACGCGCTGCTGCTGCCCGCCGGAAATTTGTTTGGGCAGGCGGCTGCCCAGGCCAGACAGTCCCACCAGTTCCAGCAGTTCATTGCGGCGGCGGCGGCGTTCGGCTTTGGGCACTTTGCGGGTTTGCAGGCCAAATTCGATGTTGTCGGCGACGGTCATGTGCTGGAACAGGGCGTAATTTTGGAAGACCATCCCCACGCGCCGTTCCTGGGTGGGCAGGTGGGTGACATCACGGCCGTGTAACAGAATACGGCCCTGGTCAGTGCGGGTCAGGCCGGCGACCATGCTCAGGACGGTTGTCTTGCCGCTGCCGCTGGAACCAAGCAGCACAAAAAACTCTCCATCGGCCACTTCCAGGGACACATTATTCACCACCGGATGGCCGCCATACCGTTTCGTTAAATGCTCAAGGACAATGGACATGATTTCACTCCTCTGCCTGCCAGCATAAAATGAGCCGGTAACAAAGTGGTCTCAAAAGAAGTAACAATCTGGTAACAAAATGAAACAGGTGTCAGGCATATTCTTGTTTGTGCCCGCGGATGACACGGCTTTACTGCCCGCCAGAGAATATCTTGACACTATAGAACAAAAGAGCTAGTATTCTCGTGTTGTGATTCCCCCATAAGGAGAAGGATAGAATGCCCCAACCAGTCGAAGCGTACATTGCTTCACTTGATGATGAGCAAACCGTAAAAGATAGCCGGGCGCTTATTGAAATGATGCAGCGAATAAGTGGGCATGAGCCAAAGCTGTGGAACGTGGGCACTATCGGGTTTGATACCTACCATTACAAATACGCCAGCGGGCGCGAAGGCGACGGCCTTATTATCGGCTTTTATCCCCGAAAAGGTAAGATCACCGTTTACCTGATGGACGGTACGGCGCGCTACTCTGGATTACTGGCTATGTTAGGTAAACACACAGGCAGTGGGTATTGTGTTTATATCAAGCGGCTTGGCGACGTAGAGCTGCCAATCCTCGAGCAAATCGTGCAACACTCTTATGAGCATATAAAGTCAATGTCCCAAGATGGGCCTATAGACCGGATATTATGGCAAACTGAAAAATAGGCATTTCTGCCTTAACTATTACCGTGAATGGAAATTTGTAGGACGATTTTGCAAATCGTCCTGGCGATTTACAAAATCGCCCTACATTTTCGGAGGAGACATGGCTAATCATACGCGAGTGACGTTGGAAATCGGCCCGAAGGGCAAGAAGGTGGTGGCGGTGGCCCCAGACTGGCCCGGTCTTTCGCGCGGGGCGAAGAGCGGGGAGGAGGCCGTCGAAAAACTACGTGCCTATATGCCGCATTATGCACCGGTGGCCAGGCTGGCGGAAATGGACGCGGAGTTTGAGGCCGTCAAGAATGTCGAGGTGGTGGAGCAGTATCAAGGCACAGGCTCAACCGACTTCTGGGGTATCTCGTTTGCGTTTTCGAGCATTGACAAACAAGCCATGTCGGGTGAGGAATTGGAACGTGAACTGAGGCTGATGCAGGCGTGCTGGGCGTTTTTCGATGACGTGCATTCGCGGGTGTCGGCAGAGATGCAGAAGGGGCCGCGCGGCGGTGGGCGAGACCGGGACCGCATCGTCCGCCATACGTTTGCGGCGGAGCAAGATTGGGCGAAGGGGGTTGGTGTGCTCACCCCCGACGGGGCGATGCTGACGGCCGAGGGGCTGAAAGTGCATCGCGATGCCTATTGCCAGGCAATACGCGATTACCACGCACAAGGCCAGTGGGCCGGCAAGATGGCGAAATGGCCGCTGCGGTTTCTGATTCGGCATACCGCCTTTCACACCCTGGACCATGCCTGGGAAATGGAAGACAAGGACCTGACGGCCAAATAAGCGTGAGGCCGCCAGGTGGGGGTCAGGCAATTGAGAAGGGAGATACGGCCGTCCCCTGCGTGCAGGGTATCATTCCGAAAAAAGAATACCCGGCAATCGGTGCAGGCCTGCAATGGATGCAGGGTAATAAATAGTCAGGCGACAACCTGAAAAGAGGAGATAAACAGATGAACAAAGTGACACCTTTCCTGATGTTCGATGACCAACTCGAAGCGGCCATCGCGTTCTATACCGCTACCTTCCCAGACTCTGAGATCAAGACTATTGCCCGTACTGGTGAGGACGGCCCCATCACTTCGGCCGAGTTTGTCGTCGGTGGTCAGTTCTTCATGGGGTATAACGGAGGCTCATACTTCAAATTCTCTGAGGGCTTCTCGCTCTTTGTTAGCTGCGAGGATCAGAGGGAGGTTGATGAATACTGGGACAAACTCGTCAGCGCTGGCGCAACACCATCACAATGCGGATGGATTACCGATCCATTTGGCGTTACCTGGCAAATCGTGCCGAGGCGTTTCATGGAACTCATCGCCGACAAAAACCCGAATAAAGTACAGGCTGTAATGGAAGCTATGTTGACAATGGTGAAGCTCGACGTGGCGGCGCTGGAGGCAGCCTATGATGCTGCCTAGCAGACGATATGTCGGCCACTTTCCGACTGATAAACCGCAAAATTCTTAATTCTTAAGAGGAAGAAGATTATGGCAAAGTATCTCATTTCATTCCCCAGTGCAGCAATGAATGTACCCGACGGTGAGTGGGAGGCGGTGGTTCGAGACTCTCATGCCGTGATACGCCAGACGAAGGAAGCGGGCGTCTACGTTTTCGGCGGGGGTATTGATGAAGCAGTACCGCCCGTTCTCGTTTCGGCCAATGGCTCAGTCGCTGAGGGAGGCTACCCATGGGCGCCGCCGCTCAATGGTGGATTCACTGTACTTGAGCTGCCTTCCAGTGAGGCGGCCATCGCCTGGGCCGCACGTATCGCGAAAGCGTGCCGCTGTGATCAGGAGCTGCGCGTATTCATGTTTGATCCAGAGTCATGAAGTACACCGTATCCATTGAGATCGCCAGGCCGCGAGAGGAGGTGGCCCAACTGCTGGCCGACCCGGCACACCTGCCGAGGTGGCTGCGGGGATTGGTGCTGCACGAGCCGCTGAATGGGGTACACGGGCAAGTTGGTACCAGGTCGCGGGTGGTGATGCAGATGGGGCAGCAGAAGTTCGAGGGCACCGAGACCATCACCCGCCGGGAACCGGCAGACCTGCGGGGGATCCCGAAAGGGAGCGTCGTTCACTTCGAGCGTGAGATCGTCAGTGAGGGCATGTGGAGTGCTGTGCGTGACCGGCTGACCGAAGCCAGTCCAGATACGACGCTCTGGGAGAGCGAAAGCGAATACCGATTCAGCGGCTTGCTGATGCGGCTGGTGGGGCTTCTAATGCCCGGCACATTCCGCAAGCAGTCGCACCAGCACATGCAGGACTTCAAGGCGTTCGCCGAGCAGGGAAAGGACGTCCGCGAAGCGAAGGAATGATCCTATTGCTGTAGTAATTTTATTGCTGTGGCCGGTCTTCCAGACCGCGCCACCCTAAGGTCTGGATATTATGCCTGAGCCTGACAAAACCCGTATACATGCCTTTGAAGATTCGGCTGCGTTTCGAGATTGGTTGGCGGTTAACCATGATTCTCAGCTTGAATTGTGGCTAAAGATATTCAAGAAAGGCTCTGGGCAGAAGTCCATAAACTGGGAGGAGGCCGTGATTGAGGCATTGTGCTGGGGATGGATTGATGGGATTAGGAAGACATTTGATGCAACCGCTTACTTGCAGCGTTTCACACCCCGTCGCCAAGGGAGCAACTGGTCGCAGCGCAACCGCGAACATGTGGAGCGGCTCATCACAGAAGGCAGAATGGAGGAGCCGGGTATGAGACATGTGCGGGCGGCGCAAGCAGACGGCCGTTGGGAAGCTGCTTATGCCCCGGCCAGCGAGATGACGGTTCCTGATGATTTTTTGGCGGCCTTGGCCGAGCGGCCTGCGGCCAGGGAATTCTTTGAAACGTTGAACAGGCAGAATCTGTTCGCCATTGTTTATCGTCTTCAGACGGCAAAAAAAGCCGAAACGCGACAGAGACTGATTGAGAAGTTCTTGACGATGTTTGAAAATGGCGAAAAACTTTACTGAACTCCACATTGGCCGTCGCGTTGTCGTCTCCGGAATGGCCGGTGCGGGCAAGAGTACATTTGCGCGGCAACTATCGGCGAAGACCGGCCTGCCGGTGATCCATCTGGACTTGCATTTCTGGAAGCCGGGCTGGGTGCAGCCGTCGGACAAGGAGTGGCGTGAGGTGCAGTCCAGGTTGTTGGCGGGCGAGGAGTGGATTGCCGACGGCAACTATCACGAGACGCTCGACCTGCGGCTGGAGCGTGCAGATACGGTCGTCTTCCTGGACACACCATGGTGGGTCTGTGCCGCGCGGGCGTTCAGGCGTGGGTTGTGTCGTCCGAAGGGCCAGCAGTTGCCCGACGGCTGCGAGGCTTCGGCGTGGCGACAGTTGCGTGACGAATGGTGGTTGGTTTGGCGCGTCTGGCTGGGGCGGCGGTCTGAGCGCGAGCGAGAGCTGGCGATTGTGGCGCGGCATGGGGGCCATGCCGCGTTGTATGTGCTGCGTTCCAAGGGCGCGGTGCGTGAGTTTCTTGACCACGTCAGTTTTTGATAGATGGTGAAGACTCACGGCCGTCCACCCCACCTATCTACCCCCCTAACAATAAACGTTTCAGGATAACGGCCGTTGACGCTATCCTGTTCGTAAATCTATAATTGGCTTCATTATTTTGCCGGTAGCCTGAGTTAGCTCAATGATGCCGAAAAAGACAACTATGGATAATGAACGTTCACGGCCGTAACCCTAAGAGGATGGTAAAAAGATATGGCGCATTCTCGTGAAGATGCTTTTGCCTTAGTCAATAAAATTAAAGTTGAATACGCAAGCAAGATCTCTTTTCTTGTAACTATACAGGTACAAAACCTGTGATATAAATAGGCATCATGGAAGAGTTGCTGCGCGAAAATGAACGGCTCAGGCAAGAAAACCAAGAACTTCG
>JACTMP010000020.1 GCA_014584575.1 Chloroflexota bacterium
GGTTTGGGTCCTCGCATCTTGTGTCTATCCTCCAAGCCTGCCATTATCTCAAATTTTTATTCTCGGAACATATTTATGCAATCCTGTACTAAGGGTTTTCTGAAACCCTTAGGGTCTCTCCGTCACCTCGTCTATCAACACGGCTACTTCTTCGGCCAGGGTGTGGGCCAGTTGTTGGCCGCCTTCGTTCAATTCGGCGATGCCCTGCGGTTTGAACTGGCGGTGGCGGCGGTATACGTCCAGCACGGCCAGATCATGCGCCACCTGGCCGCCACTTTCCTGCACCATTTTGGTGGCGCAGGCCAGTTTGCAGCCGTCAATGGTGATGGCCGGGTTGTGAGACACGGCCGTACACGCCCCCTCTTCGCCCAATACCAGCAGCGACAAAGGCACAAGCTGGCTGGTTTCCGGCCGTAAATCGTCCACCACCTCATAGGCCGCCTCACGGCTGACCGTGCCATACGTCTTGCCAATGCCGCTGCACGGCACCACAACGACTCTGGCTGTTTCTGTGGTCATCACTTGTTGACCTCCTCTTCGGCTTCGGCCTGCATCTGGGCAAAATACGCCTCCGGCGACAGCAGATTGGCGCGGTCGGCGGCCCAGTTCGCCACTTCCATGACGGCCAACCAGCCAGCCGCATAAGGTGACTGGTTGATCACTTCTGCTTCCAGTTCCAACCGGGGATTCACGTCTACCACTGTGCCCGAAACCGGCGCGGGTAGGCTGATGCTCACTTTGATCGTTTCGATATTGGCGACCTCATTACCCGCCGCCAGCGTTGCGCCCACGTCGGCGACTTCGGCGAAGGCGATGTCCCCGCTGCGCTGCTGCAAAAAGTCAGACAGGCCAATGGTGACACGGCCGTCCATCTCCTTCGCCCACACGCCAGCCGGGTGGTAATACCGATCCGTGGCCACCTTAAACGTAAATTTGTCCAGTGTGAATTCGAGATACGCAACCATTTTTCGTTCTACCTATCCTTGATTGTGATGCGTGATGCGTGACCGGAGAGTCCTCACGCATCACGCATCACGTTTCACGCACACAAGTCGGGCAGGCGCACCCATTTGTTGGCGCTACCGGTAACAGCACGGCCGTCAGGCTGGCGTCCAAAATGGTGGTCAGGTTGGGGTCAGCCAGGCTGTAAAAAACAAACAACCCCTCTTTGCGCTCGGCCAGCAGTCCGGCCTCCTTCAACACCATGAGTTGCTGCGAAATGTACGCCTGCCGCCGCTGCAAAATCGCTTCCAGGTGGCAGACACACGCTTCGCCCTGGCGCAAAATTGCCAGAATTTGCAGGCGGATAGGATGGCTCAACGCCTTGAAGTAATTTGCTTGTTGGGTAAAGGGGTCAGATGCAGTCACTATATTCATCAATCTGAATATAGTGCTTTTAGGGTTTACGGGTCAGTAATGAGTGTCACCACCTGGTCGTGACAACTGTCATGCCGCTTCTGCGTGGGCCGGGGGCAACAAGGCGTGCAGCAGGCTGCCCCGACCGAGCAGCCCCACCAGACGGCCGTCCCCATCCACCACCGGCAGTCGTTTAATACCGTGTTGCAGCATCAACCGCAACGCGGCGGTGGGCACGGCCGTGACCGGAATGGTAATAGCCGGCGCAGACATCAGGTCAGCGGCTGTGGCTGTGGCCTCCGGCAAGACGAACGGGGCGGGCGGCGTAACGGTTCCCCCCAACAAACCACGTAACCGCTGCCGCAGGCCGGGCCGGGCCGCTTCCGGGACGCGGCGCAGCAAATCACCATCGGTGATCAGTCCCAGGGGCCGCCGCTCGCTATCCACCACCACCGCCCGGCGGCGGTGGTCTTGTTCCAACGCCAGCACAATTTCCTCTAGCGTGGCCTGTGGGGTGACGGTGGGCACATCCCGGTACATCAATTCAGCAATGGTGGCCCCGCGGGGCGCGCCGGTTGGCGACCGTTCTGGTTCTGTTTCGGCGGCGGGCTGGTGGTATTCGATGGCGCGCAAAATGTCTACGCGGCTGATCCAACCGGCCAGACGGCCGTGCCCATCCACCACCGGCAGCCGCTTCAAATGGTGGGCCGTCATGAGGGCCACCGCCTGCTGCAAGGGGTCGGCGGCAGCAATGGTATGCACGGGGCTGGTCATCAGGTCTACGGCCGTGCCCCCCTGGTCGCGCAAATCGGCCAACTGCCGCTGCCAGTCAGCGTCAGCCAGTTCCGGCTGCAAATCCAGGCGGGCTTGCAGGCCGGCGCGGCGCAGCAGGTCGCCATCGGTAATGATGCCCTGGATACGGCCGTCGCCGTCCACCACCGGCAAACTGCGGTACCCCTTTTGCAGCAGCAAGGTCACAATTTCCACGGCCGGCGTATCGGGCGTAACGGTAACGACTTCGCGGCGCATCACGTCTTGCACCGGCTGCGCTAACGGGTCGGGGCGGCGGCCCGGCGCATATTGCACCACATTCACCTCGTCCACCGTGATCAGGCCAGCGTCTACCATCTGGCGAATCTGGGGCAGCAGCCGCTCCACCAGCGCCGGTTCGTCTACCCATTCCAGGCGGATGGGCAGGTCGGTGGAGAGGTCTACAATGCTGGCCGTGTGAATGCGGCTGTGCGCGCCAAACCCGGCCAACCCACGCACCACCGTCGCCCCGGACGCGCCCTCCTGCTTCAAGAAATGCAGCAGCGCCATGTGCAGCGCCTTGCCCTGATAATGGTCACTTTCGCCGATATAAATGATGACGCGCAGCGCCTTACCCTGTAATTGCATGATCCTTTACCCTCCACCCTGTAACCAGCGCGCCAGCCAGACGCCCAACAAGGCGCTGGTTAAACCGGCCACGTTGCTGCCGACGATGTTCAGCAGCGCCCACCAGCTTCCGGTATCCCGCCATAAGTTTAAGGTTTCTACAGTGAGCGAAGAGAAGGTGGTGAATGAACCCAGGAAACCGACGGCCAGCAGCAAACGCGCTTCTGGGGATAGTTGCAGCCGCCCGGTGCTGAGACTGAGCAGAAAACCCAACACGAAACTCCCGACCACATTAACGATGAGTGTGCCATAGGGGAAGGCCACGCCCAGCCGGTTGGCGGCCCAGATGTTGACCAGGTAACGGGCGTTCGCCCCGAACGCTGCGCCTACAGCAATCAATAAAAAGCGATTCATCGAACTTTCCATACCCAATCCGTTCGGCGCCCAGCACCAGGGATTGATTCTACTGTTATTCCCTGTAAATTCCAGGTCTCCAGAAAAATGCCCAGAGTGGTGTATAATGTCAAACCAGGGTGAATTATGAGTACACAAATAACATTAACCATTCCAGATGATCTTTATCGCCAGGCACAACAGGTCGCACGCGCCCATCAGCGGGATGTGGCTGAGGTTCTGGTCGAGGCAATTGTACTGGAACCAGGGATAAAGGAGCAGGTGGGGGCAGAAACGGCCGTAGACCGTGAAGAAGCGGCTTTTTACAGGTTGCATCCTGAGCTATGGCAAAAGTATCCAGGGCAATACGTGGCTCTTTTCCAGAGTGAATTGATTGACCACGATGAAGACCAGCTAGTTTTATTCCAGCGCGTGAAACAAAAACATCCAGGGAAATTTATCTGGATTGCTCCGGTGCGTGAAGAGCCGGTTGAAGAATATGTGATACGTTCTCCTCGATTTGTCGAAAATATCCCATGATCTACACATCGCAGTATGACGATAGTTATCGGAACGGCCCGGCAATTCCTGTTGTGGAGCTAAAGGTTGTCCCCATTGGTGACCATATCGGCGCAACCATAACGGCTATGGTTGATTCCGGTGCTGATGCCACAATTCTACCGCTATCTTTCCTGGAGGATAGTAGCGTCGAGCAGGTTGGCCGGGCCAGAATGAGGTGGGGGAATGAGCGCGGAAAGGTTTATGACGTGTATCTGGCTGTGATCCACATTGGGCCTTTTCAGGTACACGGCGTTCGTATTCTGGCCGACCAAGAAGATCGTGAAGCAATTGTAGGGCACGATGTCCTGAACCAACTGGTGGTAACACTCAACGGGCTGGCAAACATGGTAGAGATTTCGCAATAACAACGGCCGTTACCTCTTACGATATTAACGATGAGTGTGCCATAGGGAAAAGCCACACCCAGCCGGTTCGCGGCCCAGATGTTGACCAGGTAACGGCCGTTGGCCCCCAACGCCGCGCCTACAGCAATCAATAAAAAGCGATTCAAGGTTTGTACGGCCGTTTACACACCTCTTACACCTGTTTTATCCTTTTCTGACATAAATGCCGCAAACTGGCGGCAGCAAAGATTTCGCAGATGGCGCAGATTTTTCTTGCTTCTTCCCTCTTTGTTTGCCACTTTGCGCCTTTGCGTTGAATAATGGAACAGGAGAACAAACCAATGCGATTGGATAAATTTACGCAAAAGAGCCAGGAGGCCATTCTGGAAGCGCAGACGCTGGCCCAGGCTTATAACCATCCGGCGGTGGAGCCGGAACATTTACTCAAGACCCTCATTGAACAAGAAGGGGGCGTCGTGCCCTCCTTGCTGAAGCGGATTGGTACAGATGTCCACATGCTGCAAGGCAGTGTGGAGCAGGCGTTGGGGCGCATGTCGCGTGCCACCGGCAGCAGCGTGCAGGTGGGCATGAGCCGCGACCTGACCAACATTCTGGACGAGGCCCAATCCATCGCCGACAGCATGAAGGATGACTATGTGTCTACCGAGCATTTGCTGATGGCCATGGCGCAACCAAAGGGCGGGCGGGTGCGTGACCTGTTGGCGCGGCATGGCGTGGATTACAACGCGGTGATGCAGGCATTGGCCCAGGTGCGCGGCTCGCAGCGGGTGACCAGCCAGAACCCGGAGGCGCAATATGAGGCGTTGGCGAAATACGGCCGTGACCTCACCCAGGAAGCGCGCAAAGGCAGACTCGATCCGGTGATCGGCCGTGACGAAGAAATCCGCCGCGTCATCCAGATTCTCAGCCGCCGCACCAAGAATAACCCGGTGCTGATTGGCGAACCGGGCGTGGGCAAGACGGCCATCGCCGAAGGGCTGGCGCAGCGCATTGTGCGCGGCGACGTGCCCATGGGCTTGAAAGAGAAGCGCATCGTGGCTCTCGATTTGGGCGCCCTGGTGGCCGGAGCCAAATATCGCGGCGAATTTGAGGAGCGGTTGAAGGCAGTTTTGAAGGAAATCCAGGAGGCGGAAGGGCAGATCATCCTCTTCATTGACGAGATGCACACGCTGGTGGGGGCGGGTGCGGCCGAGGGCAGCATGGACGCCAGCAATATGCTCAAACCGATGCTGGCGCGGGGAGAATTACACGCCATTGGTGCAACCACCCTGGACGAATACCGCAAACACATTGAGAAGGACGCGGCGTTGGAACGGCGCTTCCAGCCGGTGTTTGTGGGGGAACCTAGCGTGGAGGATACCATCTCCATTTTGCGCGGCTTGAAGGAGCGGTACGAGGTGCATCATGGGGTGCGCATTACCGACAGCGCCGTCATTGCCGCGGCCACATTGAGCCATCGTTACATCGCCGACCGCTTTTTGCCGGACAAGGCGATTGACCTGATTGATGAAGCCGCCAGCCGGCTGCGCATGGAGATTGACAGCAAACCGGCGGAATTGGACGCCATTGACCGGGAGATCATGCAGTTGGAGATTGAGCGGGAGGCGTTGAAAAAGGAAAAGGATAAGGCGAGCAAGGAGCGGCTGGAAAAGCTAGAAGGGGAACTGGCGAACCTGAAAGAGCAGAGTACGCAGATTACCACGCGCTGGCAGTCGGAGAAGGCGGCGATTGAGAAAATCCAGGCGGTCAAGGAGGAGATGGATCGGGTGGGGGTGCAGGTGGAGCAGGCGCAGCGGGAGTTGGATTATCAGAAGGCGGCGGAATTGCAATACGGCCGTTTGCACCAACTGACCCAGGCGCTGCATCAGGCAGAAGGGCAGTTGCAGGCGCTACAGCAGGGGGGCGCGCTGCTCAAGGAAGAGGTAGGCGCGGAGGAGATTGCGGCGATTGTCGGCCGTTGGACGGGTATTCCGGTGAGCAAACTGCTGGAAGGGGAAGTGGAGAAGCTGGTGCGCATGGAAGAGCGGCTGCACGACCGGGTGGTAGGGCAGGATGAGGCCATCGGCGCGGTGGCGGCGGCGGTGCGGCGCAGCCGTTCCGGGCTGCAAGACCCGAACAAGCCGATTGGCAGCTTCATCTTCCTGGGGCCGACGGGCGTGGGTAAGACGGAACTGGCGCGGGCGCTGGCCGAATTTCTGTTTGACGATGAACAGAACATGGTGCGCATTGATATGAGCGAATACCAGGAGCGGCACACGGTGGCCCGGCTGTTGGGTGCGCCGCCAGGGTATATTGGGTATGACGAGGGCGGCCAGTTGACGGAAGCGGTGCGGCGACGGCCGTACAGCGTCGTCCTGTTTGATGAAATTGAGAAGGCGCACCCGGAGGTGTTTAACGTCTTTTTGCAGGTGTTGGATGACGGCCGTCTGACCGATGGGCAGGGGCGCACGGTGGACTTCAAAAACACGGTCATCATTATGACCAGCAATATCGGCAGCCAGTTCATCATGGACGTGAGCGACGACGACGCCATGCGCGAGCGGGTGATGGCGGCGATGCGGCAGCACTTCCGCCCCGAATTCCTGAACCGGGTGGATGAGATTGTCATCTTCCACCGGCTGCAAAAAGAGCAGTTGCGAGAGATTGCCCAGATTCAACTGAACCAGGTGCGTGACCTGCTGGACCGGCGCAATGTGAGCATTACCCTGACGGCGGCGGCGACCGACCTGCTGATTGAGGAGGGGTATGATCCGGTGTATGGGGCACGGCCGTTGAAGCGGGTGCTGCAAAAACGGGTGGTGGACCCGCTGGCGCTGCAACTGATTCAGGGGCAGGTGCGGAATGGCGACCATGTGATGGTGGATACGGCCGTTGGGGAGTTGACGTTTAGCGTGGTGGAAGCGGGGGAGGCGGTGGCAGTCTAGCTTAATTCAAAAGACCGGAGATAGATCATCTCCGGTCTTTTTTTTTCTCAGGTGGGTGCCAGCCCGCTTGAATCCAGTAACTTCTTACCAGTAAAGCATCTGGATCATCAGCCAGGTATAGGGCCATGACGGTTGCCCGGCCCGTTGGGGTCTTGCCGACAATCTTCAACCCGCCTTCGCTCCAGGCAAAATGTTCGTGCCATGTTTCTGTTCTTGGGTTGAAAAGGGGAACTATCTGGTTGGTTTCTGGGTCTGGGGCTTCTGTTTGTTCCGCCTTGTGCCCATTGCAGATGGGGCAGGCCAGCCAAAGGTTGAGTTCTTCGTTTGTTCCCCCTTTGGACAGAGGAACAATGTGTTCAATTTCCAGACGCGCCATGACCAGATGTTGTGGGCTGAGGTAATAACCACAACGATGACCGGCCGCCTCACGGACTCTTTGCCTGATCTTTTTGGGAATATGTGAGCGCACGATTGTGGTTTTTAACTAAGCGGGGGGATTAGCCCTCGTGCAACAGCCACTTTTAACGCTTCGGCCTTACGCACCAGGCCATGCCGGTAAAGTTGCATCAACTCGTCTAGCTGTTGCTTTTCAGGTGGGGTAAGTGTGCCCTCCCGGTTCTTTGCCAGTAACGCAGACAGCTGGTTCTGTTGGGGCGTGTCCAGTTGCAGTTTTGTCAGCGCCAGGAGTTGCTCATCATTCAAGCTATCAACCGGCAAATCGGCCACAGCCTGATCCAGCCATTCAACTAAAATGTCTTCAATCGGCCGTTTGGTCTGTTCCGCCAGGGAACGGGCGGTGGAAGCTACACGATTGGGCAGTTGCAGGGTAACGGTTTGCATCATGGTGAAAGTATAACACATCGGATGGGGAGGGGGCATGGCGCAAATCGTTCAGGGGCAGGTGCGGGATGGCGACCATGTGCTGGTGGAAGCGGGGAAGGCGGTGGTTGTGTGAGAGGGGCGGGTGCGGCTCAAATTCCTGGCGCAATGCAAAACGCCGGGCATTATTGGTATAATCAGGCGTGTAAAAAGCGAGGTTATGATGAAATACCATGATTTTTTTGTCGTCATTGAACGTGATGAAGATGGAATGTACGTGGGGGAAGTGCCGCAGCTGCGCGCCTGTTACAGCCAGGGGCGAACCATTGATGAATTGATGGCTAACATGCGCGAGGTCATTGAATTGTGCCTTGAAGAAGCCGAGGAATCTCATTCCGAGTTTATTGGCGTGCAGCGTATTACCCTCTAACCAATGCCCCACCTCCCAATGTTGAATGCTCGCCAGGTTATGGCTGCCCTTGAAAGAGCCGGTTTTCAAATGATGCGGCAAAAGGGCAGCCACGTGCGCTTACGTCATCCTGACGGCCGTGTGGTCACAGTGCCTGATCACGGCGGACAAGACATTGGCCGTGGCTTACTGCGCAAAATTTTGCGAGATGCCGATCTGACACCCGACGAGTTTGCCGAATTATTAAAGTAACCGCCCTATAGCCGCCCAGTGGGGGCCGCAAAACGGGTGGCAGACCCGCTGGCGCTGCAACTGATTCAGGGGCAGGTGCGGGATGGCGACCATGTGCTGGTGGACACGGCCGTTGGGGAGTTGACGTTTAGTGTAGTGGAAGCGGCGATGTGAGAGTGGGGCACGGCCGTGAAATAATCAGGTGATGGGGTTTGACGGCCGTGCCCCTTTCACAACACTGGCGGACATTATGAGGTTTGCGATAAACTTGCTGCCATGGAAGGGCCAAAAGCGGGTGGATTATGCGATTCATTATGTAATGAGTTGGCGTAACACGTAATTAATGGGCAAATGGTTAATGTGAATCATGAAACTTGTAACTGAATATCTCATCATAATTGAAAAAGAGGCATCTGAGGCTTTTTATGCTCTTTGCGATAACGTTGGCGAGTTCACCAAGTTGTTGCAGACCGATCTGGATATTCAAGTAGAGGGTTTATTTATCAATTATAAACGTGCTACCAAGTTTGCTTATGAAGTTAAGACAAACAAAATTGAAGGTAAAAACCAACGTTTTTTTCATCTCAAAGTTACGCTAGATGGTGAAGAAAATAACATTGAAGATTATACAAGCTTACTCCGGTCTATTCGGGGAATAGTTCATCGAGCAGGCGGGCAACCGGAAACTTTATGGGATGACGTATCACTTTACTACTCATATAAAGCTTACCCCCTCATTCACAAATTAGAAAATCTTATGCGGAAACTTATTACTTATTTTATGCTTACAAACGTAGGTAAGGAATGGGTAGCAGAAACGTCACCAACTGTGGTGAGAGAAGCCATAGATAAGAGTAAGCGAAAGCAATACCTCGATGTGCTACATCAAATCGATTTCAGCCACTTAGGTGATTTTCTGTTCAAAGCCTATCAAACCAGGGATGTTTCAAAACTTTATGAAACTTTGGATAATGCCCGAAAACTTGAAGATCTAAATCTAGATGATCTGAAAATTTTTGTTGCAAAGTCCAACTGGGAAAGATACTTCTCCAAGGTAGTTGCTTGCAGTGATGAATATCTAAACAAACGATGGAAACAACTTTATGACCTGCGATGCATGGTTGCGCATAATGCACTTGTAGGTAAAAGTGATTTTGACCAAATAGTTCAATTGGTTGGTGAAGTGGAGGAGCATCTTCAAACCGCCATTGATAATCTTGACAAAGTCCATGTTCCGAAGGAAGACCGAGAACAGGTTGCCGAAAATGTTGCTAGTAATCTCAGTGCCTCCTATGGGGATTTTTTACAATTGTGGAAGTCCTTCGAGATCGCATTGATGTCAGTTGTATCCGATTGGGGATTATCTGATGGGCTACAGCAAAAACACAGGTCGCCAGCACAATTACTCCAGTTACTGAGTACAAAAGAAATCATAGATAACCATTTACTCCAAGATGGATTTGAATTGGTTCAGTTTAGAAACCGACTAGTCCATGATGCAAGTTCATCTTTCAGTGAGCAGGAAACTCGAAATTATATAATGCGTCTTGAAGAATTCTTAAGAGCATTAAAACGTAGCTGGAAAGATGAAGTAGTCGTAGCCCTTCGTGCACTAGGCGGCGAGGCAAGTCTCTCCGAAATCTACGATTTCATTGAAAACAACAGCATAAGAAACCTTCCAGAAACTTGGAAAGCCACTGTAAGATATACACTACAATTAAACTCCTCTGATACGGAAACATTTAAGCGAGGTGGTGAAGATCTGTTCCGTCATCTTGGGAAAGGTCGATGGGGATTGAAAGAAATGACATAGCTCACGCTTGGTATTCAAGATACCCGTTTTGCTAATGTCAGATATTATTTAAAGTTCCTAAACGGTTGAAGGTGTCGCGCCCGCTGATCAGAATGAGGAGTACGTCATTAAGGGGAACAATGCCATCCTTCTCTCCTGGACACGTAGGAATGACACGGCCGTACCCCATCACGGCCGTAGCCACCGCTCAAAGCCCTTGATCAACGTACAAAACTATTTGCGGAATGTGTATTGGGGGAGGGTACGGCCGTGCCCCACATTCATTCCCTGGCTTTCCCGTGGTTGGATTGGGCAAATCAGGCATGTTCAAACTGGTTAATGATAATTTCGCCTTCTGGAAACTCGGCCACAATTTTTAATGACCCTCCCATCGCCGATAGTAACTTACGAAGCGTGCTCACGCGCATATCGGTCTGATTTTCCATTTTGGATAAAGCAGCCTGATTCACATTCAGGATGTTTGCCAAATCTTGTTGGGTGAGGTGGCGAGTCTGGCGCAACTCTTGCAGAGCCATACTGATCAAGATGGCCTGTGCCTTATCCTCAATTTTTTCGCGTCGCTCTGGCGACATTTTTTCCTTGAGTTCGTCAAATGATTTTGCCATTATAGTAATCCTTCCTCTTCTAATGATTTGAGGTGATCATCATATAATCTGTCAGCTATCGGGATGTATGTCTCATACCATCGCCTGAACTGTGGGGATAAACTAAAAATGGGCCTCGGTATTCTAACAGGGTCACGATTACAGCAATGGAATCTTGTTCGCTTTCATCCAATGTGACCCACCAGCCCTCAAACTCATCCGTAAATTCAACATTCCAGTTCATAACATCACAAATAATAACCTTTCGGTTATATAATGGCAATGACACGGCCGTAGCAAACAATCAAATCCTCTGGTCAGCGTCCAAAACCTGTTGGCGCAATGGGAATAGTCGGTGTGGACACGCGAAGACTATATTACCTGTACACCTCGCGGCGATGAGCAATGAGCATGATGATGACAATAGAATTGTCTTCGCGGACTTCATAGACAACGCGCCAATCGCCAACACGGTAGCGAAAGTAGCCAGCTAATTTTCCGGTCAGACGTTTGATATTGGGGTGGTTGTACGGGTCACGTTGGAGCTGTTCAAAACAACGGTTCAGCCGGCGCGCCAGAGGTTCGTCCGCTTTTTCATAAAACCGGTGGGCGGCGCGAGAAAGTTGAATTTCATACATGGCGGCGGACGGCGTTGAATGAAACTAAATCGCCGTCTTCTACTTGCAATTGGGCTTCGGCAAAGGCTTCCGCAAAGCCTTCAATGTTCAACAATTCTGCCGTCGCTTCATTTTCTTCGCGCTCTTCCAGGTAGGCCAAAAAGTCATTGGCGACACGTAGGCGCTCCAACGACAGGTGGCGCAAGCGCGTTGCTGCCAGATTGAGTAATCCCTCTTTTTCGGTTGAAAGGTTGCTTGCCATCACTACCTCCAGATGCAAAGATTATAAATGGTCATAGAATAAAAACAAAGGGATGGGCACGGTCGTCAAACGAAAGGTTGCATGGGGGTGACGGCCGTGTCTTTCCCCAAACGGCCGCGCAAACGAATCAACCGGCCAGTGGTGTTGCCTGGGCAGAACGAGAAGCGTAGGGTTGCCGTATCGTGGGCCGGTCAGCGGCTACCGGGCGGCGCAACTGCGATCCGCGCACGGTGACAACAGCCACCGTATCGCCAGACATATTGAAGAACTCCACACTGTAGCCAGGTTCCAAACCGGCAACATCATGCCGTTCGACCACAACGCCAATGTCACCAGCCAGAACCCCTTCTTCTGGTAAATCCACCAGCAAAACAACATCTTCAAAGAGGGGAAAGTCCATTGTCTATCTCCTGGAACGGCCGTTAATCAGGGAACAGCGTTATAAAACGTGGATATTCTGTACCCTTGTCAATCTGCCAGACGGTGCGTACCTGTAAAGGACGGCCGTTTGGCGTAATGAGAATGGCCTGAATTTCATAACGTAAACCATAAAGTGTTTCCCGCACGGCCGTTACTTCTGCTGTCAAATGATATTGGCGCAAGTCATTCTCCAGTTGTTGCCAGTTTCCAGGCGCGTAACCAAATGAAAGTAATAAGGCAGCTTTACTCTTTCCGCGTTTGTGGTCAGCATCCAGCAAATACCCGCGCAACTTATCGGGGTGAATGATTGCCTGCGCCGCATTCGGAATTTTCATAGTCAACGCTGCATTATACCATTAAAGATAACGGCCGTTTGCCCGGCAGAAAACACGGCCGTGACCACCCTCCCATTTTCCCCTCAGTTGAAGGTGTATGTGGGAATGACACGGCCGTACCCCCATCACGGCCGTAGCCACTAATCAAAGCCCTTGATCAACGTACAAAACTATTTGCGGAATGGGTATGGGGGGAGGGTACGGCCGTGGGGGTGTAAGGCAGTAGCAGGTGAGATACTCTTATGATGCACTGGCTACCACCGGCGAGAAATCGGGCAGGGGTTCACCAGTGATAAGGGAATAAAGCACATCCGGGTCAATATCTGCTTCATTGGGCCAGCAAATGGTGCCAATATCAGGATTGACCTGCACCTGGTCGAAGTATGTTTTATCTTTTAGAGGCGCGAACACGCCAGTAAACTCCACAATCTCGGCCAGATTGACAATGCCGTTTGTCCCGTCTTCAAAAAGCAATTGCAGTTCATTATTGGCAAGCGGTGTTACCCGTACAATATCAATTAACATCGTCTTACTCCAAAAAAGCGGCTGATTTCGGGCATGAAGGCATTATATCAGAAGTGGGAGAATGTAGAGGGACACGGCCGTAGCAGCCAATCAACTCCCCTCATCAACATCCAAAAACCTGTTGGCGCAATGGGAATAGTTGGTGCGGACACGGCCGTTACCACGGTTGCGGCAAAAGTGGGTGATAACTAGAATTGGCTCAGGCGCCCCGGTAATGGTGGATAAAATATGATGCTCAAACTCAACGCATTTACGAAGCATATAAAAATCGCTACCCAGGAAGCAGGTTTTACCGTCACCGAACAGGAAGGGACGTTGCTGCATATCGTTTTGCACGACCAGACCATGCGCTGTGATCTGGCCCCGCTTTACCGAGCCTACCAAAACGCCCCGGAACGGCTGGACGACATTGTGCAGTCCCATCTGGCGGCGCTCAAGCACACCCTCGCAACTACCCCACCGCCGACCGAGAAAGAAGCGGCCAATTCACTGCTGCCCCTGCTACAACAACGCCAATGGCTGCAACAAAACGACAAACGTGGTGTGCTGCCGCTGGCAACACGGCCGTTTACAGCCAACATCCTCGTCAGTTACGTCTTCGATATGCCTGGCTACCGGGCTTATGTCAACATAGACATGATGTCCCGAATGACCCATGTACCCGGTACATCGTTTGAGGACATTCACAACTATGCGCTGCAAAACCTGCGGCGACGAACGTCAGTCAACAGTTACCAGACACACGGCATTGGCGATAAAACGATGGTTTTTTGTGAAACAGACGATGGGTATGCGGCGACGCGCATTTTATTACCGGAACTGCTAGATGCGTGGCACGGCCGTATTCCCGGCAATATGTTACTTGGCATTCCCAACCGGGATTTGGTGCTTGCTTTTAGTGACCGGCATCCAGCAAAAACGGCCGTCATCCGCCAGATACGCCGCGACTGCCAGCGTCACAAACACCCCTTGTTTCCCAGCCTGCTTGTGTGGGAAGAGGGGCTGATCAAAGAAAGCCAACCTGTTCATTAGCGCCCCTAAACTGACTGGCTAACGAACCCGTTTGTACCGACTGTACCCTCCCAACGAACGCTCACGGGGTGTCAAAACAAGGACTGATTCGGGAGGCATGGAAACCGTTATGAAGGCCGCCTGGACGGTGCATACAGGGGGAAAATCTATTGGAGCCAGTGCATCAATCAGGGGTGTGTCATCCATCAGAAACTCATTGGCGATCAGCACCTGTTCTGTAACGGCCGTATCAGCCGGGTTGACCAGTACGACGATTGTCTCCAGTGCCCGGTCAGTATAACGCTCAAACGCCAGCAATCGCTCTGACTCCACAAGCCGGAAATTCCCGATGCGCAGCGCCCGGTGCTGTTTCCGCAACGCGATCAACTTCTTGATCCAGGCCAGTTCGGGGTTGTCGTCGTGTACCATGTCCCAGCGCATGGGGCCGCGATTTTCAGGATCGCTACCCCCGGTCATGCCTACTTCACTGCCATAATAGATGTTCGGAGCGCCGGGCAATGTAAATTGCAACGCCTGGACTAACCTGCGAGGTGAATCTCCGGGAATCTGACTGGCGATGCGCGGAATATCATGGTTATCAATCACCATCCAGGATTTGAGCAGTGGCTCGATGCCTGAATCGCTGACCAGGCGATCCAACATGCGGCCGGCTAATGACGGGGCAATTTCTCCTGAAACCAGGCCCAGCACAATTTTGCGCAGAGTGAAGTTCATGACCGCATCAATAGACTCAAGCCATTTACCTGGGTAATTGACAATCTCGCCCACAACCAGGGAACCGGGTTTTTCCAGGTGGGCTGCGTGGGTGAGATCCCGCAGGTAATCTGGCCCTAGTTCAAAGGCCGTATCCAGACGCCAACCATCCGCACCGTCACGCAAGTAGCTACGCACAACGGAGTCTGGATTTTCATAGAGATAGGCACGCACGGCCTGGTGTTCGAGGTTTAATTCAGGCAAGTTTTGGAAACCCGTCCATGCCCGCGCCCCGCCAGCATACTGCGGCCCAATAGCGAACCATTCCCGCCAGGGGCTGGTTGGATTTCCCAGCGCATCCTGAAAGATCGGGGCATTCCGCCCCATGTGGTTGAAGACCCCATCCAGCACCAACTTCATGTCGCGGGCATGGACATCTGCCACCAGACGCAGGAAGTCATCCCGGTTTCCAAACTCAGGAGAGATTTTCATAAAATCAAGGGCATCGTATTTATGGTTCGTGTACGCCATATGGATCGGATTGAGATAGAGTACATTCGCCCCAAGTTGCTGTATATGGTCGAGCCGGCTACGGAGACTGGCAAAATCCCCGCCCCAGAACTCTAGTTCCTGGCTATTCAGTCTCGCATCTGGCAAGTAAACACCCGGTTTTGGCGTCTCCGACCAATCACGCAGCACTTTGGGGGACGGATACAGCATACGCTTGGCATCCAGGTTGGTTGAGGGCGCGAATCGATCCACGAGTACCTGATAGACGATGGCGCCGTTCCGCCAATCCTGCTCACGCCTCATAAAAGTTTCGGGGTCATCATTTTGGGTCAGTCTATTTGTTGGGGTTCTGGTTATTATCATCGTATCCTTTACTCTATTCGTTCATCCTTTATACGTATACTCAGTAGATCGAAGCGGAGTTCGCATCCTCAGATGCGAACTGGTGGGCATCTGAGGATGCCCACTCCTCCCATTTCGATCTAATGATACTCTTGATAGAAGCCCTATGCCCAGGCACAGCCGCGTCTGGAATATCTTGTTAGCTTTCTGACGCCACAACTTTAGGCGGCAGAAAGATGGTGAACTCCACGATTGGTTGCACCAGGATGCTGTGGGGGGATTGCTGCTCCTCTGCCGAGACCAGACCGGTGCGGCTGAGCAGGCCGAATTGTGCCGTGACAAGGCTGGCTGCCTGTACCATCAATCGGTCATGCCAGACGCGGTATGTGCCCACACGGCCGTCGCGCCGATGATAGAAACTAACCAGAGGGTGTGTCAGGTAGACAAGCCCACTCTCGATGTCTGGAAACCCCGGCAGGCACAGGGGCGGCTCCGTACTCTGGCTCAATTCCACCTCGGCCGGCCCCCACGCCGCATCTGTCCGCATCCGAGACTGTGCATACTTGCCGGTCTGCGGGTCAAATTTGCAGTCAAAGGTGATCTGGCCGGGGTGCCAGGGCAGTTTCCAGATATGCCGGGGGATGGACACCGTCCACGAGTCCAGGGTTGTGCCTAGGAACCAGACGCCGCGCTCCCCTGTAACCGTATCCACAATGTAGATGCGGTAATTTGTCTGCCCCATCCGAAACTTGGGGAATGGCAAGACGGCCGAGGTGAAATCCACGTCCAGGAAAGGGACAACAGAGAGCAGGGCGTGGGCACGGCCGTTTATCTCCACCTCCACCAACTTGAACCGGCCAGGGATTTGTCTCGCAAATCGCTGAGGATCAACGGCATAGGTGATGATGGCAAAATGGTGGAGCTGGCAAACGGCATCAATCCCCCTCGGCCGGGGGCGTTCGATCAGCACTTCACCGAACGGCAATGGCATTATCACGGGCGTTATCACGAACCTTCCATAGAAAATCTATGGTCAGTTTTTGCACCAACTCGTCACAAATTTTTTCAGGCGTTTTATCTTTGGTGTAAACGATTTCTTTCGCCAGTTGATGATTCGACGGGTGTTTGGCGAACTGTTCGTTCAATACAAACAACTCATCCGAATATGTTTTCCCCACGGCCGTTAGCATTTGTATCAACCGCTCTTTCAATATCGCCGCCGACTCATCCATATTCGGTGATGGTAGCAGAAGTATCACATGGGGATATGGCGACAGCGCCTGGGCGACCCGCGCCAGAAGCTCTTGATCCTCATAGACAGAATTGCTGGCCCCAAAATCAATAATGCCGTGATGATCGGCCAAAACCTTTTCCACCATCTGCGCTTCAAAGGGTTTGCTATAGCGTAGTACACCCTGAAAGCCCTGGTCGGAGGCGGCAATCTGTTTGGCTAACGTTTCATCATAGCCAACATCCTCGTAATATGCCCCACGCATATCATCAACCGAACAAAAGGGCAGGCCCAGTTTCTCCGCTAACAGCCGCCCCACGGTGGTCTTGCCCGCTCCCAACGGGCCAATCAAGACAATGGTTGTGTTCATCCTCAAGACCTCGCCTAAAATGGGACGGCCGTGCCAACGGCTTTTGCAAGAAGCATTTGCGGTGCCCCGGTGGGAAATTGTCTGGCGATGTTGTCATTCATTCTCTGGTTTTTTGCTCCGTCTGGTGTTTCTCTGAACGGCTATCTCATACGCTTCTGCCAACAAAGCGCGTACTTGTGCCAGCGTCGCTTCGCCCGGCGACAGGACGCAGATGAAATTTTGTGGCGCATAGTCGGGGTGGGGCATGATCGTGTCTAACGCGGTGAAGTCATAATGGCTCACATCCACCTTGTCCGTGCCAAATAGCGATTGAAATGTTTGTCTGCTGACGCCGATATTCAGACGATAAACGCCCGGACGGTCCAGGTCTGAGAGGCGATCATACTCATTATCGGCCGCAATTAGTGTGGCGAAGGGAAGCATATGGTCGGAACCATAGAAAAAGAAGGTGTAGCCGAAATTTTCAGAGGTTTCGACTCCCGGAAATGTGTTGATGATGTAATCGGCAACTGATGATTCGTCCATATCACAAATGTTCCTCCGGCGAGCTGTTTAGGTTCCTGCACCTGTGGCAGGAAGGCCAGGAATTATATCACGCTACGGCCGTGTCCCCTACGCGGGGGATACAGTCGCCCGCATTCGTTCCACATCACGCGCCGGCGGTAAACCGAACAGCCGTTTGTACTCCCGGTTAAAATGGGAGGCATCGTTGTATCCCACCCGGAATGCCGTACTGGTCGCATCCAAATCCTCGCCCAGCATCAACCGCCGTGCTTCCTGAAGGCGTAACTGCTTCTGATACTGCAAGGGGGTCAGGGCAGTAACGGCCTTGAACTGATGGTGAAAGCTGGAGACGCTCAAACCAACCTCCTGGGCCACATCGTCAATGCGGATGGGTTGGTCAAAGTTTTGCCGAAGCTGCTCAATCGCTCTGGCAATGGGCGTTGTATAGCCGCCCATCACCGTCATATGACGCAGCCGATCACCCTGCTCGCCTAGCAGCAGCCGACGAATAATTTCCCGTTTAATCAGGGAAGCCAGCACCTGCGCTTCGGTTGGCGTATCAATCAGGCGGACGAGACGTACCACCGCGTCTAACAAACCCGCATCCAACGCGCTGACATTCATGGCTTTCGCATCGGCGCGGGTGGGTCTGGCCGCATGACCCAACTCCGTCATCACGGCACCAACCAGCGTGGGGTTTAGCTCCATGCGGAAACTGAGATACGGCCGTGCCCTGGAAGCCCTCGAATATGTGGATGCGGTTGTCTTGGAAGACCATCTTGGTTTTGATACGCATATGCTCAGACACATCCGTTACGCCTGGGAACAACTCCGCGACCGGCGCATAACCCGAAAATAGACGCCTCCTACCTGGATTTCATTATCTTGTTGTCAACAGGCTACGGCGCAAACTGCTCTGGGGCGATGGGCTGCCGGTTGGGGGGTAGCGGCGCCGGGAAATAGTTTTGCAGCGCATACACCATCACCGGGTAAATCAGTGTTTGCGCCTCATTGGCAATATCGGCAAAACCACTGCCCAGATACCAGATAGCTGCCCCTTTCACTTCCGGGTAAGGGGCATACAGCCGGGAAGCCCAGGCTACATCAGCCATAGCCTGATCCGGTGATGGCACATCTTCGTAAGTCCAGCCCCATTCGGTAATCAGCACGGTCGGGCGGGGGATGCCGTTGGTATCGGCAATGCGGAATAACTCCTGAAAACGCCCCACCTTGTACGGGTAGGCATCGCCAATGTTATCTACCAGGTAACTATACTCGTGTAAGGCGATGGCTAATCGGTCGGGGTTTTGCCCGGCCAGGCGCAGGAATTGCAGCATAGATGGCGCCTGCCAGTGCGCCGGTTCCGGTTCGCCGGAAGCCCAACCAAAAGCGGCCCAGTTGAAACCATCTTGCAGGGCCAGTTCGGCCGTTTTCAAGGCAAACTGACCCAGCCACTCCGCCTGGTTTTTGTCTATCTCGTTGATGGTCTCAATCCATACCAACGAGGGGTCAAGTTCCGGCGGGAAGGCGTCGCGGTGCATTTGCCAGTGTATGACGGCGGCCTGGTCGGGCGGCAGGGCGTAGTTCGGCACGTCCCAGTTGTAACCGTCGCCGGAGGTTTTGCGGTAGACCAGCACGTGGGGCACACCGCTGGCCCGCTTGAGTTCCTGGGCAAAGAGGATGGGTTGGGCGTTGTCTACGCTCTTGAGGAAGAAGGGCACGCCGGCCTCGTCCAGGCGGCGCATCCATTCGTCCAATCCGGCGGCGTTGCCGCCCACACTGACGTGGAAGCCAATTTTCACAGTCGCCATATCCTGCCCCTGGGCGCGCAATTCGTCCCGAATGGCGGCGAAGTCGAGGGTGGGGATGGGGGTTGGTGATGGGGTGGGCGAAGGGGTTGGGGTGAGTAGATGAGGGGGTGTGGGGGTGATGGGGTGGGCGGGGTCGGTGATAATGGGCAGAAAGACCTGGCCGGGGTAGGCGGATGGGGATGAAGGGGTGACAGGGTGAACAGGTGAGGGGGTGACAAGGTGAGGGGTGGAGGGCGGCGAAGACGCCGGGGCGACGGCCGTATCCATTACCACGCTATATGGTTCCGGTGTTGCAGTGATGGCGGGTGGATAGGGAGAGGACACGGCCGTGTCCAATGCGACCGATAGACTGGTGGGCGGCGGCGGCAGGGGGGTAGCGGTTGGTGTGGGCGTAGGGCGGCAGGCAGCGGCGACGGCCGTGAGCAACAGGAAGATGAGCAGGTGAGCAGGTGGAGGGGTGAGGGGGTGACGTTTTTTCACCTGCTCACCCTGCGATGTCCTCATCGCCCACCTGCTCACCTCATCAAAGTCAGCCAACTTTGATCAACTCGCGGGTGAAGGAGGTCAGGCAGCGGTAGCCGGTTTCGGTGATGAAGATGTTGTCTTCAATGCGCACGCCGCCCTTGCCGGGAATGTAAATGCCCGGTTCTACCGTGAACAGATTGCCGGGACGCAGCGGCTCTGTATTGCCCTGCATCATCGAGGGCGGTTCGTGCCCTTCAATGCCCAGGCCGTGCCCGGTGCGATGGATGAACTGTTCGCCATACCCGGCGTCATCAATCACATCGCGCGCGGCCGTGTCCACTTCTTCACACAATACATCTGGCCCGCTGGCCTCCACCCCCTGCTGGTTTGCCAGCTTCACCGTCTCATAAATGCGCCGGGATTCGGCGTCAATCTCGCCCACCGCAAAGGTGCGGGTGATGTCTGAGGAGTAGCCATCTACCGTGCAGCCCCAATCAATCACTAGCAAATCCCCGGCGGCCAATGGCCGGTCGGTGGGCACGGCGTGGGGCGAGGCCCCATTTGGCCCGGTGGAGACAATGGGGCCAAAGGCGATGCCGTCCGCGCCGCCGTCTAGCTGGTATTGGCGCAGCCGGGCCGCCACCTGCTTTTCCGTCATGCCGATCTTAATTTCCGGGATGAGCCGTTCGATGGCCCGTTCGGCGATGGCGATGGCTTTTTCCACGGCGGCAATCTCATCCGCATCTTTCACACCGCGCAGGGCCATCAGGATCGGTTCGGCGTGGGTGGTTTGCAGGCCGGGGGCGTACCGTTTGAGCGCCTCATATTCCAATACCCGCATGTGCAGCGATTCCACCGCAAGCAAATAATCGGCCAGTTCCAGGTGGGCGCAGGCACGCTGGAACGCGCCGGTGTACCCTTCCTCGTCCGTCCAATCAAAGATGCGATCAGGGCGAATGCCGGCCTCTCTGGCCTTCATCGCTTCCAAAACGGGGATGATGATGGCCGGGTCGTCGTCGGCAGGAAAAAAGAGGACAACAGGGCGTTCGCTGAGGTGGGAATGGATGCCGCTGAGGTATTCCATGTTGGGGCCAGGCACCACGGCCAGCCCATCCACGCCGTGGGAGAGCATCTCTTTGGTCAGTTTTTGCAGGCGGTTTGTATTCATTTTGGTTTCCTTGATGTAGGGGCGAGGCAGTTGGGGACAACATTGTCTTGCCAGACCGTTTCTTTCCCAACTGCCTCGCCCTGACGCGGTTTTTTGTTATAGGGGCGAGGCAGTTGGGGACAACATTGTCTTGCCAGACCGTTTCTTTCCCAACTGCCTCGCCCCTACGTCGTACCTAATTCAATCAATTGCACGCCGGCCGGGACGGATTCGCCTTGAGTACAGTTTACGGCCGTGACCACCCCCCCATACGGCGCTTGAATGGGGATCACCATTTTCATGGATTCCAGCAAAATAAGCCGGTCGCCTTCGGCTACGGTGTCGCCGACGTGGACCAGGATTTCGGTGACAACGGCGGGGATGGCGGCGGCAAGGGAGGCATTTTCCTGGCTGCTATGCCCCCGTTCACGGATGCGTTCGGCGGTGAAGGCACGGCCGTTGACCCATAGCTGCCGTTTGTCCCCTTCTTTGTGCCCGGCCAACCGGACGCGCTGGCGCGTGCCGTCTGGCTGTGTCCATTCCAGCAGGGCGGTGTGACTATCGGTATGGAGGATGTGGCAGACGGCCGTGAAGCCCTCGGCCGCCAGGTGAATTTCATTCCCCTGACGGGTGGCTTCAAATTCCCGTTCCACGCCGTCAATCGCCAGTTTGAATTTTGCCATGCCCTGGTTGTAGCAGAAAAACGCGCCGCCTGCCAACCTGGAACTTGCCCAGGCGCACGTACTGGTCGTGATTACACATCTGGCTCTTATCGGCGGCGATGGCGACCAGGGAGTGAGGTGACAAAACAGCCAGTAGGGAATCGAGTAGTTGCCAGAGAGGGGCGGCGGGCGCGGCCGTATCCAATGCCACATCATGCCAACTGGCGCGACGGCCGTAGGGGACATCGGTTATGACTATATCAATGGGCTGCCCCACCAGATTTTGCCGTAACTTGTCGGGTTGCAGCGCATTCGCGGTAAACAAGTGGCTTTCGATGGGATGCAGCGCCAGATTTTGCGCTAACTGTTGTTGCAGGTGGGCCGCGCTTTGCAATGCCTCCGCATGGGACGCTTTGCCGAATTGATGTTGCAGTGCCTCAAGTTCGGTGATGCGCTGGTTCAGGCCAACGGCCGTGAGCAGCCCCAGGTTACGGGCGGCAAAAGAAAGCGTGTCGGTATCAATATCCGAGCCAATAATGGCGCGAATGTGCGGCCAATGCAGCCAGGCGCATACCGCCAGATGGTACGCGCTGCCGCAGCAAGGATCGTAAATGGTGACGGGTGCGGTTAAGCCTCGTTTTTGGCGGCTGGATAGACAGTGCAAAAAGATTTCGCTGACCAACCGGACGGGGAAGGTGGCCTGCCCTGGCGCGCCATAAAAGACACGGCCGTTGGCATAGTCGCTGTACTTTTGGTTGGATGGGGTGAACCGGTAGGGCATCGTGAGCATTAAGCAGCGAGCAGTAGGCAGAAATTGTTTTACACTTTCGGTTGGCGTGACATGAACAGGTAGATACCCACCATGCCTGCCAGGATGATGATGACCGAGGCGGTGTACCAGTTCACGGCCGTGCCGCTGTGAAAATCTTCCGGTTGCGTGAAGATCGCTGCCAGCACCAACAACTGCCACAGGCCAATGCTTTCCAGGGGCACACGCCAACCGCTCCACCGCTCTTCCCGGCTGATCGCCAGTCCCCCCACGCCCAGCAACATGTGCCAGCCAGACAGCAGCCGGGCAGAGCGCGCCGCCAACGGCCACACCCACACGTCTATCAGCCAGTTGGGAAAGAGAAAACCGGCCACCGCCAGCGCCACAAAAATCAGGCCAATTGCGCCCATGCTCAGCCGCGACAGGCGGGGGACACGCTTGTCGCCGGGGGCCAGGATGCGCGGGTCTTGCGGCCGATTGCGCAGCCAGATTACGGGCACCAGCACCGGCGTAACCGCATACAAAATGAGCCAGAGTTGAAACGGAAAGTGGTGAATGTCCATCTGGTCCCAATGCAAAATTGTCACCAGCAGCATGGAAGTGGCAAAGGCCGTCACCGGTAGGAAGCCATTGGTCACACGATGCCAGACGCGGCCAAAAAGGGTGTGGGCAAACAGATACGCCCCACCTAGATAACCGGCGCCGACATACATCGCCATCAGGTCGGGCCGGAATTGCCAGGCAAAATGGCGGCCGCTCTCCTGCGGGTAGAGATATAAAATCAGAAAAGCCAGGACGAGAAAGGGAATGACCAGGGCAGCCACGACCCGTGTTTGGGTTAGAATACGGTCGGCCGGTTGATCGGAAGGAGTAGAAGAAATAACAGGTGTTTGCATGTCTTACTTCGCTCATTTGTTGTGGACGCAAAACGACACAGCATTCCTGCGGACCACACCTGTATTTTGACAGATTTTTGAGGATTGCAAAGGGGGAGGGAGGTGATTGGGTAAGAGGGACGATGCAGACTCTTGCCGCTCACGGTTTCATCTATAAAACGATACTGGGCAGAATATCGTAGCTGTTTTGCCTGGCAAATTGTTCCAGTTGGTCAATTTGACTGGCAATGGTCGCTTCTTCCGCTTGACGCTGAGTTGAAACACGGGCATAAATCGCTGCTGTTTTCATCAGAATGACAGCATCACGAGTTTAAGAGCATGACCAAAGTATTGATCACCGGTATTACCGGTTTTGTGGGCAGCGCGCTGGCGCGGGCATTGGCGGCTGAGGGGGCGGAACTGTTTGGGCTGGTACGGCCGTCGGCCGACCGTTCGCGTCTGGATGGGTTGAATGTCACCTGGTTGGAAGGTGATGTTACCGTCCGCGAATCGCTGGCGGGGATGTTTGACTGGGTGGATGCGGTCATCCATGCCGCCGGCATGTTAGGGCGGGCCGGTGTGCCCGAATCGGCTTACCATCAACTACACGTCAACGGCACCAGCAATGTCTTGGGCGAAATTGAAAAGCTGGATAACCCGCCAAAGGTGTTATACGTCAGCAGCCCCGGCGTTTTAGGGCCAATCAGCGGGCCACCAGCCGACGAGAACGCCCCACACGCCCCTTCCAATGCGTATGAACGCAGCAAAGCGGCGGCGGAAATGGTGGCGCAGATTTTTGCCCGGCAGGGTACGCCGGTGGTGATCACCCGGCCGGAATTTATCTACGGGCCAACAGATTTGCACGTATTGGGGCTATTTCAGGCGATACAAAACGGCCGTTTCTTCACCATTGATCACGGCCGTGCCCTTTGCCACCCCACCTACATTGATGACGCCGTAGACGGGATGCTGCGCTGCCTGAAACAAGGGCAGCGCGGCCAGATTTACCACATCGGCGGGCCAAAACCGGTCACGTTTCGGGAGTTGGCGGATACGATTGCTACGGCCGTAGGCGTTCCCCCACCCTCGCGCAATCTGCCGCGCTGGTTAGCCATGGCCGGGGCTACCGCTCTGGAAATCGGCGGCGCTATGTTGAAATTCAGACCACCCCTCAGCCGCGATGGCGTCGCCTTTTTCAGTGACGCCCGCTCCTTTAGCTGGCAAAAAGCGCACCGGGAATTGGGCTATACCCCTCACTTTGATCTGGCAACCGGGGTGGCGCTGACGGTGGCGTGGTATCAGGAACAAGGATTGTTGGAGAGATTGGAGATTGGAGATTAGAGATTGGGTAACCTTCAATCTCCAATCTCTAATCTCCAAGCTCTGTCGAAAAAAAATGCAAAATATCATACAGAAACAATCTATCAAATCCCTCTACACCCTGGCGCTGGCCGAGGGTGAAGGAGTGGGCACGGCTTACGAGTATTTTGCCAAGCGGCTGGTGTTACGGCCGTGGCTGCCCACCATCCCCCCGGTCAAACGGCTGCTCATTGCCGGGCTGCCGGAAAAGTATGGTTCCAGCCTGGATTACTTGCTGCTGGCGGAGGAGTTGGGGGCTACGGCCGTTGTCGCCGACGACCGCCCGGCAGCGATAGAAAAGTTTCAGGCATCATGGGCAAAAGCGCGGCAGATGGGGTGGCTGACGGCCGTGTCTCCAGACCTGTGTCTCGTGCAAAACATGGCAGAAATGGCCGAAGTGATCGGCCCGTTTGACCTGGCGATTTCCAACGAAGTGCTGCAACGCCTACCGGCAGCCGAACGCCGGGTTTACGTGCAGCGGCAGGGGGAATTGGCCACGGCCGTCGCCCTCTTCTGCCCCAACGCCGCCAACCCCGACCACGCCGCCCACAGCGGCCTGGCTACCCTCCACCTCCCCGATCTCCTCTCTCTGTTCTCCTCATCACCGCATCAGGGCGAGGCAGGTGGGGCAGAATTTTTGGCGTCGGACCAGGCTACTACCCACCTGCCTCGCCCCTACACCCCATCACCGCATCACCCCATCACCCCATCACCCCATCACCTGCTCACCCGGTCAGGTTACATTGACATGCCCCCCTTCCCCACCGGCGTCAGCCGCAGCGCCGAACAGCGCGCCCAGGCCGAAAGTGGCGCGTTTGAGGCGCTGGTGATGTGGGGATTGGGTTATTTTGCGCGGCTGGAACGGTGGCTGCCTACGGCCGTGCGCCGCCAGAAATCACACATCATCTATGCGCTGATAAACAGTAATCGGTGAACTGATTACCGATTACTGATTACCGATCACCCATCACCTACGCTATAATCCCCAAACAAACCATTAACAAAGAAGGAAATCCATATGCCAACTGCTTTAATTACCGGCATCACCGGCCAGGATGGTTCTTATCTGGCCGAATTTTTGTTGCAGAAAGGGTACACCGTCGTCGGCATGGTGCGGCGTACCAGCACGCTCAACTTTCATCGCCTGGAACACATCCAGGACAAAATCACCCTCGTACCCGGCGACCTGGGCGATGAGGTGTCGCTCATCCACATTTTGGAAGAACACAAACCGGAGGAGGTTTACAATCTGGCGGCGCAATCCTTTGTGCAAACGTCGTGGAACCAGCCCGTTTTTACCGGCGATGTGACGGCCTTAGGCGTCACCCGGCTGCTGGATGCTATCCGTTTTGTAAACCCCAACATTCGTTTTTACCAGGCCAGTTCCAGCGAAATGTTCGGCAAGGTAGTGGAAGTGCCACAGCGGGAAACCACCCCCTTTTACCCCCGCAGCCCGTATGGTGTAGCCAAAGTTTACGGCCATTGGATCACCGTCAATTACCGCGAAAGTTACGACATGCACGCTTCGTCCGGCATCTTGTTTAACCACGAATCACCCCGGCGCGGCCTGGAATTTGTGACGCGCAAAATCACCTATCACGTGGCCCAAATTAAACTGGGGCTGGCGAATGAACTGCGCCTGGGTAATCTGGATGCGCGGCGGGATTGGGGTTTTGCCGGGGACTACGTAAAGGCCATGTGGCTGATGTTGCAGCAGGAGTCGCCCGATGATTACGTGGTGGCTACCGGCGAGACCCATTCGGTGGAAGAGTTCCTGGTGCAGGCGTTTGGCTGCGTAGACCTGGACTGGCACGACTATGTGGTGCAAGACCCACGTTTTATGCGGCCGGCCGAAGTTGACCTGCTGGTGGGCGACCCGACCAAAGCGGGGCAAAAGCTCGGCTGGGAGCCAGATGTGAGCTTTCCCCAACTGGTGCAGATGATGGTGGAGGCAGATATGGCGCTGCTGGAAGCGGGGCGGACGGGAATGTGATGCGTAATTCGTAACCCGTAACCCGTAATCGGTAATCGGTTCACGGGTTACGGATCACGGGTAACGAGCAACAAGCAAGGAACTCAACATGAGCGACATCAAATTCGGGACGGACGGCTGGCGGGGGCGGATTGCCGAGGATTATACGTTTGATAATGTGCGCCGCTGCGCGCAGGGGTTTGCCAACTTCATCCACCAGCAAGGGCTGGCAGAAAAGGGCATTGTGATTGGGTATGACAAACGCTTTCAGGCGGAGTTTTTTGCAGCGGCGGCGGCGGAAGTGCTGGCGGCCAATGATATTCGCGTCTGGCTGACAGATGGGGCCACGCCGACGCCCACCATTTCTTATGCGGTGGTGGATAAACAGGCCGGTGGGGCGGTTAACATTACCGCCAGCCATAATCCCCCCTGGGACTGCGGCTTTAAGGTGCGCGACCCGTTGGGCGGGGCCATTCCGCCCGCAGATTTGAAGAAAATTGAGGCGGCTATCCCTGCCCTGGATGGGGTGAAACGAATGAAGCTGGACGATGCGCTGAGCGACGGCCGTGTCCACATCTTCGACCCCGCCCCCGCCTACATCGCTCAATTGCACCGGCTGGTGGACATTGAGGCCATCAAAAATGCCGGTTTCAACGTGCTGGTAGATTGTATGTGGGGCAACGGGGCCGGCTGGTTTCCGCGGTTGCTGGCCGACGGCCGTACCCACCTCACCGAAGTCCACAACGAACGCAACCCCATCTACCCCCACATGACCCGCCCCGAACCCATTCCGCCGAATGTGGATCACGGCCTCAGCATGGCCGCCAGCGTGGGGGCGGATGTGGTCATCATCAACGATGGCGACGCTGACCGCGTGGGGTTTGGCGATGAAAACGGGCAGTTTATGGATCAACTGCGCGTCTACGGGCTGATGGGCTACTACCTGTTGGAAGTGCGCGGCGAGCGCGGGCCGATTGTTAAAACCATTTCCACCACCAAAATGCTGAACAAACTGGGCCAGATTTACGGTGTGCCGGTGCATGAAACCGGCGTGGGCTTCAAATACATCGCCCCCAAAATGGTGGAAGTGGATGGGTTGATCGGCGGCGAGGAGAGCGGCGGCTACGCCTTCCGAGGGCACGTGCCGGAACGGGATGGCCTTCTGGCCGGGCTGTATATGCTGGACATGATGCGGCTGACGGGTAAGAAGCCGTCAGAACTGCTGGCGGCGCTGTTTGAACTGGTTGGCCCCCACTTTTACAACCGGGTGGATTCGACCTTTGACCAGGGGCGAAGGGCGGAAATCTGGCACAATGTGGATGCGGCACGGCCGTCTACCATTGGCGGCCTCAAAGTCACCGATATTGTCACCATAGACGGGCATCAGTTTGTCATGGAAGATGGCGGCTGGCTGTTGGTGCGCTTTAGCGGCACCGAACCCATTATCCGTGTCTACTGCGAAACGACGCACGAAGACCGCGTACAGGCCATCCTGGAAGACGGCCTGCGCCTGGCAGGTCTGCAATAGGTCAGCCACACCCATCAGCGATCCGATTACCGATTACCGATTACCGATGCTCATAGACACCCACTGCCATCTGGACTTTTATCGCTTTGATGCCGACCGGACAGCCGTGGTGGCGCGGGCGGCGGCGGCGGGGGTGGCGCGCATCGTTGTGCCGGCGATTGATCTGGAAAGCTGCACGGCCGTACTCGCCCTGACCGAACAGTTCCCCACAGTGTACGCGGCGGTAGGCGTTCATCCCAATTCAACGGCCGATTGGCAAGATGGCTGGCGGGATAAGCTGCACGACCTGGCGCAGCATGAAAAAGTGGTGGCGATTGGCGAAATTGGGCTGGACTACCATTGGGACAAATCGCCCCACCCGGTGCAGCATCATGCCTTCCGACAGCAGCTAGAACTGGCGGCGGAACTAGATTTGCCGGTGATTGTACACAACCGGGAAGCCAGCGCCGATGTGGTCAGGATGCTGCGCGAGACGCCGGGTAAAGGGGTGCTGCACTCGTTCGCCGCCGATTGGGACACGGCCGTGCAGGTGCTAGAGATGGGCTATTACCTCGGCTTCACCGGGCCGGTGACGTACAAAAAAGCAACCGAATTGCGAGCCATTGCCGCGCGTGCGCCGCTGGATCGGATTGTGGTGGAGACAGACGCACCCTATCTGGCGCCGGAACAGGGCGATGGGGCATCGCGGGGCAAACGGCCGTCGCGCAATGAACCGGCTTTTGTCACCCAGGTAGCGGCGCGGATAGCGCAGGAGAGGGGGATGGATACGGCCGTGTTTGCCCACCATACCACCCAAAATGCGGCCCGATTGTTTCCCAGGATGAAATGGGATGAAATTGGAGATTAGGTTGTCTATTGTGATTGTCAGTTGGAACGTGCGCGAGTTGCTGCGGGATTGTTTGCGTTCCATTGAGCAGACACAGGGAGATCTGACCGTTGAGGTGATTGTGGTAGACAGCGCCTCCGCCGATGGCAGCCCGGCCATGGTCGCCGCCGAGTTCCCACAGGTGACGTTGATTGCCTCTGACGAGAACGTTGGCTTTCCATGGGGGAACAATATGGGGATTGCCAAAGCGCACGGCCGTTATATACTACTGCTTAATCCAGACACCATTCTCCATGAAAACGCCCTGGTTCACATGGTGGATTACCTGGAAAAGCATCTGGATGTAGGCGTCGTGGGAGCGCAATTGCTAAATGAAGATGGTTCGGTGCAATCGTCCCGCCGCCGATTTCCTACCTTGATAACTGCATTTTTTGAAAGCACCTGGCTGCAATCCAGAGCGCCGCAGCGCATTTTGAACCGGTATTACGCGCTGGACATTGCCGATGACCAGACGGCGGACGTGGATTGGGTGATGGGCGCCTGCCTGATGACGCGGCAAGAGATTGCCCGCACCGTCGGCGGCATGGACGAAGGGTACTTCATGTACTCGGAGGAACTGGACTGGTGCCGCCGCATTAAAATGGCCGGGTGGCGGGTGGTCTATTTGCCCGCGGCCCAGGTCACACATTACCAGGGCAAGAGCAGCGAACAGGTAGTAGCGCAGCGCCATATTTATTTTAACCAGGCCAAGTTACGCTACTTTCGGAAATATCACGGCCGTGTCCCCGCCCTCATCCTGCGCCTGTTCCTGCTGCTAAACTATCTGGCGCAGATGGCCCTGGAAGCAGGCAAGGGGGTGGTGGGGCACAAACGGCCGTTACGCTGGCAACGTGTTCAGGCATATTGGTTAGTGTTACGGTCTGGTTTGCGGCCGGCCGGTTATTGAGTTAAGGGTGGCGCGGTTAGAAACCGGCCACAGTCATTATTGAAGGTGAAACCATGAAAACCCACAAAGTCACCATTGAATTGTCGGACACCGATTACAATTTGCTCAAGGAGATGGCAGACGCCTCCAAATGGCCGCTGCAAGAAGTGATTATGCAGTGCATCCAGGCTGGCATGCCCCCCACTCTCAGCAAAGTGCCCGAAGCATTTCATCAGGATTTAATCGCCCTGAATAGTATGAACGACCGGGACTTGATGAAGGTAGCCGACGGCCGTTGGCCGGAACCGGCCAATCAGACCGAATTGCACCGCAAAGCTGACTTTGCCTCTTTGCGCCGCACCTATGCTCTCTCTTTGCTTAAATGGCGCGGTCATCCCATCATTGCCGAAGATGTGCTGTTGTAAGTGGGTGGCAGGTGGCAGGTAGCAAGTGGCAGGTAGTTACTTGCAACTTGCGACTTGCAGCATGCAACCAGCTATGAAGATTGGGTTGGTGACAGGCGAATACCCGCCCCTGCAAGGCGGGGTAGGCGCATTTACACAGGAATTGGCCAAAGCATTGGCCGAACAGGGACACGACATTCACATTATGACCCGGCGAGGCATACAACCGCCGGGCTTATCAGACGCCAAACGCAAACCGGGAGAGCCATTCCACTTACCCTTTGCCCAACTTTATCCCTTCATCAACCGCTGGCGCTGGCCTTCGATGGCCAGAATTGCCGACTGGGCGCTGCGGCATGAATTCGACGTGGTCAATATCCAATACCAACCGGCGGCCTACAACATGCGCAGCCCGGCCATCAACTTCCTTCCCTGGCGGTTGAAAGGTATTACCACCACCGTTGTCACCTTTCACGATTTGCGCGTACCGTATCTGTTCCCCAAAGCGGGGCGGCTGCGGCAGACGGCCGTGAACTTCATGGCGCGGCAGGCAAACGGCGTGATTGCCACAAATCCAGCGGATTATATAACCCTTCAGAGATGGGGAGATTGGGAGATTGGCGGTGATCTGTCAGGGAGATTGGTGCAAATTCCCATTGGCAGCAATATCAATGCCAGAGAGGTAACGGCCGCAGAAGTCACGGCCGTGCGCCGCCAATTGGGTCTAAACAACACCGATTGTCTACTTGGCTACTTTGGCTTTTTACACGAAAGCAAAGGAGCGGATCGGCTGCTGCAAGCGTTGGCGGAATTGCCGGAACATGTGCATGTGGTGTTCATTGGCGGGCGCACCGGCAGCAGCGATGAGGCTAATAACCAGGCATTCTATGAACAGCTAGACAGTTTCATCAACCGGCATAACCTGAGCAGTCGGGTACATTGGACGGGTTTTGTGTCTGATTATGACGTGTCGGCTTACCTGACGGCCGTAGACCTGATGGTGCTGCCCTACCGGGATGGCGCATCACTGCGGCGGGGCACGCTCATGGCGGCATTGGCGCACGGCCGTGCCCTGCTCACCACCCACCCCATGGCCCCTACCCCCGAACTGGTACACGGCCAAAATGTCTGGCTCGTTCCGCCAGATGATCCGGCAAGCCTGGCTGAGGCTATTCAGCATTTACTGGCGGACACCAACTTGCGCCACCGGTTGGGGCAGAACGCGACGGCCGTCGCCGACCTGTTCACCTGGGATAAAATTGCGGCACAGACAGGGGCGTTTTTCATGCAGCTTCGTGACGGAGGAGATTAGGAGATTGAGAGATTGAGAGATTGGGAGGTTGAATCTCTCAATCTCCTAATCTCCCAATCTCTCTGTCGCCAGACGAGTAATTGACGATGATTGATGAAACCTACCAACGATTTGCAGAGCGGTATGCGGCGGGGCCGGTACCCTGGGATAACCCGGAGCCGCCGCCGGAAGTGATCGCGTTAACGGCCGTACTGCCACCGGGTCGCGCGCTCGATTTGGGCTGCGGTTACGGCCGTACCACCATCTACCTGGCGCAGCATGGCTGGCTGGTAGATGGCGTTGATTTTATCTCCCAGGCCATTGCCGGGGCGCGGCAGCGGGCCGCCGCCGCCGGAGTTTCAGAGAAGGCCACATTTTATGAGGCATCGGTGACGGAACTGGGGTTTTTGCCCGGCCGTTACCAACTGGCAATTGATGTGGGCTGTATGCACGCCCTGAGTGAACCGCAGCGGTTGGCCTACCGGGATGAGCTAATGCACCTGCTGGAACCCGGCGCAACCTATTTGCTGTTTGCCCGATTGGGCGCCAGAGATGGAGAAGAAGGGCCACGCGGGATTGAGGAGACGGCCGTACACGCCCTCTTTGCCGCCGATTTTGTGCTGGAAAAAAGCGAAATTGGCGTCACCCACGTCGAAGACAAAAGCTGGCAGTCGGGCTGGTTCTGGTATCGCCGCCACAGCCGATAACTCATCCATCCTTGTCTTGATGGTGATAACGTCACTGGCTAAGTTGGGTTGGGGAAATAGTCGCCATGGTAACCAAAAAGCACCGCATGGGGGATTTCAGCGCGGCCCATTTCCTGGAATGATTGGGCGTCGAGGACTAACAAAAAAGAATTGCCTTTGGCCGCGTCCAATACCACAGAGAGAACAACACCTTCATCTTCAGCAATGCGGGCAGGCGCGCCAACAAAGACCGGTTCACCGGGGTAACAGTTTTCGGCATACCAGGTTTTGGCCTGGCGTGAGGCTATGTCCACTTTGACGATCTGGTTATAGAAACCCTGGCGTCGCTGCCGGTTGATGCTGGCGGCGTATACATAGCGGTAATCAGGGTTCATGTTATACCGTTCATAATTAAAGCGGGGCAGCTCCATACATTCGTTGGAAATGGTTTCCCAGGTGACCTCTTTTTTTCTGTCCTTCAATGGCAGGCGGTAGCGGCGCAGGGCGCCAAACGGAATTTCCATCTGCGGGTCTTCCAGGGTACGCAGGTAATACGCTTTGAGAATGTCCGCGTCCGGGTAGGCCACTATGTCAAAGATCAACTCGTCACCCACTTCAAAGGCATTGACGTGGTGAAAAGCGAAGAAGGGGTCGGTCTGGAAGCGGGCCACCACCTCACCGGTAAAGCGATTGAGAACTGTAATGGGCGTACCCCGCTTCGGTTTCCAGGTGAAGTTTTCGATGTACGGCCGTAACCACAACAGCAATCGCAGCGGATTCACCACCAGGGGAAATTCGGTCAAAATGACGTAATGCTGGCTCATGCCAAAGCTGTGCATGTAAGATGGTTCTTTGGCCGCCACCTCCCCCACCCGCTGTAGCCCGCCGCCGCCAGCCATCTGGTACAGTCGGTAGTGGCTGACGCGATGGTAACGAGTGACCACGTTGTAAACCAGATCATGGGCATAATCAAACTGCGGATGCACGGTGGTCATTTGCCCGGTCGTGCCTGTTTCGTAGCTGAAAACGCCCACCGATTGTAACGTTTCCGGGTCAAATTCCACCTGGATGGGCGTTTCGGCCAGGGCGATGTACTGGTTGGCGATCTGGGCGATGTTCACTTTGGCGCTGTCGGTAATGTGGGGGTTGAAAATGGCCGTTACCCGTTGAAAAAAGTCACGGCAGGGGTCAGTGGCAAATTCCGAGTAACTGATCCGGCCCGTTTCCCTGGCCGCGCGGTAGGCATTACATTCCAGGAATTTGTTGGCATACGCCACACGGCCGTGACTGAACGCAAACTTGTGCAGCATCGCCAGCCCATCAAACCAATGGCGGTACCGCTGCTCGCCTACCTGAAACGTGCCCGGCCCATTGCGCAGCAGCGTACCCGCTAACCAGGGCGGGATGGTTCCCTGCACCGGCAGTGCGTCAATTTCAACTTCCTGTTCTGATTTTCCAAAACCCAGGTCAAACATCCTGTACATATCTTATTTCCTTGCTCGTAGCCGAGGCTTTAACCGGATAACGCCGTCAAACTCTTGATAATCAGTAGATCGAAATGGGAGGAGTGGGCATCCTCAGATGCCCACCGGTTCGCATCTGAGGATGCGAACTCCGTTTCGATCTACTGATAATAAATCAGCCTAAACTCGCATCCTGACCGGGGTAGGGTCAATCAATTCCGCAGCAATCTTACCGGAAGCCAGCACCGAGGGCACACCCGCCCCTGGATGGGTGCCGGCGCCGACAAAATAGAGGTTCTCAAATTCCTCTGAGCGATTGTGCGGCCGTAACCAGGCCGATTGAAACAAGTTTGGTTTCACGGAAAAGGCAGCCCCCCGGTAACTATTGAGCGTATTCTGGAAATGGCGGGGGTCAATATAATGTTCAGCAATGATATTCGCCTGCAAATCGGGCAGATAATGATCTTCCAGGAACTGAAGCAGCCGGTCGCGGTACGGTTCGGCCACCTGTTCCCAATCTGTAGGTGAAGCAAGATTAGGAACCAGGGACAGGACGTAAAAGGATTCACAACCCGGCGGGGCAATGGACTCGTCGGTGATGGTGGGCATGTGCAGGTAGAGGCAAAAATCCTCTGGCAGCGCCCGCCCACCAAACACATCCTTCAGCAGCCCCTTATAACGCGGGTTAAAGATGATGTTGTGATGGTGCAGCGGGCTATCCACATAACGTCGTTTGGTGCCAAAATAGACCACAAACAGGGACATGCTGTAGCGCATCCACTCCAGGCGGCGATTGGTATACTTTCGGCGGTACTGCTCCGGGATGAGATAGCGGTAGGCATACGCCACGTCGCCATTACACACGACCACATCCGCGCTCACTTTTGTCCCGTCGGCCAGCCGCACACCGTTTACACTATTCCCATTGACTAAAATCTCAGCCACTTCCGTTTCCAGGTGGACGGTAACGCCTAACTCGTCCAATAAACGGCCGAAGGCATGCACAATTGCCCCCGTGCCACCCAGCGCGTAGTAAACCCCGTACTGCTTCTCAAACTGTACAATAAGGGTGTAGATGGCCGGTGTGTCCAACGGGTTGCCGCCAATGAGCAATGGGTGGAAAGAAAACACACGCTGCAGGAAATCGTCCTTGACAAAACGGGAGACAAAACGATAGGTGCCCAGATAACCGCCCAGGCGGAGCACGTCTGGCATGATCTTGAGCATATCGGTCAGTTTGAGAAACGGCTGGTCGGTATAGGGGTGAAAAGCCTCAAATATATCCACCGTGCGCTCAATGAAACGGCGGTATCCAGACACGGCCGTTGGGTTAAACTGCTCAATTTCGGCTAACATCTGGTCAAGCTGGTGGTAGTAGTTGAAGACACGGCCGTTGCCGTCAAAGATGCGGTAGAACGGGTCCAGCGGCGTCAGCGTCATATAATCCTGTCGCTGCCGCCCCGCTGCGGCAAAAACCTCGTCAAACATATAAGGCGCGGTAATCACGGTTGGCCCGCCATCAAACTTGAAACCATTGATCTCATACTGGTAGGCACGCCCACCGATCTGATCTCGCTTCTCAAAAATCGTCACGTCATGCCCTTTGGCCGCCAGGCGAATGGCAGCGGCCATACCGCCAAACCCGCTGCCAATCACCACGATATTTTTTTTCATACCCATTTCCTCCAGCCCGCAGACAGCCGCGAACAATGCGCTCAGAGCGACTACAGTCGTGTCTTGCCAGTGATCTATTTTTTGATTTTAGACAGCTTTAGGAGGAACAACGGGGAATCGCGCCATTATTCATGTTTTGTTAATTATTTGTATACTATTTGCACATTTTTCAGGTGCATGAAAAGCAAGACATCCGATTTCTTTGTGAAATCGGATGTCTCTTATAGTTGTTATAGCCGAAGCGTGTCACTGGCATCTATTAGCAGGGCGAGGGTGATTCCAGGAACAGATAGACAATATGCACGGGCGCACCCCACCGATCATCAGAAGGATTTACCTGTCGCTCGTACTGTACGTCCCGCACGGCTGCATCACAACCACCATGTTGCATATACTTGGCCGCCTCACGTAACACATCAGGCAATGAGCTACCCTGAAAAGGAACCGGTTCCCAGATGGTGACAGTGCCGCCAGATGTTATCGTTTGCAGGTAAATGGTCAGGCGATGCCTTTCCGTGGTCAGGTACTCATACTGAAAATGACTAACCTGGTTCTGGCAATTGCACCGCTGTATTACGCCGGCAGCCATCTGCAAAACATTGGCCAGTAAAACGTCTTCAAAAGTAAAAGAGGAAGGCGGCAAAACAGGTTTGACCTGCCGGTTATCGGCTTTTTCTGGCTGAGCGGCGCTGGCAACACCTGCCCAAAAGAGGAGTACCAGCAGACAAAAACCTACCAGGCGCCTGACATTCAACTTTTTCTTATTGGTAAACATTTTTCATCTCCTTATATAAACTGTGGGTGTGGTTGGTAACAGCCAGACCATACCCATTAACAATTACGCTTATTTATCGGGGAACGGCCAGGCAATAATCAGATAGATGTTATGAAGGGGGAATGGTGCATCCGAATCTGCTGACGGCCCACCACGTCTGTAAATCATATCCACCACATAATCCTGGCATTGGCAGTCATCCACATACCTGGCAACCGCACTCAGTAGTGTTGGGAGTGAGTTGCCCTGGAAGACGACACGTTCCCAATCTTCAGGAGAAGAAGGGGTTGCCGGCGTTGGGAAAGGGCCATGAAGATAAATAGACAGGCGATACCAGGGGTCGGACGGCCGTTCAAAGACGAAGTGGCTGGTCATGTTTTCACAGCCACAGGCCCGTATGGTGCGGGCCGCCAGTATCAGGACTTTGGATAACGATTCCCCTTCAAAGGTATAGACTGACGGTACCGGAAGGATGTCTGTCTGTAATTGGCTGCTGGCAGAGGCGGCACTGGTCGTGCCCACCAGTCCCAACAGCGCCACCAAACAGCACCAGAAAACGGCCGTTCGTTTAAACTTATTGGATAATGCGGACATAATTTTTCTCCATTGGCAAATAGTTGCCTTACAAAAGTTCCTCTTGGACACAACACGCATCTAGGGCCGGCATTAAGCCGGTTTTCATAGTGGCATTGCCACCTCCTTCCGACAGCAACTTACCAGGTAACAGGAGCAAAACGGCTTCAGCCGTTTCAACACCCTTAAGCAATTACCACAGACCTATTTTTTTCTGGGATGTTATTTCTGGGATGAAAGTTGCGAATCGGATATTAAACACAAAACAAATTAGGCCAGACTATTAACGGAATGGTAAAACGTGAACGTTTAGGCAGCGTTGAATTAATTGGGCACTTTAGGGCACGGCCGTCATTCAGCGTCTACGGCCGTGTCTTTTCACCATCTTTTGCCCCATTTCTGGCTTGAGTCTGGCCGCTGTGGTGTTATAATCCCCCAATCAGTCAACAACATTCGCCCTTTGTTACATAGTCGCCACAATTCATGTCAACCAACCTCTTCTAGTGAGGTAAGGCAACGTGTTAGAAATCAGGCTGTTGGGCCAGTTTGGGATAAAGCTGGACGGCCGTCCCGTCCCCCTCCCCTCGCGCCCCGCCCAATCGCTGTTTGCCTATCTGGCTCTCAGCGCCGACGCCGCCCACCGCCGCGAAAAGCTGGCCGGACTGCTCTGGCCGGACAGCAGCGACGACAACGCCCGCCGCAACCTGCGCCAATCCCTCTGGCACATCCGCAAAGCATTGGGCGATGCCGCTCCCCGCTACCTGCACAGCGATGATATGACCGTTTCGTTTGCCCCCACCGCAGCCGCCAACTATTGGTTAGACGTGGCTTTGCTGGAAAAACCGACGGACGCCAACGCTACACCAGAGGAACTCATGGCCGTCGTGGCCGTGTATGGCGGTGAACTGCTGCCCGGCTATTATGATGATTGGGTGGTGTGGCAGCGGGAACGGCAGCAGACCCTCTTTGAACGCAAAATGGAGCAGTTGTTGGATAAGTTGACGGCCGTGCACCGCTGGAATGACCTGCTGGAATGGGGTGAACGCTGGCTGGCCTTTGGGCAGTCACCCGAAGCCGCCTACCGCGCCCTGATGATCGCCCACGCCGGCCGGGGCGACCTGGCGCGCACGGCCGCCGTCTACCGCCGCTGTGTGAAGGCGCTGGCAAAGGAACTGGGCGTCGAGCCATCACCACAAACCAGAGCCTTGTTTGAGCGACTCGCCCACAGCCAGGACGCGGACGTGCTGGCCGCTGCCCTTTTTCCCCTGCCCCACCAGCTTGCAGGAGAAGCCGGGCGCAATGATCAGAGCATGGTTTCCCGATCCCACCAGACGCAGCCAGGTTCGGAACCACCTGATCCACCAACGGTAGAACACAGCGCTCCCCACCTTTTCCCCTCTACTCCGCCGCACAATCTCCCGCCACAAGCTACCAGTTTCATTGGCAGAGAGGCAGAAGTCACGGCCGTGTGCCAGCAACTGGCCCAGCCCACCACCCGCCTGCTGACATTGACTGGCACAGGGGGCACGGGGAAAACGCGGCTCTGTTTGCAGGTAGCAGCCGCCGCACTGCCCGATTTTGCCGATGGCGTTTGCTTTGTTCCCCTGGCGGCCATTACCGACCCGACCCTGGTAGCCCCCACCATCGGCCGGCAGTTGGGTTTGTTGGAGATGCCTGCATTAGCCTGGGAAGTCCGACTGGTGGCGTACTTGCAGGATAAAAAACTGTTGCTGGTACTGGACAACTTCGAACAAATTCTTTCGGCGGCCCCGCTGCTGGGAGAATTAGCAATGGCCGCTACCCACCTAAAGATCCTCGTCACCAGCCGCACACATCTGCGTCTGGCTGGTGGGCAAGAATATGAAGTGTCCCCACTGATATTACCCAATCCCAAGCAACAGCTAACGGCCGTGCAACTGAGCCAGAATGAAGCGGTACAACTGTTTGTGGAGCGGGCCAAAGCGGCGCAAGCAGCGTTTGCTCTCACCCCGGAAAACGCGGCGGATGTGGCCGAGATTTGTGCCCGGCTGGATGGGCTGCCCCTGGCATTGGAACTGGCTGCCGCCCGTATCCGGCTAATATCTGCCCGGCAAATGCGCGAACGACTCAACCGGCGGTTGCTATGGCTAACCGGCGGGGCCAGGGACGCCCCGGCCCGGCAGCAAACCTTACGCGCCACCCTGGATTGGAGCCAAGACCTGCTGCCCACGGCCGAAAAAATCCCGCTCCGGCGGCTGGCGGTCTTTGTGGGTGGCTGCACCCTGGAAGCGGCCGAGGCCGTAGCCAACGCTCAGGGTAATCTGGACGTACTCAACGGCTTAGAAAACCTGCTTGACCACCACCTGCTGCAACAACAGGAAGTGGCCGGTGAACCCCGTTTCACTATGTTGGAAACGATCCGCGAATATGCCCTGGAAAAACTGGCCGAAAGTGGGGAAACAGAAGCCTTATGGCAGCAGCACGCCGCTTTTTTCGTCGCTCAGGCGGAAACGGCCGAACCCAAACTGCGCGGTGCTGACCAATTAACCTGGCTCAACCGGCTGGAAACAGAACAAGACAACATGCGGGCGACGTTTGATTGGTGCGTCGCCAGTGGAAATATCGAATTTGGTTTACGCCTTTTAAATTTTTTGCGTTTCTTTTGGGTATATCGTGGGCAATGGAGTGAAGGTAAACATTGGGCAAACCTTCTCCTGGCAGAGGCTCATGAGCCGTCCACAACCGTAGCAAAAGGGTTGATTACCTCAAGTATGCTGTCAATTGGACAGGGTGATTTTAAGAATGGTTATCTGTCGGGTGAAGAAGCGATACCCCTGCTTCGGGAAAAAGAAGAATTTAACGATCTGGCACTGGGTCTGTATTTTCGGAGGATTACGACTACACTTGAACTTAATGTTGATGAGTATGCCCGGTCACTGCTTGAAGAAGCGTTGACATGCGCCCGGATCGGTGGTGATCGCTGGGTCTGTGCGTTTGTCTTACATGGTCTGGGCCAATTCTACGTCATCACCCATGAACCAGACATGAAAAAAGCCTTAGGTTATCTCGCTGAAGGACTCGATCTGATAAAGGTAATAGGAGATAGGCCTATCTGGTCACTCATCCTTATTCAAATTGCCAACATCCAACGACAGCTTGGCAATTACGAGTCGGCCGGCGAGATTCTCAACGAAGCCGTCAAGGTAGCCAGCGAATCAAGCCTACGCGAGACGTTGGCAATGTGCTACGGTGAGCTTGGCCATCTGGCCATTGACCAGGCGAATCATGCTCTGGCCAGGCAGTGGTTGACGAAAAGCCTGTCTGTTCCACAGGAATTAGGGGCTGTTGGAACAGAAATTAAGAGCTTGATTGGCTTTGCCAGACTCTTCCTGGCAACTGGTGAATGGAGAAAGGCCGGTCTGTTGTTTGGTTTTACAGTTAAGCAACGCCCTTACTCCGCTTCCGCACCTATTACATTACATGAGTTCAACCGGGATCTCGATTCGCTTCGCGCCCTGATCAACCCGGATGAATTCTCGGCTTTGTTGGCGCGTGGCGAGGCGATGTCTCTCAAGGAAGCCATTGCCCTGGCCCTGCAAGAACCGTGAGTACACTGTTAACGAATAATCCAAACCAGCAATTCTCATTTTGGCCGCCATTGCCTATGAATGAATTCATAGGCTGATACAAAAAACGTGCTAAAGCACGTTCCCAGAGGCAACAAGAACGCGCTTTAGCGCGTTTGTGTATCTCAGACACCGATTTCAATCGGTGGTGATGGTGGCAAACACCTCAAATTGAGAATTGCTGAATCCAAACCTTTCGCCTGGCATTCCCAGCCAACCATTGCGGGGACAACTCAGGCTACAAGAAAGTTGCCACACTGGCTGTCATTCCGACCCTTCGATGCCTCAGGGCAGGCTAGTCTTCGAGGAAGAATCCCTGGTATTTGTCATTACATAGGGATTCCTCGGAAGACCTCGGAATGACAACTTTCTTAGTAGCGGAGTCTGCGGAGCGAGGAATCTCTCTCCTGCACAAGGGGTCGAGATTCCTCCTCGAAGACTATTACCTCAACAAACAAAATTTGTGGGGTGAGGCGAGCAGCACACCCTCGTGCTGCTCGTTCGCACATGGGCGTGCGAACTCCTCAAATTCAGGTTGGTCGAGTACTAGCCTGCCCTGAGTTTGCCGAATGGGTCGGAATGACATGCGAAATTTAGATTGTTTTGTTTACGCTGTAGTGAGTCTGGTTTAGATCGCCTGGTGATAATGAACGTTGATCATCAATTTATACAGCGGAGTTCGGCATCCTCAGATGCCGAACGGCTCGCATCTGAGGATGCTCGCTCCTCGTTGATTACCGGAATAAATTTATTACTTTCAACACGTCCAGGTGATGTGATTGACAAGCCCATGAACGACGCCACCTTTCGCCAGGCCTGGGCTGCCGGGCAGGCCATGTCCCTGGACGAAGCGGTTGCTTTTGCCTTGCAAGACACGTAGCAGGTTTATAGCTCAGGCAACCGCAAATTCGGTGTGTCAGCAATTCTCAATTTGCCCAGCGGCGGCAGATAAATCTGCACCAACAAAAGGCGAAGTCGGCCTTCGCCGACTGGTCTTAGCCGACGAAGGTCGGCTTTGCTGCTTGTAGCCGCGATTTTAGGCCGCACTCCCGGTGGGTGAAGAGCCAGCACTATCGGTCACTCTTCACTACTAACTGAACTTTGGCCGCGTTTGGGCCACCAGTAAAGCAGGGTACTGCCATCGGTGAAACCGAGCGGCAGAAAGGCGCCGAGGAAGAAAACAAAGAAGTTTTCCAGTGCGAAAAAAGCCGCCAGGTAATAGAGAATGCCGCCCAACGGCCGTAACACCCCCACCAACACTGCCCCCACCACACTCAAAAACAGGCTCATCGCCGGGCCACCCAACGCCCGGCGGATGTGGGTTTCGGCGGGCAGCGGCGGTTCATCTTTGGGATACAGCCCGGCGGCCAGGGCGTACCAGGTGCGAATGCGCTGCATAGGATAGCCTACCCGCCGCGCCGCCAGGGCATGGCCCATCTGGTGCAGCCATTCACCCAACCAGTGCAGCAGCGTAAACAAAACCCCCATGACGACTGTGGCCCCTACCGACAACGGCAGCAGCCACCAGGCCAGCAGTGTAAACAGCAGCCAGAGTACGGCCGTGCCCACCACCCCCGTCTGCGTCAACTGCACCTGCACCCCCATCACCGTAAAAATTGTGCGTGTTTTCATCTTGATTTCTCTGTGATGCGTGACAAGTGACGAGTGATGCGTGATTTCTCTCGTCACGCATCACTCGTCACGCATCATCTTACAGGGCGTTCGCTCAAAAAAATGAGCAAAAATCAAATTGGGCAAAGTCATAACCAAAAGATAAAGGAAGCAACAAAGTCATGCCCAAACCTGGAAAATTTATCTCAAATTGTTATTTCCAATGGGGCGTCA
>JACTMP010000029.1 GCA_014584575.1 Chloroflexota bacterium
CGAAAATCAAGCACCCAAGCCCATCAATTGGACTTATACGGTGCAGAAATTGGAATCCAAACTCGGAATAAATTAACGCAATGCTGTACTTAGGGTCTTGACCGGTCTTGACGGTTACTTACGGGCAGGGGCCAAGCGTGTCGCCATGATTGAGATGGCCTGCCAGCGCGGCCTGCGGTACAGACATCGTCTGCTGGGCCGGTGTGCCCGGTTTGTGGCAGATTGTGACCATACCCCCGTTACCCGGTGGGGGTGGGGGTGGCGGCGGAGGTGGCGGCGGGGCTGTTGGGCCTGGCCCTGGCGGCGGTGACGTCGGGTTGGGGTCGGGCGGCGGTGCAGTCGGCGACACAGTCGGCGACGCATCTGGGCAAGGCCCTAAGGTATCACCATGACGCAGGTGGCCGTTCAGCGCCGCTTCCGGCAGCGTCATCGTTTGCTGCGCCGGAGTACCGGGCATATGGCAGACGGTGACGGTACCACCATTGCCAGGTGTGGGCGAAGGCGCCGGTTTTCCGCCTGGGCACGGGCCTACTGTATCGCCATGACCTAGATGACCGTTCAGCGCCGCAGCCGGTAAAGTTAGTGTCTGCTCGGCAGGAGTGCCGGGCATGTGGCACACAGTCACCATGTCGCCGGGCATCACGGTTGGTGTGACAGTCTCGGTAGGCGTGATGGTTGGGGTGGGTGTAATGGTGGCTGTCGGCGTAATGGGCGGCGTGGGCGTGATAATCACAGTTGGCGTGATGGTGACGGTGGGGGTAACGACCACTGTGGGTGTGATGGTAACGGTGGGCGTCATCACCTGGAAGAGGTTGAGATTTTGCCGTACCAGTTCTTCAATGGCGATCTCGGTGCTGGGGCCAATGGTGGCGACACGGCCGTCGGCAAAAACAACCCTGGCGCTGGAATCTGGCCCGGTGCGCAGCCGGTCTTGTGCGGTCACAGTCGCTCCCTTAGCCAGAGGCGTCCACTTGCCATCTATGTCCATCACTTCCACCACACCCTGCGTGGCTTCCACGGAAATGGTGGCTGGTTGGGCGAATTGAGCGGTGGTGGGAGCCAGGGCAGCGCCAACGGCCGTGAGCAGCCCCACGCCCAATAGCAAGACAGCGGCAAATGTCAGCGCCAGCGCCGGTCGGGATAACGTTGCCGTGCGCTGCCCAAACTGGCGCGGCAGGAAACGCAGCCAGGTCATAAAAGCGAGCAAAGCCGCCGTCGCTTTGGCAACTACCGGGCTGCCAACGGGCGCAACGGCGGCCCGCTCTGGCAGCTTTGCCAGCAGCCGCGCCTGAGCGTTCTGGCGCATTTCCGGGGCCGGATGCACCATGGGGGCTGACCACATACCAGTGGCAATTTGCAACAGGTCGGCCAGTTCAGCCCGGTGCTCTGGGTATTGCGCCAGACATTCAGTCGGCGTCAAGCGACCCTGCTCAATTGCTTCCAGGCATTCCGCCAGGATATGAGTTAATTTATCATTCATGGGTATCTTCCTTATTTGCCAGTCAATCGCCATCCAGGGCGCTGGAGACAAATATCAGATTGGGGGCAAAGCCATTGCCTCTGGTAGATGTTTTGGCAGACTGCGGCGCGGTCAAGAGATTGCGTAGGGCGACGATGGCCCGGTACTGCAAGGCACGGACGGCTTCTTCGCTGCGCTGCATGACAACGGCCGTTTCCGCATGAGTCAGCCCCACAATAAAACGATACGTCAATACTTCCTGGTACTCTTCCTTGAGCTGTTGAAATCTATCCTGCAATTCTTCAAGTCGCTCGCGGCGCATGACCAATGCTTCCGGCCCTTCCATTGGCGTTAACACGGCGCTGGCTTCTTCCAATCCCACATGCTCTTTGCGGGCGCGGTAATGGTCAACCACTGTGTTGCGGGCAATGCGATAAAGCCACAGGCGGAATGGGATCTGCTGCGGTGGGTTTTCCTCTAAAGCCAGCCAGGCTTTCAAAAAGACCCCTTCGCTCAAATCCTCCGCCTCCTGATGGCTGCGGACGCGATAAAAAACGAAGTGATAGATTTCGTTCAGGTATTGTTCATACAGCTTGCCAAAGGCAGCCGTATCGCCGGTAATTGCCTGTATAATCAGGCGTTCTTCTGAAGCATTTGATTCGTTCATAGATAGCGCCACTACCTTTTCACGTTTATACAGACGAACGCGGGCGGAAAACGTGACGATATTGGCTAAAATTGGGCAACTATACCCGCGTGTCGAGGAGTTATTCTATGGGAAATTCAGCTTATTGGGAAAGCCAGCGCATTCGTTTACGGGCGGTGGAACCAGAGGACGCCCCCGTTTTTTTCGAGTGGAATTGGGATACGGAGATGGGGTTGATGGTGGACCGCATTCGGCTGCCCGCTTCGCGCAAGGTGGTGGCAGATTGGATTGAGAAGACCACCGCCCGGTTCTCGGATGAATCGGACAATTATTATTTTGTGATCGAGACGTTGGCCGGTGAAATGGTGGGGTCTATTGATCCGCATAAGTGTGACCGGCGGGTGGGGGATTTTACGTATGGGATTGCTATTCGACGGCCGTTCCAACGGCAAGGTTATGCGCGGGAAGCGATCATCATGGTGCTGCGTTACTACTTCCGCGAACTGCGCTACCAGAAGGTGACGGTGAAGGTGTACGGCTACAATGAACCGTCCCAACGGCTGCATGAGAGCATGGGTTTTATGCTGGAGGGGAGAATACGGCGGGCGGTGCTGCATGACGGCCGTTACTATGATGACCTGGTCTATGGCCTGACCAGAGAGGAATTCGAGGAGCGGTATGGGGCGCCGGGCGAATAAATTCGCGGCAACAGAAGGCAAAGCCCACCTGCGTGGGCTGTCCCCGGCAACCCCAGTCGGCGCAGGCCGACTTCGCTTTCTGTAGGTGCAGTTTTAACTGCTCCGTTGCGGCGAATGAATTCGCGGCAACAAGAGGCAAAGCCCACCTGCGTGGGCTGGGGATGCGCCCTCTTCCAGTCGGCGCAGGCCGACTTCGCTTTTTGTAGGTGCAGTTTTAACTGCTCCGTTGCGGCGAATCAGGCCGACTTCGCTTTCTGTAGGTGCAGTTTTAACTGCCCCGGCGAATGAATTCGCGGCAACAAGAGGCGAAGCCCACCTGCGTGGGCTGGGGGTGCACCCTCTTCCAGTCGGCGCAGGCCGACTTCGCTTTTTGTAGGTGCAGTTTTAACTGCACTGGCGAATGAATTCGCGGCAACAAGAGGCGAAGCCCACCTGCGTGGGCTGGGGGTGCGCCCTCTTCCAGTCGGCGCAGGCCGACTTCGCTTTCTGTAGGTGCAGTTTTAACTGCCCCGGCGAATGAATTCGCAAGCAACAGAAGGCGAAGCCCACCTGCGTGGGCTGGGGATGCGCCCTCTTCCAGTCGGCGCAGGCCGACTTCGCTTTTTGTAGGTGCAGTTTTAACTGCTCCGTTGCGGCGAATCCCACCTGTGTGGGCTGGGGGTGCGCCCTCTTCCAGTCGGCGCAGGCCGACTTCGCTTTCTGTAGGTGCAGTTTTAACTGCTGCTGCCCCATTTCAACTGCTCCATCAACCTGCTATACTTTCACCATCAATCGCCACTTATAGGAGGGAAAATTAAGCACATGAGAACCCCATTTACTCAATTGTATGTCCATCTGGTCTGGGCCACCTGGGACCGACTGCCCCTCATAACGCCCGAAATCGAACCTCGTATTTATGCCTGCATCACCAAAAAGTGCCGGGAATTGAAGTGTGTGCCGCTGGCAATTGGCGGTATAGAAGATCACGTGCATCTCCTGGCGCGGCTGCATACCACCACGGCCGTAGCCACTCTAGCCAAAGAAGTCAAAGGCGCATCCTCTCATCTGGTCACACATGAGATTACACCGGACGACTTTTTCAAATGGCAAGGCGGGTATGGCGCATTTACCCTGCGCAAAAACGAAGCGCCACAAGTGATAGCCTATATCCGCAATCAAAGGCAACATCATGCGAACGGAACACTGAATGAGGAATGGGAGCAGGTATTCGAACCAGAACCGGGTGAGCAAATTCACGAAAACGAGCATCTGGTGTAAGATCACGGCCGTATATGAACCACATCAAAAATCTCATTCTCGATATGGACGGCGTGTTGTGGCATGGTGACACGGCCGTGCCCGGACTTGCTCACTTCTTCCAAACCTTGCGCCAGCAAGAGCTCAACTTTGTGCTGGCGACCAATAATGCCTCCAAAACCCCGGCCCAATATGTCACCAAATTGGCTGGTTTTGGCGTCCCGGTCAGACAGGAACAGATTTTGACGTCGGCCATTGCCACGGCCGATTATTTACAAGAGGAATATGAAGCGGGTACGGCCGTGTACGTTCTCGGTGGTGACGGGCTGCATCAGGCCATCCGGGAGCGTGGCTTCCGTGTGTTGTCGGTGGCGGATGTGATGGAGGGGGGCCAACGGGGGGAGGTCACGGCCGTTGGCCTCTGGCGCGAAGCCACCTATGCTGATTTTGCTGCCGCCGCCATCTGCCTCAACCACGGCGCCCGCTTCATCGGTTCCAACCCCGATGTCAGCCTGCCCAGCGAATATGGCCCGCTGCCCGGCGCGGGGTCATTCCTGGCCCTGCTCGCGGCCGCCACCGGCGTCCAGCCCACCGTCATCGGTAAACCCGGCATCATCATGTTTCAAGAAGCGTTAAAACGGCTGGGCAGCATACCGGCAGACACCGCTATGGTCGGCGACCGCCTCAGCACGGACATTGCTGGCGGCAAAGCCGCCGGGCTGCCCACCATCCTCGTCCTCTCCGGTATCAGCACCCGCGAAGAACTGGCCCAACTTGACGCGCCACAACCAGACTATGTATTTGCCGGTATATCGGAACTGGCAGAGAGATTGGAGATTAGAGATTAGAGATTTGCGCAATCTCCAATCTCCCAATCTCCAATCCCCAATCTCCCAATCTCATGCAACAGCAAACCCTCTACGACCTCTCTTTTGACCAACTCACTCAACTGCTCACCGACTTGGGCGAGCCGAAATTCCGCGCCCGACAGGTGTGGGAGTGGCTGTACCAGAAATATGTGCCGGACGTGGCCGCCATGGCGAATTTACCGAAGGGGTTGCGAGAGAAGTTGAGTACGGCCGTACACCTCTCCCCGCTTCCCATCGCCAGCGAACAACATTCCCGCGATGGCCTGACTAAAAAGGTGCTCTTTCAACTGCCGGACGGCCAATTCATCGAGACGGTGCTGATGCGTTATGACCGGCGGCGGACGCTGTGCATCAGCACCCAGGCGGGCTGCGCCATGGGCTGCGTCTTTTGCGCCACCGGGCAGATGGGTTTCTTCCGCCACCTCAGTGTGGGTGAAATTGTGACCCAGGTGCTGCACTTTGCCCGCGAACTGGCGCAAACGGGCGAACACGTCACCAACATTGTCATGATGGGTATGGGCGAGCCGCTGCACAACTATACGAATACGATGACGGCCGTTGACCGCCTCACCGACCCCACCGGCTTCAACCTGGGCGCCCGCAAAATCACCATCTCTACGGTAGGCCTGGTACCGGCCATCCGCCGCTACGCCGACGAACAGCAGCAGACCCCGTTGGCCGTCTCCCTGCACGCCGCCACCGACGAGGAGCGTGATAAACTCATCCCCGTCAACCGCCGCTGGCCCATCGCCGAGGTGCTGGACGCCTGCCGCTACTATGTGGAAAAAACTGGCCGCCGTCTCACCTTTGAGTGGGCGCTCATCGCCCACGAAAACGACACCGTAGAGCAGGCGCAGGCGCTGGGCAAACTGCTGCACGGCCTGTTGTGCCACGTCAACCTCATCCCCCTCAACCCCACCGCCGGCTATGGTGGGCAGCCCTCCTCCCGCGAACGGGTGGCCGCGTTCCAGGCCGAATTGGCCCGCTACGGCGTCAGCAGCACCGTGCGCGTCCGACGGGGCATTGACATCCAGGCAGGCTGCGGCCAATTACGGGATCGGGTGGTGAGCAGTAATCAGTAAACAGATGATGAGTTGGGTGGGCAGCAGGAGGATTGCTGGCAACCAATAAATTCCCGGCGATTAAAATCGCGGCTACAGGAGGCAAAGCCCACCTTCGTGGGCTAAGTCCCAGTCGGCGAAGGCCGACTTTGCTTTTTGTTGGTGCAGATTTATCTGCCCCCACTAGCCCTCTTTCAATTTGTCAATGGAATCGGCTCACCCAAAACCGGCGCAGGTTCACCGCGGAGCACATCCCCCAACGCCTGCAACGTGGCTCCCATTTCCCGGATGGTAAACCAGCGCTGGCGGAGATACGGCCGTGAACTTGCCGACACCCCAACCACATCTACTCCTAACTGCTCGCAGGTGAATAATGCTCTGGGCAAATGGAACTCCTGTGTGACCAGAATGGCCTCGTCTACCTGGAAGATGTGCCTGGCCCGGTAGCAACTGTCGTAGGTGCGACGGCCGCCATAATCGGGCTGCACGTCGGCGGGATCAACACCCCGGCTGATGGCATAAGCCATCATCGCCCCCGGCTCATTGTAATTCTCAAACCGATTGTCGCCGCTGACCAGCAACTTCTGCACCGTGCCGGCTTCGTAAAGGGCAATGGCTACATCCATGCGGTCAACCAGCACAGCGCTTAAAAACCCATCACGACGCAAGCCGGCGCCAAAGACGATGGCGACCGGCCTGGCTGGCGCTTCATCAACTTGGTAAACCAGACGGCCGTACTGCCACTGCACATACCCCCGCCAGAGAAATGGAAAAGAAACAACCAGGATTCCAAACAGCAGCACCCCCCATAACACGCGCCTGATCTTTTTTGATTTGAGCCAATTTGCCATAGCCATTCCCAACTCTTGCTTTCATGTGGACAGCCGGAAGAGAGCCTTTAGGCGAACCACGCATCGGCTAAAGCCTCTCCTCCACCTATCATTTTTTCGTCGAAGCCGGAATTGTAGCCTCAGGAATGGGGAGACAGACTGTGTTTTTAGCCGCTCCTTATTTGGTGGACGAGGGCCACCGCTTCGGCTGTGAGGCGGGTGATCTGGTCGAATTGGCCGCCGTTGATGAGGGCGGGGGCCACCATCCAACTGCCACCACAGGCGTGAACCATCGGCAAACGCAGATAATCGGGCAGGTTCACGGCCGTGAGCCCCCCCGTAGGCATAAATTTCACATCGCGGTACGGCCCACCAATGGCCTGCAAGGCCTTTACACCGCCCGCCGCCTCCGCCGGGAAGAATTTGAGCAAATTCAGCCCTTTGTTGAGCGCCATGTTGATTTCTGTCGGCGTCATGACACCCGGCGTGATGGGTATGTTATTCGCCAGACACCAATCCACAACGGCCGCATCAAAACCGGGGGTGACGATGAAACGCGCCCCGGCGGCGACGGCCGTTTCCGCCTGCGCCACCGTCAACACCGTGCCCGCCCCCACCAACATTTCGGGACATTCGGCCGTCAATAAGCGGATTGCATCAGCGGCAGCCGTGGTGCGAAAGGTAATTTCCGCACAGGGCAGCCCGCCAGCCAGCAGCGCCCGCCCCAAAGCCGGGGCATCATCCGCATCCTCAATCGCCACCACCGGCACCAAACCCATCTCGCCCATTTCCGTTAAAACAGAATCCATGCGCTTTTCCTGTCAAATGTCATTCCGAACCAACCATTGCCAGGGCAACTCAGGCTACAAGAAAGTTGCCACGCCGACTGTCATTCCGACGAGTCTTCGAGGAGGAATCCCTAGTATTTGTCATTACATAGGGATTCCTCGGAAGACCTCGGAATGACAACTTTCTTAGTAGCGGAGTCTTCGGAGCGAGGAATCTTCCGCCTCGGCCAGGTGAAAGATTCCTCACCTCCTTTTGGAGGTTCGGAATGACACAGTGGCTATGCATTATATGATTGTGCGGTCACGTCGCCGCCCTGGCCGGTCCAGTTGGTGTGGAAAAATTCGCCGCGGGGTCGATCCACCCGTTCGTAGGTGTGAGCGCCGAAGTAATCGCGTTGGGCTTGCAGCAGGTTTGCGGGCAGCCGCTCGCGGCGGTAGCCGTCGTAAAAGGCCAGGGCACTGGATAGGGCAGGGACGGGGATGCCTGAGGTCACGGCCGTGCCCACCACCCGCCGCCACGCCCCTTCCGCCGCCTGCACTCTGGCCTGGAAAAACGGAGCCAACAACAGGTTGGTTAAATCGGGGTCGGCGTCAAAGGCGGCCTTGATGTCATCCAGGAAAGCGGCGCGGATAATGCAGCCGCCGCGCCACATCAAGGCAATGTTGCCATAGGCCAACTGCCAGCCAAACTCAACCGTCGCCGCCCGCATGAGCATGTACCCCTGCGTGTAGGAGATGATCTTGGCGGCGAACAACGCCTGGCGTAAATCTTCAATGAAGGCGGCTTTGTCGCCGGTGAAGGGGGGAATGGGCGACCCCAATACCTTTGCCGCTGCGACCCGCTCTTCCTTCAGCGCAGAGAGGGCGCGGGCAAAAACGGCTTCGGCGATCAGGGTGAGCGGTACGCCGGTATCCAGGGCAGTCACGGCCGTCCACTTGCCCGTCCCCTTTTGCCCGGCCGCGTCCAGAATGAGGTCTACCAGGGCACGGCCGTGTTCGTCTTTGTAGGCCAGGATGTCGGCCGTGATCTCAATCAGGTAGGAATCCAACTCCCCCTTGTTCCAATCGGTAAAGACGGCACTCATCTCATCATTACTCAGCCCCAACGCCGTCCGCATCAGGTCATACGCCTCGCCGATGAGTTGCATATCGCCATATTCAATGCCGTTATGCACCATTTTGACGAAGTGCCCGGCACCCTCCTCACCAACCCAGTCGCAGCAAGGGGAGCCGTCGGCCACTTTGGCGGCGATGCCCTGGAAGATGGGTTTGACGTGCGGCCAGGCATCTGGGTGACCGCCGGGCATGATGGAGGGGCCATAACGCGCCCCCTCCTCGCCACCGCTGACGCCGGTACCAATGAACAACAGCCCTTGCGCGGCCAATTCCTGAGCGCGGCGGGTGCTATCCGGGTAATGGGAGTTACCGCCGTCAATGATGATGTCGCCCGGTTCCAGCAGGGGCACGAGTTGGGCGATGGTGGCGTCTACCGGCGCACCGGCTTTGACCATGATCATGACGCGGCGCGGCCGTTTCAGATGGCTAACCAGTTCTTCCAGGGAGTGTGCGCCGATGGCCTTTGTGCCTTTGGCTTCATTTGCCAGGAATTGGTCTACCTTGTCAACAGTGCGGTTGTAGACGGCGACGGTGAAGCCGTGATCGTCCATGTTCAGTACCAGATTTTGGCCCATGACGGCCAATCCAATGAGTCCGATGTCTGCTTGTGGGTTCATGGTTTCCTTTTGGAGATTGGAGATTAGAGATTGGAGATTAGCGATTGAATCTCCAATCTCTAATCTCTAATCTCATTTTGAACAAATCATATCCAGAATTGTTTCTATTTCCTCGTCGGCCGGGATGGTGAGGGCTTCGTCGGGGGCGGGAGGTTCGAGGGCGTCGAACTGGCTTTGCAGCATGAGGGCTTTCATGTAGTGCCCTTGCCGTGCCTGCATTCGCCGCCAGATCAGGTCGAAGTTGCCTTGCAGGTGGATGAACTGCACGGCCGTCAACCCATCCTGCAGTTGGTCCCGATAACTCTTTTTAAGGGCGGAACAGGCGAGCACGGCCGTTTCGCCTTTGGTCTCATGCGCCGCCATCATCGCGTGCAGCCGCGCCAGCCAGGGAATACGGTCTTCATCCGTCAGTGGGTGTCCGCCCGCCATTTTAGCCACATTTTGCGGCGGATGAAAATGATCGCCATCGAAAAAGGCGCAGCCCAACCGGTCGGCCAATGCCTGCCCGACGGTGCTTTTGCCGCAGCCGGAGACGCCCATAATGATGAAGATGGTCATGGAGATTTGGGTTGCAGGTGGCAGGTGACTTGCAACCTGCAACTTGCCACTTGCAACCAAAGGGCAAAATGTCAGTTTATGATCTTTGTCAGCATAAATGATGCGATCTCAAATTATGACAGTTAACAGCCAATGTACCAACAGGGGTTGTCGCGGTTGCCGTTGATGCGGATTTCAAAGTGGAGATGGGGACCGGAGGAGTTGCCGGTATTGCCGGAAGCGCCAATGACCTGGCCTTTGGTGACGACCTGGCCCGGCCCCACGTTAAAGCCGCTGAGATGGCCGTAAAAGGTTTCGTAGCCATTGCCATGATTGACGACGATGAGGTTGCCGTAGCCATAGATGTTCCAGCCGGCGTAGGTAACGGTGCCGGTGTCGGCGGCATACACGGCCGAACCCTCCGCCAGGCCAATGTCTATGCCGGGATGACCATACCAAAATTGTTGGGTGAAGTTACGCGAGTTGACGGGGAAGATGAACGACCCGGTGCCTACGACCAACGGCTGTACGCCGCTGCCTGTGCCTCTGACCGATTCTAAGGTAGGCGGCGTCCAGACAAAGACTTCACGCACCGCGCCAGGCACCATGATCTTGGTTTCCGGGTAGAGGCGGTAGGGGAATTCCAGGTTATTGGGGGCGTAGGCGATGATCTGTTCGGCAGGGATGGCGTACAGGTTGACCAGGCTTTCCAGCGTGTCGCCGGGCTGAACATCATGCAGCACACCATCAATGGGCAGGATAATCAGTTCCACGCCGGTTTGCAGCAGGCTGGATTCCTGGCTCAGTTGGGGGTTGCCGCCGAGGATGGTTTCGGTCTTGATGCCAAATCGTTCGGCAATGCCCACGGGTGTGTCACCGCGCTCAACGACGTAGGTTTCATAATTGTGTTCGGGCAGTTTGCCCTGGTAGGTATGGGGATAGGGGGCAGGGGCCAGGCTGTTATCGGTGAGGACGGGTACATCGCCGGTGGGGGATGTGAGAGGGGTGTCAGCAACGCCTGCGCTGAGTTCAGCCGAAGCGGCCGTGCTGCTGGCAATGGGCGTGGGGGTGGTGAGAGAGGGTACGGCCGTGCCCTCGGCCCCACTCGCCGTCCGCCACCCGGCAAAAAGCGCCAGCCCCACACAGAGCAGCAGGGTATATCCACCGGCGCGTTTCCAAAAGTTAGAAGAATAATCCATAGAGTGCTCCCGGTTTCCGTAATCGGTGATCGGTAATCGGGCTTCGGATCGCGGATTACGGCTCACGCATTACGCATCACGAACACGACCGTACCGGCCCCGCCAACCGGTTCAGGGGATTCTGGCCGTAGTCGTTGCTGCGGATTTCAAAGTGGAGGTGTGGCCCGGAGGAGCGGCCGGTATTGCCGGTAGCGCCAATGTAGTCGCCCTGGTAGACAATCTGGCCGGGGTAGACGTTGATGCCGCTGAGGTGGGCATAAAAGGTCTCGTAGCCATTGCCATGATTGATGACAATCAGGTTGCCGTAATCGTAATAGATACCGGCGGCATAGGCGGCATAGGTGACAGTGCCGGTGTCAGAGGCGTAAACAGGGGAGCCTTCGGCCATGGAGACATCAATGCCGGGGTGGAAGCCGGAGTAGTAATTGGTGAGGCAACGGCCGCTTACCGGCCAGATGTATGTGCCAGTGCCTACCACCGCCCACTGCTGCGTTCCGCCACTGCCACCCACCGATTTGGGAGCGCGGAAGGTAAATTGGCCGATGGACGCGCCGGGAATGAGCAACTGCGAGTCCGGTATCAGCCGCAAAAAGGGCGGCTCTAAATTGTTGGTGGGGAAAGCGATAATGTCGGCGACGGGCACACCATAGAGCGCAGCAATAGAATCCAGCGTTTCGCCTGGTTTGACGGTGTGTAATGCCCCATCCACGGGCAAGATCGTTAACTGCGCGCCTGTTTGCAGCAGGTTGGATTCGCGGCTGATCTGCGGGTTGCCGCCAATGATGGTGTCAGCGGTAATGCCGTATTCCAAAGCGATGGAGTTAGGCGTATCAAAGTCGGTGACAACGTGGATTTTGAAGTCGTGGGCGGGCATTTTGGCCTGGTAGGTGTGGGGGTTGGGCACGGGGGCCAGGCTGCTGTCGTTAAGGACAGGTAAGGGGACTGACGAAGAGGTGCTGGCAGAGGGCACGGCCACTTCGTCCTCGCTCAGTGCAGGCGTTGCCGGGGCATCGTCTAGGGGCGCGAGGGTGGGGGTCACGGCCGTGAATACACTCCCTTCCCCCGCCGCTACTAACTCATCCAACCCCACCAATTGCGCCGCCGCCAGCAGCAGCAAAATCCCGGCAGCCACTACCAAATACCCACTAAACCGTTGCCAACTATCCTTTCTCTTCTCCATCAATCATCTGCCTCTACCCAGGCGACCAAAATGCTACCACACCACCCTCAAACAACAAAAACGGGCCGACGTTGCGGCCCGTATTCTAAACCTTTGCTCAGACAAAACCGGGCTTTTGGCAAAAAGCCCGGTTTCTTGTTTTTTTACATCATATCGCGGGTTAACGTTTCCAGGAATTCATAATTCGTGCGTGTATTGCGCATCTGCTGTAAGACGGCGGCAGTAGCGCTGCTGATGTCGTAACCTGGGGTGTCCATTAGATGGCCCAACATGCGGCGCATGGTGTAAACACGCTGCAACTCATCGCCAGAGAGCAGCAAATCTTCACGCCGGGTGCTGGAACGCTCGATGTCGAAGGCCGGGAAGATGCGGCGCTCTTGCAAACGGCGGCTTAGTAAAAGCTCCATGTTACCCGTACCCTTGAACTCTTCGTAGATTACGTCATCCATGCGGCTGCCGGTATCTACCAGACAGGTAGCGATGATAGTCAGACTGCCGCCTTCTTCCAGGTTACGCGCCGTACCAAAGAAGCGTTTGGGCGGGTAGAGTGCTGTAGGGTCAAGACCACCGGAGAGGGTACGGCCGCTGGGCTGCACCGTCAGATTATAAGCCCGCGCCAGCCGGGTGATGGAGTCAAGCAATAGCACCACATCTCGATCACCTTCTGTGAGCCGTTTGGCGCGTTCCAGGGCCATTTCGGCCACTTTACAATGTTGTTTCACCGGCTCGTCAAAGGTGGAGCTGATCACTTCGCCGTCAATGGAGCGATCCATGTCGGTCACTTCTTCTGGGCGTTCACCAATCAACACCACCATCAGGTGTACTTCGGGGTAATTCTCGGAGATACCGTTGGCAATCTCCTTCAAGACGGTGGTTTTACCAGCTTTGGGCGGGGATACAATCAAACCACGTTGGCCGCGCCCAATGGGAGCCACCAGATCCATCAAGCGGGTGGAGAGGATATTGGGTTTGGTTTCCAGCTTTAATTTTTGGTCGGGGAAGATGGGGGTCAGGTCTTCATAGCGCGGCCGTTTTTTGGCCAGTTCGGGGCTGCCGCCATTGACGGCTTCCACGCGCAGCAAACTATAGTATTTCTCATTTTCTTTGGGCACACGCACCTGTCCCAAGACCATGTCGCCGTTACGTAATGCCAGGCGGCGAATCTGGGAATTGGACACATAAATGTCATCTGGCCCTGGCAGATAGTTCTTGCCACGTAAGAAGCCCATCGTTTGTTTATCGTCTTCAATGATTTCCAGCACGCCGCCTCGAAAATCAAAACCTTGCGAAGCAGATTTGGCCTTGAGGATCTCATAGATGAGACCTTGCTTTTTCATCGTGCTGAAGCCAGATATGCTCATATCTTTAGCAAGCTCGCGCAGTTCACCGATTTTTTTGGTTTCTAGTTCGGCAATTCCAATATCCATATGGCTTTGGCTTTCTTCGAGAGACATCTTCTCTAAATTCTCCTTCAATCAATATCGAGGTGTTGTGTCCTGACAGAGCGTGTCGGGCGCGACTGGTGTGGGATTGGTTACGGCCATTGCCGCCAGAAACCCACAATCGCCCGCAACAGGCATCATGTTTGTTATAACCTTATCTGGTAAATCGTTGGGGCTGTTGCTCCAATGGCATATTCAGAAAATTGACCCAGGTATCTCCAATACCTGCGCCGGTTATGAGTAGAACAATAATGGTGTAAATTTGCAATTCATTTGGGGAAAATTACGCGCAGGCTCAACCGTGCGTTTCTCTCCTGACTGTTGGTATTCAAATCATCACAGGGAGCTTTTTGGTCATCCACTTTGTGGGCAGGCGGAGTATATCACGCATCCCCGGGCAAGTCAATTTCCTGGGCGATGAACTGTTCGGCCTTATGTACCAGTGACCGATTGCCGATGTAAAAGGGTGTGCGCTGGTGCAAGTTAGTTGGTTCAATATCCAGGATGCTGCGACGGCCGTCAGAGGCATACCCGCCCGCCTGTTCAATCATAAACGCCAGCGGGCCGGCCTCATACAGCAGCCGAATCTTGCCCTCTGGTTTGTTTTTCTCCGCCGGATAACAAAAGATGCCGCCGCGCATCAGGTTACGGTGAAAATCGGCTACCAGCGAGCCAATGTACCGCGCCGACATTTTGGGGGCGTTAGAGCCATCCAGCCCTTGCAGCCAACGCGCATATTGCTGTACTGGCGACGTCCAGGCTTCATAATAGGAGTTGTTAATGCTGTAATAACCCGGCGGTTCCGGCAGGCGCATATTTTCGTGCGACAACAAAAATTCGCCTAATTCAGGATCAAGTGTAAATCCATGTACCCCCTGCCCGGTGGTATAGACCAGCATGGTGCTGGAACCATACAACACATAGCCGGCCGCTACCAGACTGCGCGCCGGTTGCAATACGTCTTCTAGCCGGCCCCGATTCTCCCAATTTTTACAGCGATACAAGCCAAAGACCGTGCCAATGCTCACGTTCACATCAATATTTGATGATCCATCCAAAGGATCATACACCAGGACGTAGGAACCTTTTTTGTACGGTTCCGGTATGTGAATGATCTCCTCACGCTCTTCTGAGGCCATCACACACAATCGCCCGGTATGGTCACAAATTCGGAAGATGATGTCATCGGCAAACACATCCAGTTTTTGCTGAATTTCGCCCTGGATATTCACCGCGCCGGCCCTGCCAAGAATATCTACCAGACCGGCGCGGTTGGTTTTGTGGGCAATGACTTTGGCCGCCAGGGCAATGTCATAAAGTAAATTGGTGAATTCGCCACGTGCATAATCAGGCTGGTGATCGAGGATAAAACGTTCAATGGTAACGATCTTGGACATGTGTTGCATCTCCGGTTCAGATGAGAATGTGGGTGTATCAGTTGTGGGAAAAATCGTGTACGGCCGTATTATACGCCATACGCCAGACCATCTCAATCAGGAAAGCTGTGGCAGGTAGAGCGCCAGGTAGTAAGCGATGGTGACCGCCCATAACAGGGTGTCTACCCGGTCTAAAGCGCCGCCATGCCCTGGCAATAGGTTGCCGGAATCTTTGACCCCCGCCTCCCGTTTCAACAGCGAAATGCTCAAGTCGCCTAATGGCCCCAAAATGGTGATCGCCAATCCCAAAATCAGCAACGGCCATAGGGGAAGTTGCAGGAAATAACCAATCAGCACGGTAAAAAACGTGCCCAAAACCAGCCCGCCAAAAAAACCTTCAACTGTTTTGTTGGGGCTGAGGCGGGGTGACATTTTGTGCCTGCCCAGCACATATTTACCGGCGACAAACTTGCCCACTACATAAGCGCCTGAATCGGCAACCCAGGTTGTAATCATGGCTAATGCTGTCCATTGCCAGGCATAGTTGGGGATACCGCGCAGCCAAAAGAAGTGGCTGCCCAGCCAGCCCAGCAGCAAAAAGCCGCCCATGTAAGCCATCCAATCCACGGCAACGGTCTGGCTGCTTTGTTTTTCGTATGAATAGAGCACGGCCGTGAGCATCACCAACATACTCACCAGGAAAGATGGCCCCACCCATGTCGGCTGCCCCCACTCGGCGATCACCCATTGGGCAATCACGAGGGGCAATAATATCCAGACAAGTACATGCCAGCCCAAGTGCCGGGTCAGGTGCACATACTCAATAGTCGCCAGTGTTAACAAGATGGCAAAGGGAACAAAATAGACCAACCCGCCTAGCGCATCGCCAAAATAGATGAGCAGTAGAGCCAAAGGGCCAAAAATAAGAGCCACGAGCGCGCGTTGCAGGAACATAAGAGAGATCAGGAGATTAGGAGATCAGGAGATTTAGTCTCCCAATCTCACTTTTTATTGGAAATGTGGTTTCCTCACTGCTTTAGACGGGCGATTCAGTGACCAGCCCAAAACGGCGTTCACGCTGGTTGAATGCCAGAATCGCCTCATACAAATCGTCACGGCCGAAATCCGGCCAATAGACAGGCGTGGGGTAATACTCGGAGTAGGCGGCCTGCCAGATGAGAAAATTACTGATGCGCAGTTCGCCGCTGGTGCGAATGACCAGGTCAGGGTCCGGCAAACCCCTGGTGAAAAGATAAGAACTGAACAAATCCTCCGTCAGGGCATCGGGGGCCACGTTATCGGCCAAAATTTGTTTCACCGCCTGTAAAATTTCCGCCCGCCCGCCATAGTTAAAGGCCACGTTCAGGATGAGCCGGTCATTATCTTTGGTGAGTTCCAGGGCGCGATGCACTTTCTCTTGCAGACTGGGGGCCACGCCGCTCATGGAACCCAGGTGGTGCAGACAAACGCCTTGAGCGTGTAAATCTTTGAGTTCCTGGTCAATGACACGGGAGATGATTTTCATCAGGCCGCGCACTTCCATTTCCGGGCGACCCCAATTTTCGGTGGAAAAGGCGTAAATGGTGAGGATTTTTATTTTGAACTCGACGCAGGCGTTGATGATGCGGCGCAGGTTTTCCGCGCCGGCCCGGTGACCGGCCTGCCGGGGTAGACCACGTTTTTTGGCCCAACGGCCGTTGCCGTCCATGATAATGGCTACATGTGTAGGAATGAGCAGACCTGCCAAATCCAGATGAGAATTGCGCTCGGCCATACAAATTTATACTTCCATGATTTCGGCTTCCTTAGCCTCGCCGATTTCGTCAATACTTTTTACATACCGGTCGGTCAAAGATTGCAGGTCATCCTGGCTGCGGTGAAACTCATCTTCGGTGATCATGGATTCGTTTTTCATATCGCGCATGTCATTCAGGGCATCGCGGCGCACATTGCGCACCGCCACTTTGGCGTCTTCCACCCGCTTGTGGGCCATTTTGCTCAGGTCACGGCGGCGCTCTTCCGTCAGGCGCGGCAGATTCAGGCGGATAATCTTGCCATCATTGTTAGGCATGATGCCCAGGTCAGACCTTAAGATCGCCTTTTCAATGGCAGAGATGGCGTGGGCGTCATACGGCCGTATGGCCAACTGCTGTGGTTCCGGCACCGAGATAACCGCCATCTGGTTGAGGGCCATTTCCGCGCCATACATCTCCACCGTGATCTTGTCTACCAAATGGGGGGAGGCGCGCCCGGTACGAAACCCGCTTAAATCAGCTTCCAGCGAGGTAATCGCGCCTTGCATCCTCGATTCCGCATCTGCTAATAATTCGCGTATCATATCGTCCTCCTCCTAAAATAATTATGAATTAAGAAGGGTGAATTAGGAAGGGTATCCTTCTTGTGCCCACTACAAGTTGGTGATAGTGGTGCCAAGGTCTTCACCCTGCAAAAAACGGCGCACACTGTCTTGCTGCCAGAAGTTGAGCACCACAATCGGCAAATTATTGTCCATACACAGAGACACGGCCGTGCTGTCCATCACCTTCAACCGCATATTCAAAAAGTCAATATACGATATTTTATCAAAACGGCGCGCCTGTGGGTTCTTCTCCGGGTCCTCATCGTAAATCGCGCCTACCTTCGTGGCCTTGATCAATACATCGGCATTGATCTCCATCGCCCGCAGCGCACCGGCCGAATCAGTCGTGAAATAAGGGTTGCCCGTGCCGGCGCCAAAGATAACGACGCGCCCTTTTTCCATATGGCGTATGGCCCGCAAACGAATGTACGGCTCAGCAATGGTGCGCATTTCTATAGCCGTTTGTACACGAGTCTCAACCCCTTTCCGTTCCAGGGCATCCTGCAAAGCCAGGGCATTCATCACCGTGGCAATCATGCCAATATGGTCAGCCGACGCCCGCTCCATGCCCATGGCGCTGCCCACCGAACCCCGCCACAAATTGCCGCCGCCGATTACCAGCGCCACCTGCACGCCTAAATCATAAACATCCTTCACAATCTGGGCAACCTGAACGGCGCGCACCGGATCAATGCCAAACCCGGAAGGGCCAGACAACGCTTCCCCTCCCATCTTAAGCAAGATACGCTTGTACTGAATTGCTGTCATTTATAATGACTCCGTTGAATTGTATAATTGGGTAACTGAGTAAATGGGTAACTGAGTAATTAAACCCACCACTTCATATCTGGGAGCATCCCCACGGGCATGAGGTTACAGACGTAAACTGCGGCATAAAAATGGGGGCGCTCCCAAGAACGCCCCCATTTTTGCCTCAACTAATCGAGCGATTCGCCCAACTCGTAGCGGGCAAACCGGCGGATGACGATATTCTCACCCGTTTTGCGAATCACATCGGTGATCATGTCGCTGATCTTGATGCTGTCATCCTTCACAAACGGCTGTTCTAACAGACAGAACTCTTCATAGAACTTTGTCAGACGTCCCTGGACGATTTTTTCTACGATGTTATCCGGTTTGCCTTCTGCTTTGGCCTGAGCACGCAGTACATCCAGTTCCCGATCCAGCTCGGCTTGAGGAACTTCTTCACGGGTCAGATAACGTGGCCCCATAGCGGCAATGTGCAGCGCCAGATCATGCGCCAGGTTGCGGAACTCTTCATTACGACCAACAAAATCGGTCTCGCAGTTCAATTCCAGCATGACGCCCACGCGGTTGCCAGGATGGGCATAGAGTTCGATGATGCCTTCGCTGGCGGCCCTTTCGGCCCGCTTGGCGGCGCGCGCCGCACCCTTTTCCCGCAGTAAATCTACCGCTTTGTCAAAGTCGCCGTTGGTGGATTCCAGCGCTTTTTTCGCTTCCAATACGCCTGCGCCGGTCGCTTCACGCAGTTCTTTAATTTGGGCAGTTGTAATAGCCATACCTTCTCATTATCTCCAATATTTTACTCTGCCAGAGCGGCATCTAACTGTTTTGTTGCCTGGTCAGATGCCGCCCAGTTGCCTTTTCAATTCAAACGGCCGTTTACTCGCCATCCCGTTCTAAGTCGCCAAAATCCTCGTCCCATTCCTCATCTTCATCCCCAAATTCTTCGGCAGCTTTGCGCATTTTAGCAAGGGTGGATTCACCTAACAACACCTCATCATCCACATCTTCCATGCCATCAAAGGAGGGTTCATAGGCGCGGTCATCGTAATCTTCGCCCATCGTCTCTTTGCGCAGCGCCAGACCTTCCAGCGCCGCATCAGCCATCTTACCGGCAATCAGTTTAATAGCGCGGATAGCGTCATCATTAGATGGGATGAGGTAATCAATAGGATCGGGATCGCAGTTAGTATCCACCAGCGCCACGATGGGAATGCCGAGTTTGTTGGCTTCGTGCACGGCCGTTTCTTCATGGTTCACATCAATAATGAAGAGCAGGTCGGGCAGGTCACGCATGTTGCGCACACCACCCAGACGCAAATTCAGCTTCTCAATTTCGCGTTCCACATGCAGCCGTTCCCGCTTTTTCAGGGCGGAAAATTCGCCTGCATCCCGGCGCGCTTCCAGCTTCTTCAGGTAATCAATACGGCGGCGGATGGTCTGCCAGTTTGTCAGCGTGCCACCTAACCAGCGTTGATTCACGTAGGGTTGCATCCCACGTGAAGCCTCGCTGGCAATGGTATCCTGCGCCTGCCGTTTGGTGCCTACAAACAATACAGCACCACCCTGGGCGACGGTGTCGCGGATCAGGTTATAGGCATCTTCAATCATTACAATCGTTTGCTGTAAATCGAGGATGTGAATGCCGTTGCGTTCTGTGAAGATGTATGGTTTCATCTTCGGATTCCAACGGCGCGTGCGGTGTCCAAAATGCACCCCTGTTTCCAGGAGGGCCTTCATTGAAACGATGGCCATGAGGTATTCTCCTTGTTGTTGTTTTTTGAGCGCCGGCCGACCAAACCTGCCGCTCCACCCATACCTTTCCACCTGCGCCAAAACTTATGTGGCCTTCACCCCTATCATGGCTGGCAAACAGACCATCTCAGGGAATGACATAAGCACATTGTCGCAGTCCAGGTATGTGTTTGATTATTAAAATGGTTTTAAGTGAATTACACCACACCTCTCTATAAATTGGCCGTCAGAAAGATGGGCGGCAAAACGTGGGGGATTATAACGAAAGTGAAAAAATGCGCAAACCACCCAAACTGAAGTTCAACAGTGCGCCCGGAGGGACTCGAACCCCCAACCGCCTGATTCGAAGTCAGTTACTCTGTCCATTGAGCTACGGGCGCTCACACCGGTAAACAGTAATCGGTTATCAGTGAACCGATCACCGATAACCGATTACTGTTTACCATCAGGTCTGGGCGAGTGGTGGGATTTGAACCCACGGTCTTCTGGGCCACAACCAGACGCGTTAACCGCTACGCTACACCCGCCATGGGCAGGCTGAATGCTACCATAAGCATTGAGGTGCGGCAAGTGGCGCACGCGCAGCCGCTCACAGCCTTTGCCAATTATCGATCCCGTTTTCCCTGCTTCGGGCGCGATTTGGGTTTGCGGTCATGTTTGTTGGCTTTCATCTTTTCGTGGTGATGTTCGCGCCGTTCCTCTTTGCGTTCCTGGCGGTGGGCGTGTTTAACGCGCCGTTTGTCTTTTTTTTGTATGCCGGTTTTTGCCGGACTGTTTTCCTCAGCCATCGTGTGCCTCCCGACACGGCCGTGCCCTTCCTATCCTGCGCCCCATTAAAACATACTGGACATAAGGTTACAAGTGATTAAAGATGTGAGGCGGAGGTGATGTTTGTCATGGAGAATTACGGCCGTTGCACAATTTCCAACCGGCGCGCCATTGATTACACTGATGGCGGTAATCGGTTATCGGACTTCAAATTACCAATTACGGTTTACGGATCACGGGCAAGTGGAGGTTGTGATGAGTAGACGCCAAACCCATCAACCGCAGGTGGTCGTGCGCGTCAGCCGTGCCGAATATGAGCAGTTCTTACGCGACAAAACGTTCATCCCCGACTGCCTGCATCTTAACGGCGCCGGCCTGCCCGACTGTCCTGGCGATTGTGTTATCGGCCTGGTTTGTGTCATGTTTCTTTACACGGACCCCGAACAGGGCATTGAAGCGGAATGGTTTGCCTGCGCCCCACCGGAGGTCGTGGCTCAATTGACCGGACGCGCCGAACTATTTGACGAACCCGGAGAAGACCGGAAATTGAAATTTCTGGGTTACGCCTATTGAATTGGGGTGGGGGGCTGGTCGCTTGTACCAGCCCCCCACCCTTACCGCATGATTGCGGGCAAATAAGCTTGGGGCGTCAATGATTGCATCGTGTGCCACCATTCCAGCAGGTCTAAGAGCGCCTGGGGTGGATTGGTAGGCGCGGTGTGCCCGGCCTGGTCTAAATCGCTGAGGCCATGACAGGAAGTGCAAACCCGCACTTCGCCAGGGGCAAAGGTGAGCCAATACCGTTCCCGCACCACACTTTCCCCATCAGGATTGGTTAGCTGCCAGGTGAGGGCGCGCCCGGCGGGTACAAAGGCGGCCATGGAACCGTCTGCCCCTAACGTGACGCTGCCGGTGGGGCCGGTACTGGGTGGGTTATAGCCATTGCCACCGGGCTGCGCCAGCAGGCGACGGCCGTCACGCGGCGCATCTCCTCCCCATGTATACCCCCGAATCTGCAATCCCTGGAAAAATTGCAGGTACGATACATCATAAATGAGGTCTGGCGCGCCAATGGTTTGTGTACCGCCGGGTACACGCAGGTTAAACGGCTGCTGCCTGTCCAGGTCATCCCGTGTGGTCACATCCCGGCTGACCACCAGCGCCAGACCACGCGCGGCCATGAACGCCTGCAATTCCGCCAGCGAAACGCCGGCCTGATCAAACATCTGTTGTTCCGGCGCGGGCAGGGTAAAAACCGGTGGCGTGGGGCGCGGGCGCGGCCGTACTTCCACCGGGTTTAGCTCCCACAACACACCGTTAAACGTGACCATATTGTCCGGGTCCCAAAAGCTGATCTCTTTGCTGATGCCGTTGGTCAGCGGCGTGCTGGCCGTCCATTGGCCGCCGCCGGTGGGGACGAGCAGTTTCAGGCGAAACTCGTAGCTGGAGTTGACGCCGCTGCCCGTTTCATAACCGCTGTCGGCGGTGTGGATGGCTAATAAGGCGCCGTCGGAAAGGGGGAGGGGTTCGCGGTAACGGCCGTCGCCATGATCCACATCCGTCGCATATTCCACCACTACCTGGTCGGCATTCAACCCCACCGTCGCCAGGCGGATGATATTCCCGGCCGCATGGGTGTAAAACTCCGGCGCATCCACCCCCCAAAATGTGCCCGGATTCAGCACATCCTCTTTAATCTGGAACATGTTCAATATCTCATTGGTATTGGTGCGAGGATATTGGCCGTAATACTCCACAATGTTTGGGTCGCCGCTGATGGCGTTGGGGATGTAATCGTGCAGTTCATGCCGCCCCAGGTGCAGCAAAATCTCGCCATCGGTGCCATCCTGGTTGATCGTCCAGGGGAAGAAGTGGTTGATGGTGTGGCCGACGATGTTGGTGCCCGGCACGGCTTCGCGTGGTTCCGGGAACACTTCAGCGCGGCTGTTGAGGATGACCGCGTTGGCCGATTCGCCGCTGTAGTTGAAGGAGCCATAGGGTGGGTTGGCCGGATTGTCCCGGTCGGCGTCCGCCTGCTGGTCTTGTTGCAAATGATCCCACTGGGTGAAGAGGACACGGCCGTGACTATCAATCGTCGGCGAAAAATTCCCCGAAGGCGCATGGTTCAGCAGCCGCAAATCCCCCGTCGCCGGATTCAGGCTCCATAACCCCGTGTTTGTCGGCGCGGATTCATATTCATCCAATTGGGGATACAGGTGCATCTGCCCATTGCGCGGCCGATCAGAAGTAAAGATGATGCGGTCATCTGTGCCGTAAATGGGGCTGATGTTGTTGAAGTTCGGCGGTTGGTTCGGCACTTTGGTGATAACCGGCGTGTCGTTTAGCCCCAACCCGGTAATTTCATATAACTGCCACTGATAGGTTTCCCACTGGTAGCGAATCTCTGGCGCGCCAATCACCATGCTGAAAACCGCCTTGTTGCCGTCCCAATGCACAGCCGGATCACGCACGGCAATGGCGTTATCATCCTGAAAACCGGTGACGCCATACCCGGCGGCCTCGGTCAGGTTTTTCAGCGTACCATCCGGGTAACGAATCCACAGGTCGCCGCCGCGCCCCACGGACTGCATCGTCGCCCTGTGGTTGCCAAAAGTGGAGCCAATGGTGGTGAAATCACCGGCGATGGGCAGTTGGGTAACAAAAAGGATGGGATAGGGCGTGGTAGGTTGACCAACGGCACGGCTGGCGCGCGGCGCGCGGGCGACCAACACGCCGATCAAAATCAAAACAAGTAAGATAATGCCGAAACGAACAATCATTCTGAACGTACTTCGAGGGGACATACTCTGCTCCTTACTATTTTTTGTTTGTAGTCGACGATTTATCGCCTTCAACGCCGCTAAAACGGCTGCTACGAACCGTTTGAACGTTCTGCTTATAGCGGATGAATCGGCCACCTGTCAATCAACCCATCAGAGGACAGTGGTACTATTGGTTACATTTGCCCACCGTTTCAATCTGGTGAGCGTGTTATAATTTTGCCTGTTATGAGTCATAGTCATCATCATCACGACAACCCCTTTTTTAACCGGCAGCGCATCGGGGACCCGGCTTATTTTTACGGCCGTGCCCAATCCATCGAAAACCTCTACAGCGCCATCGCCACCCGCCAGAGCCGCTCCGTTGTCGGCGAACGCAAAATTGGCAAAAGCTCCCTGCTCACCGTCATCTCCTGCCCGGACATGCTGCGGCAACATGGCTTTGACCCCGCCCAATTTGTCTTCATTTACATGGATTTAGAAGGCATGTCCAATATCGGCTATGACGAATTCTGGCCGGAACTGCTAGACCAGATGGCCTTAGCCCTGCCCGTTGACCAGGCCGAACTGCGGGAGCAGGCCGAAACCCTTTCCCTGCAAGCCGATACCCGCTTCATGCAGGTGCGTCGCTTCCTGCGCCGCGTGGAGCGCGCCGGGCTGCGCGTGGTGCTCATGCTGGATGAGTTTGAAAGCCTGGCGACTAACGCCGCTTTTGACGCCAGCTTTTACGGCGAACTGCGTAGTCTGGCGGGTGAATTAGGCGTCACCTATATCACCACTTCCAAACAGGGTTTGTATGACCTGACCTACCAGTATGCCGACACCCTCTCCTCGCCCTTTTTCAACATCTTTTCCGAAGAGCGGCTGAATTTGTTGCCGCAGGAGGAGGCCGTGGAACTGCTAACAGGACTGTCTGGCAAGGGTCACGGCCGTCCCTTTACCCAGAAAGAGATTGATTTTTGCCTGGATCACGCCGGACGCCATCCCTTTTTCTTGCAGGTGATTGGCTCCCACCTCTTTGCCACCCGCACCGAACCGATTCCTGACGCAGAAGTGGAGGCGCTGGTGCTGCGCCGCTTTCTGGCGGAGGCGGAAGACCATTATCGTTACCTGTGGCGGCAGTTGGATGAAGTAGAACAGGCCAGCCTGCGCCACCTGCACACGGCCGACAGCGACACCCGCCGCACCTTACAGGAAAAGGCGCTGATTGAACTGACGGACGAGGGGCGACTACGGCCGTTCAGTCGTTCATTCAGTGAATTTGTGCAGCGGGCAGAAGTGGCGCAGGGTGCGGGACGACGGCCGTCCACCAACCCCCGCACGACAACCAGCACCACCGACCTGACCGGGGCCACGCTGGGCAGTTACCGTGTCCTGTCAACCCTGGGGCGGGGCGGCATGGCCGTTGTTTACAAAGGGTACCAGCCCTCGCTGGATCGCTACGTGGCCATCAAAGTCATGTCTCGATCATTGGGCGGTGAAGAATCCTTTATTGAACGCTTCCAGCGCGAGGCCGCCAGCGTGGCCCAACTGCGCCACCAAAACATTGTGCAGATGGTGGATTTTGGGGTGCAGGATGACATTTCCTACATGGTGATGGAGTACATCCAGGGAGAATCGCTCAAAGATTGGCTGCGCCAACTGCGTGATGTGAATCACCGGCTGCCTCTGGCCGATGCGGTGAAGGTGGTACGCGACATTGCCGCCGCCCTCGACTACGCCCACGCGCACGGCATCGTGCATCGGGATGTGAAACCGGCCAACATTATGCTGCGGCAGGAGGAGCGGCTGGCGCAGTTGACGGGTAATGCGGAGTACACGGCCGTACTCACCGACTTTGGTGTGGCGCGGATGTTGGAAGGAGCGCAGCTTACCGGCACCGGGGCTACCATTGGCACGCCGGATTATATGTCGCCGGAACAGGCACACGGCCGTCCCGCCCAGGCCGCCAGCGATATTTATGCGCTGGGGATTGTGCTGTTTGAAATGTTGACGGGTGAACTGCCGTTTACGGCCGATACCCCCGTAGCTCTCCTCCTCCAACACATGCAGGCCACGCCTCCCCCGCTCACCGTCAAAGCCCCCCACATCCCGCCCGACCTGGAACTGGTACTCATGCAAGCCCTGGCCAAAGACCCGGAAAATCGCTACGCCACCGCCGGCCAATTCGCCGCCGCCCTGCAACGAGCCGCCAGAATCTCGAACGGCCAATAGATTTCTTGTGTTTCAAATGCAGCCAATTGTGTAAAATACGTAAAATGCGATTTTTGAGAGGAGACATGGCCCTATGGAAACGATTTATTATGCAGCCAAGACAGATTTAGCCCGTAATACCCGGCAGCTCATTCGGGCAGCCCAACGTGGTCAGACGGTGGTCATTGAACATCATGGTCAGCCAGAAGTAGCCCTGATTGATATTGCGGATTATTACATTCTTCGCGCCGTGTCTCACTATCACGCACATTCCCCACAAATACAAGAGGGCAACGGATTGAGCGAAGAAGATGTAACCGCTCAACCATCCTTTCAGGCTCAATATGACCTGGTGCTGGCTTACTATCTGGCCGGAGAAATTAGCCTGAGCCGTGCGGCCGAACTGCTAGATTTACCCTGGCTGGACTTGCGTACTCGTTTTTTGCGCCTGGATGTTCCCCTCAATAGTTCACCGGCCAATCTGGCTGAGGCTCAAGCAGATAGTGCCAATGCCGCGGCCTGGTCGGAAGAAAATTGACAGACGATGACGAACGCCGGGCCTGTCTTGCTGAACAACACCGTTCTGACAAACTTTGCTCTGGTTGGCCGTTCTGACCTGGTTTTTTCTCTGTGGGGCGCAAAATGTATGACGACAACGGCCGTGATGTCCGAATATGCAGCAGGCGTCCTCGGTCGCGGTTTACCGGCCGATAGCTGGAAAGGGCTGGCTCAATGGACATTACAACCGGCTGAACAGGTATTTGCTGATGGCTTGCCACCCCAGTTGGGGGCCGGTGAACGATCATGTATTGCCGTTGCCGTTCATCACCAGGCCCTATTTGCCTGTGATGACGCCAAAGCCAGGCAGGAAGCGCAACGACATGGTGTAGCCATTACCGGCACACTGGGTATCCTGGTTTTGACTGTACGGCAAGGGTCCATTTCGCTTGATGAGGGTAATGCTATTTTGGCTGAGATGATCGCACAAGGCTATCGCTCTCCTGTTGTCACAATGGATAACCTGTTATAGATATGCGGGTATGGATCATGGGTTATGTCCATGTTTAACAGAATCAAAATTATTCAAGCTGATATAGCGACTCTCAATGTGGATGTTATTGTGAATGCAGCAAATCGTGCATTATCTGGAGGTGGTGGGGTAGATGGTGTTATTCATCGTGCTGCGGGACCGGAACTGTTGCAGGCTTGTCGCCAATTGGGTTGGTGTGAGACGGGGCAAGCTAAAATTACGCCGGGATTCCGTCTATCGGCGCGGTATGTCATTCATGCAGTTGGCCCGGTGTGGCAAGGCGGTGACAAAGGTGAACCTGAGTTGTTGGCGTCTTGTTATCGGGAGTCACTGCGGTTGGCACGACAGCATGACGTAAAAACCATCGCATTTCCGGCGATTAGCACCGGTGCTTATGGGTATCCGTTGAAATCGGCGGCAAAAATCGCCATCCACGAAGTTGTCATTTTTTTAGAGCAGGATCAATCGTTAGAAATCGTTTTTTTGGTCTGTTTTGACCATAAGGCATATGAAACATACCTACAAATGATGAATGAGTATAAAGATGATTGCTAAAACCTGGGAATTCCATTCCCAGGCTGAAATAGAAAGTACGCTTGAGCGCACTGATAATAAACCAACAGTCTGCTTCAGCAGGCTTTGCATTTCAGACGCTGGATTGCATCCGGTGGCCAATGCGGGGCACAAGCTGTGATACGACGGGCAATAGTTGTTGGTGTTCTTGGTGGTGTTGTTCTGAGCCTGACGGCCGTGTATCCCATTGCCGGTCTGTTGGCGCCGTTGTGGTTGGCGGGGTGGGTACGGCCGTTCCCCGACGACTTGATTCATAGCATCTGGCTGATGGCCTCGGCCGTGTTGGCCACTTTTGCCTTTTTGCTCATTGGGTTTGTGGCCGCACGGCCGTCACGCGGCTGGCGCGAAGGAGCGAAGGCGGGCATGGTGGCCGGGTTGGCGGCCGCCGGTTTGTGTTACTTCACCATCATTTTGCCGGTCAATACGCTGGTTGCCTATGGCACGGTGGGCGCGGCCATGGATGTGCTGGTAGATTCTTTCATGCCGCCGCCTTATGTACTGCGCAACTACGTCATTTCATTTGAGAATGCCGCCTTCCAGGGCGAGATTGTGCTGGTAGCGGCGGCCTGTTTTTGGGGAGCGCAGGGGGCCTGGGTGGGCTGGCGACGGCGGAACGAACCACGCCCGGCACGGCCGTCCCTCTTTGCCCTCGTGCAACAAGGCGAACATCCCAAACGGTACTTTGCCGGAGACGAAACGGCCGTGTGGACGGGCATTCTGGTGGGGCTGGTAGTCGCAGTGCTGACGGCCGTGACCATGTCCGGTTGGTCATACCTGGTCTATGCTGACTGGCCGGAATTGATGGCTGCCTTACAAGAGAGCCATAGCGGTATTATCGCTTCCGGTTCATTGGGCGGCGCAGCCGGGCTGCTCTCGCCGTTATTAGGTATTGCCTTTATCGCTTTTGGTGCAGTGGTCATTGGCCTGCTCAAAAGCCCGCCGAACTGGTTCCGGGCGCGGTTTGGGGGCGTGGTGGTGGCCGGGATTGCCATTTCCCTGGCCCTCCATGCCGTTGCCTTGCGCTTATTCTACTTCAATCTGGGACTTTCCCCGTTTTGGGTGCTGCGGGAACGTGCCCATGTTGTTGATCCACAAGCCCTGGCCGATATTGCCAGCTTCATGGACGCCATTGAAATGGGCTTTAGTGACCCGGCTTTTATCCTGAGTGCGGTGTTGACCATTCCCTGGGTGGTATTGCTGTCGGCACTGCTGGTGGGGGTGATTGTGGGTGGATTGCAGGCGATTATTTATGTGCCTGTGTTGTCTATGATGCGCAAACGGCCAGTGGACAAGGCGATCTTGGCGCAACGCCATCTTAAGAATGAGACCAACGAAATTTTACCGGCCGTGTACACCCTGTTTACCAAAGATGAGCAGGCGTATGATGTGCTGGCGCAGGTAGCGGTCTGCACCTGGAAACGGCAGCCGGATGTAGCCCGATTTGCCGCCGCCTACCATACGCTAGGCACGAGCAAAAAGGAAGAGGAGTACACAGCCACGATTGCCGACCTCAGCCAGACATTAGCGGCCAACCGGCAGTGGCGCTGGGCGCTCGATTTTGCCGGAGCGTACCAGACGTTACATCAGGTGATGAGCGCCCGCTCATTGGAGCAAATCCTCAAAATTGAGCCGCCGCCGGAACAGCATACCTCGTCGTTGCCGCCGCTGGTGGTGAAAAGCCAGCAGCGACTGGGCCGGGTGGTGCTGGAATTGAAAAAGGTGGAGCGCACCGATGACTTGCCTACTAAGCTGATCTTTCTGGAAAATGCGCTGGCCGCCATTCACGAGGCGCAGACGTTTGTGGAGAAGGAGTTTGCCGACCCGGAGAGTTGGCCGACGCCGCTGCCGCAGACCAGCGCCTTGCAGGTGTCGCTGAAACATTGGGAGGAGACGGTGTTGACGGCCGTGAAACGCCTCAAGGGCCGCGCCGACATCCTCTCCAGTCTCAAGCTGAATCACACCACGTTCCTGCCGGAACTGCCACTGCCGGTGGCGGTGCGCAACCAGGGTTTGAATGTAGCCCAACAGGTGCGTGTGAAATTATTGCCTGGGGATGATTACGATTTGCTCGGCGTCAAGAGCGAAGGGTTTATTGAAATTTTGCCACCGGGTGAAGAAAAGACGCTCAATTTGCTGCTCATGCCCCACGAAGGTCTGCCCCGGGCGCGAGTAGCCTGGGAAGTGGTGTTTGATGATGCCGTGGACGACCAGCGCCGGGTGACGTTTGGGGATAAGGTGGAGTTTGTGGAGTCGGAACGGCCGTTTACCCGCGTTTTTCCCATCCCCTATGTCACCGGTACACCATTGAAAACGGACGATGTGTTTGTGGGCCGGGAGGATGTCTTCAGTTTTGTGCAGGAGATGCTGGTCGGGGCGCACCAGAACAATGTGGTCATTTTGCACGGGCAGCGGCGCACCGGCAAGACCTCCGTGTTGTACCGGCTGCCGCACCTGCTGGCCGAGACCCATTACGCCGTCTTGGTGGATATGCAGGGCAAACCGGCGCGGGGCGAAGCGGAATTTTTGTACGCCATTGCCGACGATATTGTCTTTACGCTGGAGGAGCAGGGCATTGACATCGAACTGCCGCCGCGGTCAGAATTTGAAGAGAACCCGGAATTTTTCTTCCGTTCCCGCTTTTTGCGGGGCCTGAAATCCCATCTCAACGGCAAAAACCTGCTGCTGATGTTTGATGAGTTTGAAGAGTTGCAGCGGCGGGTGGAAGACGGCCGTTTGCAACCCGAAATCTTCCACTTTTTACGTAACCTGATGCAGCATGATGGTCAGGTGGACTTTATCTTTGCCGGGACGCACAAGTTGGAAGAGTTGGGCGCGGAATATTGGTCGGCGCTGTTTAACATTGCCGCTTACCGGCCCATCACCTTTTTACGGCCGTTGGAGATGCGCCGCCTGATTTTGGAGCCGATCAAACAGTACAACACCGAGTATGACCCGCTGGCGGTGGAACGCATTATCGCCGTCACTGCCGGGCATCCCTACTTTGCCCAACTGCTGCTGCATGAAATGATGGTGTATCACAACGAGATGAAGGCGTCTTACCTGACGGCCGTAGACGTTGACCAGGTGATTGAGCGCATCATTGGCCGAGGGGAGGCCCATTTCCGCTACATCTGGGATGAGTCCAGCGAGGAGGAGCGGCAGGTACTCCAGGGCATGGCCGAACTGCTGGTCAGCGCCGAAGGGGTGACGGCCAAAGATTTGCGCGCCTTCCTCACCGAGCGTGGCCTGGCCTCACCAGATCGCTGGAAGGCGGCGCTGACCAGCCTGGAAAATCGAGACATCCTGGCCCACAACGACGCCAAAAGCCCACTCTACCGCTTCCATGTGGATTTGATCCGGCTGTGGGTGATGCACACACGGCCGTCGTTGTAACAGGCCAAAACATACCCGGTCTGGCTGGCTGCCTCAACGCCCTTGCCGCAGCCAGAGACCCGCAAAAACCGGCCCCCAACCCCAGCAAACCCTGAATTACAAAGTTGTTAAGGTTTCTTCATAATTTTTGAACAACCGGATGTTAATCTGACTTCATCAACATTTGAACAAACGGAGGTTCATTATGAAAAACAAAATGATACAGATTGGTGGCATCTTGATCGCCCTGCTGGCTCTGGCGGCTCTTATAGGAGCTTCGATGACCTTTGCTCAGGATGATGCGCCGGATACAGCGCCGGTTCCTGAAGAGGAAGATTCCCCTATTATGCCCGAAAGCGGTATGGGCATGATGATGGGGATGGGTGTGCCCGGCGGCCGTATGCACGGTGGCCATATGCAAGGCCCTCGCTTCTTTAACGGCGAAGCCTATGATGCGGCTTTGGCGGATGAACTGGGCATCACCGTAGACGAATTGAACGCCGCCCGGCAGGCGGCCAAAGAAACCGTCTTGCAGCAGTTAGTGGCTGACGGCACGATCACCCAGGCGCAGGCAGACGCCATCCTCAGCGGCGAAGGGCTGCGCAGTATTGGCCCGCTGATGCAGCATGAGGAAATGCAGGCGGCCATTGCCGGGGCATTGGGCATCACTGTTGATGAATTAGAAGCGGCACGAGCGGAAGGTAAACGGCTGCCGGAACTGGCGGCCGAGCTGGGTGTGGCGCTGGAAGATGTGTTGACGGCCGTGAAAGCCGCCCATGAAGCCGCGATTCTACAAGCCGTAGAAGATGGCCTGATCACCCAAGAGCAAGCAGATTGGATGCTGGAACGGCATAATAACGGAATGGGCATGGGCATGCCTGGCGGCGGCCCACGCGGTGGACATCATGGCGGGCATGGTGGTTTTGGCCCCCAGAGTGGTGGTCAAGGCAATGGCAACGACAATGGTTCTGCCGCCCCGCAAGGTTGAGTTGGTGCTGAAGTAAAGCTTACGATTTCTTGAAGAAATCGTAAGTTTATGGGCAAAACTAGAGGAGGCGTGGCTGGAGCCACGTCTCTTTTTATGCCTGGAAAACGTTGTAGGCTAACACGCGATGCCGGTTGATCACGACCAGAGGCGTTTTACGCTGAAAACTGAGCGCGATGGGGCGCAATGGGTGTATTTCGGCATGGGTGACAGCAAAAAAATCATGCCCGGTATCTAGCAAATCATCATCACGCGCTTCTCCATGCACATGTAGTTCCCCCCGAATCGCAAACCATTCGGTATAAAACACAACCCGGCGTGAAGCCGCCACAAATTGCAAACGGGACGTTTGCCTTGTTTCCAGCACCGACATGAACGCAATCAAATCACGGTTGAGGTTGATCAATGAGTGCCGAATCCCCGGCACTTGATAGTCAGGCGCCAGTGGCAACAATTGTGCCTCCGTGAAGGGATAGGTGGCATTATCTTTGTCGTTAATAAAGACCATAAAATCAGAGCGGGGCGCAAACGCGCCTTTTAGCAAGAAATTGTGAATGCTCACTTCTACGTTGTAAGTGCTCAATTGGGGGCCTTGTAAGGGCATGGGTTCCTCCTTGTTTTCTGGTCCAAAGTCCGAAGTCGGACTTCGGACTATGTTATTCATTCGTGCGCATTTTTGTAATGGTTTCGCCGGAGAGGGTGGTGTAACGGCCGTACAAATCCACCGTCAGGCAGGAATGCACCGGCAGCACCACCAGCACATCCCCTACATCCAGGCTGTCAAACGTCCTGGCGTCGGTCTGTAAAATTCCATGTTCCTGCGACAATGATACCAGTTTGCTGCCATAAAGCATTTGTCCCCAGCCATCTTTGCTCAGGCGGGCGACACGGCCGTAAATCGTTTCCCCATTCACCACCATGCTGTCTCTGGAAAGATGCACCGCCCCGCCATACAGCACCACGCGGCGGTCGGCTTCATGTTTGGCGACGATGGGGCAGGCCACACCCACAGCAATATCATCCGGCAGGCAAGCGCCCAACCGCTGCTGCATCAGGTCATAAAAGACAAAATTGCCGGGGCGAATTTCATCCACACGACCAAAATTCTCCACCACGCTGCACGCGGGTGTATCGCCTACAGAGACAAGCAGGTGGTGGCCTTCGGCCTGCAAAAAGTCGCGGGCCTGGTTCAGGCGCACGGCCGTTTCCTCATAAACGGCCATAATTTGCTCAGTTGACGTGGCGCGGTAGGTGTGGCCGGCGTGGGTGAGCAAACCGGCCAGCTTCAGCCGGGGCGCGTCGGCGACCGTGTAGGCCACATCGGCCAGCAGTTCGTCATTTTGCCAGTGAATGCCGGTGCGGCCACTGCCCGCGTCTACCTTCAGCCAGACATGCACATCCGCGCCCAGGAAGTTGTTCAGGGTCACGGCCGTAGCCACCGATTCCACCACCAGATGCAATGTGACCTCATGCGCCAGTTTGTTGATCGCCTTGCTTTGGCGCACATTCACCGGAAACGCCACCAGGATGTCTTGCCAGCCCGCCGCCGCAAAATAAACAGCCATGTCCACCGACGAGGTAGTAATCTGGCTCACGCCCCGCTCGCGGAACCATTCACCAATGCCCGCCGACTGGTGTGTTTTGAAGTGGGGCCGAAAGGCGACGCCACCCGCCTGCGCCCGCGCCACCATCCGCTCAATGTTGTGGATGGTTTTTGCCTTGTCCAAAAGTAGTGTCGGTTTTTCAATTAGGATTGACATTTGCACACTTCAACTTGAGAACACAAACACGACAACACTAAAACAGACCAACACCTAAATCAACCCCATGTCTTTGGCTTTGAGGGCGGCCTGGGTGCGGTCACGCACGCCCAATTTGCCCAGGATGTTGGTGACGTGGTTTTTGACGGTGCCTTCGGTGATGTAGAGGGCATTGGCGATCTCCCGGTTGCTGGCCCCGGCCGCCATATGCTGCAAAATTTCCAGTTCTCGGTCGGAGAGGGGTTCGACGAGTGCGGATTGGGGGGGCGCCGACGGCCGTGTCCCCATCCTTGCAAACTCCGCCACCACTTTGGCGGCAATGGAAGGTTGCAAAAAAGATTCGCCTCTGGCGGTGGCGCGAATGGCTTCATATAACCGCGCCGAGGGCACATCTTTGAGCAGGTAGCCGACGGCCCCGGCGCGCAGCCCGTCAAACACATCTTCGTCATTGTCAAAGGTGGTTAGCACGATGACGCGGGTGGTGGGGTGGTTTTCCATGATGCGCCGGGTGGCGGCCACACCATCCAGGACGGGCATCCGTAAGTCCATGAGGACAACATCGGGGCGAAGGGTGGCCACGGCCGTAACCGCCTCCTCACCATTACCCGCTTCCCCCACCACTTCCAGGTCAGCCTGTATGGACAACAAGGTATGCAACCCTTCCCGGAACAACGCCTGATCATCCACCAGCAAAACCCGAATCGCCATGCCGCAGATGATACCACACCTCCCCCGTTCGTAGTAGGCGATTCATCGCCACCACACGGCGATGAATCGCCTACTACGAACGAAACGTGATCAGGGGAGTTCTTGCCAGCCCAGCACCCGCGCTCCTGGCGGCAAATGGACGTTGATTTTGGCGGTGAAGTCGGGCGGCACGGTGAGGAAGTAGTCCTCACCAATTCGATATAGCAGGTAACGGCCGTCCGGGCTCCATATAGGATCAGCGGGCCGCCACACTGGATCATCGCTATCACCCACATATCTTCCCGTATAATCTATAGAGACAACCCAAAGCCCATGTTGGGACCAGTTTTGATCCATTACAGAAAAAGCGACAAATTCTCCATTCGGACTCCACACCGGCGCAGGCCCCCAACTGTCTATACCACCCGGTTGATAGGGATGCAATAGATAATCGCTTGCAGTCGTTAGTTCATAGATAACTACTGTTTGCAACGTTTGGCCTGCCTCATCTACTAACCTGGCCTGCCAGGCCACCTTTTGCCCATCAGGTGACCAAGAGGGACTGCCAGCGCCAATAGATTGGTTTGGTTGCCGCGTTAACAGCGTCAGTAACTCAATTCCACTTTCCAGATGATACAGCGCCGGTTGCCCATTCACTTCAAAAGCAATTGTCTGACCATCAGGGGAAATAGCCGGCAGAGAGGCGCCTAGTTCTTCTACGAGGACGGTGTAATCACCATCAAGGGTAACGGCCGTTATTTGACCAATTTCATAAGCACTATCCGGGATTTGCCGCATAACCAGAAATGTATCTGGCCGACTGGGCCACCATTGGGCACAACACTCATTGGCGTCTGGGGTATTGGTCAGGTTTTGCTGGGTATTGGTTTGCAGGTCAGCCAGCCAGATGTCGCCCTCTTGTTCGTATAAGAGGCGACGGCCGTTCGGTTCCAACACTCCTGACCTATCAAACAACAACTCCGGCTGCCAGTTGGCATTGATATGCCACAGACCTTCATCGGTGGTGTACACCATGCCGGGAAACGGCGGTACAGGCGTCGGCGAGGCTATGGGGTCGGGTGGCCAGGGCGTGGTGGTCAGCACGGTGGGATCAAGGGGTGGTGATGTGGGGGTCGTGTGTGGTGTGGCGGTGGCCGACGGCCGTGCCGCCACCGTCGCCACTTCAAACAAATCGCCGCTGGCCGGTTCCATTTCGCCCGTTACTGTGCAGGCTGCCAGCAGCACAATCAATCCTGCGGTGAACAAAAGGATAAGTGATTTCATCAGACGCCTCCTATGGGTTACGGCCGTGACTATAAACCAAAAGGGGCTTGGTGGCTGAACGACTGTGGCCTGTTTACCCTACGAGACCACTATTTTGTTAACCAAAACGGGCAAAATCGAGCAGGTCGGCCAGGGCACAGGTGGCCAGGCCAATGACGTGGTCGCCGCCGCCGTAGTAGACGTAAACCGTGCCGTCCACGACCGGATTGGCGCAGGAAAAGACGACGTTGGGCACGTCCCCTTTTAGCTCCCATAGCTCTTGCGGGGCGAAGATGGCCCTTGGCGGCCGGTTGATAATCCGGGTCGGATCAGCCAGATCTACCAGCAGCACGCCAAATTTGTAAATGTGGTCGTCGTCGTAGCCATGATTCAACAGCAGCCAGCCATGTTCGGTCTCAATGGGCACGCCGTTGCTGCCCACACTCTTGCGGTCCCAGGCGTTTGTTTCGTCCGCGCGCGGGCCATACAGCAGCGCCATTTCCTCTTCCGGCCAGGTGAGCAGATCGTCGGAATAGGCAATCCAGACGTTGGGCCAGCGGCGGTGCAGGGCGGCGTAACGGCCGTTCAGCCGGCGCGGAAACAGCACGTGATCCTTGTTGTCCTCGCCGCGCACAATCGGCCCCAGCCGCTGCCAGGTGATACCGTTGTCGCTGACGGCAATCATGGGCAGGATGCCGCCGCCGGCATGGGTAGGCTGTGCGCCGCTGAAGTCACGGCCGTAAGCGGTGTAGGTCATATGAAAACGGCCGTCCAGCCATACCACGCGCGGGTCTTCCACCCCCCGTGAATCCGTGCCATCAACCGGAGCTAAAACCGGTTCGCGCAGCCGGTTCCAGTGCAGGCCATCTTCACTGACGGCGTAACCAATGCGGCTGACCCAATCCAAACCCTGCGCCCGGTACCACATGTGAAACAGGCCGTTGTGGTGCAGCACGGCCGGGTTAAAGACGTTGTAACATTCCCAGGTAGAGGTGGGGTCTGGCAGTAAAAGGGGACTGGCGGGATGTCGTTTCAACTGCATTGAGATTCTCACAAAGCATGGAATTTTGGGAGACGATAAGACGTGAAACGTGACGGTTCTTTGGTCACGCATCACGTTTCATGAGCGTTAAACCATCCGTCCCAGCCGGTTCAGAACGGCATGGTTGGCTATCAGGGCCACCAGAATGCCGCCGGCGGCCATGATCACCAGGAAGAACAGGGTGCTGACCAGCAGCACCAGGACAATGGCAGCCAGCAGCGCCAGGGAAAAACCGATGTTGTGGCCAAGCATGACGGCCGCATTCCGCCAGGCCAGGCGCAGCGACGGCCGTTCCTGTTCAAAGAGAAAAGGCAGGGCATACAACTGCAAAAAGAGCCAGATCACCAGCACCGTCAGGTAAAAGCCTTGAGCGAAGCGGGCCAACGGTGACTGGCTAAACCGGCCGGTCAGGACCATGTCGCCCCAGAGAAAGAGGGCAACGGCCGCTGTGACCAGCCCCCAACGCCAGGCCAGGCCGAAATAGCGGCGCAGGGCGAAGAAGAAGTCGCTGATTTCCGTTACTTCGCCGTGCGCCTTGCGGTTGCCCACATAAAAGAGGGCCACGGCTGCCGGTGGGGCGGTGACGATCAGCACGGTCAAAATCAACCAGAGCAAGTTGACTACGGCCGTAACGAACAAATCATCAGCCGCATCGCGCAGCGCCGCCCGGATAATAGCACCTACACCTGGAGAGGTACGGCCGTCTTCCATTACTGTTGTACGCATCTTTTCCTCTCCTTAACACTGGGAGATTGAGAGATTGGGAGATTGCTCGCTCTCTTAATCTCCCAATCTCTTAATCTCATTTTATTATCCCTTCACCCCCGCATAAGACACACCCTCAATGTAATAACGGCTGAAGAAGAAGAACAAGATCAAAATGGGAATCGCGTTAAACATCGCTCCCACCAGGATCAGGTTGTAGTTGGATTCATATTGGCTGCTAAACGATGCCAGAGCCACATTTAATACCCACATGCGCGGTGCATTCAGATATAGCAGCGGTGTCAGGAAATTGTTCCACATCGCCTGAAATTGCAGGATGAACACCGTCAGCAGCGCTGGCCGGGCCAGCGGCAGCAGTACGTCCTTATAAATCTGGAAACGGGTAGCGCCATCCATAAAAGCAGCCTCTTCCAGATCACGGGGTATGGCCTTGAAAAACTGTGTCAGGATAAAAATGCTGCCTGCGCTCACCAGGCCCGGCAAGATCAGCGACCAGTACGTGTTCAGCAACTGTAATTTGGCCATCAAGACAAAGGCCGGAACGAGCGTAACGGCACCGGGAACCATCATCGTGCCCAGCATGAAGGCAAAAACAACGTTCTGGCCGGCAAATTTCATGCGGGCAAAGGCGTAGGCGGCCATCGAGCAGAATATCACCTGGGCCACGGCAATAGTGACCGAGAGGAAAGCAGTGTTAAACAGCCAGCGCGGGAACGTGCCTCCCTGGCCGAAGTCGGCATTCCATACGCGCTCCCAGTTGCCGGATAACCATTGGGAAGGCAGCAGTTGGGGGGGATAAGCGATAATCTCTGCGCCTGTCTTGAAGGTGCCCAGGAAGGCCAGGATGAATGGGGTGAACATGACCAGGCCGATGAGGACAACGGCCGTGTACCGCACCACTCGCCCCACATAATAGCGCGCCGGTTTACGCGGCCGGTTTTCCGTTACCACCTGGCTCCGTACCGGCGTTGCCGGATTACTTGTTGTTGCCATTACTCATTTCCTCCACAGCGTAGCGCGATTTGCCAGATCGCGTTACGCTTTTAGTAAAGTTGCGTCCCGCGTTCCACAATGCGGCGTTGCAGATAGGTGATAATGAAAATGATCACCGCCAGGATGAAGGCCAACGCTGAACCATATCCCATCTCAATCGGCCCCAGCCGGCCCAGGGCGCGGGTAAACACCTCGTAAACCGGCGTCAGGGTTGTGCCCAATGGGCCGCCGGACGTGGCCAGGTATACCTGGTCAAAAACTTGCAGCGTGCCAATCGTGCCTAACACCAGCACCAGCACAATAATGGGTCGCAGCAGGGGTAGGGTCACTTTCCAAAACTGCTGCCAGCCGCTGGCGCCATCAATCGCCGCCGCCTCATACACCACCGGGTTGATGTCTTGCAAGGCGGCCAGGAACATAATCATAAAGGTCGGCACGGTGGTAAAGATGTTCATGGCCATCAGGGACATCAAGGCGATGCTGGGACCGCGCAAATACCAATACTCCGGGGGAATGCTCGTCCCAAACCAGGCAGCCATGATTTGGAAAAGTCCGCGCGGGTCGCCCAGCCAATCTATGGGCGCCCAGGTCAGGCCAAACCAGCCCAGGAAGGTGGCAATCCAGTAATTGATATAGCCGGTTTTCAGGTAGAGCCAGACAAAGATGAGGGTAATGACGACGGAGGAAGTGACGCTGGGCGCATAGAAGATGGTGCGGAAGAATTGCTTGAAGCGCATGGGGGCGTTCAGCAGCACCGCCAGGGCAATGGCCAGCGCCGTTTGGGTAAAAGTGACGATCAAGGCGAACCAGAACACGTTGTAAAGGGATTGGATGAAGGTACGGGTCGTGAAAGCGCGCCGGTAATTATCCAGGCCAACCCACTCTGGTTCGGTAAAAATGCCATATTTGGTAAAGGAAATGTAGAAGGCAAACATCAAGACGCCTACGGTAAAGGTGAGCGTAACCAGCAAGTAGGGCAGGATGAAGCCATAACCGGCCAACAATTCTTTGCGCTGGCCCGGCTTATCCCAGGCGCGGCGCACGGCGCGGGCGGCGTAGAGACCAATAATGACGCTGACGACGCCAACGGCCGCTAAAAAGGGTACGGCCGTCAGGCGCACCTGCTCCAGATAAAGCTCCAGGCTGCGGGCGATCAGCGGGTTCGTTTTCACCGGGGCGTTGGCCAGCGCAATGACCATCAGCACGATCACAACCAGGGCAAAAGCGATGAGAGCGGCCGCGTTGGCCCGCCCACTCACTTTCGGGCGCGTTGGTTGAGCTTGCATAAACCACCTCCTGAGGAGGCAATGGGGTAACTGTCTCCTGACACAGTTACCCCATTACTCAATACATAGCTACTGCACTTCGTCCAAAGCTGCCTGCGCTTCCTGCTGCGCCTGGGCAAAGGCCTGGTCTACGTCCTGGTCGCCCAGGAAGATGCGTTCCAATGCCTGGCTGACGGCGTCATTCACGCGGCCCGTGTTTGGCCCCCAGTAAGCGACGCGGCTGTCTGGCAGCAGTCCACCTTCGGCAATGGCTTTGTCGTTTTCATCCTGTACCAGGTCAGCCTGGTCGGGGTGGGTGCTGTAGGCAAAGCCCGTTTGCACAATTTCCCCCTGATTCTCGCGGCCGGTCACAAAGATGGCAAAGGCCGCAGCCGCCCGCGGGTATTGGGTAAAGGCATTGACGCCAATGGCGTTGGTGAAGATAACGTCGGCGCGATTAGCCGGCCCTTGAGGCAGGAGGACGGCGCGCCATTCCACGTCGGGGTACTCCGTGCGCATGTAGTTGACCATCCAGCCGCCTTCCAGCGTCATGCCTGCCAGCTCCTTGCCAATGGCTTCGCCACACCAGCCGGCGCCCAGGTCAGACGGCCGTTGCAGGCTGCCTTCCTGGAACATCTCCAACTGCATGGCTGCCATCTCTTTCACTTCTGGTGTGTCCAGGGTGGCGGTGGTGTAATCCTCGGTGGCATAGGCGCCGCCATTGGAGAACGCCCAGGGGGCAAAGCGCGCCCAATCCGAACCCTGGCAATACCCGGCATAGTCTGTGTTTTCGGCAATGGTTTGAGCTGCGGCGCGTAAATCATCCCAGGTCCAATCGGCCGTTGGCTCGTCTATACCCGCTTCGGCAAACGCTTCCGGCAGGTAGATCAGGCCCAACGTGCCCCAATCTTTGGGCAGGCCATACGTTTGCCCGTCCAGCGTGAAGATGGTGAGCAGGGGGGCGATGAAATCATCGCGGCTGCCGCCAGCCTCGGCCATGTACTCATCCAGCGGTAATAACTGGCCATTTACGGCAAAAGCGGTCATCAGCTGATCATCCACATAGAAAACGTCCGGGGCCGTGCCACCGGCCATAGCGGCTTTCATTTTGTCCTGAAAGGCATCGGGAACGGGTTCGTAGTTGACGCTAACGGCCGGGCACACTTCCTGGAAGCGTGTAATGGAATCCCGGTACACTTGCTGTTCTGTTTCATTGCCCCAGCCAGAGAATGTGATGGCGGCGCCATCTTCCACGTTCATAAAACAATCCCCCATTGCTTCTCCTGCTTCCGCTTCGGTGGCCGACGTCGCCGCCGGAGCTACAGTCGTTGCATCCATTTGGGCTTCGCCCGCGGCTGGTTCTGCTGTGCCTGCTCCCTCCTGGCCACCACCGCCACAGGCGGCCAACATGACGCCCAGCAGCAACACCACAATTATCGTAAACCAATAACGTTTCATGGTTCCTTCTCCTTCATAATGGTTTGCGGTAGAGACGTTGCATTGCAACGTCTCTACAAGGTTATTAAGGTTTTGAAGGTGCAAGCCCCGGCATTCCTGGTGTTCGCTGCTATAATCCTGCCGGGACGTCACCGTCTCCTGGGCCGGTCTGTTCATTCCTGCCTTGCCGGGTGCGATTGGACAGTCCGGCCTACCCGGTCAACTTTTGGTTCGTGGTAACGGCTTTAGCCGGTTCTCCCTGCTAAAGCGGGTACTAGAAACCTTTGCCTTATTCGTGCCGTATCATCACCTCCTTTTCTTCGCCTCCTTTGCGTTGAATATCTACCTGCCGCTGCTCTCCCTGGTACTGGTAACGAAAAGCCAGGCGCTGCCAGTGAGCGGGCAGGCGTGGTTGCACCACCGGACCAACGGCCGTCAGGCGCAAACCGGCAAAACCAAAAGCAATTGCCTGCCACACGCCACCCAATGAGGCGGCGTGGATACCATCGCCAGCGTTACCACGCACATCACCCAGATCAGCCAGGCAGGCCAGCATAAAGTGCTCATATGCCTCGTCCGGTCGTTCCATTTCGCAGGCGGCCCAGGCGTGAAAACTGGGGCCAAGTGAGGAGCCATAACGATGGTCGGTAATAGGCATATACCGGTCCCAGTTGGCGCGCCATACCGTGCGGTCGAATTGGTCGCGGAACAGGCAAAGCAGCATGATTACGTCTGCCTGTTTAAGGATCTGGCGCGCATTAGCCCCTTCGATGCCAAATATGATTTGCAGCGATTTGTCGGCGTTGGCGATGAACGCAGGCTCAACCGGCTCTCGTTCAAAAAAACCCTCAAACTGCTCGATGATGTGTGTCTCCGGGTCATACAAAAAGATGAGATGGTTGATCACATCCTGCCAGTGAGCATAGGCTGATTCTGACAGCTCCAGGCGTTGTTCCAGTTCGGCCGCTTTCTGGGGGTGCTGTTCGTGCAGCCAGGCGCGGATGCCCAACGCCGTTTGCAGATGCCAGCGGCACATGAAGTTGGTAAAGCTGTTGTTGTCTACGTGGTCGTGGTATTCGTCTGGGCCGATGACATCCCGGATAGCATAACGACGGATACCATTGACTTCCTCTGGCTCGGCGCGGCTGGCCCAAAAGCGGGCGGTGTCCAGAATCATCTCTGCGCCATAATCGCCTATAAAATCATTATCGCCGGTGACGCGCCAATATTGCATGATAGCGTAAGCTATGTCCGCGGAAATGTGAATCTGAATGTCACCTGTCCAGATACGCACCAGCTTTTTAGGATCGCTGAAGTGAGGTACCCAGGTGGGCGTCACTTCGTCGCCGGTGGCCGCGCTTTCCCAGGCATACTGCGCGCCGGTGAAGCCGTTGGCCGCCGCTTTGCGCCGGGCGCCGTCCAGGGTGTGGTAACGATAGAGCAGCATGTTCCGGGCAATGTGCGGGTGGGTGTGGCTGAAAAAGGGCAGCATAAAGATTTCGGTATCCCAAAAGACGTGGCCGGCATAGCCGTAACCGCTGAGGGTCTTGGCGCCGATGCTGGCTCGTTCGTCTTGCTGGGGGGCGGCGGCCAAAAGCTGGAACAGGTTATAGCGCACGGCTTGTTGCGCTTCGTCATCTCCTTCTATAAGCACATCGCTTTGCTGCCACAGGTACGCCCAGGCGGCCAGGTGGGCGAATTTGAGAGTGTCATAGCTCTGGCCTTGCAGTTGGGCCAGGGCACGGCCGTACACCGTCCCCGTTTCGCTATCTTCCCCAGTCATCGCATCCCGGCTGGTGGTAAAACTCACCAGCTTGTCTACCTGCCAGGTGTGGCCGGCCAGCAGTTCGTGCGCCACCTGGAAACGGGGCTGGCCGGGGCATGGCTGGCAGACAACGGCCGTTTCCGACGCAGCCTGTAGCATAGCGGCCGTGCCCAGTTCAATCTGGCTCTCGTTGGTGCGGCTGTGCAGCCAAATGGCGTCGCTTTCAGCTTCTCCCTGGCCCAGATGTTCCCAATGGCGCAAATAAATTTTGCTGCCGTCGTCACCGTTGGTGACGTGGCCGTTGATGCCGGTTTCGATGGTCAGATGGCAGGGCTGGTTAACGGCTGTGACCAGCAGCCGCCACGCTCCCACATGTGGTTGGGCATAGCTGAGAAAGCGCTCCAACAGCAGATCTAGTACCACCCCATCGGGGGATTGCCAGCGCACCTGCCGCTGCAAAACGCCCTGGCGCAGGTCCAGCCGCCGCTGAAAATGAAGGACAGTGCCCTGATCCAGGCGAAAGCGACGGCCGTTTACCTGTAGGGAGAGGTCAAACCAGCCGGGCAAGTTAACCAGCGCCGTGAAGACTACCGGCGTCTTGTCGTAAAGGCCATGGGCAAACGTAGTTGCCACCTCGCCGGGATACCCTTCTTCAAAGCTGCCCCGGCTGGCGAAGTAGCCATTGCCCAGCGTAAAAACCGTTTCCTGGTGCCGCTGCTGCGCCGGGTCAAACTGCTCTTGCCACACCGACCAGGTGAGATCAGGCCGCATCATTGCCTGCAAATGGTACAGGGTGAGGCCATCCAGACTTTCCTTCCGGGCAAAATGGCGGTGGTGCAGCGGCGCCTCGGTAAAACGTTCGGCCGGGCCTAAAGCTAAGGCAGGCATACCGGCGGCCAGGGCAGCCTCAATGCCGGCGGCGGCGTCTTCTACCACCAGGCAGTAGGCGGGCGGCACGTTCAGTTGGGCGGCAGCGTAGCGGAAGAGATCGGGCGCAGGTTTGGGGCGGGGTACGCTGTTGCCGTCCGCCAGCGCTGCCAGACGCCGGGCAATGCCCAGGCTTTGCACCACGTCCGGCGCGTTGCGGCTGGCGGAGGCAATGGCATAAGGAATGAGGGCGGCGTCTAGTTCGTCCAGTAGAGAAGCCACACCTGGCAGCAAATCGTCCGGGCTGATCTGGCTGAGCATTTCCCGGTAATAGCTATTTTTGCGGGCCATCATTTCGGCCACTTTTTCGGGGGGAAAGTCACGGCCGTCTAAAATAATCGCCAACGATTCCCGCCGCGACACGCCTCTCAGCCGCTCGTTCACGGCCCGGTCAAAGGGCAGCCCTTCTTCGTCGGCCAGCCGCTGCCAGGCGCGGTAATGGTATTCGGCCGTGTCCGTAATGACGCCATCTAAATCGAATATCACTGCCTGTAAAGACATCTAGCTTTTCCTGTTTAGAAGTTCAACTTCTCTGCAGAAGTTGAACTTCTAGCTTCTACTCGATTCCCGCACCACCAGGCGTGGGTGCAGCAAAATCCCTTTTTCAGCAATCGGCTCGCCGTTGATTTGTTTGAGCAGCAGCTCGGCCAACTGCCGGCTGACTTCGGCGATGGGTTGGTGGACAGTGGTCAGCGGCGGGTGGAAGAACTGGCTCATGGGCAGGTCGTCGTAGCCGGTGATGGCCAGGTCTGGCCCTGGCTGCAAGCCGGCGGCGCGGGCGGTATTGAGGGCGCCAATAGCAATAAAGTCGCTGATGCACATAACGGCCGTCGGCCGTTCCGCAGCCGGCAAATCCAGCAGCCGGGCCGTACCCTCGGCGCCGGTCTGCACCGTATTTTCACCCCGTACCACCCAGTCTGGGTTCAGCACAATACCGGCGGCCGCCAATCCTTCTTCATAACCAGCTTCACGGTGCGCGCCTGCTTCTGAGCCTTCGGGCCAGGTGATCAGGCCAATACGGCGGTGGCCCTGCGCCAACAGATGCTCGACGACGAGACGCATCCCGTAACTGCCGTCTACATCCACCCAGCAAAAATCCCAGGCGTCGTTAGCCTGGCCAAAGCTGGCAAAAGGGATGCCCTGCTCAATAAGATAAGCAATGCGCGGATCGTCCTGATTGGTATCGGCCAGAATGAAGCCCTCTACCTGGCGACGGCCGTACAATTCCCGGTAAATGGTCACGTCCATCTCGTCGCCGCTGCCCATCAACAGCGTCAGCACGTGATAGCCGGCTTGTTCAAAGCGAAGAACGGCGTTATACAAAAACTGATCAATAATGGGCCGGGGCGATTCGTCGGCGGCGCGCTGCCAGGTATAGCCGATCAGGTTGCTGGATTGGGTGCGTAAATTGCGGGCGCTGATGTTGGGGCGGTAATGAAGCTGGCGGGCCGCTTCCCAGATGCGTGCTTCCGTTTCCGCGGAAACAGTGGCCTGTTTATTCAGGACTTTGGAGACAGTCTGGTAGCTGACCCCGGCAGCGGCGGCCACATCCTTGATGGTGACTTTAGACATCTCTTCCACTCCGCTTTACCATTTGTGCGAACGTTCGGGCGAACGTTCGCACACACTAAGACAGTATAGGGAAAAGAAAGCGGGCTGTCAAGGACGAGAAAGGATATATTTTTTCTAAATGAGGAGAAGAGAATGATCTCAATCGCAGTGGATGAAGATAGTGGGCCATACAGCTCGGCAGCAACTCAAGTGTTTTCCCCCTTTTTGCGCCTCCTGCCACTTTGCACCTCGGTGTTGAGAAAATTCAAGACAGCGCTTCCACTTCCATCAGGCGGCGTTGCAGGAAGGCGCGTTCGACGTTGTTTTGGGTCAGCGCCAGGGCGATGGCGTAGGCTTCGGCGGCGGCGGTACACCAGCCGGCGCGGCGCAGCAGGTCGGCACGGGCGGCGTGGTAGAGGTGGTAATTTTGCAGCACCTCATTCTCCCCCAACTTTTCCAGCAGGGTCAGCCCTTTGATTGGCCCTTCGGTCATGGCCACCGCCACCGCCTGGTTGAGGGCAACAACAGGAGTGGGGTGAAAACGATAAAGCTGCCTGTACAAGGCGGCAATTTGTGCCCAATCGGTTTCGGCCGGAGTCATGGCTTCCCCATGTAAGGCCGCAATGGCTGCCTGAATCTGGTATGGCCCGGCCTGCCCCCTGGCCAGCGCCCGTTCCAAAATGGCGATCCCCTCGTTGATTTGGGCGCGATCCCACAAGGTGCGGTCTTGTTCTTCCAGCAGGATGAGTTCACCGGAAGGGCCGAGGCGGGCGGCGCGACGGCCGTCGTGCAGCAACATCAACGCCAACAATCCCCACGCCTCGGCATTTTCGTCCAGCGCCGGATCAGTCGTCAGCAATTCATTCAAAATTCGCGCCAGCCGAATTGCCTCCTGGCACAACTCCTGCCGCACCAGACTCTCCCCGGACGAGGCGATATACCCCTCGTTGAAGATGAGGTAAATGACCGTCAGCACCGCATCCAGCCGTTCGGCCAGCAGTTCTACCGGCGGCACGCGGTAGGGAATGCCCGCCTGTTTGATTTTGCGCTGGGCGCGGACGAGCCGTTGGGCCATGGTGGGTACGGGGACGAGGAAGGCGCTGGCGATAGCGGCCGTTTCCAACCCGCACAATGTCCGTAATGTCAGCGCCACCTGCGCTTCCGGTGACAACGCCGGATGGCAGCAGGTGAAAATCAGCTTGAGGCGTTCGTCTGGAATCTCGTCCATGTCGGTTTCATCGGGGGAAGTGAGTTCGAGCAGGAGTTGCTGTTTAGCGGCAAAATTTTGGGCGCGACGCAGCCGGTCAATCGCTTTGCGGCGGGCGGTGGTGGTGATCCAGGCCCCCGGATTATGGGGGATACCGTCCGTCGGCCAGCGCTCCAACGCCACCACCAGCGCATCGTGGAATACATCTTCCGCCAGTTCAAAGTCACGCAGAGAACTGATGAGCGTGGCTAAGACCCGCCCGGACTCCTGGCGGAAGGTTTGTTCGATGATGATATGGGTCTGGGGCATAACGAAACGGTCATTCCGAGGAGTCTTCGACGAGGAATCCTTCGCTACGAGTTACTACAGAGGGATTCCTCATTCCGAAGACTCCATTCGGAATGACAGTTGGAGGGTTACGCCTCCGGCGGCGGGCCGGCCATTTGCAGGCGGTTGCCAAAGGGGTCGTAGAAACTGCAATAGGTGACGACGCCAGGGATGCCTACCGGGTCATCGCAGCGCACGCCACGGGCGCGCAGTTCCGCGCATGTTTTGTGGGCGTCATCGGTGGTGAGGACGACGGTGATGCCGTGATTGGGCTGCCACCCTTCTTCGGCCGTCGTCACAGAAATATCACCCGCGCCGCCGGTGCCAAATTCAATCCAGCCCATTTCCGGCATGTCATAGAGCGGCTCGCCAAAGCCCAATTTGTTCGCATAAAATTCCCGCGCCACATTCAGGTCGGTCACGGAAATGGACACCACATTGATTCCCTTAAACAGTTGCATGGTTTATCTCCTGATTTTCATTAGGGCGATTTGGAAAATCGCCTTACAACTTACTCGCCGAATTCCCAGATCGGCCGTATCTCAATGGAGCCAAACCGTGCGCCGGGAATTTTGGCGGCGTATTCGATGGCCTGATCCAGGTTTTCACAGTTGAGCAGGTAGTAGCCGCCCAATTGTTCCTTTGTTTCGGCAAAGGGGCCGTCAGTGGTGAGGATTTTACCTTCGCGCACGCGCACGGTAGTGGCGGTGTTGGTGGGCTGTAAGGCTTCGCCGCCCAAGTTCAACCCCTTTTCACGGATTTCATTGGTGAAAGCCCAATACTCGCCCATGACCGCTTCTTGTTCGGCCGGGCTGGCCTTCATGTCCTCAACTTCGCTGGTGTAAATTAACATCAAATAACGCATATTTTTTCTCCTTGTGGGTCATTGATTGAGGAGTCTCAATTGCTCCATCTACTGATACGACGAATGAGAACGCGCCAGATCGACATGCGGTAGGACAAGTTTGCAAACTTGTCCTACGATTGGCTGCGGCGGGATTCGAGTTCGGCGCGGATTTGGGCGTGGCGCTCTTGGGTCAGGGGGTATTTGTAGACAATGGGGAAACTGCCCAACAGGATGATGACGGGCACCAGGCTGACGAAGAGGCGCAGCGCCAGCAGCACGGCGTCCGGCTGGGTGGGGAAAGGAGGGCCGGGTTCGGGATCGTTGATATAGCCGGTGGCGGCGAAGATGAGATTGGAAATTGCCAGCCCCAGCGAAATGCCTAACTTTTGCAGGAAAACGAAGAAGCCGTAATAGACCCCTTCGCGGCGCAGGCCGGTGTTCAGTTCGTCCAGGTCTACCACGTCTGGCAGCATACTCCAGGGGATGAGGTAGCCAACGCTGGCGCCAATGCCGGCCAACCCGGCCAGCAGCAGCAGGAAGGTCATTTGCCCTGGTTGGATGAAAAAGAGGAGGATTTCGACGATGATCCAGAAGCTAATGCCCAGGAAGTAAACATGCCGTTTACCGATGCGTTCGCTGATTTTTGACCAGATGACGAGGGAGACGAAGATGGACAATTGCAGGGTAACGGCCAGGTAGATGAACTGCTCGTCCGCGCCCATCCAGTAGCGGACGTATAGCTGCAAGTTGGCCTGGACAAATTGGATGCAGAGCCAGGTGAGCAAGTACACGGCCGTGACCATCACGAATGGTCTATTCCGAAAAGCAATCACAAAACCTTCGATGAATCCCGGCTCTTCTTTTTTCGTCTCTTCGTGAAAAAATCGCTCTTCGGTGAAAGCAAAGGTGAGCAGGTTGGTGATAATGATAACCAGCCCCATGACGGCGGCGCTGATAGCAAAACCGGAAATGATGTCTGGCGCACTATCTAAAATTGCCTGGTGCACAATGAGCGAGGCCATGCCGCCCAAAATGGAGAAACTGAAGCGGTAGGTGTTCAGGTTGGTGCGTTCGTTGTAGTCGGGCGCGATTTCCGGGGTGAGAGCGGTGTAGGGCACGTTCACGGCCGTGATGCCCGTATCCAGCAGCAGCGCCACCACCAGGTAATACCAGAACAGCCCCGCCGTGCTCAGGTCAGGCACCTGCCACTGCAAATACCAGGCAATGCCAAAGGGAATAGCGCCAAACAGCAGCCACGGCCGTCGCCGCCCCCAGCGCGTGTGAGTATGATCCGACAACCAGCCAATGATGGGATCATTCACACTGTCCCAAATTTTAACGATGAGAAAAATGGCTGCCGCCCACTGTGGCGGCAGCCCGGCCACGTCCAGCAAAAACGCATTCAGGAAAAACCCTTGCAACGTGGCCACCAGCGCCGGGCCAATATCACCCACGCCGTATGCCAGCTTGCGGCCGACGCTGAGAGAGGGGGGGATAGTGGACACAGTCAATTAAGCCGGGCGGCTGCTATTTTTGCTTCAATGCGGGTCTGCATATCACTGCCCAATCCCGTACCATTTTCATCAAGTTCTCCCTCTTCAAGGATAACATCAAACTCCTCATCGAAAACAACACCTAACGAGGCAATCAGCCTGTCTAACTGCTGGTGTTGTCTTTCGATTTCATCTTGTGGCACCGGGATAGTCCTGTAAGCGCGGGCAACACTGCGGATCATGCTGTCATTATAGCCTCACATATGACGCTAATCCAGCTTTCACGCCTGTAAAGTTGTTGCTGTTTCACTGTTGCCAGTTAGCGGACAAGCCAGAGACGCACACTGCTGTCGTTGCTGCCAGAGGCTAGCCAGATTCCATTTGGCGAGAATGACAGTGCAAGGACCACGTCGGTATGGCCAGCAAAGAGAAGTGGTTCGGCTGTCAGATCGACTAAATTCCAAAGACGAATGTTTCCACGCCCACCGCCAATAGCAAGCCACTGATTATCATTTGCGAACGCGACAGTGCGACCTATGTTTTCAGCCAGAAGGGTTGGTTCATTTTCAAGATCGTTTAGATCCCAGATCCGCACATCTCCATCGAATCCAGCTGAAGCTAATTGGGTGCTGTCTGACGAAAAATCTATGGAGGTCACGATGTTACTATGTCCTGGAAGGATTACAGGGCCGGCGTTCAAATCGGATAGGCTCCATATTCTGATTTTCCCATCACCGTCCCCAATTGCTAACCAGCGACCATCTGGTGAAATGGACAGGGTATAAATATTATGACCTAGTTGGGCAACTAATAATGGTTCGCTACTTGATGTTTCTATAGGCCATAAACGAATAGTTCCATCCAAACTGCCAGAAGCTAACCATTTCCCATCTGGAGTGAAGTCGATGGCTGTCACATCATTCGTATGACCTTGCAGGACAACTGGCCCGGCTTCCTCGACAGCGATATTCCACAAACGAATAGTGTCATCCTGCCCACCTGAGGCCAATAAAGTACCATCAGGTGAAAAAGCCAGTGACAAAACAAGTTCTTCATAACCACCCCATTGTTCTGGTGTCGCATCAGGCTCCATGAGATTGAAAAGCCATATACCTTGACTATCACTGGCGGCCAGTTGGTTGCCATCAGGCGAAAAGACAACAGGCCAGACTCCTTGACCTAGATTATATTGGATTACTTGTTGGCCGATGGTGACGAGTTCGACGTCGAATTGGTCGAGCACGGCCGTCATCCCCGCCCCTAAGGCCCCGTCGGCCGTATTGACCGCCACAATGCCGATGACATAGCCGACGCCGTCCAGCACCAGCGCCCCTTCATCGCCAGAACTCAAGGGCCTATCCAGGGCAAAATCGGCGTTCACCGTTACGCTCTCGCCAATGGTCGCCCGGCAAGAGGCCACGCAGCTAATTTGCCGCTCCACCAGGCCAGAGGTACGGCCGTATACCCACACCCCTTCCCCCATCACTGGCGGGCGCGTACCCACAACGGGGCCAATGCCGGGCACAGTCGTCTGGAAGGAGATGCCGGGTTCCAGGCGGGCAATGCCGATTAACCGGGCGGCGTCAATGGTAGACGAACCGGTGGTGGGGTTGCTTCGCGTGGTGAAAGCCACCGCATTTTCCGGCTGGCCACCATCAATGGGGCTGGGCTGCCACACCGGCGCATCGGCCGCGCCTAAGGCAAAAGTAGGGCCGAGCAGATAAAACGCGCCATCGTCATCCACTACAAAGGCGCTCAACGTGCCGGCCGTGTTGGAGGTCTGGTTGCCGATGCTGATGCCGGGCTGCAACGGCCGTACCGGTACCCGCAGCCGTTCCAGTTCGGCAAACGTGCGGGTGGCTTCCATGGCCGCCGTCATCAGGTTCGCTTCCAGAGTTTGTTGGGCGACGGCCGTTTCTGCCAGAGCAGTGGCAAACATCGCTGCCTCCCCGGTGGCTGTGGCATTCAGAGAATCCTGGTAGACGGCCGTTTGGGCCACGGCTGTGTCCCGGACGATAATGTCGGTGGTAGCGGTGGCGTTGAGGGCATCCTGGAAGATGGCCGTTTGGGCTACGGCCGTGTCTCGGATCATGGTTTCGGCGGTGGCCGTGCCCCAGGCCGCCGTCGCCGTCTCATTCATCTCTGCCTGCATCTCCGCCTGACCGGTGCCTGTGGCCTGAATGGCGGCCGTCACAAGGTTATTGTTTGGTAATAGCAGTGAGAGAAAAGGTGTGCCCAACCCAATGATCAGCACGATGGTCACAATACCAATGGCGATCTGGCGGATGCGTTTGATACGTGCCGCCTGCCGGGCATCATGCCACTGCCGGTTGGCTTGCTGGATGGGTTCAATCAGCCGGTCGTGGGTCAGCTCCACCCAGCGGGACCCGGCCCGGATTTCGCCGCGGATGATGTGCATGTCTTCCAGGATTTGCACGGCCGTGTTATCAACCCCCGCCGTCTCCTGCACACCCCGGTACACCGTGCCGCGTGTACCCGCCGGGGTGATGAGCGATGTTTCAAACCACTGCCGCAGCGCTTCCTCGTCCATGCCCGCCAGAGGTAGCGCCCGGTTCACCGCTCGCGTGTAAAAATTGGAAAGCGCCTGATCCACATCCCCAAACTGGCGCAGGTGTTCGGCCGTGATCGTCGTCACTTCTGGTGGCAAATCTTCCCACAAATTCTGGCATACCACCTGAAGCTGCACCGGCTCCACAAATTCGCCCGTTACCGTTTTTACGCCGCCGCCCGGCGTTTCGGCGCGCACCGCGCGTAAATCTTCCACCAACTGTTCGGCCACACCGGGGGCAAAGTTGCGCTCCGTCTCCCGTAGCGGGCTGCGTATGGCCGCCAGCGCCGCTTCCGGGCGCATCCGCTCCAGCCGGAAGCGCACGCCCAGGTTGCGAGGCAGCAAATGGGCATACGGGTCTAGCTGCGCCACGTAATCTTCGCGCAAAGAAAAAACCACCCGCAGCAGCGGATCATTGTCCAGGGCGCGGGCGATCTGGTTCAGGAACCCTTCGCGCTCTTGCCAGCGCGCCGGATAGGCGGTGAATAACTCTTCTAACTGGTCGAAAATGAGGACACGCGGCTGGTCATAACCCGATTCGTCCTGGGCATGGGGATAGGTTTGCAGGTAGGCGGGAATGGTCTGATGTGACCACACGGCCGTTTCCCCCTCATGGCCCGCCCAGCTAAACAGGGCATAAAAGGCGTAAATGTTGCCAATCTCGGCCAGATCAATGCCATTTACGGTTGGCCCCTGCACCCGCGCCACCGGCCAGACTTCAAACCCCTCGGCCTCTAGCAAGGGAACCACCTGGGCGTTGAGCAGTGACGTTTTGCCCGCGCCGGACTGGGCATATAACACCACCGCCCGGTTGGCGACGACGAGGGAGAGCAGTTCCCGCGCCTCCTGGTCGCGGCCAAAAAAGCGAGCGCTGTCTTGTCGTTCAAATGGTCGGGGGCCGACGTAGGGGTTGGGAATGTTGTCTGTCATGGCATGAAACCCATTGTCGAATTTGAATTATGATTTACGGGTCAGATCACGGCCGTACCGATAAAGCGCCCAGCCAACCAGCGCCGCAATAGACAGGGGGATGAGAAAGCGCACGGCCGTGACGCCGCCCACCAGTACCAGCAGCAGCAGCACACCAATAACGCCTACTACGATGAACGCAGGCGGGACGGGGAATGGTTCTTGCCGGTTTTGTTCGCGTTCTCGCTGTGCCCGGTGGCAGGCATCGCTGTTGCCCACACGTTGTACGGCCCCTTTCAGCGTCCACTGGCAGCCGCACTCTTCACATTGCAGGCAGGTCTGGGTGGGCCGCCCGGTCTCCTTATCCGTGCGCCGCCAGACGCGCCCACCGCAATGGTCGCAGTCATAACCCGAATCCTTCCAGGAGGTTTGTACGTCAATGTGGGTCATACTGTTCAAGATAGTGCGTATCAGGTAATACGCACTATCATTCTACCTCATCCACATGAATCCGTTCGCAACTGTCTAGCAGCAGGTTATAGGTGCTGGAATGGCTGACGTAAACAAAACCGCCACACATCTTGCAACTGGCCTGAAATTCCATATCGGATCCACTCACACGTTCCCAATCGGTGAGGACGTGGCCGTGAATACTGGCGGTGGCCTCGGCCTGACGCATATGCAGTTCCAGGTTTTCTTGCATTTCGGCCTGGGCGGCGGCGTAATACCCTTCGGAAGCTTCAATGATGGCACGCACGGCAGCGGCCTGTACCAACCGATCCGGTACTGCGTCTGGCAAATCTTCCACCTTGTGTAGCAGATGGTTGAGGGCGACGGCTATTTCAATACGGGTGGCTTTGTCATAGCGGGCAATAAGCGAGCCGTCTTCTAGCAGGCCAATCAGGTACTTCACGGCCGTTTTCAACTGCGCCAATTCAATTTCTGCCGGTTTGTCCATAGATCACCTCTTATCACATTACGTTTGTCGCCTATCATGCGATATTTTGTTTCAGGTGGCAAGTGGCGGGGGGCAAGTACCAGCAACTTGCCACTTGCCACCTGCCACCCGCTCCCACTCAATCCTTTAACTCCAACCAGTTTGTCCCTGTACTTGTGCCCACTTTCAGGGGTACATCCAGTTGGGTAGCGTTCATCATGGTCTCTACCAGCAACGGCCGTACCTCCTCCACCTCCTCCTCCGGCACTTCCAACAGCAGTTCATCATGGACTTGCAGCAGGAGTTTGGCCTGGTACGGCCGTAGCCGCGCAAACAACTCAATCATCGCCACCTTCACAATGTCCGCGGCCGTACCCTGAATGGGATGGTTCACCGCTTCCCGCTCCGCCCGCAGCCACGCCTGCCGGTTCTGCCCCGTCATCGTCCCCTTGAACACCGGGAAATAGCGTCGCCGCCCCATCAATGTTTCCACATACCCCCGCTGTTTGGCCTGTTCCTTCGTCTCGTCCAGATACCGCTGAATGCCGGGGAAACGGGCAAAATACGCCTTGATGTAATTCTCCGCCTCCGCCAGCGTCAATTCCGAATCCCGCGCCAACCGGAACGCACCCATACCATAAATCAAGCCAAAGTTCACCGCTTTGGCAAACCGCCGTTGGTTATAGGTCACGTTTTCCACCGGGATGTTGTACACGGCCGCCGCCGTGGTGCGGTGAATGTCCTGGTCTTGCCGAAATGCATCCAGCAGCGCCTCATCCTGGCTCACGTGCGCCAGGATGCGCAGTTCCACCTGCGAATAGTCGGCCGCCAAAAAGACGTGCCCCGGCTTGGCCACAAACGCCCGCCGAATCCTTTGCCCCTCCTCGCTGCGGATGGGGATGTTTTGCAGATTGGGGTCGCTGCTGGCAATGCGCCCGGTGATGGCCCCGGTCTGGTGAAAGCTGGTGTGAATACGGCCGTCTTTGCCCACCATGCCCGGCAGCGCATCCACATACGTACTTTTCAGCTTGCCCAACTCCCGGTACTCCAACAACCGCGTTACCATGCCCGACTTCTTCTCCTGCTCCGTCTCCTTCAACTCTTCCAGCACACTGGCCGCCGTGCTGTAATAACCGCTGCTCGTTTTGCTCAACCCCTCCACCGGAAAACCGAGCTTCTTAAACAACACATCACTCAACTGCTGCGTGGAATTGATGTTAAACGGCTCTCCGGCAATCTCGTGGATCTCCCGTTCCAGCGCCAGCAGCCGGGCATCCAAATCCTGTGACATCCGCCGCAAAAAGGGCACATCCAGGCCAATGCCCGCCTGCTCCATCGCCGACAAAATAGGGATGAGCGGCAGTTCCAATGCCATAATGCGCTCCTGGTTCTTCTCCGCCACCTCTTTTTGCAATGGTTCCACCAGCCGCAGCGTTATATCGGCGTCGGCCGCGCCATAGGGGGCGGCATCGAGGATGTTCACTTCGGCAAACGTGCGCTGATTTTTCCCCTTGCCAATCAGCGTTTCAATGTGCGTCATTTCGATGCCCAGCCGGTGGAAGGCCAACTCTTTCAGCCCTTTGTATTTGGTCGCCGGGTCGGTGAGCCATTCGGCAACCATGGTGTCAAAGGTAATGGGGGTCACGGCAATGCCGTAGCGATCCAGCACCGTGTAATCATACTTGGCATTGTGCGCCACCTTGCCAATGACCGGGTTGGTCAGCGCCGGTTTGATTGCATCCAACACCTGCGGCATCGGCAACTGCCCCTCCGCCAGTTTAGGCGTGCTGGCAAACAGCGACATCTGCCCACTGTCGCTCTGTTTCGCCTGCGCCAGATGGCCTACGGGGATGTAATACGCCGTCGGCGGCGCCACCGCCAGACAAATGCCTACCAACTCCGCGCTGGTTTCGTCCACCCCCGTTGTTTCCACGTCAAAGGCGATCAGGCTGGCGCTGTTTAGCTGCGCCACCAGGTCGGCCAACGTTGTTTCCGTCTGCACAATGATTGTTTGTGTGGGTGGGGCAGTTTCGGTGGGGGCGGCAATGTCTACGGCCGTTTCCACCCGCGCCAGCAAATCCCTGGTCAACGAGCGGAATTCCAGTTCACGGAATATCTCCAACACGGCGTTCACGTCAAAATCGTGGGCCACACAGGCCGCCAAATCCAGTTCTATCGGCGCATCGGTGACGATGCGCGCCAGATTTTGGCTCAGGTAGGCGCTCTCTTTGCCATCCAGCAATTTCTTTTGATTAGACCCCTTGATACTGTCAATGTGGGCATAGATGCCATCCAGGGTGTCGTACTCTTGCAGCAGTTTGGCGGCCGTTTTGGGGCCAATACCGGCCACGCCAGGAATGTTGTCGCTGGTATCGCCCACCAGCGCCTTGTAATCCACTACCTGATCTGGCCGCACGGCCCAATAAGCCATCACCGCCGCTTCGTCAAAAATTTCGGGCCGGTCCGTGCCTTTGCGCGGCGGCAGTTCCACGCGGGTATTGTCGTCCACCAATTGCAGCAAATCCCGGTCGCCGGTGATGATGTGGACGGGCACGCCCAACGGCCGTGCCTGCCGGGCAATCGTCCCCAACACATCATCCGCCTCATACCCCTCCAACTCCAAAATCGGAATGTTCAGCGCCCGAATTACATCCTTGATGCGTTCAATTTGCTGCGCCAGTTCGTCCGGCATCCGTTCGCGGGTGCCTTTGTATTCGGTGAACAGAGCGTCGCGGAAGGTGGCGCCTACGTCAAAACTGACGGCAAAGTATTGTGGTGGTTTGTCGCCGAGGATGCAGTCCAATACAGTGCGGGTAAAGCCATAGATGGCATTGGTGGGTTCGCCCGCTTTGGTGCTGAAGGCTTCCAGGGGCAGGGCGAAGAACATGCGGTAGGCCAGGGCGTGGCCGTCTATAAGAACGAGTTTGTTTTCAGACATAGGTTAATGATCTGCGAAGGACGCGAAGGGGGCGCGAAGATTTGCTGTGTTTATTTCGTGTCATTCGTGTAATTTGTGGTAATGAATGAGCGGGATTGTACCATAAAACAGATGTTCTGTAGAGGGGAGGGGTCACGGCCGTGACCCCTCCCCATAACCTCATCCTCAAAATCAATTTTGGGTTATAATCTGGCTAAACTGCGATTGAGGTGAAAACAGAAATGTATGCTGTAGAGTTTCGGGCCAACATTAAAAATGGCGCCATTCAAATTCCAGAAGCCTATCGGGCGCGTTTTCAGCAACAGGTACGGGTAATTCTATTGAGTGACGACACGCACGAAGAACCTGCCAAACAGTCCATCATAGACGTTTTAGCGGCTGCACCTGGACAGCGTGCTTTTAAGACAGCCAGTGAGGTAGATCAATATCTACATGAGGAACGTGGTGCGTGGGATCTCTAACATTACCCAACGGGGGTCTTGTTTATTTAGATGCCAGCCCGATCATCTATGCGATTGAAAAAATCGCGCCATATGCCTTGCTGTTACACCCCGTTTGGGAAGCCGCCCAAAAGGGACAGATCCGATTAGTAGGCAGCGAACTACTCTTGTTAGAAACATTGGTTAAACCGGTTCAACTCGCGGACCGTAACCTGGAAACCGCATTTCGCAGTTTCTTACGTTCGCAAGAAATGACATTATTCCCGATTACAACGGCCGTTTTAGAAGAAGCAATTCAATTACGCGCCATAGCCAGGCTAAAAACCCCTGACGCGATTCATGCAGCCACAGCCCGCTTAACCGGCTGTGACCTGTTCATCACCAACGACAAAATTTTTGAGCGAGTTTCTCAGTTAAGGGTCGCGGCTTTGCAGGATCATTTGTGACCCAAATGGGAACACGGCCGTACTCCCTTCCACCCCGTGCGACCAGATACATAACGCTTCGTATTATGGCTTATTGGTCTTAACCGGCATAGCCAAAGGACGAAGACGCTATGGCACACTCCCCAGTAGACAATCAGAACGAAGTAGTTCAACCCGCTCCCTCGCAGCTCTGGTCGGTTTTACGCTTAATGCCGCTGACCTTCATGCTCTCCTCACTGATCGTACTCTTGATTTCGTTTTTGATGGGCGGCATGATGAAAATAACCGCCTGGTATCTGCTGCAATTCATCCCTCCTCTGCTGGGCTTAATTTCGTTGATCGCCATCGGCATCTATGCCCTTGTCAGAAGAAGAGTCAGCAAATTGCTGATGGCCACCTTCATCGTAGCTCTTTTCTGTTTGCTGCCTACATTCCTCTGGGTATCGCCGGTCGCTTTTCCGGCTTCGCTGCGGTCCACCACACCGGCAGCCACCGTGCGCCTGCCGGCCGATGGCCCGCTCAAAGTAGCCTGGGGCGGCGATAGTATTCAGACCAATTACCATGCGGCCGTGCCGGATCAACGGTGGGCGTATGATCTGGTGGTGGCGCCGTATGTGACCGGCAGTGAACGGCTGGAAGATTATGGCTGTTACGGCTTACCGGTGCTGGCCCCTATCAGCGGGTTAGTGACCATCGCCCACGATGGTGAACCGGATGAAATACCAGGCGCGGTGTCTAACAATTTTGTTGCCCCTTTGGGCAATCACGTGGTTATCCAGATGGAAACCGGCACTTATTTGATTATCGCCCACCTCAAGCAAGACAGCGTGGCCGTGCAAGCGGGGGATCGTGTGCAGGAAGGGCAGGTGATGGGCGCCTGTGGCAATTCCGGCAATACCAGCGAACCGCATATTCACATCCATCACCAGCGGCAGGACCCGGCCGTTTTCCCGCTCAATTTTGCCGAAGGGCTGCCGCTCTACTTCCGCGACCACGATGGCCCGCCCATGCCGGTGGGGGGGATACAGGTTGACGGAGATAACGTGACACTCATCGGCGATACCGTGCAACACAACCGCTAAACCCTTGACACCCATTCCCCCATCTGTCATACTACAGCCAACTGGTCAGACCACTTACCAGAAGGATGTTTTATGAATAACTGGACTGCCCCGCAACGGCCGAACTCCTACGCCGAACATATGTTGATCAACGCCATCCTGGACGGCCGTTCCCCGCCGGGCAGCAATTTGCCAGGTGAGCGTGACCTGGCCGTGCAGTTGGGCGTCACCCGCCCCACCCTGCGTGAAGCGATCCAACGATTGGCGCGGGATGGTTGGTTGACGGTGCAGCAGGGGAAGGCGACGGCCGTGAACAACATCTGGCAAGACGGCGGCCTCAACGTCCTCAGCGGGCTGGTGCGGCACAGCGAACATTTGCCCCCCGGTTTCATTACCAACCTGCTGGAAGTGCGGCTGCACCTGGCCCCGGTCTACACGGCGCGGGCGGTGGCGCGGGCCGCCGAGGCGCTGCACGAATTTTTGCAGACTCACGCCAATCTGCCCGACGAAGCCGCCGCTTTCGCCCATTTTGACTGGCAATTACACCGCCTGCTCACCCAACAGTGTGGCAATCCCATTTATGGCCTGATTTTGAACGGTTTTACCGATTTTTATGAACAGTTGGCACAGCTTTATTTTGCGCCGCCCGCTTCCCGCGCCGCGTCACGGGTTTATTATGCAGAATTGGCTACGGCCGTGTCCCAACAAGACCCCACCCTGGCCGAAACCGTCACCCGCCGGGCGATGCAGGAGAGTATGGTGTTGTGGCAGGCGGTGGACGGTAATCGGTAATCGGTAAACGGTTGACCGATTACTGGTTACCGATAACCGATTACCGATAAAGGAAGAACCATGAAACGATGGAACGGCTGGGGGGACGATACAAACGATTATCCGGTACCGGAGGGCGCCATGCCGTTGTTGGTGGAATGGGTGGGCGACGGCCGTCCGCCACGGGACATCACCCTGGCGGAAGCGGTTACGGCCGTGCCCCCCCCCCGCCTGCCAGACCATCCCCTGGTTAGCACAGATGCCGAAATCCGCCTGCGCCACGCCCGCGGCCAAAGCCTGCCCGACCTGATTGCCCTGCGCAGTGGGCAAATTGGCGCTTTCCCGGACGGCGTAGCCACGCCCACCAGCGAAGAGGAGGTGCAGGCGCTCATTCACTTTGCGGCGGCAGTGGGGGCCAAATTGATCCCTTATGGCGGCGGCACCAGCGTCGTCGGGCACATCAATCCCCTGCCCGGTGATGCGCCGGTGCTGACGGTCAATTTGCAGCGGCTGAACCAACTGCTGCAACTGGAGGAGACCTGCCAGCAGGCCACCTTTGGCGCAGGCATACAGGGGCCAGACCTGGAAGCGCGGCTGCGGGCGCAGGGCTACACCCTGGGCCACTTCCCGCAATCGTTTGAACTGTCCACCCTGGGCGGCTGGATTGCCACCCGTTCCAGTGGGCAGCAGTCGTTGGGCTACGGCCGTATCGAGAGCCTCTTTGCCGGGGGACGTTTACTTTCGCCGGCCGGTACGCTGGAACTGCTGCCCTTCCCCGCGTCCGCTGCCGGGCCGGATTTGCGCCAGGTGGTGCTGGGCAGCGAGGGGCGATTGGGCATCATCACCACCGCCACCGTGCGCATCAGGCCGCTGCCAGAGCGGGAAGAGTTTCACGCCGTCTTTTTCCCTCATTTTGAACAGGGGATGGCCGCTGCCCGCCAGTTGGTGCAGGCGGGGCTGCCCCTTTCCATGCTGCGGTTGAGTACGGCCGTGGAAACCGCCACCACCCTGGCCATGGCCGGGCACGAACGGCTCATTGGCGCCGTCGAAAAATGGCTCACCTTTCGCGGCGCCGACGACGAGAAATGTATGCTGCTGCTCGGCCTTACCGGGATGGACAGGATGGTGAAGGCCAGTCGCAAAGCGGCGCTGGACATCACCGGGGCGCACAAAGGGGTGCATATGGGGCAGCAGTTTGGCAAACAGTGGCACAAAGGGCGCTTCCGCACACCCTACCTGCGCAACACGTTGTGGGAATTGGGATACGCGGTGGATACGTTGGAAACGGCCGTGTCCTGGCATCATGTCCCCGAACTGATGGGCAGCATCGAAACCGCCATCCGCAGCGCCGCCGCGCCATTTGACGAGCGCGTCCACGTCTTCACCCACCTCTCCCATCTCTATGCGGATGGGGCCAGCATTTACACCACCTACCTCTTCCGGCTGGGGCAGACGCCCGATGACACCATGCAGCAGTGGCAGGCGATGAAAACGGCCGCCAGCCAGGCCATCGTCGCCGGGCAGGGCACTATCAGCCACCAGCACGGCGTCGGCCTGGATCATGCCCCCTATCTGCCCGCCGAAAAAGGGGAACTCGGCATGGCCGTTCTCAGCGATCTGACGCATCGTTTTGATCCGCAGGGAATGATGAACCCAGGAAAGTTGATAGCGTAGCTGGCACGGCCGCAAAAAACTTCGCGATCTTCGCGTCCTTAGCGGATCAATCAGGAAATAAAACATGTGGAATCAAGAATGGCGAGAATTAACCTGGGCGCAGCTTGACCAGGAATGGGACATGCTGGTCATTGGCGGCGGCATTACCGGGGCAGGGATTTTCCGCGAGGCGGCGCGGCTGGGGCTGCGGGTGCTGCTGGTAGACCAGCATGATTTTGGCTGGGGCACCTCCAGCCGCTCCTCCAAATTTGTGCATGGGGGGTTGCGGTATTTGAAGGAGGGGCAATTGGGGCTGACGCGCAGTTCCGTGCTGGAACGGGAACAGTTATTGGCCGATGCGCCCGGTCTGGTGGACCCCATCGGCTTTTTATTGGCGACCTATCGCCGCGACAAAATCGGCCGCACGGTGTACCGCGCCGGCCTGGCCATTTATGACCTGCTGGCGCTGCAATGGAGCCACCGCTACTACAGCCCGGCCGATTTTCAACTGTTAGCGCCGCACATTGAAGCGGAGGGGTTGAAGGGCGGCTTTCATTACCAGGACGCCCAAACGGATGACGCCCGGCTGGTGCTGCGGGTGATTCAAGAGGGGGCGGCCGACGGCCGTCACTACGCCATTCCCCTCAACTATACGGCCGTCACCGACCTGCTGCGGGACGACAACGGCCAGGTTTGTGGCGCAACGGTGCGCGACGAAATAACCGGGCAGAGCCAGCCGGTGCGGGCGCGGGTGGTGGTGAACGCCACCGGCAGTTGGGCCGATAGATTGCGGCGGCAGGTGGGGGGCGAGGAAAAGATACGGCCGTTGCGCGGCAGCCATCTCATTTTCCCCGGTTGGCGGCTGCCCGTGGCCCAGGTTGTTACCTTTTTGCACCCCGTAGACCAGCGCCCGGTGATGGTTTTCCCCTGGGAAGGAGCCACGATGGTGGGCACAACGGACGTGGATCATCCCCACGATGACCTGACCGAACCGTGTATTTCCCCGGCAGAAGTGGCCTACCTGATGGCCGCCGTCACGGCCGAATTCCCCTCGTTGAATATTCAGTTGAGCGATGTCATCGCTACCCAGGCCGGCGTGCGTCCGGTGATCGGCACGGGCAAAGAAGACCCATCCGAAGAGTCGCGGGAGCACGTGTTGTGGTTGGAGGAAGGGCTGTTGACGGTGACGGGCGGCAAGCTGACCACATTTCGGCTGATTGCCCACGACGCGCTGAAAACATTACGCGAGCGTTTCCCCGATTGGCCGCCGTTGGATGACAAAATCCCGGCCCTGACACCGGCCCCGCCTGACTTGCTGGCCGATGCGCCGTTGGACAGCCACCTGCGCCGCCGTTTGTGTGGGCGTTACGGGGCGCTGGCGGCCAACCTGGTAGCCGCTGCGCAGGAGGGTGAGTTGGAGCCGATTCCCGGCACGCGCTATATCTGGGCGGAACTGCGCTGGGCGGCGCGGGCGGAAGGGGTGCAGCATCTGGAAGATTTACTGCTGCGGCGGCTGCGGCTGGGACTGCTGCTGCCGGAAGGGGGGCGGGCGCATTTGCCGCGCATCCGCGCCATTTGCCAGGCGGAGTTGGGGTGGGATGACGGCCGTTGGCAAGCCGAAGAAGCCGCTTATCTGGCCCTGTGGCAGCAGTGTTACAGTTTGCCACCGTTGGAAACCATTCCCGACTGGCGGGTGATGCTGGCACAGGTGGAAATGGACACGGCCGTGATGGTGCATCAGCCGCCCCGCCGCACCTGGGTCGCCGGGGTTTTGTTGGCGGTGGCGGTGGTGTTGACGGCCGTGTGGTTCTGGCGGCGTAATCGCTGATTTAGTCTGGGAATGCAATTCCCAGGCAGTATTGGGAAGTGCGCTCAAGCGCACTGGCGAGGGGTCGCAACGCGCTTTTAGCGCGTTTTTTGTATCAGACGCCGGATTGATGAAAAAGTCTCATCTCAATAAATGGAGGCGAGAGGAGTGCGCATCCTCAGATGCGCATCTGAGGATGCGCACTCCGCCACGAGATATTGAGAAGATACCTGAAAAACAAGAAAACAATTCGGCAATTCGCCCGGCGAATAAATTCGCGGCTACAGAGAGCGAAGTCGGCCTTCGCTGACTGTTTTTAGCCGACGCAGTGCCTTTCCTACTTGACAAATATATGATTTGATGTTATATATTTTAATATCAAAATATATGATATTGAAAACAAAACGATGAGTACACATTATCAAGGCACAGCGGAAGAAGAACGGGCGCTGGACAGCTATATCAAGCTGGCGCGGGCGGCGGAAGCGGTCGGCCAGCGCATTAACGGCCATTTGCAGACGTATGAGCTGACGACCAGCCAGTTTGGCGCGTTGGAAGCACTCTATTTTCTGGGGCCGATGCAGTCCGGGCAGCTAGGCGAAAAGATTCTGAAAAGCAGCGGCAATATGACGCTGGTGATTGACAATCTGGAAAAGCGTGGTCTGGTGACACGGGAACGGCGGGTGGATGACCGGCGCTGTGTAGAGGTACACCTGACGGCCGTTGGCCGAACGCTGATCGAAGACATTATGCCGGCCCATGTGGCCGGGGTGGTGGCGGCGTTTGCGGTGTTGACGGCCGTTGAACAAGAACAATTAGGCGCGTTGTGCCGCCAACTTGGTCTGGCGCAGAATTGAAAGGAATGAAGATTCACACTATATCCGCGTCATCCGCGTGAATCTGCGTCCCATTAACGAAGGAGACAAACATGCAACCGATTCAAGGTTTACACCATATCACGGCCGTAGCGGGCGACCCGCAGGCCAATATCAACTTTTATCATCAGGTGTTGGGGCAGCGGTTCGTCAAAAAGACGGTTAATTTTGACGATCCCGGCACCTACCATTTCTATTTTGCCGACGAAGTGGGCACACCGGGCACGGTTCTCACCTTCTTCCCCTGGCGGCATATGCGGCGGGGTGAACGAGGTAATGGAGAGACAACGGCCGTGGCCTATACCATCGCCCCGGATTCCATTGGCTACTGGCGGGAACGGCTGGCCGCCCACGGTGTGGTGGTGGGGGAGATGCAGACGCGCTTTGATACGGCCGTGTTGCCCTTCCATGATCCTGATGGGATGCCGTTAGAATTGATTGCCAGCGGCGAAAAAGGGAACTTCCGCCATTGGGCCAGTGGGCCGGTGCCGGAAGAACACGCCCTGCGTGGCTTTCACGGCGTTACCCTGTGGCTGAACGCCGTCGAGCCGACGGCGGCGGTGTTGACGGAGCAGATGGGTTACACCTTTGTGGGGCAGGAAGGCAGCCGGTACCGGTATCGCGGCGCTTCCGCTGATGGTGGGCTGTATGTGGACATTTTGCACCGACCGGGGCAGCGGCGCGGCAGCTTTGGCGCCGGCTCCATCCACCACATCGCCTTCCGCACGGTGGATGACAGCGAGCAGTTGGAATATCTGCAATCTCTGCGGCAGGCCGGTTTACAGGTGACGCCGGTACAAGACCGGCAGTATTTCCATTCCATCTATTTCCGCGAACCGGGCGGCGTCTTGTTTGAAGTGGCAACTGACGCGCCTGGCTTTTTAATTGATGAAACGGTAGAAGAGTTAGGCACGCACCTGAAATTACCACCCTGGTATGAACAACACCGGGCGGAGATTGAGAACGCGCTGCCGTCGGTGACGGTGGATGGGTAATTGGGCAATTGAATGTAGAGACGTTGCATTGCAACGTCTCTACCAGAGGTGAAAATGGAACACAAGAGAACATCAGGCCCACACCAGGGGCAGACGGTTTTGAGGGTGGGACGGCCGTTGGCAGAGGCGCAGGCGGCGATGATATTAGTTCACGGCCGTGGCGGTGACGCTGAGGGCATTCTGGATTTAGCCAATTTATTGGCACATCCTGATTTTGCTTATCTGGCACCGCAGGCGGCGGGCAATACCTGGTATCCTTACAGCTTTCTCATGCCGATGACGCAAAATGAGCCGGGGCTTTCGTCCGGTTTGCAAGTAATTGCCGACCTGATCGCCGAGATTGAGGCGGCGGGTATTCCGGCGGAGCGGATCGTGTTGGCCGGTTTTTCGCAGGGGGCCTGCCTGGCCTCGGAGTTTGTGGCCCGGCACGCCCGGCGTTATGGGGGGCTGCTGGCCTTTAGCGGCGGCGTCATTGGCCCGCCGGGAACGCCGCGCCACTACGAAGGTTCATTGGCCGGTACGCCCATTTTCCTGGGATGTAGTGACGTTGATCCCCATATTCCGCTGGAACGGGTGCAGGAAACGGCCGTGACCTTCACCAACCTCGGCGCGCAAGTGACGACCAAAATTTATCCCCGCATGGGGCATACGATTATTCAAGATGAGATTGAGCAGGCAAAGAATATTGTGAATGGTGTGTTGGGAGATTGAGAGATTAGAGATTGAGAGATTAGAGATTGGGCGATTGGGAGATTGTGCAATCTCCTAACCTCTCATCTCCAGGCAACAAGGAGTTTAACCGATGCAAAAGATACAAACACAAGGCGTCCACCACATTACCCTGATTGGGGCGGATCGCCAGACTTCGATTGATTTTTGGGAAGGGGTGTTGGGCATGCCCTTTGTTTTTGAGCAGCCCAACCTGGATGTGGCTACTGAAAGCCATTTGTACTTTGATCCGGGTGACGGCCGTCTGATCACCGTTTTTACCCGTGAGGACCGCGCCATTGACCCCACGCCCAACCCGGAAGGCATTGGCAATTTGCACCACATCGCCTTCACCGTCTCCCGCGCCACCTATACCCAGGTGAAAACACGGCTGGACGAACGTGGTATCCGTCACTCCGGCGAAATAGACCGGGGATTCATGTATTCCATCTATTTCCGCGATCCGTTGGGGCAGTTGTATGAACTGGCCTCTTACAAGTTTGAGCCACCGGCGGGTGTGAGCCATGCGGAAGTGCTGTTTGAAGCCCACAAACTGCGCAGCGAACGGGGTGATTACGCCATTGGTGATGGTCACCTGGCTGACGCCATTGAGATTCTAACACAGCGCACCACCCGTTCCCTGACTGCTGATCGGTCGCCTAAAAATCCATACAAAGTCCCGGTGCGGCTGTGGGATAATGATTGAGCAAAACATGGTATAATCTGCCAGCGCATGGGCAAGTAGTGGTGGATATGAACCATGAAGGAAGGTGATAATGGTAGAGATGATTATTACCGAGGTGGTAGAAGTGGAGCCACCGGATGTTTCCCACATTGTAACCGAGGACGATACGCCGGTGGATAACATATTCTCGGCTAAACAACAGCGGCTGCTGGTGCGTTCCCTGTATGCTTCATGGGCTACAGAGCGCAAATTTGTGGCCGATAGCAATGTGGGCATTTTTACCACGCCCTATCGGCCGGCGATTGTGCCCGATATGTTTTTGAGCCTGGACGTGGAAATTGCTGAAGATTGGTTTGCGCAGGAGCATCGCTCTTATTTCATCTGGGAATTTGGCAAACCGCCTGACCTGGTGGTGGAGATTGTGTCCAACAAAAAAGGGGGCGAAAATGGCAAGAAGCTGGATGATTATGCCCGGATGAACGTCTGGTATTATGCCATCTACGATCCGCAATTATTGATTCAAAACCAGGTGTTGCAGTTGTACGAATTACGGGCCGATGGGTATGTGCCGGTGAAAAATTGGTTTATGGAAAAGATTGGCCTGGGGCTGACGCTGTGGGACGGCCGTTATGAAAGCCGGGACGGGCAATGGTTACGCTGGTGTGATAAAGAGGGCCACGTGCTACTGACCGGTGAAGAAGTGGCAGTTGCTGAGCGTGAGCGGGCCGATAAGGAGATGCGGCGAGCGGAAGCGTTGGCGGCGAAACTGCGGGCGTTGGGCATTGACCCTGACGCCTGATCTTTATGAATGAGTGGTGTACCAGTGGGTGATGGTGTGGATCACGGCCGTGATCCCCGCCACCATCAGCGGCAAACTCATGGAAGGTAGGGGGTAATTTTTCCCGGCTGTTTGTTGGGGTAATTGGGGCAGGTGGACAAAACCGGCAGGCGTTTTGAGCTGGTGTTTTTGGATGTAGTGCAGCATCTCGTACATGACCTGGTTGCACAGGAATGTACCGGCTGAGTTAGAGAGTTGGGCGGGGATGCCGGCTTCGGTGAGGGCATTGACCATTGGCCGGGTTGGCAGTGTGGCAAAATAAGCGGGCGGCCCATCAGCAATAATGGGTTTGTCTGTCACCAAATGGCCGCCGTTATCGGAGATGGAGAAGTCCAGCAGATTGATGGCGACTCGTTCAATGGTCACGGCCGTGATACCCCCCGCTTCCCCCAACGACAAGACCACGTCTGGCTGCGCCGAAATATAGGTGCGAATGAGCGTATCCGGCCCGGTAAAACGCTCCACCGGCAGGATGACGGTCAACAATTCCACCCCTTCTATTTCTTGCTGCGCCAGTTGATGCACCACCTCTTCCGAGGGGTTGAGGGGGCTGTTGCCAAAGGGTTCAAAGCCGGTGAGTAGTAGTTTCATATTGGTACCTGTGATGCGTAACGAGTGACAAGTGAGAAGTGACCCGGCACCCGGCAACTGATTACCGATCACCGATTACCGATCACGGTTCCACCGCCAGAGTATCACAAATGCGCTCAGGAACAAAAGAGTGAGGCCAATTTGCCACAGCAGGGTAGTGGGTAGGGCAAAGCGGGTCAGGCGAAAGGTGTAACTTCCACTGGTGGGGTGGCCGTCGGTGGACACGGCCGTCCATTGTACAGTGTAGTCGTCAGGTGTTAATGGGGGTACGGCTGCCACCAACAGTTGTGGGTTCATCGCCGCCACTTGCGCCTGGATACCGGCTACCGGCTGGAAATTCCCGGTAAAGAGGAGGATGGTGCTGTCTGCGCTGATCGGTTCGCTGAAGGTCAGGCGAATTTCGGCCGGGGAATGGGTAATGGTGCTGCCAGGGGCGGGCACGGCCGTCAGCAGTTCGGCATGGGCATGGGCGACGGCCGTTAAAGCCAATAGAGATAACAGCAAAACCGGGACGGCCCCTTTCATGGTAGCAGCGGCGCCAGCGCCAGGCTCAGTTCACGGGGGGAGAGAGGGCCTTCAAAACGGGCAGCGACACGGCCGTTGCCGTCCAACACATACACCCAGGGTTCCGTCTGCAAGCCCCACTCCGCCATCTCCGGTACCAGCGTTAACTCCTGAAAGTCATCATGCACTTCCACGTGGATGAAATTGGCCTGCTCGCCCACTTCCTTGTAGACCGTCTCTACGCTGTCCAGCACCGGCGTACACCATTTGGTCTGGCACAGCCCCGGCGTGGCAAAAGCCACTACGGTGGGTTTGCCCGTTTGTACGGCGTCAGCAATCGTCATCTGGTAAAACGCCGGGTTGGGGTCATTGCCGGAACTGAGCTTGTGCAGGTCAGGTTCGGTGGCCAGGGTGCGGTTCTGGCTGCGTGGGGCAGCCGCGCCGATGGGGATGGCCTCACTTTGGGCGGCCACTTCTACCAGAAAGGGGGCGGTGATGGTCTGCCCGTTGGCCTGGGTGATGGTGGTCGTCAGCCCCCAGATGCCGGGCGCGGGCAGTTCAGGCGTTATGACCCAGTAGGGGATTTCATAATCGGTGTAGGGCACGGCCGTGACCGCCGCCACTGCCTGCCCATTTTCATCGCCAACCAACTGAGCCGCGACCGTTACATTGGCCACGTTGGTCAGCGGGTCGGGGCCGTCAAAGATAGCAAAAGAGATGCGTGGTGTGCCCACCACATAATCAAAATTCAGCCGTTGAATTTGGGCGGGTGACACGCTGCTCACCACACCTGCCGGTGCAGCAGAACGGCCACAAGCTGCCAGCCCCCACAAGGCCAGAACCAAAAACAAGATTTTTTTCATGGGGCAACTGTAGCCGGAGAGGGGAGGGTCTGCAAGGGATGTTTACGGCCGTTTAAGATGACGCCGTATCCATAACCCGGTTTATGGCATCCGCGCCAATTTGTTGGATGAGGAAGTGGGCGATGGTGGCTTTTTGTTCGGCCTGGCTGATGGCAGAACTGGGTTTTGCGGCCTCGCGCACATAGTTTTGGATGGCGTTGTCGTCCGTGAGTTGGTTGGTGAGGGCGACCAACCCTTCCAGATCATAGCCATCAACCAGGCGGCGGATGAGGGTATCCTGGCGGGCGGGTGGTGGGGCGGCGGCGGTGGCAGCTACGGCCGTGTCCGGCTGATTCATCGCCTGATCGAGCAGTAAATTGACGTAGGATTGGCCACCATTTTCCAGGATCATCAGGGCAATACTGGTTTTGGCAAAATGTTCCGGCGCTTTGGGGTCAATCAATTTTTCCAGCTCGTCCAGTTTTTGTTGTTCTTCTTCGGCTGTGAGCGTTTCACGGGCGGTGATGGTGTAGAGGGCGATGTCATACAATTCGCGCAGAGTGGGGTAATAGTGGAGGAGGCGGGTCACGGCCGTGCGCCGGTTGTTCATCAATTCCAGGTCAATCTGCCGCCGCGCCAGGTTAGAAAACTGGTCATAGAGCCAGCCCAGGTTAATGGCTACCTCACCATCTTTGTCTGACCCCACCTGTTTGGCCAGCACAAAACGGGTGCGGATAATGCCTTGAAAGCCAAAAGCGACGATCAGAAACTCCATCAGGAAGCTCATGGAGGGAGCAGTGGCGCGCAAGATGAGCAGGGCGGCGATGGCGGCCAAAACATTGGCAAAAATCAGCACCCAGGCCCAGCGCGTGAGCAGGGCTTCACGGGGATATGTTTTGAAGGTGGAAACCAACTCTGCTACCCCAATCAGCCCGCCGACAAAGCCGATGACCAGAAAGGGGGCGAGTACGGCCGTGAAGTGGCGCAAATCCCCTTGAAATGGCCCCATCCACGTGGGCGCTGCCGGGCCAACCGGCCACACCAGCAGAACGATGATGACGAAGGATAAGAGGATGACCAGCAGCAGCAAAATTTTGGTGCTGGTGCTGGTGGATGTGGGGGCGATGGTTTCGGTCATGGGGTCGGGATGTTAGCGTTTGCCGTTATTACCATTGACATACCCTCTGGCGTCGTTGGTAATGGCTACCAGCCAGCCATCCGGGCTGTTGCTGTCTTCCCGCAGGACGACAAAACCGGCCCCGGCCATCTCCTGCAACATGGCGCGCATTTCGCCGGGTAATATCCACGTTTCTGCGGCAACCTGGCTGGGACTCATCGCCCCCCGGCTGGCTAACGTGTTTAAGACCTTTGTTTCATTGTCGTTTAGTTCAAATTGAAAGCGTTTCATGCCTAAACCCTTTGGCGGCGGCGGTAAGCTGAATATCGCCTATACCGCCGTCACTATTAAGCAGATTATAACACAGGGGTACGGCCGTCGGGCAATCAGTTATACCTCTCCTGACTACACGCTGGCATAAAACTGCTCTATACTTGGATGTGTATGGAAATCATCGAAGGCCAGATTCCGGCAGACACAACATGGCGTGGATTGTTCTTGTTAACCAGCGCCGATCAGTTGGGCAAAACATTTGATCTGGGGCTGGCATTGGCGCGGGCGCATAGTGGATATTTGCTCACGGCCGTGTTTTTACACAGCGTCAATCCCACCGAGGTAGCCCACGCCAGAGAGCTTCTGGCCAACGCCCGGCAAGCGGCCAGTGATGAACTGACCAGCTACATCTGCCCCCTCATCATCAGCAGCGCCAAATTTGAAGCAGACCTGAACACCCTGATAAGTGAAGCAGAGGTGGAATTGGTGCTGGCGCATCTGGATGGCCCTGACTGGCGCAATCTCAATCATGTGCCTTGTGCTGTAGCCGCTGTACGTGGCGACCGTAACAACGCATCGGACACTTCCAATGAAAGCGGGTTAAAGCATATCCTCATGCCCACTTCAGGCGGGCCAAACACGGCGCATGCCCTACAATTCTTGCTGCGCCTGACCCCACGCACCCGCATTACCGCTTTGTATATTGCCCGCAGTTACCTGGGGACAAACGAGGAGGCATTAGGGCGGTCGCGTCTGCGTCAGCTGTTGCAATTTGTGGATGCTGGCAACCGCATCGAACGCCAGTTAGTGATGGCCGACACAGTCGCTGATGGCATTGTGGCAGCCAGCAGTGATTGTGATCTGGTGATTATTGGCGCCACCAGGGAAAGCTCGATAGATAAGGTCTTATTTGGCGATATACCGGCGGCGGTGGTGCGGCAAAGTAAATGCCCGGTAATGATTGTTCGCCAGCCGCAGGCGCAATTTCGCCATTGGTGGGCCTTTTTTTTCTGGTATATCAAGAAATGGCTGCCACACATGGATCTGACAAAACGCACCGAGGCATATACCCGGATTCGTCGCGGCGCGCGCCCTGATATTGACTTTTATATGCTTATTTCCCTCTCGGCCATTATTGCCGCGTTTGGCTTGATGAGTAACAGTACGGCAGTGGTCATTGGCGCGATGCTGGTAGCGCCACTGATGTCGCCTATTGTGGGCATGGGCATGGCCGTGGTATTAGGTGACGCTCGCTTCTTGCGACTGACAACGGGAGCCGTCATAAAAGGGGCGCTGCTGGCAATTTTTGTGGGCATGTTGGCCGGATTATTGCTGGTGGTCATGCAGTTACCCTTGACACCAGAGTTGTTGGCCCGGACACGGCCGTCACTGTTAGATTTAGGTATTGCCCTCTTTTCCGGTCTGGCCGCGGCTTATGCCCTCAGTCGTTCAGACGCGGCTGGGGCGCTGCCGGGGGTAGCCATTGCCGCTGCTCTGGTGCCGCCGTTGGCAACGGTGGGCATTACCTTTGCTGCCGGTTATTTTTGGGAATCACTGGGGGCGCTGCTGCTATTTGTGACAAATCTGGTTTCTATCAGTTCGGCGACGGCGCTCATGTTCCTGGTGTTAGGGTTCCGACCAGCGCGCGACCAAAAAGCGCGCCGCGCCGTGCAGATGCGCAGCGTTCAGATTGAACTCCTCATGTTAGCCACAGTCATAGCTTTGCTGAGCGTCATGACGATTGAGCTGTTACAGGTGCAAACACGCGAGGCGCGAATCCTGGAGATCACCACCACTGCTGTGGAAAATCAAGATATTATTGGTGGTGTGCTGGTGGACACGGAATATAACTTTGTTTTGGATGAATCTGGTATTGAATTATTACAAATGGATTTGGTGGTACGTACTACTAAAGCTGTGACACATGGGCAGGTTGCCAGACTTCAACAAGAAATTGGTGCAGCGCTGCAAAACGAGGGCATTGCCCGGCAAATTGCGCTGACCTTATCGGTTATTCAGGTGGTGCAACTGGCCCCGTTAACGGCCCCCACCAGCACACCTGATCCTGCGCTGCTCTCGCCGCCCTGACAATACATGGAGCGAGCCACCGGATACCGAACCATGAAATTAGCCGTTATTTCTGACATCCATGGCAATTTACCGGCGCTGGAAACGGCCGTCGCCGACCTGGACAATTGGCAACCCGATGTGGTGGTGGTGGCCGGGGATATTGTGAACCGGGGGCCGTGTTCGTTGGCTTGCTGGCAACTGGTTCAGACGCGGGCAAAGCTGGCTGGCTGGCATGTCATCAAAGGCAACCACGAAGCGTATGTGTTGGAGTGTGCCCACCCCCTGGATGATCCCCATGGCCCTTCCTTACAAATTCGCCAATATGCCCAATGGACGTATGAACAGCTAGACGGGCACATCGCGGCCATTGCCGCTTTGCCCGACCGATACAGTTTCACTGCGCCTGACGGCCGTGAACTGCGCGTGGTTCATGCTTCCATGCAAGATAACCGCACCGGCATCTACCCGGAAACGGCCGACACCGACATCAAAAAGTTGATCGCCCCACCCCCCGCCATCTTCGTTACCGCCCATACGCATCGCCCATTGCTCCGCCAGATTGCGGGCACGCTGGTCGTGAACATCGGCTCTGTTGGCGCGCCTTTTGATGAAGATAAGCGGTTGAGTTACGGCCGTTTCACCTGGACATCCACTCAGGGCTGGCAAAGCGACATTGTGCGGTTGGACTATGATTGGCAGCAGACCATCCAGGATTATGTGACCTCCGGCTTTTTGGAACATGGCGGGGCGCTCGCCCAAATCATGTTAGTGGAACATCGCAAATCACGCGGCCTCATTTACCGTTGGGCCAGCCGGTACGAAGACGCCGTCCGCCAGGGCACAATGTCTCTGGAAGAGAGTGTGCGCCAGGTTTTGCAAGATGAGGATTTACGGCCGTATCTCGGCCCACCTGGTTGGCCGCTTTGACACCAACTCATTGTCATTCAGGCAATATGGATTAAAATCAAACCATCGCCAGGTGTGTCTGCACCAATCAGTATGACTCGCAGGCGACAGTCTCTCCAGAGTAGAACCCATTACAAACTTATAGTAAAGTGAGGAAGAATATGAACAGAAAACGTAGTCAATCAACCCTGAAACCAGCCGGGCTATTGCTGGTTTTCATCGTGGCCATAAGCATTATTTTAGTGGGCACGGCCGTAGCCCAGAGTACCCCACCGGCCCCCACATTCCCCATGGAACACCCCGATTTCCCTGGCGTCTATATCCTCAACCGGGAAGAGGTAGGCAGCGCCGTCTATGAAACCATCACTATTCCCATCGCCCAAGACACCTTCATTGCCTCCGGCATGCCCAACACCCCCTATGGCGGCTCTACCACGTTAGGGCTGGGCTTCAACAGCAGCAACGGCCTCAATGCCATGCGTATGTTTTTGCAGTTTAATCTGGCCGCCATTCCCGCCAATGCCCACGTAGACAGCGCCACCTTCAGCATCTTTCAGCTACAGGCCAACAACAACAGCGATAATCTCTGTTTCCGGGCTGACTTCCCCACCCAAAGTTGGAATGAAAACACCCTCACCTGGGCCACCGGCGCCGGGCTAAGTGGGAATGAAATTGGCGTAGGTTGCCCAGACATCAACAATGGCTGGAAAACTCTCAACGCCACCCAGGTCATTAACTTCTGGCGTACCAACACCAATTTTGGTGCTGTTTTCACCGGTGATGAGCGATCCAACGTGAATTTCAGCCGTACTTTCTACTCCAAAGAACAAACCGTAAACGTCTGCGGCGGCCCCTACGGCTGTATGCCATACATAACCGTCTCCTACAATCAGCAATGTGATAATCAGCCGCCAACCGCCAGTGTAAACGCCCTGCCGGCCTGGAGTCCACAGAGTTTCATCGTCAGTTGGAGTGGGTTCGATACGGCTCCAAGCGGCTGCAACCCCAGTGGCATTGCCAACTACTCCGTGCAATATCGCGTTAACGGCGGCGGCTGGATAGATTGGCGCAATTTTGTCACCTCTACCTCTGATGTATTTAGCGAAGCAGGCAACAACCAGTTTGTCGAATTTCGAGTGCGCGCCAGAGATAATGCCGGTAACGTCACCGATTGGAGCGTGATTGGCCCCACCGCCAGCACCCGGCTTGACACCGTCTTCCCCAACGCCACCATGAATCCCCTGCCCCCATACAGCCAATCGTTTGGCACACTCACCTGGAGCGGCTCTGACCCCCAGCCCGGGTCAGGCATTCGCAGCTTTGACGTGCAGTACCGTTCCAATGGCGGCCCCTGGATAAATCTGGTCACAAACGTGACCCAAACATCATACAACTACAATGGCGCACCGGCCGGCTTCTATGAATTGCGGGTGCGTGCGACCGATAACGCCGGCAATGCGCAAGCCTGGAGTGGGCCACAGGCATCCACCACCATCGTCGGCTACCCGGTCGCGCAGATGGACCCCATTTCGCCCAACATTGTCACCGATCCCGGCGCTACCTCTGTTAATATCAGTTGGCAGGTCTATCCGTTTGGGTATACCGTCACTGGCGTTCAGATTTGGGTCAGATTTGGCCTGGGCAACTGGACATTATTCCAAACCTTCCCCGGCACAAGCGGCAATGCCACATTCCCATTCTCCCCAGGTGATGGGGTTTATTCCTTTGAAGCTGTGGCCCTCAGCAATACACCGGAACCACAAACCAACACGGCCGAAGCCAGCTTTATTCTTGACCAGGAAGCGCCATTTGTCGTCCCTGTAGCTTACATGCCACTGATGGTCACCAGCAACGAGTAGGTCGTTGCACTGCGTGAATAGTGTGCTAGACTTTGGCGCAAGATGAAGATGATTCATGTTCTAACCCACCCACATGCGCATCACGGCTCGAAGTCATTTCGGGTTCGCCATCACCATTTTGGTGACTGCAATTGTATCCTGGGTTAAAGCCGCGCTGGTCTAGCAGCACATGGAGAGACAGACCCTCCCCGGCAACCCGGGGAGGGTTTTTTATTTGGAGATTGAGAGATTGGGAGATTAAGCGATTGGGTAAACTCTTAATCTCCCAATCTCTACCCAAAAAAGCATATGACACGAACGGATATTCGCCTGGCGCTGCCCAGTAAAGGGGCGCTGTATGAGGGAAGTTTTGACTTTTTGGCGGCCTGTGGGCTGAAGGTGTACCGTCCGAATCCACGCCAGTATGCGGCCACAATTCCCGCTTTGCCGGGGCTGACGGTGATGTTCCAACGGCCGGGGGACATTGTAACCGGGGTGCGCGAAGGCAGTGTAGATTTTGGCATCACCGGCTATGACGTGCTGGCCGAAAAAGCCTTTGGCAATGGGCACAAAATCCTGACGCTGCATGAGGCGCTTGGATATGGCCCCTGTACGCTCAATCTGGCTGTGCCGGAGGAAAAAGAGGCGCAAACCATGGCCGAGGTGTCGGCGTGGGCAGCAGAGTTGGCGGCCAACGGCCGTACCCTGCGCATTGCCACCAAATTTCCCACTGTCACGGGGGCGTTTCTGGATGAGCATGGGGTACGGCCGTACAAACTGGTCAACGTCGAAGGCACGTTGGAAATCGCCCCCGCCATCGGGTTTGCCGACCTGATCGCCGACCTGGTATCGTCGGGGGTGACGTTACGGGATAATCATTTACGGCCGTTGGATGATGGGCAGATTCTCGCTTCCCAGGCCGTCCTTATTGCCAATAAAAAGGCGCTGCAAGAGCGCCCGGAAGTCCTGGCTGTGGCCCGGCACATGCTGGAATACATTGAAGCCCACCTGCGCGCCACCGGTTCCTACCTGGTCACGGCCAACATTCGCGGCACATCGCCGGAAGCGATTGCGGCACTGATGCGCGACAAAGAGCATATCGCCGGGCTGCAAGGGCCTACCATCAGCCGCGTCATCACCCATGACGGCACGGACTGGTTTGCCATCAACATCGTGGTACGCAAGCCCGACCTCTTCCCGGCCATCGCCGAACTGCGTTCCATCGGTGGCAGCGGCGTCATCGTCGCCCCGTGTACCTACATTTTTGAGGAAGAACCGGTGCGGTATAAGGCGATGTTGGCCGCATTAGGGAGTGGAGATTGAGAGATTGGGAGATTGATTGAGAGATGATTAAGATTTTTTCTGTTGAAGAGGCGCAACGAACGATTTTGCGGCGGGAGATGGCGCTGGAACCAGAAGTGCCGCCCACTTTGCAGGCACGGCTGGATGCTTTGTTTGGTGAAGGGAGTACACCGGACACGGCCGTAGCCACCATCCTGCGCACCATTCGCCAGCAAGGGGACACGGCCGTGCGCCACTGGACGGCGAAGATAGACGGTGTGGAGTTGGCAACTTTTGTGGTGGATAAAGGGGAATTGCGGACGGCCGTGTCCCGTATCCCATCTGACTTAGCCGACGCGCTCCGTTTTGCCGCCGAGCGCATTCGCCAGTTTCACAGCTATCAACCACTGCCCAACTGGACAACAACGGAAATGGGTGGCTGGTTGGGGCAGCGGGTGACACCCATTCAGCGGGTGGGCGTCTATGTGCCCGGCGGCACCGCGCCGCTGCCTTCCAGCCTGCTCATGGGTGTGATTCCGGCGCAGGTGGCGGGTGTGCCGGACATTGTGGTGGCTACGCCGCCGGGGCGGGACGGCCGTGTGCCGGACGTGATTCTGGCGGCGGCGGCCATTGCCGGGGTGGATACGGTCTACACACTCGGCGGGGCGCAGGCCATTGGTGCGCTGGCTTTTGGCACGGAGTCCATTCCCCGTGTGGACAAAATTGTGGGGCCGGGCAATCTGTTTGTAACCCTGGCTAAAAAGCAGGTGTATGGCATCGTGGGCATTGATGGGCTGTATGGACCAACGGAAACGGTGGTGGTCGCCGACGAAACGGCCAACCCGGCCTGGGTGGCCGCCGATATGCTGGCGCAGGCGGAACATGATGTGCTGGCGACGGCGATACTGTTGACGCCTTCACGGGAATTGGCTACGGCCGTGCAACATGAAATCGCTCGCCAACTGGAAAACCTCAGCCGGGCTGACATCATCGCTATCTCATTGGCAAACCAGAGCGGGATTGTGCTCACAGCCAATATGGACGAAGCGTGTGCCCTGGCCTCGGCCTTTGCCGCCGAACACACCTGCATCGCCAGTGCCCATCCGCAGCAATGGGTAGACAAAATCCCCAACGCGGGCGGCCTGTTCATCGGTGAACGCAGTTTTGAGGTATTGGGTGATTATGTGGCCGGCCCCAGCCACACCATGCCCACCGGCGGCACGGCCCGCTTCGCCTCGCCGCTCAACGTCAGCGATTTTGTGAAAATCAGCAGCATCATCGAACTGGACGACGCCACTTCAAACTTGCTCAGCCCCATCGCGGCCCGTATTGCCCAGGCGGAACTGTTGGATGGTCATGCGGCGGCGGCGAAGAGGAGATTGGGAGATTGAGAGATTGGGAGATTAGAGATTGAGGCTCTCGTAGTGGGATTTGCAGGAAACGATTTCGATCTGTTGTTCTTGCGGATAAATGACGTAAACAAGGCGATGTTCATGGCTTATGCGGCGCGACCAGACTTCTCGTTCAAAATACTTCAGGCGTTCTGGTTTGCCCAGTCCAGAACGCGGCTCTTTGCTCGTGTCCCGGATCAGGTCAAAGCATTTTACATACAGGGCGCGATCATGTTGGCGAAACCAGGCCAGATCATCCTCTGCTTTTTTCAAGATGAGAAGTTTCCAACTGCTCATGGCAAATCATTGAAGATTTCGGCTATCGTTTTACCCGTCGTCAGGCCATCGTCATGCGCTTCAAACGACTCTACCAATGCTTTGAGGGCGGCTTTGTCATTGAGCAGGCGCAAGGTTTCCCGGAAGGTTTCCCATTCGTCCATAGAAATCAGCACGACATTGCCTTGTTTGTGGGTTAAGATGACTTGTTCCTGGTTGTCTACAACAGTTTGGCGTAATTCAAACAAACGTTTTCGCCCTTCTGATAATGAGATTGCTTCCATTGTGATCCATCCTTTTGTACAACATCTTGTACCAGATTATGATGGTGTTTGGGTGGAAGTGCAAGGGATTGGGGTTAGAGATTGGGAGATTGGGTGATGGAAATTGTGATTCGAGAGGCAACGTTGGCAGATGAGGGCGGGCTGGATTTGTTGTATGCAGAGATTGATGGGCTGCACCATGAGGCGCTGCCGCAGTTGTTTCGCAGGCATGAGGAAATTGCACGGCCGTCCACCTTCCTGGCTGACCGTCTGACCGATGAAACGATGCGCCTGTTTGTAGCCGAAACGGATGGTCGGTTGGTAGGCATGATTTTGCTGAAAATCAGGAGCGAAGAGCATCCGGTTAAGTACACGCAGCAGTATCTTCACATTTCCACGCTGATTGTAGCCGCCGATTTTCAGGGGCAGGGAGTGGCGCAATTGTTGCTGGACACGGCCGTGACCTTTGCCAGAGAACACAACCTCTCCCAACTACGCCTGAACGTCTACGACTTCAACCAACGCGCCATCACCTTCTACGAAAAAGAAGGCTTCACCACCTTCACCCGAAATATGTGGAAAGAATTGTAAACTGCGCGCTCTGCGGTTTAATTACAGGAAGACCCATGAAAACAACTGATTTTGTACGACCAGACATCATCGCCATGAAACCCTACACGCCGATTGTGCCGTTTGAGGTGTTGTCGGCACGGTTGGGGCGACGGCCGTCTGAAATCATCAAACTGGACGCCAACGAAAACCCGTATGGGCCGTCGCCACAGGTGTTGGCCGCGCTGGCATCGGGCCAGTTTTTCCACATCTACCCCGACCCGGAGTCGAACGAACTGCGGCAGGCGTTGAGCCGGTATGTGGATGTGCCCGCCGAACGGCTGATGGCCGGGGCGGGGGCAGATGAGTTGATTGATGTTGTCTTGCGGGCAGTTCTTTCTCCGGGCGATGTGGTCATTGACTGCCCCCCCTCATTCGGCATGTACCCGTTTAGCACAGATGTAAACGGCGGGCGGTATGTGCCGGTGTGGCGACGAGATGATTTTTCGTTGGATGTGGCGGCGGTGGAAACGGCCGTCCACCAACACCAGGCCAAAATCCTCATCCTCTGCTCCCCCAACAACCCGGACGGCAGCGTGATTGACGACGAATCGCTGCGCCGTCTGCTGGCGCTGCCCGTACTGGTGCTGCTGGACGAAGCCTACGCCGATTTTGCCGAAGTCAGCGGCTACCAAAGCCACATCGGCTGGACGTTGGAATATGACAATCTGGTGGTGCTGCGCACCTTTAGCAAGCTGGCCGGGCTGGCCGGGCTGCGCGTGGGGTATGGCGCGTTCCCGGAATGGCTGCTGCCCCATTTGTGGAAAATCAAACAGCCGTATAATGTGAACGTGGCCGCCAGCATCGCCGCATTGGCCGCGCTGCGTGACCCGGCCTGGATGCAGGAAAAAGTGCGCCTGCTGGTAGCCGAACGCAACCGTATGAGCGCGGCATTGAGCGAAATCAGCTACCTGGAACCGTATCCGAGTATGGCAAATTTTATTTTGTGCAGGGTTCACGGCCGTTCTGCCCACCAACTCAAACTCGATTTAGAGCAGCAGAGCATCCTCGTCCGCTACTTCAACAAACCGGGGCTGGACAACTGCATTCGCATCAGCGCCGGCCGCCCGAAGGACACGGATAGGTTATTGGAGGTATTAAGAGAGTGGGATCACGGGTGACACGGGTGGGGCGGATTTTCATAGATTTCTGATAGAGAATAAAGTACAGCGTAAACGAAATAATCCGAACTATTCATTGTCAATCCGACGAGTCTTCGAGGAGGAATCCTTCCCATTTGGGCAGACGAGAGATTCCTCGCTCCGAAGACTCCGCTCGGAATGACAGGGCAAGCGTTAAAGATGAGAAGTCAGATGCGTAAATCTGTTATCAAGCGGCAAACCTCAGAAACAAACATTGAAATCGAATTGAGTCTGGATGGAGCAGGGCAGCATGAGATTAGCACGGGTATTGGGTTTTTGGATCATATGCTCACGGCCGTAGCCGTTCACGGCCTCTTTGATCTCACCGTGAAAGCCACGGGCGACCTGCACATTGACAGCCACCACACCATCGAGGACACGGCCATTGTGTTGGGTAAGGCATTTGACCAGGCATTGGGCGACCGCAAAGGGATCAACCGCGTCGGCCATGCCTACGTGCCCATGGATGAAGCCTTGGGATTTGTAGCCCTGGACATCAGCGGACGGCCGTATACCATCTTCCACGCCACCTGGTTCACGCCCGCCATCGGCCAGTTTCCCACCGATCTCGTCGAGCATTTCTTTGAGACCTTCGCCGTTCATTCACGCATCACACTGCACGCAAAGGTAGACGGCCGTAACGACCACCACAAAGCGGAAGCATTATTTAAGGCATTGGCGCGGGCATTGCGCACGGCCGTAGACCTTGACCCCCGCCGTACAAACGTCGCATCAACCAAAGGCACTCTGTCCTAAATGGCGGCAACGCGGTGTTGTTAGTACATGAGGTTATTTGAAAATCCGTTCTGGAGCCATGGAGTGCCTTGATTATGAACGACAGAACGTTCTCTTCCTTGTTAGCAAATGTGATTCTATTAATAGGCATAGTTCTCCCTGCGACGGTGTTGGGTGGAGCGGTTGGTCATCGTATTTCTCAATATAGGATTTCCCACGGGATTTCTCCGGCGTGGCATAAATATGAACTACCTGCTGGCGACCTGACTTTCAAAGAATTGGCTGCAACAGGATATATTATGTCCGGTTCTCATGAACCAGAGGAGGATGAACTGAAAGTATTTGCTATCACCACAGATAATATTCTGTATCTGGTAACGCAGGCTGTGGCAGTTGAAATATTGACTCTACCTGTTGACCAGCAATATCACCGCATGGCAATTGACGAGCAAGGAGCGATGACGATCTGGTCCACACAAGGGGAAACCGTTATTGTCAAGACTTACCAACTGGAGCCTGGCGTCAAACCTTTACCCCAACCCTACCATACACGCGACTGTACTTCCAGTAATTATTTCCTGGAGTATATTCGCCATTATGACCAATCAATTCTCGATTCGGTGGGAAAAATCCTTTCTACGGATATTGGCGAATCCATCAGGTGTTACGTTCTGCTTGATAATAATCAAATCCAATACTGGGAATACGACTACACCTGGATGAGCGCGGTGACTTCGGGACTTAGTTGGACAGTGGTCGGGATGATTGCTGGTGCGATTTTGGGTATTTACGCCTCCAGGATAGTGAAAAATAACCATGATGGCGTCTCTAGGATCAAATATCTGGACAAGTAAGGCAATGCTTAATACGACAATAACCATGATAGATTACGGCGCGAGCAATATTCGCTCGGCGCAGAAGGCATTTGAGTATATTGGGGCAGAAGTGGTTTTGACCGAAGACCCGGAGGTGGTGCGCAAAGCGGACAAACTGGTACTGCCCGGCGTGGGTGCATTTGGTTCCGGCATGGCCGGGCTGCACCAGCGAAAGCTGCCCGCCGCCATCCAAGAAGCTGTGCAACGCGGCGTCCCCTTCCTGGGCATCTGCGTGGGTATGCAACTCCTCTTCGACGAATCCGACGAAATGGGCATCCACCAGGGATTGGGGTTGATTCACGGCCGTGTCACCCGCTTCCCAAATAATCTCCAATCTCCCAATCTCTCAATCTCCCAATCTCTCAAAATTCCTCACATGGGCTGGAACCAGCTTGAACCGGCCTGGGAGCATCCCCTGTTGGCGGGCGTAAAAGCGGGCGATTACGCCTATTTTGTACATTCCTATTATTGCGATCCGGCGGCGGCAACGGCCGTACTCGCCTGGACAGATTACGGTTTTCCCTTCGCCTCCGTTGTGGCCCAGGACAACGTGTGCGGGCTGCAATTCCACCCGGAAAAGAGCCAGAGCATAGGTTTGCGCATCCTGCAAAACTTCGTGCAAACCTGACACCTCTTACCAGGCACGCCAGGTTTTTTACACTACTTGCCAAACCGGTTATACTTAAAGCACTAATGAGTGCGGCTACCCCAGCGGCTTTGTATTGGCTACCTGATCCACAACGCAAGCCCATGACCGAACAAGCAGCAGCAGCTGCCCCAAAACCCCAGGTAAATGCACAACCACCGCCAGAGAAAAGCGGTGCACCTGCCATGATTGCCAAGCGCTATCAGGTTGTCAATCGTCTGGTGGGTGGTATGGGTATTGTCTATTTATGCAATGACCGCATCACCCATGATCTGGTAGCCCTCAAAACATTCAAACCGGAATACATCTCCTCCCGCCCCGCCCGCGACATGTTCCTGCGCGAAGGCACCATGTGGGTGGAAATGGGCAAACACCCCAACATTGTGCAGGCATACCGGGTAGAGCGGATTGGCGACGGCCGTGAAGTTTACCTGGTCCTCGAATGGGTACAGCAGCCCGAAGGCAAACGCACCCCTTCCCTCCGTTCCTGGCTGCGCAAAGGCAAACCACTGCCCCTGGAACAGGCCATCCTCTTCGCCCTGCACATCGCCCGCGGCATGAAATACGCCACCAAAAAATTGCCCGGCCTCGTCCACCGCGATCTCAAACCGGAAAACATCCTCATCGGCGTCAATGGACAGGCCCGCGTCACCGACTTCGGCCTGGCCAGCACCCTGACCCACCTCGGCAAAGCAGGCGCCGCCGCCGCCCTGGACGACTTGCCCGAACTGTTTAACCGCACCCAACTGACCCAGGGTGCGGCCGGCACCCCCCTCTACATGGCCCCGGAACAATGGCTGCAACTCAAACTAGACGCCCGCGCCGACATCTATGCCCTGGGCTGCATCTTCTACGAAATGGTCACCGGCCGTTTTGCCGCCGAGGGCAAAGAACGAGAAGAACTCAAAGAAATACACCTCAAAGGGCAGATCAAACCACTCGACAGTTCACTCCCCCGCGATGTACACCTCTTCCTGCGCAAATGCCTGGCCACCAAACCACTTGAACGCTACCCCAGTTGGAAAGAAGTAGAGAGCGCGCTCACCAGCATGTACACCATCCTCTTCGGCAAGCCGGCGCCGGAAGAGCGAATTGACCAGGAAGACAGCCGCGAAGAACGGCTGCGCGCCGCCCAATCATACAACACCATGGGACTCTCTTATCTGGACATTGGCAAGCTAGATGTGGCCGTCATGTATTTTGAGCAAGTTGTCAATCTGGCCCGCCGGGAAGGATCACGTGAAACCGAGGGAATTGGGCTGGGCAACCTGGGCCGTGTTTACACTGCACTCGGTTATATCGAACGCGCCATTGAATTTCACGAAGAACATCTGGCTATTGCCCACCAACTGCAAGACCGGGCGCAAGAAGGGTTTGCCCTGGGCAACCTGGGACGCGCCTACCGGCAATCCCGCGAGCCAGAAAAGTCCATCCGCTACCATGAACGTGAATTGCAAATTGCCCACGAACTGGCCGACCGCTTCAAAGAAGCTGCCGCCCTGCACAGCCTGGGTGAGTCTTACCGGCAGGTAGGCAACGCCGAAAAAGCCGTTGCCTATTACAAACAATCCCTGGCTATTGCCCGCGACATCGGCGACCGCGCCCGTTTGGAGCGCATTCTCAACAGCATGGGCAAGTTCTATCTTGACCGGGGTGAATCCAAAGAAGCCATCACCCTTTTTAAACAAACTCTGGAGATTGCCAAACAAATTGGGGATCGGGTGGGCGAAGGGGAGGCCTGGGGCAATCTGGGCGCTTTGTACGAGGCAATGGATAATCCAGACCGTGCACTGGAGTTTTACCGACACGCCCTCACCATTTCTCAGGATAGCAAAGACCTCAATACCCTCTTCCGCAACTTGATGCGTTTGGGCAACCTGTATTTGAAACAGAACAACATCGCCGAAGCCGGTGAATATCTGCTGCTGGCGTTGGAAACGGCGCTGGAAATGGGCGACCAAAACCGGGAGATGGAAGCGCGGTATAAATTGGGTATTGTCCTGAAAGAACGCGGCGAGTTTTTCGAGGCGGCGCGTTTGCAGCGGCAGGCGCTGCGCCTGGCGCAAGAGATGGGCAACCAGCAGCAAGAAGAGAACTCTTTGTTGGAGTTGAGCCGGGCATATGAAGCCTGGGGGGATTGGGGACGGGCGATTGAATACCTGGGGCAAACTTTTTATATGGTCGAAAAACGGGACGACGGCCGTGAACTATGCCGTTATTTTGCCCAACTCGCGTCGCTTTACCGCAAAACAGCGCAATGGAAAATGGCCCAGGAACTATATGAAAGAGCGTTGGAATTGGCTCGCTTTAACCGTGATCTGCCGCTGGAAGTCGAGATGCTCAATCAGCTTGCGCTGACCATCAATGAAACACACGACGCCAAACTGGCGCTGGGTCGGCTGAAAGAGGCGCTTGAACTGGCTAAAGAGCGCAATTACGAAGTCGGCGAAGCGGCTACATTGAGCAATCTGGGGTTGATTTATCAGGACATGGGCAATAAACGGGCCGCCATCAGCCACCTGGAAAAGGGTCTGGCCACTGCCAAAAAGACAAAACGCAGCGCCAATGTGGCCGCAGCCAGCTACAAGCTGGCTAAAGTGCTGGTAGAGCAGGAACGATGGGACAAAGCAGAACCCCACGCCCGCCTGGCCCACCAGCTATACAGCAAAATGGGCAAAACACAGATGGCGGAAACGCTCACGCAGATGTTAGCCGATATTGAGAAAAACAAAGGACGCTCGACTGGTTTCTTTGGCAGCACCACCGACTTTTTGCGGTCAGCGGGTGGATCCTCATCGTAATGGGTAATGGTTTTCAGATTTGACAAATCTCCAAGATTTGTCAAATCTTGCGGACTGCTCCATGCCGGCGGGCCAATTCCTGGCATACGTCATCCCAGGTCAGGTCGCAGGCAGCCAACAGGACAAGTAAGTGGTAGGTCAGGTCGGCCGTTTCTTCCACAATCCGTTCTTTCCCCTGTCCCTTCACCGCCAGAATCACTTCTACCGCTTCTTCACCTACTTTTTTAACAATCTCATCTTCGCCGGCTATAAACAGGCTGTTGGTATATGAACCCGGTTTGGGGTGCAGCTTCCGGTCTTGAATGGTCTGAAATAAAGTCTCAATAAAATCACTCACGCATCACTCTCCCAATCTCTCAATCTCCAACTCTCCTAATCTCCTGAAGAAACAACTCTCTGCCCCCGTATGGCAGGCCGGGCCAGCCGGGTCCACCAGGATGAGCAGGGTGTCGGCGTCACAATCTACGCGAATCTCGCGGACGCGCTGGATATTGCCAGACGTGGCCCCTTTATGCCACAGTTCACCCCGGCTGCGGCTCCAGAAATGGGTTTCGCCCGTTTCCAGCGTCAGGCGCAAGGCTTCGGCGTTCATCCAGGCGACCATGAGAACTTGTTGGGTGGCGGCGTGTTGGACAACGGCCGTGACCAACCCCCGCTCATCAAATTTCACGTTCTCGTTCATATGCGCACCGGAATCCCTTGCAAAGTCAGGTATTCTTTTACTTCGGCAATAGTCAGTTGTTTGTAATGAAACAGCGAAGCGGCCAACGCCGCATCCGCGCCGCCAACGGTGAGCGCCTGGGCAAAGTGGGCCACCGTACCCGCTCCACCAGAAGCGATGACGGGAATGTTCACGGCCGTAGCCACCACTCTTGTCAACTCTAAATCATACCCATCCTGGGTGCCGTCGGCATCCATACTCGTCAACAAAATCTCTCCCGCGCCGCGCCGTTCTGCCTCCACCGCCCATTCAACCACATCCAGGCCGGTGGGGGTACGGCCACCAGCCACATACACCTCCCAGATGGGGATTGTGAAAGATGAATCTTCGCTTCCTGACCGATCACCGATTACCGATGACCGATTCCCGACCCGCCGGGCATCTATCGCCACCACAATTGCCTGGCTGCCAAACGCTTCCGCGCCTTGTGAAATTAGCTCCGGCTGGCGCACGGCGGCGGAGTTGATACTGATTTTGTCCGCCCCGGCGCGCAAGATGCCACGCATGTCGTCCACCGTGCGGATGCCGCCGCCAATGGTGAAGGGGATGAAGACCTGTTCGGCCACCGCCCGCGCCAGGTCAACCACCGTCTGGCGCGCTTCGTGGGTGGCGGTAATGTCCAGGAAGACCAGTTCATCGGCGCCTGCCTGGTCATACACTTTGGCCTGCTCCACCGGATCGCCCGCGTCACGCAGTTCCACAAAGTTGATACCTTTGACGACACGGCCGTCTTTTACATCTAAACAGGGAATGATACGTTTTGCCAGCATACTTTTGTCTGTTGCACCTGTTGTGCGGGCGAGGCAGTTGGGAAAGCAATTATTCTTGCAAGACAACTCGTTGCCCAACTGCCTCTCCCCTACTTACAATTCCACAAACCATACGCGGTTTTATTGTCCAGAGCAAACCCGGCGTGTCCCAAGATGAGGCCGATTTCGCCGTGATGGTAACTTTCGTGAGCCACCTGGTAGCCAAAAAAGGAGGCCGCCTGCCCACCAAAACCTTTCACCTTGCCACCCGCCGCCAGACTGCAGGTGAGCAGGGCGGCAATAGCATCAGCGGAGGTTTGCAGGGCAGCGAGTAACACGTTCGAGATTCAAAGGGCCGAGTGTTTGCCATGCCGTTATGATAGGATCGTCCATTCGTTTTTCTCCTTAAATTTCTCGCACACCAAGGTAATGAGGCAAACCTCTGATTCAATTACGGCCGTGTCGCCCATTGCCTGTAACTCGTGACCAATGGCGGCCAGCCCTGCCGCGTAATCCGCATCTGCAATCGCCATTAACTGCGAGGTGCGATGCCGGGCGGCGGCATCGTCTCGGAAGTCGGCCAGTCGGGTAGGAACAGGAATGTGTTGATGGGTATAGGAGACACGGCCGTAACCCACACCTGCCAGCACTTCCACCAACTGTTCCACCGGCCAAAAGTCTTGTTCATCCAATGCCCACGCCGCCGGAAAGTACCGGTAAATGGCCCAACCGGGCATGGCCCAGAGATCAATGTTGGTCAGCACAAAACGGCCGTCCGGTTGCAGCAACCGGTACGTTTCCGCAAAAAAGCGGGGTTTGTTTTGCACATGCGGGTAGGAAAATTGATTGGTGATGTAATGGAAACTGCCATCGGCAAAAGGGGCCGCCGCATTGTCACCCTGCACCCAGACTGCCGTCTGGCAACGAGCCTGCGCCTGCCGCAGCATCCCGGCGAACAGATCCATGCCCACCATCACCGCGCCGGCGACAATGGCGTCATAGTTCACCCGTTGTGTATTCAGGTCTGTTTTCATAGGTGGTAATCCGCGAAGAACGCGAAGATTATGACCTGGTTTCTCTGCGCCTCTGCGACTCCGCGTTGATTTTATACTCCTGGCAGGTGCTTCAGGTCAGACAGTTGATTGATTTCATAGGTGATGGGCAGACCATTGGCAGACTTGCCGTTCATATTCAGCCAGCAGGTGTCAATACCATAGTTGATGCCACCCTGCATATCAGAAGTCAGCCCATCGCCGATGATGAGTACCTGCTCTTTTGGCGGCTGCCCCATGCGGGCAAAGGCCACATCAAAAATGGCCGGGTCTGGTTTGCCCACGCCCACTTCATCAGACACAATCACCACGTCGAAACACGGCCGTAGCCCCGACCGTTCCAACCGGGGATACTGCACATCGGCCAGCCCGTTGGTGATGAGCGCCAGGCGATAACGGCCGTGCAACTGCCGAATCAGCGCCGCCACACCGGGAAACAGTTGCGATTGCTCCCCCAGTTGCGCCAGATAACTTTGGGCAAAACTTTCCACGTCAACGGCCGTGCCCAATTCATCAAACAACTGCTGAAAACGGCCGACGCGCAGTTCCGCCAGCGTCACATCCTGCCGCTCAAACCGCTGCCAAAAGACATGGTTGATTTGCCGGTAGCGAGCGCCAAGGGCCGGTTCATAGGGCAGTTGAAAGACCGCAAATGTTTGGGCAATAGCCGACATCTCAGCCGCATCATAATCAAACAACGTCCCATCAGCATCAAAAAGAAGCCAGGTGTATTGGTGTGTTTGTGTGTTCATGTGTCAGGGTCTTTGGGTGAGGGAGATAGCATCTTGCAAATGGACACGGCCGTCATAAATCGCCCGCCCCATGATGACCCCTACCACCCCCTGGTCGGCCAGTTCCAGACAGCGGCGCACGTCGTCCAGCGCCGCCACACCGCCGGAAGCAATCACCTGCAAACCGGTAGCCTGGGCCAGTTCGGCTGTGGCCGCCGCATTGACGCCAGTGAGAACGCCATCACGGTTAATGTCCGTGTAAATGGCGGTTTTGACGCCCAATGCCCGCATCTTTTTGCCCAGGTCAATGGGAGTCACGGCCGTGTCTTGCAACCAACCGCGCGTCTGCACACGGCCGTCGCGGGCATCAATCCCCACCACAATCCGGTCAGCGCCAAAATGGGCCACCGCCTGCCCCAACAGCGCCGGTTTTTCAATCGCCGTCGTGCCCAGGATCACCCGCGCCGCGCCGGCTTCAATGGCTCGTTCAATATCATCCAGCGTGCGCACGCCGCCGCCAAACTGCACCTTGACCGGCAGCGCCGTTAGATGGGGCAGCATGCCCCAATTAGCCGCGCCCGCCTCATCAAACGCGCCATCCAGGTTCACCACATGCAGCCACTCCGCCCCCGCAGCCAGCCACTTTTCCGCCATGGCCATCGGATCATCGCTAAACACCGTTTGCTGGTTGGGGTCGCCATATTGCAGGCGCACCACACGGCCGTTACGCAAATCAATCGCCGGGAAAATGGTAAACATAGCTTCTTTACTCCTACGGTCTCAGATTATAACGAGATATTGGGATATTGGGGTATTGGGGGATAGCCAATATCTCAATACCCCAATACCGATTGAAAGATATAATCCGGCGCATGTGGAATCGGTTAAGGCATCTGGGCGCGTGGCTGTTACCTGCTTTGGCGTTGGGATTATTCAGTGGCCGTATTGCCAGTGAAACCTGGGCATCTATGTATGAACCTGATGTCATTGTGGCCATCACCTTTACCGCGCTGACAACCGTGCTGGCGCTGCTAATGGGCCGGCCGCACCCTTTGTCGGAAACATGGCCGCTGCTGCTGCTGTGGGGGTACGTCTTGTATCCGCACCCCGACCCGCTGGTATGGACGGCCGTTGCCCTGCTCACGGCCGTCTGTTTTGCCCAGATGATTCCCCTACCCCCCCTGCCAGAACGGTGGTTGGTGCGCGGTGGGTTGGTGGGCACGGCCGTCCTCTTTGGCGCGCTCTACTTTTTTACACTCGCCCCCGGTTTGCTGCCCGCCGACAACGGCGAATTCCAACTGATTGCCGCCCAATTGGGCGTAGCCCATCCCCCCGGTTTTCCCCTTTACACCCTGTTGGCGCACCTGATGACCCGGCTGCCCATTGGCGAGACGGCTGCGTATCGGGTTAATTTGCTGTCGGTGGTGACGAGTACGGCCGTGCTGCTGCTGGTCTACCAGACGGTGTGGGATATGACAAAGCGGGTGTGGGCGGCGGCGACGGCCGTGCTGGCGCTAGGCACCGCCACCACCTTTTGGGCACAGGCCACCACCGCCAACATCCGCAGCCTGACAGCGCTCTTTGCGGCGCTGGCGCTGTGGGCGCTGGTGCGTTTTTATCAAGAAACGCAAACTTCAACAGAAAACCCAACCGGCGCAACTGTCATTCCGAGGAGTCTGCGACGAGGAATCCCCGCGTTTAGAGATGTAGAGATTCCTCACTCCGCAGACTCCGTTCGGAATGACAGTAAAAATCCGCGTTTGTCCGCGTTCATCCGCGTCCCCTTTCAAGATCGCTGGCTGATTGTGGCGGCGCTGGCGATGGGGCTGGGGGTGAGCCATCATCTGTCGCTGGCGTTTATGGGGGTGGTGTTTCTCATGTTTGTGGTGGTGGTAGACCAGGCTATTGTGAAAATGCCAAAGCGGTGGTTACGGCCGTTGCTGGCGTTTTTGCTCGGTCTGCTCCCCCTGCTCTACCTGCCGCTGCAGGCGGGTACGGCCGTGCGTGGGGCCAGTTCAGACCTGGCAACCTGGTCTGGTTTCATCGAACACGTTTTGGGATTGGGCTTTCAGGGCGACTTTTTCTACTTCACCCATCCGTTGACATTGGGGCTGCGGCTGGACGTCATGGGCAACGTCTTCACCTTCCAATTTTCCGGCTGGCTGCTGGCGGGCATGCTCATCGGGCTGGCGCTGCTGCTCTGGCGCGAATGGAAATTGGGGCTGCTCTTTGGCCTCTCTTTTGGCATATTTACCCTCATCACCGCCATGTACCGCGCCCCACAGACGGTGGAGTATATGCTGCCCGCGTATGTGCCGATGGTGTTGTGTTTCGGGTATGGCGTGGGAGAGATTAAGAGATTGGGAGATTGGGAGATTAAAAAGACAACAATCTCCCAATCTCGCGGTGTCCCCACCGCAAATTTCCTAATCTCCTATCTCTTCACCGCCGTCATATTCACCGCCGCCATCTTCCAGGGCTGGTCACATTGGCCCAGCTACCGGCAAATGCACCTGGTGGAAGATGCTCGTGATTACGCGCAAAATCTGTTGGCCGATGCCCCGCCCGGCGCGCTAATTCTGGCAAACTGGCATTGGGCCACGCCGCTCTGGTATTTGCAAGAGGTGGAAGGGCAGCGCCCAGACATGACCGTGCGCTACGTCGCGCCCGGCGCGGCCCCCTATGGTGAAACGTGGGCGCAGGAGATTGCGGCGTCCTGGGGCAACGGCCGTGACGTCATCGCCACCTGGGTTGACCCCGCCGCCTACGCCAGCCTGCCCCCACCCGAACCCCTGCACGAAGCCTTCTGGTTCCGCCAACAACCCCGCACCACCCTGCCAGCCAATTTTACACCGCTCAACGCTGACCTCGCTGACAGCATCCACCTGTCTGGCTATCACCTGGATAACCCCACCACCGAAATCTGGCAAGAAGCCACCATCACCCTGGCCTGGCAACCAATCTCCAATCTCCAATCTCCAATCTCCATAAACGCACATCTCATCGGCGCCGACGGCCGTTCCTACGCCCAATCCGACCTCACGGTCACACCCCAACCGGACGGCCTGACCCTGACCCAATTCCGCCTGACGCCGCGACCGGGCGCGCAGCCCGGCGACTATGTGCTTCGTGTGGGCAGTGGGGAGGGGGGTACGGCCGTGACCACCCTCACCGTCATCCCCATGGACCAGCCCCCCCTCACCCAAAATCGGGTCTACCAGGGTACAAATTCGCTGCGTTTGCTTGGCTACGATTGGGACAACACCCTGCCCAACCAGCCACGCCTGTACCTGCACTGGCAAACGCCGGATGGGTATGTGACGGAGGTGCGTGATAATGGGGATACGGCCACTTCGGCTTCGCTCAGTGCAGGCGTGCCGCCGTTGGCTGGCCCTTGGGGAGTGAAAAGTGAGCAGTGGGCAGTGGGCGGTGAGCCGAGGCAGCACTATGTTCCATTGGGACAAGGGATTGTCTGGGTGGGCGACCCAATCTCCAATCTCCAATCTCCCATCTCCCCGGCTAACCAATATCCCCTTCCCCAACACCTTGTTGCCAGCGTTCCCCTCTGGCGCGACTATGTGGTGTCCACCCGGCTGGTGGGTTATGAGGCCGACGGATTTCATTGGGCCTGGTGTGATCTGGTGGACTATGTGCCGGCGCTGGGGGCCATTCCCACGCTGAAATGGATTGCCGGTTCACGTGTCACCTCCCCTCATCTTATTGACTATACGCAAGAATCACCCACGTATGAATCGTACTGCCAGAGCGTAAAACCCTCGCCCGGCGCGCCTGTGTTAGTCGTCAGCGACACGGCCGTACCCGGACAGACTGTCGGCGGTATGGTGGCGGTGTATGAAGCGTTTACGCAACGGCCGTTGCCCATCCTCGACGAACGCATTACCAGCCAATTCCCCTGGATACCGCTGGGCCAAACGACCATTGCCCCCTAAACAAAAAGGCCAGCTTGTCGCTGGCCTTTTCATTTATGCGCGTTTCTCTAACGTCACCATCACCCCATTTTTAGGGCGTAGGGTGGAAGAGAGCATCGGTTTGACTTCATGGTCGGGCACGGCCGTGATGTTGAACCGCTGCGCCACCATGGCCAGCGCCAGTTGCCCTTCCATCATGGCAAAGTCCCGGCCAATGCACAACCGCTGCCCTGCGCCAAAGGGAATCCAGGCGTAACGGTGCCGGTTGGCCGACCGTTCCGGCGTGAAGCGTTCCGGGTCAAATTCGTCCGCGTTTTCCCAATGTTCCGGGTGGCGATGGTACATGTAGGTCAACGAGACCACTTGGGTGCCCGCCGGGATGTGGTAGCCGTCAATCTCATCATCGGCAACGGCCGTGCGTGGCAGCCAGTAAGACGGCGGCTGCAAGCGCATCGCCTCTTGCAGCACCATGCGCGTGTAGGGCAGTTGCGGCAAATCGGCTAATGTGGGCTGACGGCCGTCCAGCGCCCCATCCACCTCCGCCTGCATCTTGCCCATCATCTCCGGGTGCTGCATCAAGTGGTGTAGCGCCCAGGAGAGCGCCAGGGATGTGGTCTCATAACCGGCCAGGAACAGGGTGGCTACCTCGTCACGCAACTGCTGGTCGGTCATGCCCTCGCCGGTTTCTTCGTCCACCACATCCAGCAGCATGGCTAACAGATGGTCGTCGGCCAGCTTCCCGGCGCGGCATTGGGCGATGATGCCGTAGACAATTTCGTCAAAACGAGCCAACGCCCGCTGGTACTTTTTGCGACCGGGCACCAGCAGCCAGCCCGGCAGCGGCTCGACCAGGATCGCCTTCATCAGGAAATCCAGCGCGTAGGTCATCGCCTCGGCCGTGTCATCCATCTCTTGGGCCGTCAAACCTGTGCCAAACAGCGTGCGCACAATGACCTTCATGGTCAGGCGGTTAAATCCAGGCGTCAGATCAAAGGGCGTAACCCCATCGGCCGCCGCTTCCCAGCTATCCAACGCTTCGGCAATCGCCTCCACCATCAGCGTTTGCAGTGCCGCCAGCCGCTGCCGGTGGAATTGCGGCTGCATCATGCGCCGCTGCCGCAGCCAGAAGTCGCCTTCGCTGACCACCAGCCCATTGCCCAACATACCGCGCACGGCGTTCCACATGGGGCCGCTTTTGCTGTAGTTGGCGGCATTGTCGCGCAGCACGTATTGGGCATGGCGCGGCTGGTTCAAAACAACCACGTTGATCAGGCCCAGGTTCAGCCGGTAAATGTCGCCGTGTGTTTGACGGGCCTGAGCCACAAAACCAAAGGGGTCGCGCAGTAACTGCGGCAGGGAACCAATCAGGGGCAGGTTGCTGGTCTTGGGCATCTGGCGCACGGCCGTAGCGAAAGAGCCAGAGGGTGTCATACTTTCAAGCATCGTTATTACCTCCAAGGTAGGGTGGTCAGTGGGATATTTTGTTTTAGCCGACCACTTCAATTGAGAATCAGGTTGTGAATGGTAGGAACACGGGGATTTACACTTGTTTGGAATAGCAGTCGTGTCACCGAGTGGACATTTAACTGGATTTTTCGCGGGGGCAACACGCCAATTTTCACATTCTGTCTGTCAAATAAGTGACAAAACAGCGGCAGCTTTTCGGGCACAAAAACTTCGTTCGCCAGACCATTGACTTATTTTACTACTCAGATACATTACCCGCCGGACGTCAAGGAAAAGGGAGGGGAAGCATTATTTTGAGGAGGCAGTATGTTCAAAATCTCTCGTCGGAAAGCAGCAGGTTTCATGATATTGGCGGTTACGCTTGGCAGCCTCTGGTATCTGGTTCAAGGCCCCAGCATGGCCCGCGGCCAGAACGCCGAGACCGAAGCCGCCATCCAATTGTCCATCCCGGGCGCTCCCAACACGGTAGATGTCTTCCGTGACCCCAGCGACACCGCGATGAGTAAAGTGCAGCAGGGCAGCACTGCCGCCGCCGTCTCTTTTGATGGCGACCTCCGCTCCCTCCCCCAAATTGGGCCAGAAGAAAAGAGCCTGGGCATTGAGTTTGAGATGATGGAGATGGAAAGACCCAATCCCAACTTCACCGACCCCGTGCGCCAGGAATTCCGCGCCCCCGATGCCATGCCTGGCCCCATCCAGAATTTTGCCGGTCTGGATTTGACCAATTGGGGCGCCGGCTGGCCGCCCGATACCAATGGCGATGTTGGCCCCAACCATTACATTCAGACCGTCAATACCTCCATCGGCATCTACACCAAAACCGGTACCCGGTTAGCCGCCTTCACCTTCAATACGTTGTTTGATGGCACCGGCACCCCCTGCGACGCCAACAACAATGGTGATCCGGTGGTGCTATATGACAACGTAAGTGGTCGCTGGATTATCACCGACTTTGCCTGGACAAACATCAAAGATGGGCCTTATTACGAATGTATCGCCGTATCTAAAACGGCCGATCCTGTTTCCGGCGGCTGGTGGTTCTACGGGTTACGGGCCGATGACGCCACCCATCCCTGGCTGAACGACTACCCCAAACTGGGCGTCTGGCATGATGGCATTTACATGACGGCCAATATGTTTGACTGCCTCACCACCACCTGCTCCAGCGCCAGCTACAAAGGGGTGCGCATCTGGGCACTCAACCGGGATCAGCTCATCAATGGGCAGCCGCTTAATTACCAGTATGCTGACCTGGGTTCTGCTTACTTCAGCCTGATGCCTTCTAATGCCAAGGTGGTGCAGGCCCCGGCGGGCACACCCAACTATCTGATGTCGCTGCAAACCACCAGCACCATGTACACCTGGAAGTTGTCCATCAACTGGGCCAACCCTGGCAGTTCCACGCTCACCGGGCCTGTCAGCACCAGCATTGCTTCATTCTCGAATGCGGGGTCTGTGCCCCAGGCTGGCACCTCCGTAACGCTGGATTCGTTGGCCGGGCGGTTAATGGCGCAGTTGATGTATAGCAATGTGGGTGGAACCGGCGCGTTGTGGGTGACACATTCCGTCTCGTCCGGCGGTGTGGCCGGTATTCGCTGGTATGAATTCCGCAATTTGGGTGGCACGCCTTCGGTTTACCAGCAAGGCACGTACCAACCAGACTCCACACACCGTTGGATGGGCAGCGTCGGGGTAGACAGTCAGGGCAATATGGCGGTCGGCTACAGCGCCTCTAGCAGCAGCATCAACCCCCAAATCCGGTATGCCGGGCGTCTGGCGAGTGATCCGCTCAATAACTTGAGCCAGGGCGAAACAACCTTGATTGCCGGGACGGGATCACAAACCAGCTATAACCGGTGGGGCGATTACTCTGGCATGACGGTAGATGTGGATGGCTGCACTTTCTGGTATACCACCGAGTATTACATTTCTACTGGCACCAACTGGCAAACACGGATTGGCTCTTTTGCCTTCCCTGGTTGCAGCGGCGGCCCCACACCAACGCCTGGCCCCACAGCCACGCCCACCAATACGCCCACGCCAACAAACACGCCCACGCCCACGAATACACCCACCCCATCAGCCACACCACCATCTGGCAGTGGAACGATTTACATCAGTTCGGCCACGGATGGCACGATTGGCGGGGTAAGTTATGCCGATGAGGATATTCTGGCGTACAACAATGGCGTCTGGTCATTGATATTTGATGGCTCGGCGGCAGGGGTTACTGCGGATTTGAATGGGTTCAGCTTCCAGAGTGACGGCACGATTCTGATGAGCTTTGAAACGGCCGTGACCATCGGCAGTCTGGGCACCGTGGATGACTCGGACATCGTGCGCTACAACCCCACCACCAATACATTCTCCTGGTACTTTGATGGCTCCGATGTAGGCCTGAGCACCAACGCGGAGGATATTGACGCCATTGGGTTTGCGCCCGACGGCCGTTTGCTCATCAGCACCATCGGCAGTTTCTCCGTACCCGGCGTCTCCGGCGATGATAAAGATTTGCTGGCGTTCACGGCCACTTCTCTGGGCAGCAACACCGCCGGCACATGGGCCTTATACTTCGACGCTTCGGATGTGGGCCTGACCACGAGCAATGAGGATGTCAACGGCTTGTGGGTGAACAGCGCCAACAATCAGATATATCTGAGTACGCTAGGAACGTTCAGCGTACCCGGCGTTAGCGGAACAGGTTCGGATATCTTTGTGTGTACCCCCGGTTCGCTGGGAAACAACACGAGCTGCACCTATGCTATGTTCTGGGACGGTTCGCTCTATGGCTTCACGGCCGTGACTGATGGCATTGACATCGTACCCTAACTATTAAAAACGCTTACCTGGTGGTGGGCCAAAACCCACCACCCTCTCCCTTTTCCTTGACAGCGCCCAACTGAAAATTGGTGACAAACAGCAACCGGGTCACGGCCGTTTGCCACTTGCTCTCCACGCCACTATTGTTTACGCTTTTGGCCGGAGGATCATCTGATGAAAGAAAAATTTATGGCCGCCGGGCCAAACGAATTGCAAAATTCTGCAAACAAGGACGGTAAAATTGCCGGTTTCTGGCAAGGTTTGTGGCATGGATTTATTGCCCCGTTTGCTTTTGGCATCTCCCTTTTCAAAGAAAATGTCGGGGTGTATGAAGCGCATAACAACGGCCGTTGGTATAACTTCGGTTTTATTCTGGGGCTGATGATGGTCTTTGGTGGCAATGCCGGGGCCGGCAAACAATCGGCTGCCTGGAAGAAAACAAACAATGGCTGATAACCAGGCATCAGTTTGGTTTCACCCAACAAATTGTGCCAAAAAAGGGGGAAGTGGGCCCACCAGGATTCGAACCTGGAACCCAGCGGTTATGAGCCGCTTGCTCTGCCGTTGAGCTATAGGCCCCGGAGAGAGAATTATGAATTATGAAGGATGAATTATGAAGGGGCCCGCTTTTTCATAATTCATAATTCATAATTCATAATTCTAAAAGCGGCAGATGGGATTCGAACCCATGATAACAGCTTGGAAGGCTGTTGTGTTACCCCTACACCACTGCCGCATATCCGTGTCAAGTATTCAGGTGTCAGGTTTCAAGTTCACATGGTACTTGACACTTGACACTTTAACACGTTTCAGGTCGGGGCAGCCGGATTTGAACCGACGACCTCTCGCTCCCAAAGCGAGCGCTCTACCAAGCTGAGCTATGCCCCGTAAATTATTGAAGTACCGGGCAGTAGTATACTTAGGGGGGGGGGCAGCGTCAAATGATGGTTGCAAGTGGCAAGTGGCAAGTAGCAGGTGATTACTTACCGCCAACGAGGGATAAAGAATGGGTGAGAGTTACCAACAGTATTTCAGCGACGAACATGAGATGGCACGGCAGGCGGCGCGGCGCTTTGTGCAGAAGGAAATTGCGCCGTTTGTGGATGAATGGGAAGAGGCGGGCAGTTTTCCGCTTGATCTGTACCGGAAAGCGGCAGTTGCCGGGATATTGGGCGTGGGTTATCCCGAAGAATGGGGCGGCGTGCCTGGCGATTTGTTTATGCAGATTGTGGTCTGGGAAGAACTGGCGCGGGCCGGGTCGGGCGGGGTGGCCGCTGGATTAGGATCTCTGAATATCGCCTTGCCGCCTATTATGCTGTTGGGCACGGATGAGCAAAAGGCACGGTTTGTGCGACCGGTGCTGGCGGGCGAACAGATAGCGGCGCTGGCGATTACGGAGCCAGGTGGGGGATCGGATGTGGCGAACTTGCAGACAACGGCCGTCCACCACGACGACCACTACCTCATCAACGGCAGCAAAACGTTTATCACCAGCGGCTGCCGGGCGGATGTACTGACAACGGCCGTGCGCACCGGCGGCCCTGGCGCAACCGGCATCAGCCTGCTGGTCATTCCCGGCGACACACCCGGATTGTCTCGTTCCCAACCGCTCAAAAAGATGGGCTGGTGGGCTTCCGATACCGCGCAACTCTTTTTCGACGACTGCCGCGTGCCCGCCGCCAATCTGATTGGCGCGGAAAATATGGGCTTTTACGCCATCATGGCCAACTTCCAGCGGGAACGGCTGCAACTGGCGGTGCTGGCAAACATGACGGCGCAGTTGGCGCTGGATGAGTGTTTGCGCTATGTGAAAGAGCGCGAGGCATTTGCACGGCCGTTGGCCGGATTCCAGGTGATTCGCCACAAGCTGGTAGACATGGCTACCCAGGTGGAGGTCAGCCGCGAATTCACCTACCGCGTCGCCGCCAAAATGGACAGTGGCGCTGACCAGGTAACAGAAGTCTCGATGGCTAAAAATTTCGCCTGTCAGGTGAGCGATTTTGTCACCTACGAAGCAGTGCAAATTTTTGGCGGTTACGGCTACATGCGCGAATTCCTGGTGGAACGCCTCTACCGCGACAACCGCATCCTCTCCATCGGTGGCGGCACGACGGAGATTATGAAAGAGATTATCGCTAAACGGTTGTTGTGAAGGTGGCAGGTGGCAGGTTGCAGGTAACATTTGCCACTTGCCCCAGACAGTTGGCAAAATCATCACTTTGCCAGACATATCTTTTTACCGCGCCTGCTAGACCATTTTCCAGCATCTGTGTTACACTAAGCTGCATAAAGATTCCATAGAAGCAGCCAACCGATTCAATTACTTTAACCTTCATCCACGAGGCAGCACGAACAACCACTCATCATACAGAATTGCAGCCTGTACCAGGCTGTTTGGACTATGAACGGCTACGTTAACGTGGCCAAGGAGGAAAACATGTTCCAGTCTGAACAACAGCAACTGTCCCCTGACAGTGACCTGATTGCAGAATTCGACTCCCTGGCGGCAGATGTTGATCTTTATTACAAAAATCTGCTGGCATTCGTGGAAACCATCGAAAACATGATAGAGCTGGCTGATTTCCAGCAGCTCTTGGCAGCATATGAGCGATTGGCCGATGTCTATTACTGGCAATTTCGCGAGAGTTTGCTGGCCCGATTGCAAGCCCTGTATAAAGAGCAGGAGGAGTTGGATACGGCCGTTGCTGCCCGCAAGAAATCAACTGTCGTCAAGGACACCCTCCAGAAAGCCTATGAAGCCAGGAAACAAGAATACCACCAACTGCTCGATCGTGTCCCCAGCCTATTACAAGACGGTCTCAGCAAATTAACGGCGGAATGGGAACGGGTAAACCAGGTCATCATTGCCAGCCGCACCGCCCACAGCGATATTAATGCCCTGTTACCTGTAGTCTACGCCGCCTCGCACTCGGTGGGCATTGACGGCCGTCATCTCGCGGTCATCCCCCAGATCAGCAATGATTTCGCCCTGCAATTTTTCAACTACGCCGACAACTTTACAGTTCTTATGATACCCATCTACACTCTCAAGGCACCCTGGGAATGGAGCATCTTATGGCACGAGATGGCCGGTTACCAGGTGCGCTGGCTGAAGGAGTCAGGTTTTGAAGAGATCAACCGCCGCCTGACCCGGCAGTCGTCTTGCAAACAGGCACTTCATCACGCTGTCTGGCGATTACGCAAACTGGAACAAACCAATCTCCAAGACTTGAATGGTATGGAAAAGGAGTTGGCGCAACACGCAGAGGCCATCATTGAAAACATGCTAACACTTGCGGTCGCGGGAACGGGCCAATCGGAGTCTGAATTACGGGACTTTATCAATCAGGAGGATGCCGTGCTGACAACCGATTACATTCATAGCTTCCATGGCCAGATGCAACAATTACGTCGTCAGATTTGGCAGGAGCGTGGTTATGAGATCTATGATCAATTCCTGGACAAGGGCTGGTGTGAAGATTGGTTGGAAGAGGTATTTGAAGATGCTTTTAGCGCCTCTTTTTTTGGCGAACCATTTCCGGCCATCCTAGATCGTATCCTCAAGCGGTTTGCAGATGGCGGCAAGGGGCTGCGCCATCCGCCACGCGAGGAACGAAGACGGGTGGCTGAAAAAGTCATTGAATTGGCCAACAACGGCAAAGTTGCAGACGATTATCCTTCTGACACAAACAACCTGAATAATCGAGATGGGGAGGCATACATCATCTCATTGGTAGCCAGGCAGATTCACTGCACATTGAGTTCATTTATTTTAGCACGGCAAATGGACCAGACATCCCAGGAAGCCTTGCAAACTGTCATCAGGCGGATCAACGAGATCGCTACCGCGACTCATATAGTGCAGCCCGGAGATACGCTTTTTAGAATTGGTCTACAATATGGATTCACCTGGCAGGAACTGGCGGAAGCCAACCGTTTAGTTAATCCCCGTTTTAATCCCAGTTCGCTTTACGTGGGACAGGAGCTTGTCATTGCTGGCCAGTCGTTAGCAGGGGAAGATGTGCAAGCGTTGTGGCAGGAACGGCCGTCCAAATCTCCCAAGATTACATCAAGAACCGTACGACAAATCAGGCAGATGATCCGCGAAGCCATGGAAAGTTGGTTGGATGGCAAGCCCAAACAGGCCAACGACATTATCCAGAAGTTAAGCCGACTTTCAGGAACCGCTGCAACTACAAACACCATTGGTAATGATCCAGAGATGTCCAGAAGCAAAGCGGATTCCTTTATTGAAATGATCAAAGCAATGGATTACATAAACCTGCTGAGTGTAAACTTTACGGACATAGACTTTAACGCCAATAATTTCATCACGATTATTTGCGCACCAAACCAACAATATAAGGTGCTGGCATCAAAGTGGAGTGAATGGGAGAAGGCTAATCCACCCAAGGTCAAAATAGTGGTTCCCACCGGCAATCTAAGCATGGAAAAGGTCTTTACCAAAGGTACCGAGCAATGGGCGATGACAAACAGACATTGGGAAGACTCCTATCCTCAGCACATCAAGGACGGTTAAGGCCTGGCGGCCGCACAGCGGAAACCGAATTCATCCTTACTTGTTGTCCCGCTCTCCGCAAGCCACTCGGTTATCCGGTCAAAGCCAAAGTTCCAACCGCCACCACGCAGCACAAAAGCATCGCTTCCCTGAAACTTCGCTGGGTGCCCACCCCAAAAGTGGGTTACATCATAATCTCCACCAGCATCATACATCTCCTGGTAATAAGAAGTGGTCCATTCCCAGACATTGCCAACCAGATTGTAGATACCTTCAGGGGTGGCTCCGGCGGGGAGGCTGGTAACGGATTGTGTACCACTTGTTGGTAGCACGGGAAACTCTGTTTCACTGAAAGTCAAGTTAGCCGTCAGCGGAGTAGGGGGGGCATTGGTCGGCCAGTCACGGCCGTTGTCCTCTCCCCGCACCGCCTTTACCCACTCCAACTCTGTTGGCAGTCGGCGGTCAATCCAACGGCAAAACGCATTGGCTTGAAACACCGTTACGTGGGTAACCGGGTGATCCGCCTTTTCAGGATCCTGAAAAGCAGTCTGATCCAGCGGGGGTGTACAATCACCATGTTGCACACACAAAGCGTACTGCGCGTTGCTGACCTCATAAACATCCAGAGCAAAAGCAGACAGCGGCAGCGTGAGCGCCGGGCCTTCGCGGAAAAAGGTATTCCCGACAACGGCGGGATCGTCGGTACCCAGCGTAACAGGACCGGCGGCCAATGCCACCATCGGCCCGCGGGCCCGCACCTTTGCCCGCTCTTCTTGAATGATCGGCGTGACCAGGATGGCGATGACAGCTAACATGAGCACGGCCGTGCCCCCCAATGCCACCACCATCCAGCGCAATCGCCGCGCTGACTGCCCCTGACTGGCAATTAATTCTTGAGCTATTTCCAGTTCACGCTGCCGGGCTTCTTCTTTGGCCCGGTTTTCTGCCTGAACGGCTTGATGGCTGGTTTCCAGGAATTGGCGTTCCAAACGGCTCATGGTTTGGGCGTTTTTGTCCATCCATTGCCGGGCATTTGCCAACCGGACGCCGCGATAGAGCAGACCTTCGTCACGGCCGTACTTGAGCCAGTTGAGTGTATCGGCCGTAATCTGCCGGTGCTGGCGCAAATCGTCACGGCTGGCATTCAGCCATTCACGCAACGTAGGCCATTCGCGGATCAGAGCTTCATGTGTTACCTCTACTGTCTTATCACCGCTGCCTTCGGCCACGTCTACCATCACCAAACGCGCATCGGTCAAAATGCTCAATACAGTCTCGATGACTTCTTCGTTGGTGGCGCGGGTGATCAGCTCGGCAAAATTGGCACGGCGGCGTGTAGCCTGGGTGCCCTCGCCCAGTTCCGTCAGGCGCAGGAAGATGGCGCGCGCAATGGGGCGCTGTTCCGGAGTCAATCGTTGTTGAAAAACGGACTCGGCCGTTTCCGCAATGGCCCCCCGAATCCCGCCAGAGCTGACGTAACCCGTCAGGGTCATGGTGACACCTTCGCGCCGCTGCCATGTTTCCAGCAAAGCGTGGGAAAGCAGCGGCAGCGCGCCTGGTTCATCGCCCACATCTTCCAGCAGCAAATCAACCAGCCCTTTTTCAAATTTCCAGCCGTAGCGCGTAGCCGGTAAGGTCACTGCCTGGCGCAGCTCTTCCTGATTCATAGGACCAAGATAAAACTGCTGGTTAGACAGGACATGGCGTAGCGTTTCGTATTGGGCACAGGGGGCATAAAAATCGGCGCGTAGGGTGATGACCACAACGATAGCGCTCTGTGCAGCCGTTGTCAGATTGTCCACAAATGCTTGCCGCTCTGTTTTATCCTTGCATTGGGTAAACAGTTCTTCAAACTGGTCTACAAAGATGAGGAGTTTACGACTGCTACTGTTTTTCAACAGCAAACGGCCGTGTGTACTCAACCCTTCCGCCTTTGCCGCATACAGATCACGCATCTGAATCGCTTCCGCGGCGTTGGTAGCCAGAGCCGAAGCCAACGAGAGCAACGGTGCGTCGGTCGGCGTCAGGATATAGGTAGGCCAATGGGCACAACCTTCAGGCAGTAGCAGGCCATCCAATTGTTTTTTACCTTGCAGCACGGGAATAAAACCGGCGCGCACAACCGAAGATTTACCGCTGCCGGAAGCACCGACAACGGCCAGGAAGTTGTGCTGATGCAGATTGTGAACGAGTTCGGCCGTTACAGTGTCACGGCCGTAAAAGTGATCAAAATCAGCCACATCAAAATGCGCCAGACCCTTATACGGTGGCTGACCCGCTTCCTGGTACTGCCCTGCCAGATCGGCCCGCCCCAACTCCTCCCACGTTATCGCGTTTGGCCGCGCGGCAACTACCTGACCGGCTAATTCCAACAGCGCCCCTCGCCGGTCGAATACTTTAACGAGTTGAATCGCCTTGCCGGTGCGCCCCCCCTCACCCAAATCCTCAAATTCGTAATTGAGGCTAAAGCAGAGTTCTTCAATTTCAGCCAGATTGAAATACTGGGCAATAGCCTTGCCCAACTGCACGGGGTTGACTGTGCGATCATCTGCCATTTACCTGCTCCACATGAGATAAACTATTGTAGCGGAAAAGAGGTGGAGAAGAAAAGCCAATCTCTCAGCGGCAATCTCAAATCCTGGGTATAATCCCCTCCCATGTTTGACAAAATTTTAGGTGTAGAAGAACAGGCGCATACGGCCGAGGATGACGAGTGGGATGCGTTTGCGGCCGCCCACCCGCAGGGCAGTTTGCTGCAAACGACGGGTTGGGCGCGGCTGAAGAACCGTTTTGGCTGGCGTTCGCATCGTGTCTGGCTGAAACGCGACGGCCGTATCGTAGCCGGGGCGCAACTCTTGTACAAATCGGCGGCGTTGGGGATGATGAAAATGGCCTACATCCCCCATGGGCCGTTGGTGGATTGGACGGATGCAGAGCAAACGGCCGTGCTGTTGAACCAGATTGACCACTCCGTCTATGAACGGCGGGCGGCCATCGTCAAGATGGAGCCGCTGCTGTGGCAGGAGGATATGCCCGCCGACGATTGGCAGGCCATCTGCCAGCAGCACAATTTGCGGCCGGAAACGGACACCATCCAGCCGCCACAAACGGTGATTTTGGATTTACGGCCGTCGCCCGACGACATTCTGGCGGCGATGAAACAGAAAACGCGCTACAACATTCGGCTGGCGGCCAAAAAGGGCGTCACCACCCGCCTGGGCAGTCGCAGCGATTTGCCCGCTTTTATCCAACTGATGCAGCTCACCGGCCAACGAGACGGTTTTGGCATCCATACGCCGCTTTATTACCAGGCGGCGTATGAGATTTTTGCGGAGACGGGGCAGGTGGCGTTGTGGTTGGCGGAGTTTGACGGACGGCCGTTGGCCGCCATCATGGTCTTCACCACGGGGCCACACGCCTACTACCTCTATGGCGCGTCCGGCAATGAAGAACGGGAGCGCATGCCCAACTACGCCGTGCAGTGGGCGGCCGTCGAATGGGCCAAAGAGCAGGGCTGCCATAGCTATGATTTGTGGGGCATTCCCGACGCGCCGGAAGCGGAACTGGAAGCCAATTTCACCAACCGACACGACGGGCTATGGGGCGTCTACCGCTTCAAACGTGGCTTCGGCGGCCAGATCAAACGCACCGTCGGCGCTACGGATCGGGTGTATAACGAGTTGGCGTATAAGTTGTATCAATGGAGGCGAAGCCGGTGAAACGTGATGCGTGATACGTGACTCGTGAATGGTCACACATCACGCATCACGCATCACGAAAACCGTATGACCACCTTCCAGCCCGTCACCTCTCCCACCGAATGGCAGCAAACGCTGTGCCAACTGCCCAACGCCCACGCGCTACAAAGCTGGACGTGGGCGGCGTTTAAGGCGCGGTGGGGGTGGCAAATGCGGCCGTTGGTGATGAATGGGCCGGGTGGCCATAAGCCTGTGGCGGCGGCGATGGTTTTGAAACGGCCGTTGCCCCGCACCCCCTATTCCATCCTCTATGTGCCCAAAGGGCCGGCGTTTGACTACGCCAACGAGGCGCTGCGGGGAGTGGTGCTGGCAGAGTTAGAGCAGGTGGCGCGAAAGGAGCGAGGCATTTTTATCAAGATTGACCCGGATGTGGTAAAAGGCCAGGGCGCGGAAGAGGAAACGGCCGTGCCCCTGGGTATCGAGTTCATGCAGGATTTACAGGCGCGCGGCTGGCTGTTTGCCAAAGAGCAGATTCAATTTCGGCATACGGTGGAACTGGATTTGACCCAATCGGAAGAGGCACTGCTGGCGGTGATGAAATCCAAGACGCGCTATAACATCGGGCTGGCAGCCCGCAAGGGGATCACCGTGCGGGCGGGGACGCCGGATGATTTTCCGGTGTTGGCGGCCATGTACCAGGAGACAGGGGAGCGAGATGGGTTTGGGCTACGGCCGTTGCCCTACTACCTGGACGCCTGGCAAAGTTTTTACCAATCCGGCCTGGGGCAGCCGCTCATTGCCGAGTATGAGGGGGAGCCGGTGGCGGCCGTCTATCTGGTGAAATCAGGCCAGAAGGTGATTTATATGTACGGCGCGTCCACCGAAAAAGAGCGTAACCGGATGCCGAACTATTTGTTACAATGGGAGGCTATCCGCTGGGCAAAAGCACAAGGATGTGAACGATACGATTTTTGGGGCGCGCCGGATGAATTCAGCGAGAGCGACCGGCTGTGGGGCGTGTGGCGCTTCAAAGCCGGTTTCAACGGTCAGGTGGTACGGCACATCGGCGCGTGGGATTATGTGGTACGGCCGTTTTGGTATTGGATGTATGGTACGGCCGTGCCGAAATATCTAGATTTATTGAGGAATAGAAAAAAGGGGGAGATTGGCGATTAGAGATTGGAGATTGCCCCATCTCCAATCTCCAATCTCTAATCTCCAAAAGAGGAATTCACTATGGCACGAACGATTGTCATCCTGGACGGCGACCAGACCGGACAGGAATTATTAGAAGAGGCGCTGCGGGTGCTGGATTCACACGTCACCCGTTTTGATGTGGAGTTTCTCCGTTTTGATCTCAGCCTGGAAAACCGGCGCGCCACCAACAACCAGGTGGTGTACGAAGCGGGCAAGGCCATCCGGCGCCACCGGGTTGCCCTCAAAGCGGCCACCATCACCCCCGAAGTGAAAGGGGATGTGGGCAGCCCCAACCGCATTTTGCGCGAGGAGATGGATGCGGAGGTGATTTTGCGCACCGGCCGGCGTATTCCCGGCGTGCGCTCCACCGCCGGCGTTTATGCGCCCATCAGCGTGGTGCGCATGGCGCGGGATGACGCCTATGGCGCGAAGGAGTGGCGCGAAGGCGAGGATGGGTCGCCGGACGAAATGGCTTACCGCACCGAAAAGATCAGCCGCCGCGTCTGCCGGGCGGTGGCCGAATACGCCTTCCTGCACGCCCGCGATACCGGCGCTAAGGTGTTTGGCGGCCCCAAATTCACCGTCAGCCCGGTGTATGAGGGCATGTTCAAGGAAGAGATGGACGCCTGCGCCGGGCGCTACCCGGATGTGCGCTACGAACCGCAATTGATTGACGCTACTTTTGCCCTGTTGTTAGCCACCACCGGGGAGCCGCTGGTCATTCCGGCGCTGAACCGGGACGGCGATTTGCTCTCTGACATGGTGCTGCAAATGTTCGGCTCCATTGCCGGGTCGGAATCTATGGTCATTTCGATTGGCGAAGACGGGCAGATTGACTGCCTGATGGCCGAAGCGCCACACGGCACCGCCCCCCGGTTGCAAGGGCAGAACCGGGCCAACCCCATGGCCATGATCCTGGCCGGGGCGGGCATGCTCTCGCACATGAAGGAAAAAGAAGCCAAACGCGCCAGCCGCGCCATTTATGAGGCCACGCTGGAAACGGTCTACGATGGCATTCGCACGGCCGACATCGGCGGCACGGCCAATACCGATGAATTTACCAACGAGGTCATCCGCCGGGTGAAGGCGAAGTTGGAAGTGTGGTCGGCGCTTTCGTAATCGGGAATCGGTAATCAGTTATCGGTAAACTGTAACCGATTACGGACACCGATTACCGATTACCTTCTTCAAAAGGAGGGATCATGTTAGAACTAATCAACCGCCAACCGGAGACGCCCCAATACCAGACGCCGCTGCTGTTTGTGCATGGGGCCTGGCACGGGGCGTGGTGTTGGGATGAGTTTTTCCTGCCTTATTTTGCGGACAAGGGGTGGGCGACCTATGCGCCGAGTTTGCGCGGGCATGGCAACAGCCCCGGACGGGAAACGATTCGCTGGCATTCGGTGCCCAACTATGTGGCGGATGTGGCGGAAATTGCCCAGACGTTGCCATCCCGTCCGGTGGTGATTGGTCATTCAATGGGGGGCCTAGTGGTGCAGAAGTATCTGGAAACGTACCATGCCCCGGCCGGGGTGCTGCTGGCGGCCGTGCCGCCGCGTGGCGTGATTGGTACCACGTTACGATTGGGGCGCAACCATCCAGGCGTGTTGCTCAAAACGAATCTGACCTTAAGTATGCAGCCGGTTATTGGGACGCAGGCGTTGGCACGGGAGATGTTCTTTAGCGAAGAAATGCCGGAGGAGGAAGTGGCGCGGTATTATAATCGTATGCACAACGAATCCTTCCGCGCCTTTAACGACATGCTCTGGCTGAACCTGCCCAAACCGAAAAAGGTAAAAGCGCCCATGCTGGTGCTGGGCGGCAGCAAGGACACTGTTTTTACAGTGGATGAGGTAAAGAGCACGGCCGTTGCCTACAACACCGAAGCCGTCTTCTTCGACATGGCTCACGACATGATGCTGGAACCAGGCTGGCAGGCCGTGGCCGATCATATTATCGGTTGGCTGCGCTTGCAGGAAATTCGGTAATCGGTGAACGGTAATCGGTTATCGGTAAAGCAACCGATTACCGATAACTGATTACCGATTACCTCTTACAGGGAGGCCGGCCGAATCGTGACCAGCGTAATTTCCGGGGGGCAGAGGAAGCGGACGCGGGGGGCGCTGAGACCTTCCAGGCCCACGCCGCGGGAGACGTAGAGGTGGGTACGGCCGTAGTGATACAACCCCATCACAAAACGCCGCCCTAATTGGGAACTGGTGAGCAAGGGGCCAATGATGGGTAAACGCACCTGCCCGCCATGGGTATGGCCGCACAGATAAAGGTCAATACCGTGCTGCACTGCCTGGGGGGCCAGCTCTGGCGAGTGGTAAAGCAGCACTTGAGGCGAATTGGCCGGAGATTGAGCCATCATTTGCGCCAGTCTGGCTTCGTCGGTGGGGATGTGGTGGGTGCAATCCAGGCCAATGAGGGTGATGGTACGGCCGTGACCGACATCGGCCAACACACACTCCTGCCGTAACAACTGCACCGGCAAGTCATTAAAAATAGGAACCACCGTTTCGCGCAAATCTACCGTTGGGCTGCCTAAGGTAGCATAAACGCCATACGGCGCTTTCAGGCGGCGCAGCAACTGCCAGACCTGCCGGTGTGTTTCCGGGTCGCGGTTATAGGAGAGATTGACAAAATCGCCGGTGATGACAATCACATCCGGTTTCGCCTTTTTAGCCAGTTCCACCACCTGTTCTTCCCGCGCCGTCAGCCGCTCGATATGCAGGTCGGTGATGTGCAGCAGGCGCAATGGCGGGCTACCCGGTTTCATCCGGTCGGTAAACATGATGAATTCGGTGAGGCGCAGGCGGAATGGCTCAATCTCGGTGCCCCAGATGAGCGCCGCCAGACCAAGCAATTGCGCGCTCAAAAAGAGGCCAATCCCCCATTCCAGCCCTAACACACGACCAACAAAGGCAGCCACGGCCGTGGCCGCCAGCCGGGGCAGCGCCAATACCACAAACTGCGCCTGCCAGGGGCCGTAGGAAATACCCCGGCGCGGCAGCGAGCGTAATAACAGCATGTCCGCCGCCATAATCAGGCCGGAAAAAAGCAGAACCATCCACGCCGAATTTTTATCACCGGAGAGCAATCGCCACAATAAACCGGAAAGTCCAGTAGCGATCAGCCATACCAACAGTAATGTTCCATCAGACCATGTCGCCGGCTGATGGAAAAACAGCATGATCTTATGCAGACCCCCCTCAGCCAGGACATCTACGGCAGGGTCGGCAATTTCAGTGGTCTCTTCTAGCCGTTCGTCAAACAATGTCGTTTCGCGCACTACTCACTCCTGTATACTCCTTGCCGGAACAGTAGGATCATGCGGCAACATTCTTACCATTGTGCTTAAATTTGTCAGTGAAGCGTGGCCAGTAGCTCCCCCCCATTGAGGCACACTAGCGGCAATTCACCGGCCGGCCCCCCTGTGCCGCCGAGGACTGAATGGCGTCCCACAAGCGGGCCATGCGCAGGCCCACTTCCGGCGGGCTGGGGTTGGGCATACGGCCGTCCCGCACCGCCAAAAATTGCTCCCAGGCGCCGGTCGTCTTGGGCACCGCCACCGGCTCAAACTCCTTGCTGCCATGTTTGAGGATGTGCAGCCATTGTCCCCAGACGCCCGTGTGCAAAATCGCCTGTTCACAAAAAACACGTACATCGGAGGCGCAGGAAGGCACAGTCGCCCCCGACGCATGGAAGGTGACAAATGCGCCAGAGGCCAGCCGGGCCATGACCACGCCCAAAATATCTACCGGCGCGCCGTTGTTGTCCAGCCAGGCGGCCACTTCCACAAAATCTTCACCTGCCAGGTCGGCCACCGTGTTCAGCATGTGCGCCCCGGTGTCAAAGAGGAAACCGCCGCCGGACAGTTCCGGGTTTTGCCGCCAGGTGCCGGCCGTATTCGGCTGCCAGTTTTGCCAGACGGTGGCGCTGATGCTCTGAATTTTGCCCAGCTCGCCGGAGCGCAGCATGGCCGCCGCTGCCCGGATTTCCGGCGAGAGGCTGCCGTTGAAGGCCACCACCAGCAGCCGCCCCGTTTCATCACGGGTGCGGATCAGGCTTTGCGCTTCGGCCACGTTCATCACCATCGGCTTTTCCAGCAGCACGTCCAGCCCCGCTTCCAGGCACGCTTTGGCCTGGTCGTGGTGGTAGGCGTGGGGGGTGATGATGAAGGCGGCGTCCAGGTCACGGCCGTACTCCCGCAACAGTTCGTTGAGATCCGGGCAATTGGGGGGTGGGGTACGGCCGTATTCCTCAAACAGCTTCACCGTCTCCGCATACATCGCTGCCGATGGTTCACACACCACCGGCACCTGGGTTTGCGGGAAGTTCGCCAGAATTGTTCGTAAATGATGCCGGGCCATGCCACCCACGCCAATCATGGTCAGGTGTACGGCCGTGTCTTGTAAAATATCCTTTTCCATTTTTCTCCTTAAATCAATTGGGGGATTACACCAGTCAGTGGAACAAATAGTAAAAATCAGGAGTCGCTTAAGGATACTTCCAACAGAGCTTTTGTGCCCACCTCAGGGTCAAAAATAGTCACACCTTCAACCTGGGCAGCCCGTAGCAAACGCTTATCACAACTCCAAAAAATCATATGACTCCCCTGACCTTTTAAAACCTGCTGTAGATTAAGACACGAGCGTAAGATAATAGCATCGGTCGCATTGATGTTGTGTTTGGTGATCAAATCCAGCGCCGACAAAATCAACCCATCATCTACCGACGCAACAGAAAACCCCTCACTTTCCACAACTTCCTTGTTCAACTCGATCATTGCCTGAGCAAATAGATTTGGCGTCAAACGGCCGTCGTTGCGCTTCCGCACCAGGACAGAAATAATCTCCAGGATACCTATAACAGCACAGGACATTTGTTCAATGGGGAGTTGGCGAAATAATTCATTGACCACCTCCGTGCCATCTTCAGCAGAATACCTTTTTACCAAAGCACTGGAGTCAAAATATACCCAAACCACAACATTATTCCTCGCGTGCGGTGATTATGCTCCGACTCAATTCATTTGTCAGAAGTCCTGCCTCAGCCATGTCTTGCTGGTGGCTTTCTATTCCAGCCGAAACATCATGTAGCGGCAACATGAGAAAGAATTGTTTCATTTGCTCCCTGAGTATCGTTTTATTGACCCAGCCGAAAGTATTTGCTGCTGCTAATTCATCAGATTCGCTCTCCCCCTGAGACACAGCAGCTAATCCTTGCCGAATAGCTACGATTTCCGCCTCAACCCGCCGCAGGCGATTATTTAGTTGTTGAACAGTCATCATCTGGTTCATATCTTCGTTCCCAATAACCTATAATTTCTCCATCACTATCCTGCGGGGATTATAACATAAGCATCCAGGTTACAGATTGTCATCAAGTAAAAATTAGCAGCAGTGCCGAAATGATAAGCAGTGCCAGGATAAGCTGCTCGTACTGCTGCGGCTTGATTTTACTCGCCAGCCCCCGCCCCATCCAGACACCCACAAAAGCAATCGGCAACATCCAGGCCATTTGCCGCAGCAGGCCAAAATCAAACAACCCCGCATACCAGTAATAGGGCACTTTAATCCAGTTCAAAATGGCAAAAAAGAGGGCATTGGTGGCAATAAACACCCGTGGTGTCACCTTTTGTAGCAGCAAATAGATGCTCACCGGCGGCGCACCCGTATGCGCCAGCGCCGAGGAAAAACCGGCGACCGTCCCGGCGGCCACGCCGTGCCAGTTATGTGGCCGGTACGTCAGCCATTGCATGAGCCGTTTCTCAAAAATCTTATACAGGGCAAAAAGCAGGACAATGACCCCTAACAGCAGTTGCAGTGTTTCCGTGGGCGCGTTGGTAATAAAAATAGTGCCAATTGTCACCCCCAGTACGCCCCCCGGCAGCAGCAAAACCACATACCAGCGATGCCAATGCCCCCAATGAAAAGCCACGGCAAACACATCGGCAAACATCAACACCGGCAGCAGCAGACCGATGACCCCATCGGCCGGCATCACCAGCGCCATCAGCGGTGTCGCCAGCACCCCCATTGTGCCGCCCAACCCACCTTTGGACAGGCCGATGAGCAGGGCCACACTGGCGGCGATGAAGACAAGTAACGGGTTTGTTTCCAAAGAACTCTGTCATTCCGAACGAAGTCTTCGGAGTGAGGAATCCCTTATGAATATCTCGTAGGGATTCCTCGGAAGACCTCGGAATGACACTTCAGCCTTCTACATCACCCGGTCGCGGAATTCGCGGTTGTGTACTTCTACGGGCACGTGCATCAGTTCCAGGACGCCCCGCGCCACGTGTTCGGAGAGGCGGCGGAAGGCTTCTTCGCCTTTCTCTTTGGTGGCCCGCAGCGGGTTGCCAATGGTGCCGCTCTCGATAAATTCGTGGTGATCCATGGGGAAGTTGAAGTAGGTGTACCCTTCAAACTCCACATCCGGCATCCCGTCTTTTTTGGCGAAGGTGCCGGGCAGGAATTCGGGGATGTGCGCTTTGGTGTGTTCGGCGCGTTCCATGCGCACCAGGTCCTCGCGCCAGGCCAGGTCTTGCGATGTTTCCAGCTCGCTGGCGTGCCAACCGGGGGTTTCCTCCGGCGGATTTTCCATCAGCCCCTTCAGAATGCCGGTGTATCGCTCCATATACGGTTTGATGAAGCCGACGAGGGCGCCAGTTTCGTAGCGCAGTTGGCGCAGCACGGGGTCTACCACCTTGACGTTGGAGCCATGACCGTTCATAAAGATGATGCGGTTGAAGCCGTGATGGACAAGACTGCGCCCCACGTCGTACATAACGGCGAGCAGGGTGGAACTGCGCACGGTGATGGTGCCGCGCCCCATGCCGGGGTGGTGCATGTGCTGGGGCGAGTAGCCCATCCAGATGGGCGGCGTGTGCAGAACGGCGATCATCTCGGAGACGCGGCGGGACATTTCTACGGCCGTGACCGTATCCGTATACAGCGGCAAATGCGGCCCGTGCTGCTCCAGGCTGGCCATGGGCACAATCACCAAATCTTTCACCGCCAGGTACTCATTGATGTCTACATAGCTCAAATCGCCAATGTCCCAGGAGAGAAACTTTGACCGAAATTCGTCATCCCCTTCGGTCAGGTGGGGCAGGTTTTTATAGGTACGGCCGTGATCGGCAATCATAGTGCCAACTCCTCTGTTCTGATTTTGAGATTGGAGATTGGAGATTAGAGATTGACAGGCTTCTAATCTCCAATCTCTAATCTCTAATCTCTGTCATCATTTCAATAAACAATTTCGCCACATCCCGCCCAAACTCCGGGTCGTTGACGTGGCGGGCATAGGTTAAGACCGGAATGTCGGCGCGGATGTGGGTTTGCACCGTTTTCAGAAAATCGGCGTCCGCTTCCGGGTTCCAGAACGGGCCGCCGGGCACGTTGGGAATGGATAACCCTTGTGTGGGCACGGCTACCACAACCGGCGCAGTCGCCAGATTCAGCCGTTCGGCAAAGATGTGGCCGAGTTGCACCATCTCCTCGTGGCTGGCGCGGACGAGGGTGAATTCCGGGTTGTGGTCATAGATGGGACGGCCGTGCAGCGCCGCCGGAATCGTGCCCGCATTCCACACACTAAAATCCACGCAGCCCGGCACGACTACTTGCGGAATGCCCAACTGCCCAATCCGTTTCAGCCGTTCCGGGCCGCCATCGTGAATACCGCCCACCAGCGGGTCATAAATCTCATTGGTGGTAAAGTCAATCACGCCCACAAACTGCCCCAGCGCCGCCAATTCTTCCATGGCCGGGCCACCCACCCCATTGGAGTGGAAAATAACCGCTTCGTAGCCATGTTCGGCCAGCAACGTCTTGGCAGCCATCACCGCTTTGGTGGTGTTACCCAGCATGGTCATGGCCACGTATTTTGCGCCAGGTTCCGGTGCGGGCAGGCCATGCCCATATTCCACCATGCCCTTAATGGCTGCGGCCACATTGTCAAACACGGTGCAGGCAATCGGGTTGAGGCCCAAAATGTCCACGACGGAATGAACCACCATCATGTCCCGCGTGCCCACCAGCGGCGCAAAAAAGTGGTAGCCGGAGGCGATGGGCGAGACCAGCACTTTGGGCACACCCACGGGCAGCACCATCATGGCCGCCGCGCCCATCACCGCTCCTTCTGCGCCGCCCATGCTCACGGCCGTGTCCACCTTCCCTTGCGCATACAACTCCACCAGCAGCTTCTTCAACGCCTCGCGCATCCCGGCCACTGCCCGGCCGCGGCTGCCGGCATTGCGCAATGCTTCAATGGTCGTGTTAGCGTAGGTCGCGGCCGTGGCCCGGTCAATGTCCGGCGTAATGCCCAGCGGTTCACCCAGGATGCCGGAATCAATGACCGTCGTGCCCAGCCCCAGACTTTGCAGCCGGTCACGCAGGTATTTGATCTCCGGCCCCTTGGTGTCTAGCGTGCCGATGATAACCACGTTTTTGGGCATGATTTACTGTTGACAAGGTGACATGGTGAAGGGGTGACAAGGTGAATATCACTTCACCCCTTCACCTTGTCACTCTATCACCGTGTCATTTGATGAGCGGCAGCAACGTCTTCCCCGTCGTGTCCACCAACCAGCTATAGAACTCTTCGGAGAGAACGCCAGAGCCATGATCCTGGATGAATTTGAGCTGCTCTTCGGTCAGTTCCTTCTCGGCGCTGGCGGTGGCGTTCAGGTAGGGGTTGGCCGGGGTGCGGTCAATGGGGGCCACAAATTCCACCGTGAGCGCGCCGTCATAGCCAATCTCCTTGAGCGTACCCACGATGTCACGCCAGTTCAGCGCACCCTGCCCGCAGGCCATCCGGTTATTGTCGGCCACGTGGAAATCGAACAGTTTCTTGCCGGTTTTGATGAGCGCCTGGCGGAAATTAGCTTCTTCGATGTTCATGTGGAAGGCGTCCAGGCAGACACCCACGTCTGGGCCAACCGCTTCGGCCAGGGCCAAGGCCTGGTCGTGGCGGCTGATGAAGTTGGTTTCAAAGCGATTCAATGGTTCAAGGGCGACGCGAATGCCTTCTTTTTGGGCGTGGGCGTTGATCTCTTTCAGCCCTTCCACGGCCCAGTTCCATTCCGTCTGTTCGTCGGCCTGGGCGCGCACTTTGCCCACCTCGGAGGGGACGATACTCATCACTTCGCCTTCCAACTCCTTCACCATGGTGATGCAATTCTTGAGATAGGTGATGGTGTTGGCACGGCCGTTTTCATCCGCCTGAATTAAGTCCAATCCGGTGAACATCAGACTGATGGAACCCCAACAACGAATCCCGTTTTCCTTCAGGGTACGTCGCAAATCCTTTGTGTCGTACTTATCCGGTTCGCCGCCGATTTCGATGCTCTCGTAGCCATATTTGGCTAACCGGCGAATCGTCACCTCGATTGGTTCTGCGCGCATCCAGTTGTGCATGGAAAGATGCATGTTCTAATACCTCCTCTTTTTGAATGTAGAATTACGAATTATGAATTATGAATGGGGCGTGACTTGCGCTGTTCCTCATTCACGAAATTCCAAATACTGCTCACTGCTCACTGCTCACCGATGCTGCCAGCAACTCATACAACCCCTGCACCCGCAGCCCATATTCCCCGGCGAAGCGATTCAGGTGGTGGAGCGTGGCCGGGTCTTCACAGAGCAGCAATTGGGCGCCGCTATCGCTGGCGTCTTGCAGGCGGGCGCGGGTCAGGCGCTCGGCCAGGGCCGGGTTGCTGAACTGGATATAGGTGCTGCCGACGGGCTGGGCGCGATCTTTGCGCCAGAATAGTTCGCGGGGTGGGGTGGGCATCACGGCCGTGACCAACCCTCTTACTCTCTCATTCCTATCCGGTACACGCACGGCATGAGTCGGGTCTACATATGCCCACGGCGTGTCGTCCTCTAGCTTGCGGAACGCGATTTCTCCGGCGGCAAACCGCTCTGCCAGCAAAGTAGTGATTTCGGTTATAGTCGGAGGGGAGGCTTTAGCCGAAACGGGTCGGCTAAAGCCTCCCCTCCGGTCGTTAAAGGCGTAAAAATCGCCAGCCGACAAAACCAAAAGCTGTTTTGCACCAACACTCGCCAGTTCGTCAAACGTGGTCTGCCACAGTTGTGCGGCCAGATCAGTAAAACCGGCAGAGTGGGCAAAGAGGCCGTTATTACGGCCGTACCCCACCACCACCGCTTCCATCCCCATTGCGCTCAACAATTTCTGCACCGCCGGAATCATCTCCGGCCAGAGATAGGCCGCTTCATCACCGACAAACAAGGCAATATCGCCCGTTCCGGTCACCGGTTGGGGCAGTTGGGGCTGGTAAGGGTTTTGCCATTGTGCCAGGTGGGTGTGGAGTTGGGTGACGCTTGCTGCTGCCAATCCCTGCGCTTTCAATTCCGCCCGCACGGCCGCCATCGCCTCTTCAAAGGGCTGGTCGGTAGCGCAGTGCATCCGGCTGTTGCCGCCGTCCACCTCGCCAAAGACAATGCCCACCGTCTCCGCGTTCCACGTTGCCAGCCCGCGCTGCACGGACGTAACCAGCAGCGCCATGCCGTGTGGCGTCAACGCCTCCTGGTTCGTCACCATGCCCACCGGGGCCACATGGCGGCACATCAGGCAAAATCGGCAGTTTTCGAGTGTGGCAATTGCGTCTTTCATCTTTTTTTATCAAAGATTACGCAGATTACACAGATTGTTTATCTGCGCAATCTGCGTAATCTTTGATGATCTTTCTCAAAACCCCACCTTCCCCGGATTCATAATCCCGTTCGGGTCGAGTGACTTTTTAATTCGTTCCAGCATGGGCCAGGCGGGGCCGTATTGGCGGCGCATGAAGCGGGAGAGCTTGAGGCCCACGCCGTGATGTTCGTTGATGATGCCGCCGTTGGCGAGCACGGCCGTGATCGCCGTATCCCAGATGCGGTTGTGCAACCGGATCGCCTCTTCCGCCTCCTGCGGCGGTTCCGGGATGATAAAACGACTGTAGAGCGACGCACCCCAGTGGAACCAGTGCGAAAAGTGGCCGATGTAATTCACGTTCCAATCGGCATACGTCTCTTCCACCGCCCGTTTTTGCGCCCAATACAGCTTTTCCAGCTTGTCAAAAGTCGTCACCGTCTCCGTCGTGCCATACATCCAGGGGAAGTGCAGGCCGTTGGGTGGATAGTAGAAGTGGTAACGATGTTCCCACCACTTCTCGCCCGGTTCGCGCCCCAGGTCTTGCCCGCCCAAACCCAGACAAATGGCTAGCGCCTTTTGCTCTTGCAAAGCGGCAATGTCCGGGTCGCCGTCAAAACCCATCACCATGTACGCCCCGTCCATCTCGTAGCCCAATACCTTTTTGACCTGCGTGGCCGTAGAGGCAGGGTCATAGAGCCGGATGACAAAAGGCCCCAGGCGGCGGGTCATCAGTTGGCGGCCCGCTTCCAGGGCGTGGCTCAAATTTTGGAACAAAACCGCCCGCAGCAACCGCGCTTCGGGAAGGTAATCCACCTGCATCGTCGCCTCGGTGATGACGCCAAACGTGCCTTCTGACCCCAGGAAGAGGTGGAAATAGTCCGGCCCACCGGCATGATCGGGCACATGGGGGGTGCGGATAATCTCGCCCGTCGGCAGCACAATCTCCATGCGCAGCACCATGTCTTCGGCTTTGCCATATTTGGTGCTGATGGTGCCGGATCCGCGTGGGGCCAGGTAGCCGCCCAACGTGGCGCAGTTGGCGGAGGCGGCGTAATGGGGCAGCGTCAGCCCTTTTTCATTGAGCACCCATTCCAACACCGAGCCGTTGATGCCCGCTTCGGCCGTCACCGTTAGCGATGTTTCGTCAATCTCCAAAATCCGGTTGAGCCGTTTCACGTCCAGCATGATGCCGCCAAAGACGGGCGCGGCCCCACCCTGCGAACCAGAACCGCCGCCCCAGGGCACCACGGGGATACGATAGGTATTGGCGATTTTGAGGATTTCGGCGATTTCAACGGCCGTGCCCGGATGCACAATAAAATCGGGCAACGTCGGCTGCGCGCCCCGATCCAGCCACATTTGCGGCAGCCAGAACCAGTCGGTGGCATACACCAGCCGGTCACTCTCTCTGGTGGAGATATACTCTTCGCCCACGACCTCTTCCAGTTCGGAGCGGATCATTTCGTGTTGAAGGGTTGCCATAATTTGATGCGTGATGCGTGATGCGTGATGCGTGATAGGAGTCTCACGGGTCACGCATCACGCATCACGGATTACGGATTACCGCCTCTTCCTCCGCCGCCGGCGTCACGTGGCTCCAGGCGATGAAGCTGACGGTGGAAGCAAGCAGCAGGTAAAAGCCATAGCGGAAAGCGACGAAGAACCAGGGCTGGAACATACCCACAATGCCCAGGATGATGCCGCCGATCAGGATGTACTCGATAATCCGGTACGTTTTGTACGCCACTTTGCCGTTCAGCCGCAGCGCCAACCACCAGATGAAGGAGATGTAAAACAGGATGATGGAGATGAACACCATCAAAAAGCCAATACCGCTCAGGAGGGCATTGCGGTTCAACTGCTCTTGGGGAAAACTGGCCGTTATCCGGGGGGCGACAAAGAGGCCAAACAGCAGCAGGAACACGGCCGTAATCGGCAAACCAATCGGTACACGGCGTTTCTTGGAGATGGGGGGTTGGTCAATCATGGTGAGATTGAGAGATTGAGAGATTGAGAGGTTGGAGGGTGTGCTTAATCTCCTAATCTCTCAATCTCCTAATCTCCTAGTAACGAATATCCACCTGCCGCTTCGTCTCCGCCGATTGCACGATAGCGTCGCAGATCACGGCCGTTTTGTACCCATCCTCAAACGTCGCTCCGTGTGGACCAACGGGATGGTCGTTGACGATGGCGTCCAGCAAATGGGTGATCTCGTGGATAAAGGTGTGTTCCCAGCCAATAATGTGCCCGTGCGGCCACCAGTTTTCCCACCAGGGATGGTAGCCCTCGGAGATAAGCACATTGTGGAAACCCTGCGTCTCCTTCGGCTGTTCACCCACCCAGAACACTTCCAGCTCGTTCATCCGTTCCAGGTTAAAGCGGATACTGCCCTTTTCGCCATTGATCTCAAAGCAGTTGGAATTTTTGTGCCCCCCGGCAAACCGGGTGGCCTCAAAGGTGCCCACCGCGCCATTGGCAAACTCCACGCAGGCGACGAAGGCATCATCCACGTCTACCTTTGCCATGCCGCCATCGCCTGTCGGCCGTTCCGGGATAAACGTTTTAGTCATCGCCGCCACACTGGTCATGTCGCCCACCAGGTAATGGGCCAGGTCAATGATGTGCGCGCCCAGGTCGCCCAATGAACCCGAACCGGCTACCTTTTTATCCAGCCGCCAGATATGGGGCGTGTTGTAGTGGGGCATAATCCACTCTTGCAAATAGACCGCCCGCCAGTGGTAAATCTGGCCCAGCGCGCCGCTGTCAATCAGGTTGCGAATCTGGCGCACGGCGGGCACAAAGCGGTAGTTGAAAGCCACCATGTGCTTGACACCCGCTTTTTCCACCGCGTCCAACATCATTTTGGATTCTTCGGCCGTGCGCCCCAACGGTTTTTCACACAAGATATGTTTGCCCGCCGCCGCCGCCGCGATACACGGTTCGGCGTGGGCGTCATTGGGGCCGCCGTTGTCAAATAGCTGCACATCGGGGTCATTGACCTGTTCGCGCCAGTCGGTGGTGTATTTGCTGTACCCGTAGCGAATGGCGGCATCACGCACGGCCGTTTCGCTGCGCCCGCTTACCGACACCATCTTGGGGATGGCCGGGGGCGGGTACATCATGTAAGGGATGGTCTTGAAGGCGTTGGAGTGCGCCTTGCCCATAAAGGCATAGCCCAACATACCCACGCCCACTTCGGGAATATCGCCGGACGCTGCCGCCCCGGCCATGCTGGTAAAGGATTGATCGCTCATAGAAACCTCCTGGTTGTAAGGGCGAGGCAGCCGGGTAAAACATTTGCCGTAACGAGAAAACTCATTCCCGGCTGCCTCGCCCCTACGAGTTACTCTTTCGCAAATGCCGCATCAAAGGCTACCGCCGACGGCGCAAAATCCAACCGTTTCACAAAGGCGCAGGCTTCGGTCGCGCCATGTTCCCGATCCATACGCGCGTCTTCCCACTCCACCGACAGTGGGCCGGTATACCCAATGTCGTTCAGGGCGCGGATGACCTCTTCAAAATCAATGGAGCCACGCCCCAACGAACGGAAATCCCAGAAGCGGCGGGCGTCGCCAAAGTTGAGATGGCCGCCAAAGACGCCCGCTTCCGTGGGACGAGGCGACCAGTACACGTCCTTCATGTGCGCGTGGAAGATGCGGTCGGCAAACTTGCGGATGAAGGCCACGTAATCTACGCCCTGGTAGCCAAAGTGGCTGGGGTCATAGTTGAAGCCAAAAGCGGGGTGGTGGTTCACGGCCGTGAGCGCCGCATCCGCACTGGCAATATCAAAAGCAATCTCCGTGGGGTGGACTTCCAGGGCAAACTTCACCCCTTCCTGGCTAAATACGTCCAGAATGGGCGTCCACAACTGGGCAAACAGCGCCAGCCCCCGCTCCAAAAAATCGGCCGGGTTGGGCGGGAAGGAGTAGACCATGTGCCAGATGGGTGAGCCGGTGAAACCAGGCACCACGTTGACGCCCAATTTGGCCGCCGCCCGCGCTGTGTTTTTCATCTCCTCGGCGGCGCGCGAACGGACACCATCTTCCTTACCATCCCCCCACAGGCGATCCGGCAGGATGCTTTTGTGCCGCTCATCAATGCGGTCGCATACCGCCTGCCCCACCAGGTGGTTGCTGATGGCAAACACTTGCAGGCCATGTTTTTCCAAAATGTCACGGCGGGAGCGGATGTAGGCGTCGTCGCTGAGGGCTTTGTCCACCTCAAAGTGGTCGCCCCAGCAGGCGATTTCCACGCCATCATAGCCAAACGACTTCGCCTTCTCACAAATCGTATCAAATGTCAGGTCGGCCCATTGGCCGGTGAATAATGTAACTGGTCTTGGCATGTTTATCCTCCTAAATTCTTCCGTTCGTAGTAGGCGATTTATCGCCGTTTGACGGCGATAAATCGCCTACTACGAACAACTTTTACCGTAATGAACTCCACGGTTCTTCGCCACTCACATCAACGGCAATGTAGCCGCCTTCGCCATCACACGGGCCGAGGACGACCATCAACTTGGCGGGGGCAGCGCCGGTGTTGAAAGAGGCGTGAACGATGTCCGCGTCAATAAAAATGGAATCGCCGGGCTGCAAAATCTGCTTCTGGTCTTCCAACCATTGCTCAATCTGGCCGGAGAGGACGGTGATGACCTCTTCCTGCCGGGGGTGTTTGTGGAAGTTGTGCCCCATGCCCGGCTTGAGGGTCACTTCCATGACGGTAATGTCCGTCGTGCCCGTCGTCGAAGGGCGGCTGATCCAGCCCAATTCACCCCAATCCAACTGCTCGCGGTCAACTTGTACGCTGGTGATGAATTTACCTTTCATACATACTCCTACAGGTTCGTAGTAGGCGATTTATCGCCTTTTGATGGCGATAAATCGCCTACTACGAACGGTGGGTTTACGGCCGTAACCCCTTAAACTGTCTCGCCTGCTCTTCAATGGCCGGTTCCACAGCCAACCGCTCAATGCTGGACGCGCCAAAGAAACCGGCAATACCTTCGGTATGGTCAAAAATGTACTGCGCGTCCGACGGCTCGGCGATGGGGCCGCCGTGACACAAGACGATGATGTCCGGGTTAACGGCAATCGCTGCATCCCGCATGGCCTGTACCCGTTTCGCCGCTTCAGCCAGCGTCAGCGCCGTTTGCGCCCCAATCGCCCCTTTGGTCGTCAACCCCATGTGTGGCACCAGCACATCCGCGCCCACCTCGGCCATTTTGCGGGCCTCGTCCGGCGTAAAAACGTAGGGGCAGGTGAGCATGTCCAGCTTGTGCGCTTCGTGGATCATTTCTACTTCCAGGTCATACCCCATGCCCGTCTCTTCAAATCCCTGGCGAATCGTGCCATCAAACAGGCCAACGGTAGGGAAATTCTGCACGCCGTCAAAACCCATCTCCTTCAACTGTTTCAGGAACACGGGCATGAGGCGGAATGGGTCGGTGCCGCAGACACCGGCCAGCACCATCGTATTTTTGACCACCGGCAGCACTTCGGCAGCCATTTCCACAACGATGGCGTTGGCGTCGCCATAGGGCAGCAGTCCCGCCAGGCTGCCCCGCCCGGCCATGCGATACCGGCCGCTGTTGTAGATGATGATCAAATCCACCCCACCGCGCTCGGCAAATTTGGCGGAAATGCCTGTGCCCGCGCCCGCGCCAATAATGGCACGGCCGTGCGCCACATTGTTGTGCAGTCGTTTCAATGCTTCTTGTCTGGAAATAAACGGCATTTTTCAAATATCAAAGATTTCGCAGATTTCACCGATTTTCTTATCTGCGTAATCTGCGAAATCTTTGATCACAACAAAAACTCCAACAACTTCCCTGTCACCGCCTCAGCAAAAGCAGCGTCGTTGATATTGCAATCCAGTTCATAAACGGGAATGCCGGGGCGGACGTGGGCTTTAATAGCATCAAAAAGGGCATTGTCCGCTTCCGGCCACCAAAATTCACCACCGGGAGAATCGAGAACAGAGATACCTTGCAGCGGCAGGAAAAAGGCGACCGGCGCGGCCGATTGATTCGCCTTTTCCGCCAGGATGCGCCCCAGTTGGGCATTTTCCTCCGGCGTCGTGCGCATCAGGGTGACGTTGGGATTCCAGTAGTAAAATTTGCGATCTTTGTATTTGGCAGGCACGCTGTCCGGCCCCCAAAAGTTGACCATATCCAGGCAGCCGGGGGCGATCACCTGCGGCAGATTTTGCCGCGCCACGCCGTCCATACGTTCCGGCCCGGCAGTCAGGAAACCACCCACCAGTTCGTCGGCCCATTCAGTGGTGGTTACGTCCAGCACGGCCGTGAAATACCCCTCATTGATCAAACTCTCCATCGTCCGCCCACCGGTGCCGGTAGCATGGAACACCAATGTTTCGTAGCCGTGTTCGTCCAAAATGGCGCGGCACTGGTCTACCAGCTTTGTCGTGTTACCAAACATGGAAGCGGCGATTAACGGTTTGGCCTCAATGACGGGCACGGCCGTCTCGACCATCCCCACAATCGCCCCCACCGCGTTGGCAAAGATGGCCGCGCTGATCCGGTTCACCCCGGCCACATCTACCACCGAAGGGATGAGGACAATATCCTTTGTGCCCACATAGGCGGCTGTGTCTCCCGCCGCCAATGTACTGACCATCACTTTGGGGAAACCGATGGGTAGCTGGCGCATGGCGGCGGTAGCCATGACCGTGCCCGCCGAGCCACCCATGCCCAGGATGCCGTCAATATTGCCGTCGTCATACAACTTTTTGACGATGGTGGTGACGCCGGTGGTCATGGTGGCTACGGCCGTGCCCCTATCCCCTTCATTCCGCAAATCGGCCAACGAACGGCCGCCCGCCTGGGCTACCATGTCGGCGTCAATCTCCGGCGCAAACAGGGGATCACCCATGATACCGGTGTTAATGACCAATGCCCGGCAGCCGCGCCGCAGCAGTTCGCCTTTGACAAAGGCAAACTCCGCTCCTTTTGTGTCCAGCGCGCCCACCAGGGCAATAGTTTTTGTCATCTCAATTCTTCTCGTCAACTGCGCCAACCACTCAAATTGTCATTCCGACGAGTCTTCGAGGAGGAATCCCTACCTCTTGTACAGGAGCGGGATTCCTCGCTCCGAAGACTCCGCTCGGAATGACACGATTCTATTACCGAAACTCATTCTTAATCTTCATTAGCGCGTTTCCCATATCAGCCTGGGGATTCCATCCCCAGGAGGCCGCGCAAAAACGCCAACCCTTCCACCGCCAACGCATCTTGCGTCGGGGCCAGTTTGCGCCAGATGGCGGCGGCTTTGGCAATGGATTGCACCTCGGCCGTAAACGATTCAATCACCACCGGGCCATCGTAGCCAATATCATACAGAGCGCCGGCTACTTCGTTCCAGGCTACGTTACCGGAACCGGGCGCGCCGCGATCATTTTCGCAGGCGTGCAGGTGGCACAGCCGGTGGCCGGTGGCGCGAATGGCTGCGCCCAGTGACTTTTCCTCGATGTTCATGTGGAAGGTATCCAACATGATGCGGCAGGCGGGGTGGTCTACGCGGTCAATCAGTTCAATGGCCTGGGTGTGGGTGTTGATGAAGCTGGTTTCAAAGCGGTTGAGCGGCTCAATGCCCAGCACCACACCATGCTCGGCAGCGTAGGCGGCCAATGAGCGCAAGTGATTCACCAGGGTATCCAGGTCACGCGCCCGTTCAGCAGCGGTGGATTGCCAGGTACGGCCGACGGCCGAATAGAGCGGCCCCACCAGGTTGGTGGCGCCAATGGCTTGCGTGGCTTCAATGGCTTGCTGGATGTAAGCGAGGCCGGATTGTTGCACGGCCGTATCAGGATGCACCAAATCCCGATCCGGCCCCATCGCGGCGCAGGTACTCACGCCCAACCCATGTTCGCGCACCAGGTCGGCGGCACGGCCGTAGTGAAAATCACCAATCCCCTCCAACGGAAATTCGATCCAATCAAAGCCCATCGCCGCCACCTTTGGCAGCAGCTCTTCTAGCTTCTCCGTCGTCAGGGGCGCTGTCCAGACCCAGGTGTTGATGCCAATCTTCATAGTAAATCGTGTAATTGGGTAATTGAGTAATTGGGTAATTGCTCAATTACCCAATTACTCAATTACTCAATTCACTCTCTTGCCTTCGCCATCAAAATAATGCAGCCGGTCTTGCACAATATCGAATTTAACGTTTTCACCCGGTTTGAGGCGGGAAATGCCGGAAACCAGGCTTAACATCGTTTGGTCGCCCACATGAATATGGATAATCGTTTCCACACCCAGCGGTTCAATCAGAGTGACACGGCCGTCGAACGCCCCATTTTCACCGGGCTGCACATCTTCTGGCCTGACGCCCAGTGTAAAACTGGCGGGCAGGTTGTCACCAACCCCGGCCGCCGAAATCTGGATAGAACTATTTTCAACGTGTAACGCGCCATTGTCCCGCGCCGCCGGTAACAGATTAATGCGCGGCGTGCCGACCAACTGGGCCACAAACACCGACGCCGGCCGATCATAAATATCTCTCGGCGTGCCTATCTGCACGATTCGGCCGGCACGTAATACGGCAATCCGGTCGGCCATCGTCAGCGCCTCTACCTGATCATGGGTTACAAATAAGGTGGTGCTGCCCTGCGTTTTCTGGATGTGTTCCAATTCCACCCGCAGCGATTCGCGCAGTTTGGCGTCCAGGTTAGAAAGCGGCTCATCCATCAGGTAGACACGTGGGTCACGCACAATGGCCCGGCCAATGGAGACGCGCTGCATCTCGCCGCCAGAGAGCCGGGCCGTTTTGCGTTCCAACAAATGCTGGATGCGCAATATTTCGGCCGCTTCCCCTACCCGCTGTTTGATCTCCGCTTCCGGCAGCCGGTGTACGGGCGAGCGCAGCGGAAAGGCCAGGTTGTCATACACCGACATATTGGGGTAGAGCGAATACTGCTGGAAAACCATGGCCACATCGCGCTGGGCGGGTGTCAGTTCGTCCACCACCGCGCCGTCAAACAGCACGTTCCCGGCGTCTTGTTTTTCCAGCCCGGCAATGACCCGCAGCGTCGTTGTTTTGCCCGCGCCGGTTGGCCCCAGCAAGACGAAAAATTCGCCGTCCTGCACATCAAAACTCACATCGTCTAATGCCGTGACGGTTTTGAACCGTTTGCTGATGTTTTTGAGGGTAAGATCAGTCATCTATTTTAGGGAGCGGAGCAAAACAGATTCATCTGTTTTGCTCCTTAATTTTTAATTGCTTGTTCCGTCTGCGGATCGAAGAAGCGCACCATCTCCGCGTCCAGGTCAAAGTTCAAGTGGGTACCAATTTGAATGCGGCTGCCGCGTTCGCCGCGCACATGCACTACCGACCCATCAGCGCCTTCGTCCAGGGCCAGGTGCAGCATGTTAAACGCGCCGTGCAGGTCGCTGGCGTACACCTCACTGCGCAATGCCCCATCGGGATGAATCACGGCCGTTTCGGGACGAAAACCAATGATGACGTTATCGGTAGAGAGATGGGTGGTCAACGGCCGTAACCACCGCTCCGGCACTTGATATTGATTCCCACCTGGCAAATGCACCACGCCATCCGCCAGCTTGCCCGTGAGCAAATTCATGCCCGGACTACCAATAAAACGAGCCACAAACAAATTGGCCGGGTCATAATACACCTCCGCCGGCGTGCCCACCTGCTGCACCACCGCCGCCGACATCACCACTATGCGGTCGCCCATGGCCATCGCTTCAATCTGGTCATGGGTCACGTAAACCGTCGTCGCCTTTTCGGCAATATGCAGCTTTTTAATCTCCGCCCGCATCGTCTCCCGAAAATCAGCGTCCAATGCGCCCAGCGGTTCATCCATCAAAAACGCGGACGGTTTGCGCACCAGCGCCCGCGCCAGCGCCACCCGCTGTTTGTCGCCGCCGCTCAGCGCGCCCGGTTTCTGGCGCAGTAAATGTTGAATTTGCAGCAATTCCACCACATACGCCAGCCGCTGCCGGATGACATTTTGTGGCTCTTTTTGCGCTTCCAGGGGAAAGGTAATGTTTTTCTCCACCGACATGTGCGGGTAGAGGGCGTATAGCTGGAAGACAAAAGCAATATCCCGGTCACTGGGGTGCCGCCAGGTTACGTCGCGGTCGCCGATGAAAATCTTCCCATCCGTCACCGCCTCCAACCCGGAAATCATGCGCAGCGTCGTCGTCTTGCCGCAGCCCGACGGCCCCAGCAGCACCACAAACTCGCCGCTCTGAATGGTCAAATCCACCGGCTTCACGGCGTACACATCGCCGAACTTCTTTTCTACCTGTCGTAAATCAATGGTTGCCATAGGAAGTAATGCGTGATGCGTGATGCGTGACCACTCTCACGCATCACGCATCACGTATCATTGTCTGATCGCTCCAAACGTCACCCCACGCAACAAGTGCCGCCGCAGGGCGAAGATGATGATGAGAACGGGAATGAGAAAAACCAGTGTGCCGGCGGCAATAGCCGACCACTCGATGCCACCGCGCCCTAACATGGTGGCAATGGCCGGTGGCGCTGTGCGTGCTTTCTGGCTGGTGAGCATCAGGGCAAAGGCATACTCATTCCAGACGAAAATCAGGCTAAAGACGGTGGTGGCGGCAATACCTGTCGCCGCCTGGGGCAGAACGATTTTATAAAATGCCTGGAAGCGGCTATATCCATCAACCAGCGCCGCTTCTTCATACTCACGTGGAATTTCGTCAATGAACCCCTTCAGCAGCCATACCGTCAGCGACAAATTAAAGACGGTGTAAATCAGGATCATCCCGGCATGGGTGTCATGCAGCCCCAACTGACGGTACATCAGGAAGATGGGAATGGTGACGACGACAGCGGGCAGCATACGGCCGCTGAGGATGAAAAACATCAAATCCCCCTTGCCGGGCACCTCAAAACGGCTAAAGGCATAGGCGGCAAACAGCCCCAACGTCACCGACGCCACTGTTGCGCCAAAAGCGATGATGACCGAATTGCGCAGGCGAATGGTGAAGTCGCTGGGGCCGGTGATGCGCTGGCCGTTGCGCAGCGCCACCTGGCCGAAGATGCCCAGCTCGTCAGCGTTGGCCCTGGCCTCTTCCAGCGCCGCCCCGCTGAGTTGGGAGCGTTCGGTGAGTAAGAAGACAAATCCCTCCAGCGTTGGTTGAAAAATAAGTTTTGGGGGGATGGAGACGACGTCAGACCGTGACTTGAAAGCGGTCATCATCATGACAAACACAGGGAACAACAGCACAATGGCGATGATGATCACCAGAAAGGCGCGCATGTTTTTCGCCAGTTTGGCGCGGGGGTGTACCTTGTCTACCCGTGTGCCTTCGGTAACGGGATGGCGGGGGCCTGTTTCTTCAAATGTTGCCATGATAATTTATCACGGTAGGGGCGTATGGTTATACGCCCCTACCCTTCTTTCATCTTGTTCAGATTGCGAATGTACAGATTACTAATAGCAATCACAATGATCAGCACCATATAAGCAAACGCACTGGCTCGCCCGGTCTGGAATTGGCCGAGGAAGGCTTGCTGGTAAATTTTGACGGCCACAACTTCCGTTTGCCCACCAGGACCGCCGCCGGTCATGCCCATTACCAGGTCAAACGATTTGGTAAACGCTTCGATGGTGCGGAACAGGACGGCAATGAGCAGCAAGGGCATCACCTGGGGCAGGGTAATGCGCCGGAACTGAAACCACGAACTGGCGCGGTCTATCACGGCCGCTTCGTACAAATAATCCGGTATCGCCCGCAAACCGGAGTAAATGAGCAGGGCGATAAACGGCGTCCACATCCAGACATCTACAATGATCACGGCCCACAGCGCCAACCCTGGCATGGGCTGCCCGGCAAAACGGCTGGCCAGCCAGTCCGGCGCAGTGGTGGGATTACGAAAGCCGATCAGGTAATTGAAGTAACCAAAGGTAGGTGTATACATCAGCTTCCAGAACAGCCCCACCACCACGGGTGACAGCATCATGGGAATGAGAATCAGAGTGGTGACGATGCCGCTGCCGCGAAACTGCTCGCGGATGAGCAGCGCCAACGCAAAACCTAACACCAGTTGCAGAGCGACAGAAAACAAGACGTAACGCCCGGTAATGGTGAAGGCGTGCCACATATCTTCGCTGAAAAGCACCCGGGTAAAGTTGTCAAAACCGACCCAGACCGGCGGCCGCCCGGCAATGGCCGAGTAGTCGGTGAAGCTCAGGAAGAGGCTGTAAAACAGCGGGAAGACGTTGAAGACGATCAGGATGATCAGCGTCGGCCAGATGAACAGGTTGATAATGGCGCGGTCGCTGAGGGCACGCTGTTTTTTGACAGTGGTGGGCGGAGTCACGGCCGTGTCCGCCGTCCTTGTGCTGGGTGTAGACATGCTCTTTCCAAAGGTGATCGGTAATCGGTTAGCGGTAATCGGTTGTCTTCACCGATTACCGTTTACCGATTACCGTTTACCAGGCACTAACTATTCATTCAAAAAACCACCATCCCGCAAAATCTCGGCATGTTTGGCAGCAATGGCATCCAGAGCCGCCTGGGCGGTCCCTTCACCACCAACCACAAACCGGCCCATTTCATCTTGCGCTACCCGCAGTAGCTCGCCATAAACGGGAATGTTGTAGAAATCCTTGACGATCTGCATCGTCTCGGCAAAAGCGGCATTGAAGGGGGCCACGGCCAGGAACTCGTCCGAGGCCAGCACTTCTTTGTTAGCCGAATAACCGCCGAGCGTCGCCCATTTGGCTTGAACATCATTTTGCCCAAACCAGCGGATGAAATCTCTGGCCGCCTGCTGCCGCTCCGGCGAAATGTAAGAGATGATGCTAATCCCCTGCCCGCCCAACGAGGCAAAGTGGTCACCGCTGGGGCCGGCCGGATTAACAAAGTAGCCGGTGGATTCCGCGTATGGGTTCACCTGCGGATTGGCCAGGGCGGGGAAGAAGGCAAAGTAGTTCATGCCCATCGCCGCCTGCCCACTGATGAAGGCATCATTCACTTCGGCAAAGAAAGCATTGCTCATGCCGGGCGGCTGGCAACATTCATACAATTCCCGGTAATACTCCAGCGCCGCAACCGATTCGGGTGAATTGATAACGCCTTCCGGGTTGAAGTTCTCGTCCGACCAGTTGCCGCCAAAGGAGAACAACATGTTCTGGAAGCCCATCGTCAGACCATCATAATCCGCCTGGGTATAGATGGCTGACCCATATAACCCTTCATCCGGGCGGGTGAAGAATTTGGCAATGTCCATTAACTGCTGCATGGTAGTGGGCGGGGCTAATGGGTAGCCATACTCTTCTTCAAAGGCCGCCATTTCTTCAGGGTCTTCAAACAGGTCTTTGCGGTAAGCCCACCCATTGGCGTCACCTTCGGTGGGGAAAGCCCAATACGTGCCGGAGCCGGGGGGGTATTCACCATAATAGGTCAGGGTTGCCTCTGTTACGGTATCGGTGAGACCTTCGCTGTTCATAAAGTCGGTCAGGTCTACATAATGACCCTGGGTGGAAGCCTGCCCCACCCACTGGCTATCGCCAACGACCATATCGTAGGACGTGCCCTGCGCGGCCATTTCGGCAAAGAAAACGTCGCCAAAGGAACCCCAGGGTTCTTGCACCACATTGACTTTGATGCCGGTTTCAGCTTCATAATCTTTGACCAGTTCTTGCAAATAATCGGCCGGGTCCCACTGCGCCCAGAATATGGTGAGCTCTCTTACGTTCGATTGCGGGGCAGTTTCTGGGGCGGTGGTGGCGGCGGGGGCGGCAGCGGCCGATGTGGCCGTGGGGCTGGTGGTTGTGGTGGTTCCCCCACTACAGGCTACCAATGTTATAGCCAGGAAAAGAACCAAAATCCAAGAAATTTGTTTGCCAACTGTCTGTTTCATATCTCCTCCTAGAGGTAGAACGCACGCGCGTTCGGTTACACGATTACTCTCGCCGATAAAACAGTAGGAATGTGTTTTAGATTCTTACGGGTTATACCACCTCCTTAAACAAGAGATTGGAGATTGGAGATTGGGGATTGACCAATCTCCAATCTCCTCAATTTTCAGGCATAAATGAGTTGGCTAAAAAGGTTGCTGCGAAGGCTTTCTAAATGCTGGCGCATGGCTAACGCGGCGCTCTCCGGGTCGCGGCTGGCGATTTGCTCGACGATACGTCGGTGTTCGGCCGTACCCATGCGTAATTGTTCGATCTTTAGCTGGTTATCCACACTGCTGTAGCGGTGAATACGGTTGCGCATTTGCAGCACCAATTCCCCCAACAGGCGGTTGGGGCAGGCGTCGCTGAGGGTTTCATGCCAGACGGTGTCGGCTTTGGACCAGGCGGGGCGGTCTTCATTGTCCACGGCCGTGTCCATCCTGTCCAAACAATCCCATAATGTATCAAGTTGTTCAGAAGTAATCGTCTCTGTGGCTATCCGCACCAGTTCCGGCTCCAGCAATAGCCGGATGTATAACACATCCAGAACATCCCGGAAGGAACGGGAAGCCACAAAAACGGCCCGGCCGGGCACAATTTCCACCAGCCCTTCTTGGGCCAACATTTGCAGCGCCTCACGCACCGGTGTGCGGCTGATGCCTAATGCTTTGGAGATACGATTTTCGGAGAGGGCTTCACCCGGTTGCAGGCTGGCATGGCGCAGAGCATCCTTGAGACGTTCATAAGCGACTTCACGCAAAAGACGAGAATCGTTTTCAGGCAGTTCTGCCTGATGCGCCGACAGATAACTTTCCAGTTCGTCCATGACCACGGCGAGAACGGGTAAGTGGGGCTGACCTGCTCTCAAACTCTGGGTGTATAATGTAAATATACCGCCTGTATACAAGCTGCATAACATTATAAAAAGCAAAGGCCATACTGTCAAGGTAAAGATCGAGTCTACCGGATAGAAGTTCAACTTTTTGTCATCCACTGAAAATTTCTGTCGAGAAGAAAAGTTGAACTTCTGGTTTCAAAGGCCTTTTTTCGGAAGGGTCAAGATTCTGGAAATGGCAAATGCGATGTAGCACATTTGTTCTATTTGTGTTATACTTCTTCTCCCGGTGTAGGCCGGGCAAACATTTTTCGTTAATTCGTTGTTCACAAAAAAGGAGAGTTCCCATGCAAGTTGTAAAAAGTTATCCCGATGGCATTTTTTGTTGGGTGGATTTGTCCACCACCGACCCGGCAGGCGCCAAAGCCTTCTATTCCGCTCTCTTTGGCTGGGAAATTGAAGATCGACCCATTGACGGTGGCGGCGTTTATACCATGTTGAACCTGGGCGGGCACAGCGTTGCCGGCATGGGCGAATTGCAGCCGGAAATGCAGGCACAGGGCATCCCATCCCATTGGATGTCTTACGTGAAACATGATGATGTAGATGGAGTGGCCGAGCGGGTGGCGGCAGCGGGGGGCTTTCTGCTCTTCCCGCCTATGGATGTGATGGATCAGGGCCGCATGATCATGGCCCAAGACCCCACCGGGGCGATGTTTGGCGTCTGGCAGCCAAACCGGCACACGGGCGCAGAGTTGGTGAACCAGCCAAATACTCTGGTGTGGAATGAACTGCAAACCAGAGATGCCGCCGCTGCCCAGGTGTTTTACCAGGCGGTGTTTGATTGGGAATCGCAGGTGGATGCTCCCAGTGGGTACGTGATGTTTGCCGTGGACGGCCGTCGCCAGGCCGGCCTGATGCAAATGGACGAATCTTGGGGTGATGTGCCCCCTAACTGGGCCGTCTATTTTCAGGTAGAGGATGTAGCTGCCTACCAGGCCAGAGCGGAGGAGTTAGGCGCTAATATTCTGGTGCCTATGATGCCGGCCGGAGAAATGGGCCACTTTGCCGTGATTCAAGACCCGCAAGGCGCTGTTTTCACCATTATGAAATTTAATGGGCCATCTGATCCGCCACCTGGGTATTGATGTCATTGGGTAATTGGGTGATTATCCAATTACTCAATTACCCATTCCCCACCAACGCCACCGCCCCCCACAACGGCGCATCATCTCCCAAGGCCGCAGGCACAATGTCAAATTGCACCTGCGGCAGCGCCGTCTGGTGGGCGGTCTGGCGCACGGTCTCCCACCACAACTCCCCGGCTTTGGTCACGCCGCCGCCCAAAATGACCCGCTGTGGATTCATCAGGTTGGCGGCATTGCCAATGCCCACCCCCAATGCCCATGCGCCGCGCATCAAGATACGTGCTGCACCTTCATCTCCCTGAGCGGCCAATGCCGCCACTTCCTGACCGGTAATCGCCATCGCGCCCTTATGCTGCGCCGCCAGCCAATCTGCCGCCATGTAGGGGCCGGAGGCCAGCCGTTCCACACAGCCCTGTTTGCCACATAAACAGAGCGGGCCATCGGGGTCAACGGCCGTATGCCCAATTTCGCCCGCCATACCGTTGTGCCCGCGATACGTCCGTCCGCCCAATATCCAACCGCCGCCCACGCCCGTGCTCACCGTGATGTACAGCAAATCGCCCACCCCCTGCCCCGCACCAAAAAGCCATTCACCCAGAGCGGCTACGTTGGCATCATTGTCTATGTGCACTGGCGCAGCGAAGATATCTGCTAAATGCTGCTGCAACGGCATTTCCTCCCAACCAGCCACATGGTGCGAGAGCCGTACCAGGCCGGTGTGAAAATCGGCGGGGCCACCAAAACTGACGCCGACGGCCGTAGCCCTCTCCCCCGCCAATAACTCCTGCGCCAGCGCCGCCATCGTCACCAGGTCATAGTGGGCGTCGCCGTCCGCCGGAGAGTACACCCGTTTGTGCGCCTGCCAGATTAGCTCACCGGTGTGATAGACGGCCGTGTCTGCCACCGCCGCCGTCAACTTTGTGCCACCAAAATCCAATGCCAGAATCAACCCCATTTTTTACCTCCACGCTATACTTAAATGTGTTCATGTGTTCACGTGAACACGTGAACACGCAAACACACAATCATGCCTATGTTAGCTAATCGTTTGCGGAAACGGCAACGCCATTTGCAAAAGTGGGCCAGGCGGCAGGATGTGGCCTGCTACCGGCTGTATGAACGGGACATTCCCGAATACCCGGCCATCATTGACTGGTACGATGGCGCGGTGGTGGTGTGGCTGTACGGCCGTGCCCGTGACGAAACGGCAGTGCAGCAGGCCGAGTGGCGGGCGCATACCCTGGCCGAAATTCAGACCGGGCTGGAAGTGGACGCCTCTCAGATTTTTGTCAAGGAGCGCGCCCGCCAGCAAGGGTTGGAGTCGCAGTATGAACGGCTGGCACAAACGGGGCATACGCGGTTGGTACGGGAGCAAGGGCTGATTTTTGAAGTGAACCTGAGCGACTATCTGGACAGCGGCCTATTTCTGGATCATCGCCAGACGCGGGCGCTGGTGCGGGAGCGCGCCGCCGGCAAACGGGTGTTGAATCTGTTTGCCTACACGGGGTCATTTACGGTATATGCGGCACACGGCCGTGCCCAAACCACCACCACCGTTGACCTCAGCCAGACCTATAGCGAGTGGGCGGCGCGCAATCTGGCGCACAATGGCTTTGCTGCGGGGTGGCAGCATCGCCTGGTGACGGCCGATTGCCTGCAATATCTGGCAAACGCCGCCGCCCGTGGCGAACAATATGATTTGATCATCTGCGACCCGCCGACCTTCAGCAATTCCAAACGGATGCGGCAGGCCTCCTTTGCCGTTGACCGCGACCACCCGGCGCTGATTCAAGACTGCCTGCGTCTGCTGGCGCCGAATGGTGAACTCTTTTTCAGCACCAACGCACGCCGGTTCAAACTCAGCCCCACCGCTATCCCGCCATCCATCACCTGCACCGAGCTCACCCCCCAAACCATCCCCGAAGATTTCCACAACAAACAGATTCACCGCTGCTGGCTGCTGCAAAAAGTTGGCTGACAGGGCGGCAGGTCAGTCATTTGTCATTTGTCACTTGTCACTTGCCACCTGCTATCTTCCGCCGCCAGGGGAAAACTGCTAAACTATCCTCCATGTTCATGGAACCGTTGGCAGGGTGGCTGTGGCAAACGCCGCTGCCCTTGAGCAAAGAACCGTTAAACTATCCACAAACGGCCGTACTGGACGATGTACAGCAGTTGGCGGCCTTTGGCGGCACGGCCGATCCCCGGCTGGTATCATTCTGGCAGGGCACGGCCGTAACCACCTCCCCAACCAGCCCCTTCCGCTACGAACGGCGCACCATTGCCATCGCGGCGCTGGCGCTCATTGCCATTCGCCATGAGGCAGAAACGGCCGTCGCCGGCCTCCGCCAGCTAACCTACCATGCGTTACCTGAGGTGCGTGAGTTGGCCGTACACTACCTGGGGCGGGCATTCACAGAGGCGGGACGGCCGTTTCCCGACGCCATCCTCAACGACATGACCCTGATCGCCCGGCAAGATGACGCCTTTGCGCCCCGTTTCCAGGCGCGGCGCATCCTACAAGTGGCCGGGGAGCCGGCGCCGCTAGACAACCCCAACGGCGTGTATGACCTGCGCGTGTCGCCGCTGCACAACCGGCGCGTCTACCGCACCATCGCCATTCGCTCCGAACAAACGCTGCGTGATTTGCAGCGTTTTATCCAGCACGCCTTTGAGTGGGACAACGATCATTTGTTTTCGTTTTACATGAACGGGCGCAAATATGACGGCCGTTACCGTTTCTCCTGCGCCCACGAACAAGATCGCCCCCCCTGGGCCTTTGAAGCCATCATCGGCCAATTAGGGTTGGTGGTGGGCCACCGTTTTCTCTACCACTACAACTACGCCGCCGACCACCTTTTTGAAATTGAAGTCATCGCCATACGCCCCAATGTTCAAGCCGGCAACTACCCCCGCCAGATTGACAATCGCGGCAAAGCACCCGTGCAGTATGCTCAGTAATCGGTAAACGGTAAATCAGCCACCGATTACCGATCACCGATTACCGATCACCGATTACCGATCACCGTTTTACCTCTCCCCCCACTGCCGCTATAATCCCCCCAACGACCTGACCAACCAGAGAAGGATAGACAGCGTGGAAACTGGCCTGAACGAACGAGATTGGAATCTGCTCCTGAAACGAATCGCCGACGGCAAATGCACACCTTTTATTGGGCCGGCGATTAACCAACCCTATCTACCTGCCCGCCGCGCCCTGGCATCTCGTTGGACCAGCGAATTTGGCTATCCTTTGGAAAATGGCGATCTGGCCCGTGTCAGTCAATATCTGGCAGTGGAAAACCACCGCTACTTTCCCCACGACGAAATGCAGCGGCAGATCCTCGCTGCCCAAAAACCCAACTTTAGCGCACCCGGCCAACCCCATGCTATCCTGGCCGACTTGCCGCTGCCCATTTATATCACCACCAACTACGACAATTTGATGATGGATGCCCTGGCGCAGCGCCAGAAAGAGCCACGCCGGGAGCTTTGTCGCTGGAATCCCTATCTGCTGCGTTCCCACCCCTCCTTGCTGGAAACGGGATATCAGCCCACCCCCGCCAATCCGCTGCTCTATCACTTGCATGGTCATGTAGATGCGCCGGAATCTATGGTCTTGACTGAGGATGATTATCTGGATTTCCTGGTCAACATTTCTTCCAACGAATACAACCTGCCGCCACGCATCCAACAGGCGCTCACGGATTCATCTCTGCTGTTTATTGGCTACAGACCGGGAGATTGGGATTTCCGGGTGTTATTTCGCGGCCTGGTAGCCGCGGCTCAGGGCGATTTGCGCCGCATTAGCGTGACGGTGCAATTGCCGCCCATTCCAGAGGATGCGGCGGAACCAACCAGAGAAAAAGCGCAAGAATATCTGGGCAAGTATATTGACCGTACCGACCGGCAAATGCGGGTTTATTGGGGTACGGCCGAACAGTTTATTGCGGAACTTAGCCAACGCCGACAGGGGGCGGCGCCGGCATCAGCAGCCAGCGCAACTGTTTCGCCCACCGTTGACTTGCTGCGGCTGCAAACAAATCTCAGCGACACCTTCAACCTGCAAGAACTGCGCCAGTTAGCGCAATACGAACTGCGCATAGATTATGAAACCTTCGCCGATACAAAACCGGTTTTTATTATGGAACTATTGACCTATATGCAGCGGCGCGGCCGCCTGTATGAACTGGCCGAAGTGTGCCAGCGATTGCGGCCCAATGTGGTCTGGTTATAGGCGAAACTCGGCCAATCAACAGTTGACCGGGTGATCGTCACACCCGCACTGCGCGGCAACCTCTGGTTGGCAACCGAAATGGCCGTGCCCTGACCTGTTAGTACCATTCTGCTGTCTCTCCCCTACCTATTACCCACATCCCATCTCCTTTTTGCCATACGCGGTTTACCTGACTTGTGTTAATGTGATACATGCTATGGGCAGATCATCGTTATTGTTAGGGGCTGCACCGCCGGAACCATTTATGATTGACCGACTGGCATCGCCTCCTGTTAACCATCAGATCATCACCTACCGGCTGCTGCGGGCGATTGGCGAGTCCCTGGAGCCGGAGAGTGTGGCTTACCTGGCGGTGGAAAAGGTAGTGGAGTTGACCGGCTGGCCCACCGTCGCCATTTTGGCCCCAAGCGCCAGCGGGCTGATGACCGTACGCGCCGCCATGGGATCACTCCTGACAGATGTGGGCATTCACGGCCGTGCCTACCGCACCGGCGACACCCAAATGGTAGACAACCTCATTGGCGACTCTGATGAAGGCCCCACCTACCAAAAACTTTACAGCGCCCTATCCATCCCCATGATCCGCAGCCGGCGGCGGTTAGGAATCTTTAGCGTGGAAAATGATCAGCCATTCACGCCCAGCGACGTGCTGCTGGCCGAATCTATGGCTGAGGTGATTGCCCTGGCGCTGGACCATGCCGAACTATATGAACAGTCACAACAACGGCTGATAGCCCAGACAGCTTTGCAGGAAGCGACGGCGACGATCACGACCTCCTTAGAACTCCCGGTGGTGCTCAACCGCATTGCCGAACAGATGTGCCGCGCCATCAACGCGACCAGCGCCTATATTTGCAGTTATGAAAAGGATTTGCGCAGCACCACCGTGCTGGCGGAATATGTCAGCCAGGCCGCGACCCCTTTAGAACAGTTGTCTGACCTGGGCGTTACCTATGGCTTGCCAGAGCATTTCCCCAATGACATCACGGCTTTAGAAAGGGGGGAATTGGCTGTCACGTACAGAGATGATGCTCGCTTATCTGAAGCGGCCCAGGCGCATTTAGAGCGGTTTGGTGCGCAAACGGTATTGACCATTCCCCTGCAAATTGGCGGCGACACCATTGCTTATGCGGAATTGTGGGAAAGTCGCCGCCGCCGTACCTTTACGGATAGCGAGATGGCGCTCTGCCGGGGTATCGCCCAACATGCAGCCATTGCGCTGGAAAATGCACGGCTGTTCCAGGCTATTCGGGAGGAACACGGCCGTTTCCAGGCCCTTATTGCCGCAAATGATGATGGCATTGTGCTGGTGGGTATAGACGGCCGTATCCTGCTCATCAATCGCCCCGCTTTTGACTTCTTCCAACTGGAAAGCGGTCCCGAAGAGTGGATGGGGCGTTCGGTGCAAGAGGCAGTGAACTGGCTGCGTTCTCGCTCCCCGGAGGCAGCGTGTGTGATTGCGACGGAAGCAAAGCGAGTGGCTGCCGGTGATTCTGCTGCCGGCGAAGGCGAATTTGATCTGCCGCCGCGCATGGTGCATTGGCGGAACCTGCCCGTCTTGCTGGATGGACAGCCGATGGGTCGCCTGATCGTGCTGCGCGATACCACTCAGCAACATGCCCTGGAACAGATGCGTGACGACCTGACCCACACCATGGTCCATGATTTACGCGGGCCATTGACCGCCATTTCCATCTCGCTAGATGCGCTGCAAATGATGGAACAGGCACCCAACATCACCCCAGAACGGCGGCGGCAAACAATTGAACGCGCCGGCAGCAGCACCCAAAAATTATTGGCGCTGGTGGAGTCTATTTTGGAACTGAGCCGGTTGGAAAACGGCCGTTTGGAATTAAGCTACCAACAAGTCTCCCTGGCCGAAGTGCTAACCGGGGTGGTAGATGGGCAAATACCCCTGGCCCGTGAAAAAGAGATTGACCTCATCTGCCATTGCCCTGAGCCAGCGCCGGTGCTGGTAATGGACCGCAGCTTGATCGAACGGGTGGTACAGAATTTGATCCATAATGCCCTAAAATTTACCCCTAATGGAGGCCAGGTTTGTGTGGCGGGGCAGTATGACGAAACGCGGGCCGCCGCATCGGTAACAGTGACCGACTCGGGGCCAGGCGTACCGGTGGAGATGCAGACCCATCTGTTTGAGAAATTTTCCAGAGGGATGCAGCGGGAGCGGGGCAGCGGGCTGGGACTCTATTTTTGCCGGATGGCGGTGGAGGCGCATCACGGCCGTATCTGGCTGGCAAACAGTTCTGATGCAGGCACTACGATTCAGTTTTTGTTACCGCTCTCTCCAGAGCCGCTCTCTCCAGAGCCGCTCTCTCCAGAGCCGCTTGCCCCCGAATCACAATCGGCCCAAACAATTCCGGTTGACTGACCGCGATTTCCTGCCGTTTGATTAGCTCCAGCACTGCCAGTAATGTAACCGAAATTTCTACCCGATTGCTCTCTTCCGATAACAATTCCCGGAATTGAAATGTGTGGCCTTGATGAGCGCGGTAACGCAGCCGGGCGATCTGCCCCTCAATGGTAATACGGCGCGGCTGCACCAGGGCTACACTCTCCTCCCGGTTTTCGACGCGGGCCAACACCTGGCGCACGGCCGTGAGCAAACTCTCCACCGTCACCCCACTCAAATCTAACCGGCTCTCCAGCTTTGGCGGCGGCGCGACGCGCAAGAAGGTACGCAGCCCCGCTTCTTCGCGGTTTTGCAGCCAGCGGGCGGCCTCTTTGAACTGTTTATAGGTCTTTAACTGGCGCACCAGCGCCTCGGCCGGGTCTTCTTCCTCTTCCCCTTCAATGATGACCGGCGTTTGCGGCAGCAGCGCCCGGCTTTTAATCAGCACCAGCCGCGCCGCCACCACCAGAAAATCAATCAACTGCTCCATGCGGTTTTCTTTCATCTGCTCAATTTGAGCCAGATATTGGGCGGTGATTTGGGTCAGGGATACGGCCGTGATGTCTAACTCTTGCCGCTCAATCAGGTGCAGCAGCAAGTCCAACGGGCCGGAAAATACGGGCAGGGCAATCTGGTACTGGTTAATCATACGTGATGGTGGCCGGCGCTCCCGCCGTACCACACCTGTTTTGCTAAACGTGAATATCGGAATTATACGGCCGTCACCCTTTGCCAACCAATGTCTTGTCTTATGCCGCTACTGGCCCGGCCCACAGATTCTCCATCGGCAGCACATAGAGGCGCACCAATCCGCTGCCGGTGGTGACGGCCAGATAAACGCCATCCGGGCTGAAAGCCACTTCACGGTGTGCCTCTGCGCCCAGAGGCCTATGGTGATTGATAAAGAAATCCAGGTAAGGCATCCGTTTTTTTGAAAAATCGGATGTCTACGGATGTCCTACGTGGGTTTGGGACAAGATTTGGGGCAGGAGTCACATGACGGTGGGACAGAGGAGCGTTTACAGTAATCGGCAAGCAGACATCACAAAATGGCTGATTTGAAATCCAGAGATAACACAATTTTTATGGAGGTGTTCTGATGCCTTATCAATATGGTATTGAGGCCAAAGTAGGCAATGTTAGCGTGAAGATTCCCAAGCTAAAGAAAAAAATTCTCTTACCACCGGACTTGTGGGGGCCGTTTGATTTTTGGGGAATTGAAGAGGAATCGCTCATTTCACAATGGGTAATTGATGATCAGCTTGACCAGGTTGTCATGCAAGACCTAAGCGTACTGGTTACTCTTGATGACCTGGCCGATAGCTTGAGTCCCAGCCTGCGGCGTGGCGTCAAACAACATATCAAGAAAGCAATTGAACAGATAGAGCTACCAGAAGGGCGCAGCGTGCGGCGTGGCTAATAAAAATGAATGCTGTTGGCGGCAAAGCTGGGCGAACAGCCAGAGAAAATGATGACCGAAGAACCTATAGGCCCGTGACTCGAACAGTTGCACCAGGCGACAAAAATGGGAACCAGGGCTAGGGAATATGTAAGATGAATAAACGCCCTAAAACAAGTGCCGATAGCGAACGTCAAGCGCCGACGAATCGTAAGCCGGAACCAACTGCCCATTCTACACCACAGCCTCAAGCCACTCTTCCCCTTCCAGGGCAGGCCAGCCCGGCCACCATTTTGCATATGCAGCGCACAGTGGGGAACAAAGTGGTGCAACGTTATCTGGATGCCAGAGAAACAACACACACACCGATTCAACGCATGATACCGTTACAAGACCCCGACGAGTTCGCACATGGCGACCCCTTCCTGACACCACCTACGGCTACGGTTCCCCCCACCACCGGCAATGGCGGCGATCTTGATTCTGAACATGACCAACAAAGCAACATGGAAAGCGTGCCTACCATTGGCGAAGCCTATGGCAACAATTCCGAACATGGTCAACAAACGCCAAACACGGCCGTATTGCCAGAAACCACCATCACCGGCACAACTAGGCGGCCCACCCTCTACCAGGGTTCAACCGGGCCATATGTGGAACTGCTGCAAAACAAACTGCGCGGAACTGGTGAAAATATCCAGGTAGACGGTATTTTTGGCTCAGATACAAAGGCAAAAGTGCAAAAATTCCAGGAAGATATGAAACTGGATGTAGATGGCGTGGTCGGTCGGCGCACCTGGGAAGCCCTGGATGCCGTTTCACGTGGGGAAGCCGTTTCCGATGCCGAAATGGCGAAACTCGGCGTCCAACTTGACCTGGCACGTGCATATTATAGTGCCGAGCAATATCAGGCCGCTCTTGATGCGTATCTTTCTGTTTATGCCGAACCGAAATTGGACAGCAAGCCCCTATTTTTGGCGGGTGTCATATTCAGTATCGGATCCTGCCATCACCAGTTAGCTTTTGCGGCTGACGCAACCCCAGAACAAAAGCAGCAGCGTTTAGACCAGGCCATTAGCTGGTATCAAGAAGCTACGATGCGCGAAGGGGTGGAGTCAGACATGATTGCTGACGCAGCCACCCGGATACGAGAATGTCGTTTAGGGCAGCCACCAACCTCTCGATCTGAATTAGAAATGCAGAAGTTTGATATGTAGGGCTGTTAGCACACGACGACACATCTTGCCTGAAGGACGTTCTATGAAAAAAGTTGCCCTGTTTTTTATCGCCATCGCCGCCCTGATCTTGGGTATTACCACGGCCTCCCTGCTCACCGGGCCTGGCGACTATGAGCGCCTGCGCCTCACCGAGGCTTACGTTTGCCCAGATGGCAGCCACTACCGTTTCAGCACCCGCACTGTGCCCTTCTTCGATCCCCAAACCGGCGTGGAAACGACGGGCGTCGAGCTAACGGTGGATTGCGTGGCGGATGAGGTGGTGACGCTGGCAGGTGTTACCCGGCAGGCGGAGGGCCTTTTCAGATGGTTGGCAATAGGCGGCTGGTTTGTGGCTTTGATGATTTTGTGGCTGGTGGTGGCGCTGGTGGGCTGGCTACGGCCGTCCGCCGCCACACCAGCAGCAGAACCGATTATGTTGACGGCCGTTGACCAAGAGCAAGTGCTGGCCCACCTGCAATCTGGCCGCAAAATCGAAGCCGTGAAACATGTGCGCGCCGTTACCGGCCGCAGCCTGGCCGACGCCAAAGCGCATGTTGAGGAAATCGAATCAGCCGCCAGGTAGCAGTAAAAAGATAGGACGCTTATTCAGGAATGAAACGCTTTTGAATACTAAACCGCCCAGAAGGCCAGCTAAATAAACGACCTGTTAAAGAAGAGAATCATGCTGATAGACCCACGTTTCAATCAAGCACAAGTCCCTATGGTGCGGCTCATGCGTCTGGCCGGGTTGTTGCTGGCGTTAGTTTTTACGCTCATGCTGCCAGCCAGCACGGTGCAAGCCCAATCCGCTAATGACGGCTTCAATCCGGGAGCCAGTTTTACAGTATTTGCCCTGGCCAAACAGGCGGACGGCAAAATTGTAGTTGGCGGCGCCTTCATCGAGATGGGAGGCCAGCCGCGCCAATACCTTGCCCGGCTTAATCCCGACGGCAGCCTGGATGCAGCCTTTAATCCTGGGGCGGACAGCGTAGTCTGGACCCTGGCGGTGCAGGCGGATGGCAAGATTCTGGTGGGCGGGGCTTTCTCCGTCTTGGGCGGGCAGACACGCCAGGGGCTTGCCCGGCTGAACGCCGACGGCAGCTTAGATGCAACCTTCAATCCGGGGGCAAGTGGTGGTTCCGTTCGCGCCCTGGCTATACAGGCAGACGGCAAGATTGTGGCAGGAGGCGACTTTAGCGCGTTAGGAGGGCAGCCGCGACAGCGAATCGGCCGGCTCCATGCCAATGGCAGTCTGGATACTACCTTCAATCCAGGGGCCAATCATGAGGTCTCCACCCTGACGGTGCAGAGGGACGGCCAAATCCTGGTGGGGGGATTTTTCACTGAACTGGGTGGACAGGCGCGGCAGCGTATCGGTCGGCTGAATACCGACGGCAGCCTGGACACCGCTTTTAATCCAGGCGCAAACAATTATGTCCTTTCCCTGGCGGTGCAGGTAGACGACAAGATTGTAGTAGGCGGTGGCTTCAGCGAGTTAGGTGGACAGGCACGGCAGCGTATCGCTCGACTGAACGCTGACGGCAGCCTGGATACCACCTTTAATCCGGGAGCGAACGATGCAATCCAGGCACTGGCAGTGCAAGCGGACGGTAAAATTGTAGTGGGTGGCGACTTCTCTACACTGGGTGGGCAGCCGAGGCCGTATATCGGTCGCCTTGATGTTAACGGTAATCTGGACACGACCTTTATTGCTCCGCAGGTGAACGCTACGATCCAGACCCTGGCAATACAGGCAGACGACAAGATAGTGGCAGGGGGGTGGTTCTTCTCAATAGGCGGACAGGCGCGGTCACGTATTGCCCGGTTTCATGCCAACGGCAGCCTGGACGCCACCTTCAATCCAGAGGTAAACGGCACGGTCCGTGCCCTGGCAGCACAGGTAGACGGTAAGATCGTGGTGGGCGGCAACTTCACCACATTGGGCGGGCAGGCACGGCAGCGCATCGCCCGGCTTAACCCGGATGGCAGCCTGGACACCACCTTTAATCCCGAAGCGAACTTGCCGGTCTTTGCTTTGGCAACACAGGCAGACGGCAAGATCCTATTGGGCGGCGAGTTCACCACCTTGAGCGGGCAGGCACGGCCGTACATCGCCCGACTTAATCCCAACGGCAGCCTGGATGCAACTTTTAATCCGGGCGCGGATGATAGGGTCTGGTCTCTGGCGGTGCAGGCCGATGGCAAGATACTGGTAGGGGGCGAATTCGCCATGCTAGGCGGACAAGCGCGGCAGCATATTGCCCGGCTTAACCCCGATGGCAGCCTGGATACGACCTTTAATCCAGGGGCGGATAGTACTGTCTTAGCTTTAATGGTGCAGCCGGACGGCAAGATAGTGGTGGGTGGCGCCTTTAGCGAATTAGGCGGGCAGCCGCGGCCGCGCATTGGCCGGCTTAACCCGGACGGCAGCCTGGACACCACCTTTACTATGGCAGCGACCGGTACGGTTTTAGACCTGGCTATGCAAGCCGATGGCAAAATACTGGTGGGGGGCAACTTTGGCGGATTAGGTGGACAGTTACGATGGAACATTGGCCGGCTTCATACCGATGGCAGCCTGGATACGACCTTTGATCCAGGGGCGGATGGTGCAGTCAACACCCTGGCAGTACAGGCAGATGGTAAGATCGTGGTAGGTGGCAGCTTCACCGAATTGGGTGGGCAACCGCGACAGCGCATCGGCCGTCTTCATACCGACGGCAGCGTAGATACAACCTTTAATCCGGGGGTGAACGAGAGGGTGGATGCTCTCGTGGTGCAGACAGACGGCAAGGTCGTGGTCGGGGGAGTGTTTACCGAATTGGGTGGGCAAATTCGGCAGCGCATCGGCCGCCTGTCCAGCGTCACGGCCACACTGCAAAAGCTGGAGGTAACGGGCGGGGGTACAGGAATTACCTGGCAGCGCAGCGGCGCTGCCCCCGAAGTGGAGCGCGTCATCTTTGAATGGTCTACTAACGGCGTGATTTACTCGCCACTGGGCATTGGGACGCGCACCAGTGATGGCTGGCGGCTCACTGGACTGTCTTTACCCCAAGAACAAAATCTATACATTCGTGCCCGTGGCTACAACGACACTTCTGTGGTGGAGTCGGTGCGTCTTGTCTACCTGCGACCCCAGGAAATGTTCAACCTGTACCTGCCGGTTATCGTGAAAGTCGGCAATTAACTGGAGGTTATGATGCCCATTCAACCCAACTTTTTAGAACGAACTGCCTTTTTCACCCTGAACGCCGCCCCAGGGCCGATGTTGGACTTAGCCGGGGCGCTGGCGTTTCAGGCGGTGAACACGGCCGTTCACCTCAACCTCTTCACCGCGCTGCAACAACGGCCGTCTACCCCCACCGAACTGGCGCAAAGCCTGAACTGCCAGGAACGGGGGCTGGAGAAGCTGCTGGCGGCGCTGGCGGCGATTGGCTATCTGGTGGAACGCGACGGCCGTTACCACAACAGTCCCATGACCGACAAATGGTTTCTGCAAGGTGAGATGCTGGACATGAAGGCCGCCCTGCTGGTCTTTGACACGTTTTTCCGGGAGCTGTGGCCCCATGCACCGGAGGTGGTGCGGAGTGGGGAACGGCCGTTTAACTTCTACGACTTCACCGCCAACACCCCTGGTCTCAGCCATGCCCACCAGACGATGATGCAGGGCAACGCCAACCTGGTGGGGGCGGGCATTGTGAAAAAGGTGGCGCTGCCGGAAACGGCCGTGCGCCTGCTGGACGTGGGCGGTGGGCACGGCCAGTTCACCATTCACTTTTGCCTGGCGCACCCCCGACTGACGGCCACCATCATGGACAGTGAAGCCGCTTTGGAAACGGCTCAGCAAAATCTGGAAGCAGCCCAACTCACAGATCGCGTAGACCTTTACGCCGCCGATTTGTGGTCAGTGGCCTGGGGCACGGAATGGGACGGCATCTTGCTCTTTAATCTGCTGCACCATTACGACCTGGAAACCAACCACAAGCTGCTGCAAAAAGCGCACGCCGCGCTCAAGCCGGGCGGCAAGGTGGCGATTTTTGATCAGGTGGCGGGCAAACAGTTTGGTACGGCGACCAACGCCATCGTGCAGTTGGTGGGGTTGATGTATTACCTGTTTGCCGACGGCCGTATCTTCACCCGCGCCGAACTGACCAACCTGCTTACCAATACTGGCTTTAAAAACATTCAATTTCACCCTATGCGTCAGGCCCCCGGCAGCAGCCTGCTGGTGGCAGAAAAATAATAGTTGGCGTAGGGTTGCCCCTACGTCAACCAACAGGAGAAAATCATGTCCCGTTTTGATCAAATGCAACACAAACTGTTAGGTCTGGCCTTTATTGTCGGGCCGCTGCTGCTTATCACAGCCGCACTCACATTTTTGCTGGGCATTGGCGTAAGCTCTCATGGCGTTAGCAGTTGGGTGGAGGGAGTTCTGATGACGCTCGCCTTCTTGATTTTTGTGCCGATTTATTTACATCTGGCGCGTGTGCTGGGCCAGCGTGCGCCCCGGCTGGGGCTGGTTTGCACCGTCACCGGCCTGGGCATCGGGTTGGGCATGGTACCGGCCTCTGTTCGCATCATGCAGGCCGGTCTGGATCAGCTTGGCGTGGACGTAGCCGTTTTTAGCCTGCAATCACCAGGGCAAATGGTGTTGGTTCTCTGGATGGCTTTGGGTTTGTTCACTACGATTTTTTTGGGGGTCGGCTTTTTGGTGAAAGGGGGGTTGCCGCGCTGGACGGCCGTTCTGCTCATCCTAGCCCCCATCGTTTTTATGATGGGGCAGGGCGGCGATGAATCCATCGCCGCCTGGCAGATCAACATCATGTACCCGCTGGCCTGTCTGCTCTACTTTGCCGCTTTTGCCCCCATTGGCTGGCGCTACCTGACCCAACCGGCAGGCAGTGTGGTGGGAGAAGTGGGTGGGAGTACGGCCGTAGCCTGACTTTACCGCTCACTCCACTGCTTCCCATTCTTCGCGCGAGACATTAGCCTGCCGTAGCAATCGGGAAAGCAGGGCCGCACTAACATCGCCGCGGTGTGGGTTCGGCAAAATAAGTCGTTGTGACTGGCGCAACATAAATTGGTGCCGCCCACCAGAAAAAGGGCCTTCGAACCCTAATTTTTGCAGGCGGTGGATAAATTCGCGGCGTGAAATTGGAGAAAGCTTGGGCACGTTAAAAAGTGACTGGAGCCGGTAATTCTATCGCTGTGTCTGCTAGCGAAGGAATGGGCAACCCTTTGGCAATACTAAATAACAGCCAATCTTCAACGGCTGCCGCCAGATTACGACGACACGCTTCAAGCGTTGGGCCTGTGGCCCAAACGCCGGGCAAGTCGGCAATCTCACCATAAAAGGGTTCTTCATCCTCAATCATTTCATATTGGGCCAGCTCTAGAGCTTTGTGAATGTATTCTAAAATCATGGACTTTTCATTCCTGTCAAGATTGGCTTAAACAACTCAATCGTTAACAGGGCAGATTATATCATACAAGGAAAATTCAAATGAAACGTGTATTGAAATGGATCGGTATTGTGATTGGGGGGTTATTGGGCATCATTATTTTGGCTTATGTTGTTATGTGGGCCGTCAGCGCCAGCCGGTTGAACCGGACGTATGAGGTCACGGCCGATTTCACCCTCACCATCCCTACCGACGCCGAACGCATTGCCGCCGGGGGGAAAACCTACGCCATTTACTGCGAAAGCTGCCACGGCGCGAATCTGGCCGGGGAACTCTTCTCTGAAGACCCCGCCTTTGGCGAAATCTACAGCGCCAACCTCACCGGAGGCGAAAATGGGATCAGCCGCCGCTACAGCGACGAGGAGATCGCCAGAGCGATCTGGTACGGCGTCAAACAAGACGGCTCGCCGACGGTGGGTATGCCTTACGAATTTAATCATGGCATTCATGTGGGCGACATGGAGAACCTGATCGCCTATCTGCGCAGCGCACCGCCGGTAGACACCAATTATCCAGCGCCCAGCTACGGCCCCATGCTGCGCGTCTTCCACACCGCCAATCTGTTCCCCCTGGTGACGGCCGAAAATGTGGCGATGAACCAGCCGCCGCCCGCCATCGTCTCGCCGGACGATACGCTGGCTTATGGTGCTTATCTGTCCGTGTTCTGCACCGCCTGTCACGGCCCCGATTTTACCGGGATTGCCATGGCCGAATCGCCCTCGCTGTGGACGGCCGTCACCACCTGGACAGAAACAGAGTTTGAGCGGGCCATGACGCAAGGGGTACTGCCCGACGGCCGTCAGATGGACCCCGAAATGATGCCCTGGCCCTCCTTCAACCTCTACAGCGAGGCAGAGCGCCACGCCATCTGGGTTTATTTGCAAAGCCTGGAGCCTGCGGCGCAGGAGTAAAATAAGTAAGGGAGGATAGGATTACCGTGAACAAAACAGTGAGAAATCCAGCCATAGGCCATTGGGTCACATTCTTGCAAACGGCCGATCAAACCAGCGGCCAATTGCTAAAAATTGAGTACGGCGTGGAAAAATCTGAAAACAAACCATCCATTCCTTTGCACAAACATTTAAAGTGCGAGGAGCGGTTTGAGGTGATTGTTGGGCAGTTAGGGGTGATTCTGGATGGTGAGCGGCATGTGTTAGAGGCGGGTGAACAACTGCTCATTCCACCGGGCACACCGCACACCTTCTGGAATGCAGGCCAGGGTGAACTGCGCTTCATCACAGATGTGCGTCCGCCAGGGGAATTGCAAACCTATTGGGAAACTGTCTTTGGCCTGGCACAAGATGGCAAAGTAGGGCGCAATGGCCTGCCCAACCTGCTACAACTGGCGGTGGTGGCTCCCTATGCGGACAGCTATGACCCGAAGGTGCCTGTGGCGGTGACGAAAGCATTGGTGGCGGTGTTGGGTAGGATCGGCCGTTTGCTGGGCTACAAAGCCAGGTATTCAAAATATAGTGCGTAAAGGGCAGAAAGAAATAACGTGGATACCAGCCAGCCGCCCCTTGCTCTTATCTCACCGGAAGCGATGCCCTGGGAATCATTCGGCCGTTATACGGACGAGGAGTTGAGGGCAATGTGGGCCTCTCTGCAAACCGTTGCGCCTGTGACTAAAGAATAATCAAGATCAACGGCATCAAACGGTATTGATGGGACAATTTTCCAATGAAACATCATTTTCTCTTCTTCCTGTTGCTTATTATCATGGTCGGTTTACGGCCGTTTCCCACCACCGCCGCACCCCAGGCCACCATCGTCGTCAACTCCCTGGCCGATGACCAGACCGTTAACGGAAACTGCACTTTGCGCGAGGCCTTGTTAGCGGCCGAGTTGAATGTTGTCCAGGATGGCTGTGCCGCTGGCAGTGCCGTTGAGCCAGACTTGATTGTCTTTGCCGTCAGCGGCATCATCCATATGGCTCTGGGGGAATTTATGATTACGTCGCCGGTCATTATTCAGGGCAACGGCCGGGACGAGACCATCATTGATGCCGACGGCAACAGCCGCATCTTCATGGCCGGAGCCTACCTTAAGCTTGAATCGCTGACTCTCCAGAATGGTAACGCCTCAAACGGTGGGGCTATCTATGGGTTTCTGGATTTGTATCTCGACAATGTGCTCATCCAGGACAGCATCTCTACATTTTATGGTGGGGCGATATCCGTTCAAACTATGGGGGAGCTGACCATCAAGAACAGCTTGCTGCAACGCAACAATGCCTCACAGCGGGGCGGCGCAATCCATTTGAATCAATCAAGCACGACCATCGAGAACAGCATTGTGCGGGACAACAACGCCGGGACGGGTGGTGGTGGTATTACTGCTTATGGTGGTACTCTAGGGATTACCCGTTCACGCATCGAGGGCAATAACAGTGATGGTCAAGGTGGAGGTGTGCATTATGGAGGTGGCTATTTCAGTCTCACCGACAGTACAATTGGCAACAATGTCACCAATCTCGAAGACGGTGGCGGTATATACATCTGGAACGTGAACGCGCTGATTGAGGGCAGCACCATCAGTGGGAACAGTGCCGCACAGGGCAGCGGCGGTGGCATTGCTTTCAGCGGTAGTTTTAGTGCTGCTCCCCAATTCTTGATGACCAACAGCACCGTCAGCGGCAATACTGCTTTTTTAGGTGGCGGCCTTTACCTGCACCCTACTGGTGATAATGCAACCCTTATCCGTCACACGACCATCGCCAACAACACGGCACTGTCCGTGTTAGGCGCGGGCGGGGCTATCTTCCTTGATCCGGACAGCAACTTGGTGTACCTGACTCGCAACATTATCTCCGGCAACAGCGGGGCGCCGATCTGCTACCCTGCCGGTCCTCTGGAATCGCACGGCTTTAGCCTTCTGCAAGACAATTCCTGCGGCAGCTACCCAACAGATCTAGTTGGTGTTGACCCACTGCTGGGGCCGCTGGCCGATAACGGCGGGCCGACAGCGACCCATGCCCTGCAACCAGGAAGCCCGGCCATAGACCTGGCCGACTGCATCAACCTTATCGCCGTTGACCAGCGTGGCGTGGTGCGTCCCCAGGGTGAGCGGTGTGATAGTGGCGCATTTGAATTTGGTGATTTGGGAACAGCCATATATCTACCGCTGATCGTGAATACTCCATGATCCGGGTGGCCCTGTTGATCCACAGCAAGTGCTAACCCACCTCCAATCCGGCCGCAAAATCGAAGCCGTGAAGCATGTACGTGCCGTCACCGGTCGCAGCCTGGCCGACGCCAAAGCGCATGTGGAACAGATGGAAAAGAAGAACAACCCATGAACGTCTGCACAGATGGATTGGCACTCTGGCAGGCGACTACCTGGTCTGATCATTCGGCAATGACAGACAAAAAATAGGTGATTGATTGATGAAACAAAGACTCATTTTCAGTTGCGCCATACCGGTAATGGTATTTATCCTTTTCCTCAGCACCGGACAGCCATCCCCTCTTTACGGGAATGAACACGCCCACTACCCTGCTGTTCAAACAGGCCCTCTTGTGCCAGACACTCCTGACATCCAGGTTAGGCCGACGCAGATTGTTAGCCAACAGGTCGTCAACACCCGGGTTGAACATTCTTTAGCCATCAGTAACACGGGGGATACAGACCTGGTATGGAGTATCTTTGAAGCAAGCGACACCAACCAGTCATTGAGCAGCGGCGGCAACTGGGTAGACACCTTTGACACCTATCCCACCGGCTCCAATATGCATGGCGTGGGTGGCTGGAAAGGTTGGGATAACCACCCCTCTTTCACAGCCTTTACCACTGATGTCCGGGCACGCAGCGCGCCTAACTCGTTGGACATCGCCTCTAATTCTGACCTGGTGCGAGAGTTTAGTGTCAGCAGTGGCTATTGGACTTTCACAGCGTGGCAATACGTGCCCAGTTCTATGACCGGCAGCAGCTTTTTCATCATGCTCAATACCTATAATGACAATGGGCTGAAAAATTGGTCAGTACAGGTGAGATTCGACGGCTCTACAAATACCGTCACCAACGAAGGTATTGCCGGCGGCACAGCGACGTTGATCACCGACCGATGGGTTGAACTCAGGGTAGAGATTGACCTGGACCAAGACACCCAGGCTTTCTTCTACGACGACCAGGTATTGTACCTAGCCCCTTGGTCCGAAGGAGTCAGCGGCAATGGCGCGACCAACATTGCCGCTGTAAACCTGTATGCGAATGGTACCTCGTCAGTATACTATGACGATATATCATTGTTACCTTGGATCCAGTATTGTGGCACGCCTACACCCATAGATTGGACCTTGATCGATCCGGTCAACGGCGTGATCCCCCCAAACGCTGCCACAACGGTCACTGTAATCTTCGATACCACAGACCTCCGGATAGGTACGCATCGAGGTACGCTTTGTGTCCTGAGTAATGACCCCGGCAGCCCACTCATTCCTGTGCCGTTGACAACACTTGTTGTCAGAGGCGAACCGGATCATGAACTCTTTCTGCCCGTGATTGTGAAAAATTAGTGCGGCTACCAGAAGCTGATACACTTTTTGCACTTGCAAAGGGAAACACGACCATGACTGCACACCCAGACAATTTGGCCCATGATGTCTGGTCGCCCTGATTTGAAAAGAAACAATGCCAGATAACTCGCCCTTACCGCAAACCCTGATCATCCTCTCCGGCCTGCCCGGCTGTGGCAAAACGACGCTGGCTCGCCTGCTGGTGCAGGAGCTGCGTCTGCCCATCCTGACCGTAGACGATGTGGTAGACGCCATCCCGCCGCACATGACCGGGCACTCAGAACGGTTTTGGGAGGATATGGTTCACATCTTGCTGCATCTGGTGGATGCCCAACTGGCCTGGGGCCACAGCGTCATTGTGGATTCGGTGTTCATGGGCATAGACGAGAGCCAGACGCAGCACCATTGGAGCGACCGCCGCCGCGCCTACGAGATCGCCCAACGCCGCGGGGTCAACTTCCGCCCCGTCTATCTATATATCTCCGACGAAGCGGTCTGGCGGGAGCGGCTGGCGCAACGCGCCCGGCAGTTCCCCGATGCGCCGGTGGCTACCTGGACACAAGTAGACACGCAGCGGCGCTATTTCCAGCCCTGGCGGCCGGGTCAGGCGCTTTTTCTGGATGGGTTGAACAGCGTAGAAGATAATTTTGCTACGGCCGTGACGTTTATTACCAATCCGGATGTTCAGTTAACAGGATGGGCATGAGGAACTGACATTCGCGCAAATTTGAATCATCAATCCTTAATTGACCGACGGTCGGTCACTGTGTTATAATCGCCCCATTTGGAGATATAGATAGCAGTATGACCCGTATCGTGAAAGACCCAGAGACACGCCGCCAGGAAATTGTGGCGGCAGCAAAAGCACTATTCCAGGCAAAGGGCTACGAACACACCAGCATGAACGATGTGATGCAAACCCTGGGTGTTGCCAAAGGGACCATTTACCACTATTTCAAATCTAAAGAGGAATTGCTGGCCGCTGTGGTCGAGTCAATGGTCAGCGATAGTTTGCCCGCCATGCAGCACATCGTTGCCGAAACACCCGGCAGTGCGCTTGATAAACTGCACGCCCTGATCAGTATCACCCGGCAGGCCGCCGCAGATGACACCATGCGGGAACATCTGCGCCAACCCGCCAACCTGGGAATGCACACGCGCATACTGGCGACAGCTTTCCGCGAACAAGCCCCGTTGTACGCCGAACTCATCCGTTCCGGCTGCGACGAGGGCATTTTCCATACCGAACACCCGCTTGAATGTGCGGAGTTCATCCTGGCGGCAGTGCAATTCCTGACCGACGTCACCATTTACCCCTGGACAGCAGAAGATTTAGGGCGACGGGTGCAAGCCTTCCCCATATTAGTCGAAACGCAGTTGCAAGCACCGCCGGGATCGTTTGCCTTCCTGGCAGGTATGCTTGAAAACAGGAGATAACCCGATGCGTATCGCCATTTTTGCCCTGGGTAGCCGGGGCGACGTGCAACCCTACATCGCTCTGGGGAAGGGGCTGCAAGCTGCCGGCCATACCACACGCCTGATTTCCCACGAGAATTACGAAAAACTGGTGAACGCCCGCGGACTAGAATTTTGGCCGATGCCCGGTAATGTGCAGGAATTTGTTGAGTCAACGGAAATGCAGACATTACTCGAAAAAGGCAATTTTATCGCCATCATGAAGTATGCCGCCCAAAACGCCAAAACAACCATATTGACCTGGGCACGGGAAGGGTTCCGGGCGTGTCAGGGAATGGATTGCCTTCTGGCGGGTTTTGGTGGGCTATTCTTGGGTTTGGCCCTGGCCGAAAAAGTGGACATTCCCCTGATTCAGGCGCACTACGTTCCCTTTACGCCCACCCGCGAATTTCCAGGCGCACTCGCTCCATCGGGCATTTCGCGTCTGGGAGGATGGGCCAACCTGTTTTCGCATCATATCACCCGTCAGATGATGTGGCAGCAGGGGCGCAGCGCCGACACGGCCGCCCGGCAACAGGTGCTTGAGCTACCTGCGGCGCCCTTTTTTGGCCCATTTCAATCGCCCCACCTGCAAAACAGTCCCATTTTGTACGGCTTTAGTGAGGCGGTTATTGCCAAGCCGGCGGATTGGGGTCACCAGGCCTATGTCACCGGATATTGGTTCCTTGAATCGGAGCGGGATTGGCAACCGCCGCCGGCATTGGAGGCGTTTCTCCAACGCGGGCCGACGCCCATCTCCATTGGCTTTGGCAGTATGAGCAGTCGCAAGGCTGAGGAGACGGCGCAACTGGTTTTGCAAGCCCTGGCAAAGAGTGGGCAGCGGGCCATTTTGCTTACCGGTTGGAAAGGTTTGCAACTGGATGTTTTGCCTGAACATGTCTTCGCCCTGGAGTCGGCCCCGCATGAATGGCTGTTCAGCCAGGTTTCGGCCGTTGTCCATCACGGCGGGGCGGGGACAACGGCCGCCGGGCTGCGGGCGGGGGTGCCTTCCATCGTGATCCCCTTTTTTGCTGACCAGCCGTTTTGGGGACAGCGCGTAGCCGATCTGGGCGTAGGGCCGTCTCCTATTCCTCGCAAAAAATTGACGGCCGACCGGCTGGCACAAGCCATTCAACAGACAGTGCAAGATGTGGCGATGCGGCAACGTGCGGCCGCTCTGGGCGAGAAAATCCGCGCCGAAAATGGCGTAGCCCGCGCCGTGGCGCTTATTGCAGATCGGGCAACATGATGAACTATGTGGGCGCTCACAAAGGATCGTCACCACAACAGGTCGAGAGATATGTTACACTTTAGGCTACAAACCAAACTGTCATAACCAACAAGGAGAACGTCATGCACTCAGACACCAGTGACAAACCGGCAGGTTTTGTAGATGGCTGGCAAGAAGGGCATCTACAGGCCAACGGAATTGGTATTCACTATTACCGCACCGGCGGAAATAAGCCGCCGCTCATTCTGGCGCATGGCGTCACCGACAATGGCCTCTGCTGGCGGCGTGTGGCTCTGGCATTGCAGGCCGATTTTGACCTGATCATGGTGGATGCCCGCGGCCACGGCCGTTCCGACAAGCCGCCTACCGGTTACACCTATGATGAGTTCGCCGCCGATTTAGCCGCCTTTATTCAGGAAATGGGACTCGGCGCAACGGCCGTCATGGGGCACTCGATGGGCGCTTTCACGGCTGTGGTGACAGCTGCCCAGAACCCCAACTTAGTTAGCAAACTCATTCTGGAAGACCCGCCCCTGATGAGTGACCAGGCTGCGGCCGAATTGGCGGAGCGGTTCACCCAAGGTGCGGCGATGTTCGCCATGATGCAAGAGCAGCCTGTGGCAGCGATTGTGCAGTTCGCCCAACATATGAACAGCGATTGGCATGAGATGGAGTTTCCGGCGTGGGCTGAGTCCAAGAAGCAGTTTGCCTCACAGGTATTTACGGAGCTGGGTGTGGCGGCGGTACAGGTAGATTGGCGCGCCCTGATGCGGCAGTTGACCATGCCCACCTTACTCCTGACGGCCGACAACACCCCTCATCCCTCAGGGCCAGCCATCGTCACCCCGGAAATCGCGGCCGAAGCGGCGGCCCTCAATCCCCACATCCAACTGGCTTATCTACCTGACGCGGGCCACAACATTCGCCGCGAGCAGTTCGATTTGTTTGTGCAGACAATACGGCCGTTTCTGACCACATGAGTTGAAAATGGGGATCAAGAGGAAAGAAGGAGACGCATATGAAAATCGAACTGCGGCCACCATCACGATCTGACCGCAACTTAATCCGGCGCATGATGGAACTGTATCTCTATGATTTCTCGGAATACGAAGATGCGGACCTGGATGAGCATGGACTTTTCTCGTATGGCGATCTTGATTACTTCTGGTTTGAACCGACACACGCCGCCTTTCTGGTGACGGTGGATGATAAACTGGCCGGTTTTGTCCTGGTTGACAACGATGTAAAACTACCCGAAAGTGAGCGGGCCGTCAGCGAATTTTTTGTGATGCGCAAGTACCGCCGTCGTGGTGTGGGCAAACAGGTCGTGCATCAACTTTTTGACATGCTGCCTGCCCGCTGGGAGGCGGCTGTGATCGAGACAAATCAGCCGGCGCAGCAATTCTGGCGCAAGACGTTTGCCGCCTATAGGCAGGGAATCTTTCAGGAAACGGCGCTCAACAATGATGAGTGGCAAGGCCCTGTATTCACTTTGGATAACCGCGAATGATAAATGAACAAGTAATTACCAATCTGGAACAAGTCACACCCGAATGGCTCACGGCCGTACTCACCCACAGCGGCGCACTCACCCAGGGCACGGTTGCCGGGTTTGATGTGACCGGCGGGCGCGGCAACTGGTCAGAAAGCGGCTCGCTGCAACTGACCTATTCACCGGATGCGCAGGGGGAACGGCCGTCACGCCTCTTCCTCAAACTGGTGAACGCCGACACCGGCGATGGCGAGTATTTCGGCTCGTCGGAGGTGGATTATTACCTGCGCGACTATGTGGATGTGCCCGATGCGCCGCTGCTGCGTTGTTATGACGGCCGTTACGCCGCCGCCATTCATCGCTACCATTTGCTGCTGGAAGATGTGTCGTCCACGCACCAAATGGCCTGTGACCAGCCGTCCACGCTGGAGTATGGCCTGGCGCTGGCCGACGCGTTCGCTATCCTGCACGGCCGTTGGTGGGGGGCGGCGCGGTTGGCTGAAGCCAACGCCCACTTGCACGACGCCGACCACATCCGCCGCTGGGTGGCGATTGCCGAGCCAGGCGCAGAGCATATCATCAGCCAGCTTGCCGCAGAACTCAAACCGCACTGGCCCGCCGCCATCCGGGACATCTTCGCCCGTCACCCGCAGGCGATGATCCGTCGCAGCCAGGACGCCAACGGCTTCACCCTCTTTCACGGTGACGCGGGCTGTTACAACATCATGGTTCCGCGGGAGGGAACACAACCGATCTACCTGATTGACCGCCAACCGTTCGACTGGGGCCTGACCACCTGGCTGGGCGTCTACGATCTGGCCTATGCCCTAATTTTTCACCCCGGCGGCGAAACAGACCGCCAATGGGAACTAACCGTCCTGCGCCATTACCACGAAACGCTCATCCGTCGCGGCGTGCAGGGCTACAGTTGGGCGCAGTTGTGGGATGATTACCGGCTGTGTGTGGCCATGGGCGTTTACATTGCCGTGGAGTATTGTCGCGGCGGCATCAACGAGTCCACGCAATGGGTCTGGCTGCCCATGCTGCAAAACGTGCTCACCGCCTGCGACGACCTTAACTGCGCCGAATTATGGAAGTAAACGAAACGGAAAGAATCATACGCTCTGACATTGTCTTGATCGGGCCGCCTTTCGCGGGCAAGAGTACGCTGGGCAAACTGCTGGCGGCAGAACTTGACCTGCCACAGGTATCACTGGATGCGTTGCGCTGGGATTACTACCGGGAAATTGGGTTTGACGAGGCTTTGGCACAGGAGCTGCGCCAAAAAGGCGGCTTTTTGACAGTGGTCGCCTATTGGAGTCTGTTCAACAGCCACGCCATCGAAAGAACGCTGGCCGATCACGCCAACTGCATTTTTGATTTTGGTGCAGGGCCGATAGTCTTTTGACTTGCAGCGGGATCAGATCATACGAGCTTTAGCCCCTTTCGCCAATGTTGTGCGTTTGCTGCCATCGCCAGACCCGGAAAGGTCAATCCAGGTCTTACAGCAGCGGGGCAGTCACCTTGTCGGTACAAATGCACAAAACTTCGACTGGAGCGCCTTTTTTGTAAATCACCGGCAAAATCAGGCGTTGGCTAAATACGAACTCTACACTGAGGGCAAGACGCCTGCGGAAAGCTGTGCGGAAATTATCGCCCTCACCCAAGCAACAGATCAGGTAAAAACAGGCGCATGAACCAGACAAACACCACCCAGACGATGATGATGCCCGCATGGACGGCCGTCTGGCGGCCGCGTCTTCTCCTGGCTCTCTGGCTGCTGGTGGCCCTGGGTTTTCTGGCAATTTTTGTGGCTGATTTGTTCCTGAGTTATGAGCTGCTCGCCGCGCCCTGCACCGGGCCGGAGTGCCATTATCAGGCGATCACGGCCGTCGAAGCGGAGGTGTTGGCCATTTGGGGCTTGCCGGTGAACGCCTATGCCCTGTATATCTTGGGCATTTCCATCCTGCCGGTTATCCTCTTCACTGCACTGGCTGTCCTGATGCTCAACCGCCTCTACCCGCAAAAAGAGGGCATGTTTTATTCCCTCACCCTCATTGTGATTCCGGTGGTCGCCATCACCAGCTTTGACGTGGTCGCCGACGCTTTTCCCCGGCTCAACATCCCTATACAACTGGTCGTCATCGTGGGCCATTTGCTGTTGATGTCTCTATTCCTCGTTTTCCCTCGCAGCCGGTTCGAGCCGCGCTGGACGGCCGTTCTACCCATTTTCTCCGCCTTTTTCGGCCTCTACCCGCTTTTTTTCGCCGAAGAAATGAGGCTGCCGATCAGCCAGCCTTACTTTTTGCTGCTCCTGCTCGTGTTGGCCGTTATCTTCTATCGTTACCGCCGGCTTTTTGACGAGAGCGAAAGACGGCAGACCAGATTGGCGATTTTGGGCATATTCATCTTCTTTATCGGCGTTCCCATTTGGAGCTACACCTTTGAGATAGCCGCGCCCGCGCCCGGCCAGGATAGGCTGTTGACCACTATTGGCGGCTGGACATTGTGCGTGATCACGACAATCGCCCTGCCTGCTGCCCTATTTGCCGCTATCTTGCGCGATAGGCTGTGGGATATGGCGATTATTCTGAATCGGACACTGGTGTATGGTGGGTTGACGGCGGGGGTAACGGCCGTTTACCTGCTCATGATCGGCGGGTTAGGGCTGTTGGCGGCGGGGCAGCAGTGGCGGCTGTTGGGTGTGGTGCTGGCAACGGCCGTCACCGCCATCTTGCTCAAACCGGTCAAAACCAGCCTGCAAACCCACGTCAACCGCCTCATCCCGCCACCCCCCAAAGATGTCCCCACGCCGACAGAACATGCCCACCATCCAGCTATTCCCCACCGGCGCGGGCTGGTCGCGGGACTGCTTTTGCTGGCGCTGGCAGTGCAGGCGGCTTTGGCCTGGTTAACAGCCGTTGGCTGCTACCGCTTCTCAGATTATGGATTGGTCGGCTTGTTTGTCTCCGCGGGCAGCGGCCTGCTTTTTACCACTGTCGGCGGCCTGATTCTCTATTATCGGCCCGATAACCGCATCGGCTGGCTTTGCCTGTGGACCGGCATCGGCCTGCCCACTCTAGCCGTTATCGAATTGTATCTGCATTGTGGTTTGGCCGGACAATTGGCCGCGCCCGGATCGGCGTATCTGGCCTGGCTCACCTACAGCTATGGCGTTGTCCTGATTATTCTGCCCATGTTCATCCTGCTGCCCATGCTTTACCCCAACGGGCACTTCTTATCCCCGCGCTGGCGCAATCTAACCATTGGCGGCCTCCTCATCATCGCCATCGCCAGTATAGGCACAGGTTTTCTGCCGGATTTCGGACAGATCAACGCTTTTGGCGGCGGCTGGGCTATTACCAACCCATTTGGTGTAACAGGATTGCCAACGTGGTGGTATGCCACTTTTAGAGCGATGCTGCTGCTGGCCGTTTTGTTTGTCAGTGTAGCCGGTATCGCCTCTATGGGCCTGCGGCTGAAACGGTCGGTGGGGGATGAGCGGCAGCAGATGAAATGGCTGGTTTATTTTATGGCCACGGCCGTTATCGTCCAATTGCTCGTTTTTGAGCTGCCCGGTGCTTTGTTCTATCCCCAACTTTTCCAAACCATCTGGTATGAACTGATCATCCTGATCGTCTTCTGGGGCTATCCGCTGATCATCGGTATAGCCGTTTTCAAATACCGGTTGTACGCCATTGACCTGGTGATCAACCGCACCCTGGTTTACGGCAGCCTGACGCTGGTGGTGGTTTCCATTTACGCTCTGACGGTGGGGGTGTTGAGCCTGATGTTCCACACGTCGGGCAACCTGGTCATTGCATTAGTCGCCACCGGTTTCATTGCCGTTCTCTTCCAACCGCTGCACCAACGCTTGCAGCGGGGCGTGAACCGGCTGATGTTTGGCGAGCGGGACGACCCCTACAAAGTGCTGTCACAATTGGGGCGGCAGTTGGGGGAAACGGCCGTGCCCGGCCAAATCCTGCCCGCCATCACCACCACCATCACCCAAACGCTCAAGCTGCCCTACGCCGCCATCCAGCTAACCACCTCTGATGGGGAACGACAGACCGTGGCTGTTAGCGGCCAGCCGGCCGCCGGCAGCGAAGAGTGGCCGCTGCTGCATCAGGGCGAATTAGTCGGCTGGCTCATCGTCGCCCCACGCTCCCCCCAGGAGCAGTTTACGGGCCGGGAATGTCAACTGTTAACCGACATTGCCGGGCAAACCGGCGCCGCCGCTTACGCCGTGCGCCTCACCACCGCCTTGCAGCACTCCCGCGAAAAGCTGGTGCTGGCCCGTGAAGAAGAACGCCGCCGCATCCGCCGCGACCTGCACGACGAACTCGGCCCCACCCTGGCCAGCCAGACGTTTGCCATTGACGCCGTTTTAGACCTGCTCCAAAGCAACCCGCAGGAAGCCGCCCGCCTGCTGCGCGGCCTGAAAGCGCAAAACCAGGAAACGGTAACGGAGATTCGGCGGCTGGTGTATGAACTGCGGCCGCCCACGCTGGATGAGTTGGGGTTGGTAGGTGCGCTGCAAGCCCACGCCGCCCAGATGAACAAACCACCACATCTGCACATTCAGATTACCGCCCGGCCAGAGCCGCTGCCGCCGCTCTCCGCCGCCGTGGAAGTGGCCGCCTACCGCATCGCCCTGGAAGCGATGACCAATGCCGCCCGGCACGCCCATGCGCAAACTTGCGCCATTCATCTACAAGCAGAAGCATCACGCCTCACGCTCACGGTTGCTGATGATGGCCGCGGGCTGGAGCCAAACGGCCGTCACGGGGTCGGTCTCCACTCCATGCGCGAGCGGGCGGAGGAGTTGGGCGGAAGATTGACGGTAGAATCTGGAAACGGAGTGGGGGTAATGGTAACGGCCGTTATCCCAATTTCACTCAGCAGATGAAGGTGGCCGTCTACAAGTTCAGATCGAGGATTTGGGCGAACATCGCCCGCACCGCCTGTAAATCATTTGCCGAGAGTTTGCCCAGTTGGCGGCGGACAAGGGTAGCATCAAACGAGGATAGTATGGGTTTGACTACACCCGGTTTAAGCAAACCAGCCGTTTGCCAATCTACCAGACCAACCTCATCTGGTCTGTTCATTAGCTGACTGGTAATTGGCGCAAGGATGATGTCGGGGTGAAGGTGATTATACGTCTCGCTGCTTAAAACAACAGCGGGTCTACGCTTGACGGCGCTTTGATCGGTGTAAGGAAAGGGAACAAGCAGAATATCTCCCTGTTTATAGATCGTCGTAGATGGCATCATCGTCGTTGTCCCATACGCGGGCAAATGCTATTTCAGAATTAGCCATGGCGGCCTGAACCAGCAGTTGATGTGCATCTTCAGACTGTTCAAGGACAGTGATCAGCAAGCGGGTGTTTGGCTCTAACAAGAAAGGCACATCCAGTTTGATTTCTTTGCCGTCATAATGGGCAGGAACGGTAGTCAATGTTTTCATATGGCTATTGTAAAAGATTTCAGGTTCTTTGGGAATTCATGTGGTTGACAGCATATGTGGGGGTCAAACAAATCGTTTGTACCCCTCTAAATCCAACCAAATGCGCTGAAAGAGGGTGCT
>JACTMP010000033.1 GCA_014584575.1 Chloroflexota bacterium
TGCTAATAAATTGACATAACGACCCCCACGCTCACCAAAAACCAACGCACCTGACCCGGTGCAGCTACCGCAACCCCCTATTTTTGCAACACGCTCTCTAATCTCCATTCTCCATTCTCCACTCCCCATGCCCCCCCTCAAAGTAAAAGACCCCGAACTTCTGCCAGGAACCAACCCGGATACCGATTGCCAGCCCCCCCCCGAACCTCTGATTACACCTGCTCTGGATGAAGAGGAAGAGGAGCACGTCCATGCTGTTACCTGGGGGGCGTTGGAGAATGGCGCTGACGGTCATTCATTGGATAGCTGGCGACAACGGCCGTCACGCTGGGCCGTCTGGCTGGAAAAAGCGGCGCTGGCTGTCGAGAAGCCGGTAAACCGCATGATTGGCAACCAGCGGCTAAACCCCTTCTACCACACCGGCGCCATCGCCCTTTTCTTGCTGCTGGTGGTAGGTCTGACCGGTTTTTACCTCTTTCTCTTTTTTCAATACGGCTATGAGGCATCTTATGAATCCGCAGCGCGCTATGATAACCAGTTCATTGCCCGCGCCGTGCGCGCCATTCACCGCTACGCCTCCGGCGCCCTGGTCATCACCACCCTGCTGCACGCCTACCGCACCCTGTTCATGGAACAGTTTCGTGGCCCGCGCTGGCTGGCCTGGGTGACGGGCATTGCCCTCACCGGCATCATCTGGCTGGCGGGCGTCACCGGTTACTGGCTGCTCTGGGACACGCGGGCACAGTTGATCAATGACAGCTTCATCCGCTTCCTGGCTGCCTTCACTCCCTGGGCGGCCGGTTATGTGGCGCTGCTGACGGAAGCCGAGATCACGGGTAAAAGCTGGCCCATTTTGTTGGTGATTCTGGCAGTGCATGTGTTGTTGTTCCTGGTGGCGGCGCTGTTTTTCTGGCTGCACATTCGCCGCCTGAAACGGGCCAAATGGCTGCCGGAAACCCATTGGCTGGCCGGACTGACCTTGCTGTTGATAGCGGTGGGGATTGCCTTTCCCCTGACGATGCTGCCGCCCGCCAACCCGTTGACACGGCCGTTAACAGTGAGCCTGGACCCGATATTTTTGTTCTTTTTGCCGGTGGCTGGGCAGCGCACGGCCGTGTTCCTCTGGTTATCGCTGCTGGTCATCACCGCAGCCGCGCTGGCGTTGCCCTGGCTCTCGCCTGTCCGCTCCCGGCAAGCAGCAGCCCGTTTGCCCAAGGTTAACATCCTCAAAGAACGGTGTACCGGCTGCACCAAATGCGCCCTGGATTGCCCTTATGGGGCGATTACCATGGTGGAGCGGCATGATAACAAACCACACAAATACATCGCCATTGAAGACCCCAGTTTGTGCGTCTCCTGCGGCATTTGTGTGGGATCGTGTGATGGCGTAGCTGTGACTCTGGGTGAGACCCCGCCGGCTCTGTTGTGGGATGAAATCGCCCTGCGCCTGTCGCTGGTTCAAGCCAAAACAACAGCGCCGGTAAAACTGGTTTTTACCTGTGAGCGCCACGCCGCGCACAATTCATTTGAGAATCAGGGAACAGCCACATCCCCCGCCGTAGAGATTATTGCCCTGCCGTGTGTTGGTGTGCTGCCGCCAGATGTGCTGCCGCGAGTCCTAGAGGCGGGAGCAGCGGCGGTGCAGGTGATCGGCTGCCCGCCGGAGGATTGCCGCAGCCGGGAAGGAAATTTGTGGACGGCGCAGCGGCTGATGCGGCATCGGGTGCCGCGCCTGAAACGGCCGTATGCCCAATCCCCGATCACGGCCGTGTGGCAGCCCCCCAACGAATTTGCCCGTGCCCTGCACACACCACCGGTCATGGCCGCGGACGAAACCGGGCAGATGCAGCCGGATTATATGGCCTCGCGCCGGTATCATTGGCCGCTGACCTGGCGGCATTATGTGGCCGCATTTGCTTTATTGCTGCTGGTTTTGCTGGCCCAAATCTGGCTGACGGATGTGTGGGTGGCAACGGCCGTGAACCACTCGCCGCGCATCACCATCTTGCTGTCTGACCCCGCAGCGCCACTGGCGCTGCCGTCGGAACAACCCATTGCCTACGTCCTATCTCTGGAAGGTCAACCAATCTGGCGCCAATCCATTGCTGCCGACAGGTTGGATGTGCCCCTTTTTGCCGAAAATCTGGTTGACCCCGGCACGTATGCGGTGCAGTGGTGGCTGGAGTTGGGAGAGGGGCACGGCCGTGTCATTCTCTTTGATGACACAGTGACGCTAACCCCAGGCGACGTGCTGCGCCTGCAATACCAACCCGACCACTCCACCCGCTGTTTTGACGACGACTGCGCCCAATAGGGAAACGCCGCTCACACGAAATCGGAAGCAAACTGCTCCGCAAAGGGTTCAGCACATCAGTACCACTCTTCGCTGAGGGTGGGTACAAAAACAGAGTCGTGCGGATAGGTGCGGGGGGGGATGTCGGCAGTGGGCAGCAGCCCGGCAGCCACCCGCCAGATGCGCTCAAAGGTCAGGCGGCGCGGTTCACCGGCATTTTGGCTGGCTTTGACTTCCGCAAACACCGTTTCGTAGAGTGCATCCACCTGCGGGTCAGGATGCACCCAGGGGTAAACAAGCGCGGCATCATCAAACGGCCGTACCAATTCCCGCACCTCCCCCAGTTCCAACAACTTCGACCCCGCCGGAATGAGCAGCCGGATCGCTAACTGAATCGGCGAGACCAGGTCTACCAATCCCAGCTTTTCAATATCTGCCAGAAAAGCCATATAACTTTGGGCCGTTGTCCAGGGGGTGAAGCTCACAAAGGTTGGCGCCAGCAAAAGGCCCGTCGCCTGGCAGAGAGCCAATGCTTGCAAAAAGTCGGCGCGGGTGTGTTGTTTGTCAAAAATCTGCAAAACATCGTCATCCAACGACTCGACCGCGCTGGTAATAAACAGGCAGCCCGTTTGCCGCAACAACGGCAGTAAATCAGCATAGTGCAGCAAATGTTCTATCTTGATGACCACGTCATAGGTCAGATGAGGAAATTCCTGGTGCAATGCGGTCACGATGCGGCGGGCATGGCCGGGGCCATTAAAAAAGTCCGGATCGCCAAAAGTGATGTGCTGCGCCCCCGCCGTTACCTGCTGGCGAATATCGGCCAACACGACCTCCGGCTGCACGATGCGGAAACGGCCGTTATACACCGGCACAATGGGGCAATGGCGGCATAAATGTTTGCAGCCGCGTGAAGCCTCGGTATACCCGACTACTTTGGGCACACCCCCCACCATCTGCAAATGAGCATACTGCTCCAGAGCCGGCAGTCCGGCGCGCCAGGGCAGCCGGAATGCCTGCCGCGCCAGCGAGATGGGCGGCAGGGTAATGGGTTGGCTTTCAGCCAAAGCGGTATACAAATCCACCAATCCCTGCTCAAATTCGCCGCCCAAAATAGTCTGCACACCCAACTGGCGCAAGTAGGTTTCATTCATGGGGGCATACAGGCCATAGGCGCAAAGGTGGGCGGTGGGGTTCAGCCGCCGCAGGCGCGGCAGCAACGCCGCCGCCAGCCGTGTCGCCGTGTGCATGGGCACATACAGAGCAATCAGGTGAGCTACTTTGATCGCGGGGATGGCCTCGGCCAACGGGTAACCTGAAGCGACTGTGTCCCGCACCGCCAGGTCTACGCATGTCACCGCTGCCCCTGCCTCTTGCAGCCAGGCAGCGGGCGAAGCCAGCCCAAACGGCTGATGCCCCAGTTCATAGGTAGAAATCAGGACAACGTGCATGGGGGGAGTATACAGCAAGAGATTGATTAGAGATTAGGAGATTGGGGAATTACTTCATCTCCAATCTCCAATCTCTAATCTCTATCTTCCCGGCTAAACTGCCGATTGAGAGGAATATCCTCCCAGGATATCGGGTCTTCCAACGGCTCCAGGTGGGTGACAATGGTTATGGGCGATAAACGGCCGTGCAGCGCCCCTTCAATCTCTTCCAACAAGGTGTGGCCTCGCTGCACACTCCAATTCCCCGGCACCTGAATGTGGACAGAGGCAAAACGGTGCACCCCGCTGCGGCGTGTGCGCAGGGCATGATATTGGATGCCTCGCTCCCGGAAGCCGTCCAGCACGGCCGTTACCTGCGCCACTTCCTCCTCCGGCAAAGCTGCATCCATCAGGCCATTGACCGCCTCTCGCAGCAAACCAAACCCGGTGTAGGTGATTTGCGCCGCTACGGCCAGGGCAATGAGGGCATCCAGCCGCAGCCAGCCGGTGAGAGATACAACCACCAACCCCAACAATACCCCGCCCGTCGTCCACACGTCGGTCAGCAGATGACGGCCGTCCGCCGTCAACGTCAACGAGCGATAGTGGCGGCCCGCCCGCAGCAAGATGAATGCCGTCAGCCCGTTGGCCGCCGCCGCCACCACGGAAACGACCAACCCTATCCCTAACTGCTCTAACGGCTGCGGCTCAATCAGGCGAGGTACGGCCGTGACCGCGATAATCAACGCGGCCGCGATAATCAACCCCCCTTCTACACCCCCGGCAAAATACTCCGCCTTGCTGTGACCATAAGCGTGTTCCTCATCTGGTGGGCGAGCGGCAATGGTCAAAATCAGCAGAGCAAAGACGGCCGTAGCCAGATTCACCCCCGATTCCAACGCATCGCTTAACAAACCCACCGACCCCGTCAGCCCATAAGCTATCGCTTTCAGAGTAATGGTAAACACGGCCGTCACTATCGAGAGCCAGGCATAACGGGTTAGCTGCTGTCGTTCTGCCATTGTCACCTGATCAGTATATTTTGCCCGCAGGTTGAATTTGCCAGATAGCGCCTTCAGCATAATCCAGCACATAAAGCTCGCCGGCAGCGTCGGTGCTGATGGCGGAAACCAGAGTAGTTGATTCGGCTACGGCCGTGCGCACCCACTCCCCTGTTGTTTCATCAAAACGCAGCGTCCAGATTTTGCCGCTGCAAAAATCAGAGAAAAAGTAGTTACCCGCCAACGCCGGAAACTGCTGGCCCCGGTACACCTGCCCACCAATCACCGCGCAACCATCTTCCCCATGTTCATACTCAAAAATCGGGAAGCGGAAATTCCGGTCATCGCAACTCTCGGCGTCATAACACGCGCTGCCCTCGAAATAAGGCCAACCAAAATTGACCCCCGCCGGACTATGCGCCGGGTGAAAATTAACCTCTTCCAACCCGTCCTGGGCCACATCGCTGATGTATAAATCACCGGTCAGGGCATCAAAGCTAAACGCCCAGGGATTACGCAGCCCAATCAGCCATACTTCCCCGCTGGCGTCTGGGTCGTTCACAAAGGGATTGTCGGCGGGGATGCTGTAAGGCGGATCACCGTCAACGTCTATGCGCAGGATGCTGCCTAATAATGTGCCGGGGTCTTGGGCGTTGTCATAGGGGTCGCCTACTGCGCCGCCATCACCCAACCCGATGTACAAATAACCATCGGGGCCAAAGGCAAGCTGTCCGCCATTGTGGTTGCCATACGGCTGGTCAATTAAAAATAGCCGCTGCCCGCTGTTAACGTCCGCCTGATTGGGATCATCCGCCGACACGGTGTACCGGGTGATTTCTGTGTCTCCATCTCGATTGGTGTAGACGACGTAGAAATACCCATTTTGGGCGTATTGGGGATGGAAGGTCAGGCCCAACAGTCCCCGCTCTGAGCCATCGGTCGCCAACAAACCAGAAATATCTAGAAAGGGATCAGAGAGTAGCTCGCTATTTTTGACGATGCGCACACGGCCGTCTTGCTCGGCCACAAACAAACGCTCATCACCGGCATGAGTCAGGTAAACGGGCTTGCGCAAGCCTCCGCTTAGTACGGGGTGCAGCGCGACGGCCGTGACCGGTTGCGCCGCCGGGCCAATGAGGGGTACGGCCGTAGGGGGGATAATCCGAAGTATGTCCAGCGACGCCGGTCGCTCTGCGCTTTCAAGCGGGCGGCAAGCCATCACCATACCCATAAGAAGGAAAGCACACCAAAACAATCTGGTTCGTCTATTCATAACACCAAAGTATATCCACTGCCCAAAAAAACGCCTCTGGGGATACCAGAGGCGTTGTACACCAGTGATTCAGTTGTCGGGTGGGTTACTTGCCTGGAAGCGCCGGCTGAAAAATGAGCGTTGCCAACTCCCCAGAAAATCACACGATTTACTCAAGCAGTTTTGTGACCATGCCACCAACACCGTTTGGGTTCACGCTTTTGTGCCCTGGCTGGATGTGCCGTATTACGCATGTAACCGTCACACTGCCTGATTCAGCCCACACTCCTGGTCAGGCCCACCTTGTCCTGTAACACTCCTTTTGGTCGCTTTCACCATACGAATTGTGAAAGACGCCACCATGACCCCTACGGGTTTCTGTTGGCTTGCCCGAATAGAAGATGTCTTTCAAGACAATGACAGCATAGATGAAGGGGTTGTAACCGTCAATTGTCACCTGTCATACAAAGAGATGACATTTATTCACGACCATCAGGCAGCGCCCAATGCCGCCGCCAACATAGACAGCCACAGCGTCACTACGCAGCAGCCAGCGACCAGAAAACCGAGCGTAGGCGCCAGCACGGCCGTAGCCGCCCGTTCCGCCGCCAGTCCATGCACCACCCGCAGCGCCCAAAAACTCAGATACAAAATGTAGACCATCAATCCCATGACCAGCAATGGCCCCAACAGTGGAAACAGGTACAGGAACACGCTGACCATCAAAAGCGGCGTGGTAAATGCAGCAAACAGGAAGGTCTGTTTGTCATAGCTGCCCTGCCCGCCCAACAGCCTGGCTGCCAACCACAACATACCGGACCAGGCCAACGCCAGGCCCGGAATGCCCACCAACAGTCCACACAACATTAGAAACATGCTCGCCTGAGTGGTCTCCTCCATCTGGGTAATTAGTTCGGTACTCTGCTCGGCTGAAAAACCCATCTGCGCCAGCAAATCTGGCATCATGGCCATAGACTGCCCCATGGGATCCAGCAGCATGAAGACCAATATCCACACCAACACCGCCACCAGCCCGGCTGCGACCAGCCAGATCACGGCCGTAGCCAGCCGTGCATAAGGCTTTTGCAGTTCCTCCGCAAAAACCGTCTCGTAGGGGCCGCGCAGCACCCGCAGCCAGACGTTCATAGAAGATTTCAAATCCATTTTTTCTTCCCCAAAAGGTACTCGACGCTTACTACACCGTTAACAACTTTCTATTGTCATTCCGAGGAGTCTTCGACGAGGAATCCCTGCCGCTTGTACAGGAGAGAGATTCCTCGCTCCGAAGACTCCGCTCGGAATGGCAGGTGCAGTCTTAAAGTTAAGAGACCTGTTTAACGGTCTGCTTATCAGCGGACGTCACTCCCCATTTTTAATGTTTCTCTGATCCGTTGCTAACTTATTTCTGACAGAACCAGACCAGACTATCAGCATCAATTGTGACCTGAGTTTAACTTGTTTAGACAAAAGGAGGTAACAAAAATGTCAGAATTAGTTCGTTGGGAACCATTCCGTGATATGTTGAATATGCGCAGAGAAATGGACCGCCTTTTCGACAATTTCTTTGCGCCCTTTACCACCTCTGAGTGGGAGGCAACGCCCAATTGGGGGCTGGCTGTAGACGTAAGCGAAAATGAAGACGCCTACATCGTCAAAGCCTCGGTACCTGGCGTCAGCCCTGAAGATATTGAAGTCACGCTGACCGACAATGTATTGTCGATCAGCGGCACCAGCCAGGGGGAAGTGGAGACCGAGGGCGAGAAATATCATGTACGCGAACGGCGCTTCGGCCACTTTTCCCGCACTCTGACGCTGCCCACCCCGCCCAAAGCAGATGCGATTGAGGCCATTCACACCAATGGCGTCCTCACCCTGACGCTGCCCAAAGCGGAGGAAACCAAACCAAAACGCATCACCATCAAGCCTATGGGCGAACGCAAAGTAATTGAAGGGTAAAAGTAAAAGCGCCGGACAAACTGTCCGGCGCTTTTACTTTTTATGACCCCCGGAACCAGAGAACGACACGGCCGTTATTATCCCGCAGTTCCAGCACATTGCCGTTAATCTGATACCCGGTCACTGTGGGCAAGGTACTCAGGAAAATCTGCTCTTGCGTCATAATGCCTTCCGGCGAGCCGCAGAAGATGTTGGCCGAAACCGGCAGGCCGATTGTGAGGGAATTGGGGATGGTAAGCAGGCTGTACCCGGCAGTGTAGGTATTGCAGCCACCGGAACCGGTGAGTTGGCTGTCTGTACCAAACACGGCCGTGACCGTCGTCCCCGGCAGCGCCGCCACCGTCGCCCCCTGCCCATCCCAATAATCGGTCAACTGCCAGTTCGTGCCCACCAGCGGCAGCCCCGTTTCCGCATACGGCAGCACCGAAACCTGCGCTTCCTGGAAGGCAAAACCGTTACCGCTGGCTTCAATGCGGAAGGTGACAATGCCTGGCGTTTGCAGACAACTGCTGACCACGCCGCTGAAACCGGCATTATCCAGCACCACCACGCCATCCCGTTTAATCTGGATGAGCGTGGCCGCGCCACCCACCCGCCAGGAGATATTGACACATTGCCCCTGCGTAATTTCCGACGGCCGTACCGTGAACGAATCAATTGTCGGCGGCGGCGCGGGGGAGGTAGCCGTGGGCGGCGGCGGCTGTGTCGCCGGCAGGATGACGTTGATCACCTGCTGCTGGCGGCTGGTGCCGCCGGGGCCGGTGGCTACCAGGCTGTAGGTGGCGACGCCGGAACCCGGCGGGCAGTCTGCCTGCGCGCCGCTGACCGGGGCGTTGCTGTAAATGGTGTTATCGTTGCGCAGCAGCGTGACGCTGGTGACGTTACCGGAGACGCGCCAGGAAATGTTCACACACTGCCCGGCAAAAATCTCTGCCGGCGGCGAAATGGAGAACTGCTCAATGAGCGGTGCGCCCGGTGCGGGCAAGACTTGAATGACGATCTCCCGGATTTCCACCGCGCCGCTGGGCCATACGACGCGCAGTTCATAAAACGTGGTCAGCGAGGGACATTCGGTGCGGCTGCCCTGCGGCGGCACCTGATGCTGCTGCCAGTTTTGCCCGGCGCTGTAAAAGTACACGGCCGTCGCTCCGGTCACATTCCAGTTGAATACCGTGCATTGCCCGGCCGTTATCGTCGTCTGGGTGGCTGTGAACTGGATATTGGGCGACGGCGTCTGTGTGGGCGGCGGCGTGGAGGTGGCGGGCGCGGGTACGGTAATGCCCACCCAGATGCGGTCGCCAAAGGCGCGCCCCTGGCTGTTATGCAGCGCCCAAATCCCCTTGTAAACGCCCGGCTGCAACGGGGCCACCAGGCTCACCCACATATCCACCATCTGCCCTGGCGCAATGGGTTGGGGCACAAAGGTTGCCTGCCCGCCCATGCGCGCCGCCGGGGTGTTGCCGTCCACATAGAGCAAGTAATAGTTGGTTTGCCAGGTGCAGGTGCCGGTGTTCTGGATACGCCACCCTTTCTGGAAGGCCGTACCGGGCTGAATCACCGGTGGGCTTTGCATGTTGTTATCGTCCAGGTTCAAGTCAGCCACGTAGCGCATCCCATCCACGCAGGGCTGCGGTGTGGCGGTGGGCGCGGGGGTGGCGGAAGGCACGGCCGTCGGCGGCGGCACAATCTGGTCAGGCGGAATGCCCATATAATCCAGCACCAACTGGCTGATGCGCCCCTGCCTTTGCAGAATCGCCAGCGCCTCGTTAAACCTCGTTTGTAGCGCCGTCTCCCCATTTTGCATGGCAATGGCCATGGTCTGGCGGAAAAGGCCCTGGCCCGCCAACGCCGCCCCGTTCAAACTGACAGCCCGCTGCGCCGGCTGCAAGTCTAACCAGACCAGGTCAACACGCCCGGCCATGAGGTCGGCCACGGCCGTGTCTGCCTGCTGGTAGACAAACAGGTTTTGCTGCGGCATCTGCGTCGTATCCACCAACAGCATTTGCGCCTGCCGTTCATACACCGTGCCCGCCTGCACCCCCAGCCGGTAAGGGGCCATGTCGTTCACACTGCTAATGACAATGCCGGAATCCGCGCGCGCCAGAATGCCATCTTCGCTGACAAAGTAGACCGACGAGAAATCCACCACCTGATCCCGCTCCGGCGTCACGGAGATGGCGGAAATGGCGGCGTCAATCTGCTGGAGTTGCAGCGCGTCATACAGGCCGTCAAAGGCCATGTCGCGGAACACGACCGGCACACCCAACTGCTGGCCGATTTCGCGCATGAGGGCCACGTCAAAACCGGTGAGGACAAAGTTGTCATCGTAATAGGCAAAGGGCGGATAATCGGCCGACGTGCCTACCACGATTTGCCCGTTGGCCTGAATGCGCGACCAGGCGTCCGGCGGCGGCGTGGGTGTGGGCGGTGGCGGCGACGGCCGAAACAACAGCCAGACCAGCCAGGCGCCCACAATCACAAAAACGGCGATGAGCAGCCCCAATAAAATGTCGCTTTTTTGCTTCCGAGTCATAAACCACCTGCTAACGCGGCTGCGCCGTCAGCACCGAGTAGCGCAACACGATACGGCCGTTGCCATCAATTAAATGCAATTCGCCATTGGGCAGAGCAAACTGGCGCACGGCGCGCAGATTGTTCAGGTAGGCAGTCTCCTGCTCCATAAGTCCCGGCGGGTCGGTACAGGCATTACCTGTGCTGGCGATCTCACCCGTCACTTGCAGCGAATTGCCCTGCACCTGGTAACGGCCGTTGTAGTTGTTACAGCCGGTGCTGCCGCTGAAACTGCCATCATCGCCAAACTGAATCCATACTTCGCGGCCGGGAATCGGCGGCACGTCGGAAACTCCATCCCAATAACCGTACAGCGCCCATTTGATGTTCGTCAGACCAGGCGGCACGGCCGGCGGCGACACATTCACCGTTGCGTCGGCTACGGCCGATTCATTGTTGGCATTCCACGTCTGCACACGGTAAGCATAACTTCCGGCGCTGGTCAAACAATCCTGCTGCGAGCCGCTGGCGGGGGCATTATCCAGAATTACCTGCCCATTGCGCTGAATCTGGGTGCGCACCGAGCCGCCGCCCACCGCCCAGGAAACCAGAACACATTCCCCGGCCGTAATTTGCGCGGGCGACGCCGAGAAGTTGTTGACAACCGGCGGCGGTACCGGCGGCGCCGGCGTTGGCGTCGGTGGCTGCGGCGGCGGTTGCACCACAGAGATCGTCTGCTGCGCCTGGTTAGAGCCACCCGGCCCACTGGCCGTCAGCCGGTACGTCACCTGCCCCGTACCGGGCGGGCAATCCGTCACCTCGCCGCCCAGCGGCGCTTGCGGCCACAATACCGCATCATTCCGGGCAATGGCAATCTGATCCACCTGCCCCGTCACCGTCCAGCGAATAACCACACACTCACCGGCGTGAATTTGATTGGGCGGATCCACCGTAAAGCGGTCAATGCGTGGCGCTTGCGGTGCGGGGGTGACGTTAATGGTGATCTGGCGCACGTCCGTCGAGCCATTCGGCCAGACGACACGCAGTTCATACATGGTCGTGGATTGTGGGCACTGGGTGCTGGTGCCCTGGAAATTGGCGCTCGCCGCCTGTGCGGTTGCGCCCGCCTGCGAGAAGAAGACAGACTGCGCCCCGGTCACGTTCCAGGTGAAGACCACACATTCACCCTGCCGGATATTGGTGCGGTCTACCGTAAACTGGATATTTTGCACGGGCGTTTGGGTGGGTGCGGGTGTGGCCGTAGCCGGGGCCACCACCTCTATGCCCACCCAAATGCGCTGCCCAAAGGGGGTATTCCGGTCATTCACCATCTGCCAGAAACCCTGGTAAACACCCGGCTGTAAGGGGGACACCAGGTTGACAAAAAAGTCATGCGCCTGACCGGGTGGCACTGTACCTTGCACGGGCGTGGGCTGCCCACCCATTTGTGCGGCAGGGGTATTACCGGCCACGTAAACCAGCCGGTAGCCGGTGTTCCAGGGGCATGTGCCGCTGTTGCGCACGCGCCAGCCTTTGGTGAATGGCCAGCCGGGTGACATCTGTGGCGGCGCGGTCATATTTTGGTCGTTCAGATTGAGGTCTTGCACAAAAGCCATGTCGTCAATACACGGCTGCGGCGTGGCGGTGGGCACAGGGGTTGGCGTAAACGGGGGTGGCGTTGGCAGCGGCACAATGTTGTCGTCATCAAAGTTCATGTATTGTTTGATGAGGGCGGTGATGCGCCCTTCGTTGATCATGGCGGTGAGGGCACTGTTTAGCTGCGCCTGCAAGGCGGTTTGTCCATTGCCGATAGCCAGAGCCAATTGTTGTTTATTCAACCCCTGCCCGACGATTTTGACGCCGCCTTCGGCAACGGCCGCCTGCGCCGGCGGCAAGTCCAGCGCCACCAGATCAATCCGCCCTTCGCGCAAATCGCGCAGCGCGTGTTGGATGCTTTCATACACCAGCACATTGGCGGCAGGCATCTGCCCGGTAGCCACCAGGTTGGTCTGAATCCAGCGGTCGTAAACAGTGCCACGCTGCACGCCGACGCGCTGGTTCACAATCTGACTGGCGTTGTCCACGCTGTTAATGGGGGAGGCGTCGTTCGCCAGCAAGGCGTCTTCACTGATGAAGTAGGTATTGGAAAAATCTACAAATTGGTCGCGGTTGTCGGTGACGGTGATGGCGGCGGCAGCGACGTCTATGTTGTTCAATTCCAGGGCGTTGCCCAGACCATCAAAGGCCATATCGCGGAATTCGATGGACAGGCCCAACCGCTGCCCAATTTCACGCATGAGGGCGATGTCAAAGCCGTCTAGTTGAAAGTTGGTATTGTAGAATTCAAAGGGGGGGTAATCGGCGGAGGTGCCAACGATGATACGGCCGTTAGCCTGCACCCGCTCCCAGGCATCATCCGGCTGCGCTTCGGGGATAGTAACCGTGGGGACGGGGGTGGGCGTTGCGCCCGACGGCCGTATCAACTGCCAGATCAACGCCGCGCCCACACACAAAAACAAAACCACTAATACTACAAGGACAATGGTTAAAACAGGGCTGTTCTTTTTCACAGACTTTTCCTCCTCCTATTTCAGTAATCGGTAATCGGTAATCCGTGATCGGTAATCTGTTGTGCTTTCCGGCCTGCACAACCAGTATAGAATTGAGATTACATCAATTGTTATGTTATGTCAAAACAAAAGGAGGGGGACTGGGTAATTGAGGAACTGGGTAATTGGGTAATTGGTAAATTACCCAATTACCCTATTGTTTGAAAGTGATGGAATTAACCAGGGCATCCAGTTCAGCCAGATTGGGTTGCCAATCAGCCGGGGTGAGGGCGTTGAGGGTATCTTTGGTGGCCTGCAAGTAGGCGGCGTAGGTATCCGGGTTGGTGGATTGGGCTTCGATGTCGGCCGGTACATCGGCGGGGGTGTTCGGCAAGGCAGTGGTGCTGACGGGCCAGTGGAGGGAGATGTAGAAACGGCCGTCGCTCGTCAACCCCTCGTAATAATAAGCAGTACCCAGATTGACCCAAGGGCCAATGCCCTGGCGGTTAGGGGCTTCCGAGACGTAACGCACACCTGTGCCATCGGCAAAGCTCAGATCGGCAAACTGCGCCCAGCGGTTCATAAAACTCGTCGGCGGCGGCAGCAGGGGCATGGGGTCGGCGGGGAGTTCGGCACGGCCGTTTGCCGTGGCGATCAACTCCTCCAACCGGGTGATCTGGTTGATGACCGGCTGCCCGCCGATGTTCTGGTACGCTTCCACGGGAAAGATGAAAAGGTAACGGCCGTTGTTGGCCAGGGCTTCATCGGCCGTTTCGCCGTCAAACGTGACGATGATGTGTGCCGGACGGCCGTCACCGCCGGGGCCGGGCTGCGGTTGGGTGCTGCCACGCGCCTCCCAGGTATACGAGTCGGCCAGCCCTTGCAGATCAATTTGAATCGTGTCCGAGGGGATGGTGTCGGAGCTTTCGCTTTCCGGAGCGGCGGCGGCAATGTCCGCGCCGCTATCGCCGGTTGTATCGGCCGCAAAGCGCATCGTGCCGCTGTCAAACTTCAGGTCAAAGAAGAGGTCGCCTTCCTGGGTGAACCAGATAACGGCTGCGCCCAGGTTAGTCAAAAAGCGGGTATCCAGCGACTCCTCACCACAAAAAGCGCGGGTCATTGGCCCCACAATGATGGAGATGCTGGCCCCATCCACGCTGTAGATGCCGCTGCCGGAATTACAATCGGCCTGAATCAAGATCGTACCATCCGCTTCAAACTGAAGGCGATACTGTTCGGGATTGGGGATTTCCACCGGCCCGACAGCGGGGTCGCTGAAGCTGACCCACTGCCAGGGCTGGCCTAGCAATTCCGGCGGCAGCCCCGCACCCGCGCTCGTTTCAGCGCCGCCGCCGACCGGCACGACCATCACTTCCACATTGCTGGTGGGGTTGCCTTTGCTAATGACGGGAATGACCATGTTGTTGATAAACAGCAGTGTTCCCTGCCCGTCGGTGATGCGGGCGGAAAGGGTGTAATCCCGGTTTTCTTGAATATCGGCCGGGTTGTAGGGCACGGCAAAGGGCAGCGGTACCTGCGCGCCGCCGGTCACGCGCACCTCCTCGCCCAGGATGATGGCCGGGGCATCGGCGCGGGAGGTATCTTGAATCTGCACACGCAGGATGGCGTCATCCGGCAAGGCCATGCGCACCAGGTAGGTGACGGTTCCGGTGACTTCGGCCGTTTCCACCGGCGTCTGACTAACCAGTTCCACCAGGGTGTAGGTGTAGGCGGAGGCGTCGGCGGGTGGATTGGCTACCGGTTCAATGCGCACCACGATCTCGTACTCATACCCTTCTTCAAAAGCAAAACCCTGAATGGTGTCATAAAAGAGGGTGTAGGCATCATCTGGGTTTTGTTTGACCTGGAGGCAGGTTTGCGGAGCCACACCGACACATTCAACCAGCGTGGGGCCAATAAACCAGGTGACTTCTTTACCCATCGGCACGGCCGTCGCTGTGGCAGAGGGCACGGCAGTTGGCGGCGCAGTGGGGATAACAGTAACAATCACTACCTGCGGCGTGGGTGTTGGCCCCGGTGTTGGTGTTGGATTTGTACTACAGGCGATGAGGACGGCCGTTAGACACACAAACAATAAAAACAAAATCAGGTTTCTCATCGTTTTTCCTCGTAATTTGTTCGTAGTAACCGCTTTTGAAAGCCAACAAAATAAATCGGCAATCCATGAATTGTCATTCCGAGGTCTTCCGAGGAATCCCATTGACCTGGAATAATCAAGGCGTAGGGATTCCTCGCTCCGAAGACTTCGCTCGGAATGACAGGTGCTTATTACCGAATTAAGTAGTTAAAGTTCATTAGCGGTTGGTTCACAGCTAAAGACGTACCTACGAACTAATGGGTTCCGGTTGCATCTGGCGTAAATCACCGAAGCCGATAAGGCGGTTATTTTCCTCATCCCACAACCGGAAACGGACACAGCGGAAACTTTCGCGCAGCGTGATCGGTTTGATTTGAAATGCCGGGTTCTCGTCATGGCACGCTTGCAAATTATAGTTGGGGATGCGTGGGCTTAAATGATGAATATGATGATAGCCTATACTGCCAGAAAACCAGTTAAGAACTCTGGGTAACTTATAAAAAGAGCTGCCTTGAATAGCTGCCTCGGCATAATTCCACTCATTATGGCGCTGCCAGTAAACGCCTTCATACTGATGCTGCACATAAAAGAGCCAGACGCCCATCGAAGCGGACACCAGCAATACGGACATTTGTAAAATGAGGAAGTTCCAAAAACCAATGAGCAAACTCATAATCACAAAAATAGCAATCAGCGCCAGATCAGTGTAATAAATGCTACGTACTTCACGCAGCCGCCGTGCTTTCACCGGATACCGGTTCAAGATGAGAAACAACACCATAGGGCCAATTAAAAACATGTTGAGCGGATGACGAAAAAGGCGGTAAATAACTCGTTCACGCGGTGAGGCATTCAAATACTCAGAAACCGTCATCATCCATACATCGCCATGCCCGCGCCGGTCTAAGTCGCCAGACGAGGCGTGGTGAATGGCGTGTTCGTGCCGCCAGGCGAAATAGGCAGTAAATACCAGTGTGCCGGTAATGAAACCAACAATTTCATTGGCGCGGCGCGATTCAAAAAAGGAGCCATGCCCACAATCATGGAAGATGATGAAGATGCGCACGGCAAATAATCCGGCCAGGATGATCAGGGGCAGGGCCAGCCAGTATGACACTTGCAAGGCCAGGATCATCAGCACCCAAACGATAAAATAGGGCACGAGCGTATTAACAATCTGCCACACGCTGCGGCGGGGATCGGGCGTTTGATAACGGGCCACAATTTTTTGCCAGTTTCGCAAAGTTTGCTCGGATTGCATTTGGAGGGTTGGGTCTGTCATTAAAGCTCCTTCTGGTATGTGGGGCGATTTTGAAAATCGCCTTACTCACTTCCAATTACTTCTTGATAAATCGCTTCTATGCGGGCGGCCATTTGGGTTACGGTGAACTCGGTGTAAGCACGCTGCTGCCCGGCCAGCCCCATTTGCCGCCGTTTGTCCGGGTGGGCCAATAGGGAGGCCAGTGCGGTCGCCAGGGCATCTGGGTTTTTGGGCGGCACTACCAGCCCGGTGATGCCATCTTGCACCAGCCAGGAGGTGCCGGTGCCCAGTTCGGTGGTGACACACGGCCGTGCCGCCGCCATTGCTTCTTGTAACACCAATCCAAAGGATTCGGCGCGGCTGTTGGAAGGTAACACAAAGATGTCGCCGCTGGCATAAAATCCCGGCAAATCCTCATCTGCGATGCGTCCCAGGAATTGCACCTTGTGGGCCACGCCCAATTGCTGTGCCAGGTTCTCCCATTCGGTGCGTTTGGGGCCATCGCCGCCAATGAGCAGACGCGCTTGCAGTTGGGGCATGGCGCGGATGAGGTCATCCACGCCTTTGTAGTAGCGGTGTTGGCCGACAAAGAGGAGGGTGGGAACATCGGCGGGGGGGATTAACGGCCGTGCCCCGGCAAAACGGGCCACATCTACACTGTAGGGCACGATGCGGCATTTGGCGGCTAACGGCCGTAAAAAAGGGGAACTCTGCACGTAATTGTTGCTGCCAACCATAATGCGCCCGGCCCCGGCCAACACCCGCTTGAGAAATGGCCGGTAAAAACGCAAAATGCCCTGCTGTTTGACAACGTCGCTGTGGTAGCCAATGACATACGGCCGTTTGCGGCCCAGCAACCACTGGCTTAATTCACCAATGGGATAAGGTGAATGCACATGGACGATGTCGGCGGGCAGGCGGCGGTTCTGGAGGGGTAACGATGGACTGAGCGGTGTAGAAGCCACCGTCGCCAGCCGCCGGGCGCGCACCAGGTTAACGCCGTTGATCTGCGCCTGTTTTGGCTGTCGGTTGGGGTTGGTGACGAGGACGGTGACAGTGTGGCCAACGGCCGTTTGTGCTTCCGCCAACTGTTTGATGTGATTCTCGATGCCGCCTAAAACCGGATGATAATCCTTGTAAATGTGTAAAATGCGCAAGTCAGCTCCTTCGTTTGTTTCCTGGTCACTTCCGGGTATGATCGCCGCCAATTGAACATATAAAGGCTGGCAAATAATAACGTATGAGCGTAGATAAGAACAACATTGCCCGGCAAACATCGTGACATGGATCGAGAGCAGGCGATTAGCGAAAATATCCTCTTTGTAGACCACGCCGCGGCTCTGGGCGGGGCCGAACACAGTTTACTGCTGCTGCTGCAACACCTGGATCGCGCGCAGTGGCAGCCGCATCTGGCTTGTGCGCCAGGGAAACTGACTGACCGGGCTATGCGCGCCGGGCTGCCCTGTCACCTCATCCAGTTGCCCCGCCTGCGCCGCTCGCCCCGTTTCCTGGCGGATTGGGGGCAAAGTGCCCGCCACCTGGCAAAGCTGGCCCATCAGATTGAGGCCCAGGCCATTTACGCCAACACCGTGCGGGCAGCGCTGTATGCGGCGCCGGCTGCCAAACTGGCGCGACGGCCGTTCCTCTGGCACATGCGCGACTTCTGGCTGAGTGAAACGAGACCGCGTTATGTGTGGGCAGACACGGCCGTGAAACAACTGCTTTGTCTCTCTGCCACCCAGGTCATTGCCAATTCCCACGCCGTTGCCCAACATCTGCCCTGTGCCGGCAAAACGGCCGTCGTCCACAACGGCATTGAAGTGGGCAAATTTGATCCAGCGCGGGACGGACGGCCGTTCCGCACCCAATATGCTATTCCCGATGGTGTGCCTGTTGTCGGCATGATGGGGCGGTTACGGCCGTGGAAAGGGCAGATTCCCTTTTTACACATGGCTGCGCACATTTTGCAGCAGCAACCGGCGTCATACTTTGTCATTGTGGGCGGCACAAATTTTGCGGTGGAGGATGATTACCCGCAACAATTACAAAACTTGGTCCAAGAATTGGGTATCAGTGAACGGGTAATTTTTACCGGGGCGCTTGACGTTGTGCAGTTGCCACTGGCCGCCCTGGATGTTTTTGTGCATCCGGGTGAACCCGAACCCTTTGGCCTGGTAAACATTGAAGCCATGGCCATGGCCAGACCGGTCGTCGCTTTTGCGCATGGCGCACTACCAGAAATTGTGCAAGATGGGCAGACGGGTTTACTCGTCCCGCCCGGCAACATCCCGGCGCTGGCCGAAGCGGTGATTGCCCTGCTAGACAATCCACAGAAACGGCAGCAGATGGGGTGCAACGGCCGTAGCCGCGCCGAAACCCATTTCACCATCCAACAAACCGCCCAGGAAATTGATCGGCTATTACACCTGACCATACAGGGCTGACACCCCCATACCCCATCAACCGCTCACCTCCTCCAGGATCGCCAACATCCCGGCCCGGTTTTGCGGCCATTCCGTGTCGGCGTGGGTTTTGAGTTCAACCGTGAAGGAGGGGATGCCCTGTGTAACCAGCCAATCGCTGGCGTCGCCGGTAATGAGGTAGCTGCTGAACCGTTCGTAGGGGGGATAAGCGGCGGCGGCGCCATACACCTCGGCTAATTCCAGCGAACGGCCGTCCGTCTCCGGGCAGCCGGCGGCAAATACGCCATTAGCGGCGCTGTGCCAGAACACCACTACCGCCGGCTGCACCGCCAGCAGATAGTCCCGCAGCGCCACTGCTTCCGGCTCCGAAAACGGCCGTTCCCCCCCACTGACCACATTCTCCCGCCATTGCGCCGTGGCCGACCAGTCACAATCCCAATTGCGGTTCAAATCTACACCATTGGCGTTGAACCGACCGGGGATCGTATCTATCAATACCTGGGTGGGTTGGAAACGGCCGTTTTGCTGCGTCACCTGATATTGCCCATCCGGGTTGGCCGAGGGGATGATATGCAGCGTTACTTCTGGTGGAATCTGCTCTGGGTGGCTGGTGAAATAATCAATAGCCTCATACGCCAGCAAAATAGTGTTCCACTCATACCCACCATGAATGCCGCCCACAAATACCACCGGTTCTGGCCCATTACCAAAACGATAAACGACAATCGGCCGCCCCTCGGCGGAGGCGCCAATGACCTGGCCGCTGCCGTCCAGGTTAAAGAGGGGGGCGGTGTGGGAGTAAACGGGCGTGGGGGTGAGGGGGTGAGGGCCGATGGGGACATCGGGTGAAGGGGTGAGCAGGTGAGGGGCGATGGGGACATCGGGTGAGGGGGTGAAGGTGGGTACGGCCGTGTTCAACACCAATTCCGGTGCACGGGTAGGCAGGGGCCAGGTGGAAGTCGTAACGGCCGTGCATCCCATCAGCAGCAAACCCACTGCCCCTAACCAGACAGGGTGGGACGCGGATGAACGCAGATAGACGCGGATTTTGAAGATGAAAAAGCTGGCTAAATTCACCAAACTGCGCCTCATCCCGGCCCGCTCATGTTCGCCTTAAAACGAGCAATCAACGTCTGTTTTAATGTCCACAGCTTGGGCGTTAGCGACACGTGGTAGACGTGTGGATGCAGCAAACGGCGCACCCCGGCGTCCAACCGGTCGAGGTCACGCTGGGCGCGTTCGCGCATGGCTTCCAGCGGCGGCAGGGTGACGATCAGCCGGCCCTCGTCCAGCACCGTTTCCAGCAGTGGTTCAATCTGGGAAATATCACCCTCTGCCAATGTGCGGGATGTGCCCGGTTCGTGAGGATGTTGCAGCAGCAACGGCCGTGTCTGGCGCGGGTCTTCATCATCCAGACTCAGCAAATCGGCCGTCGCCTGGCCGCGCCGGTCATACACCCGCCACACCTGCTTGTAACCCGGATTCGGCGTCTTAACCGGATTCTCCGAAATTTTGATGGCTGGCGTCCATCTGTTGCTGTCCGTCTGCACCGCCACCAGCTTGTAAACGCCATCTAGCGCCGCATCACCCGCGGACGTGATCAGGTTCGTGCCCACGCCATAGACCAGCCGCCGCACAATGTGGTCGGCGTCCAGGCCATAACGGGGCGCTTCATCCTCAATTTGCGCCAGAATTTGCAGGATGGTCAACTCATCTAGCTGGTTCGACAGCACAATTTGTGTCTCGGGAAAACCGGCGGCGTCCAACATTTTGGCGGACTGCACCGACAGGTAGGCCAGGTCGCCAGAATCCAGGCGAATGCCCACCGGCTGGTGCCCTTTACGCCTTAGTTCTTCAAAAACGCGAATAGCGTTGGGCAGCCCACTTTCCAGGGTGTTGACGGTGTCTACCAACAGCAAACAATCATCCGGGTACACATCGGCATAGGCGCGGAAGGCGGCCAGTTCCCCTTCACCCATAGCCAGGAAAAGCTGCACCATGCTGTGGGCGTGGGTGCCTTTGGGCGCGGTGCCCATCACCGCCGAGAGACCTACATTGGAGCTAAAGCGCGCCCCGCCAATGAGCGCCGCCCGTGCCCCGGCATTCACACCTCGCTCCTGGCCGCGCCTCATACCAAATTCCAGCACTAACCGTCCGCGCCCGGCCTGGCAGAGGCGAGAGGCTCTGGTGGCAATGAGGGTGGGGTAATTCAACTGGTTGAGCAGGGACGTTTCCAGAATTTGGGCCAGGGCCAGGGGGCCTTGCACGGCCGTGAGCGGCACATTGGGATGCACCACCCGCCCCTCTGGAATGGCCCGCAGCGTAATCCCGGCAAAGTTACCGTGGGCGCGCAGGTAGTCCAAAAAATCGTCGGCAAAGAGGCGGCGGCCCGTTGTGCCCGTTTGCGCCGCCAGATAAGCCAGGTCTGCTTCGCGGAAGTGCGCCCGTTCCATCCAGTCCAGCAGCCAGCCCAACCCGGCGCTGATGCAGTACCCGGCCTTGTGCAGTCCATAATCGGGGTAGCTGCGGAAGAAATGCTCAAACAGCGCCGGTTTTTCATGCACCCCCAGGCGAAAATAGAGATGGGCCATTGTCAGTTGATACATGTCGGTGAAGAGAATGCCTTCGGCGGTTTGTTGTTCGGTTGGGGTCATAAATAATCCTCATGTGCGACGCACTTTCGAAGTACATCGCACATGACAGAGGTTAACACGATTTGCCCTGGCGGGCATCTTAAAAGTGGCGGTAGCGATATTTGATGAGGCAGGCATAAACGCCAACGGCCGTGCCCACCATTGCCCCCATGACGACCGCTATTTGCCAACCAACGATGCCCGCAAGCCCCAGCCATACCACGCCAAATAGCAGCGCATACCCGGCCATCCCCAACAGCACGTACCCCACCAGGTCGGCCACCAGCGCAATGGATAATTTGCCGAAACGAGTCAGGCCAATAGCCACCCCCACGCCGGCAATAATGCCCAAAAGAAGGCTGAGGGTGGTAACGGTACGGCCGTAAACCTTTAACTCAAATTGCGTCAGCGCCCACCCCACTATCAGCCCGGCGCTAATCCCCAGGAACATGCTCAAACCGACTCTGGCGGCACGATTCCAGAGTGAAGGATTTGTTTCCGACGATGTGGCGAATAGCTCTTCCATTTATTCAAAGGGTACAAAACTTATGGCATGGCGGCAATGGTTAAAAACTCCCCCACTCATTTGAATCTTTGTGCTTTTTTTCGGCGGCGACAGGCTTAATGGCAGTGGTATAATCTACTACGAACGGAGGGGAGGCTTTAGCCGACCCGTGTCGGCTAAAGCTTCCCCTCCTGAGAATAAACCTATGACAATACGCATTGATGAAGAATATCTAGTTTCCACATTGTCCCGCCTGGTGCAGATCAATTCGACCAATCCGTCGCTGTCGCCGGATGGGGCGGGGGAGGCGGAGATTGCCGCGTATGTGGCCGGATTATTACGCGACCTGGGGCTGGAAGTGACAGCCTGGGAAGTGGCGCCGGGGCGCTGGAACGTGGTGGGGCGGTTGGCGGGCAAGGGTCGCGGTCATGGCCACGGCCGTAGCCTGCTCTGGAACGCCCACCTGGACACAGTGGGGGTGGTGGGCATGGCCGAACCGTTTTCCGGCGCGGTGCGCGACGGCCGTCTCTATGGTCGGGGCAGCCAGGATATGAAGGGCAGTCTGGCGGCGATGCTGGCGGCGACGCAGGCATTGGTGCAGAGCGGTCTGGAACTGGACGGCGATTTGCTGGTAACGGCCGTTGCCGACGAAGAACACAGCAGCATTGGCGCGGATGATCTGGTGGCGAAGGGGTTCCATGCCGATGCGGCCATCGTCACCGAACCGACCGACCTGGCCGTTTGCCTGGCGCATCGCGGTTTCATCTGGTATGACGTGGAAACATTTGGCCGGGCGGCACATGGCAGCCGCTACCGTGAAGGCATTGACGCCAACATGCACATGGGGCGTTTTCTGGCGGAACTGGGGAAATTGGAGGCGGAACTGCGGGCACGGCCGTCGCATCCCCTGGTAGATGTGCCTTCTTTACACGCCGCCACGTTGCACGGCGGCACGGAGTTGAGCGTCTACGCCGCCCACTGCCGCCTGCAAATCGAGCGTCGCACCGTGCCCGGCGAAATAGTTGAATCGGCAACCGCCGAATTGCAAGGGATCATTGACCGGTTGAGCACCGCCGACCCCACCTTCCGGGCCACGGTCACGCCCACCTTCAGCCGCCCGCCATTTGCCGTGAACGAGACGGCCGACATTGTGCAGGCGGTGTCACAGGCTGCCCAAACCCGCCTGGGGCGCAACCCTGACGTCATCGGCCAGCTTTTCTGGACGGATGCGGCCATCTTTGCCGCCGCCGGCATGGAGACGATGTTGATCGGCCCCACCGGCCACGGCCTGCACAGCGCCGAGGAGTGGGTTGATGTGGATTCGGTGGTGGATTTAGCGGTGATATTGGCGGACACGGCCGTGAATTATTTAAGCAGGTGAGGGGGTGAGGGGGTGAAGGGTGAGCAGGTGAGGGGTGATAGGGTGATCAATTATCCAATTACCCAATTGCCCATCTCTACGCAGAAATTTCGCCGTGATCAGGATGGGCGGACTGGCGGATCGGCAGCATTACGTGAAAGGCGCTGCCCGGGCATTCGGTTTCGTCGTAGCCAGCGCTTTCCACCCAGATACGGCCGTTGTGCGCCTCCACAATCCCCCTGGCAATCGCCAACCCAATGCCCGAACCACCCCCCTTAAACGTCGTCTTCCCGGAAGAATGTTGGTTCACCTTACCCGTCTGGAAAAACTTCTCAAATACCAATTCCTGCACATCCGGGGCAATGCCAATACCCGTATCCGAGACAATCAACTCCACCCCTATCACCTCACCGCTGCCATTACCAGACGTTGTGGCGGCACGGCCGTCAACCCGAATAAAACCCCCGTCCGGCGTATACTTCACCGCATTCATCAGCAAATGGGTAAACAACTTCTCCATCGCCTCCGCGTCCGCCTCCACCTCCGGCAGACCGGGCATCTCGGCCACCGAAATTACCAACTGGCGACCGGCCCACTCTCGCTCCAGACGGCGCACCACCTGCTGAATGAGAAAGCGCATATTCAGCGGCGACATAAACAAATCCAGAGCGCGGCTGTCAATCTTGGCCACATCCAAAATGTTCTCCACCACCTCTTCCATACGCTGCACACCCCGATTAATGCCTTGCGCCCACTTCAAATACTCCCCATGTTCTTCATCCCGCGCCGCTTCCAGGATCATCTGCGTGTTAAAGTTCACGATGGTGAGCGGCGTGCGCAGTTCGTGGGAAGCAATGGTAATAAAGTCCGCCTTCGTCTTATCCAATCGCTCCAACCGGGCATAAGCCGCCTGCAACGCCTGGGTACGCTCCGTCACCTTCTGCTCCAACTCCTGATTAAACTGCTTCACTTCGCCATACAGCCGCGCGTTCTCCAGCGCAATCACCACCTGGTCGGCCAACAGTTGGTAAGCCGGAATCTCTTCCTCAGCAAAAGCAGCAGAACGGTTACTCTGCAAATCCAGAACACCCCACATCTGGTCGCCAATCTTCAATGGCAGTAGAAGCTGTGACTGGGTGCGGGGCGTGGCTTCTTCCGGCTTAAAACGACTATCTTGTAATACATTATCCACCCGCAGTGGCCGGCGGTGCTGCATCACCCAGCCCACCAATCCATGGCGCCCCACTTGCACCGGCGGCGCTTGCGCGTCCATATACATGCCAGAATGGGCAACGGCCGTCAGTCCTTCCCCACGCCCATCCGGCAAAAACAGCCCCACATAACACACCTGATACTGCTGCCGGATCAACTCCGCCACCTGCGGCAACAACGCCTCCTGATCCAGAATAGAGGTGATACGCTGACCAACGGCGACGGCCGTGTGCAATTGCAACGTCAGCATTTGCAGCGCCTGCCGCTGGTCCCGCTCCACAATGCGCAAAATCACCGTATGCCGGTAAGCACGCACCCGTACCACATGCGCCAGCAGCCCCGTCGCCATCGCCGCCAGCGTCACCACCACAAAATAAGGCCAGTCAGGAGAAGGCGGAAAGGTAAAAATCGCCAGCAACAATGCGCCCAACGTCAGCAGCGAAAACAGGCCATACCAGAACGGCGAGACAAAAATAATGGCAATCGCAAACAAAAAGAGCGCCAGATTCGCCACCTGGTTGGGGTTCATCGTTAGCTGCGCCCGCAGCACAATGCTCGCCAACACCAACGCCGCCCCAAATGCCGTCAGCGGCTCCGCCCACGTATCAGGCAGGGCGCCCCGCCGCAGAATAACCACCACCACAAACATGAGCGCCGCACTACCCAGAGCAACAGCCGCCATCAGCGCCGCCTGCGTTTCCCGCAGCACCGTCAGTTGCAGCACCGCATAGGCCACAAAGAAAAAACCGACCACGCCATACATGAACGGCAGATACTTCATCAAGGAATGGTTGATGGCTGCCTGCACCTGGTCATCCGGGATGCCATAACTGTCCAGCGACAACAGATCACTGAGGTAATATCGTTTGCTGCCAACAGATGGTTTCATACAATTTCTCAACTGCGGTTGGATTTGCCTCTATTCTATTACACCGCCGCCAAATTCTCAATCTTTGTGACCGGCCCAGAAGCAGATACAATCTGCAAAAACGTTTGGTGTGGGCGCTTCAGCGCCATGAACCGGCGATAAATCGCCCACTACAAACAATTTTCAGGAGAAAACCATGGCCCAAGTCACCAGATTACGCAGTGAAATACCGGTGCAGTATACCTGGGATACCGATTCCATTTTTGCTTCGGTGGCGGATTGGGAGGCTGCCATTGGGGCGGTAGGAACACAGTTGGCGGCGTTGGGGGGGTATCACGGCCGTCTACATGAATCCGCCGACACCCTGGCCGAATTTATGGCCGGGCTGGAAACCATGCAGCGACAATTAAGCCACATTTTCAACTACGCCGGACTCAACTACAGCGTGGACACCAATAACCAGCAATGGGCGGCCCGCCAGGATCAGGCGCGTGGTTTGTTGAGCCGCGCCACCGCCGCCGTCGCTTTTGCCGAGCCAGAACTGCTGCAAATCGGCTTCGACACCCTGCGCCAATGGCTGGCGGCGGATGAACGGCTGGCCGTTTACGCCCACTACCTGGACCGCCTGGGAAAACGGCAGGCGCATGTGCGTTCTGCCGAAGTAGAGCAGCTCTTAGGCATGGTGCAAGACCCATTGGGCACGGCCAACAGCACCCACAGCGTGCTGGCCAACGCCGACCTGAAATTTGCACCCGCCGCCGACAGCAACGGCGAAAGCTACGACATCACCCAAGGCAGCATCGGCAGCCTGACCACCCATGCCGACCGGGAAGTGCGCCGCACCGCCTGGGAAAATTATGCCGACGCCCATCTGGCCTTCAAAAACACCATGGCCAACGCGCTGGCGGGCGGGGTAAAACGGGATGTCTTTTTTGCCCGCGCCCGTCACTATCAAAATTCGCTAGACGCTGCCCTGAGCAATACCTTTATTCCCCCAGCCGTTTTCCACAACCTGATTGACACCTTCAAAGCGAACCTGCCCACGTGGCATCGTTATTGGGCCATTCGCCGCCGGGCAATGGAGGTAGATAAGCTGTACCCATATGATGTAAAAGCGCCATTATCACGCCGGCCGCCGGTAGTGCCTTATGAAACGGCCGTCAACTGGATTGCCACCGGGATGCAGCCGTTGGGTGACGAGTACGCTTCTATCCTGCGACGCGGCTGCCTGGAAGAGCGGTGGGTGGATGTATACCCCAACCAGGGCAAACGCATGGGCGCTTTTTCGTCGGGGTCGCCGGGCACACGGCCGTTTATTATGATGAGCTACAGCGATGACCTGTTTGGCCTCAGCACCCTGGCGCACGAACTGGGCCATTCGCTACACTCATATTACACCTGGCAAAACCAGCCGGTGATGGCCTATGCCCGCTATGGTCTCTTTGTGGCCGAAGTCGCCTCCAACTTTAACCAGGCAATGGTGCGCGCCCATTTGCTGGCCTCCCAACCAGACCCAGAGTTCCAGATTGCCGTCATTGAAGAGGCCATGGCCAACTTCCACCGCTACTTTTTCATCATGCCCACGCTGGCCCGCTTTGAACTGGAAATCCACGAACGGGTGGAGCGTGGTGAGGCGTTGACGGCCGACAACCTGATTGACCTGATGGCCAACCAGTTTGCCGAAGGTTTTGGCGACGAAGTGGTAATAGACAGGGAGCGGGTGGGCATCACCTGGGCCGAGTTCCACACCCATCTCTATAGCAATTTTTACGTCTACCAATATGCCACCGGCATTTCCGCCGCCCATGCGCTGGCGGATGGTATCCTGGCGGGCAAGCGCGGTGCGGCGGAAAATTACCTTTCATTCCTGAAAGCGGGTGGTTCGGTTTATCCATTGGAGGCGCTGCAACTGGCGGGGGTGGATATGACGGCGCCAACGGCCGTGGAAACCACCTTTAACGTCCTGGCAAGTTACGTGGATCGACTGGAGCAGTTGGTAACGGCAAGAGATTGACTCATTATGGACATAAGGCCGTTTCACCCCACCGACCAGCCCGCCGCCAAAGCCCTCATTTTGGCCGGGCTGGTCGCGCATTGGGGCTGGTTGGACCCTGCTTTGAACCCTGATCTGGACGATATTGCCGCCAGTTATGCGAGCGGGGTGTTTCTGGTGGGATACGAGGGGGCGCGGCTGGTGGCCACGGGGGCGTTAATGCCGGAAGGGGAACAGACGGGGCGGATTGTGCGCATGTCGGTGGATGGGAGAGAAAGAAGGAAGGGGTACGGCCGTGACCTCCTCCACGCTCTGTTACAAACCGCTCAAGAATTGGGTTATACCCAGGTGGTGCTGGAAACCACCGCCACCTGGGCCGACGCCATCCAGTTTTACGAAGCCAACGGCTTCTGCCGCACCCGTGAAACAGATGAGGACATTCACTTCATACAGGCCATCGCCTGATAGAGCGCTACTCCTGATTATCTTCATCTACCCAGGCATCCCAGCGATCTCTCTTGGATTGCACCACAACTGCATCGGGCCGCTGCCCTCGCCGCCAATATAACCATGCCCCCAACCCAAACAGCAGTAATAAGAGGGTGAAAAATAGAATCACCACCAACTGATTCCGGCCAGTGAAATTCGGCGCAATAAGTAACGTCTCGGCAACAGGCGCTTCCTCCACGCTCAACTCATACAAACCCGGTTCATCAATGGCAAAGTTGTAGAGAAGCAATCCCTGGACAGCATCGGTGTCATATTCAATTGGACGAACCTCCGCCCGCAATTCCACCGGCATTCCGGTTGCCACAGAGACCAGACGCAATCTGTAATCGCCGACAATCACACGTCGCTGGGTGAAGATAAAGTAATGTCGGCTTTCTCCCAATTCCAGTTGTGTTGTTCCGGGAATTGGCGCGCGCATGACATCTTCAGGTAACAAGGGTTTGATCAGACCGAGCGTAGCTGGCAAAACCAGCATAGGACGAATGGCGTACAGCAAAACAATCACTATGATCACGCTCAGGACAAACCCAACCGCTGTCGCTATTAAACAATTCAGTAATTGTGGCTGTTTTTGTTTATCCATTGTTGACCAATCAATTGGCAAACGTTTCTTTCTTGGCCGCAATGGTCGCCATGAGGGCATCAAACGCTTTGGCAAAGGCGATGACGCCGTCTACCTGCAATTGTTCGGTGATGTCGTCCAGATTGATGTGCAGTTCGGCCAGGTTGTCCAGCAATTCCCGCGCTTTGTCCACATCTTGCTCCAGCGTGTTCGCCACACGGCCGTGATCGCGAAATGCCTCTATCGTCTCCGGCGGCATCGTGTTCACCGTCTCCGGGCCAATGAGTTGATCCACATAGAGCGTGTCCGGGAAGGCCGGGTTTTTGGTGCTGGTGGAAGCCCACAACAGCCGTTGCCGGGCCGCCCCGGCCACCTGCAACTCTTGAAAAGCGGGGCCGTGGAAAATTTCCTTGAACCGCTGATACACCACTTTGGAATTGGCAACGGCCGTTTGCCCCATGAGTGTTTGCGCCGCCGGGTCATCCAGTGCGGCCAATTTTTTGTCTACGGCCGTGTCTACCCGGCTGACAAAAAAGGAAGCCACCGACGCCACCTGGTGCGGGTTGCCGCCATCGGCCAGCAGCCGCCGCAGCCCGTTGATATACGCCTGGGCCACCGCTTCATAATGGGCCATGTTAAACATCAGGGTGATATTGACGTTGATGCCACTGCCAATGAGAGCTTCAATGGCCGGGATGCCCTCCGGGGTGGCCGGCACTTTGATCATCACGTTGGGGCGGTTCACGGCCGTGAATAACCGTTTCGCCTCCGCCACCGTGCCCGCCGTATCCCGCGCCAGATGCGGCGATACTTCCAGGCTCACAAAGCCATCGCCGCCGTCTGATTCGGCGTACAACTCGGCAAACAAATCACAGGCCGCCTGAATATCGGCCAGCGCCAGCGCTTCATAAATCCCGTCCACGTCCGCGCCTTGGGCTACCAGTTCCCGAATCTGGGCATCATAATCGTCGCTGTGCCCAATCGCCTTCTCAAAAATCGAAGGATTCGAGGTCATGCCGCGCAGCCCGTCCTCAGCAATCAGCCGTTGCAGCGTGCCGTCTTGCAAAAATTGGCGGCGGATATTGTCATACCAAAAGCTCTGCCCGTAAGCGTGCAGTTCAATCAAAGGGTTCATGCTCAATTTCTCCTATGAAGGTGATCAAAGATTGCGCAGATTACCCCAATTTTTTATCTGCGCAATCTGGGTAATCTTTGACTGTTTTAAACAGTTTTAAGCAAGCGAGAGGATTAACTGCTTCATGGCCGGGTTGACAGGGAAATGGGTATCCAAAAAGTGCAAAATGGCCCGCGCGGCCTGGGGGGTATGGTCATAACCGGGCACAAATTGAGGCAGGTTCACGGCCGTTCCCGGAAACCGCTGCTCAAACCGGCGCTCCGCGCCAAACACGTCGGGAAAAGCCGGTTGTTCCGTTTCGATGAGCGCCGTCAGTTCCAGCACCCGGTCAACGGCATAACCCTGCACAAAACGCGCCGCCGACAGCTTCTCGCCGCGCCGGTAGCGGCACAGCCCCACATATAGGTTGGTAATCGCTTCCCCCACCAACCAATCAGCCTCACGTGGACTGGTTGACGGCCGTTTCGGTTTCATCAGCGACGCATCGAAGGTTTCGGCCTGCCAGACAACCCGTTCAGCCGCAAAGGGGATGTGCGCCAGTTCGCCCGGCTCAAAAACGGCAAATTCGCAAAAGATACCGTCGGCAAAAAGCAGTTTGTAACCGTCGGCCGTGTTCAGAAATTGGTAAGCGATGGGGTGTACGGCCGTGAGCCAATCCAAATCCGCAATAAATCGCTGCTTCTGCCCGGCCTGCACAATCACAAAAAAATCCAGGTCCGAATAGGCATCCATGCGCGCCGTTTCGCTGCCCGCCGACCCTAAACCAATGAGCGCCAACCCGTCCGGCGTGTTCGCCAGCGAACGGCCAATTTCATCCAGACGATGCAACAATTTTTCACTGTGTGTCATGGCTGCCAGACGGCCGTCTCTCCAAACATCACACACCATGCGCCAGCCGCTCCACCAACCGGCGCGGCATGCCAAACTTCTCCATCCGCCGCTGCGTCACCTGCACCGGGTACGCCACCCGCCGAAACTCACACAGCAGCGCCTCCGTATCCAGCAGCGCATACGCCGCCCGTGGATCCGAATCACGCGGCTGCCCCACACTACCAGGATTAATGATCAGACGCGATTGGCCCAAGACAAAAGGTTCACCCGCCTCCATATAAAAAGGCGCGCGCATATAAATCTCCCGGCGTGTACTCGCCCGCTCCTCAAAAATAACCGGCACATGTGTATGCCCCACAAAACAGTAGGGGGTATGGAACCACTCAAAATTCTCTGCGGCCGTACCGGGGTCAATAATATATTCCCACACCGGATAACGCGGGCTGGCATGGGCCAGGGTAAACGGCTCTTTTACCGTTTTAGAACCAAATGATTGGAGATAATCACGCGACTCATCCGTCAACGCATCCTGCGTCCAGTTGATCGCATAACTCGCCTCACGATTGAACAGCTTAATGTCCAGGTTGCCCAAGACCGCCTGGTCGTGATTGCCAGAAAGGGGAATGTGGTTGTGCTTTTTTAGCTCCACCACACATTCATTGGGGTCCGGCCCGTAACCCACCAGATCACCCAAAAACCAAATAATATCCCATTGTCCTGTAGCATCTGCCAATACAGCTTCAAATGCGGCTAGATTTGCATGAATATCTGAAATTATCAATACACGCATGTGTCCCTCAATACCAATTTAGCTTCCCATCCAGGTGCAAGGCAGTAAATATGAGATCAAGAAGCAAGGCCACTGTGTATTGTATCCCTTACACTCCATCTGGACAGAGGGATAATGATACCATCTTTGCCGGGTAGGGGTATAATCTTCATAATCTCGGAAATGCTGATTACACGGTTAAATAAGTCTTCTCAACTTTAACACTTCAACTGTCATTCCGAGCGTAGTCTTCGGAGCGAGGAATCTTTCTCCTGGAACAACGCGGAAGATTCCTCGTCGAAGACTCCTCGGAATGGCACGAGAAAGTTCAGATTAAATTGTTAACAGTGTACTGATAAAGAATTCACAAAAAAACTGACAGGTTTTCCGAAACCTGTCAGGTCGGCCTGAGAATTATGGCGATCTTAGACCCCTGGACATTAGATTTTGTGAGCAGCAGTGAGGAGCAAACGCTGCGGCTGGGTGTACGGCTGGGTGAATTGTTGCAGCCTGGCGACCTGCTCTGCCTGTCCGGCGAATTAGGCGCGGGCAAAACGGCGCTGGCGCGGGGTGTGGGGCGCGGTTGGGGCACATCGTTGCGTGTGACCAGCCCTACGTTTGTCCTGGTGAATGAATATCCGCGGCTGCACGACGGCCGTGTCCTTTACCACCTGGACTGTTACCGGCTGGACGGCCCTGGCGATGTGTTTACCGCTGGCGTTGAAGACCTCCTGGTGGAACCACACACCGTCATGGTGGAATGGCCGGAGCGCATTGAAAAGTGGCTACGCCCCGACCGGCTGTGGATATCGCTGGAGTATGTCAGCGAAACCCGGCGCAAATTACAGGTTAGAGCGCAGGGCGACCGCGCCCAGAAGTTATTGGAAGAGTTCAAAAAGAGCGCATTTGGTGTCTGATCTGCGAAGAGCGCGAAAAGAGGCAAAGGGAAGAAGATGATCCTGGCAATTGATACCGCCACACGTTGGTTAGGGCTGGCGCTGCACAGCGGCACGGCCGTGCTCGCCGAAAGCGGCTGGCGCTGCCTGAATAACCACACCATCGAACTGACGCCGTCCATCCAGCAGTTATTACAGCAAACTGGCGCTACCATGGCGGATTTGTCCGGCATCGCCGTCGCCATTGGGCCAGGTTCCTACACCGGTCTGCGGGTAGGGCTGGCGGTGGCCAAGGGGCTGGCGCTGGCCAACCAGACGCCGCTGCTGGGCGTTTCCACGCTGGACTGTCTGGCGGCAGGCATCGGGGCGCAGTCGGGCAAACTGGTGGCTGTGGCCGAAGCGGGCCGCACCCGTGTGTGTACGGCCGTGTACGAATGGCAAACCAACGGCTGGCAGGCCACTCACTCCCCCACCATTGACAGTTGGGATGAATTATTAACACGGTTGGAGGGTGACGGCCGTTACCTGTTTGCCGGGGAAATCACGCCCGAAGCCGCCAAACAAATCCGCGCCGCCGGTAAAGAGTTCCGCGTGGCCCTGCCCGCCGCCTCCGTGCGCCGCGCCGCCGTCCTGGCCGAGATTGGCTGGCGTCGCCTGCGCCAGGGCCAGGTGGACGATGCCACAAACCTGGCCCCGCTTTATTTGAAGGAACCTGATGGGAGTTGAAAAAGGTGGCAAGTGGCAGGTAGCAGGTGGCAAGTAAACCTGCAACTTGCCACTTGCAACTTGCCACCATGTTAGCCCCCCCCCCACCCTACCACCTGCGCCCAATGACAATGGCTGACCTCACGGCCGTAGCCGCCATTGACCACCTTTCTTTCCCCACCCCGGCCCGGCCCGGCCTCTATGAACATGAAATTGCGGATAATACCCTGGCCTACTACCAGGTATTGTGCCATGATAACCAGGTCATCGGTTATGCCGGTTACTGGCTCATTGGCGACGAGGTACACATCAGCACCATCGCCAGCCATCCTGAATGGCGTGGCCTGGGGCTGGGGGAACTGCTGCTGCTGAATCTGCTGGTGTTAGCCTACACCCACCCGGCCAACATCGTCACCCTGGAAGTGCGCCAGAGCAACTACAGCGCCCAACAACTCTATCTCAAATACCAGTTCGAGATGGTTGGCCGCCGCCGTCGTTACTACCGGGACACGGGCGAAGATGCGCTGCTGATGACGGCGCCGCCCCTGGATGCCCGCTACTACCAATTTCTGGAGCGCCAGAAAGAACAGCTTTTCCGGCGGCTGATGGGTGAGGAGTAACGGCCGTCACCCTGTATAAGCCTTTATGCTGCAAGAATTTACACTCACCATACCTGTCACCATCCGCCCCGCGCAGGCCGATGATATTCCCAAACTGGAATGGTTTGGCATGATCACCCCCTTCCGCAAAATTTTGGAGAAAGATTTTGCCGCGGCCCAAGCTGGCAAACTGGTTTATCTGGTGGCCGAGGCCAATCATTTCCCGGTGGGTCAGGTGGAAGCCGATCTGGTTCGTTTTCAGGATACAAGTGTCGGCTACATCATGGCGTTGCGGGTACTGCCACCGTTTCAAAATCTGGGAATTGGAGCAAGACTGATGACGGCCGTAGAACAGGCCATCTTTCACCAGGGCATACTGACCGCACAACTGAACGTGGAAAAATCGAACCACCTGGCCCAACAACTCTATGAAAAGCTAGGCTATCAAATGATAGGCGAAGAGACCACTCCCTGGAGTTACACCACGCCAGAGGGGGAAGTGAAAACTGTTAATGAGTCAGAGTGGATTATGCAAAAGTCACTAAAGAAAGGTGGAGCATGAAAATTTTAATCACCGGCGGCGCCGGGTTTATTGGCTGCAATAGCGCCGCCCACTTTTTGGAACAAGGTCACGATGTCGTCGTCTTTGACAATCTCTCCCGCAAGGGTGGCCCGGCTAACCTGGCCTGGCTGCAAGCGGAATTTGGCGAACGGCTGCACTTTATTCAGGGAGATATACGAGAGTATGAGGGATTGTGTACGGCCGTGCCCGGCAACGATGTCATCCTTCATTTAGCCAGCCAAGTCGCCGTCACCACCTCCGTGCAAAATCCACGCGAGGATTTTGAGATCAACGCCCTGGGTACCTTCAACGTATTGGAAGCAGTGCGCCACCACGCGCCCCAGGCCGCCATCCTTTACGCCAGCACCAACAAGGTCTACGGCGGCATGGAAGCGGCGCGGGTGGAATTGCAAGAGAACCCGCCAGGCAACCGCTACGGCTACGCCGACTACCCACATGGCATCCCCGAAAGTTACCCGCTGGACTTCCACTCTCCCTATGGGTGTTCGAAGGGAGCCGGCGATCAATACACCATTGACTATGCCCGGATTTACGGCCTGCGCACACTGGTCTTTCGCCAATCATGCATCTATGGTCGCAGACAGTTTGGTGTAGAGGACCAGGGCTGGGTGGCCCATTTTGTCATCGCTACCGTGATGAACCGGCCGATTAGCATTTACGGCGACGGCCGTCAGGTGCGCGACCTCCTGCACGTGTCCGACCTCATCCGCGCTTACGAATTGGGCATCCAGAAAATAGACGAACTGAGCGGGCAGGCCCTCAACGTCGGCGGCGGGCCGGCCAATACCCTCTCCATCTGGTCTGAATTTGGCTCGCTGCTGGCGGAACTGGCCGGGCATGAAGTCCCGGTGCAATGGGGCCCCTGGCGGCCCGGCGACCAGCGCGTCTTCATCGCCGACATCCGCAAAGCAGCCGCCTTGCTCGGCTGGCAGCCCACCACCTCCCCCACTGCCGGTATCCGCGACCTCTACACCTGGGTCGCCGCCAATCCCTCCCTCTTCTAAATAATCGTCCAGAAATAAAGTTCCCGGAGTAACGGCTTTACCCGTAACATTACCGGCTAAAACCGCTACTCCGCAATGGGAAGTAATTTTTAGACACTTACCAAGCCACATTGCCGCCATTCCTTGACAGGCTCTCTGAAACGGATTATTATTATGTTACCGGTCACGTGACCGGTAACACAGCAGAAGGAGAAGGATTTTGCCCCGTTCAGAAGTCACCATCCGCGATGTCGCCCAACATGCGGGCGTTTCGCACCAGACCGTCTCTCGCGTCATCAATGACAGCGAACGGGTCAGCCCGGAGACGCGCGCCCGCGTAGAGGCGGCTATCGCCGCCTTGGACTACCGGCCCAATGCTATCGCCCGCTCTATGGCCCGCGGTCGCACCGCCACCCTGGCCTGCATCGCCCCCAACCTGACCGACTACACCTTTGCCAGCATCATTGATGCCGCGGCCACGGCCGTGCGCCAACACGGCTACTTTCTCCTTTCCGCCTCCGCTCCCGATGAAGAGACCTTTCAAGGTCTGATGGATGAATTAGTAACCAGCCACCGGGTTGAGGGGCTGTTGGTGATCAATCCCTTTGCCGACGGCCGTTACCAACTCCTCCCCCCCACCTTCCCCACCGTCTTTGCCGGGGCGCGCCCCCGTGAAGAAGCGGCCAACTCCGTGGCGCTGGATGACGTGGCAGCGGCATTTACCGCCACGCAGCATTTGCTCACGCTGGGACACACCCACATCGGCATGATCACCGGCCCTATGGCCGAAGATTGCGCACAAGACCGCAGCCAGGGTTTTGCCCAGGCATTACAGGCTGCCGACATTAGCCCACAGCCAGAGTGGATACGCGAGGGCAACTGGCAGCCCGCCTCTGGCTACGAGGCGTTTATGCAGTGGCAGCAGCAGGGGCACATGCCCACGGCCGTGTTCGCCCAGAATGACCAGATGGCGCTCGGCGTCTTGCGGGCCGCCCGTGATTGTGGCCTGCAAATCCCGGCGCAACTTTCCATCATTGGCGTGGATGACATCCCCCTGGCTTCCCACTTTGCGCCGCCGCTGACCACACTGCGGCAAGATTTTGCCCGCATCGGCCGGGAAGCAGCGCAGTTACTCTTACAAGTAGTCGAAGAACCTGACCGCGCCAAAGAGCATCTACAAATCGAAGCAGATCTCATTGTGCGTCGTTCCACATCCAGACCCTAAGGGTTTGCAGATTGGTTCAATCTTGAAGATTGAACCAATCTCTACAAGGGCTTACTCGATAAAGGAGGTGATCCTAACGAGAAGAAATCACAAAACAAAAGCCAAAAAAGAAGAGGCACAGGCGGCTACCTGTACCTCCTCAGGCGCAATACGGCTGCCTTTAGCTGGGGCACAGTCCACATTGCTTGCGCCTATTTTACCGGACAGCCCACAAATTCAATAATAAACAGGAGTTGAAGAATGAACCCTATTCGCAAGTCTCTCTATGTAATGGTTGTTTTGTTGTTTACGGCCGTGTTCATTGCCGCGTGCAGTGGTGGCAGTAGTGAACCGGTCGCCGAAGAACCAGCCGAAGCAGAAGCAGAAGTCCCGGCCGCGGAAGAACCCATGGAAGAAGAACCGGCCGCCGAAGAGCCAGCAGCCGCACAGCCGATGGAAGAAACCACCCTCCGCTGGCGCACCCGCCCCGATAACCAGGCTGAAATTGACGTGTACCAATCCGTCAGCGATGAGCTGGACGGCGAGATGGATGGCGTCACGCTGGTCTATGAACCGGGCGGCAGCGAAAGCTCCAGCTACCAGGACGTGCTGCGCACCGAGTTGGCCGCCGGCACCGCCCCCGACGTGTTCTGGATTCCCGGCACGGACATCGCCGACTTTGCCACCCGCGGCCTGATTATGAACCTGCGCGACATGGCCGACGCCACCGCCGGTTACAGCGACGCCGATTTTTATCCCGGCCCCATGTTCCACCTGACCTTTAACCCGGAAACGGGTAACAGCGGTGAAACGCTCTGGGGTCTGCCGCGCGACGTGTCCACCTTTGCCCTCTACCTGAACCTGGATTTGCTGGCCGAATCGGGCGCGCCGGACCCGCGTGAACTGGCAGCCAACGGCGAATGGAACTGGGACAGCTTCCTGGAAGTGGCCGCAGCCATTGACGCTCTGGGTGATGACATTTACGGTTACGGCCAGAATGCCTGGTGGGGGCCGTATGGCTACTGGATCAATGCTGCTGGCGGCGGTTTCTACAATGATGACCGCACCGCCTGTGGATTGGACACGCCGGAATCTATTGCCGGGCTGGAATTTGAATCCCGCATTTACAACGAGTATGACGTGGCTGTGCCCTATGGTGAAGACAGCGAACCACCCTTCCTGGCCGGTAAAGTGGGCATGTTCCAAAACGGCCGTTGGGCCACCCCCGGTGCCCGTTCATCCGCTAACTTCAACTGGGATGTCGTCGAACTGCCCGATGGCCCTGCCGGGCCGAGCAACTGGCTCTTCTGGGGCGCATACGTCGTCAACGCCAACACCGAACACCCCGAAGAAGCGTGGAAACTGGTGCAGGAACTGACAACCGCCGAAACGCAGGGCAAGATAGCAGCGCTGGGGGCCAATATCCCCAGCCGCGTCAGCCAGGAAGCGTTGGACGCTTTCCTCACCTTCACCCCGCCCGCCAACAACCAGGCGTTCCTGAATGGCCTGGCGCGCAACCCGGAGACGGAAGGGCCGCTGTGGGCCGGTAGCTGGCCGGAGTATGATGCGATTATGGGGCCGGCGGTCACGGCCGTACTCAATGGCGACCAGTCCATTGACGACTTTGCCGCCACCATCTGCGACGAAGCCAACAAGGCATTCAATCAGTAGTCCACCGTTAACAAAATAATCCAAACTCTCTCGTGTCATTCCGAGGAGTCTTCGACGAGGAATCCCTTCTATTTGTACAGGAGAGGGATTCCTCGCTCCGAAGACCCCGCTCGGAATGACAGGTGAAGTATTAAAGTGGAGAAGACTTATTTAACGGTGTACTCAATACAGCGTTAACAAAATAATCTGAACTTCTCGTGTCATTCCGAGGAGTCTTCGACGAGGAATCCCTGCTACATGACACAGGAGAGGGATTCCTCGCTCCGAAGACTCCGCTCGGAATGACATGTGAAGTGTGAAAGTTAAGAGGGCTTGCTTAACGGTGTAATAGCAGTTCCAGGAAAAGTTTGTAGTAGGCGCTATAGCGCCGTCAGAGGGCGATGAATCGCCTACTACAAACCATTCTCACAGGAGGCGGCTGATGGCGGCAGCGACGGCAACAACAGAAACGAGTACAGCCGGGCAAACCATTCTGCGCTGGCTAAAGGCGGGGGCTGTCTGGCATTTGCTCCTGGCAGTGGGGGGGGTGGCCGGATTGGGCTGGCTGTGGGCCGGCGGCGGCGCGGAACGGGCCATGGTGTTCAAGGTGGCGGCGTCGCTGCTGCTGGTCATGCTCACGGCCGTGACCTCCCTGGCTGCCGTTGACCTGCTGCGCCTGCGCCATCGTGGGCGTGTCCTCTCCCTGGGCGTCAACTATCTGGCCTTCCTTTTTTGCCTGTTTGCCGTCATCCACCGCGCCGGTGGTTTTAGCGGCTTCAACACGCTGGCCAACAACTTTGGCCGGGCGCTGCCCTTTCTGGGGTTGGCCGTTATCGGCCTGGTCATCAGCAATCTGGGTGAAAAACCAGGCCCCAGCCGCCAGACGGTCGGGCGCGTGGTCACGGCCGTCGGCGGCGTCCTCTTCCTCTTTATGGCCGGACTGGCCACGGCCGGGCGCGCCCTGTTTGTGGCCCTCACCGATCCCGTTACCCTGCTCCTTTTTGCGGCCCTGTTCCCGTCTGCCCTTTTCATTTGGGCCATCTGGCGGCAGCCGGCGGCCACCTTGCTGGGCGCTAAAAATGCGGACAACGAAATGCTCATTGGCTGGGCCTTTCTCAGCCCCAACCTGCTAGGTTTTCTCGTCTTCATCGCCGGGCCGCTGCTTTTTTCCTTTTACGTCAGCTTCACCGACTGGGACGCTTTTGGCAATGCCGATTGGGTCGGGCTGAGCAATTACGGCCGTGCCCTCAACCTCACCATAGCTCCCCTGGCCGACGCCGCCCAACGCGCCAACGAAGTGCTGGACGTGCGCGTCTATGATGAACTGGCGCGCCTGACGCTGTTCGGCCGCAGCTACGTCATCGGCGCCCAGGATAAACTGTTCTGGATCGCCCTGGGCAACACATTCAAATTCGTCCTGTTTGCCGTACCGCTGAGCGTGATACCGGCCCTCTTTCTGGCGAACCTGCTCAATAGCAAAGTGCCGGGCATGAAATTTTTCCGCGCCGTCTACTTTCTGCCCAGTGTGGCCGCCGTGGTGGGCATCGCCCTGGTCTGGCAACTACTTTTCAACGCTTCGGTGGGCTACATCAACTACTTCATCACCCAGATCACCGGTTTTCTAGGCCTTGCCGACCCCCAAATACGCTGGCTGTCGGCCAGCAACACCGCGCTTCTGGCGGTGGTGATCATGGCCGCCTGGCAGTGGTTGGGGTTTAACACGGTGCTGTTCCTGGCCGGTTTGCAGAGCATTCCCCGGGTCCTGTATGAGGCGGCGACGGTGGATGGCGCCGGCTCAGGCCGCCAGTTCACCCGTATCACCGTGCCCTTGCTGGCCCCCACCACATTTTTTGTCATCGTCACCACCACCATCCAGGCGATGCAGATTTTTGAGCATATTTTTATTGTGATGGGCACGAACCCGGCCGGGCCGGCGAACTCGACGCTGACCCTGGTGCTGTATCTATACCAGAAAGGGTTCCAGCGTTTTGAACAGGGCTACGCTTCTTCGCTGGCCTGGATATTGTTTGCCCTTATCTTCGCCGCCACTCTGTTTCAGGTGCAGCGGCAGCGGATGAGTGGGTCGGGATATGATGCGTAAGAAGTGATGCGTAATGCGTGATGCGTGAGAAGAAATTCACGCATCACGTATCACGCATTTTGGGGTAATTGTTATGAACTCACACAAATTGCGAACGGCCGTCAAAAACCTCCTGGTCTACGCTGTCCTCATCTTTTTTGCGGGCATCATGCTCTTTCCCTTTGTTTTTATGCTCACCACCTCGTTCAAAGAGCCGAAGGATACGTTCAACTATCCGCCGCGCCTGCTGCCACGCACCGGCCTGACGACGACACTAGACGGCGAGGAAGTACCACTGTATGACCTGGAAGGGGATGAGGGGCGCAAGGCGTATGCCCTGGTGGAAAGCAATATCCGCATCGGCATTTATGCCAGCATCGCTAACCCGGAACAGACGTGGGAACTGCCACCCATAGAGGCAAAACCCAAAGGGGGCTTCACCAATCAAGAGAAGACGACCGTCAACGGCGAAGAGATGCTGGTGTATGTGATTACGGTAGACGGCCGTGAAATCGAGGTCGTCCAGGTGGGGCAAACGGCGCGCGGCCGGTTCGTAGACCCGGACAATCCACAAAACGAAATCATGGCCAACGTCCGCCTCAGCCAGCCGATGGAGCAGTTAACGGCCCGGCCCGAAAACTACAGCGATGTGGTCGCCTTGCAGGGCATGGATCGCAGCCTGACCAACACTATTCTGGTAACACTTGGCGTGGTGCTGGGCACACTGACCACCTCTGTCCTGGGCGGCTACGCTTTCGCCCGGCTGCGTTTTCCGGGGCGCGACAACCTCTTTGTGCTGTACCTGGGCACCATGATGATCCCCTTTGTGGTGCTGGTGACGCCCATGTACCAACTGATGGTCTACATTGGTTGGGTAGACAACATGGTGGCGCTGATCGTGCCCTGGATTTTCAGCGCCTATGGCACTTTCCTGATGCGCCAGTTTTTCCTGACCATCCCCAAAGAAATTGAGGAAGCGGCGGTAATGGATGGCGCATCGCGGCTGCAAATTTTGTGGCGCATCTTTGTGCCCGCCAGCACCCCGGCCCTGGCTACGCTGACCACCTTTACCTTTTTGTACGCCTGGAACAGCTTTTTCTGGCCGCTGGTCATCATCAACACCGGCAACACCGCCAACCACGTGCTGACGCTCTCGCTCAATGTGCTGCGGGGGCGCGCCTCAGACAGCCCCAACCTGATCCTGGCCGGCGCGGCCATCGCCATCCTGCCGCCGATGCTCATCTTCATCTTCGGCCAGCGCTTCTTCGTGGAAAGCGCCACCAGCAGCGGAGTAAAGGGGTAAAAGAAAAAAACGGACGCGGATAAACGCAGGTGACGCGGATTAAATATATTGGTTCAATGGGAATACAGGGGGTACACCCAGATATGGGTATGCCGTAGAATAGGGGTCATTTTACAACAAGGAGAGCAAGATGGCCTATCATTCGTC
>JACTMP010000013.1 GCA_014584575.1 Chloroflexota bacterium
TATTGGGGTTTGGGTCCTCGCATCTTGTGTCTATCCTCCAAGCCTGCCATTATCTCAAATTTTTATTCTCGGAACATATTTATGCAATCCTGTACTTAGGCTGCTGCCTCTGTCGTCTCCTGATTATGTATTGCGTATTGCCTGCTGCCATACGAGATTTTTTGAAGTGGTTGGCGCTATTGTACACCATGATGCAACCTGATGGGGTACATCAGAGCATTATACGCAAAGGGCAAAAGCAGGTTGCAGAAGACGGTAATCGGTAATCGGTTTTTGGATTGTGCGCCCGACCAGGGACAAATTGCCCAGGGAAGATGGTTAATCTATTGTATGAAAAGGGTTGATCTGGCGCATGGGCTATGGTATCCTGCCCCGTGACGCACTGCGTCAAAGAGGTAGCACCTGAAAAGGGTGGCCTCGTGGAGGCGATAGAAAAATATGATTATGGAATATAAGATGACGCAAATGGTAACAAAAACGGGAAAACGGATAACGGCACGGCCGTTGTCCCCCTACGATGCCCCCTACCTGGTAGACATCTTCGAACATATGTCACCGGAGAGCCGCTATCGCCGCTTCCAACAGTCCTTAGAGAATCCCAACCCGAAACAGGTGTGGGAAGAAGCGGAAAAGATTGCGCAAATGGAAGATGAGCAGCAAGGAGGGTTTATAGCCTTCTGGCAACGGCCGTTGCTGCCCGATGTGCCTGTCGGCGCCGCGCGTTATGTGCGCATAGATGATGAAACGGCCGAAATAGCGATGTCGGTACGCGATGATATGCACGGGCAAGGCATTGGCACCTGGCTGCTGCAAATGGCAATAGATGAAGCCGTGGTTAATGGTATTCGCAAACTGGTGGGCAACGCCCTAAATGACAATGACGCTATCTGGCGGGTGTTGGACAAACTGGGCTACCCCTACCACCGCACACCCGACGGCCTCATCTCCGAAATTGAACTGGATATCACACCGTAAGGAAGGCGGAGTAAATAACCAACAGGAGATTGGAGACTAGAGATTGGTTCAATCCCTAATCTCCAATCTCCAATCTCAGTTCTGTAAGTTATTTGATTTTCGTTCCTAACCATACGCCTGCAAGAAGCGAATACTGGCCTCGATGCCGTGGAAGTAGTTGGGCAGATAAAAACGCTCGTTGGGAGCATGAATCTGGTCACTAACCAGGCCAAAACCGAGCAGCACCGTTTCCAGGCCCAGTTGCGTTTGAAATTCGCCCACTACGGGGATGGAGCCGCCTTCACGCATGAAAATGGGGTCACGGCCGTAGGTTTCCCGGCAGGCCACTCGTGCGGCGTCCATTGCCGGATGGTGCAGATCGCTGATGCTGGCGGGCGCGCCCCCTTGCCAATGTAGTTGATACGTCACCGTCGGCGGCACGATGTCTGCCAGGTATTTTTCCAGGAGGGCTAGAATCTCGTCCGGGGCCTGGTCGGGTACCAGGCGCATGGAGAATTTGACGTGGGCGTGGGCGGGCAACACCGTCTTGCCGCCTGGGCCGGTGTAACCGCCGATAATGCCGTTAACATCCAACGTGGGGCGTGCCCCCAACCGCTCGACCAATGTGTATTCTGGTTCACCCCACGATTGTGGCGCGCCAGATTCTGCCAGCCACTCTGTTTCGTCAAAGGGGTATTGGGACAGCAGGCGGCGCTCTTCGTCGGTTAACGGCCGTACGCGATCATAAAAACCTGGTATGAGGACACGGCCGTGTTCATCCTTCAATTTGGCAATCAGGTGGCCTACCACATTCAGCGGGTTGTCCACGCCGCCGCCAAAGGTGCCGGAGTGCAAGTCACGTTGCGGGCCATAGATGTCCAGCAGCACATAACACAAACCGCGCAAACCATACACAATAGTGGGTTGTATGGGGCTAATCATGGCGGTGTCTGATACCAGCGCCACATCCGCCGCCAAAAGCTCTTGGTGCTGTGGGATGAAGGCGGACAAACTCGGCCCACCCATCTCTTCTTCGCCTTCAATGATAAATTTGACGTTGATGGGTAAACGACCGCCGGAAGAGTCACTTCGTAACAGCGCCTCTACCGCTTTAATATGTGCAAAAATTTGCCCCTTATCGTCCGATGCGCCGCGAGCATACAGATAGTCATCGCGGATGGTGGGTTCAAAAGGGGGAGTGTGCCACAGGTCAAATGGTTCGGCAGGCTGCACATCGTAATGGCCGTAAATGAGTATCGTCGGTGCATCGGGCGCGTGCAACCAGTCGGCATAGACCAGGGGATGGCCGGCGGTGGGGATGACGCGGCTGTTTCGCAGGCCAACGGCCGTGAGCGACTCCGCCAACCAATGCGCCGCCCGCTGCACATCTGCCGCGTGTTCCGGTTGGGTGCTAACGCTGGGAATACGCAAAAATTCAATCAATTCGGCCAGGTGCCGGTCGCGGTTATTTTGAGCATAGCTAATGGGGTCAGACATGACATTACTCCGTTCGGTTTTACCAGTTCAAATGGGTATAATCTGTCGGATTATACCGTGACCAAATCAAACTGGTAGTTTCCAAATGGGCGAAAAAGACATCGGCGGCAAATATCTGATTGACCGTGACCCGGAGGGTTGGGTGCGCTGGCTTCTGCATGAACCAGATGTAACCGTTACACAGACACTCAGCGCCGAATTCCAATTTGTGGGCCGCCGCAGCGATTCATTGCTACAAGTCATGTTGAATGGCGTGTTATTTCTGGTACTCATTGAACTGCAACTGCATTATGACCCCGCCATGCCGCTGCGCATGCTCATTTACTGCGCTCTGGCCCGGCAAAAATATGGATTACCGGTGTTGCCTATCGTCATTTATCTGGTGGAACCATCGGCCGGCAGCTCCGTAGCGACCGATTACCACGCCGAATTTATGGGGCGAGTTACACATCAGGATTTCACGGCCGTGAAGATGTGGGAACTGGATGCACATGAAACGCTCAAACAATCGCCGCCAGCCGGTTTATTGCCCTATGTGCCATTGATGGCCGGCGCTGATATAGAGGTCGTCCGAGAATGCGCCCGACGCATTCGCAGCGAGCCTGACCATGAGGAGTTAGAGACAATCCTGGCGTTATTTGCTATGATAAAGCTGGATGTGGAACAGGTAGCCCAAATTGTGAGGTGGCATATGACAATACTGGAAAAATCCCCAATTTATCAGGAAATATTGCTCAAAGGTGTGCAGCAAGGGCTGGAGCAAGGACTTGAGCAAGGACTTGAGCAAGGGCTTGAACTTGGACGGGAGCAGGAATTACGGCAGAATATCGGCCGTATCCTGACACAGCGTTTTGGCCAACGTGAGAGCAACTCTGTGATCATGCGGTTGGAGTTTCTATCATTATCAACACTAGAATCGCTTTTTGATGAGGCATTAACGGCCTCGGATATGGCTGACTTTCTGGCGGCATTGGCAGCAGTCGAAGCAGAATGATGTTGTCACGGCCATGACCTGACCCCGCCTGATCTACAAACAGCCATCCCCAACCATTTACTACAATGAGTATGACGACGATTGACGACGAGTTAAACATTGCTGCCCTGGTGGAGAGTGTGCTGTTTGTTTCCAGCGGGCCGGTGCCGGTGGCGCGGCTGGCGAAGGCGTTGGAAGTGACGACGGCCGTGATCACCCAGGCGCTGCACACGCTCACGGCTGATTACCAGACACGCGGCCTGCGGCTGCAATGGAGCGGCGACGCGGTGCAGTTGACCACCGCCCCCGCCACAAGTAGCACCATTGAACGCTTTTTAGGAATGGAACTGACCACCCGGCTCAGCCAGGCAGCGATGGAGACGTTAGCCATTATCGCCTATATGCAGCCCGTCACTCGACCGCACATTGACCAGATTCGCGGCGTCAATTCCGATGGCGCGCTGCGCAGCCTGCTGAGCAAGGGGCTGATTGAGGAGATTGGCCGCCAGGAAACGCCAGGCCGCCCCATCCTGTATGGCACAACGCCGGAATTTTTACAGCATTTTGGGCTGACGATGCTTGAGGAACTGCCGGAGTTGGTGGAAGAGAAAGAGGAGGAGATTAGAGATTAGAGATTGGAGATTGAGGCCCTTCAATCCCTAATCTCTAATCTCCAATCTCAATGACTTTGCATATGGAAGAACGCTTACAGAAGATCATGTCACATGCCGGGGTTGCCTCGCGGCGGGAGTGTGAGAAGTTGATTGAGGAGGGGCGGGTGAAGGTCAACGGCCGTCCCGCCCAACTGGGCATGAAAGTTGATCCGGCAGTGGACCGCATTGAGGTCAACGGCCGTGTCATTGACGCCCGGCAGGTAGATTTTATCTACATCGCCCTGAACAAACCCAAGGGGGTGCTCTCGTCGCTGGATGATGAACTGGAAGAGGGGCGCAAAACAGTGCGCGACCTCATCCCCCTGCCCGGCCATCTCTACCCGGTGGGGCGGCTGGATAAACAGAGCGAGGGGCTGATGTTGATGACCAATGATGGCGACATGGCCCACAAACTGACCCATCCCCGTTACGGCCACAAAAAAACATACCGCGTGACGGTGGAAGGGCGCATCCCGACGGAGGTGTTGGACACCTGGCGGCAGGGCATTTACCTGGATGACCGCAAAACTGCACCGGTGGAAATCAAGGTTTTGCGGCAAGAAATGACCTTTACCTTGCTGGAACTGGTGATGCGCGAAGGGCGCAAACGACAAATCCGGCGCATTGCCAATACGTTGGGTTACCCGGTGCGCCATCTGGTGCGCATCAAAATCGGCCCCATTGACCTGGGGACTCTCAAATCCGGCGAGTGGCGAAATTTACGGCCGCAAGAAATTCATGCGCTAAAACGAGAAATTGCCAGCTATAAGCCAGGAAGAGCCATGCGCAAACCAAAGGCGCCAACCGACCAGCCTGGAAATAGAAAAGCAGGCGGCTATCCCCCTAAAAAACGGGACAGCGGGCCAAAAGCGGCAAAAAAGAAAGGAATAAAGTGAGTGAGTGAGTGGGCGCGATTGACGTCATTGCCATAGACGGCCCGGCGGCTTCAGGCAAATCTACCGTCAGCCAACAGGTGGCGAAAGAATTGGGCTTTTTATTTTTGGACACAGGCTGCATGTACCGGGCGGTGACATTGGCGATGTTGCAGCGGGGGCTGGATGTGATGGATGAAACGGCCGTGACCCATCTGGCCGAACAAATTGTCATTGAGGTGCTGCCGGAGAGGGGCGAAGCCGACGGCCGTCACTATACCGTCTTGCTGGATGGACAGGACGCCACCTGGGACATTCGCACCCCGGCCGTAGACGCCAATGTGTCGCAGGTATCCAGCTATCTGGGGGTACGCCAGGAGATGGTACGGCGGCAGCGCGAATTTGGCCAACGGGGGCAGGTGGTGATGGTGGGGCGCGATATTGGCACGGTGGTGATGCCAGAGGCGCCGCTCAAGCTGTATATCACCGCCACCGCCGCCGAACGCGCCCATCGCCGCTGGTTAGACCGCCAGGCGCAGGGGCACGTCGCAGATTACAACGCCATTCTGGCCGATGTAGAACGCCGCGACCAGATTGACGGCAGCCGTGAACATTCCCCCATGCGCCCGGCAACCGACGCGGTGCTCATGGACACCACCGACCGGCCAGTTGAGGAGATTGTGGCGGAGATTGTGGCGATGGTAAGAAACGGTAATCGGTGATCGGTGGACGGTAAGTCGGAAACCCGGCATCGGGCTTCGGGCATCGGACTTCGGGATTCCCCTCACAAAACATGGCATTATTTCAAGAACTAGACCTCGCCACCTTTCGCGGTGGGCAGATAACGGGCATTGAGCCGGGCAGTGTGGCTGCGGCCATTGGACTGCACGCCGGGGATGAACTGCTGGCGGTGAATGATCAACCCGTGCAAGACATCATTGACGTGCAATTTTATGCCGCCGACGAGGAATTGGCGCTTACCATTCGCCGCGAAGGGGAGATCTTGCATTTTACGGCTGAACGGGAGTACCACCAGGCATTAGGGCTAGAATTCAGCCATCCCACGTTCGATACCGACATTCGCCGCTGCAATAATTTGTGCGAGTTCTGTTTTGTGCTGCAAATGGCGCCCAAATTCCGGCGCACCCTGTACATCAAGGATGACGATTACCGCTACTCCTTCCTCTTTGGGCATTATGTGACCCTGACTAATTTAAGCGAGCATGACTGGCAGCGCATCCGGCAGATGCGCCTGTCGCCGCTGTATGTCTCGGTGCATGTCACTGACCTGGAAGAACGGCGGCGCTATTTGCGCAACCATGCCGCACCGGACATCATGTCCCAACTGCGCCAGCTTGCCACATGGGGTATTGAGGTGCATACGCAGTTGGTGATTACGCCAGGGGTGAACGACGGCCGTACCCTGACCAAATCCATCCACGACCTGGCCTCGCTCTACCCCACCGTGCAATCCATCAGCGTGGTGCCGGTGGGGCTGACCCGGCAGCACAAATATGGAATGCGCCCCCATACAAAAGAGGAAGCTACCGCAACGTTGTCTTATGTGGAATCTTTGCAAGCTGATTTTCTGGCCCGGTTTGGCATCCGTTTTGTGTACCCAACTGACGAGTGGTATCTGGTGACAGGCCGAGAAGTACCGCCGCTGGTGGCTTATGACGGCTACGAACTGCATGAAAACGGCCTGGGCATGGTGCGCCACTTTCTGGATGACTGGACGGCCGTGCAACAGGAAATTGGCAATTATCAATTGTCAATTGACAATTTTCAATTGATAACGCTGGTGACGGGTACCTTGTTTGCCGAAACGCTACGGCAGACGGCCGTAACCTTTGCCCAACTCACCGGCGTTTCCGTATCTGTGCTGCCGGTGGTGAATGAACGGCTGGGGGCCACCATCACCGTTGCCGGGCTGCTAATGGCAGAGGATGTACTCAAGCAATTGGAAACGGCGGGTTATGGCGATCTGGTGGTGCTGCCGCGGGTGATGTTTGACCACCCCGACCGGATTTCGCTGGATGACCTGTCGCCACAAGACGTAGCCAACCGGCTGCAAAGGCCGGTGGCGCTGGCAGATACGCTGGGGGACGTGTGGGATGCGCTAATTGGGGAATCGGCGGTACTGTTTTGGCCTGTGTGAATGAGTGTAATCCACTCACACGGGCAGGCAAATGGTGAAGGTGCTGCCAGGGAGGGTGTTGGGGTCGCTTTCTAACAGGATACGGCCGTTGTGCGCCTCCACAATGCCCCTGGCCATAGACAATCCCAAACCCAAGCCGCCGCCGCAAAACGCCGACTTACTGGTGGAATGGTTTTGCACCGAACCCAACGCATAAAAGAGATCAAAAATATACCCTTGCTCCTCTTTGGGGATGCCCAGGCCGGTATCCTGTACCGAGAGACGTATTTCCTGGTGGCTGGATTCGCCCGTGATGTAAATGTGACCGCCATCCGGGGTGAACTTGATGGCATTGCCGATGATATTGGCGACGGCCGTGCGCAGTTGCTCTTCATCCCCCATCACCGACGGCAAGTGGCTGAGACTGGACACATACAAATGCATCTGGCGCGAGGCACACACCCCGGTCATTTCGCCCACTACATCAGCCACCACATCACCCAAATTGACCGGCTCGAGTCTTAGCTTCAGTAAGCCATACATGATCTGCGCCACCTGGTTGATCTCGTCGGCAACGCGGTGCATCCGGTTCAGCCCCCCTTTCATGCGCTGTACCATGTTTTGGTGCATGAGTACGGCCGTCTGGTCAGCCACCCCATCCAACAGCGTTTCCAGTTCCCGCAACTTCTGGCCGGTGAAAGAGAGCGGCGCTTGCAAGTCCAGCGACGCCATTGTCAAGAAATCACTTTTCAACTGATTAAGTTCTTTCATCCGCCGATTAGCATTTTCCAACTCGCGCATCTTGGCCTCTAACTGGCACACCAACTCCTGTGTATGCCGTTCCAGATGCACCTGATGTTCCTGCGCCGATAGTTTTTGGCGCTGCCCATTCAAAAACGATTCGATTTGCTGGGGAAAGGTGTCTACGTCTATCGGCTTCGTCATAAAGCCGGTGCAGCCCGCGGCCAACGCCAGATTCCGATTATCGGCGTCACGATGCGCCGTCAGCGCCACAATGGGGGTATCACAAAAATAGGGCGAGCTGCGTAAACGAGTCGTCAAAGCGCGCCCATCCATTTGGGGCAGGTTGATGTCCATTAAGATGAGATTCGGCTGCGCTTTTTGCGCCAGGGCTACTCCCTCGATGCCATCTGAGGCGGTGAACACCTCATAACCGGAACTACTCAACAACCGGTTCACAAGACGCTGACTTGCCAGGTCGTCTTCGATATAAAGCACCTTCGCCTTTACCACACTTCCTTCCTCTCGCCTTGTAGTAGATACTGCTTACAAGAGGCGTCATTGTCATGCTCGATGTGCGCCACCGTTATACCACTAATGCCATAAAATCAGCATAAAAAATGAGCAGGATGGTACAGAAGTACGGGGGAGTGGGGGTGCGGGGGAGTAGGCAGTGGGTGGGTGGGGTGTTATGGCTCATCCTGGCTGATAATGGTGCCGAAGGCGGTGGTGGGCTGGCATAATACGCGGGCCAGGGCGCCTGGCTGTAGGCCGGAGAAGATGCGCACGGTAAGTGCCGGGAATTGGGCGGCCAGAGCCAACATGCTCTGTACTTTGGTGAGCATACCGCCAGTGACATCGGTGCCATGCGAACCGCCTAAGGCTGCCGCCACCTGGGGCCATGTTCTGGCCGAAATGTGGGGGATAACCTGGCTTTGCATATCATAAACGCCCACTGTTTCCCCGGCCAAAAGCAACCACGACGGCCGTAAGCCTCCCTCTGCCAGCGCCACCATGACCTCTTCCGTGGAGACAATAGTGCCGCCGCGCACAGCGTCAAAGGCCACATCACCATGTGTCACCGGCAGCAGGCCAGCCTGGAGCGCCTGTTCGATGGGCTGCCGGGCAATGGTGGTGATACGGCCGTCCACACACTGCACCGACGCCGACGGACTAAAACTCATCGCCGGTACACCGGCCGCCAGCAGCGCCTCCACCACCAGCCGGTTCAGCCGCAGCGCCGCTGCGCTGACCTCGGCAAAACCAAACCATTGCCCGGCCGTATGTACACCCTGGCGGGTGCCATGCCGCGCCCCGGCCACGTGCCCAAATGAGCCGCTGCCGTGCCCCAACACCAACTGTAGCTCAGGTTGCGCCGCCCGCGCCTGCGCGATTTCTTGCGCCAGCCGCGCCAGCACCTCGGTGCGCACGGCTTCCACGCCGGTTTTGTCTGTGATCAGGGAACCACCCAGTTTCAAGAATAACAGTTGCGTCATAATCAGTCACTTCAGGTCTGACAGATTTATTGATCTGGTGAAAAACCGGTCAGGTCTGGGTGCTTACTTTCATGACGTGGGGTGTGTGGCACATGACCACACATCACGCCGTCTTCTGCCCGCGCAGCACCAGGAAAACGAGGACGCCCAGCAGGATCACGGCCGTTACCAGCAGCAGCAAACCGCCCACCGCCAGCCTACTAACACCACCGCTGCTGCTGCCTGTTGTCGAACCGGATCCGGCCGTAGGCGGCACGGCCGTTGCCTCCGGCACAGCCGCCACCTCGGTTGCGGCTGTAGTGGGAGCGGCGCTGCGCACCCGGCTGCCAAATTCCACGCCAACCACCTGCCCCACAGCCAATTCCAGCGTAGCGCTGGCGGCTGTGGTCATTTCCAAAGCGCCAGGCACAATCTGCGTAACCGTGTATGCGCCGGACTCCAGCGCCTCAAAACAAACAGGCTGCGACGACCCATTGGAGACTGCCTGCGCCACCAACTGCGTGGAAGTGGCAATGGTAAACGTCACCCCGCCCATATACCCCTCGGTATCGTCACGCCGCCCGTTGGCATTGTCGTCAGCAAAGGCATTTACGCAGATTGTGCCGCCAGGCGCAGGTGTATCTGTAGGCACCGGCGTATCCGTTGGAACGGGAGTGAATGTGGGCGGCACTTCCGGCGTAAAGGTGGGCGTCGGCGGAACGGGCGTGTTTGTTACGGGGGGCGGCGGCGGCTGCGTGGGCAGCGGCGCCGGCGTATTGGTCGGCGGCGGGCCAACTTCGATCAATTCGGCAGCGTCGAACCAGGTATCCAAATGAAGCCGGCATTGATTTACACCCTGGACGCCCCAGTTGGCGCTGGTAAAGACCGATATCTGGTTTCCGGTAGCCGTTGTTTCCACACTCACCTGCTGCCAGCTGTCCAGCGGGTTAGCCGTTGCGCCCCATACCACATCGGCGTCATGCCACACGCCGCTGCCATTGGGGTCAATCCCCACGCGCACATTGGATTGCAATGTGCCATCCGAGGGGCCGGGAAAATCATTACTGCCGCCAAAGGAGTAGACCCATACGGTAAAGCGGTACACGCTGCCCGGTGTGGCCGGTACATTCTGAAAAACACCGGCATTCCAGGTCTCCCAGGTATTGCCGACATGTTGGGATGCGGAGCCGTGCCTGACCAGAACGGGATTGGTCTCCGGCATCCAGTGGGGCAGTTTGGCGTAACCGTTGGCACAGTCATTAAATTGGTCCTGGGGGCTATTGCGGTGCCAGCGGCCCCAACCATTGGCCTCGCCATTGGACTGGTAGGGCATTTCAAAACTGGGATTTTGCAGCAAATTTGTCTGCGCGTTTGTCCTGGTCGTCTGCCCCAACAAGGCCAGCAGCAGGGCGATCAGGAGTAATTTCAGCGTTTGTTTCTTCATCATACTTCCCTCTTCAAAAAGATTGGTGGTCGGTTATCGGTAATCGGATTTGGGATTACGGTTCACGGATTACGGATAACGGATAACAGCCTACGGCCGTGACTTCACAAAATAGATCGCCGCCATCGTAAGCAGCAAGCCCCCAATAATAACAGCAGCCAGGGGGATCAGGCTAATGACCGGCGCCGGTTGGCCACCGCTGGGGGCTGTGGTAGGCGCAGGCGCCGGTGTGGAACCAACCACAACCAGGGGCGGGACGGCAGGATATGAGGGCCCATTTTCACTTTCAACCGATAAAAGAGCCGGTGTGGGCGGCACGGCCGTAGCCCCCGTCACCCGGCCACCAAAAGCCAGCAGCATCATATCCCCCTGGTTCAAGATAATGGCCTGGCTGCCGCTGCTGGTCAACACCTCACCGCCCGCCACCGAACGTGCGATCTGGTAACTGCCAGGGGCCAACGAGATGCAATGCGGCTCAGAGACGCCATCGGTTACATAGTTGGCAATGACCGCTTCATTGGTATACACCGTAAAGGCCACTGCTGCCTGCAACGGTTCACCGGCGTCAAACAGGCCATTGCCATTGTTATCGTGAAAGGCAGAAAGGCAGACGGCCGTGAGCGGCGGTGTGGGTGACGGAGGGCGCGGCGTAGGCGGCGGCAAGGTCGCCGTAGCTGTCGGCGTCACATCCGGCGTCGGTGTGGTGGGCGGCTCGCCGTAGCCGACAATCAGCTTTTGGCCGGGCACAATAAAGTCCGTCTCCCGCAGCCCATTCCATTCCAACAATTGCGCCAGGGAAATACCCGCCTGCCCGGCAATGGCCCACATCGTGTCATCCGGCTGAACGATGGCATAAATCACCCCCGCCTCATCCGGCGTCGCCGTCGGCAATACCTGGGCCATTGCTGCCCCAGGCTGCCAGCAAACCCAGAGCAGCAAGAGCATTTTAACGCAGAGGCACAGAGGCAGAGAGAAAGAATATCTCTGCGTTTCTGCGCCCCTGTGTTGCCGATTCGATAGCTGCCCAATCATCCCCATGTTTTACCCCAATTTGGCAAAGGCTCAATTCCGAATGCCGATTATTTCCCAACTATCGGCCGCCGGATTCTCATTTTCGTCTAAGACGGGCAGGCGCACGGCCGTGACCGGATCATACAATCCCACAATAAGGCGCTGGCGGGCCGGGTCATACGGCTGCGGCAGATGCAACATGCGCTGCTCGTGCAGCACCAGGCCAGGCCGCCACCAGTCCGCCTGCCAGGGGCGCACCGGTCCATCGCTGCCGCCCGGCGGTGCATCTAGCTGGGCCAGCACCCCATCCGGCCCTACCAGTTGCACAAAGGCGGTTAGATGCGGCGAAACGGCCGTCTTCCCCTCCCAATACAAATCTATCTGCACCGTCTGCGGGTCATGGAAAATGGCCGAACCGCGACGCAACCACAGCTGGTTGTCAAAGTTAACTGCTTCCGGCCACAGATCGGCCGGGGACGATGGCAGCGGGCGGGCTTGGTAGCGGACGTAAAGCGGATAGGCGACTGCTTCCAGGTCGCCCCGCGCCGGTTGGCCGGTGTGCAGCGAAACCAACGCCGGCGAGATGATCTGGCGCGGCACAAAGCTGAGGTCGCCAAACTGCCAGGTATAGAGCGAAACCGACTGCCCTGGTGTGGCGGGCGGCAGACCAAATTCGGGCCGGAAAAAAGTCACACCATCTAAATCGGCCAGAAAGGGGATGGACGGCCACCCTTTTTGGGTGGTTTCGTCCCAGAACCAGTGATCCAGGTAGACGGCCGTGCCCACCTTTTCCTTGTTCAACTGCGCTGCCATCTCCACGGCGGCGGCTTCAAAGAGGAGGGCAGTTTGGGGGTCACGGCCGTAGGCGGCATAATCACGCACCGTCAGCCCCAGACTCAACACCAGCAAAACCAACACGCCAATCTGGCGGGCCAGCGGCGGCAGTTTCGGCCATGCCCACAGCCAGTACAGCCCCAACGCCGGGATGAACAGCGCCGCCGGTAAGATGCCCGCCGCCCGCAAAAAGTGCGGCGCATCTTCGGCCAGAATGGTGACGCCCAACATCACCGCCACCCACAGCAGGGTGACGGCAACCGCCGGCTGCCGCCAGCGGCGCAGGCACCAGACCAGGCCAATGAGAAAAGGCAACGCCATGAGTGGATCAAACAACGGCCGTGCGGCCGGATTGTGGCGCACAATAGTATCGCCGCGCCAGATGAACAGCCCCAGCGCCCCCCCTATCTGGCGCAGCAGCATCCCCCAGGGGTCGCCGTGATTGATGGCGGGGTTAAAAATGGAAACCTGCCCGGAACGGCCAAGCAGCATTTCCAGGTGGGTGGCGTAAAAGAGGCCGAGGGGGAGAAGGGTAACGGCCGTGCCCGCTGCAAACCAGGCCACACCCGGCCACAGCCGCTCTTTGCCGCGCTGCCAGAGTATAAACACGCCCACTACCAGGAGGAGCAGCGGTGTGAAGCGCACTGCCAGGTAGGTGTAAAAAGCCAGGCCATACACCAGCCCGGCCGACAGCCACAGCCACTTTTGTTGTCGCCGGTACGCCAGGGTGCCCAACCAGAAAAACAGCGCCAGGCAGCCGGGCAGCAAGATGATGCGCAGCCCGATATGGCTCAGGTGCAACGGCCACAGCGTCGCCGCCCACAGCCAAGCGGCAAACAGCCCCACCCGCCAGCCAAACCACTCCCGCGCCAGCAAAAACACGGGCAGCACGGTGACAACGCCCACCAGCGCCGCCCCCAGGCGCACGGCCGTGACCGAACGCCCCAACGCCCCCATAAACAAGGCAGTGAGATAGATATAGGCGGGTTCACGGCCGTTGTTGGCCGTGAAAAAAATCGCCAACTCCCCATCCAGCACCCGCAGCGCATCCAGCCCATTAAACGCCTCATCCCGGTACAGGCCAGGTGGTATCTGCCCCAACTGCCAGAAGCGCATTACCGCCGCCACGCCGACCACCAATAGCAACAAAGCCCACCCCTGGCGGGATGGGCCCGAATTATTATTAAGAAAGAAATGGGTAAATCGCCTGCCGTTTGTCAAAGCGGGGCAAGTATAGCAAAATGAAGGACTGCAACAAAACCTGACAGGTCTGGCTGACCTGTCAGGTTTTCATAACGGATTGTATGAAAATCTTGATGGTATCGAAAGCGTGCCTGGTTGGGGCATACCAGCGCAAGTTAGAAGAAATAGCCCGTTATGACGATGTGGAACTGACGGTGATTGTACCGCCGGCCTGGCTGGACCCGGCGGGGCCGGTGGAATTGGAGCGGTCACACACGCAGGGCTACCGGCTGCTGGTAGACCCGATCCGCTTCAATGGACAGTACCACACGTACCACTTCTCTAAGCTCAAACAACGGCTGGCGGAGATTCAACCGGATATTGTGCATATTGACGAAGAGCCGTATAACCTGGCGACCTGGCTGGCGCTGCGGCAGGCGCGGCAGGTGGGGGCCAAAACGCTGTTCTTCACCTGGCAAAACCTGGAAAAACAGTATCCACCGCCATTCCGTTACCTGGAAAAAGAGGTGTTGGCCGGGGTGGATTTTGCCATTATGGGCAACCAGGAGGCAGTTTGTGTCTGGCGCAACAAGGGGTATGCCGGGCCGCACCGGGTGATTCCCCAGTTTGGTGTGGACCCGGAACTGTTTTACCCACTGCCGCGTGATGAGGGGCGCGGTTTTCTCATTGGCGCGGCCAACCGGCGGCTGCTGCCGGAGAAAGGGGTGGATGTGCTGCTGCGGGCGGTTGCCGGGCTGCCCGGTATCTGGCGGCTGCATATTGCCGGGGATGGCCCGTCACGGCCGTCGCTGATGCAGATGGCCCGCGATCTGGGTATTGCTGACCGGGTCTTTTTTGACGGTGTGATCTCGTCTGCGGATATGCCCACTTATTTGCAGCAGTTGGATGTGCTGGTGCTGTCGTCACGTACCATGCCGAACTGGAAAGAGCAGTTTGGGCGGGTGTTGATTGAGGCCATGGCGTGTGAAACGGCCGTGATCGGCGCCAACAGCGGCGAAATCCCCCACGTGATCGGCGACGCCGGACTGGTTTTTGAGGAAGAGGATATTGACGGGCTGCGCGCCCATTTGATGGCCTTGATGGAGAACCGAGATTTGCGTGACCGGTTGGGGCGGCACGGCCGTACACGAGTCTTGCAACATTACACCCAACAGCAAATCGCCGCCCAAACGGTGGCTGCCTACCGCGACATCCTGGCGCAATGAGGTATACTTCCGCCTGCAATCTTGACCGATGACCGATCACCGATGACCGATTACCGCTATGAGTGAGACAACCCCACCGGCAGAAGAAACGCCCGAAACGGCCGTGCTCCCACCACGCCGCACCACGCAACTGATAGGCATTGGCCTGATCGTGCTGGCAGTGGTGATGGCCTGGCTGCTGCTGGTAGGGTACCTGGGCTACCAGAGCGGCCAAACCCAGCTTACCACGCGCCAACAAACGGAATTGGCGGCCAATCTGGAAAGGCAGACGACGTTGGCGGCGGAAAACATGAGCGAGGGAAACTATACGCTGGCGCTGCGCCGGCTGGAATGGGTGCTGTCCCGTGAACCCCAAAATAGAGAAGCCTTACGGATGCAGGCAGAGGCGTCGCAGGCATTAGCCGCCCAAAGCCAACCCGCTATTACACCCGCCACCGCCACGCCGCCACAGCCCACCGCTACGCCTGAACCGTCACCCACTCCCGGCGCAATCAGCAGCCCGGAAACGGAGCTGCAACGGCTGCGTCGCCTGAGCGTGAACAAAGAGTGGGCCGAAGCGGTTGCCGGCCTGGTGGCTTTCCAACAGCAGCTCCCCAGCTACGAACGCGAGGAAACCGACCGCCTGCTGTTTGATGCCTATGTGGGTTACAGCCTGAGCCTGTTTGAAAGCAATGAGTCAGAGCGTGGGCTGTACTATCTGGCGCAGGCCCAAAAATTGGGCAGCCTGCCGCAGGTGCTGCTTGATTACCAGACCTGGGCAAGATTGTATACCCAGGGCATTTCATTTTATGGCGTGAATTGGGATGCAGCTGCATATTATTTCCGCGATTTGTGCCGGGCGGCCCCCTTTTACGGCGACGCCTGCGCCAAACTGCTGACGATATTGATCGCACGCGGCGACCAATATGCCTTTCTGGAAGATTGGTGCCCGGCGCAGCAATGGTATGAGGAAGCGTGGCGGCAATCCAATAATGGGGAGTTGGCAGGCAAATTAGAAATGGCGCGGAACGGCTGCCTGATGGCCACGCCCGTACCGGCGGAACCAATCACCGACACCGTGCCGCTGACCCATACCGTGCCCATCACCGCCGCGCCGTTTATCATCCCTTAAACAGAAGAATGTAATTGAGTAATTGGGTAATCAGGTAATTACTCGATCACTCAATTACTCTATTATCCAATTGCTTTTTTATGCCTGAACTTGGAGAACCCTTAAGCGACCGCGAACTGGACGTGTTGCGCTGCCTGTCTAAAGGGGCAGGGAACAAGGAAATCGCCTCTGAACTGTTCATCAGCGAAAACACGGTAAAGGTGCATTTGCGGAACATTTTTGCCAAGCTGGGAGTCGCCACGCGCACAGAAGCAACTACTGTGGCTTTGCAGCAAGGGCTGGTGGTGATACCCGGTATGGAGTTGCCCGCTCAGAGCGGGACAACGGCCGTTACCCCTCCCCCCTTCACTGCACCAGAAATTGCAGCGGAATCAGATGATGCGCCGCCGGTTATGGACACGGCCGAGGCCACTCCCCCTCTTCCCGACAGCCGCCGCTGGCCGTTAGCGCTGGCGGTGGTAGGGCTGGTGGGACTGGCAATTTTGATCGTCGTGGTCATCACCAGCCGCCAAAACAGCCCGGCAGCCGCACCCACGCCGGCCCCGTTTGCGGCGGTGGAATTGGGCGAAAACTGGCAGACGATACGGCCGTTGCCCACTGCCCGCACCAATATGGCCGCCCAGGCCATCGGCACCAATGTGTACATCATCGGCGGCGAAACGGCCGATGGCGTCACTAAGACGGTGCTGGCATATGGCGCGTTTGACGGTTTATGGGCAGAAGTGGCCGCCAAGCCTACGGCCGTGACAGACGCCTCGGCTGCTACTCTATTTGGCGAGATTTTTGTGCCCGGCGGCCGCCTGGCCGATGGTCAGCCAACCAATATCTTGGAAGTGTACAGCCCCACCAATAACGCCTGGCGCGTTGCCCAGTCGCTGCCTCATCCGGTAACCGGTGGGCTGGCGCTCTCGGACGGCAGCTATCTTTACCTGATCGGCGGCTGGGATGGGGCCAATTACCTGGATACTGTTTACCGGTATGACCCTGGGCAAGATCGCTGGCAGTTGTTGCCTCCCCTGCCCCATGCCCGCGCTTACCTGACCGGCGGCGCCGTCTTGGGCAGCCTGTATATCGTGGGCGGTTATGACGGCGAAAACATTGTGGCCTCGTGTGATCAGTTTAACCCGCAAACCAATGAATGGCAGAGCTGCCCCCCGATGCTGCGTCCCCGCGCCAGGGCCGGCGCGGCTGCCATTCTAAACAAGCTGTATGTGGTGGCCGGCGAACAACCCGCCGGAGATTCGGCGCCCTATAGTGAACTATATGATCCGGTCAGCCAGCAGTGGACGATTTTGAATACGCCGGTACTGGCCAATGGCGCTACCTGGGACGGCTTTGGTGCGGCCCATGTGGAGACGCGATTGTATATGTTGGGGGGAGAACAAAATGGCACACCGGTAGCCGATTCCTACCAGTATTCGCCGCTGATTTACCAGACTTTTATTCCGGCCGCCTCGTCGGGAGGGGGGGAGTGAGAGAGGGTTATCGGTTATCGGTGGGCGGTGGTCGGTGAGGGAGACCCTTCGCGCCCTTCGCAGATCATTCAGAAAAAGATTCGGCAAAGAACCAGGTAATGATGTTAGCTTCGGCCCAGGGTTTGAGAGCTTGAATTAGTTGGATGCCTGTTTCGCTGACGACGGCCGTTTGAAACGCCATCTCATCCTCAAAATAGAGTTCCAACATCAGATGGTAGCGGGATTGCCCGCCTGGTTTGCGGCTGATGCGGCTGACTTCGCGGTGGCGCAGGTTGGGCAGCGCTTCTGCCAGCGGCAAATGTGTGCCGGAAAAAAACGTTTCCAGTTTGGCTTCATCGTCTACTTTGCGGTAAATGGTGACGAATTTGTACATAAGAGATTGGAGATTAGAGATTGGGGATTAGAGAGGGCTTTCTCCGTAATCTCCCAATTTAGCCAGGCCAGATAGCCATCAATTCTTGTTTTAATTGTTCCCGCTGTCGCCGGTACTCACCTTCGCTGATTTGTCCGGCGGCGTAGGCGTCATCCAGGGCGGCAATTGTTTGTAAGATAGCGTGGGGATCAGCGTGAACGGCCGTCACAGGCTCACCATCCCGCCACTTTTTCACCACCACCATCATCGCCGCGCCCGCGATGCCTAAGGCCACCAGACCGATGATCAATTCCTGGGTATCGTTACGGGCCAGCATGGTGTTGCCCTGGGCGTCCGCGAGTTGGGTGGGACGGCCGTTTAACTCCAACAACAACGACTCTGGATTGGCCGAATTGCTGTAACTGTAGGCCACGAATGAGCCGCTGCCCATCTGCTGGTTGCCCTGACTTTGCCAGCCTTCGCCGCCCAACCGGACGCCAACGTCAGGCACAATGGCCGTCGCCCCGACCAATGGGTATACCAGAGGGTGGGCCAGCCGCATCCCGTCTTCATAAGGCAACTGGTAACTGACAAGTAATAGGGTACTGCCGTCGCCGGGACGCAGCGGCACGGTGTCTGCAAACCCTGTTTCCGTCTGAATCACTTCCGTAGCCGGTGAAAAATTCTCCATCGAGCCAAAGGAGCGGCGGAAATCTATATTTTCCGCCCCGGCAGGCAAAAATAGCTGCACCACGCCATCGGCAAAATCACCGGTTTCGCCCACAAAGACGGCGTTGGCGCTGTTGTTGAAGATATATAGCTCCGACACCTGCAAGCCATCGGCGGCGAAGTTGAGGATCATGTGAATCTGGCCGATGGCGACGACGCCGGGATCGGCGGTGGTGTCATAGACGATGACGGGCATGTTGAGTTCTGGCTGCGTGCGATCCAGCCGGTTGGGGTTGCTGTTGAAGGTCAGGTCGTTATAGTCGGTGGTGACCAGGTATACCCAGTCTGGTAGCACATTTTCCAGGTTGAAGGTGTAACGGCCGTCCGCGCCAATCGTCGTGGTCATGATCATGGTTTGGGCGAAATTGGTGTTAAACGCACGCAGGATGGCTTCGCCGCCGGTCACTTCGGTGGAGGTAGTGCCATTGACCACCAGGCCGGTAATGGTGGCGGCGGGAATGGGGTCAAAAGCGGACAGGGGATTGGCATAGGTGTACTGTTGGGCACGGCCGTAGTCCACCACACTTAACTTTTCCGCCGTCGTCAACCCAGACACATCCACACCCCAACTGCCGCTTTCCAGGTCGGCCAGGGCGCTCTGGTTGCTGTGCGTAAACCAGTATTCCAGGCCGGGCATATCGGCCGGGTCGCCGCCCAGGTCAGTAAAGAGCGTTTCACCCTGCGCCAGGGCAGCAGGCGTCACGCCAAAACTATAGACAGCGGCGATCAAATCCCAGATTTGCTCTTCATTGAGCGGATTGGATGAAGTCGTGCCAAAAGGCGGCATCCCGTTAGCCAGGCTGCCGTTGCTGATCACATCAAACATCAACTGCGGCTCGGCGACCAGATGGTAGGCGGGGTCGGTGAAGTCGCGCGGCTCCTGCCCGGCGTCTAGCGCCTGCTGCCCGTCGCCCGCGCCCAGCGGCCCGTGGCAAACCACGCACCGCTCGTTGTAGATCGTCATCCCGGCAGCAGCGTCCGGCGGCGCCAGCGGCATTATCGGCGCCTGAGCGGTGGTTGTTTTACCGATGAGTAATAGGAGGAAAATGGGAATGGAAACGGCCGTAGCCCACAAATAAGCTCTAGAGTTCAACAGATTTTTCGGGAACATGACCGGTTTCTGCCTCCAATCTGTTGTTGAGTTTGTGGCCGCAGAGGGCGCAGAACTTGTCGCCGGGGTCTATAGCCGCGCCGCACTGGGTACAGAAACGGTTGTGCCCATTGCCGCTGGTGGGTACGGCCGATACCACCGCCGTTGGCGCCGCCACCGGAGCCGCCGCTACCGGAGCCACGACCGGAACGGCCGTAGCCTGACCGCGCAATTGGGCAATGGCAGCTTCAATGTCTGCATCCATCGCCGTCATTTCCGGCAGGGTGTCTAATTGCGCCAGGATCGTAGCCGTTTCGGCCACCATGGCCGCACGCTGTGGGTGATACACCTCTTCCGGCAGTTTGCCCGTCTCGTAATCAAAATCCAGCGCCATTATTTCGGCCAGCATGGCCTCTTTTTGCGCCAATAGGCGCTGACCATCGGTGCGCGGGCGCGGTGTAACCGACGTACGCTGCAAAAAGGGGCGGCCCACAAACAGCAGCACCAGCATGAGCAGGGCCAACCCTAACAATATGGAACCTGTACTCATGATCCCCCTTCCCTGGCCTGGGCAATCACACGATCCAGGGTCGTCTGGTTAATTGGCCCAATATGGACGTAGACGATCTTGCCATCTGGCCCAATGACAAATGTTTCCGGCACGCCGGTGATTTCGTAGCTGCTGGAAATTCGGGTACCCAGATCGGGCGCATGGGGGTAAGAGACGCCAAACTCTTCCATATAAGCCAGTGAATTTGGCTCCACATCCACATAGGCTACACCCAAGAAAACTACACCATCGTCAGCGTACTGGCGGGCGGCGTTTTCCAGCACGTCCGCTTCGTAGCGGCACTCCACACACCAGGAAGCCCAGAAGTTTAGCACCACCACTTTGCCACGCAGGTCATCCAGGCTGACGCTGGGCTGCCCTTCCCACTCATAACCGGTGAAAAATTCCACCGTAAAATTGGGAGCCACTTCACCCACTTCGGGGCGGGGGGCATTGGCTTTGATCAGGCCCCAACCCAGGAGCGCCAGGACGCCCAAAGCCACCGCCCACATGGCTACGGCCGTCCAGCGGATGCCACGTTTGCCGGTTTCCGTCGCGGCCGGTTCGTCCGATTCAATTTCTGGTAACTGCACAGTATCCGTCATCTCTCACTCTTTTGGTGCGCGTGGCGTAGTCAACGACGCCCCACACTTTCTATTTTCTGGCCTGTAATTCCTCTTCCACCCGCGCCAGATAATCGGCGCCATAATCGCCGCCGGTTTCAAATGGGGTAGCCGGTTGGGGCGCAGAGGCCGCTGCCAGTGGTGAAGGGGTGGCGGGCACGGCCGTAGCCACCCCTTCACCCTCTTGCCGCAAATGGCGTACATAGCGAAAAAAGAGTACACCACCCACCGCCACACCAATAACCGGCAGCACCCACAAAATCAAGTTAAAACCGCGTTTAGGGGGATCGGCCAAAACGCCATCGCCATATTGCCGGGCAAAATACTCATGGATTTCGGCCGGGGTTTTACCCTCCGCCAGTTGCGCCCGGATCAATTCGCGCCAATCGGCGCAAGCCTTGGTGGGGCACACATCCAGCGGCGTACTTTCACACACCGGGCAAAACACATCTTTGGCCACGGCGTTGACCTCATCATCCGTTACTTCCCCGCTCTGCGCCGTTGCTATCCCGGTTGTAAACAAGAATAAAGTAAACAGTAAGCAGTAAGCAGTAAGCAGTAGACCGTTTTTCACCTTATCACCCCATCACTCGCCACATGACACGTGACACCTGCCACATGACACCTAATCCCCCCCCGCCAGCACCGTCTGGTGTGGCCGGGATACTGTGACCAGTTCTTCTTTGCGATCCGGCCAGGCGGCGATGAGGGTGCCAATGACAAAGATGATGCCGCCGGCCCAGACCCAGTTCACCAGCGGATTCAGATAAACGCGGAAGGTGGCCTGGTCAGAGGAGGTTGGCTCCCAATTGATCATCAGGATGTAGAAATCTTCGCTAATCGTGGAACGCGCGTCGGGGATGGTCATGGGCTGGTTGGTGCGGGTATACAGTTCGGTGCGGGGGTAGTATTGGCCAACGTAACGGCCGTCGGCATACACATCCACCGTCGCCTGCGTAATCAGTAAATCATCCGGTCCTGGAAAACGGGTCGCGCCCAGGAACTGCATCTCATAATGCCCCAACGAGAGCGTATCCCCTACCGACAAACGAATCTGCGTCTGCTGCTGGAACAGTTCCATGCCAATGATGCCAAAGCCCATGACGATAACGCCCATATGAATCCAATAGCCACCATAGCGCCGTCGGTTACGGCTCATCAAGGTAGTAAATGCTGTCCAGGGCGCTTCGCCTTTGGCTTTCATGCGACCGCGTGTTCCTTTCCAGAACTCCAACAGCGTCAGGATGGCCGCAAAAGAAACCACCCACAACCCCAACAGCGCCCGCCAGTCACGTATCCCCAGTACAACCAGAATGCCAATAAAAATGAGCGCCGCCAACGCCGGCCAGCGCATCCCCATGCCAATACGCTGGGCGCTGGTGCGGTACCACATCGTCAGCGGGGCCACACCCATCAGCAGCATCAAAACCGCAAACAACGGCCCCAACGCCTGCTCATAAACGGGCGGCCCAACAAACCCCTTTTCGCCGGTAAACAGTTCGGAAAAGATGGGGTAATAGGTAAACAGGAATACCACCGCCAGGATGGCCAGAATGAGAAAGTTATTGTATAGGAACGCCGCTTCACGGGAGAGAAACGAGTTCAGGTGATTCTTCGATTTCAACGCTTCGTGCCGCTTACTCAGCCAAAAGACCGAGAAGACAAACATGATGGCAATGAAACCAAAAAAGAGTGGGCCGATGGCCGATTGGGCAAAAGAATGCACCGAGGAGATAACACCGCTACGCACGATAAAAGTGCCAGAGATGACCAGACAGTACGTCAGCACAATCAGGGACATGTTCCACATCTTGAACATATCCCGTTTTTCCTGAATCATCACCGAATGTAGAAAGGCGGTGCCTGCCAGCCAGGGCATGAGCGAGGCATTTTCCACCGGGTCCCAGGCCCAATAGCCACCCCAACCCAACACGTCATAGGCCCAACGGCCGCCCAGGATCAGCCCCAGGCTCAGAAACAGCCAGGCCACCAGCGTCCAGCGCCGCGTCAGGCGAATCCAGGTGTCGTCCAGCTTGCCGGACATGAGCGCCGCCATGGCAAAGGCGTAGGGGATGGTAAAACCAACAAACCCCAGATAGAGCATGGGGGGATGGATGATCATGCCGGGGTGACGTAGCAGGGGATTCAACCCATTGCCGTCCGGCGGCACAAACGCCAGCCGGTTAAAGGGGTTTTCCACGAACAGGGAAAGTCCCAGGAAAAATATCTGGGTAAAGCTGGCGACCATGATGGCGTAAGGCATCAGTTCCCGCTGGCGCCGCCAGTTGCGCATCATGGCAGCGGCCGTAAATACGGCCAACAAGAGGTTCCAAAATAGAAGTGACCCGGCCTGTCCACCCCATAACGCCGTCACTTTGAGATAGTCCGGCATACCAATACTGCTGACACGCCATACATATTCCACCGAAAAGTCACTGCGCAGCAGGGAAATCACCAGCAAGAAACAGGCCAGGCCAACCAGGGGCAATGTGATAATGGTAGCATTGCGGGCGCTTTCCACCCAACGGGGCTGGTCGGTGCGATGACCATACCAGGCAGCCACGGCGGCGTACACGGCCATGCCAAACGCAAACATCAGTGCCATATAACCAAGATCAGGAATCATAGGAAATTACCAATTATGAATTATGAACTATGAAATTCACGCATCACGCATCACGGATTCGGATTATGCAACGCCGGATCCATCTCTTCATACCGGGTGGGGCATTTCAGCAGCAGGCCGCCCGGATTGGCGTGGAAAATGCCATCTTCGCCGGCGCTGCCTTCTACTAACGCCTGCGCCTGATCTTGCAGCAGATCGGGCTTGGGTTCATTCATGGCTACCACGTGCAGGCGGGGAGCGTTGGGATTATTCAGGTCATCTACAATGTCAAATTCCAGACGGGTGGTGGTGGCGTCTATCTGGGTGAACTGCACCGTATCTCCCACCACCCAACCGGCTACGCGCAAATCACGCCCTGTCAGGCGGCTCTGGTCGGCATAAAATTCCTCCACCGTCTTGTAAAGCTGCGTGTTGCCGCTCATCGCATTTACCACCAAAAAAATGATGGCCGCAAAGAGAACAACGCCGCCGACAATGAATTTGAGACGGTTGTTTTTAGCGCCGGTTAAAACATCACCTTGATTTGTCCAGGTTGTGTCAGCCATTGTTTGTTCCTTTTATTTTCGAGATTGGAGATTAGGAGATTCGGCTCTCAATCTCTCATTCTCTCAATCTCACTCTTCATCCACCAAATCACTCGCATCAATTTCTAAAATCTCTAACGCCCGCGCCTCGTATTCAGCGGGGACGGCTACGTAACCGGTACCGAGCAGACCCACGGTAAGGCCAAACGCCTGACCGGCGCTCTCTTGCCAGACGCGAACGGGAATGCCTTCGTTTTGCAGTCGGCCGCCGATGATGCTGGCATTGGTGATGCCGGCCGCTTCGGCCACTACCTTCCACTTGACTTCTGTTTGCCCACCGGGGATTGTCTCTTTGTCTGCCGCCGGCTGCGAGCCAGCCGTGGACTCATCATCAGAACTGTAAGGCATTGCGGTTGAAGGGGTCGTGGTCATAATAAATCGTCTACTCCCATTTACGGGAGAAAAGAAGTTGAACTTCTACTGCCGTTGGTCAGGATTATACTTTACATCTCCCGATCCTGTTAATTTTGCTTTTGGCATTAGGGGTCTGTTAAAGTATCTATAGTCAATAGTCAATGGTCACTTGCCGATTGCCAATTGCCAATTGATCATTATCATGCCATAAGTATAGGAAGTGGAGTAGGGAATGGGTAAGGTGAGAGATCATATGTCCGGCGTGATAGATGTCATCATTGGTCATGGTTTTGAGCGAATGTTAGAATCGGGGTTATGCAAACGGTGGAATCACTTTTATTAGAATTAGACGCGGTGCGAGAACAATTGCTACAAGCCATTGAGTCACTGCCAGATGAAGCATTGACGCAGCCTGGCGCTGTTGATGACTGGTCGGTGGCAGATGTGCTGGTTAATTTGACGGCCTGGGAATCGGAAGTGGTCACGGCCGTGATGCAGATTCAGCAGGGCAAACGGCCGTCACGTCTATTGGCCGCCTTAACCGAAATAGAAGCCTACAATCAGGCGCGTTATGAAGAGAACAAGGAGCGTGACCTTGACCGGGTCTTTGATGATTTAATGAAGGTCCGGCTGGAGTTAGAAGAGTGGCTGGAAGCGTTTGCGGATCGGGATTTGACGGATGCAAAGCGGTATAAATGGCTGGACGGCCGTACCCTCGCCGACTTGATCACCCAAACCACTATCACCAACGAACGCCGCTACTTGCCCGCCATCACCACCTTTGCCCAAGCATGGCAGGCCAGGGAAGAGGAATTAGAACAAGGTGGTATGATTCCCTTATCAGCTGTTACCATCCTCAACCCAACAGACGGTTAAAATTGGTTCAATCTTAAGCAAAAACTATGACTACCCAGATTTCCAACCCCATTTACCAGGCCGCCCACCAGGACGCGGTATTAGTTGACCGCGGCAGCCTGGGCATGTTGAAATTCACCGGGCAGACGCGCCTGGATTTGCTGCATCGCATGTCTACAAACAAGGTCAATGGCCTGCAATCAGGCGAAGGCGCCGCTACCGTGCTGACGAGCGACATTGCCCGCATCATTGACCGGCTCATTTTGTATGCCAGCAGCGACGCCGTGTACTGCCTGACCAGTGAAAATAACGCCAACAATATCGCCCGCTATCTGATGCGTTTTGTTTTTTTTAATGATGATTTTCACATCGAGGATTTGAGTGCGGACACGGCCGTACTCGCTATCTACGGCCCGCAAGCCAGAACCAGACTCACCGCCGCCGGTTTCCCGGACGAGGAACTGCCGCTCCATCATTGGCGGCAATGTCAGATCAACGGCCGTACTGCTTATCTGCACCGCACCGACCCGATCAATGGCGATGGCTACTTTGTTATGTGCCAGATGGCCGACCGGGACGCCATATGGGAACATCTCGTCAGACAGGGTTTGGTGGTGGCCGATGAAGCGGCGTTTGATTTTTTGCGCATTGAAGCGGGGATGCCGCGTTACGGCCGTGAACTCACCCTCGACTACATCCCCCTGGAAGCCGACCTGTGGGCCGACGTTTCCTTCCACAAAGGGTGCTACACCGGCCAGGAAATCATCGCCCGCATGGAAAGCCGGGGCAAACTCGCCAAACGCCTGACCAGACTCCAGCCGGAAATCCCGATACAGCCCGGTGATGACATTATCCAAGATGGCAAAAAAGTGGGAACCTACACCTCCGTCTCCGAAGGGCCAAACGGCCCGGTGGCGTTGGGGTATATGAAGGTAACTGGGTAATTGAGTAATTGTGGTCAACAATTACTCAATTACCCAATCACCTACATATGAATCGCCTGCCCCTCCACATTGTGCGCCGCTTCCATCAGCACTTCGCTAAGCGTGGGATGGGCATGGACGTTACGGGCAATTTCCTCGGCCGTCAATTCGGCATTGTGGGCTAAGGTCAATTCTGGCAGCAGTTCCGTTACATCCGGCCCCACCATATGCGCTCCTAAAATCTCCCCATAGCGGGCATCCGCAATAATTTTGATAAAGCCTTCCTTCTCACCCAGCCCCAACGCTTTACCGTTGGGCTGGAAGGGGAACTGCCCCACCTTCACCTCATACCCGGCTTCTTTGGCCTGCGCTTCGGTATAACCAAAACTGGCAACCTGGGGCACACAGTAGGTGGCGCGGGGCATCATACGGAAGTCGAGTGATTGGGTGTGTACACCAGCAATCGTTTCCGCCGCCACCATGCCCATGGCCGAGGCAATGTGCGCCAGCCGGTACTCCGTGGCCACGTCACCGATGGCGTAGATATGGGGCACGTTGGTGCGCATATGCTCATCAATGGCAATCGCGCCACGCTCGGTCAGCTTGATCCCCACCTTTTCCAGGCCGATATTTTCCACGTTGGGTTGGAAGTTGATCGCCAGCATTACCTGGTCGGCTTCCAACGTGCTGCCATCGGGCAGGGCTACCTGGGCGCCCTTGTCGGTGGATTGGATGCTTTTCACGGCCGTGTTCAACAACAACTTCACGCCCAACTTCTTATACGCCTTCTCCAACACATCGCTCACTTCTGGCTCTTCCAGGGGCAGCAGGTGGCTCATCATCTCCACAATCGTTACCTCCACCCCATAATTTGCCCACATATAGGCAAACTCCACCCCAATCACCCCACCGCCGATGATAACAAACTTCTTCGGCGGATTGTCCGTCAGAATCGCTTCTTTGTAAGAGATGATGTGTTTGCCATCAAACTGCACCCCCGGCAGGCTGCGTGGCCGGGCGCCGGTGGCAATGATGATATTCTTTGCTTCCAGGTTGGTGGTGCCACCGCTGTTCAACGTCACCTTCAGCGAATTTGCGCCTGTTAGCTGGCCGGTTCCGTCAAAGGTATCTATCTTGTTCTTCTTCATCAAGAAGCCAATGCCTTTCACCAACCGGTCAGACACCTGGCGGCTGCGTTTGAAAGCGGCCGCATAATCCAGTGACAGGTTGTCAAAACTGAAACCAAACTCTTTGCCGCGATGTTGTAAGGTATGCGCCACTTCCGCATTTTTTAACAGCGCCTTTGAGGGAATACAGCCCACATTCAAACAAACGCCGCCCCAATATTCCCGCTCTACAATTGCCGCTTTTAGCCCCAACTGAGCTGCACGAATGGCCGCTACATAACCACCCGGCCCCGCTCCCAGCACTACTACATCATATTGATTTGCCATGTATCACTCTCCATAGGTGTGTATTTGTGTTTGTGTGATCAGGTGTTTATGTGTTCAGGTGTTTATGCGTTCAGGTGTTTACGTGAACACTTGAACACTTGAACGCATCCGATTATATCGTAATCGTGAGGGTTTCCTACCCAACACGAGCCGCTCGCGCTGGGGAGACATCCGATTTCTCCAAGAAATCGGATGTCTTATGGGGGCCAGTCATAGCCGGTTTGGGCTACAGACAGGGGTACGGCCGTCTGTTTACCATCCCGTTTATCGTAGGCGATTTATCGCCAGATGAGGAGAACGATAATGAAACGACAATTTTTGTTTGTATTGATTGTGATTGGGAGCCTGATCATGGGCATTCACCGGTGGAGCCACGCTGACGTGCCCCCTGTGGCTGCTGGCGGCATTGCTGCGCCGGTGCTCAAGTGGCAGTTGGGCGGCTGCAACGGCATCTGGTGTGAGACAGGTTGGTATTCGTCTCCGGCCATTGCCGACCTGGACAACGACGGAATGTCAGAGGTCATCGCCTCTGCCTACTCCCTCTATGTGCTCAACGGTGAAAACGGCGCCATTCAGTGGGAAGTTGATCCCCCCGGCGGCCGTACCTGGCCCGGCGTGGTCGTGGCCGACATTGATGACAACGGCGACCTGGAAGTGGTAGTCGCGCAAGGCAGCGGCTACCTGACCGTCTATGACCACATGGGCAATGAGGTGTGGAATCGCCGCCCGGAAACGAACGAACTGCGCGGCCTTTCTGCCTATGACCTGGACGCTGATGGTTCGTTGGAATTGATCGTCACCGCCACCGGCGATGAACTGAACACCTATGTCTACGAACACGATGGCAGCCTACGGCACGGCTGGCCCCAACTTAACAACGACAGCGGTTACGGCTGGGGCATCTACAACGACAACGCCGCCATCGGCGACCTGGACGGCGACGGGATGGGTGAACTGGTCATCCCCTCCGATGTGCATTACATCAACGCCTACGAAGCCAACGGTGTGCAAATTCCGGCTCATCCCCTGTATGATGGCGATGGTTGGGGCAAGGTGGGCATCTGGGAAGACCTGCAAGTGGAACTGCGCGGCTGGGGGCAATGTAATGGGGTGCGCGCCGAAAGTTACCGCACCAATTTTGCCGATGGGCCGGCGGTGATTGCCGATGTCAACGGGGATGGGGTTAATGAAGTGGTGGCGACGGGCAATGTGTATGATTGCCACGCCGGTTATCCCCCCAGCCGGTACATTGGCGTCTATATCTTTAATGCCGACCGCAGCCGCTTTAACCAGGATGGGTTTGACTGGCGCACGGTACCGGTGGATACCGGCGCGCCGCTGGCCGAAGATTACAACGTGATTGAGAGCGCCCTGCCCAACCCCGTGGTGGCCGATCTGGACGGCGACGGCCGTATGGAAATCCTCTTCCCCTCCTATGACGGCCGTCTGCACGCCTACTGGTTGGACAAAACCGAACATCACAACTGGCCCTACAACGTCAGCGCCACCGGCCCCGGTATCCGTTTTGCCTCTGAGCCGGTGGTCGCCGATTTGGATAATGACGGCTTCGCCGAAGTCATCTTCACCTCCTGGCCGCAAAAAAGCGGCAACTACACCGGCAAACTGCATATCCTCAACTACCAGGGACAGGTCATCCACGAAATTGATTTGCCCGCCGCCTCCGGCAACCCCAGTTGGAACGGTGCGTTAGCCGCGCCAACTCTAGGCAACATTGACAATGATGCCGACCTGGAACTGGTGCTGAACACGGCCCGTTCCGGCGTGGTGGCTTATGATTTGCCGGGGACAGCCAATGCCCGCATCTTGTGGGGCACGGGACGGGGCAATTACCAGCGCACCGGCTCTTTCCTGGTGGGCAATCTGCAAAACTCCAGCCTCAGCGCCGCGCCGGCCACCCCGGCGGCAGGCGACACCGTAACCTACACTATTCGCCTGCAAAACAGCGGCCCCACCCTGTACAGCACGGCCGTTACCAGCACCATCCCGGCCAACACCACCTATGCCGGGGGGCTGACGGCGTCGGCGGGCACGGCCGTGTACAACACCGGGCAGGTCACGTGGGGCGGCGCCGTCACGGCGCAAACGCCGGTCATCATCCGCTACCGGGTCACAGTCAATGCCAGCGTCACCCAACCGCAGGCCATCTGGGGCACGGTGTCAATTAACGATGGCGAAGGCAATATCCACACCCGGCAAACGCTCATCATCGCCAATGGGCAATCGGTTTATTTGCCTATCCTGCGCAGACCCTAAGGGTTTTCCAAACCCTAAGGGTTTTCTGAAACCCTTAGGGTCTGCACAATAGAGGAGTACATAACGAGATGAAACAATTGGTAATTTTACTGCTGGTTCTGGGCCTGTTGGGCGGCGTGTTGTTGGCCACGGCCGTTGCCGAACCCCACCAACCACAAGGCGGCGTCTATTACGTGGCTGTAGAAGGCAGTAACACCACCGGTAATGGCTCCAGCGGCAACCCCTGGGCGACCATCACCCACGCGCTGGACAACGTGCCAGATAGCAGCACCATTTTGGTGAGGCCGGGGGAGTATTACGGCCGTGTCAATCTGCGTGGCACTTTTGCCAACGGCGTCACCGTGCGTTCTGAAATCCCTTACCAGGCGCGGCTGCGTTATAATGCCGCTGTCGTCATTTGCTATTACGGCCAGGGCATTACGCTGGAAGGGTTCGACATTGCCCATGATGGCCCCGGCGCGGGCGCGTTGGTCATCCAGATTCAAGACCTGATTGGCGAACCGGGCGGCAGCGAATATGTCAGCCGCATTGTGCTGCGCAACAACATCCTGCATGACAGTGCCAACAACGACATCCTCAAAATCAACAATGGCGCGAGGCAAATTACCGTGGAAGGCAACATCTTCTACAACCAGACCGGCTCCGACGAACACATAGACATCAACAGCGTCACCGATGTCGTCGTGCAAGACAACATCTTCTTCAACGCTCAATCCCCCAACAACAATGACACCGGCAGCTACATCGTCATCAAAGACAGCAACGGCGACGATGACAGTAACATTGGCAGCCACCGCGTCACCGTGCGCCGCAATGTGTTCCTGAACTGGCAGGGTTCCAGCGGCAGCAACTTTGTGCTGGTGGGCGAGGATGGCAACCCTTACTTTGAAGCCCAGGATGTGCTGGTAGAAAACAACCTGATGCTGGGCAACAGCAGTAACGTCATGCGTGCCGCCTTTGGCGTGAAAGGGGGCAACAATATCACCTTTCGCCACAATACCATTGTCGGCGACCTGCCCGCGCTGGCCTTTGCCATGCGCCTGAACACCGAAGGCAGCAATCCACCGAACGAGAATATCCACTTCTACAACAATATCTGGTCAGACCCCACCGGCACGATGGGGGCGAGCGGCGGCGATGCGAACGATTTCTCGGACACGCCACCCGGCCAGACACTCTCCTTCACACTGCACAACAATCTCTATTGGAACGGCAGCCAGCCCATCCCCGCCGACGGCAATGAATTGGTCAATTACACGGACGATAGCGCACGGATTGTGGCCGATCCGCTGCTGCCGGGGCAGAGTGGGCTTGTTTTGCCGATGTGGACAGGTTCACAATTTGCCGATGGCTCGGCGACGATTCGGGAGGTATTTGAGCGGCTGGTGTTGACGTATGGGGTGATCCCCGGCAACAGCCCGGCCGTAGACGCGGCCGATGCGGGACATGCACCGGGAGAGGACATTTTGGGCAACGGCCGTACCCAACCCGACATCGGCGCATTTGAGTTTGTGCCCGCCTTACAGTTGAACGGCAGCCCCGGCAACCAAACCATCTACCTCACCTGGCAGGTGGATGCCACGCTGCCCCCGACCGCCACCTGGCAAATCAGCTACGACGGCCCGGCCGGCGATGAACCCTCACCCATCACCGGCATCCCGGAAACGACCCGCGCCTACACGCTGACCGGCCTGACCAATTTTGTGCTTTACAACGTCACCCTGACGGCGATGGTAGATGGCTCCCCCGTGCTCACGGATATGGTGTCGGTCATGCCGACGAATCAATTTGTCTATTTGCCGGTGGTGGTACGGCCGTAACAAAAAAGGCAGCAAGTGACCGGCGCCGGTCACTTGCTGCCATTCCGCAGCGACACATCAATCGCCGGGACGGGGTCGGCATCGGCCAGATTCAGCTTTACAAAGAGCCAGGGCGCATAATAAGCGGCCCAGATGACAACCAGAAAATAGCGCAAAATGCGAAACGGTATGGCCACCGCCAATGGGTCGCTGGGGAAAACCTGGCGCAGCCCGGCCCAAATCGCCACCAGCACCACAATGCCAATCAGATAACGCACCACCCGTTTCCACCAGACGCCATCGGCGCGAAAACGCACCCGGCTGCTTTCCAAAACAATACCCACGCCAAAACCCAACAGCAGGCCAAACGCCTGCGCCGCGGCGCTGATACTGCTTTCTTCGGCAGCAGAAATGTAAGAGGCCCAGGGCACGGCCGTGTCCGGAGTACCCAATATCAGGCGGAGCAATATGAAACTAATGCCCATCACGACGGGAATAACGATGACCACCAGCAGCCGCTGCCCCAGAATACGTTTGCTAAAACCGCTGCCCCAGCGCCGATTGATAACTGTAAAACCAACCAGCGTCAGCGCCGCCAGCAAAAAGCCGGCAATCGTATCGTGAATAAAGTGCGCCCCCAGGTAAATACGGCTTAGCGCCATGAGGAAGACCATCAACACGGCCAGCGCCCAAACCCATCTGCGACTGAGCCAAGCAGCCACGAAGAAGTAAAAGACCGTGGCGTTTTGGGTGTGCCCGCTGGGAATGCCATACCCCTCTTCACGGGTATCCAGGCCAACAGCGGCATCCACCCAAAACGGCCGTGGCCCGCGAAAAGCCTGTTTGAATATGGCATTCACAAACACCGTAAACAGGAATAAATAACCGAGTTGTTTGCCTAACTGCTTATTGACACACCAAAAAATGAGGGGGAAAACGAGCAAATAAAACTCTTCCCGACCTAAATCGGTAACAAAAAAGAAAAACCCTTCAAGCTGCGGATAGGTTGTTTGCAACCAGGTAATAAATGCCAACCCCACATCCCATGCTTGCTGCCATGTCTGGTCCATCACATCCTCCTTCGTTGGCAAAAGCCAGCCACTCCCAACGGTCCCCCCGTCTCTTCCTGTGTTCCATTGTAACGCCGCATGTGAGAAAGTGGCAAACGGCCGTTGCAACTGAGGGGTAGCATACTATAATCCCCCTAAAATAAAGTGGTTGGGAGATTGAAGGATAAAGAGATTGAGAGACTGAGAGACTGGGAGGCTGAATCTCCCAATCTCCTAATCTCACAATCTCACAAAACTAATTCACGGAGGGAAAACAATGACGACTAGAATTCTCGTAATTGAAGATGAAGAAAGAATCCGCCAATTTTTACAGCGTGGATTAACGTATGAAGGGTATCGGGTGGACACGGCCGTAGACGGCCCCACCGGTCTGGAACTGGCCCGCGAAAACCCACCTGACCTGGTGCTGCTGGACATCATGTTGCCGGGTATGGATGGGTTGGAAGTCTGCCGCCGTTTACGCGCCGTCAGCGAAGTGCCCATTCTCATGCTCACCGCCAAAGAAACCATCGAAGACCGTGTGGTCGGCCTGGATGCCGGCGCTGATGATTACCTGGTAAAACCCTTTGCTTTCGACGAACTCATGGCCCGTGTGCGCGCCCTCCTGCGGCGCACCGCCCCCGCCCAGCCCCAGGTCTTTCGTTTTGCCGACCTGGAACTGGACACCGGCACCCGCCAGGGGCGGCGCGGCGGCCGCATCTTTGACCTGACCGCCAAAGAGTACGAATTACTAGAACTCTTCATGCGCAACCCACGCCAGGTACTCACCCGCGACCTGATCTTTGACCGGGTCTGGAATTACGACTTTGGCGGCGAGAGCAACATCATCGAAGTGTATGTGCGCTATCTCCGCCAGAAAACCGAGGAAGGCGGCCAATCGCGCCTGATCCACACCGTGCGCGGCATTGGCTACGTCCTTCGGGAAGAATCATAGATTTGTCCATTCAAAACCGCCTGTTCATCATCTATACGGCTATTTTCATGGTGGCCTTCATCATGTTCACCATGATCGTCTATTACCTGCCCCTCAGCCGGATTCGGGCGGAAGTAGATGGCAATCTGGCAGCCCTGGCCGCTGAGATTCAACGACTGGAAATTGTACGCAACCCCGACGGCACACTCAGTATTGCCATTGCCCCTGACCTGTCCACACTGCGCACAGCCTCCACCTTTTTCATCATCACCGATCTACGTGGCCAGGGCAGCATCCAATCGCGTAATTTAGGCAACTTTGATGGCTTGTTAGACCCAGACGGGCTTGTGGGGGAAACCCAGGTCTTTCACGATGTGACACACGGCGATACAACCCTGCGCGTGGTGACAGTGCCCTTGTATGAATACGTGGCAGACCAAAAGGTGCATGTCGGTTATGTGCAGGTAGCCCGCCTGTTTGATACCTACGAACGGTTTAGCCGTTTTCTCATTCTGGGACTCTTTGTCGGTTTTGCCGGGGCCACCGCTTCACTCTTTCTGGCAGTATTGGTCACACCTAGCTCCTTCAAGCCACTGGAAGACATCGCCGATGTCGCCCGGCAGATTACCAACGCCGACGACCTGAGCCGCCGTGTGCCCTATACCGAACGAGAAGATGAGGTGGGCATTCTGGCGCGCTCCTTTAACCAGCTATTGGAACGGCTGGAAAATCTCTTTCAAACGCAGCAGCGCCTTCTGGCTGACGTTTCCCATGAACTGCGCACACCGCTGACCACCATCCGGGGCAATGTAGACCTGATGCGCCGCATGGGTGAAGTGGATGAAGATTCGCTGCAAATCATTCAGGAAGAAGCGGAACGGATGACCCGGCTGGTTGGAGATTTGCTGCTGCTGGCGCGGGCTGACGCCGGCAGCCTGCCATTAGAACGAAAAAAGATCGAACTGGATGGCCTCTTTTTTGAGGTTTACCGCCAGGTCAGTTTGATTGACAAAAGCGTCAGTGTACAGATGAAAGAAATTGACCAGGTCTGCGTGATGGGCGACCCCGACCGCTTGAAGCAGTTGATGTGGAATTTGATCGGCAATGCCATCAAGTACACACCAGCCGGGGGGCAGGTTATGCTCAGTCTGTACCAGAGAGAGGGGTGGGCATGTATTGAAGTCAGCGATACCGGCATTGGCATCCCGCCGCAGGATTTACCCTATATCTTTGAACGATTCTACCGGGTGGATAAGGCGCGCACGCGCCACCAGGGGGGATCGGGTTTGGGCCTTTCGATTGCTCGCTGGATTGCCCAGGCGCATGGGGGGCGTATTGCGGTTACGAGCGAGGTGGGGGTGGGCAGCAAGTTTAGCGTCTGGCTACCGGCCATGAATGCAACTATGCCTAAGGTTGAAGATGAGGTGGATTTGGAATCCACTCGGCCGGGACTGCGGGTGTTGAGTGCGCCATTCCGACGGCCGTAAACTTCTCCTCTCCTTTCGCAAAACGGCTTAACTGTTCCGCCGCAAATAGAGATATATTCCAACGCCAATGATCAGCAAGGGCCAGAACAGGCCACCCAACCAGCCCAACTGGTTTGCCAGGAAAAAGAGACCCAGCAAAATGAGGATAACGCCGATGGCCGATGGCTGGCTCAACCGTTTGGCGCTGTGGCCCATGTCATCCAGGTTTTCCTTCAGTACGGCCGTGCCCGCGCCCGCGCCATCCATCTGCGGCATAATCAACCACAAAACCAGATAGATCACCAGCCCCATACCGCTGGCAAACGCCAACAAGATAAACAATAAACGCACCCAAATCGCCTCAATATCCAGGTAGGTGGCGATACCGCCGCATACCCCGGCGACCACCTTATCCTGTTCGCTGCGTTCTAACTTATTCTCCGACATAGTTGCCTCCAGCTTTTTGAACTGCCCCCTATACGCCTGCTCTGTGGCCTGGTTGCAGGCAGCAATCATATCCGGCACATTTGACTTTTGCCCTACCGTATGGGAAAATTTTGGCCGATTCGCCCCTGTAGCTCAGAGGATAGAGCGTTGGTCTCCGAAGCCATGTGCCCGCGTTCGAGTCGCGGCAGGGGCACACACCGACGAACGTGAAAGGCCACCCTAGCGGTGGCCTTTTTTCTGGCAGCATCAGAAACCCATCAAGTCAGGACGATGACATATGAACTTTGAGAGCTACACCTTCCCCAGCCGCCGCTCCAACGTGGTGGCGCTGAACGGGCTGGTAGCCACCAGCCAGCCATTAGCTGCCCAGGCCGGGCTAGACATTTTGAAAGCAGGCGGCAATGCCGTAGACGCAGCCATTGCCGCCGTGGCTACGCTGTGTGTGGTGGAACCAACCTCCACCGGCGTCGGCGGCGACGCCTTTGCCCTGATCTGGCAGGCGGATGAGGGCAAATTATATGGCCTGAACGCCAGCGGCCCGGCCCCACAAGGGCTGACGGCCGAACTGGTGCGCAGTCAGGGACACAAGCAGTTTCCGGCGTTGGGAGCGCTGCCGGTAACAGTACCAGGGGCGGTGCGTGGTTGGGAATTGGCGCTGGCGCGTTTTGGCAGCATGGGGCTGGACAGGTTGCTGGCGCAGCCAATTCAGTATGCACGAGATGGTTTCCCGCTGAGCCAGCGGATTGCCGCTGCCTGGGCGCGCTCCACAGAAAAGATGAGCCGCCATCCTGATTCGCGGCGGGTGTGGCTGCCGCACGGCCGTGCCCCCCGCGCCGCCGAACGTTTCCAAAATCCCGAATTTGCCCAAACACTCGCCACCCTGGCCGATGATGGCCCGGATGCTTTTTATCTGGGCGACATTGGCCGCCAGATTGCCGAATGTGTGCAGGCTGCCGGTGGGGTGTTAACCCAGGACGATCTGGCGCAGTACCAGGCGGAATGGGTCGAACCCATTCAGGTGGATTATGGCGATGGCTTTACCTTTTACGAAATTCCACCTAATGGTCAGGGTCTCACGGCGCTGCTGGCGCTGAATCTGGCAGGGCAGTTTGATCTGCGCGCTCTGGGTTACGGTACGGCCGATTATTACCACGCCCTGATTGAGGTGATGAAGCTGGCCTTTGCCGACGCCCACGCCTACATTGGCGATCCACGCCAGGTAGACGTACCGGTCGCCGGGCTGCTCAGCGCCGCTTATACCCGGACGCGGGCGGCGCAGGTGGACATGCGCCAGGCGCAGCCGCCGACAGCCGGGCAGCCGCCGCGCCACGGCGACACCGTTTACCTGACGGTGGCGGACGGCAACGGCAACATGGTCAGTTGGATTCAAAGCCTGTACATGGGGTTTGGCAGCGGGCTGACGGCGGGCACAACCGGGGTGCAGTTACAAAACCGGGGGGCAAATTTCAGCCTGGGGCCAGGACATCCGAATGAAGCCGCGCCGGGCAAACGGCCGTACCACACCATTATCCCTGGTTTTATCAGTAAAGACGGTCAGGCGTGGAGCAGTTTTGGCGTCATGGGCGGTTTCATGCAGCCACAGGGTCATTTGCAGGTGGGGCTGAACCTGGTGTTGTGGGGAATGGACCCCCAAACGGCGCTGGACGCGCCCCGATTTAACTGGCTGCAAGAGATGGAGGTGGGGTTGGAAACGGCCACTTCGATTCCGCTCAGTGCAGGCGTGCCCATCCCCATCCATACTGAACTCATCCGGCGCGGCCACGTCATTTTAGCTAACGAGCATCCCCTTTCTTTTGGCGGTGGGCAGGTTATTGTGCGCGACCCGGCTACCGGCGTCCTCATTGGCGGCAGCGAACCACGCAATGATGGCGCAGCGGTGGGGTGGTGAGCCGGTGAGGGCAGCGAAGACGCCGGGGTGATAAGGTGAGGGGGTGATGATATAATCACCACTTATGAGCGGCAGACAGATGGCAGAGAATACCTTTTTTCACTTTCGTTCCTTTGCCTCTTTGCGCCTTTGCGTTGATTATAAAACCATGTAGGAGGAAAATTTGATGAGCGCGACAAATTTAGACATTTCCACAGAGACATTTAAGCGGGCCGCGTTGGTGAAAGCCGCGGGGCGCATTGACAGCAGCAATGCAGCGCAGTTTGATACGGCGCTGAAAGATGTGTTGGCTGCCGGGCACGAGAACATCGTGCTTGATCTGTCTCAAATCACTTATATGAGCAGCGCCGGGTTGCGGGCCATTGTGGCCGCGCACCGCGAGTGCGCCAAGAAGAAAGGCGCGCTCGTTCTGGCGGCCCCATCGGAACGGGTCTCTGAGGTTTTGTCTTTGGCCGGCCTGGATTCCATTTTCACCGTTTATGATGACGTAACGGCGGCAGTTGGCAGTTTTTAGCACAAGACCCTAAGGGTTTTCTGAAACCCTTAGGGTCTTTCCCCCCATGGGCAATACCCTCACCATTCCCGGACGTTATGACAAAATTCAACAGGCTTGCCAGTTTGTGGCGGCGGGGGCAGCGCAGGCGGGTCTGGATGATACGGCCGTCTTCCATGTGGAACTGGCCTGTGATGAAGCCTGCACCAACGTTATCGAACATGCCTACGGGACAGAAGACGCCGGGAATATTCGCATCAGTTGGGAAGTGAAAGCGAGTCGGTTTGTTATTACCATCCACGACAACGGCCGTGCCTTTGACCCCGATGAAGTTCCAGCGCCCGTTACCGATGAGATCGCCAATGACGCCGCCGATTTTCCCCGCGTGGGCGGCCTGGGTGTCCACTTTATGCGTAAGCTCATGGACGAAGTGCGTTACAAGTTTGATCAGGATGGCAATACGCTGGTGCTGGTGAAGGTAATTCAATAAATGTGATGCGTGATGCGTGACAGGTGGAATCAGGTCACGCATTACGCATCACACGTCACACAATGGCAATTCAACAAGAACCCCTTAAAAATGATGTGTGGTTGGTGCGAGCCGACGGCCGTTTAGACCAGAGCCAGACGTCGTCGTTAGAAGCGACCCTGAACCAACTGCTGGATAACGGCCGTCAGAACCTCATTGTAGACCTCTCCCAGGTTAGCTACATCAACAGCGGCGGTCTGCGCTCCCTGGTTTCTGCCTGGCGGCGCGCCCGGCAGCAAGAGGGGGATGTCATGCTCTGCGGGCTGAATGACCGGCTACAAGAGGTCTTCACCATGGTCGGTTTTGACAAGGTATTTCAAATTTATCCTACCGTAGCCACAGCCCAACGCGCACAGAAGAAGGGTAAATAGGTAATTGCGTGATTGCGTAATTACCTAATTACTTCCACGTTATGGACGCTGGCTCTATTTCCATGCCAATGCTCTCTTTCGGCATTTTTCTGGGCGCCATGCTGGTGGCGACGTATGTGGCTGTGCGCCGGTACCGTTCGCGGCGGCTGCTGTTGGCGCGGGTGGCCGAACTGGAATCGCTCAGCGGGGCGGGCCGGGCCATTGTGGAAGCAGAACTGGACGTGGACGCCCTCTGCGCCCTCATTGCCGCCGAAAGCGGCAAGGTGATTGATAACCGCACCCTGCAAATTGGCCTCTTTGAACAAACCTTGTATCACATCCATTACTGGCGCATCAACGGCCGTCAGCAACCCACACCACAAACATTTGATCTGCGCGAAGGCACAGGCATTGTCGGTTGGGTGCGGGAGAGCAAACAACCGCTGCTGATCCAGGATTTTGAGCGCGAGATGGCTCGTTTACCGGCCCGGCCCCGGTACATCAGCGATACACCGCCCCGCTCTGGCATCTTTATCCCCCTCATCAGCGGCGAAGAGACCCTGGGTGTTATTGCTGCCCAAAGCGAACAGCCCAACCGTTTTAACGAAGAAGATTTGCGCCGCCTGATGATTCTGGCCAACCAGGCGGCGGCGGCCATCGCCCATGCCCGCCTCTTTGCCCAGGCAGAAAAGCGGGCCGCACAGTTGGAACTGGTGGGGGAGATTGGCCGCAAAATCAGCCAGGTGCAGAACCAGGATGAAATTTTCAGGCAGGTGGTGAACCTGACCGCCTCGACTTTTGGCTTTCACCTGGTGACGATTTTTGGCGTGGACGGCCGTACCAACGGCCGTGAGGAGACCGTCGTCATGCAGGCCAGCAGCCGCCCCGAATTGATGCAGCACCATCTGGTTATTACACCCGGCGAGGGGTTGGTGGGCACGGCCGTTGCCACCCGCCAGACTGTTATCAGCAATGACACCCGCCACGACGACCGCTTTGTCAGCCGGTGGGGGGTGCTGGAAGAGAGTACGCGCTCGGAAATGGCGATCCCGTTGCAGGTGGATGGTGAACTATTAGGTGTGCTGGACGTGCAAAGCCCGCAACCCAGCTTTTTCACCACCATCGAGAAGATGACCCTGGAGACATTGGCCGCCGAAACGTCCATCGCCATCAACAAAACGCAGCAGTTGGCGCGGCAGCGGGAACAGGCCTGGCTGACCACCGCCCAATTACAGGTGGCTGAAGCCATCGGCGACGCTGACTCGCCGGACGAGATGCTGGAGTCTGTTACCCGGCTGGCGGTGATGCTGCTGGGCGTCTCTTTTTGCGCCACCCTGTTGTGGGACGAAGAGGGGCAGGCGTATACCTGCGTAACCGCCTATGGCGGCGATGTACCGGCGCGGCAATTGTGCCCCAGGCGCGTCCCCCTGGGGGAATGGCCGATGCTGGACGCCATGCACACCTGCCAGGAACCCATTACCACCGGCAAAATTCCGGCCTGGCTGCACACGGCCGTACACCAGCCCACTGATCCGCCGCGCGCACAAATCATCCTGCAACCGTTGGTTACAGGGCAGCAAATAATGGGCGCCTTGCTGGTCAATGACCTGGCCGAAGGGGGCAACGGCGCGGCTCATTTTCCCCGCCGCCAGGAGTTGTTGCAGGATATTGCCGGGCAGACGGCGCGAGCGCTGGAAAATGCCCAGTTGCGCACCGCCCAACAAGAAGAAGCCTGGGTTAATACCGCCCTCTTTCAGGTGGCGGCAGCCGTCAATAGCCTCACCGACCTCAACGAAATCCTCTCCACTATCGTCCGCCTCATCCCCTTGCTGGTGGGCGTGGAAACGGCCGTCATCCTCATCTGGGACAATATGCGCCAGATTTTCCACCCCGGCCCCAGCTACGGTATTGGCGAAATGGAGCGTGGCCTGCTGGAAACGCTGTCGGTTGACCAGGACGAGATGCAATCGTTAGCTCCTGGCCTGCTCAGCCACACGGAAATCGCCACCGGCGCGTTCAAGACTATTGGCCTGCCGCACTGGTTAGAGCGGGTGTTCCGTACCGCATCGGCCTGCGCTTTTCCGCTGGCGGCGCGCGGAGAACTGGTGGGATTGATGCTGGTGGGCGCATCGCCGCAGTTGCCTACCCGCCGCCTGAATATCCTCACCGGCATTGCCCATCAGGCGGCGACGGCCGTCGTCAACCACCAGCTTTACCAGGAAGCAGCCGAACGAGACCGGTTGGAACGAGAACTGGACGTAGCGCGGGAGATTCAGGCCAGCCTGATCCCACGTGGCAATCCGGCTATCACCGGCTGCCAGGTCGCCGGATACTGGCAGGCGGCGCGCCAGGTCAGCGGCGATTTTTATGATTTTATGGAACTGTCAGACGGTAAATGGGGCATCCTCATTGCCGACGTGGCCGACAAGGGGGTGCCGGCGGCGCTTTTTATGGCGCTCAGCCGCACCATCTTGCGCACCATCGCCTTTAACCGCACCGATCCGGCCAACACCCTTATCCGCGCCAACGAAATTATTGACAAAGATGCCCAATCCGACCTATTCGTCACCGTTTTCTACGCTGTCTGGGACTCGCATAAGGAACTGTTAACCTACGCCAATGCCGGGCACAACCCGCCGCTGCTGCTGCGCGCCGATGGACAGGTGCAGATGTTGACGACCAACGGCATTGCCCTGGGGGTGCTGCCGCAAGTGCAAGTTGAGCGGCGAGAAACGGTTTTCCGCCGTGGAGATACACTTGTGTTGTATACCGACGGGGTGACGGAAACCATGAACGAGGATTTTGACGAATTTGGCCTGGACCGATTGCGGGTGACAGTAGAGGGAGCGCGCCAACGCCATCCAGGAGAAATTGTCACGGCCGTGACCCAGGCCATCCACGTCCACGCCGGCGATACCCCCCAATTTGACGACATTACCCTGGTGGTGATGAAGCGTTAACGCCGCATCAAACCAACATCCCAAAATCAGTAGATCGAAGCGGAGTTCGCATCCTCAGATGCGAACTGGTGGGCACCTGAGGATGCCCACTCCTCCCATTTCCATCTACTGAAAACAAAAAAGTCCCACTAAAAGTGGGACTTTTTTGAGTAGCGGGGACAGGATTCGAACCTGCGACCTCCGGGTTATGAGCCCGACGAGCTGCCTCTGCTCTACCCCGCAACGACAAGCAGGAAGTATACCAACCAATCATCTTTCCGGCAAAAAGTAAACATAACGTGTTCAGGAGTTTACGTGAACACCTGAACACTTGAACACTCACAACCGCGTTTTCTCTTTTAACTCCAGATATTTATTCAAAAGGCCGGCGGTGAGATGGTAGGCAGGGATGTCCATGGTCATCACACCCCGTTTTTCCAGCAAGCTGCGCCAGAGCAGGCGTTCATCCAGGAGCTGCTCGGCCAGGGCGCGTGCTTGAATAGCTTCCAGGCTATAGGGTGGGCGCTGCGCCGCCGCCAACACATTGGGGTCGCTGAGGGTGATGCACAACGGCAAATGGTGCGGGTAAAACGCGCCTAACTGTGGGGCCAGCAGTTCAACCGCTTCCTGGCGAGTGGGATCGGTGAGCAGCACAATGAGGGAACGGCGCTGGCGCTGCGTTTGCAAGTAGTGAAGGGCACGGCCGTAATCCGGGTCACTTACTTGTGGCTGCACATTGTATAACCCTTCCACCAGGAAGATCAGTTGACTGCCGCCAGCACGAGGCGGGATGTATTGCTCAATCTGCCCGGAAAAAGTGAGCATGCCCACACGGTCGCCCCGTTTCAGGGCCACATAACTGAACATGAGGACGGCATTGATGACCAGATCGAGGCGGGTGGTGCGGGCCATGCCCAACGGCCGTGTGCCCATCCGCCGTCCCACATCCACCAGCAGCACAATGTTCTGGCTGCGCTCCGGGCTGTAATCCATGGTGATCGGCTTGCCGTGCCGCGCCGTCGCCTTCCAGGAAATGCGTCGGTAATCGTCGTCAGGCACGTATTCGCGCAACTGCTCAAATTCGCTGCCGCTGCCAAACTGCTTTGACTGCCGCAGCCCAATTTGAATCTGACGGCCGTGCCGCGCCAACTGCTCATACTGGCGGATTTGCAGCAAATTGGGGTACACCTTTACCTGCGTAGGCGCGGGGCAAACGGCCTGGCGCATGAACAGACCCCAGACGCTTGTCCAACGAAGCGTTAAATTTCCAAAGGTGTGGTCGCCACGTTTGATGGGGCGTACTTGATAGGGAAATTCGGCACGGCCGTGAGGTTTTAGCGTTGCCGGCCAATGGGGCGAACGGCGCACATTGAGCGCCGTCACCCACAACGGGACTGCATCCCACACTTCCACATCCACCACCTGCCCGGTCAGGTTTTCCAGCGTCACCAGCACCGGGCTGGGTTGCGAGAGCGTCATCTGGCTGTTATGCTGGCGCACCAGGGTGAAACCGGCCGCGCCAGGCGTCTGGCGAATGTCGGCGCGGAGGAGGAAGAGGGATACGGCCGTGACCAACACCACCCCCACCAACAACCAGGCCCAAAAATAAGACAGCCCCAAACACAACAGCGCCAACAACAACAAAAACAAACTACGCCAGGTTGGCTTGTATTCGGCAATAAACTGCCTGATGCGTAAAACCAGATCGCTGGTTGTCATAAGGGTGGCTCGTCAATATAGTCGTAAGGGACGGTCTCCGTCAGCCAGACGCCGTTGGCGGAGCGGAAAAATGGATGACCAGCCTGCACCATTTCACCCGCGCGCACTATGAGGACAACCGGTTTGCCGTGTCGCTGACCGACGGCCGTTGCCGTCGCTTCGTCCGCCGACAGATGTACATGATGGCGTCTGCCCTTCAACAATCCCTGGCGGCGAATAGAGGGTAGATTTTGCACGGCCGTGCCGTGATACAACCATTCCGGCGGTTCGGCCGGTTCATAACCAAGATTCACCTCGACGGAATGCCCCTGGCTGGCGCGAATCCGCTGCCCGTCGTCGCTGAGTGCAAAACGCTGTTTGTTGTTGTTTGCCACCACGTAATCGAGATCATCACGGGAGATGGCACGGCCGTGTGCCGCACACGCCGCCAGCAAAACCTCAATCTCCACCCATCCCTGTACATCCAATTCTATGCCCACCACCTCTGGCCGGTGCCGCAATATCAGGCTGAGATATTTACTGATGTTTGTGTATCGTTTGTCCATTTCTTATCCGCAAAAATCCCCAAAATCCGCGTCAATCCGTGTGCCATTCTGCGGCAACAAATGGGATGAATATACATCCCAATCCTCGGCCGTGTCCAGATCAAACTGCCAGCCAGGGATGCGTACAATATGGGGCGTCATACGGCCGTAGCGCGCCGCCAGCACATGCTTCTGAAAACTCCCCTCGCCAAATTGAAAGGGAAAATCCACCTGCGCTGGCAGCAATAAACCGTTTGTCCCCTGCTCATGCCGATCTGGGCAAATACCCATCGCCAACTGCGGTGTACTGTTTGCACCTATTTGCACATCAACGGCCGTTAAAAATGGCAAATCGGCAGGCAGCACCAGCAACCGGAAAGCATGGGCGATAGCCGCCAGCCGCGCCCCTTCTTGAATGGCCCCATTCAAACCGGCGCCCGCTGGTTCCGCCAAAGTCAGCGCGCCATGTGTGGCGGCAAGCTGCCGCACGGCCGTGTCCCGACTGACCACCACCACCTGATCCACCACACCAGATATTGCCAGCACATTCAGCGTGCGCCGCAAAAGAAATTGCGTCAGGGAAGCGCGTTGGGTGGGGGATAGTACGGCCGTGAGTCTGCTCTTTGTCTCCGCCAATGTTTTCACAGGAATAACAGCCCAGGTTGCCATAGATAGGATCTCAAGACCTGACAGATTTTCCCAGCAATTCTCAATTTGGCGTGATTACCACCAGCGCCGCCCATTGGAAATCGGCATCTGTTATGAAAAACGCGCTTGAGCGCGTTGGTGACGCCCCTTTTAACGTGCTTCAGCACGTTTTTTGTACCAGCCTATGAATTCATTCATAGGCGATGACGCGCAAACTGAGAGTTGCTGAGATTATTCAAACCCGCCAAGTCTGCTTGATTGTAACAGACACGGCCGTTGGGGAAAAAAGAGATTGTGCTACAATTTTGTGGAAGATGAGATTGGGAGACTGAGAGATTCAGAGATTACCAATCTCCCAATCTCCTAATCTCTTAATCTCAATCCCTATGGAGGAAAACAATGGCCTTTGCAATTCCCAGTTTATTATTGAAGCAGTTATACACCTTTGGCAGTTTGAAAAACAACCGTCGCGGCGTCCGTTTTGCCATCAAGAACCGCCTCAGCGACGCCCAGATCACCGGCGTGCATGGCGTCAGCATTGGCAAACAAGAGATACCGCTCACGGCCGTGACTCTGGAACTGGATGATGGGCAAACGCTCAAACCAGAAGACCTGACGCCCGAAAAACCACTGGAATTCCCACTACGCCGCACACTACATGTCATCTGCGCCATAGATAATCTCCCCGAAGGTAAATACAGCATCGAGGTGCGCTTCACCGCCAACCCTTTTGGTAAACTGACGCTGAAAGTAGAAGACGCCATCAGCGAAGAAGAAGAAAACGTCGTCAAAATCCCGCGCCACCCGGCCGATGATTATACCCCTGACATCATCGCCGAACGGCAAAAATTCGTAAGTGAATTCACCGGCAAAAAGCTAGAACACATCCCCCACTACTCCTTTGATCCCCATATCGCTCAGGGCAACATTGAAAGTTTTACCGGCGTCGCCCAGGTGCCCATCGGTTTTGCCGGGCCAATTACCATCAACGGCGAACATGCACAAGGCGATTTTTTGATTCCCCTGGCAACCACCGAAGGCACGCTAGTGGCCTCCTACAATCGGGGCATCAAGGTTTTGAATCTGTCTGGCGGTGTCACATGCAGTGTGGTTGGGGATTCGATGCAGCGCGCCCCCGTTTTTGTCTTTGCCAATGCCCGTGAAGCCCGCGAGTTTATCAAGTGGGTGCAGGCCAATTTTGCCAAAATTGCCGAGGAAGCGGAAGCCACCTCCAGCATCGCCAAATTACAGTATATTGACCCTTACACCGCCAGTAAATTTGCCTATTTGCGCTTCAACTATTCCACCGGCGACGCCGCCGGGCAAAACATGGTGGGGCGGGCCACCTTTGCCGCCTGTAGCTGGATTCTGGATCAATACCCCGGCATTTTGAACTTCTTTTTGGAATCAAACCTGGCTACGGACAAGAAGGCGTCGCAGGTGAATGTGATGCACACACGGGGCAAACGGGTCACGGCCGAATGTGTGATCAAGCGCGATGTGCTCATCCAGCATATGCGCGTGGAGCCGGAAAAGCTCTTTTTCCATGCCGGCATCGCCAACGTAGGCGCGATTTTGTCCGGGGCCAACAACAATGGTTTGCACTCGGCCAATGGCATCACAGCTATGTTCATCGCCACCGGGCAGGATGTGGCGAACGTGTCGGAATCGTCGGCGGGCATCATCTACGCCGATCTGACGCCGGAGAAGGATTTGTACCTCTCCATCACCATCCCATCGTTGATTGTAGCCACCTATGGCGGCGGCACCGGGCTGGCGACTCAGCGAGAATGTCTGGAACTGCTTGGCTGTTGGGGCAAGGGCAAGGTGAATAAACTGGCGGAGATTATTGCCGGCGTAGTATTGGCCGGGGAAATCTCGCTGGCATCCGCTATCTCATCCTCGGATTGGGTGAGCAGCCATGAGCAGTACGGCCGTAATCGGTAATCCATAACATGGCAGAGCCACAACCGAATTATCAAAGATTAGTAAGCGTTCAGTCCCTCAAGAGACCTGACGGGTTTTTGGCCTGTAAAGTATTAATTTGAACTGGTGAAAACCTGTCAGGTCTGAACGATTACAAAGATTACGGATTACGGAATACGGATTACGAATTGACTACCCTTCCCCACCTCACTTTCTAAAGTCAAATGCCCGCCGTGTGCTTCTACCAGGTCGCGGGCGATGGTCAGGCCGAGGCCCATGCCCTGGGGGAAGCGGGTTTGGGCGCGGCTGCGGTAGAACGGCTCAAAAATGCGGGTTTGCTCGTCGGCGCGGATGCCGGGGCCGGTGTCAGCAATGGTGATTTGCACAGCATTTTCGGCAGTCACGGCCGTGACCCTTACCTCTCCCTCCTTTGGTGTGTACTTAATCGCATTACTCAGCAAATTGCCAATCGCTTGCGCCATCCTGTCAGCATCAATCTCTAGCGTTGGCAGGTGGGGGGAAATGTCCGTTTGCCAGCGCAGCCCCTTTTCCTGAGCGGCGGCGCGCCAGGGCAGCAGCAGCGGCGGCAGCCAGTCGCTCATAGCCACCGGCTGGTGATTGAGTTCCCGTGTGCCCAACACCTGCCCACCCAACTGCGCCAGATCATCCAGCAGCGGCCGCATGATGTGAATGTGCTCCTCCACCCCTTTGAGCAATTCAGTGCGCAGAGCCGGGTCTTCGTCCGCACCACTGCGCAAAGCGGTGACGGCGGCCAGCATGGCCCCCAACGGCCGTCCCAATTCATGCACCAGGTTCGCCAACAACTGCCGCCGGTTCTCCTCCAATTCCCGCAGCCGGGCAGCTAAAACGTTCACAGCATGGCTCAACGTTTTGATTTCCATCGCGCCCGTTTCGGGAATGGGGTCTGTGCGATTGTGGTGGGCAATGTCGGTGACGGCCGTGCTGGCCGCCACAATCGGCCGCGCCAGGCGCGCCGCCAGATAAACGCCAATCACCACGCCGATAACCAGTTCAGACAAAACGACCAACAGGACTAACCGGCGCAATTCGGCGAAAACCTGCGCCGCCGCGTCCAGCGTGCTGCTCACACGCACATAACCGGCCAGTTGGTTTTGCACATCATACACGGGTACGGCCGCTTCGGCGGATTGGGCAAAGAGGGTGTAGGTGGTGCGGGTGGAAGAGGGAGATTGGGGAACCTGTCCTGAGCCAGCCGAAGGATTGGTGGAAGCCAGGATGTTGCCATCGGGGGTTTGCAGGGTGATGTCGCCGGTGACGGCCGTACTCACCCGCGCCACAAAAAAACGCGCCCGTTCGCTATTTTGCCAGACCGTGCTGTCCTCTTCCAACAATTCCGCCAACAGTAATGCCTGGCTCTGCACATCCGTCGCCAACTGTTTCAGCACCACCTGCGTCTCCACCAGATACAGGATAATCAGGCTCGCCAGCGGCACAACCAGCAACGTGGGCAAAATATGCGTCAAAATAAACCGGCTACGTAATGTGTGCATGAGGTTATTATATCCGTATGCTGCTATAATTCCCCGACAAGAGGGCATTCACATGACTGATTTTCCCATTTTTGATGGACACAATGACACGTTGTTGGATTTGTATGAGAAAGCGGCCGACGGCCGTACATTCTGGGATCGCAACCCTACCGGCCACATAGATTATCCCCGCGCTGTCGAGGGCGGGTTGGGCGGTGGTTTTTTTGCCATCTTCATCCCCAACGAGCGCATGCCGGGCGAGAAGAAGAAAAAGTTCAACCCGGCCAAACTACCATCGCCGCTCAAACACAAATACGCCCTACGCGAAGCCACCGCCATGGCCGCCATTCTCTTCCACCTGGAACAGGAATCGGCAGGCAAATTACAAATTGTGCGCACCGCCAAACAGTTGGCCGCTTGCCTGAAAAATGGCGTCATGGCCGCCATTCTGCACTTTGAAGGCGCGGAGGCGATAGACACCCACTTTGATTCGCTGCATATTTTTTACGCCGCCGGGCTGCGCTCGTTGGGGCCGGTATGGAGCCGCCCCACAAAGTACGGCACGGGCGTGCCCTTTGCCTTCCCCAACTCGCCGGACATCGGCCCCGGCCTGACGGACGCGGGCAAAGCGCTGGTGCGCGAATGTAACAGCCTGGGAGTCATGCTTGACCTCTCCCACCTGAACGAAAAGGGGTTTTGGGATGTGGCCGCGCTGACCACTGCGCCTCTAGTAGCCACCCATTCCAACGCCCACGCCCTCTGCCCCTCGCCGCGCAACCTGACGGACAAACAGTTGGACGCGATTAAGGAGAGCGGCGGCATGGTGGGGGTCAATTTTCATACGTCGTTTTTGTGTTGTGACGGCCGTAAAGACCCCACCAACACATCCTACACCGAAATCGTGCGCCACATGGTCTACCTGGTGGCGCGGATGGGCATTGACCACGTCGGCTTCGGCAGCGACTTCGACGGCGCGGCCATTCCCGCCGACCTGGGCGACGTGACCGGCCTGCCCAAAATCCTCGCCGCCCTGCGCGACCACGGCTTCAACGACGCCGAATTGAAGAAGCTCACCCATCAAAACTGGGTGCGTGTATTACGGGCCACCTGGAAATAACCTCAAATTGTCATTCCGACGAGTCTTCGAGGAGGAATCTTTCACCTTGACCGGGCAGAAAGATTCCTCGCTCCGCAGACTTCGCTCGGAATGACACCCCCAACTTATGAACCTGACAACCCTCGCCACCTGTAACCTCAACCAATGGGCGCTGGATTTTGAGGGCAATTTGCAGCGCATTGCCCAATCCATCCAACTTGCCAAAGCAGCCGGGGCCAAGTATCGCCTGGGGCCGGAACTGGAAATCTCCGGCTACGGCTGCGAAGACGCTTTCCTGGAAGGAGACACCATCCGGCACTCCTGGGAAGTGCTGGCCGAAATCCTGTCCGGCGACCTGACCGACGGCATTTTGTGTGACATCGGTATGCCGGTGATGCACCAGGGGGTGCGGTACAACGGCCGTGTCCTGGCCCTCAACGGCCGTATCCTGCTCATCCGCCCCAAACTCATCCTGGCCGACGACGGCAACTACCGTGAGCCGCGCTGGTTTGCCGCCTGGCAGCATTTACGCACCGTCGAAGCACACGCCCTGCCGCGTATGATCCGGGAAATCACCGGGCAGGAAACGGTACCTTTCGGCGATGCGGCCATTGCCACCCGTGACACCGTGCTGGCCTCGGAAACGTGCGAAGAACTGTTTGCCGTCGCCAGCCCGCACACCTATCTAGGGCTGGATGGCGTGGAAATCCTGGCAAACGGCTCCGGCTCCCACCACGAACTGCGCAAGCTGCACCGCCGCATTGACCTGATCAAAAATGCCACCGCCAAAGGAGGCGGCATCTACCTCTACGCCAACCAGCAAGGATGCGACGGCGGGCGGCTCTACTTTGACGGCTGCGCCCTGATTGCCGTGAACGGGCAGGTGGTGGCGCAGGGGTCGCAATTTTCGCCAAAAGATGTGGAGGTGGTAACGGCCGTCGTTGACCTGGAAGATGTACGTTCTTACCGGGGCAGTATAGGCAGCCGCCAGGTGCAGGCCAGCGCCACGCCGCCCGTGCCCCGCATCCTGGTAGATTTCGACCTCACCCATACACCGGATCGCGCCCCGGCACGGCCAATTGAACTGCGCTACCATACACCAGAGGAGGAAATCGCCTATGGCCCGGCCTGCTGGCTGTGGGATTATTTGCGGCGGTCGGGCATGGCCGGCTTTTTCATCCCGCTTTCCGGCGGGGCCGACAGTGCGGCCGTAGCTGCGCAGGTGGGGATCATGTGCCAGATGGTGGTGGCCGAAGTGCAGGCGGGTAATGCGCAGGTTTTGGCCGATGTGCGGCGGCTGGTGGGTGATGCTACCTACACACCTACGGACGCCGCCGAATTGGCCGGCCGTCTGCTTTTCACTGCTTACATGGGCACTAAAAATAGCTCCAAGACGACACGCAAACGGGCAGCGGCGCTGGCAAAACAGATTGGGGCGCGGCACCTGGACATGAATATGGACACGGCCGTAGCCGCCCTCACCAAACTCTTTACCACCCTCACCAAAAAGAAACCGCAATTCAAAGTTCACGGCGGGTCAGATGCCGAAAACCTGGCGCTGCAAAACATTCAGGCGCGGCTGCGCATGGTATTGTCGTATATGTTGGCGCAATTGTTACCGTGGGTACACGGCCGTAAAGGGTCTTTGCTTGTCCTGGGCACAGGCAATGTTGACGAAGCGCTACGTGGCTACCTGACCAAGTATGATTGCAGCAGCGCGGACATCAACCCCATCGGCGGCATCAGCAAGGTAGATTTACGCCGCTTTTTGGGCTGGGCGGCGGTCAACAAAGGGTATTCCGTTTTGTTAGAAGTGGTCAATGCCGCGCCGACGGCCGAACTGGAACCGATCACCGAAAGCTATGCTCAACTGGACGAAGTGGATATGGGCATGACGTATGAGGAGTTGAGCCGCTTTGGGCGGCTGCGCAAAATTGAACGCTGCGGGCCGTTGAGCATGTTTGAAAAACTGACGGCCGAATGGAATCATTTACCGCCCCATGAAGTGGCCGAAAAAGTGAAACGTTTCTTCACCTATTACGCCATCAACCGGCACAAAGCCACCGTACTCACCCCCGCCTATCACGCCGAATCCTACTCACCCGACGACAACCGCTTTGACCTGCGCCAGTTCCTCTACAATGCCCGTTGGTCATGGCAGTTCCGCCGCATAGATCAGTTAGTGGCGGAGATGGAACGGCATACGGCTAATCACTAAACGCCCTGCCTGCGTTTGCACCGCTTCTAGCGCAACCAACGCACCGCATTCGCCCGCTTTAGTTCCGCATCCAGGTTCAATTTATACAGTTCCATGTTGGCCGACGGCCGTTTCAAATTGTACGTATTGATGCGCTTATTCAACTGCTCGATTTGCGCCAACCATTTCAGGCAGGCGTCGTCCCAGGAGATGGTCAAGCGGTCACGTTCGCTGGGGGTGGTCACGGCCGTGAACCGTTCCCCATGCCACGCCCACTTCCGTTCAATTTCGGCGCGTAGTTCGGCCGTTTCCGCCAACACCTGGTTCCGCTCCATAATCCAGGCTGGTGGCACGTCATTCTCCTTCAGAATAGAATGGGCCAACTCCTGTTCCCCTTCAAAATGATTTTTCGTCAAATTTAGCGGCTTCCCTTTCCCCGGCAAATTATCAAACAGCCCTTTTTCCACCCCATCCTGAATAAGCTCCTCCATCAGATCGTTCCAATCGTGCCGCATTCGCTGCTGGTGTTTAGCCTTTTCCACTGCATTTTGCATTGAATCTTTCAGGTAATCATCCATCTGGTTGTCCTCACAGGTTATATACAACAAGTTTGTGAAAATAAGCACAAACACTATACCATTTTTTAGCAGTGCCAGGCAAGGGGCACACCCATTTTAATTGACCCAGGTCAATGGTCCAGGCAATTAGGGCAATCGCATATTCCTCAATGCGGCAGATAAATCTGCACCAACAGAAGGCAAAGTCGGCCTTCGCCGACTGAAACCCAGCCCACGAAGGTGGGCTTTGCCCTCTGTAGCCGCGATTTTAATCGCCGGGAATTGAGTATGCGATTGCCCTACCAGGCAAACTAGACTGGCGCTACGCACCACAAATTGTGATAGAATTGGAACTTACGTTCTGACAAATCAAACGCGGCAGGTTTTTGGAAACCCGTCACGTCTCAAGAGGATACCATGCCAAAATTTGAGCTTGTTTCCGACTTCCAACCCATGGGCGACCAGCCCGAAGCCATCATCAAACTCGTAGAAAGCGTCGAAAAAGGCGACCGCTTTCAAACCTTGCTGGGAGCCACCGGCACCGGCAAAACCTTCACCATCGCCAACGTCATCCAACAAACACAGCGCCCCACCCTGGTCATCGCCCACAACAAAACCCTGGCCGCCCAACTCTACAGCGAATTCCGCGAATTCTTCCCCAAAAACGCTGTCTCCTATTTCGTCAGCTACTACGACTACTACCAGCCCGAAGCCTACGTCCCTCGCCACGACCTCTACATCGAAAAAGAGACGCAGATCAACGACGAGATCGGCCGGCTGCGTCTGCTGGCTATGTCCAACCTCCTCAGCCGCGAAGATGTCATCATCGTCGCCTCCGTCTCCTGCATCTACGGCATTGGCAACCCGGAAGCGTGGGGCAAAGTCACCGTGGAAATCGAGCGCGGCAAAACCTACCGCCGCGACATCCTGCTACGCCATCTGGTAGACATCCAATACGACCGCAACGATCTGGAACTGCGGCGCGGCACCTTCCGCGTGCGCGGCGATACCCTGCAAATCTTCCCCGCCTACGCCGAATCCGCCTACCTGGTGGAATTCTGGGGCGACGAAGTGGAGCGTATCGCCGAATTTGACGCCCTGACCGGCGAAGTGCTGCTGGAAATGTCCAGAGTCAAAGTATTCCCCGCCCGCGAATTCGTCACCGACGAAGACAAGCTGCACCAGGCCATTGAAGACATTGACCGGGAATTGCAGGAGCGCATTTCCTGGTTCAAATCACAGAACATGCTGCTGGAAGCGCAGCGCATTGAGCAGCGCACCAGTTATGACCTGGAAATGCTGCGCGAAATTGGCTTCACCTCCGGCATCGAAAACTACAGCCGCCACCTGGATCAACGGGATGAAGGCACGCCGCCCTGGACGCTGCTGGACTACTTCCCCGGCAACTACCTGCTGGTCATTGACGAAAGCCACATCAGCATACCCCAAATTCGCGGCATGTACGCCGGCGACAAAAGCCGTAAACAAACCCTGGTAGATTATGGCTTCCGCCTGCCCAGCGCCATGGACAACCGCCCGCTGAACTTTGAAGAGTTTGGTGAGCGGGTGCATCAGGCCATTTTCACCAGCGCCACCCCCGGCCCGTTTGAAATGGAACATTCGGCTGAAGTGGTGCGGCAAGTTATCCGTCCCACCGGCGTGTTAGACCCGGAAGTGGAAGTGCGCCCGGTACGCGGGCAGGTAGATGATTTGCTTGGCGAAATCCACCAGCGCACCGAACGGGGCGAACGGGTGCTGGTAACGACGCTGACCAAACGCATGGCAGAAGACCTGGCCGACTACCTGCTGGAAATGGGGGTGAAAGTCCACTATCTGCATTCAGAAGTACACACCATCGAGCGCACCGAAATTTTGCGTGATTTGCGCATGGGCGTGTTTGATGTGGTGGTCGGCATCAACCTGCTCCGCGAAGGGCTGGATTTGCCGGAAGTGTCGCTGGTGGCTATTTTGGATGCCGACAAGGAAGGGTTTTTGCGCTCCGGCACATCCCTCATTCAGACCATTGGCCGGGCGGCGCGGCATGTGGAAGGTAAGGTCATCATGTATGCGGACAAGATGACCGACTCGATGAAGATGGCGATTGATGAGACCAACCGCCGCCGCGCCGTGCAGCAGGCGTATAACGAGGAACACGGCATTGAACCACGCAGCATCCACAAAGCGGTGCGTGACCTGACGGATGACATCACCCATGAGAAAGAACTGGCGCTGGCCGAAAAGCAGGCCGGGTACACCACCGTGGCCGACCTGCCCAAAGATGAACTGCACAAGATCATCACCGAACTGGAAAAGCAGATGAAGGCGGCGGCGCAGGCGCTGGAGTTTGAAAAAGCGGCCCAACTGCGCGACCAGATCGTGGAATTGCGGCAACTGATGGTGTTGAAAGAAGCGGGCGCGGATGGCGACCTGCCCGCCTGGGAACGGATGCGGCGGCTGGACGCAGCCGGGATTTCTTACGAGATCGGTGAGTACGAATAGCTGCCGCCAGACATCCGATTTCTTCGAGAAATCGGATGTCTTCTGAGAACATATTGGCATAGGAGAATTCACGCATGGATTTAATTTTTCTGCATGGCGGCGGCGATAAAGCCGAAAGCCGCCAGGATACTTTTGGGCGATTTGCCGCCGCTGCGTTGGCCGGTGATTCCGGCCACATCGCCCTGGTTATTGCTGAAGCGAATGAACAAGACGCCCACGAAAGCTGGCAGGCTTACAGCGCCATCTTCACGGCATCCGGGGTTTTACCGGAACAGTTGCAGCCGCTTTACACGTCTGCCGCCGCCCCGTTGACTTACGATAGGGTGGCGCAGAACGCACCCTCTGGCCTGTTTGTCTGTGGCGGTGTGACCCCGTATTACCATCAAGCCGTCTGCGCCGACCCTGGCTGGGTTGCTTATTTGCAGGCGGCACATATTCCTTATGGTGGCACGTCGGCGGGTGCGGCTATCGTGGCCCAACAGGCCATTTTGGGTGGCTGGCAGGCCAAACGGCAGGGCACGGCACGCGAGATTTTGTTTGTCGGCGCGGGCGAAGGGCTGAATCCCCTGACGGTGCGTCCGGGGTTGGGTCTTGTGCCCTTTGCGGTGGACGTTCATGCCAGCCAGATGGGAACGCTGACCCGGCTGATTCATGCGGTCGAATTGGGGCTGGTGGGCGAGGGGTGGGCGATTGATGAAAATACGATGATGGTGGTCAACGGCCGTGCCCCCCACATACACGGTCTCGGCCATTGTTACCACGTCACCCGCGCCGCCAATGGGCTGGTGCAGGTGATTATTCACACCACTACCGATAGTCGCTGATGAACAAAATGCAGATTGAGATTGACCCCTCACCCACGCCAGAAGATGAACTGGTGGTTTGGGATGGGCTGCGCCGGTATAACGAAGCCCACGTGCCCGGCGGCAAGGATTCCGCCTTTGCCGTGTTTCTGCGCGGCGTGGATGGCGCCATTCATGGCGGCGTCCTGGCCAGAGCGGGGCGGGGCTGGCTGCACATTAGCTCGCTGTGGATAGAGGCTGGTTTGCGGGGACAGGGGTATGGCCGGCAGTTGATGACCGCCGCCGAAGCTGAGGGGCGGCAGCGCGGCTGCCACAGCGCCTACCTGGATACTTTCAGTTTTCAGGCGCCAGATTTTTATAAGCATTGCGGCTATGAGATATTTGGCGTCCTGGAAGCATTCCCGGAAGGGCACCAGCGATTTTTCATGTGTAAGTCGCTGAATATTGATGCGTGATGCGTGACACGTGATGCGTGACCAGAGGCAGCTCACGCATCACGTGATATGTGTACTTGCTAAACAAGCTCAGGCGCAACGGCCGTTTCCCGACCTGCTACCTCATTACCCGCCTTTGCCCACAAATTGCCGCGCAGCACCCGCCACATAATGCCCGGCTTTATCACACTCGGTGGTGACTCAACCAGATTGACCACCTTCAGAAAAGCCACCGAAACAACAGGGTCATGTTGGGCGGCGTGGTGCAGTTTGCTGATATACCAGTTGATGAAGCGCACCATGCCGTTGCGCGGCCCTGCCACTTCGGGGAAGCGCAGGTCATTGCCAACGGCCGTACTCCAGGGAATGTCAATAATCTTGCCCGCCTGCTTAAAGAAGCGCTCCGCCAGCCGGTCGTCTCCCTGTGCCAGGCAGTCGTCCAACGCCGCCGATTCCAGCGCCGCCACCGACATCCCCTGCCCATACACGGGGTTAAAGCTGGCCAGCGCATCGCCCATAACCAGGTATCCCTGTGGAAAGCGCGCCAGCCGGTCATAACGGCGGCGCAGATTAGACGGGATTTTGTGCGTCGCCGGTTCGGTCAGAGGCTCGGCGTCTTTGATCACCTGGTAAATGGCCGGGGTGTCCAGACCGCGCCCGGCTTCCTCAGCTATTTGGGCATACTCCCGCAGCAGCGTCGTTTTGCCCATGCCGCCAGGGCCAACCAGGTGCAGCACGGCAAAATCGGGCACATCCCGGCCCAGGGCGGCGCGGAACAGTTCCAGTTCGGCACGGCGGCCGACAAAACGCTGGCGGCGCGCCTGGGTCAGACGGTTAGCGAGTCGAGAGGCCATGGGGGAAATTAGTGAGCGTCTAAAAACAACCTCCCACTTTAGAAGTTCAACTTCTCTGAAGAAGTTGAACTTCTGGCTAGAACTTATTATTAGGTGGTTACTTAGGAATTAGGAATTAGGAAATATGAACTTGCCTCTGCGGTGGTGAGCATGGGGCTTATCCACCCAGGATCATGCCTTCTGCCGAGTTGGACGGTTCGGGTTCAGGCAGCCTGACCATGCGGATGGAATCAACCAGACCTAAGAGGGCCGCCAGCAGCGGCACCAATAAGGCCACCTGCAAGGCCAGATGCCGCGCTTCGGTGTTGATACGAATAATCTCCGCTTGCACGTCGGTCGGGTGCCCCGCTAATTGGGTCACCAGCTGCGTGTTGCTCATAACCTGCGCGTCTTCTTCCAGCGCGACGGCCACCTGCTGCTGCTCGTCCGGCGACAGCACCGTGCTGGATTCGGCCATGTTGGTAAAGGAGAGAGACAGGGCAGCCAGCATGATGGCCCCGGCAAACGCCAGCCCAAACGAAAGCCCAAACGATCCCCCGGCCGAATTGACGCCCGCGGCTTCACTAACCCGCTCTTCGGAAATGGGTGAGAGGGTGTAGTTGTTCAACTGCGACACCAACAGACCTAACCCGGCGCCGGTGATGATCAGGGGAATGGCAAAAATCAGACCCGAATCGGCGCGGGGAATCAGGGGAATCAAGAGGAAAACGCCCAGCGCCAATGCAGCAAAGCCGGCACGGATAACGACGCTGCCACGCCGTTTACCGGCACCACGCCCGGCCAGGAGGGCGACAAGAAACATGCTGAGGGAGAGAGGGGCGATGGCCAGACCCGTTTGCATGGCATTGTATTCAAACACCATTTGGAAATAGATAGGGAGGGCAATCATCATGCCGCCGAGGGCGATGTTTTGCATCGTTTGCCCGGTAATGCCCAGGCGAAAGTATATCGAACGGAATAAATCGGGATCGATCAGCGCCGGTTTTTCCTGTTTTTTGCGCCGCACCAGCCATTGGGCAAAGATGAACATGGCAACCACACCAATAACCATCAGCAGGCCCACCGCTTCGCCGCCTTCTTGCCAGACCAGGATGCTGAGGACAATACCACCCATGCCAAAGACGGAAAGAATGGCTCCCACCACATCTACCTCACGAGGGCCGGTGTAGGGCACATCCTTGATGAGTTTGATGTTGATCAGGACGATGGCGATGATGACCACTTCCATGAAGAAGCCAACGCGCCAGGAGAGATAGGTGGTAATGAAGCCACCCAACAGTGGGCCAACGGCCGCCGCAATAGCCGCCGCCGCGCCGACCAGCGCGTAGGCTTTCTTTTGGGCGGCGCCTTCAAAGTTGCCGTGTACCAGGGATTGCATGGCGGGCAGCAATAACGAAGCGCCTAATCCACCAATAATGGCCCAAAAAATGATGACCCAGGTGATGCTTTGGGTGAAGGCCATGGTGAGCGCACCGAGGGCATACGCACACAGGCCAATGATGTAGGCGCGTTTACGGCCGTATAAATCCCCCATCTTGCTGCCAATGAGAATGAACGCCGCCGAGACCAGCGCTTCCAGGGCAATGGCCGCCTGAATGTTGCTGACGGTTGTGCCCAGGTCGTTGACGATGGCGGAAATGGAGACGTTCATAATGGACGTGTCCACCACCAAGACAAACATGGCCATCGCCAACAGGATCGCCAGCCTGTTGTTTTTTTTGTTATCTACTCCGGTACCTGTTGTCATTATTCCTCGCTTCCTTCTTGTCCAACCAGGTTTGAGAACTGCGGCGGTTGTGTTCCGGGGATTGATTATATCCAGATGTAGCAAGAGACAAAAAGTGGGGTACGGCCGTGTCAGGGCGACTGCATACTTAGTAAGCATCCATTTATTACTTCTCCCCGACAGAGATTAAGAGATTAAGAGGTTAGGAGATTGGCAATCTCTTAATCTCTTAGTCTCCTAATCTCAGATGGGAAGTTGTTTTTAGACGCTTACTTAGTAGATCGAAGCGGAGTGGGTATCATCTAATGCGAACCGGTGGGCATCTGAGGATGCCCACTCCTCCCATTTCGATCTACTGATACTCAATTCCCGGCAATTGAAATCGCGGCTACAAACAACAAAGCCCCCTTCACCTGGTTCAGGTGGCACCCACTTTTAGTTGGCGAAGGCCGACTTTGCAATTCTTGGCGCGGTTTGAACTGCCAGCTAAAATGCGATTATGCCTTTCGGTGGAGTAATAAAGAGACAGGTGCATAGATGACAGAGCAAATAACTTTTCGGCCAGGTACGCTGGATGACTCTTATGCGGTGTTTTGTGTTTTTGAAGAGGCGCTGGCAGATTTGATTCGGCGGCAGGGGGATCACGAGCCAACCAGTTGGGCCGACCCGGATAAATTGGCGCAGATGTGGGAAAAGCGACGGCCGTTATACGAACACCTGGCCCGCACCGCCGCCCACTTCTGGGTGGCGGAACAAAGCGGCGCTGTTGTGGCCTTTGCCCGCGCTATTGACCGCGATGGCGTCCTGGAACTGACGGAGTTTTTCGCCCGGCCAGGGGTGCAGTCCGGCGGCGTGGGGCGGGAACTGCTGGTGCGGGTATTTCCGCATGAGCAATACCAGCAGCGCATCATCATCGCCACCACCGATGTGCGGGCGCAGGCGCGTTATCTGAAGACGGGCGTTTTACCCCGTTTTCCCGTTTATTACTTCTGGCGCAAACCGGAGGCGCTGCCGCTGGACGGTGATTTGCAGAGTGAACCGATGATCCCGTCCCCGGAACTATGGGAAACGTTGGCCGCGATTGACACGGCCGTACTCGGCCACAGCCGCACCACCGACCATGAATGGCTGGTCACTGATCGCCAGGGGGTATTATACTGGCGCAATGGTGAAGTGATTGGTTATGGGTATATGGGGCCACCCTACGGCCCATTTGCCCTGTTGGCTGCAGCCGATTTCCCGGCGGTGCTGGCTCATGCGGAACACACGGCGGCGGTTAACGGCCGTGAGCACATCGGTTTTGAGACGCCTATGTGTAATGGTACGGCCGTGAACTACTTCTTGTCTCGCGGCTACCAGATTGAAAGTTTCATCGCCCTTTTTATGAGCAGCCAACCCCCAAAGATGTTGGAACAATATATCCTCACCAGCCCACCGTTTTTTGTGTAAAGGGAAACTGTCAGCTTGTTGTTTTGCGCTGCCACCGGCGGGCGGCAATGGCGTGGGCTTCGCCAATCAATCGTTGGGTTTCCGTCCCCCCTTAAGACTACAACGGATGGAGAAAAAAGCGGATAAATTTCCAGAGAGGAATCCGTTCATTTCTTAATCCGCTGTAGTCATGGCGAAAAACGAATGACCCTAACCAAATTCTGAAAAAATGTCATTCCGAGGTCTTCCGAGGAATCCCGCTCTTGCACCAGTGGGAGGGATTCCTCCTCGAAGACTCCTCGGAATGACACGTGGAATGGTTACGGCCGTGATCCCTCACCAGGAAACCTCATAACCAAACAGCGCCATATCCTGCCGGTAGCGGGTGGCCGCCAACTGCGCCAGCGCCGGTGTATACATCTCCGCAAATGGCTTGTGCGGCGAGGGGTTGAAATGGGGCAGCGGCCCCAATCCCGTCTGCGTCTGCACCTGCGCCCAATCCGACGCCAACTGCTCAAACCGACCCACAAAATCCACAATGGGCTTTCCCCCCTGGTACACAAACGTGTGCTGTGAACGAAAATGGCGGTCGGCACGGCCGTCTGGGATGCCAGCCACGGCCGTGACAAACTCCGCAAAACTCATCTCCGGCCAAAAGCGACGGCCGTAGCGCCAAAACAGCAGCGGCATCTGCAACTGGCGGGCATACAGCACAACCTTCTGTGCGTAACAGGAAACCAGCCTGTCCAACGGGTGGCGGACAAAGGTGAAGCGAAAATAATCGGTCAGGTGAGGCACGGCCGTCAGCGGCACAGTTTGAAAATCCGGTTCTTTCTCCTCGGTAAAAGGCAGCCCGGCGGCCGTCGCCAGCGCCGCCTTAATCGAGCGGTTTGCCACCTTGGGCACCGGCACATAGAGCAATTTTTGGGCGGGCAGCAGAATGGCCGACGGCCGTTCCCAGGCATAGCTATAGTCCAAAAACGGCACATACCGGGGCAGCGGCGAGCGAATCAACCAATCCCGCGCCACTCGCCCCACATCTTTCGGTTTGCCTGATAACGAAGCCATACGGCCGCATTGTAAAGCCGCTTGCACCATCAGCCAAATGGTGGCTAAACTTCGCCCTAATCCGAAGTCCGAAGTCCGATTACCGTTCACCGATTACCTATTACCGTAAACATGGCAACAACGACCTTGACGAGAACAGAACCCACTACCATTGAAAAAATGCGCGGCCTGCGCTGGAGTATTGCCGGGGATTCGGCTAATGCCGTTTTTGTGGAATTTACCTTTTTTGGCTCCGTCTTTATCCTGTTTCTGGATGCGTTGGCCCTCAGCAAAGGGCAAATTGGCATTGTCCTATCGCTATTTCCCTTTGCCGGTCTGATTGCCCCCTTTATTGCCCCCCGCGTGGCCCGCTTCGGTTACAAACGTACCTTTATCACCTTTTGGGGCATCCGCAAATTTTTTGCCGCGCTGCTGCTGCTCACACCCTGGGTCTACGGCCGTGCCGGAGAAAACGCTGCCATCCTCTTTGTGGCCTTTTGCACCGCCGCCTTTGCCCTCTGCCGCGCCACCGCCGAGACAGGCAAATATCCCTGGACGCAAGAGTACGTGCCCAACCAGGTGCGCGGCAAATACTCGGCAGTAGACAATGTGTTTACCACCATCGTCGGTTTCATGGCCGTCGCCGCCGCCGGCTATGTCATCGCCCACAACAGCGGCCTGACCGGTTTCATGCTGCTGATTGCCCTGGGTGTGGCCTTTGGCCTGGTAGGCGTATGGGCGTACTCGCACATTCCCGGCGGCGCACCCGTGGCCACACCCAAACAAAAAAACCAGCGCGAACTGTGGACGGCCGTAAACGACCACAACTTCCGCTATTACCTCCTGGGCATCGCCCTGATGACGCTGGCCACCGCCCCCATGATCTCCTTCCTGCCCCTCTTCATGGTCGAAGAAGTGCGCCTGCCCCAAAGCCAGGTGGTACTGCTGCAAAATGGCGTCCTCGTCGGCAGCCTGCTCTCCGTCTTCGCCTGGGGCTGGGCCGCCGACCGGTATGGCAGCGCACCGGTGATGCTCTCCGGCGTGCTGCTGCGCATCCTGCTGCCCATCTGCTGGCTGTTTATGCCCAAGGGCAGCCCCTATAGCCTCTATGTGGCCCTCAGCATTGCCTTTTTGCAAGGGGTGGCCAACATGGGCTGGGCCATTGGCTCGGCGCGGCTCTTATTTGTAAGCGTGGTGCCGCCGGACAAGAAGAGCGATTACATGGCGCTGTACTACGCCTGGATTGGCGTGATTGGCGGCCTGAGCCAGTTGCTCGGCGGTTGGATTTTGGACTTGTCTGGCGACCTGGCGCTAGATTTAGGTATCGTCCAGATCAATCCGTACACGCCGCTGTTTTTATTGGGCATTACGCTGCCGTTGGGCAGCCTCTTTTTTTTGCGGCGGGTGCATACGGACAGCAACGTGGGAATCGGCCGTTTTGCCGGTCTGCTGTTTCGTGGCAATCCCTTCCTGGCTGTAGAATCTATGATCCGTTACCACATGGCTAAAGATGAGCAAACGGCCGTGCGCCTCACCGAACGGCTGGGACGCTCGCGCAGTCTGCTCACTATTGAAGAACTGCTCGAAGCGTTAGCCGACCCTCGCTTCAATGTGCGTTTTGAAGCCATCGTGGCCATCGGCCACACCCGCCCGGACGAGCAGTTACTCCAGGCCCTCAACCAGGTGTTGCATGGCAACGACCCGGCGCTGGGGGTGATGGCCGCCTGGTCATTGGGGCGCAGCCACGACAACCGCGCCGCCGAACCCTTACACACTGCCCTGGACTCCGACTACCGCTCCATCCGCGCCCACAGCGCCCGCTCGCTGGGCACACTGGGCGACCAGAGCGCCATCCCCACCCTGCAAGCCCGCCTGTCTGTGGAAACGGATCATGGCCTGCGCATTGCTTATGTCTCTGCGTTGGGGCAGCTACAGGCCATCGAAGCCACTGAAGCCATGCTGGCCTTATTAGCTGACGAGCCGGAAGAACCGGCGCGGCTGGAACTGGCGCTGGCCCTGGCGCGGCTGACCGGCGAGGAACACACCTTCATCCAGCTTTTGCGCCAGTCGCGCCACGACCAGGGCACGGTGCTGGCTCAGGCTATCACCGGGCTGGAAAAGAAATGGCGAAAAGTGGGGGATACGGCCATGTCCCCCACTCTCGCCCACCTCACCCAAAGCGCCGCCGCTTGCAGTACCGGCGACCTGACCGCTGGCCTCACCCACCTCTGCCGGTTCTTACAAACCGGTGACTTCACCATGTTGCCCCCCTTCCAGCAGATGATCTTGCGGGAATGCACCGCTCATCTGGAAGCCGACGGCGCGGTGCGGTTGGAATATGCACTGCTGGCGCTGCACCTCCTTGCCGTCAGCCCATGATGCGTAACCCGTGAGGCCAATTCACGCAGCCCCATTCACGGCGCAATCTGCTTCTGCAAAAACTGCACTAACCCCTCCAGGCTTTGAAAGGCGTGGCTGGTGTTGGTGTCTGGGTCTACCAATGTAAAGCGCCAACTATTGGCTTTTTGGGGGTCTGGGTTGCGCTCTTCCCAAAGACGCAAAATGAATGTACGGTAATAGGGGGGATTATTAAAAGTCATAGCTTCACCTCCAGTGTAAGTTGATATAATAGGGAAACTGATCTGTCATTCTTAGCTCGTAATCCGCAGCTCGTCATCCGAATTACCGTTCGCAGGCCATATTTCCACTTTTCCTTACTGTAACTGGCGAACGCTGATTTACCGTTAAAATACAATGGCCCGCCTCGAAATTTCCTTGTTAGGTTCTCCCAAAATTAAGTTAAATGGTCAACTGCTCACCGGCTTGCCCGCTAAGGCACAGGCATTGCTTTTCTTCCTGGTAGTCACCAGACAACAACAAACACGGGAACGATTGGGGGAAATGCTTTTCTCCGAGGAGACCATGTCGCCGGAGAAGAAGCTGGCGAATTTACGAGGGCCAGGGGCTTTGCTGGCGCTCAATCGAGAGTTAAGCGACTTTGTGGAAAGCCCCAAATTTTCTATTGCCTTCAAAACGGAAAGTGACTACTGGCTGGACGTAGATGAGTTTCAGGATTGCTTGCGGAGTTCTGAGCCGACGCCAGCGCAGTTACAGCGAGCGGTTAACCTGTATCAAGGACAATTCCTGACCGGGCTGCGGCTCAAAGAAGCTGAAGGGTTTGAAGAATGGGCGGAACAAAAACGACGTGCCCTGGAAACGCAAATGACCACCGCCCTTTACCTGCTCACCGTCCATTACAAAACACAGGGGCAGTATATCCCGGCCATCGCCGCCATTACCCGGCTGCTTGATCTGAATCCTTATTTTGAGGAGGCTAATCGGGAGTTGATGCTGCTGTTGGCGCTGACGCGGCAGGTGAATGAGGCGTGCAGCCATTATGAACGGTATGAGGGGCTGCTGGCTGCGGACGGGTTGGAACCGGAACCGGATACAACAGCACTCTACCAAAAAATCTGGCGCGGCGAGATCACGGCCGTAGAAGCCGCCATTTTGCCTACAGCCCCACCCCAAACGTGGTCGCCGCCCTTTCAAGCGCCGCCGCTGCTGCCCCACTTTGTCGGCCGTGAAACCTTGCACGAACAGATTGTGGCCGCGCTGCAAGCAGAGGGGTCGGCGCATATGCAGGCGTTGGTGGGCATGGGTGGCGTGGGCAAGTCATCGCTGGCCGGGGAGATTGCCCATGCGCTGCAAGAGTATTTTGTGGATGGGGTGCTGTGGGCGACGGCGGCGGTGAGTGAACCAACGGCCGTGCTGGAAAGTTGGGCGCAGGCATACGGCTATGACTTTTCCCGTTTGACGGATTTGGAAAGCCGGGCCAACGCCTTTCGCGGCGTGCTGGCAGACAAACGGGTGCTGCTGGTGCTGGATGATGTGGTCAGCGTGTCGCGCATACGGCCGTTGCTGCCCAATGGCCCTCTCTGCCGCGTTTTGATCACCACCCGCGACCAGGATTTGGCGCATGGGCTGGATGCGCAGGTGTGGCGGCTGGCGGAATTGTCGGCAGTGGACGGCCGTCGCCTGCTCACATTCATCCTCGGCGAAGAACGGGTGAATGCGGAACCAGCAGCGGCCACGCAAATATGTGACCTGCTGCAAAACCTGCCGCTGGCAGTAGAAATTATTGGGCAGCGGTTACGTTCACGGCCGCGCCGCCAACTGGCAGACATTGTGCCCCGTCTGCGTGATGAAAAACAACGCCTCTCGGAACTGAAAATTAGCGACCGGGCGGTGCGGGCCTCGTTTGCTATCAGCCATGACACGCTGGATGCTCAGGAGCGGCAGATGTTTGCCTTGATGGGGTTGTTTCACGGCCGTTCCTTTGCCGCCGATCTGATGGCCGGTATTGCCGGACATGACCGGTATGAGACGGAAGACCGGATTTTTGCGCTGGTGGCCCTGTCACTGGCACAGGAAGACGGCACGACGCGCTACCGGCAGCATCCGTTGTTAGCGGACTTTGCGCGGGAGAAGTTGGGGGAATCGGGAGAGGAGGGGGTGTGGTACGGCCGTGTGGCAGACACCTACCTCACCTTCGCCCAACAGCACCAGCACGACTACGACACCCTCCGCCCCGAATGGGAAAACCTGATGGCCGCCATGCAAGCCGCCTACGACTATGAACAGTGGCAAACGGTGATTGATTTTGCCGACACGCTGTATGGCGCCTGGTTTGCGCGCGGCCGTTACACTCAGGCCCGCGAAGGTTATCAAAATGCCTGTATTGCTGCCCACCAACTGGGGAAACAAGATCGGTGGGCCACCTTGAAACTCGCCTGGGGCCGGGCCTGCATTGAGCAGAGTGATTTTGACCAGGCAGCAAGCCACCTGGCCGATACATTGGCCTTTTTCAGAGCAACGAACGACGAAGAGGGGATTGCAAACGTCTACGCCGACCTGGCCCGCATCGCAATGGATCGGGGGCAATTGCAAGAAGCGGAAAATCTGCTGCAATCTTGCCTGGAAATTCGCAAGAAATCAGGCGATTCATTGGGTATTGCCACCATCACAGAAAGCAGAGCCAGGATCGCTTACCGCCAGAATAACTATGTACAGGCATCGGTCATGGCACAGGAGGCACTGGCTTTGTATGAACGCCTGGATTTTCGGTTGGGGCAACTGCGTACATTAGGGGTTGTGGTGAACTGCCTGGTGGAAATGCGACAGGATGTGCCTGCCGAATTGGCGGCAGCAGAAGAATATGGTTTGCAGGCTATTGCGTTGGCCGAAGAATTGCAGGACACCGGTGAAAAGGCGGTAGCGATGTATGGCCTCTCCCGTGTGCAGCTTAAGCTGGGACACACTTCCTTCGCCAGAGAGCAGGCCCAACAAAGTTTGCAATTGTTAGAGCGCATGGGAGACCGCCGCACCCAGGCGTCGGTGTTAATGCATCTGAGTGAAATTTATTTTCACGAGCAGGATTATGCTACCGCTCTACAAACTGCTTATGCGGTTAGTCCTATGTTACAAGAGTTGGCGACCAAAACGATGGAAGCGATCAATTGGTGGAACATCGGCCACTTTCACCGCCTGTTAAATAAGGTTGACCAGGCCAAAATGGCCTGGTCAACCTCATATCAAATTGCCCAAGAGATAGAGCATACGGTTTTGATGGATCGCTTACGGCCGTTGCTGGGATGAGATTGGCGGGGTGTTTTTAAGTTGGTTGTCTCAGCCCACACACACACCGCCGGTTGTTTCACATTGTGGCCCTTCAGTTGTCCATCCTGCCGCATGTAAGACCGTCAACCAATCGTCAGGGCCAAGATTGCCCCGCCCCATCAACTCCTCAATTTTGTCGCGGAAAAGGGTCTCGCCTGGGGTGCGTTTGAGATCAGTATCACCCACATACAAAGTGTCGCCATCCAGCATGAGGTCAGGAACGGCAACTTCGTTCTGGGAGATGCCTTGCACGAAGGAGTCGAAGGCGGTGTATAGCTGGTTAATATCACCAGAGGCCGGTAGTGAATCGGGCCAGGATTTTGCCTCGACCTTTGGCAACAGAGCCAATACATTCAGGATGGCAATGTCTATGGGCCGCTTCAGATAGGGGTCTGGCGGCAACAAACCACTGCTAGTTGTAATCGCCTCACTCACTTTGACGAAGTCGTCTGGCGGTGCGCCTTCCTGAAGGGCTTTGGCCGTGCGGCTGTGTTGAGGTCGCAAAGCGAATTTGCGGCTTTCGGCAAAAGTCTCTACCTTCACTTCGCCGGATGTGTGGCTGTCATTAAAGTGCTGTGAAACGCCTGCATCTCGTTTTGCCAGATAGTGCTGCCAGTTTTCACGCAGACGGGCCGTCCAGTCAGGGTATACCTCTTTTTGTTCAAGGGCTTTCAGGTAGATATACGGCCGTAAAATTGCCGCCGGATGATCCCCATCATCTTTAACAAAATCCTCGATATTAAAGTTAAGCTGCAAATCCTGAAAATCCAGCGCCATGACCGGGCCGGCGACCAGAACGCCCAGCACATCCGCAAAAATTTCCTCAAACCAGGCACGGCACCAATCGGGCATCACCTCTGGCAAAACAGCAGAGGGAAAGACGGGCTTGTTATCCTTCACAAAACTGCCATGCCAGTAAACATAGTGCCCAATCTCATGGGGAATTGCCAGCAGGTCGCGCTGGTTACGCAAACAACTGTAGGGAACGGCTACCAGAACAACCGGCGCATAGGGGATCACGCGCACGGAAGCAGACTTCTGAAAGTAGGTGAGCACGGTGGTTTTTTCGCGCAAGATATTGCCATTACTTTGGGGCTGGAATTGTTTGAGCGCCTGATGTGCCAGATAGTCGGCGCGGCGTAACGCTGTCAACATTGCCCGGTTTGTGTCCCCCGTCCGGCTTTCGGCCTGAATGCGCTGATTGGCTATTTGTTCGATCACGGCCGTGTCATACGCAATCTGATCCAATATCGCTGCCAGGGCAAACTGGGGGGGAAACTTGAGAGATTCCTGAAGTTTAGGCGCACCTTCGGCAAAACCGGTGACAAAAAAGTCAAAATGCTTTGCGCCAAATGCCCGCAAACAGCCAATCAGAGCATGAAGCGTCCGCATACGGGACACATCACGGCCGTCGTAACTGGCAGACAATCGGGCCAGATGATCATCCAGACTTTGCCAGCGCTTTTGCCACACGTTCACTTCTTGTACACTTAACATGATCAATTCCTCCTGGGTAAATGGTTGCCGGTAGCTGGTGGCTGATACCAGCCTCCAGCAACTACTTTTATTGAGGGCGGCGAGCAACCGCCCATGTAAATCCCTGTAATCTTGTAAAAATAGGCAGTAACGAGCAATCCTTAAAAGCGATACTACTCTCTTATCGTTGATTTACCGTTTATCGTGAAGGGCTATAGGAAGTTGGTGCTGTTGAGTACTACGGCTGACTGCGTTCTCACGAGCGCTTGCCACAAATTGTAACGTAAAATCCTGTTTGTCAATGATCAATCAGGGGATTGGAGACCGTTCAGTCACCAACCAATCTCCTGATTTGCTGTATTTGGGCTTGCTTATGCAACCGTTTAACCCTTTTTACCCGCTTCCATGCGCTGGTTCAGGTCGGGCAACGGTTTTGGCTAAACCGGTCGTAATTGCTTTTAGCCTCTGGTACAGGGTGTGTTACAATTTCTCGCATATTTTGTTTCCATACCAAACCGAAGAAATAGGAGGAAAAATGGATCGTCCCGTAGGTGTCTATCTGATTTCGTTTTTACAGCTCTTTTTGGGGGCTTATTTGCTGTCGGTGGCCTTTTTTGACTACATGTATGGCAGTTTCTATGGCGGCAACGATTTGCTGGCTGGCCTGGCGTTGGTGGCTGGCATCATCAATTTTGTGCTGGCATTTGGCATTTGGGGGCTGAAGGGCTGGGCCTGGATGCTGACGCTGTTTTTCCAGATTATCCACATCGCCCGCGAATTTCTGTCCTATTTTCTGGCAGACCAATACCTCGGCCTTATCAGCCTAGTCCTCAGCGCCATCATCATCTATTACCTGACCCGCCCGGAGATTCGCAAGCTGTTTGGACGCTAAAGAATCAGGGGGCGCGGTTGCGCCCCCTGTTGCCTTGTTATGTTGGCCCGGTACGAAGTACGTGTTTTCCAGAATGGATTCCGGCTGCGGCCTGTGGAAACGGGGCGCGGGGTAGGTCACGGCCGTACCCTCATCCTCATCCTCACGGCCGTCTACCTGCTCTGGCTCTTTGTGCGCGTCATCAGCCAGCCGCCCTGGCTGGCACAATTACCACCACCGCTGTTAGAGCTGCTGCGGCTGGCGGAAATCGCCGGGTTTATCACGCTGGTATTGATGTGGGGGCTGTTGTGGTGGCCGGGACAACAGCAGCCCGTCACGGCCGTCACCCCCCTGAACCTGGAACAACTCTATGCCCTGCAACCGTATGAATTTGAGCAGTACGTGGCCGAACTATTCCGGCAACGGGGATACCAGGTGAAGTTGCACGGCCGTCGGGGGGACAACGGCGTAGATTTGCGGCTGACCCAACCGAACGGCAAGGAAGCGATTGTGCAGTGCAAACGCTACCGCAAAAGTGTCGGGCCAGACGTCGTGCGCGAACTGTATGGCACGTTGATGCACGAACGGGTGGCCCACGCCTTCCTGGTGACCACCGCCGACATTTCCGAAGCCGCCCGCGCCTGGACGCAGGGCAAACCGATGACATTGATTGACGGCCGTAGCCTGGCCCACCTCGCCGCAACGATGCAGAAGAGTGGCGGGGAGTAACCTTGATTCGACTCATCGCGCTTACCTTATTCGCCTAATTTTCTGACTTTTGCTGCCAACGGCTGGTATTGCGTGAGAAGCTGCGGTTCTTCCAACGCCTCGGCAAATTGAGACAGCCAGTTTTCGATGTATTGTTCATCAAGACGGCCGTGCTGCTCAATCAACAGCGCCTCCACATCCGGCCAATCTTTGCCCCGCCCGGCTACCACTTTTTGGATAATCAGGTCTTCGGCCGAGCAAATCCATGCCGACCAACCCCCTAAATCTCGCTGTACTGCCCGTTCAATAATCAATTCTTCATAACCAGGTAACGCCAGCAAAAAATCCACAATCACCTTTTCAATTTCCACAGCGACGATAAAGGGGTTTTCCGGCACATGCACCCTGGCTCGATCAGGAAACGTCTTGCGAATCGCTTCACGTACAGTACCGTACTCCATATCTGGCACAAGCACCTTAATGTCTACATCATGGGTATAACGGGCAAACCCCCATTCCGCCAGCGCCAGGCCACCAATAAGCGCATAACGAAAACCTTTCTCCTCTAAAAAGGTAACGGCCGTGCGCAAAACAGCTTTAAGATTTTCTTCCACCCGTGCTTCTCCAGTCTTCCAACTTTTGCACCCGCTCATAATAACGGACCAACGCTGCGTGTTTATCTGTCTGCTGGTAAAGACTTTGTGTGTAATTCTGCCGACGGGCAAATTCCCAGAGAGATAGGAATTCCTGCCAGCTTTGTTCAGGTGTGCGTTCATGCGCCGTCAGGTAACGGTCGCGCTGCTCGGCCAGGTTCCATTCCCGGTACTTTTCCCGCATATAGCGGTATAGCTCTTTGTCGAGTTTTTTCTCTTCGTTGGGCATGGGGGGATTATAACACAAGGAGTTTGGGAGATTGGGAATTGAGAGATTACACAATCTCCTAATCTCCCAGTCTCCCAATCTCATTCTTAAAACTGCGGCAGCACATGGGCAAACTGCGTCAGGTAATCATCCAGAATGGCGCGGGCGCGGCCGATGTCGTTGATCATCGGGTCGAGCAAGAGTGTTTGCAGGGCCAGGTGGCGGTCGCCGGTCACGGCCGTGTCCACCACCATCTCTACCAGCGCCGCCTCCCGCCGCAGCAGTTCCGCCACCGCTTCCGGCATTTCGCCCATATGCACGCCCTGCACCCCCAGGCCGCTCACCAGCGCCGGAATCTCCACAATCGTTTCCAGGGGTAAGTTGGTAATCGCCCCTCGATTGGGGATGTTGACTGCTTCGTCATAGGCATTCTCGTCGCCGGCGATGGCGGTAATCAACTCCACCGCCCCTTCGCTGTGCGCCTCGCGCATCCCTTCCACCGGCATCACGCCGTCGGCCATTTGCCGCATCATGTGGTGCAGGAACTCCCGCGCCGCCTCGTTGCCGCCCCAGTCATAGAGCGGCACCTGATACGTTTCCCACGGTTTTGCCAATGGGTCATGCAGCCAGGGCAGGTATTCCACCAGATGGGTGTCACCGGGAATGGGGCACAGACCAAAAATACGGAACAGTTCCAGCGAAAATGGCTCCAGCGTGGGCGGCGCATCGGCCAATGCCGCCCGCAGCGCGGGGTATAAATCCTCACCCGTTTCCTTATCCCGAATATCCATCAGCCAGATGAAGTGGTTCAGCCCGGCGGATTTGATATGGAAATGGGCACGGCCGTACCCCGCCATCTGGTGTATCGTGCCCACATTACCGGGGTCGGAGTGCAGGTTAATGCCCGGCGGTATGGGGATGTTGTAGTGGTGGCGCAGGAGCACGGCCGTTAGCCCATAGCCCACGTTAATCTGATGGCACTTACCCACCGTTTGGATGCGGCTGAATTTGCTCACGGCGCGGGTGATGCGCGGCAGCGGATTACTGAAATTGATCAGCCAGCCGTCCGGGCAGAGCAATTCCATATCCCGCACAATCTCCATGAACGGCGGAATCTGGCGGCAGGCGTGCATCAGGCCACCCGGCCCGCCATTTTCGCCATACGGCTGGCGCAGGCCATGTTTCAGCGGGATTTCCCAATCCATCCGCCACAACTCTTCACGCGGCGGCACTTCGATAGAGACGATGACAAAGTTCATCCCGGCCAATACCTCGCGCCGGTTGGTGCTGGCGCGGATGCTCATGTCCGCGCCCCACGCTTCATTCATTCTTTCGGCGACACGCACAACCGTTGACAGCGCGGCCTCATCCAGGTCAACCAGCGCCAACTCGCTGCCGCGCAGCTTTGGCTCGCGGATGAGGGTGGCTAACGTCGTCGGCCCAAAACTGGCGCTGCCCGCGCCGATAATGGCAATTTTGGTAGGATTCACTGGATTCTCCTTGTAATAGGACGCAGATTCTCGCGGATGACGCGGATAAAATGGGTAAACAAGCGTCCTGTCTTCGTTTAACGTAGGGTGCAGCTAGTGATAAAGTCTACGCTGTCTCATTACTCCTTACGGCCGTGATTGATTATACCGATAACAAGACAAATGATGAACCATTCAGAAATTGACACCCCCTCACCCCCTCACCCTCTCACCCCTTCATCTTGCCACCTGTACCCGGTTCGGATACAGTTGCCGCCGGAGGAAAATGCCATGACCCGAACGCTAAAAGTTGCCACGATACAAATGGACGCCAATCCGGCCCCGGTGGGGGAACGACTGGCGCGGGCCGAAAAACTGGTAGCGCAGGCAGCCCAGGCGGGGGCGCAGTTGGTGGTGCTGCCGGAACTGTTTAACAGCGGCTACCAATATAACCCGGCCAATTTTGAACTGGCGGAACGGATCAACGGCCGTACCGCTTCCTGGATGCAAACCATCGCCCACCAACACCACATCCACCTGGCCGGTTCCTTGCTTCTGCTGGACGGCAACGAGGTATATAACGCCCTGCTGCTGGTGGCGCCCGACGGCCGTATCTGGCGCTATGACAAAAATTACCCCTGGGGCTGGGAACGCGGGTACTTCCGCGACGCCAGCCGCACCGTCATTGCCCAGACCGATTTGGGCGACTTTGGCCTGCTCGTCTGTTGGGACGCCGCCCACCGCGACCTGTGGCGGCAGTACGCCGGACAGGTGGACATGATGCTCATCAGTAGTTGCCCGCCAGACGTATCCAATCCCACTTATCTTTTTCCCAACGGCGACCGGGTGTCCGTAGACGAGATGGGGCCGGTGATGGCGCTGACAAAGGGCGACGGCCGTCGCGTCTTTGGTGACATGATTAACCAACAAACGGCCTGGTTGGGTGTACCGGCGGTGAACAGCGTCGGCTGCGGCGTTATCACCACCCCCATCCCGCAAGGGTTGGGCACACTGCTAACCATCCTGCCCATTGCGCCGCACCTGGCCCGTTACCTGCCCCAGGCCGGGCAGATGCAGCTTTCCTGCCAGATGGTGCAGGGGTGCAAGGTGGTGGATGGTCACGGCCGTGTCCTCACCGAACTGGCGCAAACCGACGGCGAGACGTTCACCGTGGGTGAGGTGACATTAGCAGACAGCAAGCCACAGCCGCACGGCCGTCAGCCCGTCTCGCCCCTGTCTCCCCTCTCCTACCTGGCCTCCGACTACCTGCTGCCGATTTTGACCACGCCCGTCTACCGCGCCGGGCTGCGCCAGACCTACGGCAACCACATGGCCCCGCTCAACCCCGCCGCCCGCCGCTGGCTGGCAACGCTGGCGGTGGTGGGCATTTTGGCCTTTGTGTGGGGTTGGTGGTGGGCACGGCCGTATCGCCAAAAGCCGGGCGATTGAAATCGCGGCAACAAAAGGCAAAGCCCACCTTCGTGGGCTGTACGCTCGCACAACAGTCGGCGAAGGCCGACTTCGCCTTTTGTTGGTGCAGATTTATCTGCCCAGTCTGCCCCACGCACCGGCAGAGTGGTACAATCAGGCTTGTGTGACGTGATGATCCGCGAAGAATGCGCGAAGAACGTGCGAAGGAGATTGATCAGATGAACACGTATACGGCCGTGATTAAACAAGAAGACGATTGGTGGATTGGTTGGATCGAAGAAGTCCCTGGCGTCAACTGCCAGGAAGCCACTCGTGACGAGTTATTGGAAACATTGCGCATTACGTTGGCCGAAGCCCTCGAGTTCAATCGAAAAGATGCCCGACCCGCCAGATAATGGGTTGTTATCTTGGAGTGAGCAAATGGACGAAGAACCGATCATTACCCGACCTGTATCCGACGCCACCAAAAAGCTGCGGGACAAGTTTTACGAGCAGTACGCCGGCCAGGCCGATCAGCTAGACGCACTGGCGCGGCAGTTGATTACCATTGAACTGGCGATCCCCGGCCTGTATGCCACCGTGTTGAAATTGACCCAGGGTCAGGATGCCACGGTAGCCGTGAATAACTGGCTCTACTTCACCTTTGGCTGCTGGTTCCTGGCGCTGGCACTGACCCTGCTGGCCTTATTTCCACGTACCTGGCAGGTAGACCCTACCATCATCAAAAGCGACACGACCAGGAAAAGCCAGGTTTTAAGTCTGGAAGATTATTTTTTCCAAAGCGCCCGGCGCAAGTATTGGTTACTGGCGGCCGCCTGCCTCTTGTTTGGCGCGGGCACGGTGGGCGCGGTGATGGTTTTGTTTTGACAGCGGATGTGCCGGATGGGCGGATCAGCTAAAATCCGTAAATCCTGCCAATCTGTGTCCAACAAGGAGGCGTTAACAAGATGGACAAGATGAACAGGCGCGTGAAATTTCAATGCTACCAGTGCCAGCGAGAATATAGCCTGCTGCGTGACGTGGGGCAGGCCAAACTGCTGGTGGAATGTCCTTTTTGCGGCGCGGAAGCGGAAACCGACCTGGCCCCCTGGCGCAGTCAGGTGATGTCCACCCACAAAGGGGAAGGTAGTGGAGAGCAGGCGTTGGGTGAAATTTTGAACCTGCCGGCCGTGCTGCCCACCACACCGCGCTCACAAGAGGAGTAAACCGATGCCTGTCGCTATGGCCAGTGAACCGTTTGTCATCCGACCGGAGGCCAGCTTTCTGCAAACAAACCCCGGCCTGAAACATCTCAGTAACCAGTTGGCGCACCTGTACGCCAGCCGCCAGGTAGTCACCGAGGCGCAGTTGCAGCAGGTGGGCGGGCAGTTGTGGGCGGCGCTGGGGGTGGGCGACGCTTTTGCTGCCGCCCGGCAGCAGGCAGGCCGCCAGATTTTACCCATCCTCATGGAGAGTGATGACCCGGCCATACACGCGCTGCCCTGGGAGACGTTGTACCATCCCGATCACGGATTTTTAGGCAAAACGCCGGGTTTTGCCTTCAGCCGTTATATTCCGGCGCACAGCAGCAGCCAGCCATCGTTACGGCCGGGGCCGCTGCGCGTGCTGCTTTTTACCAGCCTGCCGGATAATGTGGATGCGGAAAAGGGACGGCTGGATGTGGAAGAGGAGCAGGCCCAGGTATTGGAAGCATTGACGCCCTGGATCGGGCAAGGGATCGTGCAGTTGGAGATGCCGGACGACGGCCGTCTACCCACCCTGCAAGCCTATCTGCGCGATTTTCAGCCCCAGGTGGTTTTTATGAGTGGCCACGGCCAGTTTATTCACCCCACCATCAGCGGCCAGACGCCCTATGGCGAATTTTTGTTTGAAGATGAGTTCGGCCACGGCCAGCCGGTGGCCGAAGACAAAGTGGCCGCCGCCTTTCTGGGCAGCGGCGTGGAATGTGTGGTGTTGTCGGCCTGTGAAGCGGGTAAGGGCAGTTCGGAGGCGTTGAACAATGGGCTGGCCTGGCGATTGAGCAGTGTGGGCATTCCCCATGTGGTGGGGATGCGCGAGTCGGTGCTGGACCGGGCGGGCACGCTCTTTGCCCGTGCCTTTTGTGACGCGGTAGCCCGGCAAGAGCCGATCCCGACGGCCGTACAGGTTGGGCGGCAGGCCATTACCACACCGCTGCAAGGGAGTGCGGTGCTGGCCCGTATCGGCGACGAAGCAAGTGGGCTGGCGGAGCAAAGTCTGGGGCAGTGGTGTTTGCCGCTGCTGCTGACACAACAACATGACCGGCCGTTGCTCACCTGGGACTTTGCGCCCCAACCCCCACCGGCCAGATTGACCAGCCAGACGTTGGAGACCGTGACTCTACCGCCGCGATTCTTGGGGCGGCGCACCGAACTGCGCCAATTGAAAAGCCGTTTGCGCGCAGGTAAATTGCGCCAGCTTTTGATTACGGGGCCGGGCGGCCAGGGCAAAACGGCGCTGGCCGGGCGGCTGGCGCAGGATTTAGAGCGGCAGGGGTATGAGGTGATCGCCTATGCCGCCCGGCCGGAGAATCTCTGGCGCGTCTTTTTTCTGGGGGTGCTGCGGCTGCTGAACGAAGCCAATCGGGGTGATTATGCCAGTATGGAGCCGTTACTGGAAAACGAAACGGAGAAGGCCGCCCATTTATTAGGTCTTTGTTTGCGGCAGAGTGGCGGCAAAGTGGTGCTGTTTCTGGACAACCTGGAGTCGGTGCAGGATGGGCAGACGCAGGCGCTGACGGATGAACGATTGGCGGCCTGGATAACGGCGGCGCAGGCATTGGCCGGGCAGGGCTTGATTTTGCTGCTGACGTCGCGCTGGCGGCTGCCGGGCTGGCCGGAAAGCGACCATTGGCCGCTGGCCCACGCCAGCTATGGCGACTTTTTGCGCATGGCGCAAGAGCATGTGCCACCGCGCTGGCTGGGCGAACGGGCGCGGCTGCGGCAGGTGTATACCACCCTACACGGGAATGGGCGTGGCCTGACCTTTTTTGCCGGCGCTATCCAGGGTATGGATGACCGGGCCGAAGAAGCGTTTCTGGCGCGGCTGGCGGCAGCGGAAGCACAGGTGCAAACGGATATGGCGCTGGCGGAGATTGTGGCCCACCTGCCCGCCGACGCCCTGGCGCTGCTGCACCGCCTGCCCGCCTACCTGACGCCGGTACCGGTGGAAGGGATCATCAAGTTGGGGCTGGATTTGCCGCAGCCGGACGCGCTGCTGCAACGGCTGCTGGCAGTTTCGCTGGTGGAGCAAACGGTTAATCATGAGTGGCAAACGAACGAATACCAACTGCCGTCGCTGGTGATGGATTGGTTGCCAGCACAGGGGGCGCCAGCGCCTACCCCGGCGCAGTTGCGCATAGCGGCTGAGTATCAATTGTATTTGTGGCGGAGTGAACGTTTTTCGGCGCTGGCGCAGGTATTGGCGGCCCATGCGGCGCAGCGCCGGGCGGGGATGACTGACGAGGCCGACCGTTTTGCCCTGGATTGGATTGTGGGCCGGTTAAACCGGGCCGGCCTGTACGAAACATTACTGGATGAATGGCTGCCCGCTATCTGCCTCTCCCCTGACCCTCACATCAGGGCGGAGGCGCTGGGACAAACGGGCAAACAGCACTACCATCTGGGTAATTACGACACCGCCCTGCGCTACCTGGAACAATCGCTGCACATCAGCCAGGAAATCGGCGACAAATCCGGCATGGGCGCCACCCTCAACAATATCTCCCAAATCTTTAAGGCGCGCGGCGACTACGACACCGCCCTGCGCTACCTGGAACAATCGCTGCACATCAGACAGGAAATCGGCGACAAATCCGGCATGGGCAACTCCCTCAACAATATGGCTACCACAGCTTATGCGCGCGGCGACTACGACACCGCCCTGCGCTACCTGGAACAATCGCTGCACATCAGCCAGGAAATCGGCGACGCCGCCGGTTTTTGCGCCAGCTTGTTTAATATGGGGCATATGCATTGGCAAAATGGGGAGCAGGAACAGGCGGTGCGTGCCTGGGTGACGGTGTATCAAATCGCCAGCCAGATCAAACTGGCGCAGGTGTTGCAGGCATTGGCAGGGCTGGCGGAGCAGTTGGGGCTGCCGGGTGGCCTGGCGGGTTGGGCGGCGCTGGCGGAAAAAGAGGAGATTGAGAGATTAGGAGATTGAGAGATTGAGAGATTGAATCTCCCAATCTCCTAATCTCCTGATCTCAGGTAAAGTACAGGTATGAACCACAAATACGACGTAATCATCATCGGCGGGGGGCATAATGGGTTGGTGGCGGCGGGTTACCTGGCACGGGCCGGCAAACGGGTGCTGGTGCTGGAGCGGCGGCATCTGGTGGGCGGGGCCAGCGTGACGGAAGAGATTTTCCCCGGCTTCAAGTTCACCGTTTTCTCCTACGTGGTCAGCCTGTTCCGACCGGAGATTATCCGCGACCTGAAGCTGCCACAGCACGGACTGACGATTTTGCCACTGGAAAGCACGCTGGCGCCGCTGCCCGACGGCCGTTTCCTCTATCGCGGCAATGACCATTGGGAGTCCATGCGCAGCATCGCCCAATTCAGCCAACGGGACGCGGATGCCTATGATGAATACGGCCGTAACATGTACTTCATGGCCAAAGCGGTCAAATACATCCTGGGCATCATCCCGCCCGACCCCACCAGCTTCAAACCGGGCGAACTGTTGGGGCTGGCCAACCTGGCCCGCCACTTCCTGGGGCTGGGCGAAGAAAAGCTGTACCTGCTGGCCAAACTGATGACCATGAGCGCGGCTGACTTCGTCAGCCAATGGTTTGAATCCGAGCCGCTGCGGGCCACCCTTTCGGCCAGCGGCATCATCGGTACCTTTATGGGGCCGCGTTCGCCCGGTTCGGCCTATGTGCTGCTGCACCATTACATGGGCGAGATTGACGGCGCCTACCGCGCCTGGGGCTTCCACAAAGGGGGCACCGGTGGATTGGCCGATGTGCTGGCGCGGGCGGCGCAAGCCTTTGGCGCGGAGATCAAGGTGAACGCGGGTGTGAAAGAGGTGGTGGTGAAAAACGGCCGTGCCACCGGCGTCGCTCTGGAAAATGGGGACGAGTATCAGGCTGATGTGGTCATTTCCAGCCTCGACCCCAAATTGACCTTCCTCAAGCTGGTGGCTGAAAAAGAGTTACCCGCCGATCTGGTAGCCGGGATTCGCAAGTTCAACATTTATGGCTCGTCCGGCAAGGTGAATCTGGCGCTGGATGGGCTGCCAGACCTGGCGGGCAATCCGATGCAGCAGCTAGGCCACGCCAGCCGCCGCCTGATGGCCGGGGCCATCTCCATCAGCCCCCACACCGACTACCTGGAGCGGGCGTTTGACCATGCCAAGTACGGGGAGTTTAGCGCACGGCCGTATATTGACATCATCCTCCCCTCCATGATAGACCCGAAGATGGCCCCGCCGGGCAAACACGTCATGTCCTGTTTTGTGCAGTACGCGCCCTATAATCTGGCCGGTGGCTGGAATGACGCCCAACGGAACGCTTTTGGCGATGCCGTCGTCAACACCCTGGCCGAATTTTTCCCCAATATCAAAGAGTTGATTTTGCACCGGCAGGTGTTGACGCCGGTAGACATTGAGCGCACCACCGGCCTGTCGCAGGGCAACATTTTCCAGGGCGAATTGAGTTTGTCGCAGTTGTTGTTCTTGCGGCCGGCGGCCGGTTACGCCAAATACCGCACCCCCATCAAAGGATACTGGCAGTGCGGCTCCGGCACCCACCCCGGCGGCGGCATTATGGGCGCGCCGGGGCGGTTGGCGGCGTTGGAGGTGTTGAAGGAGAACTAATAACAAAATAATCTGAACTTTCCCATGTCATTCCGAGGAGTCTTCGACGAGGAATCCCTGCCACTTGCAAAGGAGAGGGATTCCTCACTCCGTAGACTCCGCTCGGAATGACATGTGAAGTGTAAAAGTAACATGAAAAAACGATACGACATTATCATCATCGGCGCGGGGCATAATGGGTTGACGGCGGCGGCTTACCTGGCGAAGGCGGGTAAATCGGTGCTGGTGCTGGAAAAGCGGGACGTGATCGGCGGCGCGGCGGCGACGGAGGAAATCTGGCCCGGCTTTCAGGCCAACACGGGTGCGGAAGACGCCGGTTTGTTCCAGGACAGCATTGTCAAAGAGCTATTTTTGAAGATGCACGGGCTGGAATTCCGCCAATCCGATGTGGCGATTTTTGCGCCACAGGTAGATGGGCAAGCCCTGACCCTTTACCATGACATGCCCAAAAGCCAGCAATCTATCGCCACTTTCAGCCAGCGCGACGCGGAGCGATACCCCGATTTTGTGGCCCAGGTGAATGGCTTCACGGCCGTGCTGCGTGACATGCTCCTGCAAACGCCACCCAATTTAGGCGAACTCAACCTGGGCGAATTGGCCGGTTGGGGCGGCGTGGGCTGGAAACTGCGACGCATGGGTGGCGCGGCGATGATGGAATTTATGCGCGTCCTGCCCATGCCGCTGCGTGAATACCTGGACGAATGGTTTGAATCGGACGCGCTGAAGGGGGCGCTGGCGGTGGACGGCATTACCGGCGCCATGCAAGGCCCCTGGTCAGCCGGTACCACGCTGCAATTTTTGTACCAGCATGGCAATGGCTTTTTGGCACAGCGGGCCGTCGTGGGCGGCATGGGCGTTTTGTCGGAAGCATTAGCCAGCGCCGCCCGCCAAAACGGAGCGGAGATTCGCACCGGGGCGGGGGTCGCCAAAATCCAGGTAGACAATGGGCAGGCGATTGCCGTGCTGCTGGAAAATGGCGACCAGATTCCGGCCAGCATCATCCTTTCCAGTGCCAGCCCGCGCCACACCTTTTTTGAGTTCGTGGGGCCGCAGCAGCTAGAGCCACGTTTCATGCGGGCGGCGCGGAATATCATCTACCGAGGCAGCACAGCCAAACTGATTTTGGCGCTGGACGAATTACCTCAATTTGTGGGACAAACAGATGAAGGGCAGTTACACGGCCGTATCCGCCACGCCCCCTCCCTCGCCACTATTGAAAAAGCGTATGATGCTGCCAAACACGGCCGTTTCTCCCCCCACCCCGTGCTGGACATGAGCATCCCCACCCTGGCCGACCCCACCCTGGCCCCACCCGGCAAACACCTGCTGTCCATCACCATCCGCTATGCCCCCTATCACCTGGCCGAAAGCAGTTGGGAAAACGAGAGAGAGGGATTGGTCACGGCCGTCCAAAACACCCTCACCCCCCTCCTCACATCACCCCCTCACCCCCTCACCCTGTCACCTTGTCACCTCATCACCCCCGCCGACTACGAACACAGCTACAGCCTGCCCGAAGGCAGCATCTTCCACGGCCAGATGAGCCTGGATCAACTGCTGGTCATGCGCCCGGTACCTGCCTGGGGCCAATACCGCACCCCCATCGCCAACCTCTACCTGTGCGGCGCGGGCGCACACCCCGGCGGCGGCGTCACCGGCGCGCCGGGGTATAATGCGGCGCAGGTGGTGTTAAGCGTGACAAGGTGACAAGGTGAAGGGGTGACAAGGTGAAGGGGTGACAAGGTGAAGGGGTGAGGGGGTGACAAGGTGAAGGGGTGAGGGGGTGACAAGGTGAAGGGGTGACAAGGTGAAGGGAAGTTACACTGGCAAAGGTCATAATCTGACATTTTTGTCACCTCGTCAGATGTCACCTTGTCACCTTGTCAGGAACAAATCTTGTGTTTCAACTCTGGGGAAAAGCCCAGCGCAGGAATTGGGGCAGCGCCTGCGCCCAGGTGTCGTAATTGTGGCGGCCGCCGCGTATTTCCACATAGGTAACATCCTGGCCGCGCCGGTAGCCCAATTTCTCCAATTCATCTATCAATTCCAGCGTGTCTTGAATGGCATCTATCACCCCGTTCTGGTCACGGTCTTCAAATTCATCCTGAGTGGCGGCCTCAAACCAGAATCGCTGCCCCTCTCGTTTTGGCCCCTGCCGCACCAGCGTGTGGGCGATGCGCTCACCTGGCGCAGTATTCGTTTCATCATCGGCCGCCGTCCACCAAAACGAGCCGGACATGATGCCTACCACGCCAAAGTCATCGGGAAAGTTCCAGGCAATGTCAAACGCCGACAGCCCACCCAACGACGCGCCCAATATCGCCGTATCTGCGGCGCGGTCGCTCACCCGGAAGTTATCGCGCACAAACGGTAGCAGTTCCTCGATCACAAACAGGGTATACAGCGCTGCTTTACTGCCCAGACCACGCGCATTGGGGGCTACGGCCGTGCCGTACTCTTCCATCCGCTCTTCATTGGTAGGAATCGCCACCACCACCAGCGGTTCCAGTTGACGCCGGGCATACAGCGTCGCCAGCGTTTGCCGCAAATGAAGCGCCGCCATATCCTGACCATCGTTGATGAAGAGCGTCTTGTACATGCAGCCGGTCTGGTGGTAATCAGGGGGCAGATAAATTTCTAACGGCCGTGCATTTTCCAGGTGATGTGAATAAAAATCGGGCACGGTGATCTGTTCTACGGATGCAAGCAAACCGTGCAATCGCCGCCGCCGCTGCCACCAGGCAAATGACAGCCCGGCTATGAGAATGATGGCTAACAACAAGGGGGAGGTGAAATCCATAGCCGATGGCGCTCAAAGCTCTACGGTGAAAATAGAGCCACGTGGGGTATTCGGTTCCACATAAATACGGCCGTCGTGCGCCTCCACCACCATCTTGCAAAACGCCAGCCCCAACCCCACCTGGGACACATCGCGCCGTTTGGCGGCCACAATCTTAAACTTGTCAAAGACCGTTTCCCGATGTTCTTCAGGGATGCCCGGCCCTTGATCCAGCACTTGCAGCCGCATCTTTTGTCCGGTGATAGAACTGTCCTGGTCTGGATAGGCCAGGCGCATAGTAATCACCCCATCGGTGGGCGAGAACTTGATCGCATTGGTGATGAGATTGTCCAATACACGCCGCCACAGGCTGGCGTCAACCCGAAGTTTGCTGGAAGTGGGCGGCATCTCTAACACCAGGCTGATGTTTTTCAACTGGGCCATGGGCACAAAACCATCGCGCACGGCCGTGACCAGTTCATTCATATCCACTTCAGACCGGGTGAGCATGATACGGCCGTGTTCCATCTTGGCCATCATCAGCATATCCGTCAGAAAACCGCTCAGCCGGGCTGCTTCGCCGCGAATGGTAGACAGCGGCATGGAAGCCGCGCCCACTTCCATTTCCAACAGATCACACGAGATGAGGATAGCCGAGAGCGGGCTGCGAATGTCATGCACAATCATGTTCGACAGGTCTTGCCGCAGTTGCAACGCCGTCTGCAATTCATCATGCCGCTGTTTAATGCGCAGCATCGAGCGCACCCGCGCCCGTAGTTCCAGCCCGTTGTACGGCTTATGCAAAAAGTCATCGGCGCCAGCTTCCAGACCACGTGCCAGGTCTTGTTTGCTGTCCAGCGCCGTCACCAAAATAATGGGCACATGCTGCCATTTGGGATTGCGGCGCAGCCGTTCACACAGTTCAAAACCATCCATGCCCGGCATCATCACATCCAACAAGATAACATCGGCCGACTCTTCATCCAGATGCGCCAACGCCTCATAGCCATCGGCGGCAAAAGCCAGTTCATACCCTTCGCGCAGCAACAACATCTCCATTGTTTGCCGGGCGCTTGGTTCATCATCTACAATGAGAATTTGGGGGATCTCGTTAATGGCAACCTCTCTTCAATGTATTATCGTGTTTGCGTGTTTTGGTGCTCAGCTCTCTAACACACAAACACACAGTCACACAAACACAACACTCAGACTCTTGCTAACTGAACTTCTATTCGTTCTAACAACTCTTTCAAACTCACCGGTTTGCTCAGATAATCATTGGCGCCGGCAGCCAGGCATTTTTCTTCATCGCCCGGCATGGCCAGCGCAGTCACGGCAATAATGGGCACCTGCTTCAAGGCGGCCTCCGTGCGAATTTCTCGAATGGCGTCCAGCCCATTCATGTGGGGCATTTGAATGTCCATCAGAATCAGGTCTGGTTTTTCCAGTCTGGCCCGTTCCACTGCGTCACGGCCGTTGTGGACCACAATCATATCATACCCCTTCGCCGTCAGGTAATTGGTAAACGCATCAATGTTGGCGGCATTGTCCTCGGCCAGCAAGATGCGGGGACGGGCCGCCGCTGATGACGAAGACACGACCATACCAGCCACATCCGGCGCAGGAAACGGCCGTGTCTGTCCCCGGCTCACCCGTAACATTAACCGCTGCAACGTCCGATGCAACTGCTGGCGCGTCACCGGCTTCAGCAAACAATCGGCCGCCCCCGCAGCCAACGCATTCTCCCGCTCATCAATCACCGACGCAATAATGATCGGCAACCGCCGTGTTTGGGGATTCGCCTGCAAGCGGGCCAACACCTCCCACCCAGAAATATCGGGCAATAAAATATCCAACACAATCACATCAGGCCGGATCAGGACGGCCTTCTCCACCACTCCTTCCCCCGCCGCTAAAGAGACCACATCCACCTTTAACTCCTGAAAATAGCGTTTGAACTGCCCCACCGCCGCCGGTGAATCGTCCACCACCAGCGCCAGCCGGAACACACGCCCCACGCCACCATCCGCTTGCTGCGCCTCCACCAGCGGCGTCGAATGGCGTCCACTCTCCTGCCAGGGAAAGGAAATGGTAAACCGGCTGCCCTGCCCCACTTCACTTTCCACCGTCACCGTCCCCCCGTGCAAATCCATCATCCGCTGCACCAGCGAAAGCCCCAGACCCGTGCCGCCATATTCCCGCGCCAGGCGGCTATCTAGCTGCACAAATGGCTGAAACAGGCGCGCCATATCTGCTTCGGCAATCCCAATGCCTGTATCCCAGACAGTAATATGCACCGCGCCCACAGCGGCATCCCCCACCACTTCCAGCCCTATTTCGCCCCCCTCCGGCGTAAATTTGACGGCGTTTGCCAGCAAATTAACCAAAATCTGCTTCATGCGCCGCTCATCCGCCTGAATGGTGGTCACAGCGCCGTCAAAGGAGGAATGAATGGTTAGCCGCTTATTGTGCGCGTTTTGCTTGACAATGCGCAGGCTGGCCTGGCAAATCATCTCCACCGGCACAGGCGTTAATTCCAGCTCCAACTTACCGGCTTCAATTTTGGACAGGTCTAAAATATCGTTGATCAGCGCCAGCAGGTGGCGCCCACTCTCTTCAATACTCTTGAGTGACACAATCTGATTTTCATTCAGGGGACCGTATACCTCTTCCTGCAATGCCTCGGAAATGCCCAAAACGGCATTGAGCGGGGTGCGCAGTTCGTGGCTCATGCTGGCCAGAAACTCATCTTTTAAGCGGGCGGCGTGGGCCAACTCGGCATTGGCGGCGCTGAGGTCGGCGGTGCGTTCGGCTACCCGCCGCGCCAGCAAGGAGCGTTCCGCCTCCAGGGCCATTTCCACCCGCGCGCGTTCGGCTATTTCTTGCTGCGCCTGGGTGAAGAGGCGGGCATTTTCAATGGCGGTGGCCGCGGGTGCAGCCAATCGCATCAGCAGTTGCAAATCTTCTAAATCAAAAAAGCCGCCCTCTTTGTTGATGGCTTCCAGGGCGCCAATGGTTTGCCCTTTGGCTTGTAGGGGTACACACAAAATGGAGCGGGCCACAAAACCACTTTTTTCATCAAAATCACTGAAGTATCGGTTGTCGTGTTCGGTATTCGGCACCAACACCGGTTCGCCATTCTGCACCACCCAGCCAATAACACCCTGGCCAATTGCCAGCCGCTGCCCTTTAACAAAGGAGGCCGCCTGACCAGAAGCGGCCGCAAACATTAAATCGCCTGCTTCCTGGTCTAGCAGCACCACCGAAGAGGCCTCAACGCGCAGAAGCTCTACGGTACTGGCGGTGATCACGGTCAGCGTTTCCGTCAAATCAAGTGTGGAAGAAATGGCCTGGCTGATGGTGTTGAGGGTGGATAGTTCGGCGGCGCGCTGCCGCACCTGGGCATAGAGGCGGGCATTTTCAAAAGCGACGCCAGCCTGCCCGGCAAAGGCGGCGAGGCGGGCGGCAACTTCGGGCTGGTAAAAGCCAGGATGGCTGTTGTTGAGCGCCAGAATGGCAATAACATCCCCTTTGATGCTGATGGGAGCGCCGGCCCAGGAACGCACATGGGGCGATTCAGCAGCATTCACCCACAGGTCAGACACGGCCGTGTCTGGGATGATCACGGCCTCTTTTGTTGCTAACAACCGCTGCAAATTCGGAATGCGGCTAACGCTAAACCGCTGGGGTACACCAGGGCGGATGTCCCGCCCGTAACCGCGCGTGACGCCAATTTCAATCTCATCACCGCGAACGAGCATGACGTTAGCCGTATCATAGGGCAATACCCGCGCCATCTGATCAAGCAGTATGTCTAACAGCCGATCAAAGTCCAACACAGAGCTAAGGGCGATGCCCACTTCGCGCAGGGCCTCGGCCAGTTGGCGCTGTTCATGTTCGGCCGTTTCAATGCGTTTGCGCTCGGCTACTTCGCGCTGCAAAGTCTCATTTGCTTCTGCCTGGGCCGCCGCCATCATCTCTACCTGGTGAAAGATCGAGATGATGCTAATGAGCAGCCCCAGCAGCACCACCAGATAGCTGATGGCCTGAGCGATGAGGGCTGCCAGCGCCAGCATATCAAAAAAGTCGTCGGTATAGGCCCAAAACAGGAGGTGGCTGCCGTAGATGATGATGAGCGAAAGGATAAGAGAGTATTCAAAGGCGTCGGTGCGCCATTGCTGTTTGTGTAAATAGCCCAACAGGGCAATGAGGAAAAATGTGGCGGCTACGGCCGTGCCTATATGACTCTGACCGTACCCTTCGCTCCCTGCCAAACCGGAAACTACGGCAAAATACAAAACATTAAACAGGAGTAAGAGTACCGCGCCCGCCACATACGGCCGTTTCACGGACCCCCATCCCACACCGCGCACCCACACCAACCAACTGCCAACCAAAAAGATCGCTTGAAAAACCGACGCTGTTTGTAAGACAGCCAGAGGAGGCGGCGCCTGTCCCCCCATCAATGACATCCATAACAAAAGCAGGTAATAAACACCCAACAAACCGGCGCCCACATACCCCAGGCCAATCAACAGGTAAACAGCATCGTAGCGGGTATAAAAACGGGCTAACGCCAACACGGCCACAAACAACGCCAGACTGACGCTGGCAAAAGCCCACAATGCCTGTGTGGCTACGAACGGCTGCCACGTTGTGGTAGTAAGCAGCAAACGCAGCGCCAGCATGAGCAGCACCGTTGCCAGAAAGCTCAATTGTTTTGTGCGCGCAGAATGGTTAACTTGCATCTTTATTCATTTTCGCGTGTGACTTTTTTGACCGGATGTGTGGTTGAGGAGAGGGCAATACGGCCGTCAACGTTTCTGGCAGATAGTACCCAGGCAGTTGCCGAACGTTTATCCCCCGTTGGTACTATTGCGGTTTGTGGCCGGAAAATGCGTTAGAATCAGCGCCAATGTCTAAACATCTACCGCTGTTCATTATCCTTTTTGTCTATCTTGGGCTGGGGGCGCTCTATGTGCGGCAAACGCCTGCCTGGCAAAGCCCCGACGAACCGGCACATTATAATTATGTGCGCCAGTTGGCAGACGGCCGTTTACCGGTCATGGAATGGGGTGATTATGACGAAGCGTACCGCAATGAAGTAGTCAGTTCACGTTTCGCGCCACAATACGACATCACGCCCATTACCTATGAAGATTGGCAACCACCACTTTATTATCTGCTACAGACGCCAATTTTCCTGCTGACCGATGGTTCGCTCACCGCACTGCGGTTTGTATCGCTGCTCATGGGGGCCGGCGTGGTGGCATTAGCTTACGCCATCGCCCGCCTGCTGTTACCACAACAAGAGTGGGTGGCCTGGAGTACGGCCGTGCTCATTGCCTTCATCCCCCAACACCTGCACATGCTGACCTCGGCCAACAATGACGCCCTGGCCGAACTGCTCATTGCCACCAATTTGCTACTGCTGCTCAAATGGACGCAGCAGCCGGACACCAGCCGTTGGCTATGGTGGTTGGGGCTACTCTTGGGGTTGGGTTTCCTCACCAAAGGCACGGTTTACCTGATGGCCCCGGTCATTGGCGTCGCCATCCTGTGGGAAGGTTGGCGGCGCCGGCGGCGCATAATTGGCAACGGGCTGCGGGTCTTTGTGCCGGCGTTGTTGTTGGGAGCGCTGTGGTGGGGGCGGAATATGGCCGTATATGGCGGCCTTGATTTTCTGGGCAAAACCCGGCACGATGCGGTGGTCGTGGGGCAGATTCGTACAGCCGAATGGATTGCCGAATACGGTTTGGCGGGTACGGTTTCCCGTTTTTTGCAGACGACGTTTAACAGTTTTTGGGGGCAATTTGGCTGGATGGCGGTGCCGATGCCACAGTGGGTTTATGGGATGTTGTTGGTTTTGGTGGTCACGGCCGTGAGTGGCCTCTTCCTGGCGCCTTTTGTCTGGCCTGCTACCAACGGGGGCGCGCAAGGCTGGCTGCGACGCCTGCCCATTTCCAACCTGCAATTCACCATTCTGGCGCTGCTGACTTTGTTAACCGCAGCCTTGCACGTGGGCTACAACCTGACCTTTGTACAGCATCAGGGGCGGTACCTTTTTCCGGCGCTCATCCCATTGGCTTTTGGCACGGCCGTAGGCCTGGGCGCATGGGCCGTGATCATGGCCGAGAAAGTGCGCCAACCCCGCCTGCCATATCTGCTGCCCATCGGATTAGGGCTGGCCCTTGTCCTCCTCGATCTGATGGCGCTTTACCGGTATATTCTGCCTAATTTGTAGCGCGATTTTCCAAATCGCCCAACACCACAACACGATATGACACAATCAACAAACGAATCTGACCTTCCTTTTGACGAGGAGACATGGGCGCAGTTGCCGGCGCTGCTGGCGCATTTGCCGGAGCCAGTACACCTGGTGGTTTGGGGGGATGAAACCAGCCCCAGAGAAGCCGAAGCGATGCGATTGTGCCAGACGTTGGCGGAACATTTTGACCCCATTTCCAGCGAGCAGCGCCCACGCCAGCCAAATTACCACTACTGGCCCGTTATTGGCGTGATGCGGGGCACGGCCGTAGCCCACGAAGATTGTGGTATCCGCGTGATCGGCCTGCCGCACGGTTACGCCATGACCGTTCTCATCACCGCTATCCAGGCCGTCGCCTTTCGCGGCATGACCTCGGAGGCGCTGACGCGCATTCAACTGAGCAAACTAACTGAAGAAGTGCGCGCCGAATTGATCACCGCCCCGGACAATGAAGCTGGCGTGATGATGGCCCACCCGCTGACGAATATGGCTGCTGCCAGCCCCCAGGTGCGCGTGTTTATCATCATGGCTGACCAGTTTCCGGTGATTGTGGAACGGTATTCGGTACACTATCTGCCCCACACGGTGCTGAACGGCCGTGTCCACATTGAAGGCGTCGTCGGTGAAAAGGAAATTTTGGAACATATGGCAACGGCCGTGAGGCGTGATGCGTGACACGTGATGCGTGATAAAATAGTGGCGAATAACCTGGAGAAGATTAGCGAGATTTAATTGGGTAATGGTTTTCAACCGTCAATTACCCAATTACTCAATTACGCAGTTACGCAGTTACCCCACACAACCCATGCGCGCAAAAGTCATCTTAAATCCATATGCAGATAATGGCCGGGGGCGGGCGTGTCAGGCGTTGATTGAAGCGGCCGCGCAGCCCTTTGGTGGCCTCGAAATTGCTCTGACGGAATATCCGGGACACGGCCGTGAATTGGCCCGCCAGTTTGCCAACGAAGGCTGCGATCTGGTCGCCGCTGCTGGCGGCGATGGCACCATCAGCGATGTGGTCAACGGGCTGGTACTGGGCGACAAAGCCAGCACCCGGTTGGGCATCATTCCCATTGGTTCAGGGAATGATCTGGCCTGGTCACTGGGCATATCGAATGATGTGGGCACAGCCGTCAAAACGCTTTTTACCGGCCAACCCCGCACCCTTGATCTGGCGCGGGTGGAGGATGATCACGGCCGTTACCGCATCTTCGACAACAACATGGGCATCGGCTTCGACGCCACCATCGTGGTTGAGGCGGAAAACATCACCCGCGTGCATGGCTTTGCTATGTACCTGCTGGCGACGCTGCGCACCATCGCCTTTTACTATGACAAACCGCTGCTGGAAATGCAGTTTGACGACGAACGCCTGACGCAAGAATCACTCTTCCTGGCCTTTGGCGTGGGGCCGCGCGGTGGCGGCGGCTTCCTGCTCACCCCCAACGCCCGCCACGATGACAACCTGATTGACACCTGTCTGGTCAGCCCAGTAGGTCGCCTGACCATGCTGCTGATGCTGCTGAAGGTGAAAAAAGGGACACACGGCCGTCACAAAGCCATTACCTTGCGCCAGAATCGGCGCATTACCGTCCGCGCCGACCGCCCCGTCCCCATCCACACCGACGGCGAAGTGTTCGCCTACACCAAAGACAACGTGCGCCAGGTCACAGTCACCAGTTTACCGGCCGCCATTGGAGTCATGGTATGAGAATGGTAACGGCAAAAACGATTATTTGGTTATAATTGGGCTTCAGAGAATGGAGACAGGCAATGCAAAATATGGTCAAATTACCTCAAGATTTATATGATGCAATCCGCAAAAAAGCGGCTGCCCAACAAAAAACTACAGATGCGCTTGTCATTGAATGGGTATCCGAACATATAGATCAATCAGACACAAGCGAAATTACGCAGGCATTTGAGCAAGAAGTTGCGGCGTTTGAAAAATTAAAACCCACTTTGCTTGAACAGTACACCGGTAAATTTGTGGCTATTTATCAAGGTAATGTTGTTGCTATAGGTGATGATAAACTGAATTTGCTCGACGAGGTACGTAAACGTTTCGGCCATGTCGTTTGCTACATTGAAAAAGTCGCCATAGATTCCCCTCGCACTGCACGTATACCCTCTCTGCATGTCGCACACAAATGATTCGCTACGACACCAACTTTGATCCACCAGCTATCGTCGTATCTGTCATGGTCGCTGGGGTGGTTCATCGTCGGCCGCAAATTGAGCTGTCTGCTGTAATAGATACCGGAGCGGATGTCACGGCCGTCCCAGAAGTATGTGTAGACAGGCTCAAACTCTATCCCTTTGGACGATTGCAGTTAGAAGATGCCAGAGGCGTGAAGACGCCTGTATTTACCTATGAGGCACGCCTGGCACGACCTGAAGAGTCAGCCATAAAAATGGAGGTTGTGCTCACACCATATCCATTTGTCATTTTAGGCCGCGATTGGCTAAAGGATTTTTACCTTTTGCTTGATGGGCCTGGTCAGCAATTTCATCTGACCGGCAATCGAGATTCGGTAAACTCCCTCTTGGGGTAATACAAATCACTACCAGCAAACATTCGCTTAATGCCTACTCGCCATTCTCCGGCTAAAGTACAATTATGCTCTATGCACTCCTTAACCCAGGCTTTACAAGAACATGAATTGATCGTCTTGCGCGTGATTGGCGAATGGTGGGATTTGGATTTGACTGGCTCTGGTAAGGCAGCCTGTGTCAAAGAGTTGACTGCTGCCCTCGCCGAGTTGAATTTTCCAGAGGAAGTGAGCTACCTGCCGCCGGAGGAAGCGGCTGGTGTGCAGGCATTAGTGCAAGCGGGTGGGCAGATGCCCGTCGCTGCCTTTGCCCGTGATTTTGGGGATGTGCGCCTGATGGGGCCGGGGCGGTTGGAGCGGGAAGAACCGTGGTTTGATCCGGCCAATGCCGCCGAGGCACTCTGGTATCGTGGCTTTTTGTACCGGGGATTTGACGAAACGGCCGAAGGTGTCATCGAATTTTATTACCTGCCCGAAGAGTTCATGGCCCAATTCCCCAAACCGGAGAAGAAAGGTAAGGCTGCTTCGGTAAACACAGTGCCAGCCGTTGCCACTCCTGTCACCACGTCTGAATCCACCCCTGCCCTGCTGCCCCTATCACTCACCCTTACGCCACCACCGGATGTCACCGATGTAGTGGATGATATGACCACGCTCATCACGCTGGCGCAGCAAGATGGGCTGCAATCCGGCTTGCTGGATGAGACTATCCCGTTTCTGCTAAACCCCGATGCTCAACGACGCTCCTTGCTGCTCAATCTGGCGACGGAGATGGGATTGTTGTCACTGCAAGAGAATCGGCTACGGCCGTTGCCGACGGCCGTGACTTGGCTGAAAAAGAGCCGCGAAGCGCAACTACGCGCTCTGGCCGAAGCGTGGAGCAGCAGCAGTTGGAACGAACTGCTCCGCACCCCCGGCCTGCGCTGCGAAGGCGACCAGTGGCACAACGACCCCATTCTGGCCCGCACCGCCTTGCTGGACGCCCTGCCCCGCGACCCAGAGTGGTATCGGCTGGATGATCTGGTGGCGACCATCAAAGTCAATGACCCGGATTTTCAAAGGCCGGATGGCAACTATGACACCTGGTATGTGCGTGACCTGGCCAGCAACCAATACCTGAACGGTTTTGAAAGTTGGGAACGGGTGGAAGGGCGGCTGCTACGTTATCTGGTGCAAGGGCCATTGGTGTGGTTGGGGCTGGCAGTCACGGCCGTGCCCGAAAACCACCCCACCTTTGCCCTCACCGACCGCGCCATTGAATGGCTCAACGGCGTACCCGCCGAAAATCACGAAGTCGCTTCCCCCCTGATTGTGCAGCCGGACGCCATCATCCTGGCCCCGACCAACGCCAACCGTTACCACCGCTTCCAGGTGGGGCGCATCAGCGAGATGCTGCCCGCCCAGCCGGGCAAGCCGTACCAGTACCGGCTGACGCCTACCTCCCTGGCGCGGGCGCAAAAACAGGGCATCTCCCCGGAGCGCATTGTGCAGTTTTTAGAAGATGTGGCCGGTGGGCTGCCTGCCAGCATCAAACGAGGCATTGTACGCTGGGGTGAAAAAGGGATGGAGGGGCGGCTGGAAACGGCCGTGATCCTGCGGGTGCGTGAGGCCGCTATTCTGGACACCCTGCGCAGCAACCCCAAAACCCGCGACTATCTGGGTGAGAGCCTGGGCGACCTGGCCGTTGCTGTGCCTGCCGCCCATTGGGAAAGTTTGCGGGCGGCCGTGGCCCAACTGGGGCTGTTGCTGGATGTGACTGGTAATCTGTAGGGCTTTGGTCTTCCAACTGGAACAAGATGCAACTATTTAAGTCTAAAGCCACCCCTGATGCTGACGGCTATTTTGAGACGGTAGCGGGGACGGCCGTACCAGAAGGAGAACTAACGGCCGTGACCATCAACGGCCGTAAACTCCTCCTCACCCGCTACGAAGGGCGCGTCTATGCCTTTGACGCGCATTGTCCCCATGCCGCCGCCAACCTGGGTGATGGCTGGCTGAGCCGCTTCAAAATCACCTGCGCCGACCATGAATACTGTTTTGATCTGCGCAACGGCCGTATCCTCTGGCCCGCCGACGAAAATTACCGCCTCAAACTGTTTGCCACTAAAGAAGTAGAGGGCCTGATAAAAGTAAAATTGTAATTGAGTAATTGGGTAAATTACTCAATTGCCCAATTACTCAATTGCACCCCGGCGGCTCTGAAGTCGGCGTAGGTGTAAAGGTGGCAGTTGATGTGGGTGTGTGAGTGGCTGTGGCTGTATTGGTAGGCGTGGCCGTGTGGGTCGGGGTGTTGGTGGGCGTTAACGTACTGGTGGGGGTCGCCGTTACCGTTGCCGTCAGGGTCGCCGTGGCCGTCACTGTGCTAGTGGCGGTCGGCGTTACAGGAAAAGGGGTCTCTTCCCCCTTTAGCACCAGCGGCAAGAAGTTATATTCCTCGCCGCCGCCATAAATCGGTGTTACCACGGCCGTTGTCCCAATCTTATAAATTGCGCCATTGCTGCTACTGTAATGAGCCACATACAATTCCCCATCACACCCTTCGCCAAATGCGCTGGGCGACGTGACGCTGGGCAAAAAGCCTATGGTGCTGGTGTCCCAACCGCCGCCACCGTCGGGATACGATAACCAGGCACGGCCGTTGCCATAATCGGCAAACAGATAATAACCCTGCAAATCAGGATAATCTGTGCCCCGATAGACAAACCCACCGGTCACGGCAATTCCCAGACTGTGTGAATACTCAAAAAACGGGAAGTCATACGCCTCCGGCGGCTGGCAGCCGGTGGTATTGTATTCATGGTTGCCTTCATAACAACGCCACCCCCAATTCTCACCGCCGCTGCTGCTTGCTGGTTGAAAGTTCACTTCCTCCCAGTTTTGTTGACCTACGTCGCCGATGAACATATCGTGCGTCTGGCGGTCAAAGCTAAAGCGCCAGGGATTGCGCAGCCCCGTGTGCCATATTTCATCACAATCGCCACCCGAACCATTTACAAACGGGTTTGTCGGCGGTATGGTGTAATTGCCATCGCTGTCACAATCCGGTGGGTCGCCGCCGCCATCCACATCAATGCGCAGCATCTTGCCCAACAACACCGCCGGGTTTTGCGCTCTGTTTTGTGGGTCGCCGCCGCTGCCGCCGTCGCCCATGCCAATATAAAGGTAGCCATCGCTGCCAAAGTCAATGTCGCCGCCATTGTGATTCCCGTAGGGCTGCTGAACTTCCATGAGCACCAACTCGCTACTTGGGTCGGCCACGTTGGGATCGGCCGTCACCGAAAATCGAGAAATGCGGGTATACAGGTTGGGAGTGCTGCCAAAATCAGGGCAACTGCTGGTGGTACAGTATGTGTAATTCACATAGAAATACCCATTGGTGGTGTAATTGGGGTGAAAGACGAGGCCCAACAACCCCTGTTCCCCACCATCCTCTACCCGGTCGGTGATATTGAGGAATGGCGTTGGCAGCAGATCACCATTCGCATCAATGATGCGAATGAGGCCACCTTGTTGCGCCACAAACAGGCGGTTATCACCCGCGTTGGCAATATCTACCGGATAAGAGAACCCATTTTCTACCAGGGTGGTGGTGATGGTGGGCGGGCCGCCCTGGGTCTCTTGTGGCGCAACGGCCGCAGACACGGCCGTTTGCCACCCACCGTTCAGCATCACCACCAATGCCGCCAGACCAACCAACATCACAATCACCCCAATTGCTTTTAACAACTTCATATCATCTGCTCCTTTGCTCGCGTAAAACAACCATTTTCAGTAGATCGAAATGGGAGGAGTGGGCATCTGAGGATGCGAACTCCGCTTCAATAGCCAGTTAAGGAAGTGCGTTAAAACGCACTAAAAATGCCTTGAACAGGCAATCCAACCTGTTTTAACAGGTTTTCTTCTTCCAGACATAGATTTCAATCTATGGCCACTTTTAGTCATCAACTGACTGAATCTGATATACCCCTCCATTGTGGTCCACAATATATAGCTCACCCGCCGCGTCTTCACCAAAGCTAGAAATAACCCGGCCGCTTTCCAACACTTTCTCAGCATCCCAGACTCCGTCCCCCACCGGAAACAACCGCCAGATGAAACCTGTGCAGTAATCGGCCACAAAGTAATTGCCACGTAACGCCGGGAATTGCTGCCCCCGATACATATACCCACCGGTGACTGAACAACCCTGGCTGTGATCATATTCAAAGACGGGCAGCACCAACCCGGACGTGTCGCAAGTGGCCTGCTGATAACAATGCGTTCCTTCCATCCGGTTCCAGCCATAATTTTCACCACCAGGGCTATTTGCCGGGCGAAAATTGACTTCTTCCCACTGGCTTTGGCCCACATCGGCCACAAACAGGTCGCCCGTTTCCCGGTCGAAGCTAAAACGCCAGGGATTACGCAGCCCCACTGCCCAAATTTCATTACGAACGTTGTCATCGGCCACAAAGGGATTGCTTGAGGGGATGCCATACGGCGACTCACCGGTCACGTCCACATCTATGCGCAAGATTTTACCCAGCAAATCACGGCCGTTCTGCGCCCGATTTTGTGGGTCGCCCTGGCTGCCACCATCTCCCATGCCGATATACAGATAACCATCTGGCCCAAATTTCACCAGACCGCCATTGTGGTTGGCATAGGGCTGTTCAATGGTCAGCAAAATGAGTTCGCTGGCCGGATCTGCCCGATCAGGGTCGGCGGCGCTTACCTGGAAACGAGAAACGACCGTATCAAAGTTAAGATTGGTGTAGTTCACGTAAAAGTAGCCATTTTGGGCATATTGGGGGTGAAAAGCTACACTCAACAACCCTTGCTCATTGGCCTCCGCCCCCACCCGGTCGCGGATTTCCAGAAACGGTTCTGACAACAAGACCCCATCCTGGACAATGCGAACGAGGCCGTTTTGTTGCACCACAAAGAGACGGCCGTCGCCAGCATGGGTCAGATAGAGCGGCAAACGCAAACCCTCCGTAATCACCGGCGTTAGCTGAATCTGGTCTACCGGTTGCAGAGGCACCGGCGTCGGTGTGGGGGGCAAAGGGGTGGGGGTGTCGGTGGGCACGGCCGTAGGCGGCAACGGTTCCGCAGACATGGTATTAGTAGGTAAAACAATGGGGCTGCTGGTGGGCAGGATGGGCGTAGCGGTGTTGGCGGAAGTTGGTGTATGGGCGGGAATGATGGGGGGCGTCACGGCCGTTTCCCTTGTCCCGCAGGCAGCCAGGAATAGAATGAAAACAAAAAGGAAAGTTTTGGGCATAGAAGTATGTGGGTAATGGAGTAATTGAGTAATTGTACAATTACCCAATTACTCAATTACCTATCTCTCCAACAAGGGCACAAACGGCCGGGGGGCGGGACCAACATAGTTGGCTTTGGGACGAATCAGGCGATTGTCGGCCAACTGTTCCAGCACATGCGCCAGCCATCCGGCAATACGGCTGATAGCAAAAACGGCCGTAAACTGATCCACCGGCAGGCCAATCATATACAGCGCCACCGCCGAGTAATAATCCACATTGGCAAACAGCCGACGCTGCACAAAATAATCATCCTGCCGGGTCAACTGCTCAATTTGGGCAGCAATTTCATACCACTGCCCCTGACCGCTGCTGGCAGCCAGTCGCTCGGCCATGGGCCGGAAAACACGGGCGCGGGGGTCTTCCACCTTATACTCCCGATGGCCGATCCCCATCATCCGCTGCCCGGCTGCACGTTTTTGCTCATACCAGGCAGCCACATCCCCCGCCGCGGCTGCCTCCAGGAATTGCTCCATCGCTTTTTGGTTGGCGCCGCCGTGCGAAATGCCTTTGAGCGTGCCAATACCGGCGGTGATGATGGAGTAGATGTCGGGCTGGGTGCCGGTGGTCACGCGGCAGGCAAAGGTAGAGGCATTGAAGTCGTGGTCGGCTAACAACACCAGGTACGCATCCAGGGCTTCTACTGCATCCCGGTTTTGCCATTGGCCGTCAAGCATATAGAGGAAGTTGGCGGCGTGCCCCAGATCAGGGCGGGGTGTAATGGGTGGTTTGCCCTGGCGAATACGTTCCCAGGCGGCGACAATGGTGGGGAACACGGCCGTTAACTTCATCCCCTTTTCCCGCGCCCCATCTGCACTCAAGTCATCAGCCGTAGGGTCAAGCATACCCAGCCAACTAACGGCCGTGCGCAAAACCGCCATCGGGTGCGCCTGCCGGGGAAAAGATTGCATGGCGGCCAACAGTTCTGGCGGCAGTTCCCGCCGCGCCGCCAGTTCGGCACGGAAGGGGTCTAGCTGCGCCTGTGTCGGCAGTTCACCATGCCATAACAGGTAAACCACTTCTTCATAACTGACCTGCCCCCCCAATTCCCACACGTTGTAACCGCGAAAGATCAACGTGCCATTTTCACCATCCACCCGGCTCACGGCCGTATCGGCCACTGCGACCCCCGCCAATCCTTTACCTGTGCTCATCTGTTGCTCCTTCCGTTGTTGTTAACAAACAGGCGGTAGTATAACACGTAATCCGAAGTCGGAAGCCCGAAGTCGGTCTTCGGCAGCAATTCTCAGTTTGCTTTGCGGCGGCAGATAAATCTGCACCAACAAGCGGCAAAGTCGGCCTTCGCCGACTATTTCCAGTCGGCGAAGGCCGACTTTCAATCGCCAGGTTTTGCCAAACTGAGACTTGATGGGTCTTCGGGCATCAGTCTTCCGTTCACGAATTCTGCCAGCGGTGGCCGTATTGCTTCTCATAATACGCCTTAAACTCGCCGCTTTTGATCTTGCGCCACCACCATTCATTGTCCCGGTACCAACGTGCAGTTTCAACAATGGCTTCATGGGGTGTGTGATTCGGTTCCCAACCCAGGGCGCGAATTTTGTCCACATTCATGCTGTAGCGGCGGTCGTGCCCTTCGCGGTCTTTGACGTGGCGGATGAGCGTGGCGGGGCGTTCCAGCGTTTGCAGCAGCAGTTCGATCATCTCGATGTTTTCCATCTCCACGGCCGTACCCACATTATACGTCTCGCCCAATACCCCTTTGTGCAAAACCAGGTCAATCGCTTCGCAATGGTCGGTGACATATTGATATTCGCGCATCTGACGGCCGTCGCCATACACCGGCAGCGGCTCCTGGTCAATGGCATTGGTGGCAAACAGCGGCACCACCTTCTCCGGGTATTGATAAGGGCCAATGTTGTTGCTGCCCCGTGTAATCGTCACCGGCAAATCATAGGTAATAAAATAAGCATTTACTAAGAGATCAGCGCTGGCTTTGCTGGCCGCATACGGACTGCGGGGAGCCAGATTGTCTGTTTCTTTACTGGAATAACCATGTGGAATATGCCCATACACCTCATCCGTACTGATCTGGTGATAGCGCAGCTTGAGCTTCCGCGCTGCTTCCAACAGCACATACGTGCCGTACACACTCGTCTGGATAAACGCATCTGGGTTCATAATGGAGCGGTCCACATGCGTCTCCGCCGCAAAGTTCACAATGGTATCAATGTGCTGCTCCTGTATCGTCCGCTCCACCAGCGCCGCATCACAAATGTCCCCCTGCACAAAGTGATACCGGGGATCATCTTGCACTGCTAACAGATTATCCAGATTCCCCGCATAGGTGAGTTTGTCATACACCACAATCCGGTACGCCGGGTACTTTTGCAGCATATACAACACAAAATTAGCGCCAATAAAACCGGCCCCGCCGGTTACCATCAAATTTTTCATCTATTCCTCGCTGAGGATTGGTTCAATCTGGGGGATTGAACCAATCTATTAAGTATCTAGCCCGCAAGCCGGATGGCATTTTAGCCAAATGACCTTGCACAGCCAATAAACGGCTGTGCTATACTTGCCCTACGCTCACCCACAAACCGAATGAGCAAGGGATACCCCTGAATGGAACCATATAATTACCTCATTGTCAGTGATTTCCACCTAAGCGAAGGCTGTGATCCTGTTACCGGCCTCATTCATCCCAACGAGGATTTCTTTCAAGATGTGCCTTTTGCCCAACTGATCACCCATCACGTGCAACTGAGCCGCCTCCCGGAGGCAACCGACTATTACCAAAAGCCCTGGCGGCTGGTGATCAACGGTGATCTCTTCGATTTTTTGCAGGTGACATCGCTCCCACCGGAAGGGGATATGTTGGCAGCTGTCACCGGCAAACGCCGCCATGAGGAGTTAAGCGTCAATGAACAGTTGTATGGGTTGGGCACGGAAGAAACAGCCATTGTGTGGAAGCTGGAAATGATTGCTGCCGGGCATCCGCTTTTTTTTCAGGCGTTGGCCTGGTTTCTGGCCCATCCGGGAAACCAGTTAATCCTGATGAAGGGTAATCATGATGTGGAGGTAGCCTGGGAAGGCACGCAACAACGGCTGCGCGCCTTGTTGGCCGAGGCGTATCAGGCATGGCACACGGCCGTGCCCCACACCCCTGAATCCCCTTTACCACTCCTGGCCGACATGCCCGGCGCCCTCACACCAGAGACGCTGGCAAACCAGGTGCGCTTTCCTAAAAAGTTCCTTTACCAGCGTGATCTCTTTTACATCGAACATGGCTGCCAGTATGACCCCGTGAACTTTTTTTATGACTTTGCCGATCCCCGCCTGATTGATGAAAAGGGGCAATTGCAGCCGGTGATTGAACTGCCGGAAGGTTCACTCTTTGTCCGTTACTTTTTCAACGAAGTTGAGGCCATACACCCCTTTGCCGACAACTTCAAACCGATTACACGCTATTTTTTCTGGCTGGTAGCCAATGCACCCGGCCAGTTAGCCGCTTTTGCCCAGGTCTTGTTGCAATACCGGGAGGCGCGCAAACAGGTAAACGTGAAGGCAAAGAAAAAAGTGAAATACAAACGGCGCGAAAACGGCCGTACCATACCCGATCCATTCCTTGTCCCCTTGCTGGACATTCAGGACAACCTTCGGGCCATGATGGCCACACGCTCCAAACAGACCACACGACGCATGATCGGCAGCGTGGGGCTGGCGCTGCTGGCGCTGCTGCTGCTCATAGGCGTGGTGCGCGCGCTGGCGGTGGGGGAATATGGGTTAATGGTGGCGGCGCTTTTTTTCACGGCCGTTTGCCTGGTTACCAGCCTCACCCTTTTCCAATCGCTCAACCACTTGTTAAGCAGTCCCTATCTGTATACGGCCGCACAACAGGTGGCAGAATTGATCAACGGCCGTCCCACCCCCGCCATCGGCCCTGTCCGTTACTTCATCTTCGGCCACGACCACGCCGCCCGTCTGATGTTGCTGGATAACAGCGCCGACCCCAATCGCCCCGATTACCGCCAGTGGTACATCAACACCGGCAGTTGGATCCCCGTTTTCAGCCAGGAAGAGCAGCTTACCCGCCCGGCCGCCCATCTCACATTCTTGCGGCTGACGCCCTCCCGATTAGAAAGAGGGGATGACCTGCCCGAACTCCTGACCTGGTCTGAGGCCGCCAACGCCCCCCGCCCGGCGCGCATTTTTACATCCACACCGAGGTGACCAACCGTTACATCACCGCCTTCCTCAGCACCCCCTAAGCTGTTAACCGTTGACTTAAAACCGCCGGTTTCCAAAAACGTTGATATAATCACCATCGTGTCTAAACGAACCAACGACGAATGGTTAGCTGAACTCGAACCCGGCCACCCTAACCATCAAAACGCTCTGGCCGACTTACACCACATCCTCGTCAACGGCTTGCGGCGCGGCTTATTGGGGCAGGTGCAAACGGCCGCCCCCGAATTCGACACCCAGGCCGAAGATTTTGCCCAGGAAGCCATCATCAAAATTTTGGAAAAAAAAGAAACATTTGCCGGCCTCAGCCAGTTCACCACCTGGGCGCACAAAATTGCCGTATCCATCGCCCTCACCGAACTGCGTCGCAAACGATGGCAGGACAACTCCCTGGACAGCCTGACCGATTCCGACAGTGGGGACTTCACCCCTGGTTTCCTGGCTGCCCAGACCCCCACGCCCGAAAGCGCCACCGAACGCGCCGAGTTATTAACCAGGGTTGAACAACTCATCATGGAAGACCTGACGGAAAAACAGCGCACCGCCCTCATCGCCTCCGTCATCAAAGGAGCCTCCACCGAAGAAGTTGCCCGGCAAATGGAGATGAAACCAAACGCCCTCTACAAACTGTTGCATGACGCCCGCGTGCGGCTGAAAAAAGCGCTGGATAAAGAAGGGTTAACACCCGCCGACATTTTAGAAGCCTTTGAATAATCTGTCGCCATACAATTATGAAGTAAGATGCAATCCGGCAAAACCATCCAAGCAGGCAGAAATGACAAACTGGCAAGAAAACCTCAAACGCATATTGGCGAACCATAAGATGAGTAAAAAAGAGTCCCACCCCACGGTGGCGGCGACTGATTCAAATTCGCATCTGAGTAACTCAGGCACCGTCCTGCATCTGGATGACACAGCCCTGGTCAAGCTGATGCACTGCCTGAGCATGACAACGGCCAATGCCTGCACCTGCGCCGAAGCATTTGCCATGCTGGATCAATATACCGAATTAGTTGCTTCCGACGAGCAGGCCCAACAGTTAATGCCGCTCGTAAAAAATCATATGGATCTTTGCCCTGATTGCCGGGAAGAGTTTGAAATTTTGCTTAAAATTGTCCACACCGAACCTGTGGATAGCCCATAGAATGAGTCCCACAGCACCAACAAACCAAAGGAGATTACATTGTCACAATGGCTAAAGCTATCTGGAATAACGTTGTTTTGGCGGAGAGCACACAGACAGTTGTCGTTGAAGGAAATCATTACTTCCCACCGGAAAGTGTCAATTGGCAATACTTCCAACACAGCCAGGAACGCACCGTCTGCCCCTGGAAAGGGATCGCCAGCTATTACGATATTGTGATCAATGGACAGGTGAATAAGGGGGGGGCCTGGTATTACCCGGAACCGAAACCGTCGGCGGCCAACGTCAAAGGCCGCATTGCGTTTTGGCGCGGGGTTCGGGTAGAATCCTGAGCCTATCGTTGTCCATAAGTGCCAGGCAAGGGGTAAACCCACTTAGGTTAGCTAGAGTGGAACAACCCATTGCCTGGCACTGCCCTAATAGAGGTTTTTTATGTTTTTAGCTGGCGATATTGGCGGTACAAAAACTGTCCTGGCCCTGTTCCCCTTAGCTGCACCCGGCGCACACTTTGCCCAGCCAACCCATATGCATACCTACCCCAGCGAAGGGTATGCATCTCTGGAAGGGGTGGTAGTTGATTTCATCGCCAAAACCGGCATACGGCCGTCCGGAGCCAGCTTTGGTGTAGCGGGGCCGGTGATCAACGGCCGTGCCCAAGTCACCAATCTACCCTGGGTCATAGACACGGCCGTGCTGCAACAAACCCTCGATACGCCCCATGTTTTCCTCCTGAACGACCTGGAATCCATCGCCAACGCCGTTCCCTACCTGACCGCCGACGAACTGATCACCATTAACGAAGGCCAGCGTAACCCCACCGGCCCCATCGCCGTCATCGCCCCCGGCACCGGCCTGGGCGAAGCATTCCTCATCCATGACGGGCAGCGCTACCGCGCCTTCCCCTCAGAAGGCGGCCATGCCACCTTCTCGCCGGTTAATGCCGTGCAGCGTGAACTGTTGGCGTATCTGGAGCCGCGTTTCGACCATGTGAGTTTTGAACGGGTCTGCTCCGGCAGCGGCATCCCCAACTTATACGCCTTTTTGCGTGACAGCGGCCGTTTCCCTGAACCGGCTCACTTGCGCCAGCAGTTAGCCGCCGCCGCGGATTGGACACCTATTATTTTTCAGGCTGCGCTGGCCAACACAGCCGCCATTTGCACCGCCACCGTAGATTTGTTTATTGATATTCTGGCGAATGAGACCAGCAACAATGCCATCCGGCTGCTGGCAACGGGTGGCATCTACCTGGGCGGTGGCATCCCACCGCGCATTGTGCCCCAATTGACCGATGGTGATTTTATGCACCGCTATTCCCTCAAAGGGCGCTTCTCTGAAATGGTCAGCCGGATGCCGGTTCATATCATCAAAGACCCACTCGCCGGGCTGCATGGCGCCGCCTATTTTGGCCTGGAAATGATGCGAAGTGAGATTGGAGATTACCCGCTCTCCAATTGATCCCTCCCGGAGGTTCATATTCCCCAGATAGAGATTTTCTCCGACGTTGACACACTCTACCACACGGCCGTTAACTTGTTTGTCCAAGCAGCACAGACAGCCATAACCAGTCACGGCCGTTTCGCAGTTGCTCTCTGCGGCGGGGGGACACCTCAACCACTATACCGGCTGCTCAGCAAAAAACCGTTCCGCGACGAGATTGCCTGGGATAAAACCCACATCTTTTGGGGTGATGAACGGCTGGTGCCACCGGAACACCATGAAAGCAGTTATGGCATGACGGCCAATTTACTGCTGAACCAGGTGCCCATTCCCCCGGAAAATGTTCATCGGGCACAGGGAGAAGCAGATGCGGCCACGGCCGTAACCAACTACACGACTCAACTGGCCCAATTCACCCCACCCTGGCCGCGCTTTGACCTCATCTTGCTGGGCATGGGGCATGACGGGCATACCGCTTCCCTGTTTCCAGGCCCTATTCCACCGCAAGAATTAACTGACCCGGTGATGGCCGTGACGGCGCAGTACGACGGCCGTCCTGCCCACCGCATCACCTTCACCCCCCGGCTGATCAACGACGCTTACCACATCCTCTTTCTGGTGACAGGCGCTAACAAGGCCAAAGCCCTGCATGCCGTTTTGAAAGGCGACCCCGCCCCCGCCCAATGGCCGGCGCAACGGATTCAACCGCGTGACGGCCGTGTCACCTGGCTGGTAGATTCGGCTGCCGCTCAAGAAATAACAAGAGCGGGATATTAAGTAAGCGTCCATTTATTACTTCCTTCCCGACTGAGATTGAGAGATTGGGAGATTAGGAGATTGCCAATCTCTTAATCTCTTACTCTCCTAATCTCAGTTTGTGAATCTTGTTACAATCTTTACCAACAGATATTCACCGGCAACCCGAAATCAACCAATCGTAAAATGAGGTACTCATGGCTTTTTCCCGGCCAGAACAGAACAAACAAAACGACCCCCTGATGAGGTCAGCGCCCATGGATTCGCTGGCGATGCAAAAGGGTTGGCGCGAGTGGCTGCGTCTGGTCGTGGTGCTGTTCAAACTGCGCATCGTTTTTTTGCTGCTGATGGCCGCTACGGCCGGCGCATTTATCGCCGCCGCCGGTTGGCCGGGTTTCTCCATCCTGCTGCTGGTCTGGCTGGCAGGCGGCATGGCGGCGGCCGGGTCATCGGCCATCAACCAGTATTGGGAACGGCATACCGATGGGCAAATGGGGCGGACGCAGCAACGGCCGTTGGTGAATGGCGACATCCTAAACCCCCACTGGGTGCCGCTGGTCGGTCTGGCCCTCATCCTCATCCCTTCGTTACTGGTCTTACCATCCAACCCGGCCATGACCTTCTTTCTGCTGCTGGGCGCTTTCATCTATGTGGGCATCTACACCATCTGGCTGAAACCACGCACCTTATTAAACATTGTGATTGGCGGCGCGGCCGGCAGCGCCGCCGTGTTAACGGGCAGCGCCGCCGCCGGTAGCTGGAATGCACCCGGCGCACTGCTGTTGGCGCTCATCCTGTTTCTCTGGACGCCCTTTCATTTTTGGAGCCTGGCGCTGCTCTACCGTGACGAATATGCCCGCTCTGATGTGCCCATGCTGCCCGTCAATACCACGCCCCGCCGCGCCGCCTGGTGGGTGATGCTGCACACCTTTCCCACCTGCCTGGGGGGGCTGCTGCTGGCGCTGTTACCCACGCTAGGTCTGGCTTATTTGCTGCCCACGTTTTGGGTCACGGCCGTGCTCTTCTGGCGTAATGTGCAGCTCATCCGTGACCCTTCCCCAGCCCATGCCCGCGCCATGTTCATGGCCTCCAATGTTTACCTGTTGGTGCTGTTGGTGGCTATTTGCGCCGGTTCGGTCATCACTCCCCTTTGGTAACAGAACAACGAACTTGTGAAGAACAGCACAAGTTTGCCCGGCCTATGGGCTTGTGCTAGTATTTGCCTGCCCTGCTGTGTAGGTGATGAACCAAAACGGTTGAGCCAACACATAACTTCAGGGAATTGCCTATACGCCGAGGGGATGTAGTAGCTTGTAACAACGAGCAGGAATGCTTGTTGACCGGCGAGGCAGAGTCTCGCGACAAAATTCCCACCTGCATCCGCAGGTTCAAACTCTGAGGTTCACACGGCATGGCGGGGCGCCTTTTTATGAAGAGGACGTGTTGAGTATATGGTTCGTGAGCGCATTGCTGACGACATTTACGTCTTTACGAGTCGTTTATATGCCCAGGTAACGGCGGGCGCCATCCTGACCAAAGAGGGCGCTGTTCTGGTTGACACCCTCTATTTCCCCGAAGAAACCAAAGCCATCAAACAATTTTTAGAAGAACGGCTGCAAACGCCGGTACGGTATGTGATTAATACCCATTACCACGCCGACCACAGCCAGGGCACCTATTTGTTCCCGCAGGCGCAGGTTGTCAGCCATGCGCTGTGCCGGGAATTGCTGCATACGGTGGGGCGAGAGGGGTTGGCCCAGGCCAAACAAGATGCACCCGAACTGGCAGAGGTCGAAATTGTGTTGCCCGACCTGGTTTTTGCCGACGGGGGTTTGCAGCTTCATGTGGGGGGCAAAACCATTGAGCTGCGCCACACACCCGGCCACAGCCCGGACCTGTTGTCGGTTTATGTGACCAATAATCAGGTGTTGTTTGCCTCGGACAATTTGATGCCGGTGCCCACCATTTTCGACGGCAGCCACGATGATCTGGTGCGATCATTGGAGACGATGCTGACCTGGGAACCGGAGGCGATTGTGCAGGGACATGGCGATGTGGTGTTGCGGGGGGAAATTGCCGCGTTAATCCATAGTGATCTGAGTTATTTGCACAATATACACACGGCCGTTACCCGCGTCGTCTCCAATGGCAATGCGGCCGAATCGCTACAAAAAATTGACATCGAAAGCTGCGGCAAATCGCGTGTGCCCCTCAATGGTCTGGCCGCTGACCTGCATTATGCCAATCTGCACAAGTTATACGCGGAGATAAACCAGAACCGGTCGGCAACCTGATGGGGGGGCCGGCACTTTAGCAGGTTTTCTGTATCCGACGCCGGATGGAATCCGGCGTAAATTTTGCCTGTTGGCTGCCGGGCAGGTTGGCAAGCGGTATGGTTTGCGATATGTTTCCGCGCTTGTGAAGACGGCAAGATGGAGAGATGGTCTGGTTTTGTTGGCGCTGGCGGGGCTGATCCTGGTCTGGGTGGGTGAAGCGTTTCTGCCGGGTAAAGTGTTGCTGCCGCTAGACATCGTGGTACAGATGTGGCCGCCATGGCAGCGGCCAGACACGGCCGTCACCGTCCACAACCCGCTCATTTCTGATGTCGTTGACTATATTTACCCCGTCAAGGCGTTTGTGGCCGAGCAGATCAAGGGGGGCACGCTGCCCCTGTGGAATCCGTATGTGCTGGGCGGCTACCCGCTCACCTACAACACGCAGGCGGGGCTGTGGTATCCGCTGTCGTTTTTGTATTATGTGCTGGAGCCGGTCACGGCCGTAGACCTGACCATCGCCCTGCAACTCTTTCTGGGCGGGCTATTCCTGTTTGCCTACCTGCGCCAGTTGCGCCTGCGGCGGCCCGCCGCCTTCCTGGGCGCGGTCATCTTCTTGTTTAATGGCATGATGGTGGTCTGGCTGGAATGGCAGGTCGTCCACGCCGCCGTCACCTGGCTGCCGCTGTTTCTCTACTTCGTCGAACGGGCAGCGCAGAAAATGGAGATTGGGAGATTGGGAGATTGGGAGATTAGCGGGAAATCTCCCAATCTCTCCATCTCCCAATCTCCTCTTCCCGATGCCCTCCTCGCCGGCGTGGCCTTCGTCCTGCCCTGGCTGGGGGGGCATTGGAACTGGGCGCTGTATGGGAGTTTGACGGCCGTAGCCTATCTGATCTGGCGGTTTGGGGCTATTTTTTTGACGCAAAGGGGCAAAGGGGCAAAGGGGCAAAGAGAGATTTTAAGTGTGGGGTTTCTTGTCCTGATGGTAGGGGTGGGGTTGAGTGCCATTCAGGTGATACCGGCGTTTGTCTATCTGAGCCAGGGGCACCGGCAGCCGTTTACGCTGGCCGAGTCGCTGGCGCTGGGGCTGAAAAACCGGGCGGCCGTGGCCCTGCTACCGGATTTTTTTGGCAATCCTATTCACGCAAACTGGTGGGGACCAACCAATTACAACGAGACCGCTTTTTATATGGGCATCTTGCCGCTCTTTTTGGTGGGGTTGGCGCTCGTTTTGCGGCGGGATGGCATGACGCGCTTTTATGGCGTATGGGGTGGGCTGACCTTGTTATGGGCCTTGGGCACGCCGCTTTACGCCCTGCTCTGGGCGCTGCCGGTGTTTAACGGGTTGTGGCCCAGCCGGGCGGTGACGGCCGTTGTGTTTTGCACGGCCGTGCTCGCTGCCCTGGCGTTGGATAAATTGCTGGAACCGGGCGTGAATCAGCAGCGGGTGAAGAGGGGCGTGGGGGTGGTCACGGCCGTGCTGCTGCTCATCCTCCTGGTCTACGGGGTGTGGTATTGGGACGAACGGAAGGTATGGTTAGCCGGGCTGTCCTGGTTTGGCGCGGCGCTGCTGGCCTCGCTGCTGTTGCTGTGGCTACGCCCCCGGCTGGGAACAGGACTGTTTGCCGGGCTGGTCATCCTGCTGGTCACGGTTGATCTGTTCTGGGCGGGACATGATTACAACACAGTGGGCGATGTAGCCGATCTCTACCCACTAACCGCTACCTCTCAATTTTTGCACAGCGACCCGGAACCGTACCGCATTGCCACCCTACCCGAAGGGGTCGCTTACCCACCCAACACCAATTTGCAGGAGCGCCTCCCGGCCATCAGCGGCTACGAACCGGCCATTTTGCAGACCTGGGTAGAATACATCAGCGTCGCCGAGGGGCAGCACGCTATTTATTTTGAGCGGGAATTGATGCCGCTGCACGGGTTGGAGTCGCCACTGCTGGATGCGGTCAATTTGAAGTACGTGGTCACCATCCGCGACTGGTATGCAGAGACGCCGGTAAACGGCCCGGCGCAAGAATTGGTGGAAACGTGGGTGAAGGTGGCGGACACGGCCGTGAGCCAACCCCTGACCATGCCGGACGCCGGACTGCACCGGATTGACCTTCCCTTGCAAATCGGCGAAGGGGCAACGGGCGCTGTCATCACCCGCATTTTTACGCCAGACGGCGGGCAAGAGCTGGCCCATGCCGCCTGGGAGGTAGGCCAGCCGTTGACGGACGGGTGGGCCTCGTTTTTCTTTAGCCCGTTTCCGGCCGAATGGGGGCGGGATTTTTTGCTGACTGTTACCCATGATGGCGCGGGAGAAATTGCGGTCGGAGCGTCCATCCATGATCTCGCTTTTCGCAGTTATTACCTGCCCCGGCCCCACCTGCTGCATGAAGATGGCAAGACGCGGGTTTATTTGAATGAGGGGTATTTTCCCCGCGCCTACCTGGTATCAGCGGGTTTGATTGCGCCGAATGCAGAGATGGCACTGGCGCGGGTGGTGGCAAACCAAGAGCGATTACACGAAACGGCCGTGCTGGAAATTGATACCCTGGTGGATGCCTACACGCCGGGGGGAACGGGCACGGCCGTGATCACCTACTACACTCCCAACAGCATCACCATCGTCACCAACAGCGATGGCCCCGCTTACCTGGTGCTGGCCGACACCTACTATCCCGGCTGGCAGGCAACCGTAGACGGCGCACCAATCGACGTTTTCCGGGCCAATTCGGTGGTGCGGGCGGTGGCCATACCGGCGGGTGAACATGAGGTGCGGTTCACTTTTCAGCCAGTGGATTTTTATGTAGGGGTGGTGATTACGGCCGTGACGCTGCTGTTTGTAGTCGCCACTTTCGTGGCGTCAATGGTCGCTAAAGCGACTACTCCAAACAGGGGGAAGGCATGAAACCGGGGCATTGGCTGGTGATGATCCTGGGGTTGTATGTGATCTTGGGCATGGCTTACACGCTCATCGTGCCGTTGGGGGAAGCGCCGGATGAGGTAGACCACTTCCTATACGTGCGTTACCTGGTGGAGCAGCGCGCTTTTCCGGTCATGCAGCCGGTCGCTGAAGATAATGCCACCATGGAGGCCAACCAGCCGCCGCTGTTTTATTTGTTGAACACGGCCGTTACCGCCCCCTTTCCCCAAACCGCCTCACCCGACCTGCCGCTGAACGCCTGTTACACTTTTGCACCCGGCCAGGGTCGCGCCCACTTTTACCTGCATGACCGGCTGGAACAAAACGTCCTGTCTCCGGCTTATCTGGCGTTCCGCGCCGCCCGGCTGCTGTCGGTGGTCATGGGCGCGGTGACGGTGGCATTGGCCTATCTGCTGGCGCGGCAGATGGCTCCGGCACGGCCGGCCGTCTGGTTATTGGCGGCGGGGCTGCTGGCGTTTAATCCGCAGTTCCTCTTCATCACCGCCAGCGTGAACAATGACGTGTTGATGGCTTTGTTGGGCGCGGCCATTGTGGCCACGGCCGTAGCCGCCGCCACACAGGGGGGATACGGCCGTTTTGCCCTGTTGGGCATCCTCATCGGCCTGGGTCTGCTCACCAAAGTGGCCCTGCTCGCCTTCTGGCCCCTGGCCTTCCTGGCCGTAATCGGTCATCGGTTATCGGTCATCGGCAAACCACCGTCCCCCCTTCATAATTCAAAATTCATCATTCATAATTTTCTTCTCGTCACCCTACTACCGCTACTCATCGCCGGTTGGTGGTACGGCCGTGCCTACACCCTGTATGGCGATCCCCTGGCCTGGGATGTGCATCTGCAAGCCAAAGGATCAGAAGTGCTGCGCACCACCCCCTTTGCGCTGGCCGACTTGTGGGATTTTGCCCGTATCCACTTCCAAAGCTACTGGGGCTGGTTTGGCTGGCTGAAACTGCCCCTGCCGGGGTGGGTGTATAGGGTGATGGGGGTGGTGGTGGCCGCAGGTGTTGTCGGCGTGGTTTTAGAGATTAGAGGTTGGAGATTGGAGATTAAGAACGGCCGTCAATCTCCAATCTCTAATCTCCAATCTCCCCATCTTCCTTTACTCTTCAACCTCTATGCCGTCATCGCTATCTACCTGTCCCTTCTGCGTTACATCCAGACCATCAACTGGTCAGGCTACCAGGGGCGGCTGGCCTTCGGCGCGGCAGCCTCCATTGCTGCATTACTCGCCGTTGGATTGATAAGGGCGGGCAATTGGGTATTTGATAAGCGCCAATTACCCACTTACCCACTTACCCAATTACTCACTATCTCGCTGGCCCTATTTCCGCTGCTTGTTTTGTTAACGGTCGTCCGTCCGGCCTATGCCCGACCGCAGCTTTTCTGGCCGGATGTGAATGAGAGGCGGGTGTGTGTGGGCACGGCCGTAGGCGGACAGATTGAAGCTGCCAACTGGCCGGAACGGGTGCAACCGGGTGACAGGTTGCCGGTGACGTTGTTTGGATTGGGCGTAGGCCAAGAACAATCATTGACACTGGATTTGGTGGGATTTGGCGGCGAAGTGGTGGCCGAAATGGAAACGGCCGTCCCCCCCGCCCCGGCCCAACCCATCACCCATACAGTTGATCTCACCATCGCGCCCGATGCCCGGCCCGCCCGCGCCTGGCTGCGGCTGGATGGGCAAGAGTTGGGCTGGCTGAAAATTGCCCCGGCACGGCCGTACCCCCTCCCACCCGATATTCATCCCATCCAGGCCACATTTGCCAACCAGCTTACCCTGGTAGGTTTTCAAAGTGATGGTGATCAAATCACGCTTTTTTGGCAGGCGGCAGCGCCCCTGACGGCCGATTACACCACTTTCATCCATCTGCTGGACGAACAGGGACAGGTCGTCACCCAGGCAGACGGGCAGCCGCAGCAGGGCTGGTATCCCACCTCGGTCTGGGAGGTGGGCGAAGTGGTGGCCGATGAGAAGGGATGGACACGGCATATGGTTCCAGGGCGGTATCGCGCCGCCGTTGGCGTCTACCTGCTGGAAACCGGCGCACGGCTCTCGCTGCCAACGGGCGCAGATGTGGTGGAGCTATTCACGTTGGAGATTGATGAGGAATGAATCCCCATGACTCGGCGCAGAGTTCGCATCCTCAGATGCGAACCGGTGGGCATCCTTCGGCAAACTCAGGACATGTTCTGAGGATGCCCACTCCGCATATTGTTCGGCTGGCGAGGTGGGCGGGCTGGCTGGCGGTGGGGCTGCTGCTGCTCTTTTGGGCGCGGTTGCAGCTCACGGCCGTGACCCAATCTGCCACTTTCGACGAAATCATCCACATCTTGCACGGCACACTCTTCTGGCAAAGCTGGCAACTCTACGGCGTGGTGCAAAACCCGCCGCTGGTCAATGCCCTGATTGGCCTGCCGGTACACCTGGCGCTGCACCCCGTCATCCCCTTCCAGGACCCGCTCTGGCAGACCAATGATTGGCTGCGCATCAGCCAGCAGTTTGCCTGGGCCAGCAACGAGAATGGCTTGCAGATCATCTGGGTGGGACGGCAGGCGGTGATGCTCACGGCCGTGCTGCTGGGCGCTTTGGTCTACCGGTTTGCCGGGATGTTGTTCCGGTCACGCACCGCCGGGCTGCTGGCGCTGTTTCTGTACACGTTTGACCCCAACATCCTGGCGCACAGTTCCCTGGCGACCACCGACCTGGGCGCGGCCTTTTTCTTTCTGCTGGCGGCCTATGCAGTGTGGCGCTATTGGGCAGTGGGCGGCTGGCAGTGGTATCTGGTCACGGCCGTGACCATCGGCCTCGTTCTGGCAGCCAAATTTTCGGGGCTTATTTTTGTGGTAGCGCTGGTGCTGATTGCTCTTTATAAGGTTGTTTTGGAGATTAGAGATTGGAGATTGGAGATTGAAAGGTCACGCCAATCTCTAATCTCCAATCTCCAATCTCTCCTGGAAGTCACCGGCTGGATCATCATCGGCAGCCTGATTTTCCTGGCGATTTATCGTTTCCAATTTGCCATTTTCCAGGATGATTTTTTGACACAGCAAGAACATCAAACGGCCGGGCATGACGCCTTTTTTATGGGCGAAGTGAAACGGGGCGGCTGGTGGTATTACTTTCCCGTTCTGTTTCTCATCAAAACGCCGCTGCCCACGTTGGCGCTGTTGGCGCTGGCGTTGTATCAGTTTATGCGGCAGCGTGGCTGGCGCGACTGGGCGCCGGTGTGGCTGCTGCTACTGGCCGGCGGCGTCATGGCCGCCGGGTTAACCAGCCAGGTCAACATCGGCTACCGCTACCTGCTGCCCATGCTGCCAATCCTATTTGTGTTTGCAGGGGTTTTGTGTCAGGTGTCAGGTGTCAGGTATCAGATGTCAGGTGTCAAGAAGCAGATGGCGACCGAATACCGAATACCGATTACCGATTACGGATTACGGATTACCGCTCACCGCTTACTGCTCACTGCCTGCTGCTTACTCCTCCTCCTCTCCCTCACCTCCCTCGCCATCCACCCGCACTACCTGTCTTTCTTCAATGCGCTGGTGGGCGGGCCGGGGAATGGCTGGCAATGGGCGGCCGATTCTAATCTGGACTGGGGCCAGGATTTGCCGGGATTGGCCGATTATGTGGCCGAAAATGGGATTGAGCATTTCTATGCTGCCTGGTTGGGGTCTGCGCCGTTGGCGGCGTATGGGCTGGCGCAGGGAGAGCCGCTGCGCGTCTGGCCGGTGGGACGGGAAGACCCCTTGCTGGACACCTTTTACCCGGAAAATCCTGCGCCGGGTGTGTATATGTTCAGCGCCACGCAATTGCAGGGGGTGTATGCCCGCGACCCGGCGCGTTATGCCTGGTTCCGCGAACGAGAACCAACAGCCCGCATTGCTTATTCACTGTTTGTATATGACGTGCCCGCCACCGGCCCGGCGGTGGGGTTGGGGCTTTCCGGCGTGGGATTGGCACATTTAGACCCGGCCGAATACGGCCGTGCCTTCGCCTCCAATGATCGCCACATTCGCTGGTTTGACGGCCGTACCAGCTTCCTCTGGCCCGGTGGTGGGGGCGCGGACGCAGTGTGGACGGCCGTTGGCGACGGCCACCTGCCCAGCCACCCCTTGTTGCAGGCACTCTACCCTACGGCTGGCCCCACCTTCACCGGCGAACGGGTCGTAGACGGGCAAACCTGGCGTTACCACCTTTACTCGTGGCCGGAATCACCCATGCAGCCAGAGGTAGGTGCGGCAGACACGGCCGTGTTTGGCGACACGCTGCAATTGTTGGGGTATGAGGCGGCGGCGTGTGGGGCAGGACGGCCGTTAGACCTGCTCACCTTCTGGCGTGTCAGCCAGGCCACAGACCACGATCTCAAACTTTTTGTGCATTTATTGGACGAAACCGGCAATCTTGTGGCCCAACACGATGGCCTGGATGTGCGCCTGGCCGGTTTGCAGCCCGGCGACGAGTTTGCCCAACTACACACCCTCACCCTGCCACCCGGCACATATGCCCTGCGCCTGGGTGTTTACCAAACAGACAGTCTGGTGCGCCTGCCAGTTCTGGCGGGCGGTACGCCAAACGACCATGTGGCTTTTACGCTCATTTGTTGATCCACCAGGGGGGGGGGGGGTAGAATACGAGATTGTTGCATTTACATCACAAACTGGAGATTTTCACTTTTATGAACCCTATAAATAAATCGAAGTTAATCATTGTTGCGCTGGGCCTAGTGGCCGGCCTGGCTTTCATCTCTCTGTGGCTCACCGGTAGTGGCACAGGGGCGTCGGCCGGCGGCATTATAACCGGCACCCCGTCCTTTTTACCGCTGGTTTTTAGACCATTGCCCACGCCGACAGCCACGGCTACACCCACCTCTACCCCTGTGCCGCCCGTACCCCAATTTGTGCAAAACATCCCCTTACCCGGTGCGCAGTGCCCCAATTCCGTCTTTGTCAATGAAGTGACCGATTACGTCTATATTGCCAACAATTTCAGCCATGACATCAGCTTTTTGCGGGGCACTAACTATTTGGGAAATGTCCCTTCTGGCGGCAGATGGCCCACGCGGATCACCATGATTCCGGACAACGGCCGTACCTTCATCACCAATTTGCACCCCTTATCAGCCAATGATCCGCTGACACCGATGGCCGAATTTGACGAAACCACCCTGGTGCGCACCTATCCCGGAAAATTTGAAGGGTTCACCCCGCTTTACAACACCGTCAATCAACACCTCTACGTCACCGACCTCGACTCCAACATTCGGGTGTATGACGCCAGCACCTTACCGCTGACCTTTGTCAAGGATATTGGGGCGGCCGATGGTGTGCGCGGCTGGATCAAAACGATCACCTACGACCCAACCTCAGGGCTGGTCTTTGCGGCCAGTTGGGATTACAGCGAACTGTATGTGATAGATGGCACAACGGTCACGGCCGTTCGCAGCACCCAGACCTGGGGGCCGGAAAAACTGTTGTATGACCCCATTCACCATTACATCTACATCGTGGGTCAGGAAGTGGATCACCGCCCCGACGGATATCCGGCCTACAACATTACTGTGTTTAACGCCGCCGTTCCCTACCAATTCCTAACCGGCTTTGCCACCTCCACCAGCAGCCACCGGCTGGCGCAAGACCCCCTCAGCGGGCTGGTGTACGCCGCCAACCGCCTGGCCGATTCCGTTACTGTTGTCAATGGTTTACAGCTCGTGGGCACCACGCCTGTTGGCGCTATGCCCAACGACGTGGCCGCCAATCCCAATACCGGTTACGTGTTTGTGGCCAACAGCAACAGCAACGACATCTCGGTTCTGAAAAATGGCGCTGTGGTTAGCACCATTGCCAGCCAGGGGATACGGCCGTATGCCATTGGCATAGACAGCCGCAATAACAATGTTTACGTGGCAAACCGGGGCACAGAATACAACCTGTATTGCAACACCAACGCCTCCGTGACCATCTTGCGGTAGAAACCGGCAGAGTCAGGTATACTGTGGGACATGACAGTCATTAGCCTCCTCCAAAACAAACGCATCCTGTTGGGCGTCACCGGCTCCATTGCCTGTTACAAAGTGGTTGACCTGGCTTCCAAACTGACCCAGGCCGGGGCGCAGGTAGAAGTGATCCTGACCGAAGCGGCGCAGAAATTTGTGACGCCGCTGGCGTTCCGCTCGGTGACGGGGCAGCCGGTATACACCAGCATGTGGGACCTGGCCGACCATGTGCGCCACGTGGGGCTGGCCGAAAACGCCGACCTCTTTGTCATCGCCCCCGCTACCGCCCACACCTTAGGCAAGCTGGCTTATGGCCTGGCCGATAATTTGCTGACGGTGACGGCATTGGCCGCCCGATGCCCCATTTTGGTGGCCCCGGCCATGGATGGTGGCATGTATGAACACCCGGCCACGCAGGCTAACGTGGAAACGCTGCGGGGACGCGGCGTCCTCTTTGCCGGGCCGGTGACAGGGCGCATGGCCTCCGGCCTCTCCGGTTTGGGGCGGATGATGGAGCCGCCGGAACTGCTGGCGCAAATCCGAATGGCCGTCGCCAAACAGGGGCCGCTGCACGGCCGTAAAGTGGTCGTCACCACCGGCCCCACCCGTGAAGCCATAGACCCGGTGCGTTTCATCAGCAACCGCTCTACGGGCAAACAGGGGTTGGCGGTGGCCCAGGCCGCGCTGGACGCGGGCGCGGATGTGACCCTGATTTATGGCCCCCTGGCCGAGCCGGTGCCGTTTGGGGTCACGGCCGTACCCGTCCACACCACACAAGAGATGGGCGAGGCCACGCTGACGGCCGTGCAAAACGCCGACGCCCTCTTCATGGTCGCCGCCGTGGCCGACTTTCGCCCCGGTACGCAATCTGACCGCAAAATCAAAAAGACCGACGAGGCGTGGGGGCTGGCGATAGGGCTGGAAGTGACGCTGGACATCCTCAGCGCGGTCAAGGAGCAGCGCGAAAAGAGCGGCTTCCCGCGTATCGTCCTCGGTTTTGCGGCGGAGACACATGATGCGTTTGAATACGGCCGTCAAAAACTCCTCCGTAAGGGACTGAACTTCATCGCCGTCAACGACGTACTGGCCGAAGGTGTCGGTTTTGAACACGATACCAACCGGGTACTGCTGCTCAGTTCCGCCGGTGTGGTAGAAGAGATACCGTTGCAAAGCAAAACGGCCGTGGCCGAACGGCTGGTGCATCATGTAGCCAAAACGCTAAATGGCAACCAGGCAAGCTAAAAACTCTCTTTTTTCAAGGAGAAGGTGCAATGAGTACAGCTAATGGACTAAAGAAGCGGATAAGTCAAACAATCGAAAGTTTGCCCGAATCAACCCTGGTGGAACTGGCTACCTTTCTTGAATATCTGGAATACAGAGAATCCCCTCGTAATCGTGCGCAAACGACGCCCTATACACCGATAGCTCTTGGCGGTCTATGGCAAGATGTTGTGATCACCGATGACGATATTGCCGAGATTCGCCGGGAGATGTGGTCGAATACCTGAGTAGTGCCCAATACAGTAAAAATGAACCAACAACAAATCCACCAAGACCTGACCACCCACTTTTCTCCAGACGAGCTGGTCTTGCTGGCCGGGCGGGTGGGTGTAAATTTCAATTCATTGGGTGGCAAGACGCCGGCCGATAAGGCGGGGTCGTTGATTAGCAAGGTGGAGCGCAACGGCCGTCTGCGGGAACTGGTTTACTGGATGGTACAGGCCAAACCCGCGCTCAAAGTGAGCTACCAGGCGCAGTTGCAGCGGGAATCCGCGCCCAAAGACAGCCGCCTGGAATGGCTGGATGGGCTGGCTGCCGGGGAAGGCCCGGCCATCGAAGAACCCCCCACCATGCGTTGGGACAGCGACGAACATCCCCGTTTGGATGAATAATTTGTTATACTTTGTCCTGTCGTTTCTCTAGAAACTCAAGGAGGCTGCATGGACAAGGTACAACTGCTCAACGATATTTCCAACTTATTTGACGAACCAGAACTGAAAGAGATCTGTTTACGCCTGCAAATCAATTACAGCCACATCAGTGGCGCAAACCTGCCGGACAAAACACGTGAGTTAATCCTATATCTGGAAAGACGTTCCCGTTTGCCTGAACTGGTGCAGGTTGTGGTCACTCTTCGGCCAGCGCTTCAGCCCAGTTATGCTGCCTACCTGGCTGAACATGGTTTGAGTGCAACCATCACTCCCACCTCGCCATCGTTTTCATCACCGGCGACAGTGACGGCGCCGTCACCAACCGCCACCCTGCCGGTTACACCTACCCGGACTGAGGAGACGCCTAAAATCAATCCCTTCACCGCCGGGCCGATGGTGACACAAAAGGAGATGTTTTACGGCCGTCAGCCTGAACTACGCCGCCTGCACACCCGCTTGCGGAATATGGGCAGTTGTTCTATCGTCGGCATGAGGCGTGTGGGCAAATCATCCCTGATGTACCACCTGAGCCACCACACCGATCTCTCCCGCCAGCCAGGGTATCTGATGGCCTACCTGGATTTGCAAGACGGCCGTTACCACACCCTCTCCGGCCTCATCCAGGGTGTTTATGAAGCCTGGGGCGCGCAGGCAAATGATGTCCGCCTGGCAGCGGCCGATTTGCCCGGATTTGCCCAATCCGTCAGCCAGCTTCAAGCTGCCCGGTATCGGCCTGTTTTGTGTCTGGACGAGTTTGAGAATCTCATCAAACATCCCCATCAGTTTACCGACAATGTATTTGAAAGCTGGCGTGCTTTAGGCAATGCCGGGCAGGTGGCGTTTGTCACTGTTTCCCAACAATCTCTGGCCGACCTGATTCAGCAAAGCGAACTCACTTCTAATTTTTACAACATCTTTGACCAGACAATGCTCGCCTTGTTGACCTCGGCCGAAGCACATGCCCTGGTAAAGCAACCGGCGGCAGGCCAGGGTGTGACCATCCCGGATGCAGAGATAGCATACTTGCTGGATTTGTGTGGGCCACACCCCTTTTATTTGCAAATGGCTGCCTTTCAATTGTTTGACATGATGGTGGTGGACGGCCTAAACCGGGCACAATTGCATGAGGATTTTGTCTGGGCGGCCGAACGCCACTGGCAGGGATTGTGGCGTGCCCTGACGCCGACCGAACAGGCGGCCTTTCCGCTGGCCTGGGAAGAAGCAATCTCTCCCACCGCCGCACACTATCGTACCCAGATGGCGCGCAAGGGATTGCTGATAAAAGAGGGAGCGGGGTACAAACCGTTTAGCCGCGCTTTTGCCGACTGGGTGCGGGCCAACCGGCCGCCCCCACCCCCGCCCGTTGCCCCCACCACACCGCCGGATGCAGCCCCAACACCGGATACCGGGGTGACGCCAGAGCCGGACGATAAGGACAAGGAGAATCCAACACCACCCATGATGGATAAGGGATTATTGGTGCTAACGGTGGTAGTGACCCTGGCAGTTTTGGTCGTGGTGGCGCTGGTGCTGCGTTATATTCTGGAAGTCCAGAGTGTAGGCAGCCTGGTGCTGCTGCTGGTGATTTTGCTGCCGTTTATTCTCGTCATTGTGGGCAAGTTGACCGGGCAGGATTTCCTGGCCTGGCTGCGTGATTTGCTGGGGAAAAAATGATTGAGACCTGGCTGATGACCCCCGCCCGTCTGCTGTATTGGCTCTTTTTTAAGCCGCTGACGCTGCGCGCCTACCAGCGACAGTTGGGCGTGAAGCTGGATAACAATGGCGATTTTTCTTTGTTGAGCGTGCGCCATCAACTGCGCACCAACCTGGCCTTGCGCCGCTACGTGGCGCAGATGGGTATGGCGCTTGTGTTGGGGCTGCTGCCGTTGCTACCATTGAGTGTGCTGGCTGAGGCGATTCGCGTAGCCGTTACTCCTGGCGCCTTGTTCAGTTGGGAATACGTGGCGGTTGGCGTGGCGGTTGGCGTGGCGTTTGGCGTGGCGGGTGGCGTGGCGGTTGGCGTGGCGTTTGGCGTGGCGTTTGGCGTGGCGGGTGGCGTGGCGGTTGGCGTGGCGGTTGGCGTGGCGGTTGGCGTGGCGTTTGGCGTGGCGGTTGGCGTGGCGGGTGGCGTGGCGGTTGGCGTGGCGTTTGGCGTGGCGGGTGGCGTGGCGGTTGGTGTGGTGGGTGGCGTAAGGTTCGGTGCGGTAGAAGGTGCATGGCGTGGCATGTTGGCTGGCGTAGCATATACCGTGATCTTCGGTTTGGTGGGGAGCATCTTGGGTGGTTTGGCAGCTGGCGTAGCGTTTGGTCTAGCGGTTGGCCCGACCTTTTTCCTCGTGTACCTACTGGGCTATTTTCGACTGCCTCTCTTGATCATCTATTGGCCCTGGAACAGTTGTCTTTACTGGCTGGGGCGCAACCAGATAAGCAATCCGACACGGCTCTATCGCCTCGGCCCACAAAATAGGGACGAACTAATCTGGTTGCGTCTCAGTTATTTGGATGATCTGCTAGTGCTGCTCACCCAGGCGGATCGGACCACTGGGCTATCCGCCATAGACGCTATGTCCGCCTCTTTCCGCCAGGGTTGGGCCGCCGCCCGCGCCAGCGAACGGCTGCTGCTCATGGAAATGGCGCAGTTGCAAACCGTGCCCCAGTTAGCCGCCGCCAACCAACAAATGGCCTGGCTGCCACCCACCGGGCCACAAGCCTACCGCGAGGCGTTGGATCGTTTCTGCCAATCTCTGACGGTGGCTCAGACCGCCAGCAGTAACCTCAACCGCCTGACCAACCTCAACCGCGCCCAACAAACCCTGCGTGCCATGCAGTCATCTCTGGACAGCAAGCCGAAAAAGCGTGAGAAAAGAAAACGCAGCAACAAGCGGGTTAGTAATGAAACCGGTCTGAGCGACCTGGATCTGGTACGTTTGCAATCCCTCATGGATGAACACTTTAACCTGGACGAACTGCGCCAGCTTAGTTTTGAATTGGGTGTTGATTACGAAGAATTGCCGGCCAAGACCAAAACAGACCTGAATCGAGAATTAATTCTGTACTTTAACCGGCAAGGTCGCCTACCTGCGCTACTGGAACTCCTGCAAGCCACACGCCCACAAACATTTCAGGAAATTGAACTGCAACCACAAATTGTGGATGAGCCATTCCACCTGGCAGCAGGGTTTCGGCAAGAATTGTTGCGCTGGAATCACATCCTGGACGAGGAGATCAACCACCTGACCCAGGTAGGGGCCGCTTCGCCAGACATTCCCAACCCGTATAACCCCGGCCTACCTCTCAAACCTGACGGTGGCAGCCCTGTCTTTCAGGGTCGCCAGGACATCTTTGCGGAAATTGAAAGCAGCCTGCTGGCGCTCAACCAGCCACCCACCCTGCTGTTACATGGCCCGCGCCGCAGCGGCAAAACATCGCTGCTCTATCACCTGCCCTATCGCCTGCCAGAAACCATTGTGCCCGTTTTTGTCAATTTGCAGGAAGCGGCGGGTACGGTGCAAAGCGCCGCCGGTTTTGTCACCGCCCTGGCCGAAGCGATCCGTGACCAGGCGGGGGCACAGCGCGGGTTGGCTCTGCCCCGTTTCAGTCCCCGCGATTTCGAGGCTGAACCCTACCTCGCCTTTGGCAACTGGCTGACGCAGGCGGAACGGCCTTTACAGGCTTACACCCTCTTGATCACCTTTGATGAATTTGAATGGGTTGAGAAGGCGATTGGCGACGGCCGATTGGACGAGAACGTACTCAGCTTCTTCCGCAATCTCATTCAACGTGGTAGTTCGCTACGCCTCGCTTTGCTTTTTGCCGGGGTACATCTGCTGGACGAAATGCAACACAATTGGGCTTCCTACTTCATCAATGTCAGAACCGTACACGTTGGCTACTTGCCGGAAACCGACGCCCGCACCCTCATCCTCAACCCCATCGAAGATTTCCCCCTTGATTATGCACCAGACGCCCTATCTACGTTCCTGGCACAAACCCGCTGCCAACCTTACCTGATCCAGTTGGTTGCCTTCGATCTGGTCAATTACCTGAACAGCGCCGAACGGCGGGCGCAGGGCGATTGGCACACCGTCACATTAGCCGACCTGCAAACCGGCTTTCAGAAAGGGCTGCAATCCGGGTACAATTACTTCACGGAACGGTGGCAAAGCTGCCGCCCGGAGGAAAAATTGATCCTGGCCGACCTGGCTGCCGGGCAGGAGTTACCACCCGAATTGGATGAAGGAGCGCGGCTACTGGCATTGCGGCGGCTCACCCGGCGGGAACTGGTGGAGGTGGTAGACGGCCATTACCAGATTCAAATACCATTGGTGGCGCGCTGGATACGAGAGGAAAAACCACCCGCCCTCGTCCGCGCTGAAATTAGATAACCTTGAGGTTCGCATGGACAGACTCTTTTTTATGATGGGTTCGGTGTTGATGTTTTTGGGCGTAGCCGCGGGCGCGTTTGGGGCGCATGGGCTGGCGGCTTATTTCCAGCAGCACCCCACGCTCAAAGGCACGTATGACACGGCCGTGCAATACCACACCCTGCACGCCCTGGCTCTCTTTGTGGCTGCCTGGGCCGCCGACAAATGGGGCGGCAGCCTGCCCACCTGGGGCGGCTACCTTTTTCTGTTGGGCATCCTCCTCTTTTCCGGCAGCCTCTATTTGCTCGTCGCCACCCGCCTGCGCTGGCTGGGGGCCATCACCCCGCTGGGTGGCCTCGCCTTCCTGGCCGGTTGGTTTTGCCTCTTTCTGGCTGCCTATCGAGCGAGTAATTGAGTAATTGGGTAATTGCTCAATTGCCAACAAGCAATGACTCCTACTTTCACCACCCGCCCGGCCACATGGGATGACCTGCAAGCGATTGTCGCTTTGCGTAACGAGGCGTCTTTGGATATACGTGGCACACCGATTACGGCCGTCCACTGGCAGCAACGCGCCTGGCTGGAAAATGGCGTCAATCTGGCAACGGATAGCCGGGTGGTGGAAACGGCCGACGGCCGTGTCATTGGCTATGTGGAACTGTCGAGCGAACACCCGTTTGTGGTTCACGAGATGTCTGGCGCAGTGCATCCGGCCTTTCGTGGGCAGGGTATTGGCGGGCAACTGGTGGCCTGGGCGGAACAACGTGCCCGGCAAGGCATAGCCAAAGCGCCGCCAGATGCTCGCCTGCTCCTGCACTGCCCCTTGTTTGACCGGGACATGCCGGGACAAATGCTGCTGCAAGATCATGGCTTCACGGCCGTGCGCGAATTTGTGCATTTACAGATGCAACTGACCAGCCCACCGCCCGCACCGGAGTTGCCGGAAGGGGTGGTGATACGGCCGTTGCAAGCCACCGATTGGCCTCAAGTTGGCCCCGCCCTGGAAGAAGCCTTCGCCGACCATTGGGGCATCTTGCAGTACGAAATGGACGAGCCGGACGAGGATGAGCATGACGCCCCTCGCCCTCAACGCGACCCCACCATCTTCCGCCCCGACTATTTTAATTCCCCCGGCCTCTGTTTTGTCGCCTGGGCCGGCGACGAAGTGGCCGGTTCCTGCCTGTGCAACGAAAAATCGGTGGAGAATCCCCAGGCCGGTTATCTGGGCAGCCTCAGCATTCGCCACCCCTGGCGGCGGCAGGGGCTTGGTCTGGCGCTCACCCATACCGCGCTGGCCGAATTTTTCCGGCGCGGCATTCGCCACATCCTCACCGACACGGACGGCGACAGCTTTACCAGGGCTTACCAACTTTATCAGAAGGCCGGGATGCACATTTACCGGCGCGAAATTGTGTATGAAAAAGAATTGCGTCCGGGCACAGAATGGCTCAGACGCTCACCGGCACAGGGAGCATAAGCTGGCTTTTTCACCTTGTCAGATGTCACCCTGTCACCTTGTCAAGATAGTGGAGGTTTGATGAATCCCTTTGGTGTTCCCGGCATTTCCCCTCAAGAACTGGCCCAAAAACGGGCCAGCGGTGATGCCTTCATTTTGCTCGACGTGCGCGAACCGTATGAACTGACCTATGCCAATTTGGGCGAGGGCGTCACCCTGCTGCCATTGAGCGATCTGGCCCGCCGCCAGCTTGAGGCGCTGCCACCGGAAATCACCGATAACAAAGAGGCTGACATCGTGGTGCTGTGTCACCACGGCAACCGCAGCGCCCAGGTAACGGCCTGGCTGCACCATCATGGCTGGAGCAACGCCGTTAACGCCGACGGCGGCATTGAAGCGTATGCGGTGGAGGTGGATCCGGCCGTCGGCCGCTATTAAGTAAGCATCCATTTATTACTTCTCCCCGACAGAGATTAAGAGATCAGGAGATTGTCAATCTCTTAATCTCTTAGTCTCCTAATCTCAGATGGGAAGTTGTTTTTAGACGCTTACTAAGGCCGCGGCCCCGCGTTAGTTGTTATTCATTCCCCCCATTGCCGGCGCTACCACCTCTCCTTCCACCGACATTGTCCCGGCATTGGCAAATTCCAGTTCTATTGTCACCTTTGTTCCCAATTCCAATGGGGCGGCTTTTTGCATACACATCACATGCAGCCCACCTGGTTTTAGCTCTACCGTCTGCCCGGCCGGTATGGGAATTTGACCTCCCTCTACCATGCGCATCACCATCACGTCATTCTCCATGACCATATCGTGCAGCTCTATCACGCCGCAACCATCCACGGCGGCCCCCATCAGGGCATCATCCGTGTCCGAATTGTTGGTAATCAGCATCCAGAACGAGCCGGTGTCTGAGGGCAGCGTCATGTTGGCGCGCACATTTTCCACCGTAATCGGCGCCGCCGCCGATTCAGATGCGCTACAGGCGGCCAGGGTGAATAAAACCAGGGCAAAAAGCATCAACCGTTTCATATCAATCAATCACTCCTTATTATTTTTTTCAATTAGATAAACAACATCATCCAAAAGAGCATCCAACGGCGTCTCATGCGCATAGGAGAGGATGACATTACTTTCCTTGTCCAGCAAAAAAAATCGCGCCGTATGGTCAACCAGATAGCCAGACGCCGCCGACCCCTCATGCTGTTGGTAATAGAGGCCAAAGGGCTTGCCAACGGCGTCAATGACCGCGCGCTCTCCCGACAAACCCACAAACGAGTCGTCAAAATAACGCATGTATTCGGCCAGCGCTACCGGCGTATCTCGTTCCGGGTCAACGGTGATCATGACCACCGCCATTTGATCACCCTGTGAACCCAAATCTACTTTGACCTGTTTTAATTTGCCCATGGTCACCGGGCAAACATCGGGGCAAAAGCGGTAGCCAAAATAGACAAAGGTGTACTGCCCGGCAAAATCGTGCAGGCTCACCGGCCCATCTACCGATTCCAGAGCAATGTCCGGGGCGGGTTGTGGCTGCGGCAGCAGCGTCCCGGCAAATTCGTGGGGACGCTGGCAGGCAACCAACCAGCATAATAGAAAAAGGGCAACCCATCGTGCGCGGATCATCGTTTGCTCTCTTATAAAAAATTATCAGTGGATCGAAGGGTAGTTCGCATCCTCAGATGCGAACCGGTGGGCATTTGAGGATGCCCACTCCTCCCATTTCGATCTACTGATTATGAATGTATGTTAATTTTTGTGATTTATCGCAGATTATATCATCTAAATGCACAAGCACAAACGTTGGCGCATAGGCCAGTCGGGTCTGGCAAACCCGAGACGTTTATCCCTGTGTTCAAGTGTGGATGTGGTGGGAATGGGAGAGAAAGTCGTATACCTGGCCTAACTGCATCACCTGACCGCCAAAACCATGTTGGAAATCGGCGGCGTCGGTCTGGCTGGCAAAAGCCAGCACACTGGGCTGGCAGCAGACGGCAATGCGGCTTTCGACCACAAAATAAGCCTGATAGACGTTGAGGATACGGCCGTAAATAAAATCCCGTATCAACGCCGTGGCCACATCCGGCCGGCCGTGCAGCAGCAGCAGGCCACAATGGGGACAGCAGGCGCGAATGACTTCATTCTGGCGGGTGGTGATCACAAAATGCAGCCGTCGTTTCACCGGCATCTGGCAGAGGGAACACGTTTCCGTTGTCACCAGGTTCGGGTCTGGCAACCGGACACCGCCATGAACTTTTTCCACCAACCCGGCGTCAGCCAAAGCCGCCAGATCACGGTGTACCGTCATCACCGAGACATCAAGCCGCTGTGCCAGTTCGTCAATGCGTAGCCATTGATCCTCGCGCAGCCAGGCCACAATCTGTTCACGTCTTTTTGCCGGAGTTTGACTCATAAGCTCTTAGCTATACTGGCAAAGGCCATAATCTGACATTTTTGTCACCTTGTCAGATGTCACCTTGTCACCTTGCCAGGTGAATATCTACCTCTTGCTCTCTATCCAGAATGGCGCTGGCATAAACAAACATGGCGGCGCTCCAGGTGAGCGGCGCTTCGGATTCATACCAGCGTGTTTTCAGGTAACGGCCGTCCGCCCCATACACCTCGTGCACCACCCCATCTCGTGTGATCACCTCGGCCATCCGGCCAAGCAGTTGGCTGGCTTCGGCCCCACGCCCGGCACGGACGGCAGCAATGGCGTGCCAGCTTCCCAGCCAGAGCCAGGCGGCCGCTGTGTGATAATGGGCAATGCCACCTAACCGGTTTTCCAGAGAGATGTGTTCACGGCCGTACTCCTGATTTGTGCATCTGGTGGGCACCGGCTCCGCCATGCCGCCGGCGGCCATATTGGCCAGGATGGTGTTGGCCTGCTCTGGTGTAGCCAGTCGCCAGGCAATGGCCAGCAGGTTGCCGTCGCTGCTAAGGATGTGCCGGAACTGGCGGCTGGTGATAAAAAAACCTTGCGTCTCATCCCAAAAATGGCGGTTAATGGCTGCACACAACGCCGCCGCCTGCCCTTCAAAGTACACAGCGTCTTCGCCATACCCATAACGAGCCGCGTCCAGAGCAAATTCACGCAGTGCCTTCCAATAGAGGACATTGGTGTAATGCACGGCCCCTTTGCGGATGACCGAATCAGCCCAGTCGGTATAGGCGCCCTGGTGCAGCAAGCCATCACTCCCCAGTGCCTGCGTTTCCACCCAATGCAACGCCTGTTTGAGCGCCGCCCAATGCTGGCGGGCAAAGGCTTCGTCCTGGTAGCGGTGCAGGTAGTTGAGGGCGGCAATTACCAGTAGGCAGTTGCCATCCAGGGAGATGGTATGGTGGGCGGTCTGGTATTTGGGGCGCAACGGAGCATGAGTTGGCTGCTGCCGGGAAAAGAGGGAGTGCAGGTAGCGGTCGGCCACGCTGGTGGAGTGGATTTTGACCGGGAAACGGCCGTCAGCCCGCTGGTAATGCAGGTACAACTCCAATGTCTCCTTCAAAGCCCGCTGTTCACCCATTTCTACCAGACCAAAGCTGGCAAAACCAAAATCACGCGCCCACGGTTCGCGGAAGTTGCGCCAGCCGGCCCAAAGAATGGTTTTGCGTGTGCCGTCCGGCAAATGGCGCTCTTCAATGCCGGCGCGCACGTTGGCCTCGGCAATCAGACGGGCCAGGCCGGTGGCAGGCACGGCCGTATCAAATGCAATGCCACCAACGGGAGATCGGGCTGTTAAACCGGGCTGCTTCCATAGCCGCCGCCCATAGCTAAACAGTTGCGATGTGAGAAACCCAAGCAGAAAAGCCAGGAAAAGGGGTAACGGCCGTGTGAACATGCCCCTATTTTAACAAAAACCGCCATACCGTCCGCTGTGCCATTGGATATAGCGGACGAGGTGACAGGGTGACGAGGTGGCCTCTGACAAGGCAGCAATTCTCAGTTTGGCAAAACCCGGCGATTAAAATCGCGGCAACAAGAAGCAAAGCCCACCTTCGTGGGCTGGGCGCCAGTGGGCGAAGGCCGACTTTGCCTCTTGTTGAGCCTGCACTGAGGCCACCAAAGTGTGCAGATTTATCTGCCGCCGCAAACCAATTTGAGAGTTGCTGCTGACAAGGTGATAAAAATGTCAGATTATGACCTTTGCCAGTATACTTGCGCCTGAACTATGACTTTTTTCTTCCACAACCAACTGGGCTACCGGCAAAATCCGTTTGGGGCGCTGACGGCTGAGGAGTGGACGGCCGTCGCCTTTATCCCTCCCACCGTGCAACAAATCCTGGATGAGGGGTTTACCCACTTGCAACTGCTTGGCCGCAAAGGGTGTGGCAAAACCACCACTTTGCTCAAACTGGCAGCCGAACAACAAACGCAGGGGCGGACGGTATTATACGAATACATACCGGAGGGGCAGCGCCATTTTATGTCGCGGCTGGCCGCCAACACTGTGTTTGTGTTGGATGAGGCGCAGCGATTACGCTGGCGAGAACGGAAGCGGTGGTTGGGTTGGGGCACGGCCGTGACCTCCATTTTCAGCAGCCATACCGACCTGACGCCCCACTTCCGCCGCGCCCACCTGCCGCTGACTTCGGTCTGGCTGGATGCCGAAATTTCCCTGGCGCATTATCACACCTGGTTGGAACGGCGGCTGGCCTATTTTACCTTACCCGGTAAGCGGCGCGTGGAGTTGGCAGACACGGCCGTAGCCGCCCTCTACCACCGCTACGGCCGTGACATGCGCGAAGCCGAGTATTTCCTCTACGAACTGTTCCAACACCCCTGGCCCGAACCCGCAGCCGGTGAACCCTGGCTGCTGACAGGGGAGGATGTTTTAGGAGTGGTTTAAGCATAGTCAAAATGATGCACTGCGTCACAAATCTGGTACAATCCGTTTGCATACCGGTTTGCCTATGATAACATTTTATCCGCGTCATCCGCGAGAATCTGCGTCCTATCAGAGAAGGAGGAAAGAAGCACATGTTATCTCCATTTGAAAAAGCAGCCTTCATCTTTTTGTTGGTGGTCTGCCTAGTAGCCACCGTCAACACCTTTGGCCTGATGGCCCGCATTATCCTGCGCGGGCAGGGCCAGTTGGGCACAGACCAGGTGATCCGCCGCCTGCGTGAAGGGGTGGTCGCCCTTTTTTCCCAGGGGCGCATCATCCGCCACCGCCGCCGCACCTCCATTTTCCACTACCTGGTTGCCTGGGGGTTCATCTTCTACCTGCTGGTGAACGGGGTGGAAGTGGCCGAAGGGTTGATCACCGGTTTCCACGTGCCGGATAATATCATCGGCAACCTGTACCAACTGGCGGCCGACATCTTTGGTACGCTGGTGCTTGTCGGCATTGTCTACTTCCTGCTGCGCCGTTTTGCTTTTGGCGATCCGGCGCTGGCGGCGCGGGAGAATGTGCTGCTGCACCCGGACGTGCGCGGCGGGGCCGTCATGCGTGACTCCTTCATCGTCATCCTCTTTATCACTCTGCACATTGGCTTTCGGCAAATTGCGTCGGCCTCGTTAGTTGCTCTGGAAGGCGGCAGCGATATGTGGCAGCCTACCGCCACCCTCATTGCCCAAACCCTGTTGAGCGGGATGCAGCCCGAAGGTTTGAACACGCTGTGGCATTTTAGCTGGTGGCTGGCGGTGGGGCTGATCGTCGTCTTTTTGCCCTACTTCCCCTACACCAAACATGCCCACCTGTTCATGGGGCCGCTCAATTTTGCCGTGCAGCCGGAACGCAATTACCTGGGCGAAATGCACACCCTCAATTTTGAGGATGAAAGCATTGAGCAGTTTGGCGCGGGCACACTCTTTGACCTGAGCCAGAAGCAGCTATTGGATGGTTTTGCCTGTATCATGTGTAACCGCTGCCAGGAAGTATGCCCGGCTTATAACACCGGCAAGGAATTGTCGCCGGCCGCTATTGAAATCAACAAACGCTATCTGTACCGGAACGATATGGCCGGGTTGGCCGGGGGCACGGCCGAACCCATCCCCCTGCTCGGTTCCGTCATCAGCGAAAGCGCGCTGTGGGCCTGCACCGCCTGTGGGCACTGCATTGAAGTCTGCCCGGTGGGCAATACCCCCATGCTGGACATCATGGATATGCGCCGCGACCAGGTATTGATGAGCAGCGCCTTTCCGGCGCAGTTGAAGGGAGCGTTTGTGGGCATGGAGCGTATGGGCAATCCCTGGCAGTCTACCGACGGCCGTATGGCCTGGGCCGAGCCACTGCCCTTTGCCGTGCCATTAGTAGAGGAAAACCCGGAGTATGAGTACCTGCTCTGGGTGGGCTGCGCCGGGGCGTTTAACCCGGACGCGCAGGAAGTGACCCGCGCGGTGGCCACCATTTTGCACGAGGCCGGCATCAGTTTTGCCGTATTGGGCGACGCCGAAAGCTGCACCGGCGATTCGGCGCGGCGGGCGGGCAATGAGTACCTGTTTTACGAGATGGCCCAGGGCAACATTGAGACGCTGAATGCGGCGGGGGCGGACAAGAAACGCATTGTCACCAGTTGCCCACACTGTTTCACCACCATTGGCAAGGAGTATGGCGAATTGGGCGGGCATTATCAGGTGTTCCACCACACGCAGTTAATCGCCGACCTGGTGGGGAAAGGCAAACTAAAGCTAAACGGCCAGATGCTGGAAAAAGTGACCTACCATGACCCCTGCTACCTGGGGCGGCACAATGGGGTCATTGCCGAACCACGTGACGCCCTGGCAAAGGCGGGGGTGACATTGTTGGAGATGGGGCGTCACGGCCGTGACTCGTTCTGTTGTGGCGCGGGTGGGGCACAGTATTGGAAGGAGGAGGAGCATGGTGATACGGCCGTGAACGACGGCAAGACCGTTAACGCTACTCGTTTCGCCGAAGCCCAATCCACCGGCGCGGCCACACTGGCCGTCGGCTGCCCCTTCTGCGCCACCATGATGAAAGACGCCAACCGCGAAAAAGGCGAACCGATGCAGGTGCAGGACGTGGCCCAGGTGGTGCTGGCGGCGTTGGGGAAAAAAGAAGTAGTGGGTAATTACCCAATTACTCAGTTACCCAATCGCCCCAAGATGGAGAGTGGCAGTTGAACCAACACAGCAATGACCTGGGGCAGCCGGTCGGGTTTCCGGTGGTGGGGTGGCAGCCACGGCCGTGGCCACCACGCACCATCATGCACGGCCGCACCTGCCACCTGGAACCGCTTGACCCGGAACGGCACGCTGCGGCGTTATATCAGGCTTACAGTGCGGATGGGGACGGCCGTCTCTGGACCTATCTGGCGTATGGGCCGTTTCATTCGCTGGCCGACTTTCAGACACATCTGGAAACAAACGGCACGGGCGACGATCCGTTGTTTTATGCCATTGTCCCCCACACCTCCGGGCAGGCGGAAGGGGTCGCCAGTTACCTGCGCATCACAGCCGCGCATGGCGTCATCGAGGTAGGGCACATCAATTATGCGCCCACGCTACAAAAAACAGTGGCAGCTACCGAGGCCATGTACCTGATGATGCGCCGCGCTTTTGATGAACTGGGCTACCGCCGATATGAGTGGAAATGTGACGCCCTCAATGCCCCGTCTCGCCGTGCCGCGCTGCGGTTGGGTTTTACATTTGAGGGCATTTTCCGGCAGGCGCTCATTTACAAAGGGCGCAACCGGGATACCGCCTGGTTTTCCATCACCGATGCTGAGTGGCCGGCTATCCGCCAGGCATTTGAAACGTGGCTCGATCCGGCCAATTTTGATACACACGGCCAACAATACCGTCCGCTAACGATGCAACAGTAAATGGAGCCCTGGCCGGCGAGCACCCGCGGTTGGTTCATCCCACTTGGTTAAGACGGTCCATCACGGCAACTTCTTCTTGCAAGGCAGCTTTGGTTTCGGGAGGGATCATGTTCCAGGAGATGTTGTGGACGGCGCCATAGAGGGCATACAGCAAATTCAAACTGGCTCTGGGCTGCCGGGCTTTCACCAGGCAATAGGCTTCCACTGCCCCCATTTCGACTAATTCGGCCCGCGTGTGTATCCCAATCTCCGCCAACCACTTCGCCGATATTGGCCCAAGATTGAGGGAATTTTCAAGTGAGCGGGTGTTTTCATTGCCCATCATTGCCCGCCATTTGTCATTCCGAGTGGAGTCTTCGGAACGAGGAATCCCTATCACCTCCAGGACGAACGGGATTCCTCCTCGAAGACTCGTCGGAATGACAGGTTCATTTAGTCGTCGTTGAGTTGCAGGACGGACATGAAGGCTTCCTGCGGCACTTCCACGGAGCCGATCATTTTCATGCGCTTCTTGCCTTTTTTCTGCTTTTCGAGCAGTTTCTTTTTGCGGGTGATGTCGCCGCCGTAACATTTGGCGAGCACGTCTTTGCGCATGGCTTTGACGTTGGCGCGGCTGATGACGCGGTTGCCGACGGCCGCTTGTATGGGCACTTCAAACATTTGCCGGGGGATTTTCTCCTTGAGGGCGGAGACGAGTTTTTGGCCGCGATGGTAGGCGTCGTCAGTGTGGACGATCATGGCCAGGGCATCTACCGGGGTTTTGTTGACCAGCACTTCGAGTTTGACCAGGTTGGAGGCGCGGTATTCTTTGAATTCGTAGTCCATGGAGGCGTAGCCGCGGGTGCCGCTTTTGAGTTTGTCGTAGAAGTCTACGATCATTTCGGCGAGGGGGAGTTCGTAGTGGAGGACGACACGGCCGGGGGCGGGATATTCCTGGCCCATGAGGACGCCGCGCCGTTTGATGACCAGATCCATAATGACGCCGTAGTATTCTTCGGGGGTGAAGATGTGCACGTCCATCCAGGGTTCGCGCACTTCATCGAAGGTGGCGGGGTCAGGCAGGTCGGCGGGGCTGTTGATGATGCGCACCTCGCCGGTGCCGGACATGACCACTTCGTAGCGGACACTGGGAGCGGTGGCAACCAGGTCGAGGTCGTATTCGCGTTCGAGCCGTTCCTGGATGATTTCCATGTGGAAGAGGCCCAGGAAGCCGCAGCGAAAACCGAAGTTGAGGGCGCTGGAGGTTTCGGGTTCAAAGACGAGGGAGGCATCGTTAAGTTGCAGTTTTTCGAGGGCTTCTTTGAGGATGGCGTAATCTTCACCTTCGGAGGGGTAGAAACCGGCGAAGACCATGGGTTTGACGCGCTGGAAGCCGGGCAGGGGATCGGTGGCGGGTTGGTCACGCAGGGTGATGGTGTCGCCGACGCGACATTCGCGGACGGTTTTGAGGCCGGTGGCGATGTAGCCGACTTCGCCGGCTTGCAGGCGGTCTGTGGGTTTCATGGCCGGGGAGAAGGTGCCGATTTCGATGGGTTCGACGGTGACGTCGTTGGAGAGCATTTTGATCCACTGCCGTTTTTCGATGGCCCCTTCAAAGATGCGCACGTAGGCGATGACGCCTTTGTAGGAGTCGTAGTGGGAGTCGAAGACGAGGGCGCGGAGGGGGGCGTCGGTATTGATGGTGGGAGGGGGAACGTGTTTGACGACGGCTTCGAGGACGGATTCGACGTTTTCACCGGTTTTGGCGCTGATGGGGATGGCGTCTTCGGCGGGGATGCCGGTGATGTTTTCGACTTCTTCGGCGACGTCTTCGGGCAGGGCGGCGGGCAGGTCTATTTTGTTGATGACGGGCAGGATTTCTAGCCCGGCTTCGACGCCGAGGTAGAGGTTGGCGAGGGTTTGGGCTTCGATGCCCTGGGTGGCGTCTACGACGAGGATGGCGCCTTCGCAGGATTTGAGGGCGCGGCTGACTTCGTAGCCGAAGTCTACGTGGCCGGGGGTGTCTATCAGGTTGAGGATGTAGTCACGGCCGTCTTGGGCGGTGTAGTTCATGCGCACGGCCGAGGCTTTGATGGTGACGCCTTTTTCGCGTTCGAGGTCCATGCTGTCGAGGACTTGCTCTTGCATTTCCCGGTCGGAGATGGCGCCGGTGAGTTGCAGGAGGCGGTCGGCGAGGGTGGATTTGCCGTGATCTATGTGGGCGATGATGCAGAAGTTGCGGATGTTGCTTTGTGTCATAATCCCAAGTATATCATTTGTGAAACGTAAAACGTAAAACGTGATGGGCCGTTTGACGGCCGTACCCCCACCCGCTACTATAGAAATCCTATGACCACAGATGACCCCCTGCACCCCCACAGCCACGACCCCAACCCCGAACCACCGTCCGATGACCCCACATTGCTGTTGGCGTTAACCGACGGCCGTACCCACCCCATCCCTCTCCCCACTCTGCAACAATTACCAAGAACAACCATGCCCCACTGCTTCATCATCAGCACCGGGCATGGCACGTCTGGCCCCTTTGCTTTCACCGGAGTGACGCTGCATGACTTTGCCCAGGTTTACATTGCCGGGGAATGGTCACACCTGGAGGTCATCAGCGGCGATGGTTTTGGCTGCCGCGTTTGGGCCAATGAAGCAAAGGAAACATTACTGGCCTGGGGGATTGACGGCCGTACCCTTACCCGCCGCGAAGGTCTTGTCCGCCTCATCGTCCCCTCCGAACAAGATGACGCTCTGCGGCAGGTGAAATGGGTGGCCGAAATTCGCGTTCGCTTAACGTAGCGGCAGCGGTGACTGCCAGATGGCGCTGCTGCCGTTCACCTGAATATGCGTCACCCACTTCACCCAGTCATACCCCCGCCGGTTAGGGATGACCAAACGCAGCGGCGCACCATGCCCGTGCGACAACGGTTCACCAGCCACCCCATACGCCAACAACATCCCCTCCAACTCCGCCAGCGCAAAGCGCCGTTTATAATGTGAGACGGCCTCAATGGTCACACTGGCCGCGCTTGTTAACAAACCGGCCCGCGCCAGCACATCCAGCAGCGGCACACCTTCCCAAATCTGCGTGGTATACCACCCACTGGTACAGTCCAACAGCACCTCGCGCTGCACCGTTGGCATGGCCCGCAATTCGGCAAATGTCAATGTATACGGCCGTGTTACTTCCCCCGCCACATGCAGCCGCCACCCCTCCACATCAATCCGCTCCGGGTAATCAAAAATCCAACTCGTGGGCGGAAACTGCCCGGAGAAACTGCCCCGCTCATACGAACCGGTGAAGCGCCGCTCCCCATCCACCAACCGCGTGGCTCGCCACAACACCAGACCGGCTAATGCGGCTACGGCCGTGCCCAAAAACAACCGCCGATCCAGCGTCCCACGCACCCGAAAGATGAAACGCATCCGCCACACATGCCACAGAATCAGCAACATCACCGGCACAGCCACATAAATGTGCAAACTCACCAGACTAAAGCCCCCCACATAAATAGGGCCATAAAACGTCCACAACAACCCCAACAACACCGTCAGCAACAACAAAACCAGAATCACGCTGAAAGCAATACGCGGCCACGTCCATCGTTTCTTGCGGCGATACGCATCCAGAATAATGCCGCTCTTCCACACAAACAGCGCCAGCAACGCATAGGCGGCAATACCATGCAGCCACAACCGCCAGGCCGCATCCTCATACCCATTAACCAATCCCAGATACCCGGAAATGGTCAACGTGATCAGAATAAATAATAAAGCCACATTCGCCCAGGGAAATTTCATACCCCCATTTTCCTGGCTACCCCCGCTCCCTGCAAGCGCTCCCTGCAAGCGCTCCCTGCAAGCGCTCCCTGCAAGCGCAAACCCGGCGATTAAAATCACGGCAACAAACGGCAAAACCGACCTTCGTTGGTTAAAAACAGTCGGCGAAGGCCGACTTTGCCTCTTGTTGGTGCAGATTTATCTGCCGCCGCAAATCAAATGGAGAATTGCTGCCCCGCAAGCGAAAAGTGAGCCTGACAGACGTTAATGTCTGCCAGGCTGACCTATCCTCCCATTCTCAAAACGTAAATAGACGTTTTTAACTGGCAAACAGAGCGTGGTCGGTCAACGCCGCCACAAAAAGCTCCAGCGGTTCTTCTGCCGGGTGAATGACAGATGGTGATGATGTGAATACCTGGCAGAGATCATGCGCCAGATTGCTCTGACCATCGGTGACGGCCACACGGCCGTGACGCTCATTTACCAGTTGCAACAAAGGCCGGACACGCGCATCTTGCCGCAATGTCTCCCCATTCCGACCTCCTGTAGGCAAAATCAACAAACAATTTTCGGTTACATTCTCAAAGGGGTGTTCCGCCAGGGCGCAATCCGCTTTAATACCCACGCCCTGACGGCTATACACCAGTTTATTAAACAAACTCACGACTTTAATCAGCAGCCCTGCCTGACGAAATTTATGGATGAGATAAACCACTTCTAACTCATCAAAACCATCACCTATTAAAATGAAACTTCTGGTTCTGGTCTTTTTTTCATTCCGACCTCGTGGAGACATCACACTACCCCTCGTGCTGCTAACCACTCACAAGGTTAACGGCCGTTGTTATGAAAATCAGAAAATTTAGCCAACACTGCATTCTGACGAGCAAATTTCACCGGCTACCTCCTGGAAATAAGAGCCAGATGCCACCGACCCACTGTGCAATTGCACGGCCGTTAACAAACTCATCGCCATCACCACCACCAAAACCACTTCCACCATCGTCAATTTAATTTTTGTTGTCATTTTTTTATCCCTCTTCATTTTTTATTTTGTGTTCCATGAACACATTGCTTATCTGTCCAAATGGAATGCGCGTCCCACATGCGTACAGACTACACCATTAGCGCTTGAAAAGAGTCCAAACCTGGTACAAACTGAGTACAAAGCCAGTCCAAATTAGTGGTAAACTAGGCAACAGTCCATATTGCGGCTCAACACACACACCAAACATCAGGCGCCGTAAAAGCGAAACAAAAATTATGGAAGAACCGGCAATCATCAGTGAAGAACAAACCCTGGCAGCATTACAGCTATGGCACGAAGGGGAAGCACCCGTTTGGCCTCTGGCCCATCTACGCCTGGGGCTGCACATCCGCAACGAACAAGCCCTCTATGGCACCCTGGCCGAAACCGGCCCCGCGGCCCAAAACCGCGCCATCCTCAGCCTGGGACTGGATAAATTACGCACCTACTACCTCGACAGCGAAGAACTCCTGCGGCAACGTTTTGAACACCGGCAAGACATCCTGGTCATTACCAACAGCATGAACATGTCCCGCTCCAGCTACTTCTACCGGCAAAAACACGCCGTAACCCATCTGACCGAAATCCTCAACCAACTTGAACAAGAAGCTCGCCTGGATTGGCAGGAACACATGATTACCCGCCTGGATCCTCCCAGCTACACCACTCTCGTCGGCATCGAAGAAACATATCAACTTCTGGCCCCCGCCCTGCTGGCCGAAGGCGAACCATACATCCTGTGTCTCGACGGCCTGGGTGGACTGGGCAAAACCGCCTTCGCCGACCATCTGGCACGGCAAGCCATCGCCGCTGTTCGCTTCGACGAAATAGCCTGGGTCACAGCCAAACAAACACACCTCTCCACACGCGGCCGGCTGCAAATAGACTCCGGTCGCCCCGCCCTCACCTTTCCCATGCTCATTGATGAACTCACCACCCGCTTCGAGCTGACCCAAAGCTTCAACGGTTCCCAACTACACAAACAGCGGCTGGTGCGTCACTACCTCCAGGAAAACCCCTGTCTCATCGTCATAGACAACCTGGAAACCGTCGCCGATTATGCCGCGCTCATTCCAGAGCTAAGAAAATGGCAAAATCCCAGCAAATTTTTGATCACTTCACGCCTCCGCCTACTCGACCAACCAGGCGTCTTTTCCTATTCACTGACAGAACTGGGGGAAACGGCCGTGTACCAACTCATTCGCCAGGAAGCCCGGCGCACCGGTTTTGCCGACCTCGAAAAAGCCTCAGACGAAGAACTGCGCCAGATATACCAGATCGTCGGCGGCAACCCTCTGGCCATCAAACTCGTCATCGGGCAACTGCGTTACCACTCATTACCCAGAGTCCTCGCCCGCCTCACCTCCGACCAAAACAACGCCGGCATCGGTCTTTTTGATTACATTTATCAAGAAACCTGGGATTCCCTGAGCGAAACCAGCCAGATCACACTCCTCGCCCTCACCCACGCCGGCGACAACGGCTTCACCCTTGAACACCTCATCGAAGTGGCCGACCTCTCCCCAACATCAGTCGAACGAGCCGTAGAAGAACTGGTCCTGCTCTCTCTGGTAGATTTGCGCGGCTCCTTATTTGATCGGCGCTACAGCATACACCGACTCACCGAAATGTTCCTGTTGCAAATGATGGAACAATCGTGATAAAAACATGTCTTCCCTTACCAAATGGCAGCAAATTCAACAGCGCCAGGGCATTGCCAACGCCGGACGTTGGCTGAACGCACTCCAATCCGACCCCAATCCCTTCCAATTAGTGCTGCACGAATACGATAACCTGCTGCGGGCCATTGAATATACCCTGGTCGCCCCGGAAAACTTTGACCTGGCCTACCAACTCATTCAATTTCTACACACCTACGTCACCAGCTATGCCGACTGGGATCGCTGGCTCATCTATCTGCAAAAAGCACACCACTTCAGCCAGTTGTTACAGAGAAAATATGAAGAAGCCACACTGCTGGACATGGTCGGCAATATCCATCGCAGCCAGGGGAATTTCGAAAAAGCCAGGGGATGTTTGAGCCAGGCAGTAGCGCTATACCAACATGAATCGCATGTATCCGAGTATGCTGTCTCGCTCTCAAATCTGGCGCTGCTCTTGACATATCTGGGCAAAGATGGCCTGGACCTTTGCCGGACAGCCTTAGCCATCACCGAAAAAAGTCAAGATGAGATTGCCGGCGCGAAAGTATTGCTTAACCTGTCGGCCATTTACATGCGCCACCATGAATGGCAACTTGCCTTGCTGGTAGCCCAAACAGCGTATGACTTAACTCGTGAACCACAATATGTTGTCTGGAATACTCGATTACTCTTCAATATTCTCACCTGTTTGGGTAGATTGGAAAAATGGGATGAGGTCAATAAGACGTTTTCACAAATGGCAGTGGAATTAATCGAAAGAGGGGACATCCAAACGTTGGCCAAACTAAGAAATAACCTGGGTGTCATCGCTTTTAACCTGAGTAACTGGACAGAGGCAGAACAGCACTTTCAGGAAGCATTAAAACTCCAATCAACCATCCAGGAACCGGTGGAGATGGCTTACCTCTATAACAATTTAGGTATGGTCTATACTCGTATGGGTGAATTGGAAACGGCCGTAGACATGCTGCAAAAAGCAATCGTCATTCAGGAGCAACTTCAAGATACCTATCAATGGGCCAATGCCATGGACAACCTGGCGGAAGTCTACGAGGCTACAGGAGACACGGCCCTTGCCCACCACATTCGCCAACAAGCCTACACTCTTCTGCAAACCGTCATCTCCAACCCCCGATCCCAGGCATTGCTGGCTTCTTTAGAAGCTAAAATCCAACCCCCAATGACGCCAGGTGCCAGGGCATAACACCCTTGCCGCTCCCCTTTATTTTGAACTTCTTTGGACTATATTGGACTGCGCTGGACTAACTTTGGACTGGCTTTTAACGCGGTTGTGTTACCATTGGTCGCATGTCTGTGATTAGAGGAACTTATCATCTACTACCTCTGGGTCATGGGAAGCTGATGGATGTGGCGGAGCTGCCTTTGCTTATTAGTAAGCTAATCTGAATAAGCGATGGTTCTTTTCCTAGAAGCAACTGGTGGGGATTGACCAGTTGCTTCTCAGACCACCCCTTTCAATAACGGTCATCAAGAGTCTATGAGTTCTTTATCCGTTGGAAACACGAATCATGATGTTACCCCCCATGGCGCTGTGCTGCTCATCGAAAATGATCGACACGTCAGCGCCGCCCTCAACGAAATCCTCAGCGAAACAGGGCTGCGGGTGTTCCTGGCTTATGATGGTGTGGAGGGCGAAGAGCTATACCGCACTTACCAAAACGACATTGAGATGGTTATTTTGGATTGGCGCCTGCCCCGGCAAGACGGCCGTGACACCCTCCGCAAAATCCGCCAGCTCAACCCCAACGTGAATGTCATGGTCGCTTCCGGCACCGCTCCCGAAGAAGTGCTGACCCAACTAGACGACCAGCGCCCCATCACCTTCCTCAGCAAACCGTTTAGTATTGATAAATTCCTCGACCAGATCAACCGGTTATTGGCCTGAACTGTCCACCACGTGCTGAATTGTCTTTTCACTTACCACGCTGGCGCCGCCCACTCTGAACCAGAGCAAAAACTCCACATTCCCATCTGACCCTGTCACAGGCGAACGGATCAGCCCATGAGCTGCCAGACCGCTGCTTTCTGCCCAGGCTAGTAAATTCCGCAAAACAGATTGATGCACGGCCGTGTCCCGCACAATACCCCCCTTGCCCACCTGCGCCGGCCCCGCCTCAAACTGCGGCTTTACCAGGGCGATAATATCGCCGTCGGCCTTCAACCATTTTTGCACGGCCGGTAAAATCAGCTTCAGGGAGATAAACGACACGTCAATGCACACAAAACTGACCAGCTCCGGCAAAGTTTCCAGATAACGGGCATTGGTGCGTTCCATTACCACCACCCGCGCATCCTGGCGCAGCTTCCAGTCAAGCTGCCCATAACCCACATCAATGGCATAGACCCGCGTCGCTCCCTGTTGCAGCAGCACATCGGTAAAACCGCCGGTACACGCGCCCACGTCGGCGCACGCACGGCCGTATACCCCCACCCCAAACGCCGCCAACGCCCCCGCCAACTTAAGTCCACCCCGGCTCACGTAAGGCAGCGGCGTTTTCACTTCAATCACCACCTCAGGGGAAACGGCCGTGCCCGGCTTATCCACCCGCACGCCATCCACCAGCACCTCACCCGCCAGGATTACCCCCTGCGCCTTCGACCGGCTCTCCACCAGCCCCCGCTCCCATATCAACTTATCCAGGCGTACTTTTATCTGTGCCATCGTCTACCAGTGTTCCCACGGATCCATCTCAAAGAGCTTGAAGTAGATATATTTGACCACGATACCAACCGAGACAATGACAGGCACAATCACCAGCGCCGTCAACACACCGGCCAATGCCAGCGAGGCAATGATGGCAATAAAGACCACCGCCGGGTGAATGTTCAGGCTGTTGCTCATAATGCGCGGCCGCAGCCAGATGTTTTCTAGCATCTGGATCAGTGATAAGACGGCCAGCACCAACAGGGCAAACAACAAGTTGGAGGTGATGGGTAAAGTCGTGGAGCCGGTGAAGAGAGCTACGGCCGTAGCAATAGCAATCACAATCGCCGGCCCTACTGACAGCAGCACATCAAACACCGCCGCCAAAATGCCAAAAACCACCGCCCCCGGTAGGCCAATAATGAAAGCGCCAACGGCCGTCAAAAAACCCACAATCACCGATAAACGCAACTGCCCCTGAAAATAGCGCCGCCATACGTGCCGTATTTCTTCATACAGGCGACGGCCGTCGGCGTCATACCCCGGCGGCAGCCAACCAAAAAGCCACTCGCGCAATTTCCCCCAATCCAACAGCAAGTAATAAGTGGTCACAATCACTACCAATATCCAGCCAAAATTTGTCGTCGTCGCCTGAAAAATCTGGAAAATGACATCTGCTTGCAGCAGGTCAGGCGCGATCTCCGATGATTGTGGAAACAACAAGGCCGGTTGGACGGGGATGTTCATAATCATCCAGGGATGATCCAGGTATGACGTCTGAATCTGCCGCAGCATCGCCTGAAACTCGGCCACCAGGCTGGTCGTTTGCTGCGAAATCACCTGCACCACCACAAAACCAATCAGCACAAACCCGGCCAATGACGCCAGATAAACCAGCAGCACCACCAATGCCCGCCGCAGCTTCATCCGTTCATGGGCAAAGGAAACTACCGGGTTCAAAATAAAGGCCAGCAGCGCCGAAACTGCCATAGGCCCCAACAGCGCCCGTGCCCGGTAGAGCAAAAACGCAGAAAGTATCAGCAGCAGAATTAAAACCAGATATCGGGTAGAACGACTCCAGGGTTTACTCATATCACTCACAAGGACAATTCCAAACTGTTTGCCTGAATTGTATCCACTTCTTTCTAACCTTTCCATTGCTCATCTACCTGCCCAAACGGACAGGCAAAAAAACTGTTCTTTTTACGTGCCTGTCGCTGTCCCGTTGCCCGATGTGGGCAAACGGCCCCTGCGTTATTATCAGGTAACAAAGGGCTTCATAATTCGTAATTCATAATTTTCAAAGGAGAGCTTTATGCAACTTGTACTGATTGACACATTTGTCGTGCCAGAGGCATCTAGATCGGCCTTTATTGAAAAAGTAAAGGAGAGCGCCAGCTTTCTGCGAACCCTTCCCGGTTTTATCGAGGGATACATCTACGAGAAGGGTGAGGGTGACAGCCCTCATAATGTTGTGACGACCGCAGTCTGGCAGGATCAGGCGGCGTTTGAACATGCCAGGAAGGCAGCAGCGGCGGAATTTCAGAGCCGGGGATTCAATCCTCAAGAGATTATGAACAACCTGAATGTCACTGTTCAACGTGCCGTCTATCAGCGATCACCTTATTAGCGCAACGTTTACATAAAGGAGGCTATTATGCCAGATCAGTTATATCCTACAGTTTTGATCACCGGCGTCACACGCGGATTAGGGCTGGCGCTGGCGCGGGCATTAGCGCAGCGCGGCTGGCATCTGATTATCAACGGCCGTACCCAATCCACCCTGCAAACCATCCACCGAGAATTGAGCACGCTGACGCAGGTCACGGCCGTGCCCGGCGATGTCACCGACAAAGCGCACCGGCAGGCATTGGCTGTGGCTGCCCAGGCTGCGGGCGGTCTGGACGCAGTTATCAACAACGCCAGCTATTTAGGCCCCAGCCCCCAGCCCAACCTGCTCGATTACCCATTGGACACCCTGGCGCAGGTATATCAGGTGAACGTCATCGCACCGCTGGCCGTTTTGCAATCGGTGCGCGCCCAACTCAAACACGGCGCGCGTATTATCAACATCACCAGCGATGCGGCCGTGGAAGCGTACCCCGGCTGGGGCGGCTACGGCAGCAGCAAAGCCGCGCTGGAACACCTCTCCGCCATCCTGGCCGAAGAAAACCCCCGGCTGCGCGTCTTCTGGGTAGACCCCGGCGACATGCAAACCCAGATGCACCAGGAAGCGTTCCCCGGCGAAGATATTTCCGACCGCCCCCTGCCGGAAACGGCCGTACCCGCTTTTGTCACCCTGCTCGAAGGCGATTGGCCGAACGGCCGTTACCAGGCGCGAGAGTTGCTGACGGAAGAGCGTAATCCGTAACCTGTAAAGAGCGTAATCCGTAATCCGTGAACCGTAATCGAATAACGGATTACGGATTACGAACTACGAGAAACTTCATGTTCACCACCCTCCTCTCTCCCCTCCCCACTCTTGAATTCGACCTGCCCCCGGAACTGGAAGCGGGGCAGCCGCCAGAAGCGCGCGGGCTGGCGCGGGATCAGGTGAAGTTGATGGTCTCCCATTACGGGGATGACCGGGTTTGCCACACCCGCTTTGACCAGATTCCCCACCACCTGCAACCTGGCGACGTGGTCGTCATTAACACCAGCGGCACGATGAACGCCGCCCTGCCCGCGCTGCGCGCCGACGGTACAAAGCTAGAACTTCACCTCTCCACCCGCCTGCCCGCCGACATCTGGAGCGTGGAACTACGACGGCCGTCCGGCCACAGCACCACACCATTTTTTGACGGCCGTGCCGGGGAACAACTGGCCCTGCCCGGCGGCGGGCTGGTGACGCTGCTCACGCCCCACAACCCCGCCCAGCGCCTCACCTCCTCCTGGCAAAACATCTTCCTCACCAACCACCGCGTCCGGTTGTGGCTGGCAGTGCTGCAACTGCCGCTGCCATTAGGCGACTATTTGCAGCAATACGGCTTCCCCATTCGCTACAGCTACGTGCCAGAGCAATGGCCGATTGCGTTTTACCAGACTGTCTATGCGAATGAGATTGGCAGCGCGGAAATGCCCTCCGCCGGGCGCGCCTTCACACCGGAACTGATCACCCAATTGGTCGCCAAAGGGGTGCAGGTGCTGCCGCTCATTTTGCATACCGGCGTCGCCAGCGTGGAGGAACACGAACGGCCGTATGAGGAGTATTATTGCGTACCGGCAGTGACGGCCACAGCCGTGAACCAGGCCCGGCAGCAGGGCAAACGCATCATCGCCATCGGCACTACCGTCATCCGCGCCCTGGAAACCGTCACCGACAGCGAAGGGACCACCCATGCGGGCAGCGGTTGGACGGATGTGATCATCACCCCCCAACGCGGCATCCGCGCTGTGAACGGACTGCTCACCGGCCTGCACGAACCGGAAGCCACCCATTTAGCGATGCTGGAAACGTTGTGCGGCCGTAATCACCTGCGCCACACCTACCAGCAAGCCCTGGCCCACCACTACCTCTGGCACGAATTTGGCGACCTGCACCTGATTCTGCCGTAAGCCGTTCATCTGGTGGCAAGTGGCAGGTTGCAGGTCTTTACCTGCAACCTGCCACTTGCCACTTGCCTTTTGCTCAAACCAGGGTAATTCCAAAGTCCAGCAAGATTCGTGTGCTCATTCGGGCAAGGTGATATCGTTGAGGGTCACGGCCGTGAGCACCTGATCGCTCAACTCATCCACAACATCCGTGTCACCAATCGCCGTCAGATCCTGAACAAACGCCTCCGGCAGCGGGCCAAACTTACGCTGCAACTGGCGCAGCAATATCGCAATCTTGCCTTTCAATTCACGTTGTTCGCCCCAGGTCAGTTCGGTATTTACTAATGCTTGCATGATCTGTTCTCCTGCCTCTGGTAGTTGTTCGCGTGATAAGTAGCTCTCAATAACAGACATTATATCGATTAGAGAGATACAAAGAGATGAAGTTGAACAGGTTCATAATACCACGGACGAAAGTTCAGACGGAAATTGTGAAGGTCACAACAGATTTCCATGACTGAGTCCCGAACCCCTTCCTTCCAATTTCTGATTTTGTCCTTGACAATACGATAACGTTTGACGCCACCAATGGCGTGTTCAACACGGATACGGAGAAATGAAAGCCATTCGTTTACCTGTCTCTTCGTGTGTACGTAAGCGTTCAGTCCCTCAAGAGACCTGACAGGTTTTTGACCTGAAAAGCCTTGATTTGAACTGGTAAAAACCTGTCAGATCTGAACGGTTATATGTGTACCAGGTTAAGGCGAGAAATTCTCTGGGCTTATCGGCGTAATCCTGATATTTGCTCATGGCTCATCTCCTGCTAAGTTGGTAGGATGTTGTTTTCAAGGTTACGTCATCCTTCCTCATTTAATCGATATAATGTCTTGTATATGTCCTAAAATAGGGGCTGATGATTAGTGGCATAAACTGGCAATCAGTCTCCTTTTTTCCTTTGATGTGGTGGGCGATTGCCCCTATTTAATGCATATGAAACGTTTAGAACTGCGGTTGATGGGACCATTTCAGGCGTTGACCGATGGCGTGGCGCTGGCCGGTTTTCGTTCCGATAAGGCGCGGGCGCTGCTGGCCTATCTGGCCGTTCACGGCGAGCAGCCGCAAAACCGGGAGGCATTGGCCGCCTTGTTATGGGGCGAGTTCAGCGACAGCGACGCCCGCGCCAGTTTGCGCCAGAGCCTTTCTAATTTGAAACGGTTGGTAAATGTGACACGGCCGTTGCTGGACATCGACTGGCACACGGTAACGCTGCATACAGAGGAGGTATGGGTGGACACGGCCGTGTGTACCACCCTGTTAGCCGCCTGCGAAAGCCACCCCCATGATGCGCTGGCTCGCTGTACCCATTGCCTGGCTCGGCTGGCCGAGGCCGCCAGCCTGTACCGGGGGGATTTTCTGGCCGGGCTGCAAGTGGCCGACGCCCCCGCTTTTGATGAATGGCGTTTATTGGAACAAGAAAAATGGTATCAACAAACCCTGGCCGTGCTGCACAGCCTCACCGTGGCCTATGCCGGAAGCGGCCGTTATGCCCAAATGGAACAATACGCCCGGCAGCAGTTGGCGTTGGCCCCCTGGCGCGAAGAGGCGCATCGGCAATTGATGCAGGCATTATTGGGCAACGGCCGTCGCAACGAAGCCCTGGCCCAGTATGAACATTGCCGCCGCCTCCTGGCGACCGAATTGGGCGTGGAACCAACCGCGGAAACAGTGACTCTCTATGAAAAGATTAAACAGGGGGGCAGCCTGGCACTGCCCACCCGCCGCCATAACCTGCCGCCTGATCCCACCCCATTTCTAGGCCGCCAAAAAGAAATCGCGGCGCTACAAAAACATCTGCACGACCCGGCTTACCGCCTGGTCACCATCATGGGCGAGGGGGGGATGGGCAAGACGCGCCTGGCGCTGGCCGTCGCCGCCTCGCTGGTAGAATCGTTTGCCGATGGCGCCTGGTTTGTGCCGCTCGCCGGCTTAACACCGGCCAGCAACGACAACGAGACGCTGGTCAACCAGTTGGCGATCACCATCCTGACGGCGCTGGAGCTAACGCCCCATGAAAAAGCGCCTGCCGTGACCCAGTTGTTCGATTATTTACGCCACAAAAAGCTGCTGCTGCTGCTGGACAATTTTGAGCACTTGCTGGCAGCTACCGGTTTTGTGCTGGAGTTGTGGCGGCAGGCGCCCCAGGTCACATTGCTGCTCACTTCCCGCTTCCGGCTCAACAGCCAGGCGGAGTATGTGCTGCGGCTGGCGGGGCTGCCCACGCCGGAGACGGCCGACGATCCCCAGGCCGCTGATTATGACAGCGTCCAGCTTTTTACGGAACGCGCCGACCGCACGCCAACGGGGTTTGAACTGGACGGCCGTACCCTGCCCGGCGTTGTGCAATTGTGCCAGACCGTCCAGGGTATCCCTCTGGCCATTGAACTGGCCGCCGCCTGGGCCGAGGAGATGTCGCCGGCCGCCATGGCCACGGCCGTGCAACAAAACGTAGACTGGCTGGCGACGACAATGGTGGATGTGCCGCCGCGCCACCGCAGTATGCGCGCCGTTTTCACCTATTCCTGGGAATTACTCTCAGCCTCGGAGCAGGCGGTATTAAGTGGCTGCGCTCTCTTTCGCGGCGGCTTCACAACCGCTGCCGCCCAGGCCATCACCGGCGCAGACGCGGGTATTCTCCGGCGGTTGGTGGACAAATCGCTGTTGCAACAAGAGGAGGACGGCCGTCTGGCCATGCACCCTCTGCTGGCCCAATTTGCCACCGCCGAACGGCCGTCGGCTTCCACGACACAGGCGGCACACAGCCACTATTTCCTGACCTGGCTGGCCGGCCTGGAAACGCACTTCACCGGCCCCAATTTACCGCCAACGGTGGCCCAGATTAGCCTGGAATTTGACAACATAGAGCGGGCCTGGCAGTGGGCGGCACAGGCAACCACCGACACCCAGGCAACCTGGTTGTTGGCCGCCCTGCCGTCGCTGGTACGGTTTTGCACCATTACGTCTCGTTCGCACAGCGGGGGGCAGTTGATGGATACGGCCGTGCAGCACCTCTCTCCCCTGCTGGCCCAGTCACCTACCGGCATCGCCTGGCAATTATTGGCCCGGCTTCAGGTAGCGCAAGCGCAATTCCTGACCCGGCTGGGGCAGTATGACCAGGCGGTGCAAACCGCCCGCCAGTCCATTGCCCTGGGGCAAGACCATCTGCTACCAGACGTCGTGGCGTGGGCCAGCTTGCACTGGGCGCAGGCGCTCTTCTATCAGGGCGCTTATCAAGAAATTGACCCCATTCTGGCCCAGGCGTTGGCGCTGGCACAAAGCCACCAATGGACCCGCCTGGAGGCGCACGCCCTGCGGCTGGCCGGGGCAAAGTTATTGTTGGCAGGGGAGTCACCCGCCGCCGCTGATTTGTTCACCCAGGCATTGGCCATGAGCCGGGAACTAGGGGAGCGCGAACTGGAAAACTCATTGCTTACCGGGTTGGGCAATATCGCCATGAACCTGGGCCAGTGGGCGCAAGCTGAACATTGTTACCGGCAGACGCTGATACTCGGCCAGGAAGTGGGGGACCGGTCAAACCAGGCTATAGCGCTCAACAATCTGGGGGTGCTGGCTATGTTTGGCGGTGACTACAGCCAGAGCTTACGCCATTTTGCCCAATCCACAGCGGTGAGCCGAGACATTGGCAACCAACGCGGCCTGGGGCTGGCCCTGAGTAATATCGGGCAAAATTATCGCTATCTGGGCGCTTTTGCGCTGGCGGAGCAATATCTGGCCGAGGCGCTGGCGCTTTATGAGGCGATGGGAGAGAGGCGGGGCGTTAGCCATGTCCATTTATATTGGGGTGTGCTGGCTTTCCACCAGGGTGACCTGGTCGCCAGCCAGCAGCATAGCGAGCAGGCGCTGGCGCTGGCGCGCGCATTGGGCGATAAACCGATTATGGCGCACGCTTTGAAAGATTTGGGTAACGTGTGGCAGCAGCAGGGGGAATGGGCCAGGGCAACGGCCGTATTCCAGCAGGCCATTGATCTGTTTACGGAACTGGAAGCCTTCACGAATCGGTTAGAGGCATTGGCCGGGCTGACTGCCGTCGCCTTGGGCCAACACGATCTCCCCCTGGCCTATGACCTGGCCCGGCAAATTGTGCCCGATTTGCCTGCGGCAACGCAGGGCGGTTTGGATGACTTGATACAGGTCTACCTCACCTGTTACCAGGCGCTGCACGCCAGCGGCGACCCGGACGCACCGGAATTACTGGTAACCGCGCAACGTATTTTGGACGGCCGTGCCGCCTTGATCGGCGACGAAACGTTGCGCCAGTCCTATCTCCAGGCCACCCATTCCCACCGGGCATTATTGGCGGTTTAACGTTCCTCAAAATCATATCGGTCCCTGGCTGTATGGCTTGACGGTCTGATAGCCCAGACGTACACTCTGCTATCCCTTGCGTCATGGTGTGAAGTTATTGGCCGTTGGCGGCCATTTGCTACAAATTAAAACCAGATCACCAGCACATGGGTTTGGAACCATGTCCACTATCAAGCGAAATTATTCATCCAAACCGCTGAAACAATCAACCCGGTTTGACAACGTTAGCAAAAAAGTGAACCTGCGTCGCGCATTTCGGCCGGCAGCACGTTATCTGCAACGGCCGTATACCATCCTCAGCGCCTACGACCGCCAGAATTTGCGCCCCGACCTCATCGCCGGTGTGACAACGGCCGTTATCGTCGCCCCACAAGCCATCGCTTTTGCCCTCATCGCCAATTTACCGCCAGAAATGGGCCTGTACGCAGCCATTGTGGGCGGCATTGTCGGTGCACTGTGGGGGTCATGTAACCAGCTATTCACAGCACCCACCAACACCATCTCCCTGCTCGTCTTTGCCTCCCTGGCTACGGTTATAGAACCGGGCAGCCAGACATTTGTCTATGCTGCCGGACTCATGGCCTTGATGGTCGGTTTCCTGCAACTATTGTTAGGCATTGCCCGCCTGGGCATGCTGGTAAATTTTGTCTCCCATTCCGTCATTATCGGCTTTGCTACCGGCGCCGGTGTTTTGATTGCCGTCAACCAGATTTCGCCCTTATTGGGCATTAACCTTTCCAGAGACAACGTCATAGCCACAGCGCATGGCCTCCTCTTAAATCTGACCTATGCGCACCTGCCAACGGCGCTGATCGGCGTCCTGTCTCTGGTGATCATTGTCTCCATCAGACGCATCAACACCCGCCTACCGGCCACGCTCATTGCCATGATCATCACCTCGCTGCTCGTGGCCATCTTTGACCTGCAAGATAAAGGGGTGGCAACCATTGGCCAACTGCCGGTGGGGCTGCCCCCTCTGGCCGACCTGCCGGTTCTAGACCTGAACCTGATTGGCAGCATCTCGGCCGGGGCGCTGGCGGTAACGGCCATCAGCCTGGTGCAGACAACGGCCATCGCCCATTCGGTGGCGGCGCAGACGGGGCAGCGCCTGGATAGCAACCAGGAATTTGTGGGGCAAGGGTTGGCCAATATGGCGATGGGGCTATTTTCTGGTTTTGCCGGTTCGGGGTCATTTTCGGCAACGGCCATCAACCTGGCAAACGGCGCCAAAACCGCCCTGGCGCCGGTCTTTGCGGCGGGCTTCATTCTCATTGCCCTCTTTACGCTGGGGCCGCTGACCGCCTATTTACCCCGCGCCGCTATGGCTGCCGCCCTGATTGTCACGGCCGTGACCATGATAGACCGCGCCGAAATCCGCCGCATCTTGCATAGCAACCTGGGTGAGGCCACCATCCTGTTGTCTACCCTGCTTGGTACCCTGTTCCTGGATATTCAGTTCGCCGTCTTGTTGGGTGTCTTGCTCTCCTTTGTGCTATATATCGTCCATACCAGCACCCCCCGTGTGCATGAGGTCAAACCAGACGTCAACTACAAACATTTCCTCTACCAGCCGGAAAAAGCGGGTTGCCCACAATTGGGGATCATCGAAATTTTAGGCGACCTCTACTTTGGCGCCGTCCACCACGTAGAGGAATACATCCTCGACCACGCTGACAGGCATCCTGAACAACGTTTTCTGCTCATTCGTATGCACAACGTGAATGATTGTGACTTCAGCGGCATCCATATGTTGGAAAACGTGGTCAAGACCTACCGCGACCGGGGTGGGGACGTCTTCCTGGTACGGCCACAATATCGCGTCAAGCAGATATTTGCCACTACCGATTTTGTGAAGGGGCTGTTAGGCGCAGACCACATTCTGGACAAGGACGACGCCATCACCCACATTTTTTATCACATACTCGATCCGGCCATTTGCATTTATGAGTGTCCGGTGCGCGTCTTCAAAGAGTGCGCCAACCTGCCCAAGCGGGTAGACATTGCCGGCATTCCCCATGATCATGAAGTCATTGCTACGCAACTGCGCACCATCAAACCGCGTGACTTGTGGCAACTGCTGCACACCTCAGCGCTAATCAACCAACATGCTGTGAATGGGTTGGGACTAAAGCCACCGCTGGTGATTGATGTGCGCGAACCACGAGAATTTCGCCAGGGACACATCGCCGAAGCCCAATCTATTCCCTTAGCCACCATCCTATCCAAAAAAGTCCATTTCCCGGCCGACCAACAGATCGTCCTGGTCTGCCGCAGTGGACGGCGCAGCCGCCGCGCCGCTGCCGCCCTGCAAAACCTGGGCTGCCAGAACATCTACATTCTGGAAGGGGGGATGCAGGCGTGGGAAGCGGAGGCGTTATTGGAGGCGGTTGGGGAGTCGGTAATCGGTGATCGGTAATTGGTTGTCGGAAGGCCGAAATTGGACTTCGGACTTAGAGAATAAGGGTAAACAATGGCAGAAGAGCGAGCGCCGCGTAACATTGGGTTAGACCTGGTAAGGGTCACGGAAACGGCCGCGCTGGCCGCCGGACGTTGGGTAGGCTCCGGCGATTATGCGTCTGCGCACCGGGCGGCCACGCGAGCCATGCGGGCGGCGCTAGACACGTTGGATATGGACGGCCGTATCATCATTGGCGAGGAAAAGCGGCTGCCTGCGGACGAGGTTTCCCTGTGTCACGACGAACGTGTGGGGAGCGGACAGGGCACTGAAGTGGATGTGATTGTAGACCCAATAGATGGCACCAAATTACTCATCCGCGGGCAGCCGGGGGCCATTTCCATCGTCGCCGTCGCGCCGCGTGATTCTATTTGGGATTGCGACCCGGCCGTATACATGAACAAACTGGTGGTAGACCGGCGCGCTGCCAAAGCACTGGTGCCTGAATGTTTGAATGCCCCTGCTGCCTGGACGCTGGCGCTGGTAGCCCGCGTGAAAAACAAAGCTGTCCATGATCTGACCGTTGTGGTGTTGGAACGGCCGCGCAACATGGACTTGATCGAAGAAATCCGCTCTGCCGGGGCGCGGGTAATGCTGCGCACCGAAGCCGATGCGGAGGGGGCGCTGCTGGCGGCGATTGGCGGCATGGGCGTGGATATGCTGATGGGCATCGGTGGAGCGGCGCAAGGCGTTATTGCCGCCTGCGCCGCCAAAGCCACGGGCGGCGCGATGCTGGCGCAACTGGCCCCCCAAAGCGAAGCCGAACGTCAGGCCATTACCGCCAGAGGGCTAGACGCCTCGCGCATTCTCAACTGCCATGACATGGTGCGCAGCAACCGGGTCTTTTTTGCCGCCACCGGCATCACCAACACACGCCTCTTGAAGGCCATGCACTATTACAGCAGCTACGCCACCACCCATTCCCTGCTGATCCGCGCCGAAACCGGCACCCGTCGCTTCATCCGCGCCGAACACCATGCACGGCTCTGATAATTGGCAATTGACAATTGCCAATTGATCATTGACAATCCGCCCCCTATGCTCTGGCGATACCGAATCATGAAAGCGACCATGACCATTTGCCGGTTGATATTACTGGCGCGGATTGAGGTTCACGGCCGTGACCACATCCCCCCTTCTGGCCCCTATATTGTTGTCCTCAACCATACCAGCGCCGTAGACACACCGGTGCTATTGCTGGCCTTCCCCCTGCAAAAGTGGCGCTTTTTCGCCGTCGAAAAGTGGCGGCAACACCCCATTTTTGGGCCACTCATGGGCTGGCTGGGGGCGATCTACATCGCCCGCGATGAAGTGGACCGCCACCAGATGCGCCAGGCATTAGACGCCATTGCCCAGGGGATGGCTTTTGGTGTGGCCCCGGAGGGCACGCGCAGCAAAACCGGGCAGATGAACGCGGCCAAAGATGGCGCAGCTTACCTGGCAGCCCGCACGGGCGTACCCATTTTGCCGGTGGGTTTAGAAAATACCGATGTCCTGTTTGCCAACTTTAAGCGGCTAAAGCAGACGGCCGTGCATGTCCATATCGGCCCATCCTTCCACCTGCCGCCGCTTGATCACCGCGTCCGCAGCCAGGATTTGCCCGCCTATACGCATTACATCATGGTCCATCTGGCAGCCCAACTCCCACCCCGTTATCATGGCGTCTACGCCAACAGCCCGGCGTTGATCGCCCTGCAACAAGGGAGCGATCCCTGGCCGTTTTGTCAGGTGTATAGGACAAATGGCTGAGAACAAAATCCAAAATCTGGTCTAGCCAAATCTTGAGGCCACTGTTATAATTTCTGTAAGCTTGGTTGGTAAAGGGATTTGAGAAAACACACCTCCCCCAAACTGGCACAAAAGAAACGCGACTGGAACAACCGCTAATCAAGCCCAGGGCACTGTTCCCTCTCTCAAATCTCTGACAGTGCCCGTTCCTTTGTGAACGGGCAGGCCACCTGATATCAGGTGGCCTGTTTTTTTGGAAGGCGACTTTCCAAATCGCGTTACAGCGCCGCCAGTATAGATTGGGTAATGGCCTGCGTCGTTGTTAGTTGGGGGTAGGTCTCATGGGTCAGGGTGTGGGCGACGGCCGTTTCCACCCTCTCCGCCACTTCCTCCATGCCCCACACATGCCGCGCCAGCAGCGCCCCACTCAAAATGGCGGCCATCGGGTTGGCAACCCCCTTCCCGGCAATATCTGGCGCGGAACCATGCACCGGCTCCGCCAGCGCCACTCCATCTCCCCAATTCAACGAGGCAGCAAACCCCAATCCCCCACCCCAATGCGCCGCCGCATCCGACAAAATATCACCAAACAAATTGGTGGTAACAATCACATCGAAGAATTCGGGCGCGGCCACCATTTTCAGCGCCGCCACATCCACCAACAACTCATCCAAAATAAATCCGCGTTCACCTGTGTTTATCTGCGTCCTATCAAAAACCTCTCGCACCGTGTCGCGGAACAGGCCATCGGTCAGGGGCAGCACGTTGGCTTTGTGGACGATGGTGAGTTTGTGGCGGTTTTGGCGCTGCATCAATTCCAGCGTTTTTTGGGCAATGCGACGGCTGGCGCGGCGGGTGATGAGGCGTTCGGCTACGGCCGTGTTCCCCCCATCTTCCAACCGCTCCCGTCCCACATACAGCCCCTCCGTATTCTCGCGCACAATAATCATGTCCACGTCCGGTCGCGGACTGACACGAGGCAGGCTTTGCACCGGGCGGATATTGGCATACAGGTCAAGTTCCTGGCGCATGGTCAGGATGGCGCTGCGATACCCGGCCACTTTGCGCGATGGCGACGATACCGCGCCAAACAGTCCCACGCCACACGCCCGGATGGCTGCCAGCGTCTCATCGGGCACGGAAACGCCCACCCGCTCAAACGTGTCCCATCCCGCTTCGGCGGTGACAATTTGCAGGTGGGGGATCACGGCCGTTAGCACCTCTACCGCCGCCGGAATCACCTCTTGCCCGATACCGTCGCCGGGGATCACACACAGACGCGGGGCTATTGATTGGTTCATTGTAACATTTCAGACCTGACACCTGATTATTGGACAAAAATCAGGTGTCAGTGTATCAGGTATATAGGTACCAGCCATAAATGAAATGGGCAGGTTCCACTCCCTATACTCGTGAAACCTGCCCATACACAGTCAGGGTAGATAGCTAATGTGGCTAATCTTCCCAGTCATCATCGTCGTCGTAGTCGTCCCACTCGTCATCAAAATCATCATCGTCGTCATCGGCCCAATCACCATTATCGTATGGTTCGGAATAAGCCCAATCTAGTTTGATGGGGTTAGTTTGCACCACCTCCAACTCATCGCCACACTCTTCACACACTACAAACTCGCCCAATTCTACCTGCTGGAAACGAATGCGAGCGCCACAACCAGGACAAATACCAATTCTTACCTGCGAAGTCGGATTTTCTACCATGACTTGCTCTCCTTTTTTTGGATTAACGGCCGTTTCTGCGCCGGCCGTTTCTACCAGAATTGAGATTTGAGCCTTCGTCATCATCCCAGGCCGTTTCCGCCCAATGCAGTTCCAACGGAAAGCGGTTGACTACCTCTAACACGGAGTCGCAGTGTCGGCAGGTAATAAGTTGGCCCACGTAGGGCGGTTTTTTTAAGCGAACCTCCGCCCCACAATCGGGGCAGTGGGCGATGTTTTTTGATTCAGCCGTCATTTTTTTGCAGACGATGCCTCAAGGCTCAAGAAATATAAATGGTTCATGCGGCTAACTATAGGGGAGCGCCGTGTCAAAAACAGACACACGGCCGTGACAAGCCCGTGTCAAAACAAGCGGCAGTGTGTGAATTGTGTGCCAAAATAGGGGAAAGTGATTGTTTTTAGTGATTGACTGATTGCGTGATTGTAATTACCCAATTACCTGTGGCGGTTGTTGGTTGGAAATGGAGAAGCGGTAGCCAATGCCGGGGTGGGTGTGGATGTAGTGCGACGAGTCGCCATTTGCTTCGATTTTGCGACGCAGGCGGCGCACCAAGCCGCGCACCAGTTCCCGGTTGCCTTCGGCGCTGTAGCCCCACACCCGCTCCACAATCACATCGGCCGGGACCACCTGTTCCAGATTGGTCATCAGGATGTAGAGCAGGCGGAACTCCAGCGGCGTTAGATGCTGGCGTGTACCATCGGGCAATGTCACCGCTCGCATACTGGGGTCTAGCGATAGCCCTTCAATCTCAATGGGTGCCAATATGGACAGGGGCACGGAGCCGGCGCGGTGCAAAAAAACTTTGACGTAACGGGAAAGAATGCGCACAGACAACGGCCGTACCAATACCAAATCCACCCCCGCATCCAACAAGACGCAATGACCTTCTTCCGTCAACGGGTCCACCAGCGCCAACAACGGCGCTTGCGAAAGTTCCCGTATCGCCTGCACCTCCCCCGCCAGCGCCGCCATATCTCCGGGCGCAAACAAAATCAGGTCTACTGGATGGGCGTGCAACGAATTCAAAACCAGCTTCACCGCCGCCGTGCGGGCCACCGACAGCCCCGAATGGCGCAGCACATAACTCAAAAACTCCCGTTCTTCCTGGTTCTGGGCAATAACGATTGCTTGCATAGGATGAGATTGGGAGATTAGGAGATTGGGAAATTTAATCTTTAATCAATCAATCTCCCAATCTCTCAATCTCTTCAAACTACTCCGCGCCGCCGCTCAGGGCGCAACGAAATCCCAGGTTAGCCTGGATAACACGCGGGTCAAACGAGCCGCGCGCCGCCGGCCGCACCCCATCCCGCGGCGACAGCCAGGAGCCGCCGCGCAGGGATTTGAATTCCCCGTCTGTTGGCCCCATCGGGTTCGTGTCCGTTGAACTCGTATAATAACGAAAGTCATACCAGTCAGCTACCCACTCCATCACATTACCGGCCATGTCATACACACCGGTGGGGGAACGGCCGTCGGGGTAACTGCCAACCGGCGCTGTATCTCTGTGCCCGTCATTAAACGCTGTATCCCGGTTGGACGACGGGCAGTTCTGGTCGCAATAGTTCAGCTTTGTGCCATCAAAAGCATCACCCCAGGGGTAACGCAATTTAATCTGCTGTACCGGGTCAAACGTGGCAGCCATTTCCCATTCCGCCTCGGTGGGCAGCCGCGCCCCGCGCCATTCACAAAAGGCACGCGCCATGTACCAGTTCACAAACACGACCGGGTAATCGGCAAAGGCCGGATCGCCATAATAGGCCGGATGCGTGGTGGGGTTCGCCCGCGATGGCGCGGTACAACCACCTGCCTCCACACAAAGCTGGTACTGCCCATTCGTCACTTCCGTTTCATCTATAAAAAATGGGGAAACATTCACCAGATGCATCGGGCGCTCGTCTCGTTCACCTTCCTCGCTGCCCATACTGAAAATGCCGCCGGGCATGTAGATCATGCGCGCCCCGGTTTCGGTGATGAGTGGTTCGGGGGTGGGCGTGGGCGGCTCGGTGGGGATGGGTATAGGCGAGGGGGTAGGGGCCAGGGCGGTCATGGCGGCGACAACGGCCGTTTCAATTGTGGCGGTGGCTTCTACGGCGGATACAGTGGGCTGGTTGATATTGCTGCGCGCCAGCGCATAACCGGCCAACAAGAGGAAGATCAACAGCCCAACCAGGCCGTAAATAGTACGCATTTCAATCTGGCGGCGTACCTGAGGCGTTAGCCGGGGTTGAGCCGGCTGGCCAAATTGGGTAGCCGGTGCGGTGCGGCGCAGGGGGATGGGTTCGGGTTCGCTACGGCCGTAGGGCCGGGCCAACGCCGCCGCAAATTCTGCCGCCGCCACATACCGCGCCTCCGGCTGAATGGACATCGCCCGGTTCGCCACCAGGGAAAGATACGGTTCCACATCCGGGTTGATTTCACGAGCGGGGACCAAATCAGCCAGGCCGCTTTCCCGCTTTAACGCGCCAGGGGGAATTTTGCCCGTCAGCAGCGTGTAGAGGGTGGCCCCCAGGCTGTAGATGTCACTGGTGGCGGTCACTTCTAGCTGCGCCTGCTGTTCGGGTGCGCCGTAACCATCGGTGTGCGGCCGTATGCCCAGGTCAGGCAGGCCGCTGTCCACCAGGAAAATCTGACCGGCCGGCGTCAGGCGAATGTTGGCCGGTTTGATGTTCAGGTGCAGCTGCCCCTGTTCGTGCAGATAGGTAAGCGGTTTGCTGGCTTCTTGCAGCCAGTTGATGATCAGATCGGTGGGGAAACGGCCGTACTGTTGCCCCAATGCTCGCAAATCTACCCCATCCACATACGTCCACACCAGATATTGCCCCACCCCCTCCAGGGCAAAGTGGTCGAGCAGCCGGGGCAATTGCGGGTGTTCCAGACGGCTGAGTTGGCGGGCCTGTTGGCGAAACCGTTTTTGGATGTCAACAGAGGGGTCGAGGTATTCTTTTACGGCCGTGTCCAAGCCATCGGCCACATCCCAGGCGCGATACACCGCCCCATATGGCCCCTCAGCCAACAGGTTAATGATCCGATACCGCTTTTGCAGCAATTCACCGGGGAGTAATGGCATAGTACCTATTGCGGAATTTTCCGAAAACGATGCCGCCCAGGTTCTACAACGACAAAAGCAGCTCTCAGTTCATCTTCTGTATGCTCCTGTAAAACACGCAGCAACTCTCGATGACCTCTTTCAATGGCTGGATAAGGCACACGCAAGTAAATAACGCCCACTGCAATTTTCTGTACAAAAACGAGCGCCCCAAAATCTCTATCCCGTGTGATAAAAATCCTGTCAGTTTCTTGTGCAACCCGAAGCAATTCGGCATCGGTAGCTTTGGCCTTACCAATTTCAGCCACACGAATCAAATCATGCCCTTTTCGCCGCAAGAATTGGGCGGTCACAAGATAAACATCATGATCAACCAGGAATTTCATCAGGCCAGAGCCACGTGTAGTTCCTCAGAGGCAACAACATCCATCGCATACTGAATACAAGCCTGAATATCTTCTGCTGTTAACTCAGGGTAGCAATTTTCGATAATCTCGGTGAACGTGACGCCATCGCGCACCAATTCCAACACGTTTTCCACCGTGATCCGTGTTCCTGTGATCGTTGGTTTCCCAAAATGAATCTGCGGATCGACTGTAATTCTCTCGTTCATCATCTTCACCTGTTCATCACTGTTGGCCTGAATTATATCACCGGGGCACCGAGTACCGATTACCGATTACGTTTTTCACCACACGGCCGTCCAACATCACCATCACGATATTCTCCGGTTTTTCTAGCGAGCGAATGTCGGCCAACGGGTCGGTTTTGCTGATGATGATGTCCGCCAGTTTGCCGGCTGCCAGCGTGCCTACCCGGTCTTGCCAGCCCAGGCACTCGGCGGCTACTTTCGTCGTAGCCACAATAGATTCCATCGGCGTCATGCCAATGCCACACATCAAGCCCAGTTCGCGCAAATTGGTGCCGTGTTTCATCACGCCTGCATCCGTGCCCATGGCAATTTTGACCCCGGCCTGATACGCCTTGCCGATGTTCTCGCTGTGAATCTCAATCACCTCACGCGCCTTTTGTACCCCCCATTCCGGCATTGTGCCCGTCGCTTCAGCAATTTCTAAGACAGCCAGGGGCGCCAGCAGCGTCGGCACCAGGAATGTGCCGCGACTCAGCATCAGTTCAATCGCTTCCTCGTCCAGGAAAATGCCATGCTCAATGGAATGAATCCCGGCGCGCACCGCGTTCTTGATGCCTTCCAACCCCTGCGCATGGGCCATTACTTTCACGCCACGCCGGTAAGTGGCCTCCTCCACCATCACCGCCAGTTCTTCCGGGCTGAACTGGGTAAATTCGGGGTGGTCGGTGGGGCTGAGCACACCGCCGGTGGAGCATACCTTGATGACGTCCGCCCCGGCGCGCAAAATTTCGCGCACTTTACGGCGCACATTATCCACGCCATCCACAATGCCAGACGGCCGTCCCGGAGTCTCGGCAAACAGGCTCAAATTCGCGCCGGACGGTAGCCAGCTATCGGCGTGCCCGCCGGTGATGGATAACACGGTGATGCTGATTTGCATACGCGGCCCCAGCACCAACCCTTGCGCCGCCGCCTGTTTCATGCCCAAATCCGCCCCACCAGCATCGCGCACACTGGTGATACCCGCTTCTACCGTGCGTTTCATGCGGTCAATCGCCTGGTAATAGTTCAGCGAAAACGGCGTGTTCAGCATTTGCATAAAATTGACGCCTTCCAAAGTCAGGTGTACGTGGGTGTCAATGAGGCCCGGCAAGATGGCCCCACCCTCGGCGTCAATCATCTGGATGTCGGCGTCGGGCAAGGGGATGTCGGTTTTGCGGCCAACGGCCGTAATCCGTTCATCGCGCACTAAGACAGCACCGTTGGGGATGGGGTCACGGCCGTTGCCATCAATCAGCGCACCATTGTGAATGAGTGTATAGGTCATGGGAAATTCTCCTTCCTATCATCCTGCGTAGTTTACCACTTCCAGTTTACCGGATGTTCCTGACCCTGACGAGGCCTGATATCGGCCGTGAATTGTGGTAATTCATCTATAGCCTACGGCCGTCAGCGGTGTAACTGGTTCACATGCACAATGTGGAATGCCAGAAAACAAAAACGGCCGTATCTTGAGGATACGGCCGTTTTCCTTTTCTGTCGGGGTGACCGGATTCGAACCGATGACCTCTTCGACCCGAACGAAGCGCGCTACCAAGCTGCGCCACACCCCGAACAGGGGGATTATAGACGATGTTAAGCAGGATGCAAACGAACAGAAACGGCGGGTGGGTCGCCGACCGGCGGGCGGATAAACAATACCGGGCACGGCGCTGTATGCAACAACTGGTTGGCAAAAGAAGCCGCCGGCCCCTCACGGCCGTCCCCCAACACCACAATCCCCGGCGTCTGCTCCGCCCACAACTGCGCCAGATTCTGGTCTGGCAGCCAGCGCCGGTAGCTGCACAAGATGTCACTGTTGTTCACGGCCGTGCGTAAACTGTGTTGGATTCGGGCCGCTTCCTGTTCATCCTGTGCCCGGATGAAAACCGTTAACTGTTTACTTAATTGCGCCAAAGAAAGGGCAATAGACAGCGCGTAGGCTGCGGCCGTAGAGTCATCATACAGCAGGGCTACCGGATGGCTGAAATCGGCTTCGGGCGAAACGACCAGCACCGATGTGGCCGCCTGCTGCACGGCCGTCAGCGCCGTAGACCCCACACGCTGATGCACGCCCCGGTGGCTGCTCAGGCGGCCAATCACCAGTAAGTCCGACTGGTGGGCTGCCGCCAGCAACTCCTGGCTGACAAAACCACGCGCCACGCGGAAATCCCACTTCACCGACCGCTCGCCGGCCGTCTGACCAAATTCATAGCGCAGCCAGGTGGCATGGCTGTGTAACACCTGCTGCATCTGCTCCGGGTGCAACGGCCGTGTGCCCGCCGTCAGGTAGCGCACTTCGCTGGAAAACGGCAGTTGCGCCAGCCGGATCAGGTTAATGTCTTCCACAAACAAGCCGGTGATGTCTGCCTTGAGAAAAGCCGACAGGCGCACGGCCGTATGCAGCACGGCCGTACTCATCTGCGACGCATCCAACCCCACCAAAATGTGGCGAATCCAACCTGTGTTTACCATCTATTTTTCCTTGAAGGTGGGTTGCAGGTTGCAAGTTGCAAGTTGCAGGTGATCACTTGCCACATGCCACCCGATTACCGATAACCGTTCACCGATTACCGATTACCGCTCTCCGGCGGCGCGGCAAACTCACGCTGCCGGGCGGCAAACGTTTCCAGGCGGGCAACCACACGGCCGTTGATGCTGTCTGGGGGGTAACGGCCGTCGTCATCCAATTCCCCTGCCGCAATCCCGGTCAATAATTCAATGCCCTCATCAATGGTGCTGACGGCGTAAACGGCAAACTGCCCGGCAGCGACCGCGGCCACCACATCCTGGCGCAGCATTAGATGTTTGACGTTGGCTGTGGGAATGAGTACCCCCTGATCGCCCGTCAGGCCGCGCGCCTGGCACAGATCAAAAAAGCCCTCGATCTTCTCATTCACGCCGCCAATGGCCTGCACCTGTCCGCGCTGATTCACCGAGCCGGTGACGGCCAACCCCTGTTTGATAGGTGCATCGGCCAGCGCCGACAGCAGGGCATATAGTTCCGCCGAGGAGGCGCTGTCCCCATCCACGCCGCCGTAGGATTGCTCAAAAACCAGGGAGGCGCTGAGGGTCAACGGCCGTTCCGCCGCATAGCGCGCCCCCAGAAAAGCAGACAAAATCAACACCCCTTTGGAATGGAGCGGGCCGCCCATTTCCACCTGCCGTTCAATGTCAATCACTTCCCCCTTGCCCAGGCGCACCCGCGCCGTGATGCGGCTGGGGCGGCCAAACGCCTGCCCGCCCAGGTCAATCACCGACAGCCCGTTAATCTGCCCCACCACCGCGCCGTCACTATCCACCAGCAGCGTTTCGCGCAGGGTATTTTCCAGCAAGCGTTCGCGTACCCGGCCGGCCCGCTGTAATTGGGCGGCTAAGGCCTGCTCCACATCGGCGGCGGTAATGGGGTCACGGCCGTTGACACCCGCCCAATAATCCGCCTCCCGCAGCAAATCCGTCACCGTCTGCATGTGGGTGGTTAGCTTTTCCGCGTCGGCCGCCAGCCGGGCGCTTTGTTCCAGAATGCGCCCTACCGCCACCCGGTCAAAATTGCGCAGCCCTTCTTTATGCACCAGGTTGGCAATCAGCCGGGCATAAGCCAGGTTATTCTCCGGGCTGCGCGGCATCTCGTCTTCAAAATCGGCCGCCACCTTAAACAGTTCGGTGAAGTCCGGGTCATAGGCACACAGCAGATAGTACAGCAGCCGTTCGCCAATCAACACCACCTTCACATGGAGCGGAATCGGTTCCGGTTCCAGCGAGACGGTGCTGATCAGGCTGTATGCCTGCCCCAACGACTCAACGCGGATTTCTTTGGAGCGCAGCGCCTGTTTCAGCGCCTCCCAGGCAAACGGTTGCAGCAGCACTTTGCGCGCATCCAAAATGAGATAACCGCCGTTAGCCTTGTGCAGCGTACCCGATTTGATGAGCGTAAAGTCGGTGAGCAGGGTGCCCATTTGCGAAATATGTTCCACCCGCCCCAACAAATTGGGGTAGGTGGGCAGTTCTTCATGCACCACCGGCGCACCTTCGTCCGGCGCGTGGGTGATGATCACGTTAACCTGGTAACGAGCCAGCCGGGGACGGCTGCCGCCGGCCTGTCCCATCATTTCTGCCAACGGCGATTCTTCCGATGGCAAAAAGTCGCGCACATTTTGGATGATGTCGGCTTCAACGGTATCCAGATAAGCCAGCACATCTGGCAGGTCGGCATAGGGCGGCCGGATTTCATCAATTACCGGCTTCACGGCAAAAGTGGCAATTTCTCGATCTAGTTCCTTCAAACGCTGCTGGGTTTCCCGGTGCCATTGGGGCACCTGCTGCATGATATGTTGCAAGGATTCTTGCAGCTTTTTGATGTCGTTTTCCAATGCCTGCTGTTCATTGGTGGAGAGTCGCAGAAATTCTTCCGGGGTGATGACGTTGCCATCCTTGGTGGGGGCAAAAGCAAAACCACCGGGCGTTTGCAGCAGGGCGATGCCGCGCCGGTCGGCTTCGTCTTTCAGGCTTTCCAGAGCTTGTATTTCTTTTTCTTTGAGGGCGGCGGTGATGGTTTTGCGCTGGGCCTGGTATTCGTCGCTGGTAAAGGCGGTGGGGATGATGGTGAAGAGGTCTTCCACTAACTGCTGCATCGCTTGCTGCAAATGGGGCGCCAGGCCAGGAGGCATTTGTAAGGCGTTGGGGGCGTGGGGCTGGTCGAAGTTGTGAACGTAGCACCAGTCGGCCGGGGTGGGTTCTGAGGGGGCGCGGGAGGTGAGGAATTGGTGTACGGCCGTAAATCGCCCCGTGCCATTTGGCCCAATCGCAAACAGATTAAAGCCCTCGTGCCGGATGCCCATGCCAAATTGAATGGCCGACACGGCCCGGTCTTGCCCAATTATTTCATCAAACTGATTGAGTTCAGCCGTGCTTTCAAAGTCGAATTGGGAAGTATCGCAGGGAGTAAATAGTTTTTCGGCCGGTAAGGAAAGGTGGGTCATCTGATTTTGTCCTAAAAACACGCTTGCTCTGGCCGTCTCTCAGTCCCGAAGGGCTGCTCTCTGACCGCGCCACCATCCTCGAATTGAGGAGTAGGGCATCCTCAGATGCCCGTCCGTTCGCATCTGAGGATGCGAACTCCGCTTCGATCTACTGATTATAACTGCATCATAGTACGGCCGTACCCCCGTGCCAAGTGAACAAGATCATGTTGATGGCAGGAAGGAGATTAGGAGATTAGGAGATTGGAGATTTGGGATTGGTCAATCTCTAATCTCTCACCGGCAACTCAAACCCTACCACCGCGCCGCCGTTGGGGGCATTTTCGGCCCAGATACGGCCGTTGTGCCCCTCCACAATACCCCGCGCAATGGCTAAACCCAGGCCGGCGCCGCCGGTTTTGCGGCTGCGCGCCTGTTCACCCCGGTAAAACTGGTCAAATACACGCGGCAAATCGTCAGTGTTAAAACCGGGGCCGCTGTCTTGCACGGTGACGCGCACACGGTCGGCGGCGCGCACGGCCGTGACCTGCACTTCCCCATTGGCCGGTGTGTATCGCAGGGCATTTCCGATCAGGTTGGTCAGCACCCGGCCAATTTTGGGGGCGTTCATGGGTACGGGGTCTACGTCGGCGGCGACACGGCCGTGCAGGACAATGCCCCGCTGCTCGGCCAATACCTGGAAGCTCTCTAAAGTGTCGGAGATGAGGTCGCTTAACGAGTGGGGGGACTTGGCCAACGCCAGCCCACCGGCGTCCATTTGCGCCAGTTCAAACAGGTCGTCAATCAGGCCATTGAGGGCAATGATGTCGCCGCGCATGGTGCGGTAGTAGCGTTGGGTGGTTTCCGGGTCGCTGACCACGCCATCGTGCAGGGCTTCGATCATGGCGCGGATGCTGGTCAGCGGGGTGCGCAAATCGTGGGAGGCCCAGGCGACCAGATCGCGGCGCATCTTTTCCACTTCGGCGCGCTCTTTTTCGGCGCGCTGTAATTGGGCGGCCATGTCGTTGAAGGCATGGGCGAGTTGGGCTACTTCGTCACGGCCGTAAATCTGCACCCGCGCCTCTAAATCCCCGGCAGCAATCGCCTGCGCCGAGGCCGCCAACTGGTTCAGGCCATCGGTGACGCTGGCGGCCACAAAGACGCCAAAGGTCATGGCAATGATGGCCGCAAAGAGCAGCAGCACGCCGCTCAAAATCAGGTCATGTTCGCTGTTAAAAAACATCTGGCGGGACATCACCCACACGTTAAACAGAATGACAAAGGCGGCCCAGGCGTAAGTCATCAGCAGGGTCAGGCTGAGGGAAGGGGAACGGGCCAGCCCGCGCCGGTACAGCCCATAACCCACCACCAGCGACAGCAGTGACGTCGCCGACAACCACACCACCAGCAGAGTGATGTCTTGCAGCGGCGCCTGCATCCACAGGCGCATGAGCAGCACGGCGACAACCAACGCCGCCACAATGCCCACCACAAACAATCGCCAGGGGGCGCGGCTGAAACGGCCGAGGTAGGAGGGGGAGGGGGAGGGGGAGAGGGGAGTAATCATATGGTGAAAACGTGACGAGTGATGCGTGACGAGTGAGACTTCACGCATCACGCATCACTCGTCATTCTCCAGAGTCAAATTTATACCCCACCCCCCACACCGTCAGCAGCCAGGTGGGGTTGCTGGGGTCGGCTTCTATTTTTTCGCGCAGGCGGCGGATGTGGACGGTGACGGTGCTGGGGTCTACGTATTCGGAGAAGCCCCAGACGCGCTCTAACAGTTGGTCGCGTTTGAAGACCTGGCGGGGGTGGGCGGCCATGAAGTAGAGCAGGTTGAATTCGGTGGCGGTGAGTTCCACGGTTTCACCGCGCACGGTGACGAGGCGGGTTTTGGGGTCAATGGAAAGTTGGGGAAAGTGATACGGCCGTTCCCCCGCTTCCGGCCCCGTTTGCCCATGGGTGCGCCGCAGCACCGCCTTGACTCTGGATACCAGTTCCGCCGGGGAGAACGGTTTGGTCACGTAATCATCCGCGCCCAGTTCCAGGCCGTAGATGCGGTCTATCTCTTGCTGGCGGGCGGTGAGCAGGATGACGGGCACGTTGGATGTGGGATCGGCGCGCAGGCGGCGCATAATTTCCATGCCGTCAATCTCCGGCAGCATCACGTCCAGGACGACGAGAGCGGGTAGCTGTTCGCGGATGGTGTTGATGGCGGCACGGCCGTCGCGGGCCACCCGCACTGTGAATCCTTCGCGCTGTAAATAGAGGCTGACCACTTCGACGACTGATGCCTCGTCATCCACCACCAAAATATCACCAAATTGGGTTAAGCGTTGGTTCTGTACCATACGGCCTCTGTTTTAGCCGAAAAATGTTACGTGGTGGTTACAAGATGTCATTCCGAGAAGTCTGCGACAGCCTGCTCTGAGCTTGTCGAAGGGAGGAATCTTTCGCGCAGGCGGAGTATCTTCTCAATATCTCGTGGCGAAGTGCGCATCCTCAGATGCGCATCTGAGGATGCGCACTCCTCTCACCCCTATTTATTAAGATGCTACCTGGCGGAGATGAAAGATTCCTCGCTCCGAAGACTCCGCTCGGAATGACAAATGACTGTTTCAGACGCGGAAGAGTTGATCGGCAATTGCTCAATCACTTCCTCGCAAAAAACGTCCCGGCGTTTCTGGTGTGGGTTGGCCGTTTTGCAGGATGACACGGCCGTTTACTAACACCGCCTGCACACCCACCGCCAGTTCATAGGGTTGGTCGTAAGTCGCTTTGTCGGCAATGGTTTGGGGGTCGAAGATGACCAGGTCGGCGAACTGGTTTTCGGCGATGACACCCCGGTTGGTGAGGCCAAATTGGGCGGCGGGGAAACCGGTCATTTTGTGTACGGCCGTTTCCCACGAAAACAACCCCTTTTCCCGCACCCCCCACCGCAGCAGCCGCGCCGCCGAGCCGTATTGCCGGGGGTGGATGTGCCCATCGGGGAAGTAGATGCCGTCGCTGCCCATCAAGTAACGGCCGTGTGCCAGAAAGGGCGCGACTCGTTCATCATCCCCCAGGTAGAAAACCAGCAGCACGGCCATGCCCTCGCTGATGAGCAGGTCGCAGAGCGCGTCGGCAGGGGGAAGTTGGACGGCGGCGATGTACTCCGCCAGGGTATGCCCTTGCCAATGGGCGTTGGCGCGGCTGGGCACCCAGGCGATGGTCACTTTGTCCAGGGACGTGTCTTGCAGGGCGCGGCCGAAGCGGGCGCGCAGGCCGGGGTCGGTCAATTTTGGCAGCGCCGCCAGGGGGCCGTGCTGCCAGATTTCATGGGGCAGCAGGTATTGGAGCATGGTGGAACTGGGCATGTAGGGGTAAACATCAAAGGAGAAGTCCACCTCATTGACGGCGACAGTATCAATGTAATGCAGGATGGCGGCGGCTTCGGCGGGGTCGTTGGCTTTGAGGTGGGAGATATGCACGGGCACACCCGCCCGCCGCCCAATCTCCACCGCTTCTTGCACCCCGGCGAGGGTGCCCAGGTTGTAGCGAACGTGGGTGACGTAGACGCCGTGCGGTCTGCCGCCAGGGGCCATCATGCGGCAGGCTTCGATGAGTTCAGTAGTGGTGGCGAAACATTCGTCCACGTAATCCAGCCCGGTGGAAAGCCCCAGCGCCCCATCTTCCATGCCTTGCTGGATGAGCCGCTTGATTTCGTACATTTGGAAGTCGTCGGGGAATCGCTGGCCGAAACCGCAGGCCAGGGTACGCACGTTGGCGTAGGGGATGAAGGTGGCTGTGTTTTGGGCGGTACGGCCGTGCAATTCCCCCATGTAGTCGCCAATGCTTTGCCAGCCGGTGTAGTCGCTCAGTTGCAGGCCATTGAGCGGGCGCAGGTAGTGTATCCATTCGCGCCAGGTGACTTCGTTGACGGGGGCGTAGGAGATGCCGTCCAGCATCAGGAATTCGGTGGTGAAGCCCTGGCTGGTCTTGGCAAGCTGGTGCGGCTCTTGGCGCAGCCAGCCGTCGGAATGGGTATGCGCGTCAATGAAACCGGGGGCGACGAAATGGCCGGTGGCGTCCAACACCTGGGCGGCAGTGGCGTCTTGCAAATTGCCTACGGCCGTCACCCGATCCCCTTGTATGCCAATATCGGCGGAAAAACGGGGGTGGTTACGGCCGTTAATCACCTCGCCGCCATGAATTAGAATATCAAACATCGTTCCATCCTGGATGATACTTCAGATCGCACTACATTCACTTCCCCAATACAACATTAACACAACAGTTTGAACTTTCGCATGTCATTCCGAGGAGTCTTCGACGAGGAATCTCTACTACTTGCACAGGGGAGAGATTCCTCGCTCCGAAGACTCCGCTCGGAATGACAGGTGGAGTGTTAAAGTTGAGAAGCCTTATTTAGCGGTATACTCAATGTGAAAGGGAGAATTATACGGCCGTACCCCCCTTCCACCCACTCCCATTCTTATGCTACGATAGCCGCCATCCAGACTTTTGCATAGCCGGATGAGCCTTTCATCCACCTGGACAATGTATCAAACAAGAAATAAACCAGACTTAAACTCAGGCAAAGGCGTGGTGGGTCAAAACCCCCCACGCCTTTGTTTTATGGGGCAGCCCACACCAGGCGAAATAACCAACCATTAGTGCTTCAACAAAATAATATTGTGGGATGAGGAGTTCGCACGCCCACGTGCTGCTCGTTCGCATGTGGGCGTGCGAACTCCTCAAATTCAACCTGGTCAAGTATTAGTCTTGCCATCTTGATACTTTCTATACGCTGCTGACGCCAGTCTGTACCCCGCCTTGACCTTACACGCAGTACAGTTTGGGAAACTGTGATGCCTGATACGTGTCACGCATCACGCATCACGCCCAAACGGAGATATTTCCATGACGGTATTGTATGTGATCACGGCCGTGCTCGCGCTCAGTCTGCTGCTGTATCTACTGGCGGCGCTGCTGAAGCCGGAATGGTTCTGAGGTATAGACGATGATAGGTTGGCTGCAAATCATGTTGTATCTGGTGGTGCTGCTGTTGCTCGCCTGGCCCCTGGGCCTGTACATGGCCCGCGTGTATCAGGGGGAACGGGTCTGGCTGGCGTGTTGGTTACGGCCGTTAGAAAACGGTTTCTATCGCCTGGCCGGGGTCAACCCAGAGGCAGAGATGGGCTGGCGGGCTTACGCGGCGGCGCTGCTGGTTTTCAACGGTCTGGGGCTGCTGGTAGTTTTTCTGCTGCAACGGTTACAGGGCTGGCTGCCGCTCAACCCCCAGGGATTCACGGCCGTGCCCGCCCCGCTGGCTTTCAACACGGCCGTTTCCTTCGCCTCCAACACCAACTGGCAGTTCTACGGCGGCGAAACCACCATCTGCTGCTGGACAAGACGGGCACTTACACCCTGGGCAACCGGCAGGCGGTAGACTTCATCCCGGCCAACGGCGTACCGCCGCTCCAACTGAAGGATGTGGTCAAACCGGGCATCCGTGAACGCTTCGGCCAACTGCGGCAAATGGGCATCAAGACGGTCATGATCACCGGCGACAATCCACTGACCGCCGCCGCCATCGCCGTCGAAGCGGGCGTTGATGATTTCCTGGCCGAGGCCACGCCGGAAGCCAAGCTCAAACTCATCCGCGAACAGCAGGGAAAAGGGTATCTGGTCGCCATGACCGGTGATGGCACCAATGACGCGCCCGCTCTGGCCCAGGCCGATGTGGCCGTAGCCATGAACAGCGGCACCCAGCCCGCCCGCGAAGCGGCCAACATGGTAGACCTGGACAGCGACCCCACCAAGCTGATTGAGATTGTGGAGATTGGCAAGCAGTTGTTGATGACGCGCGGCTCGTTGACCACATTCAGCATTGCCAACGACGTAGCCAAGTATTTCGCCATCATCCCCGCCGCCTTTGCCGCCACCTATCCGGCGCTGAATGTGCTGAACTTTATGCAGTTAGCCACGCCGCAGAGCGCCATTTTGTCGGCCGTTATCTTCAACGCGCTGATCATCATGGCGCTGGTGCCGCTGGCGCTGCGGGGTGTGCCCTACCGCCCGGTACCTGCCGCCCAACTGCTGCGCGACAACTTGCTCATTTACGGGCTGGGCGGCCTGCTCGTGCCCTTTGTGGGCATCAAGCTGATTGACCTGCTGTTGGTAGCATTGGGGCTGACGTGAGAGTAGAGCAAAGATCGTCTCCTTATTCGAGCGTGGCGTGTCCTGAACTGTCATTCCGAGCGAAGTCTTCGGAGCGAGGAATCTTTTGCGCTGACCGAGGGGATTCCTCGCCGCAGACGGCTTCGGAATGACACTTGGCGTGTTACGAATTTTCGGGAGAAGCTGTGATGAAAAGGTTACGACAGAATCGGGAAAACTTTTTGATTGTTGGCTTCGTGTTGGTCTTGTTTTTTTTACATTCGCTGCACCTATCCAGCCTGACCTATCGTGGTTGGCTGTCTTCGCTGGTACTGGCGACAAATGGCCTGCTGCTTTTCTGGCAGGTAAGGTCTGAGAAGGAAAATTTATGAACGCGCATAATCGTTGGTGGGCGATGGCCCGCCCGGCATTGGTTTTATTTGTCTTGTTTACATTGTTAACAGGGGTGGTTTACCCGCTGCTGGTCACGGCCGTGGCCCAAACCACCTTTCCGCACCAGGCCAACGGCAGCCTGATTGAACACGAGGGCATGATCATCGGCTCGGAATTGATCGGCCAGCCCTTTAGCGACCCGGCCTATTTTTGGTCACGGCCGTCGGCCACTACCCCGTACCCCTACAACGCCGCCGCCAGCGCCGGTTCCAATCTGGCAGCCAGCAATCCGGCGCTAACGGCCCAGGCGCAGGCGCGCATCGCCGCCTTGCAGGCAGCCGACCCCGGCAACCCGCTGCCCATCCCCGTTGACCTGGTGACGGCTTCCGGCAGCGGGCTGGACCCACACATCAGCGTGGCCGCTGCGCAGTACCAGGCCAACCGGGTGGCCGAGGCACGGGGCCTGCCCATCACCGAAGTGAATAAATTGATAGAGGCAAATACAGACGGCCGTTTCCTGGGCCTGCCAGGCGAACCGCGCATCAACGTCCTGAAGTTGAATCTGGCTTTAGACAATCTGGTGGTATCATCTCCATAACGAATCCCGGCGGTGTGCGCATCCTCAGATGCGCATCTGAGGATGCGCACACCACCGGCCAATATCCAGATGACGGACAAGCGCCCTGACCCAGATCAATTGTTAAGCCAGATTCAGCAGGCTGAAGCGGAGGCGAAGCGTGGCAAGCTGAAGATATTCCTGGGCTACGCCGCCGGGGTTGGCAAGACCTTTGCCATGCTGGAAGCGGCCCGCCAGCGCCGTGCCGAGGGCCGGGACGTGGTGGTGGCCTATGTGGAAACACACGGCCGTACCGAAACCGACGCCCTACTGACCAACCTGGAAATCATCCCCCGCCGCCAGGTCAGTTACCGCCACATCACCCTCAGCGAGATGGACACCGACGCCGTGTATAGCCCCATTCACCAATCCCCCCGCCAACCGGACGCCTCATCATCCTGCCACCATTCGGCGCCGGTGGCACGGCCGTTGGCATAACACCACAACGCCAGCGCACCAATCCAAATGCCGTCTATCGTCTCCAGCACGACAAGAAAGCGGGCGGGCACGGCCGTAAAATGCCCCAGCGCAATCAGAACAACCATGATCACGGCCAACAAAACCAGCAGCAGATAGTTGAGTCTTTTTTTCTTTTGTTTCACTGTCTGTTCTCCTTAACACTATCACCGTGCAGTGTAACGGCCGTGATCTAAAAATAGTGAAAGGAAAACAGGCAGATGCGTAAAGAAAATGTCAAGTTCCCAATCTTTGAAAACCAGAGATGTTTTTTACAACTTCTTATGATTCAAACGTAGTGGATGGCTCCGATTCGTAGAGGGGGAGAGAGATGCAGAAAGTGCTGCCCTTGCCGGGCTGGCTTTGCACCCAGGCATTGCCGCCATGCCGAGTGGCAATCGTTTTAACAATCGCCAACCCCAAACCAGAGCCTTTTACCCTTTCCGTGCCTTTGGCTTTAACGCGGTAGAACTTCTCAAACAGATGGGGCTGGTCTTCTTTGGGGATGCCAGGGCCGTTATCTTTGATGCTGATGACAGCCTCGCCATTGGCCTGATAAGCCTGTATATGCAGCGGGCCACTGTTGGGCGCATATTTAATGCCATTCCCGACCAGATTGGCAATCGCCTGGCGCACCAGGGGCAGATCACCCACAATGGTGTCTATCTCATCGGCAATGTCCACTTTAATCTGGATGCCGGCCAGGTGAGCGTGCTGCCAGTATTCAGCAGCAATGTCGGCCAGCAACGGCCGTATCTCAATCTCCTCGCGCTCTAACTCCATGCCCCCCTCAATGCGGGCAATATCCAGCAAGTCTTCCACCATCTTAGACATCTGGTCAATACCACCCAGAATCTTACTCACATACTCATGCTGTTTATCATTCAACTCCCCAGCCAGCGAAAGCATCGAGGCATACCCCCGGATAAACGTCAGCGGGCTGCGCAAATCATGGGAGACCGTGGCCACAAAGTCCGACTTCATCTTGTCAATCTCCTTCAGATCGGTAATGTCGCGCAGCACTGCCACCCGCCCAAACACCTGCCCCTCATGGCTAAAAATGGTGGAGGCAATGGCGTTATAAATTTTGTTATCGGACGTGGTGATTTCCAGATTATGCGGCCGTTCATCCTGCCCAATCAACGCCTTCACCAACGCCGGAACAGGAATCACATCCGCCACCGGACGATTCCGCACCGCATCCACCGTAAAATTAAAAATACGTTCCGCCGCCGGGTTGATCAACAACACCCGCTCCGTCTGGTCGGTGACAATAACAGCGTCAGACGTGCTGGCCAGCACCGCCGCCAAGCGACGGCGACCACTTTCGGCCGTCGCATACAGGCGCGCATTTTCCACCAACACCGCCCCCTGGGTAGAGAGCGTGGAAAGCAGGTTCCGCTCGGTCAGGTCAAAACTATGTGTCTGGCGAAAACCCAACCAGAGAATGCCTTGAAAGCGGTCATGGGAACGCAAAGGGATGGCCAGCAAGGCCGGGACGGGCAACTCGGCCGTATCCGGCAAATCCAACGTGCGCCGAATCTCTTCCGGCGTTACCAACATCAGTTCCGACGCATGGCGCAGCCGGGTCATAATCTGGCGGTCTAACACGGCCATTTGCTCGGCGGCCGGCCCTTCACCAAACGTCATCGGGTTGCCGCCGGAAGGATTAGGCACCACAGCGCGCGCCCCAATCGCACCTGTGCCCCGCAATGCGCCTTGTAAAATGGCCGGGAGACCTTCGTGAATGTCAATGCTGGTAGCCACATCATGGCTGACGCCCAATAAAAGCGACAGTTCATTCAACCGTTTGCGCATGGAACGCTGCATCTGGGCAAAGGCGCGCTGCAATTGCCCAATCTCATCATCCCGTTGCAGATGGAGAGCGGGCGTCCAGTTGCCACCGGCGGCAATGGTCTTGGCCGCCGCCACCATCTCATCCAGCGGCGTGGTAATGTCCCGACCAATGACCAGGACGTGGGCATAAAACAGCCCGGCGGCCAGCAGCATGACCAATAACAGCGGCCAGCCAATGCCCCAGGCCTGTTCCAGCACGGCCGTATACGGCGCTGTACCCACCACAATTTCCGCCGTATCTCCTTGCGACGCCACCACCACCAACTCGCGGTCATACGGAATGGCGGTGTCATCACGCCAATGCCAGTAAGCGGCGCCGTTTTCCGGCTGCGCCAGCCGCAGCAGGGTCAAACCGGCGCCCGCCTGCGGCCAGGCGGCCCTATCATAACGGGCAAAGTGATATTGCTTCTCATTGGGGTCGCTCTGTTCAGGCGCCGGCGGCAAGGGCGCATCGGCGGGGATGATGAGCAACGTTTCGGCGATGTTGTGGGCAATCAGCCGGGTGGAAATGGTGATGGCGACACTGTACAACACAAACAGCGTCAGGCTGAGCAGGATGGCGGTGAAGGCAATATAGTTGAGGATGAGGCGTCTTTGCAGGCTGCGCTGTGTGGGGGAGGGAACCAACGGCCGTGACGGTTTTAAGTCCGGCAGTGCCCGCAGCACAAACATCACCACCACACCGCCCACCAAACCTTCCATCAGGCGCGGCCACAAGCCGGCCAGCGCTACCACCAGGGCCACATCTAAAGCCACCAGCCCGGTCGCCGGCCCAGCGGCAAAGGTGGCTACACCCGCCAGCGCCGCCAGCAAGAATCCGGCCAACAAACCGGCTATCACCGGTTCACGCAGCCAGCGGTACAGCCGGCCCATATAGTTCTGCTGCATGAGCACGGCCGTGAACATGGTCACAAACGCATAATGGAAAATGGGAAATAGCTGGTGCGTCTCGCCCAAGCTCTGGCCTAAACCGGCGGCGGCCCCTACCCACAAGGCAGCAATGGGGGGCAGGATAGCGGCGGCCAACAGGGTAGGCACGGCCGTTAATAACACCACATAGGCCACAGCGCCCATCGGTGTTTGTTTTACGGGATATGCTAGAAATTGGCTGGCGACAAAGGCAGCTACGCTCAGGCCAATTAACCAGCGCCAACCAGCGCCGCCCAAAGTCTGAAAATCATCCCGGTACCGGGACAGCAATAGGCCAGTGATGATGATGTAGACCAATAAAAGGAGATTGCCCAATAAACGGTCTGGCAGTCCGACCGCTATTGTTTCAGTTGCTCCCCATAGCTCAACCGGCATATTGTCTTTCCTATCCTGTGGCTTATGCCGCGCAACAACCCCATTGTGTGAAAACGACTCCTTACAACAAACTGCCAGGAGTTGTACATAATCAAGAGTTTACCATAATAAAACGATTGCGATTATAACATGGCGGCATAGCTGTCGCAATTAGTACCAAATAGGTATGTAATTGAGAATGCAGTTTAAGTTTGGACTACCCATTGGTGGCAAGTGGCAGGTGGCAAGTAACCTGCCACTTTGCCACTTGCCCGTTTGTCAATTGCCCTGATGTCCATTATCATCCTGCCCAATGGACTCTCGACGTCGCACCTACAGCTTGTTGATCGGCATTATTTTACTGACAATCCCCTGTTATTGCGCCGGGATTGTGGCGCTGCTGATGGCGCCGGATGACCGGAGCGGGACAACAACACCGACGGCTGAAACGGTGACGCCTACGGTCACTGACACCGCTACGATGGCGCCGCTGCCCGGTACACTCACGGCCGTGCCTACCTCCTTCTTCACGCCTACGCCGCCACAGGCTACCTCTACCCTGCCGCCCACACCCACCCAATTCACCACACCCACCACCGCCACCACATTTACGCCAACCTTCACAGCCACAGCCACACCTACCGAAACAGCCACCAGCACACCAACCAGCACACCTACCGAGACGCCAACGGAGACCGCCACCGCTACCTTAACGGCCACGCCCACCTTTACCGCCACCGCCACCGATACACCGACGGAGACCGCTACCAGTACGCCCACGGAGACGGCCACCGCTGAAACAACGCCGGAAGTCACACCCCCCACGCCCTAAAAATTGGCATCACAGCAGGAAACAGATACAACTAGAGCCGGTAGAGCAAAACTGGAAAACGTGGTAAAAAAGAGTATGGACATTTTTAAACTGCTCAAAACCTTGACCGAAACGCCTGGTCCATCTGGTTATGAGGGGCCGATTGCCGCTGTGATTGAGGAATTATGGCAACCCTATGCGGATGACATCACACGAGACCGGGTGGGTAGTCTGATTGCCATTAAACATGCCAGCAAAAACGGCCGTACCCCTCCCCGCCGCATCCTCCTGGCCGCCCACATGGACGAGATCGCTCTGATGGTGCGTGATGTGGAAGAACACCACGGCAATGGTTTTTTGCGCGTCACACCCATTGGCGGGGTGGATACACGGCAGGTATTTGGGCAGTTGGTGGTGGTTCACGGCCGTAAAAACCTCACCGGCGTCGTGGGCTGCCTGCCAGGGCGCATGTTGCCCGACGAAAAACAAGACAAACCATTTGACTACGAAGACCTGCTGGTAGATGTGGGTCTACCTATTGAAACGGTGAACAACCAGATTGCCATTGGCGACTTTATCAGCTTTCGTCAACCGCTGCTCAAACTGATGAACAAACGGGTGGCAGGCAAATCATTGGACAATCGCGCTTCCGTCGCGGCCGTGACTGTCTGCCTGGAACAATTGCAGCACCGGCAACACGCCTGGGAAGTCATCGCCGTGGCCACCGCCCAGGAAGAAACCCGGCTGTTAGGCGCGTATACCACCGCCTTTGCCTTGCAGCCCGATGCGGCCATTGCCATTGACGTCACCTTTGGCAAAGGGCCGGGCGCGAACGAACACGTTACCCACGAATTGGGCGGCGGCCCGGCCTTAGACCTGGGGCCAAATGTACACACCGGCATGTTCAATACTCTCAAAACAGTGGCCGAAGAGATGGAACTAAACGTCAACGTAGAAACGCACCAACGCGCCAGCGGCACCGATGCCCACGGCCTGCAAATTGCCCGCGCCGGAATTCCTACCGCCATTGTGGGCATTCCCCTGCGCTACATGCACACAATGGTGGAATCCCTCTCGCTCAAAGATGTAGAACGCGCCGGTCGTCTGCTGGCCGAATTTATCGCCGGACTGGACGATGATTTCCTGGAAAAATTGGCGAAGGGGATGATGGAGGAAGAAAAAGACGGTAATCGGTAATCAGTAAACGGTAATCGGTGTATAGCACCATTACCGGTAACCGATTACCGATAACCGATAACCGACTATGAACGAACTACTCAAAAACCTGACCGAAGCAGTGGGCGTTTCTGGCGAGGAGAAAGAGATTCGCCGGATTATTCGTGACCTGATCGCCGACAATGTAGATGAATGGCATGTGGACACGATGGGCAGCCTGATCGCCCTGAAAAAAGGGACCGGCGCGTCGCCGCTGCGGGTGATGGTGGACGCCCACATGGACGAAGTGGGGCTGATGGTGACGGGCTTTGACAGCAACGGCACATTGAAATTTGACACGGTGGGTGGTTTTGACGACCGCGCCCTGTTGGGCAAGGTGGTGCAGGTGGGGCCGGAGAAAATTACGGGGGTAATTGGTGGCCGGCCGGTGCATCTGTCTACCCCGGCGCAGCGTAATTCAGTGGTCAAAGTGGACGCCATGCGCATTGACATTGGCGCGAAAAATGAAGACGCGGCCAAAGGCAAAGTGAAACTGGGTGACCGGGCGGCATTTGTGACGGCGTATGAGGAGTTGGGGAGCACGGCCGTAGCCAAAGCGTTCGATAACCGGGCGGGCTGCGCGGCGTTGGTGGAGTTGCTGCGGGCACGGCCGTATCCCTTTGACCTGTACGCCGCTTTCACCGTGCAGGAAGAGGTGGGTTTACGCGGGGCGCAGGCTGCCGCCTATGGCATTGACCCCGATGTAGCCCTGGTGCTGGAATGTACCCCCGCCTATGACCTACCCAATAAAAACGACGTCAGCCCTAACGTGGCCCTGGGCAAAGGCCCCTCGATTTATGTGATGGATTCCGTCACCGTGCAAGACCCACGCCTGGTACGCCACATTCTGCAAACGGCCGTGACCCACAACATCCCCTACCAGATTCGGCAACCCGGCGGCGGCGGCACCAATACCGGCGCCATTCAGCGCATCCGCCGCCCTATTCCCGCCGCCACCATCGCCGTGCCTGGCCGTTACGCCCACACCCCCGCTATGATGATTAACCTGGACGATTACGCCCATGTGGTCAAACTGGCGCAGTTGACGCTGCAAGGATTGACAACAGAAATCGTAAAACGTAATTGAGTAATTGGGTAATTACTCAATCACTCAATTACCCAATTACTCTTAAGGCAAGAGCATGAACAACCTCATCAAAAAACTCGTAGAAGCCTACGGCCCTTCCGGTTTTGAAGACCAGATGCGCGCCCTGATCCGGCCCGAAATTGAGAAATATGCCGATGAAATCTCGGTAGATGCGCTGGGCAACCTGATCGCCCGCAAAAAAGGGGACGGCAGCGGCCTGAAGGTGATGGTGGCGGCGCACATGGACGAAATCGGCGTCATGATCACCCACATCACCGAAGAAGGGTTTTGCCGCTTTACCAACATCGGCGGCGTTTATCCCCATACGTTGTTAGGCGGGCGGGTGCAGTTTGCCGACGGCCGTGTGGGTATCATCCACAGCGACCGTATCATCGACCGGGGCAAGATGCACGGGCTGGAAAAGTTTTTCATTGATGTGGGGGCCAACGGCCGTGATGATTGCCCGGTGCAGGTCGGCGACGCCGCCGGTTTCCACCGCGAGTTTGTGGCCAACGGTAAAATGCTAAGCGCCAAGAGCATGGATGACCGCATCGGTTGTGTGGTGGCTATTGAAGCCATGAAACGGCTGAAACAAACGCCCCATGACGTTTACTTTGTATTCAGCGTACAGGAAGAAATCGGCACACGCGGCGCAGAAGCGGCCGCCAACCATATTGACCCTGACGTAGGCATTGCTCTGGACGTAACCACCACCGGCGATGTGCCCGAAGCCATCCCCATGGCCGTCAGCCTGGGTAAGGGCACGGCTATTAAAGTGAAAGACGCCGGTATGATCGCCCATCACGGGCTGGTGCAGCTGATGAAACAGCGGGCCAGCGAAGCGGCCATCCCCTATCAACTGGAGGTATTAACCGGCGGCTCCACCGATGCCCGTTCGATACAGATCGCCAATGGCGGCGCGGCGGCCGGCTGCATCTCCATCCCCTGCCGTTACGTCCACTCCCAAAGCGAAACCGTCCATGCCGACGACGTGGAAAACTCTATCAAACTCCTGGTCGAACTCCTCACCAAACCAATTGATCTGTGATGACGTTCTGGCAAAAAGCAAAAAAAGGCGTGGGATTGTGTGCCATGACGGCCCACCAATCACCACGCCTTTTTTCAAGTAAGGAGGAAGAAATGATATGCGCCTTACCTTAGCCCCAACCCTTAAGAAGAATGTAAACAACACATGATGAAATGATGAGACAAGGAAATGGGAATGGTCAATTGATAATTGGCAATTGGCAATTGACCATTGATCATTGACTGCTTTGCACGCTGAGGCGGCGCACAAAATTGACCAGATGCCACGCCTCATCATTGCTGATGCGGTCGGCGAAACCGGGCATTTGTGTGTCCGGGATGCCGTTGAGAATCCAGTAATACAGGTCGCCATCCGGGTGGATGGCGGTGTGGCCTGAGGAAAAATCGGCAGGTGGGGGATAGAGCGTCACGGCCGTCGGCCCATCCCCCTGCCCATACTGCCCATGGCAAGGCGCACAGTTTTGCAGGAACAACTCCTGCCCAATGGTAATAGACTCCACATCCGGTAAAAACGGGTTGGTGGCAAACTTGGCTGGCGTATACTCCACCGTGAAGAAGTTGATGAGATGGGAGGAGCCAAACCAGAACGCTACCAGACTGATGGCCAGCAAGGGGACCAACTGCCACTCTGTTTTAGCCGCTTTGACGGCCACAAAACCCCAACCAATGGCAAACAAGACCAGCAGCAAACCTGTCCCGCCCGTGTTGGCCAGGGTCATCAAGTGGGCGGCGCGTTCCAACGGCCGTGCCCCACTCTCCATGGGCTGGATATTCCCACCAATACCCGCTTGCAACCGATACGCCGCAAACGTGTCAAACGTGCCCGGTTGCCGCACGGACACCTCCAACTGCCAGTCCCCCATCAGACTGATATAGCTGCCTTCCAGATGAAACAGGCCAGGAGCCACAGATTCTGCGTCCGCTTCGGCCGCGCCCAATGACTGCCCCAGGTAAGTGAAACGGGCCGACACCTCATCTACCTCCACCGCACGCCCCATCTCATCCGTAATGGTAATTTCAAAGGTATTGTTACCCACCAGGGCCGGGGTGATGATCACTTGCACCGTCAAATCTTCCACCTGCTGCGTCAACACGGTCTGGCCGGGGGCGTCCGCCAGCAGCGGCGCATCCACGCCCCGCTGCATGTCGGTGAGAAAGCCGGTTACAAACAGAATGAGCAAGGCCACGACCAGTTCGATGGTGACGACGATGCGGCTGCGGCGCACGGCCGTAGCCGATGTTGGTGTTTCCGGGTTTTCATAAGCCCGGTTCAACCGGGGCTTGATGTAAAGCAAATTGACGCCAGCCGTTACAATTGTTAACCCGACAATGGCTAATTTGAGCAGCAACGTCAGGCCGTAAGCCGTGCCCACCAGGCGCGTCCAGCCACCCACATGCTGCACGGCCAGATAGACACCACTGACGGCCAGCAAACCCACCGCCAGCGCCGCCAGCCCGGAAAAGTTCAAAATCAGGCTGAGATAGAGCCAGGTGCGGCTTTCTGCTGCCAGGGAACGGGCCAGCCACAGGCTGAGCGCCAGAAAGAGCAACCCTCCAATCCACATCGTGGCCGCCAGCACATGCACAAAGTCCACCAGCACGGCCTGCGTGTTATCCTCCGGCAAAGCGGCGCTATGGCTGACCAGGGCCACGGACAATGCCAACCCGCCGGCAAGAATGAACCCGGCTGCCCAGGGCCAGCCGGTTAATCCCGTCTGACCGTCATCGGCCACGTCCATGAACAGGAGAAACAAGAAGAGCAGGGCCGCCGCCAGCAGGAAGCGATACAGCCACATCAGGCCATAGCGAGTGTTGAGCCAGACGCCAAAGTTGTCCCCATTGATGAGAGCAAACTTTTGGTTTTGGGTGATAAAAATGACAATAAGCGCCAGGGTGAGCAGCGCCAGGGCGACGATGCCAATCCGAATGCCGAGGCGCGCCAGCCGCACATCCAGGGCCACGTCATCCGCTTCGCGTTCTACATGTCGCCAGAGCGGGTTCCAGACCAATAGCCGGAAGGCAAAGAGGCCCATAAGCAGGGCAACGGCCGTCAGCGTCAACCAGCGCGCCAGAGCATTGGGAACGGAAATCTGGGCGGACAGGCTGGCTTCGTTGGAGATGGCCATGGCCGCCACACCAACGCCAAAGGAGTAGGCGCCGCTGGTGGTATGCCCATCCACGGCCGAAAGCACCTGCCAGCTTACCAGATAGGCCCCCTGCGGCAGGGGCGGCACGGTGACGGCTATGGTTAGGTTGTTCGGGTCTACGGCCGTCAGCGGCCCCACCTCTACTTCTTCTCCACTTTGCGTCAGCAGGCGTATCTGGCTGAATGTAGTCACCACCGGTTCATTGAACGCAATAGAGATTTGCGCCGGAGAGCCATCCAAAACGGCGTTGGGGGCCGGGTCGGAAGATACAGGCACGGCGTGGGCATAGATGGTGGGTACGGCCGTGAGCATGACCACGAATAAAGTAATCAACCAGAGAATGTGTTTGCGACTCATATTGGTTGCAGATTGCAGGTGGCAGGTGGCAGGTGATCACATGCCACTTGCCACCCGCCACTTGCCACTTCTTACTCTTCCACCGTAATCGTTACGCTATCGCCATCCTCATACTCCTCGTGGGTAGGAATGGAGAGATAAACAGAAATTTCATGCTCCCCTGGTTCCACACCATTAAGCGCATAGTTAGCACTACCCCCCATGATCATGCCCCAAGATGCATCATTCACAAAGACGTGCCAATGATAACCCTCTTGCGAAAGGTCAAAATTTTCGGTCTCAACTTCGACAATGATCTGATCTCCATGTTGGAAAACATCACCATCAGCGGGTGTGACGATGTGAATCGCCGCGCCGTTTTCATTGGGGATACGGCCGTGTGGTTCAGATTCGTCATGCTCCTCTTCTTCATGCCCATGATCACTATCATCATGGTCGGCCTCGTTTTGGGTATTATCGACCGCCGGTTCCTGGCCGCCAGAAGAGCTGCAACCAACGGCCAAAAGCAAGGCCGCCATCAGAACAATCATCGCCAGCAAGCGGGTTTTGTATGTAAAGAACATGGGATTATCTCCTCTTGAAGAACAGCACACCGGCCAGCAGCAGCGAAACAACACCAACGGCTAAGGCCACATAGGTCAGCGTGCGCATAGTTTGTAATTCGGTTTCCAGGGTGGTAATTTCTCGTTGTAGTTCGCGGGGGTCGGGCATGGGTTCGGGGAATTGGATGTTGCTGGCAGGGAACACCTCTTCCGGGCGCACGGTCTCGTCAACGGCCGTCTCCCCCAACGAACCAAACAAGCGCACCGCATATTGCCCGCGCACGGTGGGGAAAATGTCTACGGTATACAGGCCAGGCACGGCCGTAGGCTGCAAATTTGCCCGCGAACTTTCCGGGCCATACCGCAATTCCACATTGAGCGTGGCGGCCGCGTCCGTCACCGGCTGCCCGTCTTCGCTGATTTCCACCGTTATGGAGTTGCGTTCACCCACAACCGGTGGTTCGGCCAACCAGCCCACGACCACCACATAAGGCCCCACTTCCACCCGCACATGGGCATGTGTAGCGGGAACGGCTATCAACGCCAGGATGAATGCCAGCAGCACGGCCGTGCTGCCGCCCCACAACCGGCGCCTATTTTGTTTTTCTACCTTCATAACACCTCCAATTGCCTCACAGGGCATAGGAAAAAAGATGTGCAGCCAGGCTGCACCCGAACAGGTCAGCAGAAACAGGTGTTAGGAGGTGGTGTGGGTGGTTTGCGTTTGAATAAAATGGGGGGGAGACGCCGGTTCAGGAAAACGGCCGTTGCCAACAGCAATGGTCTGCTAAACGCTAAATCCTTGACCAGATAGGGGGTGGTCAGGTAGCTGGTAACGGCCGTTTCGGCAATCTGTCGCAGCGTGTCATGCGCACACGGGGGGGCTAAACCTGGCGCTTCGCCTGGGACGTGATCAGCCAGAGCTATTGAACCACACACAAACACCCCCACGGGCGTGAGGGAAAGCGTGGCAACAGCCAGGAACAAGAGGAGTAAACGACTCACTAAAAGGTTATTACTTCTCTAGGGCATGGACTGACCGGCGGATTCGGCTGCCCGGTCTACGGGGTTGCCCACACTCTGGCTACAGGCTGCGCCCGGTTCGGGGGTAAACGGCCCCTGCAAGTAACGGTTAATAAAACGAGTGATACGGCCGTCGTCCACCCCATCCAACTGCATCTGCACGCCCCAGGCAGTTAACACCACCGGGCTGGGCTGGTCGGGATAAGGCGACAGCAGCATGTGGGACTGCCCTTCCACATAGGTGCGCAGTCGGGCCACATCGGCCGCAGACAAATCTGGGTGATAGGTAATCCAGACCGCGCCATGTTCCAGAGAGTGAACGGCATAACCTGTTTCCACCGGCGTCTCATACACACCACAGTTTTGCCACCGGTCCCAATGAACGCCGCCGGCCGGCGGCACAGGAAATTGGGCTATCGGGAATTGTGTATTGTTATCATGCCCGCGCGACGGGCGCGGAAATTGAATAACGCCGGGAATTGGCGGCTCCGGGCGCACATTTAAGTAGAGAATAAAAGCTAACCCTAAAACTCCAACCACAACAGTGCCAATAACCACCCATTTTTTCTGCTTTGAATCCATAATCTCTCCTACAATCTCTTATACTCAACAAGCCCATAAACTTTTATTTCGGCCGTATAAGCAAACAAAATACCTGATGCGCAACTTATCCTAACGGGGTGCCAATGCCACTGGCGCAAGTGGCATTAGCTTCGGGGCCGGTGCGGCCACGATAACGGCTGATGAACGCGGAAATACGGCCGTCATCAACATCCTCCAACACCAATTGGCGATCCCACACGGTCAGGACGATTGGACTGTCCTGGTCTGGATAGGGGCTGAGCAGCAGTTTAGTCTGGCCGCGCACCTCGTCTTGCAACGCAGCGACTTGCTCTTGGGGTAAGTCGGGATGGTAGGTGATCCAGACCGCGCCATGTTCCATCGAATGAATGGCATATTGGGGCAGCACGGGTTCGGTATAAACGCCACAATTTTGCCATTGGGAAGCATGGGCGCCACCCATGGGGGGTAAACCGCCAAAAGAGATTTGCAATTGATCATCGTGGTTGGCGCCCGGCGCAGCAGCGACTTGTATCACGCCTTCGATCTCCGGCTGGAAGGCGCGATAGGCAGCCAACGTCCCCACCGCCAGCAGCAAGACGACAACCGGGATGACCAGGCGCAATTTGCGGCTCCGCTGCTGGCGGGCCACTTCCTGCCGTCGCTGTTCCTTTTTGCTCAGTTTACGGCCGTTCTCCGCTTCCTTTTTGCTCACATTTTGATCCTTTAGCAATAGTTGTTGAATGGGGGCAATTATCCGCAGCCTTCCTGCATTGGGCAACCCGCTCTTAACCGCGTCAAAGGTTGCAGGTGGCGGGTAGGAGGTGGCAAGTGGCAGATGGCGGGTAATAGGTGGCGGGTAGCTGCAAAAATTATGGGGCTTTAGGATTGTATGGGATTGACGCCAGATGTAGGGGCGACCCTTGTGGTCGCCCTCGACTAGGCGAGTACAAATGACGCTCTTCCGCTAAAAAAATGGGATGAGCAAAACAACAATTACCAAAATAAGCAAGGCAAACAGGGCAATGAGCAGGAAAAGCTGCCAGTCTTCTTGCTTTTGGGCCGCGCGGCGGCGGGCCACCGCTTCCAGCCGTGCCTGCTCCTGGGCCATGAGCTGCGCCATGCGCCGTTGGGAATCGGCCTCTTCTTGCGCTTTAATTTCTTTTGACCACTCCTGATGTGCCTGTACCCGGTCGGCCGTCGTCTGGGCGTAACTCATCTTGAGCAGTTCTAAAATATCCATCGCCGTGCCACATTGTTTGCAGTATTCGTCGCCGGCCCAGTTGGAGGTGCGGCATTTCTGGCAGACGCGCGTAAGCGGCGTGCCACAGTCGCCGCAGAAGCCCTGCTCCTGGGCATGATAGGCATTGCAGCGGGGGCAAATATGCCCATCCAGGATGAACTCACTGCGGCAGGCGTCACAAGTGATGTGACGGCCGTGCTGCCGGATGTCAATCGGGTGTAAACAGTTGGGGCAGGCTACTTCGGTGAGCATAGTTGTACTGGGAGATTAGAGATTTCCAAATCTCTAATCTCCCACTCGTGGCCGCATGATGCAATAGACAAAGCCGTTCATCTGTACCAATTCTTGCGTCTCATACCGCTGCCCAATCATATCCAAAACAGGCGGCGGGTAAAACTGTGCTCTTAGTACCACCGTGTCAAACGCCTGCTCGTCTAACATCGCCAGCATCTCCGTCAGGTCAACCTGGTTGTTGTTATACAGATTGAGCAGTTGCGTGGGATTGGTAATCACGTCCCGGCCAATGTAAAAATTGAAACCGGCATCTTCGGCAAAAGCGGCCGTATTCCCCTGGGCAATGGCGGCGGCAATGGTTTTACCGGCGGCCGTATCGGCGGCATTCGGTGGCCGCCCCAACAGGGAAACACCGGCAGCATCCACGTAGGGAATGGATTCCGGCGGGCGCGGCGCGGAGCAGGAGGTCTGCGGCGCAATCCACACCTCGGTTGGTTTGCCCAACGCCTGTGCCACCGCTGCCAGCACGGGCGTATGTGTGGGCATGTGAAACAGGCGCTCCGCCTGCCAGAGAAACAAGAGCGGAATGATGATGAGCGCCAGGGGATATACCCAACGTCCCACATACTGTTTATTTGTCATTCCGAGGTCTTCCGAGGAATCCCCTTGTGCTGGCTGTTTGGGTGGGATTCCTCGCTCCGAAGACTCCGCTCGGAATGACAGTTGACTTGTGGTTTGATTTTTTTGCAAATAGTTGAGCACACGGCCGTAAGCCAACCCCGTCAAGATACAACTGGCGGCAATGGCGGTGGCAAAATAGGATTCCCCGGCGCCCCATTTCCCGGCGGTGACGCTGTTTACCGCCGCCACCACAAACCAGATGGAATAGGCGGAGAGCCGCTCAAAGTATAGCTGGTAAACGGCGTAGAGTACGGCCGTGATCACCAACAACGTATGCAAATTAAACCACTGCCGGTACAGCCCCTGCGCCTGCCCCGGCACAAACGGATTGATGTTGGCCGTGACCGTGTTCAAGAACCAGTAGCCGTCCGTGGCCCAGTTAATCCACAAAAAAATGAGGCCGGTGACGGTGGCAAAGGGGATGGCCCACAGAATGGCCCGTTTCGGGTGGCGAATAAAAAGGAAGATGAAAACGGCGATGACAGTGGCATAGGCCAGTTGTTTGGTATAACCGGCCGCCAACAGCAGCAGCATGACAATGAGCAGCCGTTTGGGATAGCTACGGCCGTCGCGCTCTTCCTTATCAATCGTCACTGTCAGCCACACGACCGCCAGCGTTTCAAACATGACCATAAACATGTGCTGGCGGAAGAGCGGCCCCACGTGGTAGACGTAGTTGGAGGCCAGGAAGGCCAGCCCCACCAACACCGCCAACCACCAGCGCCGAATGACCCGTTGTGTGCCATAACCAATGGCGACGGCCGTGATCAGCGTGCCCACAAAGGAAACCAGCCGTCCCGTCCAATACTGCGGCCCAAACAGCCACACCAGGGGCACAATGACGACGTGAAACAACGGCGGGTAATTGGAGGAATAAAACGGGTATTGGTCATTGTCCCGGTACGGCCATTCGCCCTGGCTGAACAACACCGTGTCCATTAACTCAAACCCCTCCCCCTGGTCATAATCAAATGGAAAACGGAACAACTCCACCGCATAAATGGTATACACCACCAGATAACCCACAAACGCCGCCAGCGCCAGCCCAATCAAAAACCAGGCTGTGGCCAGGATCGCTTTTTCTAATTTGTCACTGGTCATTTGTCACTGGTCATTTGTTTGTTCATGCGGGGCGGTCTCCCAATGGCAGCAGCGTCAGCCCTACCAACACCGCCAGCCCCGCCGCCGCCATGGCCTGCCGCTGCGCCGGACCAATGCCCTGGTGCTGCCCGGCGCGGAGGAAATCGAGGGCGAATAAGGCAAGTACGGCCGTGACGCCCAATGTAATGAACAAGATTCCTAATTGTCGTTTTGTCATATCTTCCCAAAGAATGAGATTGGAAGATTAGGAGATTGCATGGTCTAAATCTCCTAATCTCCCAATCTCCAATCTCTTCTTCCACAAAGGCAAAAGTTTATTAGAACCAACTGGACATTGCAACCGAATTTGTTATAATCCCGCGCCTAACTTCAAACACAAAGGACATATACCGCTGGCAGCAGCGGTATTTCCCTTAATAAGGCTGGAAAATGACAATTCTGAAACCTCATCTACTCACCCAAGAAGGTGTAGAAAAACTAACCAAAGAACTGGATTTCCTGAAAACAGTCAAGCGCGAAGAAGTGGCCGACCGTTTGCAAGCGGCGTTTGAAGATGGTCAGGACGACGACTTTGTAGAAAATGCCGGTCTGGAAGCAGCGCGTAACGACCAGGCTTTTGTGGAAGGGCGCATCCAGGAATTGGAAGAAATTCTCAAAAATTACCAACTGATTAAAGACAACGGCAAAAATGATGTGGTCCGCATTGGCAGTTGGGTCACTATTTCCGAAGAAGGCATTGACGACGAAGAAAAATACCATCTGGTTGGCGCGGCTGAAGCCAACCCGGAAGAGGGGCGCATCTCCAATGAAAGTCCGCTGGGCAAGGCGCTCTTGGGCGCCAAGCGCGGCGACACCGTGCGCGTCAATGCGCCAAACGGCGTTATCGAATTCCGGGTAGTTAAGATTGAGTAGAGAGGCCACACGGCCGTAAACACCCATCACACTCTCCAGCCCGTGAATCACACGGGCTTTTTTTTGAAAAGGTGAAGTATGAGCTGGCAACCATCCCATCTGGAAGAACAACGCCTGGCCAAACTGGAACGCCTCCAGGAAGCCGGCATCGAACCGTATCCGCTGCGCGTGGAACGCAGCCACACCACCACCGACGCCAAAGCCGCTTTTGAAGCCGATGAAACAGCAGACATTTCTGTCACCGTTTGTGGCCGCATCGTCAGCTTTCGGGATATGGGCAAGACGGTGTTTGCGCACATTGAGGATGGTTACGGCCGTCTCCAACTCTTTGTCCGCCTGGAAGAAGTAGGCGAAGAAGCCCACCAGATATTCCGCAGACTGCTAGACTTAGGCGACTTTGTGCAGGCCAGCGGCCTCATGTTCCGCACCAAAGCCGGGGAAGTGAGCCTGCGCGTCAATGAGTGGAAAATGTTGAGCAAAGCGATCAGCCCGCTGCCGGTGGTCAAAGAAGAAGAGGTAGACGGCCAGATTGTGCGCCACAGCGAATTTTCTAACGTGGAAGAGCGGTACCGCCAGCGGTACGCCGACCTGGCTACCAACCCGGCCGTGCGCCACGTCTTCCGCACCCGCGCCAAAATCATCACCGCCCTGCGCCAGTTTATGGACGACAATGAGTTTCTGGAAGTGGAAACGCCGATTTTGCAGCCCTTGTATGGGGGAGCGGCGGCACGGCCGTTTACCACCCACCACAACCAGCTCAAACAAGAACTCTACCTGCGCATTTCCTTTGAACTGTACCTGAAACGGCTGCTGGTCGGCGGCATCGAGCGCGTCTATGAGATCGGCCGTGACTTCCGCAACGAAGGCGTCAGCTTCAAACACAACCCCGAATTCACCATGCTCGAATTCTACGCCGCCTACTGGGATTACCACGACGTGATGGATTTCACCGAACGTATGATCCAACATGTGGCCCAGGCCGTCACCGGCAGCGACACCATCACCTACCAGGGACATACCATCCACGTCGGCGGCCAATGGCCGCGCCTGACCATGCGCGACGCCATCAAACAGTTCGCCGAAATTGATTACATGGAACACCTGGACGCCGCCAGCCTGCGCCAGGCCATCCGCAACGCCGGTGGGCACGCCCCGGAAAGCGCCGGTTGGGGCAAATTGATTGATGGCGTGTTTGGCGATTTTGTCGAGCCGCGTTTGATCCAGCCCACTATCATCACCACCTACCCCCGTGAAATTTCGCCGCTGGCCAAAGGCATTCCCGGCGACCCGCTGCACGTGGAACGGTTTGAGTTTTTCATCGCCGGCATGGAGATGGGCAACGCTTTCACCGAATTGAACGACCCGCTGGATCAGCAGGCCCGCTTTGAGATGTTGCAAACGCTCTACGCCAAAGACGACGACGAACGCAACCCGATTGACGAAGATTATTTGCGCGCCATGCGTTACGGGATGCCGCCCAACGGCGGTTTTGGCGTGGGCATTGACCGCATGGTGATGCTCTTCACCGACAACGCTACCATCCGCGAAGTGCTGCTCTTCCCCCATCTGCGTGAACGAGAGTAAACGAGGAGTGCGCATCCTCAGATGCGCATCTGAGGATGCGCACTCTGCCCTAGCGTATCGTTAAGACAACTTTGCCGGTAGATTGGCGGTTGAGGAGGCTGTTCAGGGCGGTGGCGGCCTGTTCCAGCGGATAGGTTTGGGAGATGTGGGGTTTGATTTTGCCTTCGCCGTACCAGGTTAGCAAGGTGCGCAGGGAATTGGTGATGACACGCGGCTGGCGGGAAGCGTAGCCACCCCAATAGACGCCGACGACGCTCATGTTTTTGACCAGCGCCAGATTGACCGGGAATTGGGGTATACGCCCGTCTGCAAACCCAATCACCAACAACCGTCCCTCCCAGGCCAGACAGCGCACCGATTCGTCAAACACATCCCCACCCACGGGGTCGTAGACCACATCCACACCCTTGCCATTGGTGATCTCCTTTACCCGGTCGCGGAACTTTTCCTGGTGATAGTTGATCAGATGGTCAGCGCCATATTGCTGCGCCAATGCCAGCTTTTCCGGCGTGCTGGCGGTGGCAATGACGGTTGCGCCCAGGAGTTTGCCGATTTCCACGGCCGTCAGCCCCACCCCACCTGCCGCCCCGTGCACCAGCAAAACCTCCCCTGGCTGCAACCGGGCGCGGTGCGCCAACGCGATGTGCGACGTGCCATAGGTGATGGCAAAACCGGCGGCGGCCACAAAATCCATCAGCGGCGGAATGGGCAAGACGGTGCGGGCATCCACCACCACCTCTTCGGCATAACCGCCATACCCGGTAACGGCCGTCACCCGGTCACCCACACGCAGATGGGTCACGCCCTCTCCCACTTCCAAGATTTCGCCGGCCACCTCCATGCCCGGACTAAATGGAAAGGCCGGTTTTTCCTGGTACAACCCCTGAATGATGAGCGTATCGGCGAAGTTGACGCCGCAGGCATGAATGCCTATGCGCACCTGTCCCGAATTGAGCGGCGGCGACGGCCGTTCCCCCATCATCAACATCTCCGGCCCACCCCATTCGTGACATATCATCGCTTTCACTACTTCCTCCCAATGTTCTCAAAGAGTGCGGGCATCCTCAGATGCCCGCAAATTCGCATCTGAGGATGCGAACTCCACTCAAATTTACACCATCACCAGATCGCATAAGCCCGCACGGGGAATGTGCCCATACCCTGCACCTTCACCGGCGCCGCAAAAAAATGGAACCCGGCATCCGGCAGTTGATCCAAATGGCAGAGATGTTCCACAATGGGAATCTGGCTGCCAAGCAGGGTGGTGTGTACCGGCCGACAGCCGTCCGCCGTATCGTCAATGTTGAGCGAATCAATACCCACCAGCGCCGCGCCGACTTCTTTCAGGTACACGGCCGTCTCCTCCGTCAAAAATGGGTGCCCTTCAAAGTATTGGTCGGTGCGCCAATGCCGGTCCCATCCGGTATGCACCAGGACGGCTTTACCCGCCAGGTCGTGGTTGTGGAAGAGCGCCGGGGTGAGGGTACGGCCGTGACCCACCGCCCGAATCACCACCCCCACCAGATTCACCAGCCCCGCCAGCGGCAAATCGGCAATATCCAGCCCATCGGCAAACCGGTGAAACGGCGAATCCAGGTAAGTGCCGGTATTGGCCACCATCTCAATCTTGCCAATATGGAACTCTGTGCCCGGCGCATAGAGCGCCCGCGACGACTCGCGGCTGAGAAAATCACACACCACCGGTGCGGGCAGCCCCTTGTAGGTAATCAATCCATCTTCAATCGTATGGCTCACATCAAGCAACATCTTGTTTCACCTCACGCTTTTAAGATGGCCCAATTGTAGGGCAGAGGGTGGCAAAGCGGCAATTGCGGGTTTGCGACGGCAGATAATGAATGTTAACTTTTTATTTCGGTAATAAATCCGGCGGTTGAAACCGCGGCTACAGAAAGCAAAGCCGACCTTCGTCGGCTGGCTACCAGACCGCGAAGGCGGTCTTCGCCCTGTGTAGCCGCGAATTTATTCGCCGGGTTCCAAAATGTTTGAAGCCATCACCGCTAACGGTATACTCCGCCCGTATGACAACCACAGAAACCGACACGCAAACCAACACCCTGATCATTGGCGCCAGCGCCGCCGGGCTGGCCGTCGCCGCCTGCCTGCAAGAGAAAAACATTCCTTTCATCCTGCTGGAAAAAAGCAGCCAGGTGGGCGCAGCCTGGCGCAACCATTATGACCGGCTGCACCTGCACACCGACCGCTCACATTCGCAACTGCCTCACCTGCCCATGCCCAAGAGCTTTGCCAAATATCCGGCGCGGGCGGATGTGGTCGCTTACCTGGAAGAGTATGCCCGCCGCTTTGGGCTGGAACCGCGCTTTGGGCAGGAGGTAACGGCCGTCCGGCCCCACAATGGCGGCTGGCAGGTGGAAACGGCCGACGGCCGTTACCAGGCCCAAAACGTGGTCATCGCCACCGGTTATACCCGCGTGCCACATCTGCCCACCTGGCCGCGACAGGAGTTGTTTACCGGCAGCATCATCCACAGTTCGGCGTATAAAAATGGCAAACCGTATGCCGGGCAGCGCGTGTTGGTGGTCGGTTTTGGTAATTCGGCCGGGGAGATAGCCATTGATCTGGTGGAACACGGCGCGGCCACCGTTGGCATGGCCGTGCGCAGTCCGGTGAACGTTATTCCGCGTGATTATCTGGGCATTCCCATTCTGACCATCGGCATTGTCATGGACAAAATTCCGCCCCAAGTGGCCGATCTGCTGGCCATCCCCATGCTTAAAACTTCCATTGGCGACCTGACAAAGTATGGTGTGCCCACATTGCCCTACGGCCCCAATGTACAAATCCGGCAAGACCGGCAAATTCCCATTCTGGACATTGGCACGGTGAAGCTGATCAAAGACGGCCGTATCCACATCCACCCTGGCCTTACCCAATTCAACGAAAACGGGGTTGTCTTCAGTGACGGCACAATCAAACCCTTTGACGCCATCATTTTGGGCACCGGCTACCGGCCCCGTGTGCATGAATTTCTGCAAGAGGCAGCGGGCGTTTTGAACGAAGAGGGCGCGCCGCAATCCAGTGGGCAGGAAACCGCGCCCGGTTTATACTTTTGTGGCTTTTATATCTCCCCCACCGGCATGTTGCGCGAAATTGGCATCGAAGCCAGACGGATCAGCGCCCACATTGCCGGTAAAGGATAACGATCATGCATCCCGGTCAGATCTATGGGCAGAACGTGGTAGGGGTACGGCCGTTGGCCCATGCCCTGCAAGATTTTCATAAGGCGCGGCAGCAAGCCACAATGGAAGCCTTGCTGGGGCGGCTGCGTGGCCGCTCCCTGGAGTTGCTGTCCTATAACGAAGTGGCCGAGATGCTTAAAGTGCGCGGCCGTTCCGAGCGTGGCGTGAAGGAGATTCCGGTAGCCGCCATTGTGGGCAGTGTGGGCCGCTACCACGATTTTTCCCGCTCCTTCCTGCCGCGCAACGACGCCGACGCCCAACGCTGGGCCGGGGTGCGCGCCGCCGGGCACGTAGCCGACCTGCCGCCCATTGATGTGTACCAGATTGGCGATGCCTTTTTTGTGCTGGACGGCAATCACCGCGTTTCCATTGCCCGCCAACTGGGGCTAGACTACATCCACGCTAACGTCACCGAAGTGCATACCCGCGTACCGCTTTCGCCGGATACACAGCCGGATGAATTGATCATTCACGCCGAATATGCCGCGTTTTTGGAATATACCCGGCTGGACGATCTGCGCCCTGGTTGTGATCTGCGGGTGACGGCGCCAGGCCAGTATACCCGGCTGGAAAACCACATGGAGGTGCATCGCTTTTTTGTGGAGATGGCCGAAGAGCGCGAACTGCCAGACGCGGAAGCCTTTGGCCGCTGGTATGACGAAGCGTACCTGCCGCTGGTGCAGGCCATTCGGGAACAGGCCATCTTGCGCGATTTTCCCCGGCGCACGGAAACCGACCTGTACTTGTGGCTGGCGACCCATCAGGCCGAGTTACGCAATGAATTGGGCTGGCAGGTACGGCCGAACACGGCCGTGACCCAATTTGCCACCCACCTTAAACCCCGCCGCACCTTGCAAAAAGTGCTGGACGTGATGATCCCGGCCAACTGGAAAGGGCAACCGGTGGCCAGCAATTGGTCGCAAGACCGGCTGCTCGACCGGTACAGCCGCACCCTCTTTACCGAGATATTGCTGCCGTTGACTGGCCGCCAGGAGGCGGTGCGTCAGGAGGCAGCGCTGGCGCAGGCCATCGCCATTGCCCAACGGGAACACGGCCGTCTGATTGGCCTCTTTCTGGGCGACGAAAACGAAAGCCTGACCCGTGCCTGGTTTGAAGAGCGGTGTGCCGCAGTAGACGTAACGGCCGTGTGGGGGCGCGAACCGGGCAGCCTGCCGGAAGTGACGGCCCGCCGGGCGGCGCTGGCCGACCTGGTAATTGTGGACAAAACGGCGGCGGCAGGCACGGCCGTGACAACCATCTGGCAAAACAGCACCCGCCCCGTGCTGCTGCCCGGCAGCCGGCCCAGCGCCATGAATCGGGTGCTGCTGGTCTTCTCCCAGAGCCGAGAGGCAAACGTACACAAAGAAACGGCGCTGTTTGCCGCCGCCTATATGGCCGAACAGTGGGGCAGCCAACTGGTGGTCAGCGGCTCGCCAGACAGCCTCTCGTTGGCCCGCGCCTACCTGGAAATGCACGAGGTGAACGCTGAATTTGTGACGACGTCAGGGGGTGTGGACACGGCCGTGTTACAAAATTGCGATCTGGTGGTGATGGGAAGGCACGGCCGTTATACCGCCCAACTGCTGCCCCTGTTAACCATGCCCGTTCTTATCTGCCCTTGATAATCAGCGTGACGGCCGTCACCCCATCACCTGCTCACCCCCTCATCTGCTCTCCCCTACGCCGCTTGATTGCGCAGGTGCAATTTCTGGCCGACATTGATGGCGATATTGCGCATCACTTTTAGACCCAGGCGCGGGTAGCGGTTGACCAGCTTTTCAAAGTCATCTCGTTGCAGGGCTACCAGTTTACAGGCGGTGTGGGTCACGGCCGTAGCCACATGCGGCTGCTGGCTCACCAACGAAATCTCCCCCAGAAAATCCCCGGCGTGAATCCGCGCCAGCGTCCGGCTGTTATCCTCGGTCAAAATATCAATGCTGCCCTCCATGATCATATAAAAGATGTTGCTCGTCTGCCCGGCACGCAGCACCACGCTGCCCGGTGCAAATTCCATCACCGAGCATAACCCGGCAATCTTCGCCAGTTCCCCCTCTTCCAGCCCGGCAAAAATTGCCATTTGCCGTGTCGTCTCATTCACCGAGATGCCCAGCCGCTTCTCTTCAAAACCGGCGCGCACCAGATCAAAAATTTCGCGGCTGTGGTCTGTCAGCACCGCCCAGTCAATGTCCAGCGGCACATACAGCTTCGCCATTTTGATGGTGTCCAGCCGTTCCACTTCATGGAAAACAAAGGAGGGGCAGTAGGCAACGGGCACAAATCCGAGGTTGCTGAGGGTGCGCTGCACATCCGGCCAATAGGCGCTGACGGTGATTTCCAGATATTCCGCGCCGTAGACGTTCCTGGCCCACTGGTCTAGTTCTTTGAGCAAAAAGCCGGCCACATCGTCGCGCAGGTCTATCAATTCCAGCACTTTGATGCTGCGGCCAATAGTGTCCAACGTGAACCCAATCGCGCCGACAATGCGGTCATTTTCCCGCGCCACCAGGTAGCGCGAGTTGCGCGATTCCAGCATGAACAGGCCGTAGCTGAGTTGCAAATTGCCAAACACGTGGCGACGTGACAGGCGTCCCCGTTCAATCCGCAGCAGGTACGGCAGCAGCGTCTCCGACAATTCCTCCACCTGGAAACCTTCGCCAATGGGGTAGCCATCGGCGTCTTCAACGGCGATGATGTCGTTGTGGAAGCCGAGGTTGCGCAGCGCCAGTTGCCCCAGCGAAAATGCTTCGGGGATGACGCGCGGATTGTTAGAACGCAGGTCGTGGGATGGGCCAAACGTTTTGGCCATCATCACCAGGCTTTCCCGGTTTTCCAGCAGCACTTTTTGGGGCAGGAAGCCGATGGGGCGCAGACCAAACTTTTCGGAGATGCGTTGGGCGTAGTCGTGGGCGGTGCGACATTCGGAGAGGCCGAAGTGCAGCCGTTTGGTGGCAAAGTCCAGCCGGGCCTGCATGAGGGCGCTGCCCACACCGGCATCACGGTAATCTGGGTCCACGGCCAACCGGCCAAATTCACCACACAGGTCAGAGTAAGCGCCGACTTCAAAGTAGACGGAGGCGGTGCCCACGACACGGCCGTTAATCTCTGCCAACAAAAACAAATAACTATCCCGGTAAATACTGCGCTTCAACCACTCGTCACTGTAAAACTCTTTGTAGGGGTATTCTTCGCCATAACTGCGATAGAACAAGTCGCGTACTGCCGGTAAATCATCTTCTGTCACGTGCCTTACCTGTACTGTTGCGGACATGTGCATTACTCTCCAAAGAGATTGTAACTGTGCCGGGTAGTGCCCGGCAAGAGTAGGGCAATCGCATACTCAATTCCCGGCGATTAAAATCGCGGCTACAGTGGGCAAAGTCGGCCTTCGCCGACTGGAACCCAGCCCACGAAGGTGGGCTTAGCCCTCTGTTGGTGCAGATTTATCTGCCGCATTGAGGAATATGCGATTGACCTAGGGGCAAGAGGGCTTTGGTCACTTGGTCACATGTGAAGATGCCTACGCTACCGGCGTATGTTACAATTCCCGGTCTGGCAAGAGAAGACCCTAAGGGTTTTCTTAAACCCTTAGGGTCTATGTGGTTTTTATGGCTCAACTGGTAGACATACGCATCCTGCAACGGGAATATCTGCTGGCAATCTCGCGGGCGCTGACGGCCGAACTGGACTTGCATGATGTGCTGCGCATCATTTTGCAGTCGGCGGTGGAATTGGTGTCCGGGCGGGCTGGCTTGATTGCCCTGCATGACGCCAAGACGGAGATGCTGCGGGTGGCGGCCGTGTACGGCATCCCGGTGAATCTGGTAGACAACTTTGCGCCGCTGCTGCGCGATTTGCCTAACGAACTGGACAGCGTAGAGCAAGAAGCGGAATTGACGCGCCGCCTGCAAAAGATTGGCCGTGACGCCAGCCTGGGGTTGACGCAAATGGTACGCCTGCCGATGGTCAGCGGCGAGCGAGCGGTGGGGGTGATCTATGTGTTCCTGGCGGGTAGCGCCTATTACCTGCCGCAGGATGTGAAGATGCTGTTGCGCAGTTTTGCCGAGCAGGCGGCTATTGCCGTGCGTAATGCCCGGCTGTACCAGCAGGTGAACCAGGAAAAACAACGGTTGGACGCCATCATCGAACAAAGCGCGGATGGGGTGATGATTTTGGACCCGGCGCTGCGGATTACGGTGTTTAATCAAGCGTTGAGTCGAATGACGGCACGGCCGTCAGCCTCCGTTATCGGCCATCATCATGACGAAATCTTCCAATGGCGCACGCTGAAAACGGCCATGGATTTGCCGGGGGCGTTGGCCAATGGCTGGCCGCTGCCGGGGGCGGCGCATTTGTATGTGGAAGGGGATTTGTTACGGCCGTATGCCGAATCGGACAGTGAAAGCGACCTGATTAGCCTGGGGATTACGTATGCGCCGTTGATGGATAGTGACGGCCGTATGACCGACATCATCGCCAACGTGCGCGACCTCACCCGCTACCGCGAAGAAGAATCACTGCAAAAAACGTTCATCTCCGTCGTCAGCCACGAACTGAAAACGCCCGTCTCCATCATCAAAGGATATGCCGGCACCCTGCGCCGCCAGGACGCCAACTGGTCGCCGGAAATCGTTCAGGATTCCCTGAACGTTATCGAGGAAGAAGCGGATAATCTCAATGACCTGATTGACAGTCTATTGGAAGTGTCCCGTTTGCAGGCAGGCACGTTCAATCTGGAAATCAGCGATGACGTGTTCTTGCCGGAGATCGCCGCCAACGTCACCCGCAAATTTAGCAGCCAGGCCAGAAATCACCGCTTTATCCTGAAATTTGACGAGGAGTTTCCGCTGATTGTGGGTGACGAGCGGCGGTTGACGCAGGTACTCAACAACCTGGTCAGCAATGCCCTCAAGTATTCTCCGGACGGCGGCCCCATTGCCATCAGTGGGCAGGTGCATCCGCAGCACGTCACCATTTCGGTGCGCGACAGCGGCATTGGCATTCCCGACCATCAGCAGCACCGTATTTTTCAGAAGTTTGCCCGCCTAGACAATGCCCTCAGCCGTAAGGCCGAAGGCACCGGGCTGGGTCTGTATTTATCGAAGGCAATCGTGGAAGCGCATCACGGCCGTATCTGGTTCCACAACAACCCCGATGGCCCTGGAGCGACGTTTACCTTTTCCTTACCGAGAGATTAACTCCGTGATACGTGATGCGTGACTAGATTGGTCACGCATCACGCATCACGCATCACGCACCAAAAACGGAGAACCTATGATCACCCAAATCACCTGTCCCAATTGCGGGACGCCCTACCGGGCGGAAGTACACCAACTGGTGGATGCCCGGCGTGCCCCGGAACTAAAACAACGTTTATTAAGCGGCGCGCTCAATGTGGCCGTCTGCCCCAACTGCGGCGCGGGCGGGCAACTGTCTTCCATCCTGGCCTACCATGACGCCGACCATGAACTGTTTATGATCTACCTGCCCCAGGAATTGCACCTGAACCAGATGCAGCGCGAACAGATGATCGGCCGGATGACGCAGGATGTGCTGAACAGCCTGCCGCCGGAAGAGCGCCGCGCCTACATCCTCCAGCCGCAAATGATCATCAATATGCAAACCTTCATGGAAAAGGTACTGGAAACGGAAGGCATTACCAAAGAGATGATCGAGCGACAGCAAAAGCAGGTGGAGCTGCTGCAAACGCTGGCCCGCGCCGATAAAGATGTGCAGGATTACCTGCTCAAAGAACGAGTCAAAGAAATTGACGAGACCTTTTTTGCCATGCTGCAAAGTTTTGTGGATGCGGCCGCGCAGGCAAACAATGAAAAGGAGATGGTGGCGCTGACCAATTTGCGGGCACGGTTGATGACGGAAACGGCCGTCGGCCGCCGCCTGGAACAACGCCAGATTGCCATTCATAAACTGAGCCGCGAAGCCAAACAACAAGGTGGCCTCTCGCCGCAACTGCTGGCGAAACACGTCATCGCCAACCAGGAAGATGAAGATGTAGTACAGGCCATTGTCATGGCCGGGCAGGGGGCGCTGCGTTATGAATTCTTCAGCGAACTGACCGCCGCCATTGAAGCTGCCGAGAAGAAGGGAGATAAGGCGACGGCCGTGCGCCTGACCAATTACCGCGAAGAGTTCCTGAAAATCTTCGAAGAGATGCAAAACGCCTCGCGCCAGGTGTTGGGCGAAGCCAACCAGACCATCCAACTGCTGCTCGACGCGCCAGACAAGGCAACGGCCGTGCGCCAACACGCCGACAAACTGGACGAAGCGTTCATGTACGTGCTCTCGGCGCGCATGGCCGAAGCGGAACAAAAAGGACGCCAGGCCGACTTTGCCGCTCTGGCCGAAATCCAGGAAGCGATCATGGGGCTGGTGGAAGACCAGATGCCGCCGGAAATTCAACTCATCAACCACCTGGTGCAGGCGGAAACGCCCGCCCAGGAAGCAGCCATCCTGGACGCCAACCGCGACCTGCTCTCGCCCGAACTGGTGGCCGTGATTGACCAGATCATCACCCAATCCACCGAAGCCGGACAGCCAGAGTTGAACGGCCGTTTGCAAGCCATTAAAGCGGCCATCCAACAAAGATTGTGAGGCAAGTGAGTAATTGGGTAACTACCCAATTACTCACTTACCCAATTACCCCGATGAGCGAAGCCTCCGTCATCTTCCGTTCGCCACAGCCCTTCAGCCGCCAACACCTGGCGCAGGATTTGCGTCGGTTGGGGGTAATACCGGGCATGACCCTGCTTGTCCACTCATCACTGAGCAAAATCGGCTATGTTCCCGGCGGCCCGGTGGCCGTCATTCAGGCGTTGCAAGAGGTACTCACCGATGAAGGCACACTCATCATGCCCACCCATTCCAGCGATTTGTCCGACCCGGCCAACTGGCAGAACCCGCCTATCCCCGAAGTGTGGCACGAAGCGGTGCGGGAAACCATGCCTGCTTATGACCCGGCGGTGACGCCCACACGGGGCATGGGCGTCATTCCGGAGACCTTTCGCCGCTGGCCCGATGTGCGGCGCAGCAACCACCCCCAGGCTTCCTTTGCCGCCTGGGGCCAACACGCCGCCTTTGTCACCGACAACCACACCCTGGAAATGGGGCTGGGCGAACAATCTCCCCTGGCGCGGATTTACGATCTGGACGGGTGGGTGCTTTTGTTAGGCGTCGGTCATAACAACAACACCTCCTTTCATCTGGGCGAGGTGCGCTCCGGCGTAGCGCCAACAGAGCGGCAAGGGTCGCCGGTGTGGGAAAACGGCCGTCAGACCTGGAAATGGTTCACCGACCTGGCCTACGACGCCGACGATTTTGCCGCCCTGGGCGCCGACTTTGAACGGGAAGAAAGTGTCATTATCGGGCAGGTAGGCATCGCCGAATGTCGCCTGTTTTTGCAGCGCCCGGCGGTGGATTTTGCCCGGCGGTGGATTCGTAGAAACCGGGTTTTTTGAAAAACGCTAAAAATGGCGGAGATTGGAGATTAGAGATTGGAGATTGACCAATCTCTAATCTCCAATCTCCAATCTCTTGCCCTATGTTCACCAAAATCCTCATCGCCAATCGTGGCGAAATTGCCAAACGGATTATGTGGGCGTGTCGGGAATTGGGCGTCACGGCCGTCGCCATTTACTCCGACGCCGACACTGACGCGCCCTGGGTGCGACTGGCCGATGAAGCATACCGGCTGCCGGGCAGTACGGCCGTAGAAACCTACCTCAATCAGGAACGCATCCTGAGCATTGCCAGCCAGTGCGGAGCGCAGGCCATCCATCCCGGCTATGGCTTTCTGAGTGAAAATGCCGATTTCGCCGCCGCCTGTGCCGCACGGGGGATCGTCTTCATTGGCCCGTCACCACAGGCAATGACCAGCCTGGGCAGCAAAGCCAATGCCCGCGAACTGGCGATTCGCGCCGGCGTACCGGTTGCGCCAGGCGTGGATGGGGCGGGGATGCGTGTGGCCGAATTGCAAACGGCCGTGTCCCACATCCCCTACCCCATCCTCATCAAAGCCAGCGCCGGCGGCGGCGGCAAGGGGATGCGTGTGGTCTGGTCGGCGGAGGAGTTTGCCGGGGCGGTGCAGGCCGCCCGCAGCGAAGCCCGCTCCGCCTTTGGCGACGACCACATCCTGGTGGAAAAGTATTTCACCGAGATTCATCACGTGGAAATTCAGGTGTTGGGCGACCAGCACGGCCGTGTGCTGCACCTGTTTGAGCGCGAATGTTCCATCCAGCGCCGCCACCAGAAGATCATCGAAGAAAGCCCGGCGCCCATCATCCGGGATGAGGGATTGCGGCAGCGCATCGCGCAGGCGGCCGTGTCGTTGGCAGCAGCGGCAGGCTATACCAACGCCGGCACGGTGGAGTTTATTGTGGACGGGCAGGGGGATTTTTATTTTTTGGAGATGAATACGCGGTTGCAAGTGGAGCATCCGGTGACGGAGTTGGTGACGGGGCTAGACCTGGCGGTGTGGCAAATCCGTATCGCTGCCGGGGAACCGCTGCCGTTTACACAGGCGGACATCCGCCAGCGCGGTCATGCCATTGAGTGCCGGGTGTATGCCGAAGACCCGGCTAACCATTTCCTGCCGTCTATTGGCCTGATTGGCCATTACCAACGGCCGTCCGGCCCCGGTGTGCGCGTAGATGATGGCATTGAAACGGGCACGGCCGTAACCCCCTACTATGACCCCATGCTGGCAAAAGTGATTACCTGGGGGGCCGACCGCGCCGAAGCCATTGCCAAGATGGAACGGGCGCTGCGGGAAACGGCCGTGTTGGGCGTGACCACTAACATCCCTTACCTGCTGGCAATTTTGCAGGAACCTCATTTTCGCGCCGGGCAAACCAGCACGAACTATCTACAGGAGCATCTGGCGGATTGGTCGCCCGCCACAGAAGCATCAGAAACGGAATGGGTGGGCACGGCCGTGTTTGAACTGCTGCATGGGGCGGGCAAGGGGAAAATGGGAACGGCCGCTGCCGCAGGCGATGTTGCCCAACCAGACCCCTGGCACACAATCACCGGCTGGCGCAACGTCAAAACAGCATAACAAGAACGCCATCACCAGACTACCGGAAAACGTGTGACTCAGTGGGCCAGACCAGTTTTCACGCCGCCCCGGTTGAATTTACCGCCCGCTTGCAGTACAAATGGGCAGGTCAAAACGATGGACACATTTGCCGCCTACATTCCCGTTGATCGCCGCCTGGCCCTCTACCAGCGCCGCTCCCTGCCGGACAGGGCCGTTGGCGCGGCCCTGTTTGCCGACATCTCCGGCTTCACCCCCCTCACCGAACGGCTGGCGCTGCTCTTTGGCCCGCGGCGCGGCGCCGAAGAACTCTCTCGCCACCTCAACGACGTGTACGAAGCCCTGATCGGCCAGGTGGAATACTTTGGCGGCAGCGTCATCAGCTTTGCCGGGGACTCCATCACCTGCTGGTTCGACGAACAACAAGGCCCCGCCAGCCAACGCGCCGTCGCCGCCGCCTTAGCCCTGCAAACCGTTATGGCCGTCTTCAGCGAAATCCCCCTGGCCGACGGGCACACCGCGCATCTGGCGATGAAAACGGCCGTGACCACCGGCCCCGCCCGCCGCTTCCTGGTCGGCGACCCCACCATCCAACTGCTAGACACCCTGGCCGGGCGCACCATCACCCGCCTGGCCGCCGCCGAAAAATTGGCCCAGCCTGGAGAACTCCTGGCCGACCAGGCCACCATCCACGCCCTGGGCCATGCCCTCACCGTAGCCGCCTGGCGGCCAAGCGCCACCACCGACTACACCTTTGCCGTCGTCACCGATCTGCTCACGGCCGTGCCCTCCCACCACTGGCTCCCCTTACCCGCCGATGCCCTGACGCTGGCCCAAACCCGACCCTGGCTGCTCACGGCCGTTTACCAGCGCGAACAAACCGGGCAAGGGCAATTCCTGACGGAGCTACGGCCGTCCGTCGCCCTCTTCCTGCGCTTCACCGGCCTCAACTACGAAGACGACCCCGACGCGGCTGACAAACTCAACGACTTCGTCCACCGCGTGCAAAACATCCTCACCCAATACGGCGGCGCCCTGCTGCAACTGACCATCGGCGACAAGGGCAGCTACCTCTACGCCTCCTTTGGCGCCCCCATCGCCCACGAAGACGACGCCTTCCGCGCCGCCAACGCCGCCCTGGAACTGGAAAAATTGCCCTTCCTCGCCGGCACTCCCGTGCAAATTGGCATGAGCCGGGGCGTCATGCGCGCCGGTTCCTACGGCAGCCAATCCCGCCGCACCTACGGCGTATTGGGCGACCACGTTAATCTGGCCGCCCGCCTCATGGAACGCGCCGACCCCGGCCAAATCCTGGTCAGCGAAACAGTAGAAAAACTGCTGCGGCGCGGCTACTACCTGGAGCCGGTCGAGGCTGTGCCCCTCAAAGGCAAATCCGAAACCGTGCCCGTCTTCTCCCTCAACCGGCGGCGGCGGCCGCAAACCGGCTTCTTACAAGCCCCCGACTACAGCATCCCCCTCGTTGGCCGCCGCGCCGAACTGGAGCAAATCCGGCAAAAGCTGGCGCTGGCCCGCCAGGGGCAGGGGCAAATTGTGGGTCTCATGGCCGAGGCCGGCATGGGCAAGTCCCGCCTGGTGAACGAAGTGACGCGGCTGGCCGAAGCCGATGGCCTGCCCATCTACCTGGGCGAGTGCCAATCCTACGGCGACAACATCCCTTACCTGGTGTGGCTGCCCATCTGGTTCGCTTTCCTGGGCATCAATCCCACCGACTCGCTGGCGCAGCAGATGGAGACGCTGCGGGCGCAGGTGGCGCGGCTGGCCCCGGAACGGCAAGAGGCGCTGCCCCTGTTGGGCGTGGCCCTGGGGCTGCCCGTCGCCGAAAATGCCTTTACGCAATCGTTAGATGCTAAAGGACGCCGCTCCGCATTGGAGGCGCTGCTGCTGGCTTGTATGCAAAGCGCGGCCAGACGGGCGGCGACCGATGGCGCGGCGCTTGTTTTTGTCTTTGAAGATTTGCACTGGATTGACCCGATTTCCCATGATTTGCTGGAGGAGATGGGGCGGGCGATTGTACACCTGCCGGTACTGATCATCATCGTCTACCGGCCGCCGGAACACACCCGTTTGCAGAAGCCCCGCCTGACGGCTCTGCCCCATTTCACGGCCGTGCCCTTGACCGAACTGCCCGCTGCCGAAGCCGAGCAATTAACCCTGTACAAACTCAGGCAGCTATTTGCCGCCCGGGCGACGGCCGTGCCCCCTACCCTCGTCAGCCAGATCATCGAACGCGCCCAGGGCAACCCCTTTTACGTGGAAGAACTGGTCAACTACCTGTTTGATCGCGGCCTCAATTTGCAGGACGCCGCTGCCCTGCAAAGTCTGGAACTACCCACCAGCCTGCACAGCCTCATCCTCAGCCGCATTGACCAGCTTAACGAAGACCAGAAGCTCACCCTGCGCATCGCCAGCATCATTGGCCGCCTGTTTCGCTTTGGCTGGCTGTTAGGTTATTACCCGGAACTGGGCACCCCTGACCAGGTGCGTGACCATCTGCTGGAACTGGAACGGCTTGACCTGACGCCGCTGGATCAGCCGGAGCCGGAACTGGTCTACATGTTCAAACACATCGTCACCCAGGAAGTGACCTATACCAGCCTGCCCTACGCCACCCGTGCTGTGCTGCACGAGCAGTTGGCGCAGTACATTGAAAAGCTGGACGCCGAACGGTTTGTAGATTTGCTGGCCTTTCATTACGGCCGTAGTGATAACCTGCCCAAAAAGCTGGATTACCTGAGCAAAGCGGGCATCGCCGCCGCCGACCGTTTTGCCAATGAAGAAGCGGTAGATTATTTTAGCCGGGCATTGGCGTTGATACCGGAGGGGGAGTACGGCCGTCTCTACGACCTGCACCAGCGCCGCGAACAACTTTATGATCTGCAAGGCGACCGCACCCAGCAGCAAACCGACCTGGAAGCCCTCAACCGGCTGGCCCGCCTGCTGCGCGACCACAGCAAAGAAGCCGACGCCGCCCTGCGCCAGGCCCGCTACGCCGAAGTCACCGGCGACTACGACGCCGCCAGCGAAGCGGCGCAGCAGGCGTTGGCCATGTCCCGCCTGGCCCGCCGCCCCGCCCAGGAAGCTGCCGCCTACCTGCAATGGGGGCGCGCCCTCTTCCGCCAGGCCGAATATGAAAAAGCGCGCCGCTGTTTCCGCCACGCCCACGATCTGGCCGCCCGCGCCAATGAAACCGACCTGGCCGCCGACTGCCTGATGAATCTGGGCAACGTTGCCTGGTCCAAAAGCGACTACGACGACGCCCAAGCTCAATACCAGCAGGCGCTCAATCTGAAACAGCAGATCAACAACCGGCGCGGCGAGAGCATCTTGCTCAACAACCTGGGTGTAGTCGCCCTTTCCCAAAGCGACTACGCCACCGCCCGCACCCATTACCAGGCGGCGCTGGCCGTCATGCAGGCCATCGGCGACCGGCGCAACGAAAGTTTTGTCTTGGGCAATCTGGGGCTGGTGGCGGCGCATCTGGGCCACTTTCAGGAGGCGGAAACGTACCAGCGCCAATCGTTACGACTGCGGCAGGAGATGGCCGACAGTTACGGTGAGAACCTTTCACTGCTCAACCTGGGGGTGCTGGCGCTCTACCAGGGTGATTATGCGCAGGCGCGGGCGCTGCATGAGCCGCTGCTGGCGAAATACCACGCTACCCACAATGCCCAAAGTGAGGTGGAAGTGCTGGTCTACCTGGCGCTGCTGTGCCATCAGCAAAATGATCAGGCGCAGGCGCTGGTTTATGCGCAGCAGGCGGCCGACATCAGCGAAAGCGTGGGGCTGCGCTCGGAGGGCAGCCTGGCCTGGCGCAATATCGGCCATGCCCAGGCGGCGCTGGGGCATGTTGCTGAAGCCGCCGCCGCTTACGAACGGGCGGCGGCATTGTGCCGGGAAGTGGGTAATTTGAATTGGGAGCAAGAATCGTTGGCCGGGCTGGCGCGGCTGGCGCTGGCGCAGGGCAATCTGGACACGGCCGTGGCCCACGTCAATGCCATCCTCACCCACCTGCAAACGGGCAATCTGCACGGCGCGGACGAACCGCTGCGCGTGTACCTGACCTGTTACCAGGTGTTGCGGGCGGGCGGCGACGGCCGTGCCGCCGCCATCCTGAACGAAGCCTACCATCTGCTGCAAGAGCGGGCCGCCGGCATTGAGAATGCAGAGTTGAGAGAGAAGCATGTGACGGCCGTGCCCTTCCACCGCGAGATTGTGCAATTGTGGCAGCAACTCGGTGAGGTGGTGGTGTAAATAGTTTCGGTGTTCACCGTTCAACAAATCGCTATTGCCAACGCCGCACCACCATCAGCAAGATTCGTGATACAATGCCTTATCTGGCAGGCGTATACAAGGACAGCATAGCATGAATGAATTGACACGCATTACCTTTGACCCTCAGATTATGGGTGGCAAACCAATCATCCGAGGGATGCGGGTGACAGTAGGCACAGTGGTAGGGTTAGTTGCTTCAGGGCATACAGCAGCCGAGATATTAGCTTTATACCCTTATCTTGAAGAAGAAGACATCACACAGGCATTAGCCTATGCTGCATGGCGCGTGGAAGAAGTGGAGGTCCCTCTGGCATAGCCATGAAGTTTGTTATTGACATGAATCTGTCCCCGCTATGGGTGAAGGTGTTTGAAAATGAGGGCTGGAAAGCGAGCCACTGGTCAACTATTGGCGCGATGAACGCAACCGACGAAGAAATCCTGCGTTGGGCCAGTAAGAATGAGTATATCGTTTTCACGCATGATCTAGATGTTGGGGCAATCCTGGCTGCAACTCAGGCCCTATCCCCCAGTGTAATACAAGTTCGCACCCAAGATGTAACTCCAGAAACGCTTAAGGATTTGCTGCTCACGGCCGTCAGACAGCATGAAGCGATTTTGAAAACGGGCGCTCTGATTATTGTAGATGAATACAAACTCCGTGCCCGCATTTTACCCATTCGCAGGTGACTTGTTTACTTGAACCTGCTCTCAGGGAGGCATGATGAAGATAGTTTCATATCTGGTAGCAGCAGTGTTAGCGTTTTTTGGGTTTATTTTTATTGCCGGGTCGCAGGGATCGCCTCTACGCATTGTTGTCGGCGTGATTTTGCTGGCGGCAGCCGCCGTATTTGTCTACATGGTGCGCGTAAAACCACAACCCTCCCAAACCACCATCGTACAACAGGTAGACCTGAGCGGCGACGTGAGCCTGGAACAGATTAAGTGCCAGAACTGTGGTGGTGTTCTGGATAAAAACTCGATTGAAATCAAGGCTGGCGCTATCTTTGTCAACTGTCCCTACTGCGGCGCATCCTACCAGTTTGAGGAAGCGCCAAAATGGTGAGAGCCGCGAAGTTGGACATTAACCTGTCATTCCGAGGTCTTCCGAGGAATCCCTAAGTGATGACAAGTACAAGGGATTCCTCCTCGAAGACTCGTCGGAATGACTGTTGGATTTTGAAAGTTGAGAAGGGTTGTTTAACGGTGTAATCAATGGCAAGTTTATTACAAAATATCCGGCAAGATTGGCATGGTTTCCGCGCCTTGTTTGGCGACCTGCCCCGGCCCACGCCGGGGATGCACACCTTCCGTGTGGCGCTGCCCGGCGGTCAGAAGCGCATCCATTTGCGCGTGGAGCCAGACAGCAGCGGCGTGCTCTTTGTAGACGTCACCGACGCCATTCACCTGAACCCCACCGCCCTGCACATGGCTTATCTGGCGCTGTGTGACCTGCCGCAGCCGCAGGTGCAGGCCAATTTGCGCCGCCGTGTCCAGCGTCAGGATTGGCCGCAGTTGGGCAAAGAACTGGGGCAGATGTATGAGATGGTACACCGTTTCCGCGAACCGGAAACAGGCTGCCCTACCTGCGCCGTCGAAGATTTGCAGCGCACGGCCTTGTTCAGCCACCGCGCCGACGCCCCGTACAAGGCGGATTTAGCCATCACCTACGGCTGCAACAATGGCTGCAACCATTGTTACAATGAACCGGCCCGTTTTGATATGCCCTCGTTGGGCAAAACGGAATGGTTCCGGGTGATTGACAGGTTGCACGAAGTCGGTGTACCCCACCTGATCATCACCGGCGGCGAGGCCACCTTGCACCCGGATTTGCCGGAGATCATCCGTTATGCGGATGGTTTGGGGCATGTGGTGGGGATGAACAGTAACGGCCGTCGCCTGGCCCACCTCCCCTACCTGCACGAACTGGAAACGGCCGGGCTGAATCATGTGCAGATCACCCTCGGTTCCAATCGCCCCGATGTGCATGATGCCATCATGAACGCCAAATCGTTTCACCAGACCGTGCGCGGCATTGAAAACGCCGTTGCCAGTAAGCTGCACACCATCACCAACACCACCCTCATGCGCCGCAACATGGATCATGTGGAGGAGATTATTGACTTTCTCTACGACCTGGGCATCCGCACCTTTGCCATGAATGGCATGATCTACAGCGGCGGCGGTTTTGCCGACCCCAACGCCATCCCGGAAGCGGAAATGCCGCCGCTGCTCATCCGCGTGCGCGACCATGCCCAGGCAAAGGGGATGCGCTTCCTCTGGTATACACCCACCGAATACTGCCGCATGTCCCCGGTGGAACTGGAGATTGGCGCGAAACGGTGCAACGCGGGCGAGTATTCCATCTGTATTGAACCTAATGGGGATGTGCTGCCCTGCCAATCGTTTTACGTGGCCGCCGGCAACATTTTGCGCGACCCCTGGGAACGCATCTGGCGCAGCGAACTGTTCCGCAGCTTCCGCGAGCGGGAGGATGACCCGTTGTGGGCCGGGCTGCCACAGAAATGCCACCACTGCCCCGACCTGCCGCTGTGCGGCGGTGGCTGCCGGATTGAGCGCGAAGCGCGGGATGGGGTGCGCATTATTGCGAGTGAGGGTGATGCGATGTGTGCGGTGGATGGACACGGCGCATCCGAAGCGGGTTCGGGCCGTGCTTACAGCGATAAACGACTTGTTGGCTTTATTCCCCTGAGCGTCATCTCATAACGAGGTCATGCATTCCCTCTCAAAAAAGAGAGCCGGATTTCACTTTGATGTAATATGGCTTCAATGTGCGTTTGCTATATGATTGAAGTGAACGCTTGCAGTAGGAGCATGTGCCATGAATTTAAAACAAAAACCCAAACAACCTATTGTTCGTCCGGTAATGGCGGGACAACAGACCAAGCGATTATTCCTGTTGGCCCTTTTTGTAGCGCTTTTGATGGTGTGGGTGTGGGCACTGTCTGGCCGTGCCCCATCAGCTTGGGCGGAAACAATGACCTCGCCCCTGGCCCCTGATGGTTTTGATTGCGCCACCGTTGTGGAAATCCCGCAGCTAGAATGTGAAGCGTTGGTGGCCTTTTATCACGCCACCGGTGGACCAAACTGGACCTATCAAGGAGATTGGCTGGTGACGGGTACGCCATGCAGTTGGTTTGGCATACAGTGCCAGGGTGGCCATATTAGCAGTATAGGAATTGGATATAATAATTTATCAGGCGTCGTGCCGCCAGAAATTGGCAATCTGGGCAACCTCACATCACTTTATTTGGGTGACAATCAACTGACGGCCTTACCCCCGGAAATTGGCAATCTGGGTAATCTCATATCGCTTAATTTGGTTGGCAATCAACTGACGGCCGTACCCCCGGAAATTGGCAATCTAGGTAATCTCACATCGCTTTTTTTGGTCAACAATCTATTGACGGCCGTGCCGCCGGAAATTGGCAATCTGGGTAATCTCACAAGGCTTGAGTTGTACGGCAATCAACTGACGACCTTACCCCCAGAGATTGGCAATCTGGGTAATCTCACATGGCTTTATTTGTCCGGCAATCAACTGGCAACTGTGCCGCCGGAAATTGGCAATCTGAATAACCTCGTAACGCTTGAGATGTACGGCAATCAACTGACGACCTTGCCCGCAGAGATTGGCAACCTGGGTAATCTCACATGGCTTTATTTGTCCGACAATCAACTGGCAACTGTGCCCCCGGAAATTGGCAATCTGGGAAACCTCACATCACTTTATTTGGTCGGCAATCAACTGACGGCCGTACCCCCAGAAATTGGCAATCTGGGTAACCTCGGAACGCTTGAGTTGTACGGCAATCAACTGACGGCCGTGCCCCCAGAAATTGGCAATCTTGGCAATCTCACATTACTTAATTTGGGCAATAATCAACTAACAGCTGTGCCGCCGGAGATTGGCAACCTGGGCAATCTCATATCACTTCATTTGTATGGCAATCAATTGACGGCCGTACCCCCGGAAATTGGCAACCTGGGCAATCTCATACGGCTCTATTTGGAGAACAATCAACTGACGGCCGTGCCCCCAGAAATTGGCAATCTGGGTAATCTCGAAGAGCTAACTTTGTACAACAATCAACTGACGGCCGTACCGCCAGAAATTGGTAATCTGGATTTTCTCTTCCAGCTTTATTTGTCCGGCAATCAACTGACGGCCGTGCCCCCAGAAATTGGCAATCTGGGTAACCTCGGAACGCTTGAGTTGCACGGCAATCAACTGACGGCCGTACCGCCAGAAATTGGCAATCTGGATATTCTATGGAGGCTAACTTTGGACGACAATCAACTGACAGGCGTGCCACCAGAAATCGGTAACCTGACTGAGCTAGTACAGCTTAGTCTGTCTCAAAATATATCGCTTACTGGGCTATTGCCAGACTTCTTAACGACCCTGGTCTCAGTTCAATATTTTAACTTTGAAGGTACCCAGTGGTGTGCCCCTCCCACAGGAGCAGTGGCTCAATGGTTGAACAATATCCCCATTGTATATGGCTCAGGGCTTATTTGTAGTGGAGTGCTGGACATCAACTATGCAGATGGGGCACCAGGCAGCTTTTTTACCGTGACAGCCAGTGATTTCCCACCAGACACCCCAGCCACAGTCTCGGTCAATGGGGTGCTGTTAGGTTCCCTGGCTACCGATAGCCAGGGCAATCTGACGGTGTTACTAGACACGGCCGTGGCGGAGGAGGGTGCTTATTTCGTTATCGTGATGATCAATTTCCCGCTGATGGTCAACTTCATGTTGGATGCCACCGCCCCCCTTCGCCCCCAAGAGGGAACGGGACCTATCTTTGAGGTGCCGGCTGGCATTGCCCTGACGGAATTTGCCTATGTGCCCATGGTCGTAGGCAGGAACTTGAAAACAGCGGAGACTACTGATTAAACACGATTGGTGAGCCCACTTAAGAAAGCAACGCAGAGATGCTGAGCAGTTACCAGAAAGAAAACCGCTCTGCGTTTTTAGGCAGATTATTCACCATTCCCGGTTAAAAGGAGCAGCAAGCATGGACAGAACACGTCTTATTTTTATTGCCATTGTGGGGGTAGCCCTGCTGGCGGTTTGTGGGTTTATCACCTTTAGCGTCATCAACAATGCCCTGGAAGGAGAGGCGGAGGCTACGGCCGTAGCCCAATCCACCCTCGCCCCTACCAGCACCCGCACCGTCACCGCCAACCTGGAATCCCCGGAGCCGATCTGGGGGCCGAACTATGATTCCAATGATGGTTTACCCACCTACGTTTGTGGCGCGGACGCATTTGGCAGCTATTTCACCCTGCAACAAATGCAAATGTCCGGGCAAGACATCGCCAACGGCTTCCACCTGGGCATTGTCCCCTTTTTCCTGGATGAAGACCCGGCTTACGATGTCTCCGAAGAGCAGCGCACCGCCTTGCTCAACGCCGGCATCTGGGACTGCCTGTTGACCACCCTGGACTCGGTGGCGCTCACCAGTCCCGGCGTCGTCACGGCTATTGTGGACGAGAGCGCCGGCGCCGACCAATTGTGGGGCCGCGATCTGCCCACCATTAACGACCTGCAAGGCAAACGGATCGCCTTCTCGCGGGGCAGCGTGGGTGAATACTTCGTCTACTACGTACTTTCTATCGCCCAACTTAGCCCGCGTTCTCAGGTTACACTCGTACCCCAAGATAGCGTGGCTGACGCCGTCGCCGCTTTTAACGAGGGTCAGGCGGACGCCGTTTCCGGCTGGGAGCCGGACATTTACGACGCCGAACAGAGCGGCGGCCAACCGCTGCTCAGTTCCAACCAGTTGCGTATTGTAATGGATGTGATCGTCACCTCGCGGGACACCATTGCCAATGACGCCAACCTGGTGCAAAACTTCCACAATGCCTGGTTTGTCACGCTCAAAGAGCAGGTGGAGAATTTTGACGCTGCCGCCGCCCACATCGCCAATTGGGGGCACAATGATTGGAGCTTTGTCTACCCGGAATCGGCCGGTGACGATTTGCGCCTCTGGCTGGAAAGCGTGGCCCAGGCTGACCTGGGCGATAACGCTTTTGTCATGCGCGACACCCGCCCCATTCTCAACCGGCTGTCTATCGCCCGGCGCGTTTGGGCGGCGTCTGATGTGCCTGTGCCCAATGATAATGTGGAAGAGCTGGTCAATCCCGGTTTTGTGATTCGCGCCGCAGAACAGGCCAGTTTGCAGCCCAACGGCCGTCCCGTGAACGACACCTTTTCCATTTCCTCACAACTGGATTTAAGCACGGTGACAACGGGTGATGCGGCCACGCTGGCTGTGCTGCCTTGCCGCACCTTTACCTTCCTGCCTGAATCTACCGAATTGACTTTGGAGTCGCGCCGCATTTTGGATAACTGCGTTGTGCCCACTTTGTCGCAGAGCATTGGCCTGTTTTTGCGCGTCAAAGGCTCGTCTGCCTGGCCGGCCAATGACCCTCCCTGGACGGAAGCGGACATTTTGGAAGTGGCCGAAGGGCGGGCGCAGTCGGTGGTAGATTATCTGGTCTCGCAGGGCATTGATCCGGCCCGGTTTGTGGTGGAGGCTACCCTGCCACCACCAGACCATCGGAACAGCGATGATCCCAATGTGCAGGCGCAAGACCGCTACGTGGAACTAACGTTGGTGACGGCGGGGCGGTGATCGGTAAATGGTAATCGGTTATTGGTAATCGGTTATCGGAGTGGAGTGATAGATGAAAGAGAACCGGTATAGCGGTATTTTCGCTTTTTTCTTGATGGTGGGGCTGACCACTTTGGCTTGTGGATTTGGGAATGGCGCTGATGATGCGACGCCGGCGCCGCCGCGTAATGCGGAGGTGGTGCAGGTGGCGGCGAATACCAGTCTGGAGCCATGGTTGGACACGGCCGTGAGCCAATTCAACGCCAGCGAAACCAAAACCAGCGACGGTAAACCCATCTTTGTGCAACTAAGACCCGCCGACGCCGGGCAGTCCGTCACCGACATCCTCGGCGGCGCTGCCCCTGCACTCTGGATTCCTGACGAGCCGGTGTGGGCCAATATCCTGGCCGACCAGGGGAATAGCAGTTTTCAAAACAACTGCGTCAGCGTGGCCCAAAGTCCACTGGTCATCGGTATGTGGCGGGATGTGGCCGAAGCATTGGGCTGGCCCGGCCTGCCGCTGGGCTGGCTAGATGTGGGCAGCCTGGCTACCGATGATGCGTTGTGGAACTATTACAGCGGCGGCGAATTAGGCGATGCATTCCGCCTCAGCCATACCCATCCCGGCCTGTCTGGCAGCGGCGTCAGCACCCTGCTCTCCCTGGTGCAGGCCGCCCAAACCACCACAGAAGCGGTAACGGAAGCAGACATCCAGCGGCCCATTGTGAAGGCGTCGGTGGGTGCATTCGAAGGCGGCGTCACCTGGTTCAGCCCCAATACGCGCGCCCTCAGCAGCGCCATGAGCAGCCGGGGCCTCAATTATCTCAGCGGCGGCGTGATGTATGAGAGTGATGTGGTCAATGATGGCAACGGGCAAATTGTGGCCGTTTACCCCTTTGAAGGCACGTTTATGGCGACACATCCGGCTTGCATCAACAGCGCCGCCAATGCCGTCCAACAGGAGGCGGCGCAGGTGTTTCGGGATTATTTGCTGAGCGAGGCCGGGCAGCAGTTGGCGCTGGCGGGGGGATTGCGACCGGTGAGCACGGCCGTGCCGCTAACCTCTCCGTTGGATGAAGCGCATGGGGTGGATGTGTCGCAGCCGACGGCCGTGTTTGCTCCCCCCTCTGTGGCTTCCGTGTATGCTGTGCAAGAGTTGTGGCAGGAAGCGCGCAAGGATGTGAACCTGGCGCTGTTGCTGGACACATCGGGCAGTATGCGCGGCGCCAAAATGGACAATATGCGCGCCGCCGCCATCCAGTTTGTGGAGCAGATGGGTGAGGATGATTACCTGTCCATCATCGCCTTTAGTACCGAACCTGATTTGATCATAAACCATGCCCAGGTTGGCCCCAACCGGCAAAAAATCATCAATGCCATTGCCAGTTTAAACGCCAGCGGCGACACCACCCTCTTTGACGCTATTGGCGACGGCGCGATTTTGCTGCATGGCACCAGCCAGCCGCAAACCACCAATGCCCTGGTGGTGCTATCAGACGGACAGGATACGCGCAGTTATCGCTACAACGCCAACTCATCGGCCGGTGTGGCTCAGGCAAACAACGTACCCGTCTTCACCATTGCCTATGGCAGCGACGCCGACGATAACACATTGCGCGCCATTACCGACCGCACCAATGGCAACTTTTTCAAAGGGGATGAAGCCAGTATCGCCGCTATATACGAAGAAATTTCAGCCGCCTTTGGCGGCAGTGTGGGGGTGGGGAGGTAGGCAGGCGGCAAGTGGCAGGTGGCAAGTCTCCAACCACTTGCCACCTGCTATTTGAGTAACACGAATCTCGCTCTCTTCACGAGGCACAGAACAGGAATTAACGACCAGGAGCAAACGTATGATGAAAAGCATCCGCTTCCTGTGCTGAAAAACACTGTCTTGCCAGCATGGAGGCAGTTATACTTTGGGCAGCGGATGCTGTCAGCCTGACCAGAAATAGCTGTGTTCATATTTCTACCGCTCCCGCACTGACAAAAGGCCAGAAAACTCAAAAGCAAAAACATACGGTTTCGTTCTAAAGCATGGGACATCGCTCATTCATGCAGACTTACCATGCTGCCAGGAGAACGTGATTATCTTTATTTAAGCAGGGCTTAAGTGAATTTAAGTGTCGCCCTATTCTATTTCTACCTGGTCACTCCTATGCTGAGATCAGTCGTTGGCTGATAGTAAAGATGGAAAAGGAGTCACCACGATGAACGAGAATCTGGCATGGAGTGATTGGAGATTTTGGATCAACTGGTTCTTGTTTGGCACATTTGGCTACGGCGGTGGGATGATGGGTTGGTACTTATGCCTCTTGATGTGGCTCTTGCTTCATGTGCCTTTAGCGATGGTAACTATGATGGTTATAGGAGGAACGATAGCCGGAGCAGGATCAGGACCAATAAGTTGGGAGGTTATTCAGGTAAATGGGCTTCAGGCCAGTTTTTCAACCTGGACGGCCGTGACCATAACCACCATGACAACCAGTTGCGCCATTCTCCTCGGAATCATGATGGCGAAATCGGGAATTGGGCGCGGTTTTTGCGGGAATGAAACCGGCCGGGTGGGAAAAACGGGTACGGACTGGCACGGCAACGGCCGTTACCCACCCCATTCTATCTTAACGTTAAGGAGGTTTTTCATGGCCTGACCAGCCGATAACATCCACTGTTCACATAGTTTAGCGCTCCACTTCATCAACCCTGTCATTATGTTGGTGGAAGCTCAAAAGGAGTGTATGACATGAAACTGTTATGTGTCCTTCTCATTGTGTTCAGTTTGCTGCTGCCAGCCTGTGGCGCTGACGAACAGGTCGTTGAACCAGAAGTGGCCGTTGTGCCTACGAATACCACAGCACCAAACGCCACATTCACACCATTACCACCGACGCCGACGCCAACGGCCGTGCCGCCAACATCTACCCCCATTCCCCCTACACCCTCAGTCACCGCCACGCCAGTCCCACCCACACCCACCCACACCCCCATACCGCCAACTCCCACCCCCACACCAGAACCAACCGCCGCAATGCCCGAAGGGGCAGCGATGACGCTGCTTGGTATTGCCAATTCCATGTATGAGGATGGCGCGTATGAGATGGCCGAGGTGCTGTATTCGGAACTGCTGCAATACGATTCGGACCCCACGCTCTATGCGTATCGCGCGGATGCGTATGACAAACTGGGGAATTTTGCAGCGGCGATTGCGGATTACCAGACGGCCGTAGACCTGGGCATGGCGGATGCCACCATTTTGAACAATCTCTGTTGGGACCTGGCCATCACCGGGCAGGCCGAACTGGCGCTGCCGTATTGCGAGCAGGCGGTCGCCGCCGATCCCTCCGCTGCCCATCTGGACAGTCGGGGCGTGGCTTATGCCCAGCTAGAGATGATGCCGGAAGCCATCGCGGATTTCCAGGCGGTGGTGGATGCTGCCGGTACACCGGCGACCATTGCCAGCCAACGTCGGGAATGGGTGGCAATGCTGGAAGAGGGGAGCAACCCCTTTACGCCAGAACTGCTGGCGGAACTACGCGCTGAAACCGCTGTGGTGACGGTTACTGCTTTGCCTGTGCCGGATACGGCCGTCTCCCGTTCGGCCGTCCGACAAGCGGCCGTAGAAATGGGCTTCATCTTTGGCGAGGCAGAAACAATTGACGGAAAGGAAACCGCCATGGGCCTGTATGCGGACGGGGAGTGTATGGTCACCATGGGTTTGATGGGGCCGGAAAAAGGGCTAACCAATGCCGTCTTACAGGTCATGAACTGCTCAGAAGACACGCAATCGGGTGTGGTGTACTGGTTTATGTACACCGTCCTCACCAGTGATCGGCAGCTTGCCCAGGCGATCATTTACATGGTGGAGGATGTCTACTACGTCATTGAAGGGGAGCAGGAAACAACGGGCGCAAAGGAAATTGGCAATGTGACCTTTGAGGTGAAGCGAGCCGAAGATGGCACGGCTCTCGAACTCACGGCGCAGTTCAGTGAGTGATTGATTTAGTGATTTAGTACACCGTTAACAAAAAAACTAGATGTTCTCGTGTCATTCCGAGGAGTCTTCGACGAGGAATCTCTATCGTTTGTGCAGGAGTGGGATTCCTCGCTCCGCAGACTCCGCTCGGAATGAAAGGTGAAGTATTAAAGATAAGAAGACTTATTCAACGGTGTATTTAGTAATTGATTGAAGGAGGTTTGTCATGGCACAAGCAGGTATTCACAGTATGGTGGGGGTGGCCGTTCGCAAATGGTCACCGGCGCGGCAATGGCTGGTGCTGGGCATTGTGTTGGGCAGTTTGCTGCCCGACGCCGATAACCTGGCGGTCGCCATCGCTACCGTAACCGGCAATTCCACGGAAGGGCTGCACCGCACGTTTACGCACAGCCTTTTCACGGCGGCAGCGATTGTCATTGTGTTTCAACTGATTGGCCGGGTGAGCAAACGGCCGTCCTGGGGCAACCTGGGTTTGGGTCTGGGCATTGGCGTGGCGCTCCACGCCCTGCTCGATCTGCTCATCTGGTTTGATGGGGTGCAGCTTTTTTGGCCGCTACCGTTGTGGGTCAATTTATGGGAAGGGGTGACGCCGCCGGAATGGTTTAGCAATTTGATGATGCCCATGGAGATGTTGTTTTTCGCCCTCTACTTTGGCGGGCTGATTGCGCTGGCGCAGCGGCAAGGTACGGATTTGGGCCGGGTGCGGTCGTTGAAGGTGTGGACGGCCGTGCAAACCATTCTCTTCCTCATCTTCCTGGCGCTGGTTTACACAATGGAAAGCGGCTTTATGACCATTTATGGGGCCGTCTACCTGTTGTCGTTGGGGCTGGCGGCCGTCATCACCGTGCGGATGCGCCAGACGATTGAGACGACAGCTATTAGCTCTGAAGGGCTTACGGAAGCCCTTCAAACTCGATAGGAGGACATCATGGAACCGATTTATGAATTGCAACTGAAATGGATTGTTGCCTTGCAGCAACTACATGGGCCGATGATTGATGGCTTTTTTCGGGGCATCACGTTTATGGGCGAGGAGATGTTTTTCTTGCTGGCTATCCCCTTCCTCTTCTGGTCGGTGGATATGGTCATTGGCGCACGGGTGGGTATTGCTTTTTTGTTATCAGCCTATCTCAATCCCGTGCTAAAGGATATTTTCCAGCAGCCACGGCCGTTTTTCCTCGACTCGTCTGTCAAATTGTCAGAAGCAACCGGGAGCGGTATGCCCAGCGGCCATGCGCAGACAAGTGTGATGGTCTGGGGAGTGCTGGCCTGGCAGGTGGGTAAAAAATGGTTCTGGGGCCTGGCCATTGCCTTCATGCTGCTGATTGGCTTCTCCCGCATCTTTCTCGGTGTGCATTTCCCGCATCAAGTGTTGGCCGGATGGATGGTGGGCATCGTCATTCTGGCTGCCTACCTGCTGCTTGATCCCCGTGTGGAACCGTGGCTGGGCGGATTGCCGCTGTGGCAGCAACTGGCGATTGCCTTCTTCGTGCCGGTGCTGATGGCGGTGGCTTTTCATGCGGATGATGCCGCGGTGTCGGCAACGGCCGTGATGGCCGGGTTTGGCTGTGGGCTGGCCATCGCGCGGCGATATGTCCCCTTCTCGGCCAGCGGTGCCTGGTGGCTGCGTTTGCTGCGCTATGTCATCGGCGCGGCCGTGATGATGGGCCTCTATCTGGGCTTGTCGGCCCTTTTTTCCGGGGTGGATGGCGACCTGTCTTACCTGTTCCGCTTTATTCGGTATGGGTTGTTGGGCATCTGGATCAGCCTGGGCGCACCCTGGTTGTTTGTGCAATTGCATCTGGCACAAAAACCGGCTGTTCCCCAGCCACAGGTGGCTTAATACAGGCCACTCTTCCTGAATGGAAATGGGGCGCGGACGAACGCCGATAACGCGGATTCAATCTGCAACATCAGTGGGATCTGTGGTTTGTTTTTAGAGGGGTATTAACGTGAGAATCGTGCTGATTAGCCAATCGTATCCTCCCATGATTAGCGGGGCGGCCATTGCGGTGCAGCAGTTGGCGCAAGGTCTGGCGGCCGATGGGCATGAGGTGTTGGTGCTGGCTGCCAGTGACAGAAGCCAATCATACACGGAAACGGCCGTACGGCTGCGTGTGCGGCGGCTGCCCTCTGTCCCTAATCCGGCGCGTGTTAATCAACGCTTTTTGGTCGCGCCGCTGCGCACCATGCGGCAGGCGGTTGCCGAATTTCAGCCGGACATGATTCATACACACGAGCCGTTGAGCCTGGGGCTGTGCGGGTTAAAGATCGCCCGCGAGAGGCAGTTACCGGTCATTCTCACCCTGCATCAGTTGCCCTGGTTTCCGGCCATGTACCTGCCGCCGTGGCCGGGGCTGCGCGATGGGGTCACGGCCGTGCTGTGGCGATATGGCGGCTGGTTGGTACGGCAGTTCACGGCCGTGACCGTTCCCACCGCCATGATTGCCCAAATCGTTCAGGCGCACACAGGTTTCCGTCCCGTGCCCATTGCCAATGGGCTGGACTTAGACAAATTTAACCGGCAAACGGCCGTCCCCGATGAACAGGAAAGGCTGTGCCAGAAATACGGGCTGGCCCCTCATATCCCGGTGGTCTTGCATGTGGGCCGCCTGGACAAAGACAAGCGTGTAGACCTGGTGCTGCGCGCCTTTGCCCAGGTGCCGGGGGACGCGCAGTTGCTGGTGGTGGGCGACGGCCGTTGTCGTCAATCCCTCATCCAATTGAGCCAGCAGTTGGGCATTGCCCAACGGACTGTTTTCCCCGGTTACGTCTGTGCGGATGGTGACTTGCCCGGCCTGTACCGGCTGGCCTCTGTTTTTTTAACCGCTTCCGAAGTGGAGACGTTTGCCCTGGTCGCACACGAGGCCATGGCTTGCGGCCTGCCGGTGGTGGCGGTGGCGGCGGCCTGTTTGCCGGAAATGATTGAACATGGCGTTCATGGTTTTCTGGCCCCGCCCGGTGACACTGCTGCTTTAGCCGATCATATCAACTGGCTCGTGCAACATCCCCATGAAGCTGCCCAAATGGGCCAATCCTGCCGCCAAAAAACAGTGAAGTATGGCCTGGAGCAGGTTGTTTACAAGTATGAGCAATTGTATGGCGACAGTGTGATGACTTTTCACAATCGGGCAAAAGTGGTTTTTGGCTAACCAAAGTGGAAGGGAAATAGTGCCAAAAGGAGTGATGGCAATGAACGAGAAACAAACATCTATAGACTGGAGATTTTGGCGGCGTTGGGTGCTGTTCAGCACAATAGGCTACGCCATTGGCGGTGTGTTAGGTCTGTGCATGTTCTTGTTCGGAGGGGCTATCGCTGGGCCATGGGTTGGATTTGCGATCGCAGGGGCTATCGCCGGAATAGCGGTAGGGTTAGCACAGTGGCCGGTTATTCACATGAAGGCTCCTTATGCCGAAAAATCGCTGTGGATGAAAGTGAACATAGTGGGAATGGCAATCAGTTGGATTATTCTCTGGTTGATTGTGACTATAGTCGGCGCAGATGAGGCTTATTCTGGATTCCTTTTTCTCGTGCTTCTCGTGCCAGGGATCATTTGGGGGTTGCTGTCTGCCGTAGCCCAGTGGGACGCCTTTGAAGGGCAAATACAGCACGCCGCAATTTGGTTCACCTTAAACAGCTTATGCGGACTGCTTGTTTTTGCCGTCGGTTTGATTTGGACATGGTTTCCCATTTGGACATGGTTTCCCATTGACGTCAGCGGTTATGACGTAACCATCTGGTTATTCATCGGCGCTATAAGCTCAATTATTTCCTGGCCCGCAGCCGGTCTTCTTTATGGATTAGTGACAGGGAGTCTTCTGACGTGGCTTATGCGTGAACCAAATCAGCCCGATGAGTTAAACGGACATGTGTTGGTAGGGTAACGGCCGTTGCCCACCCATAATAATGGCGGAACTACAACGTCGTTTAGAGAGGATTTAGGAAAAATCCGAAGGGAGTGAGGCAATGAACGAGAATCAGAAATCTTTAGACTGGAGATTTTGGCAGCAGTGGGTGCTGTTCAGCACATTAAGTTATGGTATTGGCGGTGTTTTGGGCTGGTGGACACTCCTTCTCATGGGGGTTCTCATGGGGACATTGCTTGTGTTTTTAGCTTATCCACAGCCCTATTCCTCTATAGTTATGGCAGGAGCAATGGCTCTTGGAGGGGCCGTAGCAGGAGCAATGGTGGGGCTGATGCAGTGGGAGGCTGTTCGGCTGAAGGCTCCTCCAGCGAACAAAAAGACCTGGATGAAATTGAACATTGTGGGAATGGCAATCAGTTGGACTCTTCTCTTCGGAATCCTGGAAATCTTGACAGAGAGATTAGGGAAAGTAGGGATCTGGATAGACGGACCAACCGGATACACATTATTGAGCGTCATCGCGGCAGGAGGGCTGTGGGGGATACTGTTTGCGGCAAACATGTGGCACATCTTACATGGGCAAATAAAACACACTGCACTATGGTTCACCGTGAATAGTCTGTGTGGGATGCTTGTTTTTGCCATTGGCTGGATTTGGATTTGGATTCCCGATAACCCTTCCAGTAACGGAGACGAATACAGCGTACTTGCTCCGTTGGTGCTTCCTTCAATCCTGACAATCATTCTATGGCCCATAGCTGGTTTGCTGTATGGGTTGATGACAGTTAGGTTAAACGAGCACGTATTGGTAGGGTAACGGCCGTTGCCCACCCACAATAATCGCGGAACTGCAACATCGTTTAGAGAGGAATGATGACCCAGAACAATCGGTATGGGACTAGGAAAAGTGTCTCAAGGAGTCACAAAAATGAACGAGAATCGGGCATCTATAGATTGGAGATTTTGGCTATACTGGGTGTTGTTAAGCACAGTAGGCTATGGCGGTGTCTTTTTCATAGTCCTTTTTGTGGGGTCATCGTTTTATGTGCTTTTAGAATTCGTGGGGTTACCGCTCTATACGCCTTTAACTATGGTAACAACAATGGCTCTGGGAGGAGCCATGACTGGAACATGGGTAGGGCTGATGCAGTGGGAAGCTATTCGGTTGAAAGCTCCAAACGCCAATAAAAAGACGTGGATGATAGTGAACATTGTGGGAATGGCAATCAGTTGGGCCATTCTCTTCGGAATCTTGATGGAGAAATTAGAAACCGGGATGGAGGAATCATCCGACTACATGATACTGAGCTTACTTGCAGCAGGAGGCTTGTGGGGGATACTGTCTGCTGCAATTCTGTGGCACACCTTATATGGGCAAATAAAGCATGCTGCAATCTGGTTTACCGTAAACGGCCTATGCGGGATAGTTATTTTTGTAGTCGGTTGGATTTGGATATGGATTCCCTTCAACGTCACTGGTCCCAAAGACGAGTTCAGCTCGCTTGCACCAATTGTACCTTTAGTCATATTAATGATTTCCTGGCCGATAGCCGGTTTTCTTTATGGGCTGATTACAGGAGCTCTTCTGACCTGGCTTATGCGTGAATCAGACCAGTCGGAGGGATTAAATGAGCATGTACTGGTAGGGTAACGGCCGTTGCCCACCCTTTTAGGCCCTCACCGAGCGATTTTAAGCGTTACCGTCTGTTCTTCACATAGTTGGTTTTTTATGATGAAGTGGCAATGACATTTTGGAGGCGAAATGATGGAACAACTAACCCAACTTTCCACAGCCGTTCAACCAGACCTGCTCATTGAAGCGGTGCAAAGTTATGGCGTCAATCGTGGGCGGGGCAATCTGGTGGGCATACAACCTTACATGACGGCCGTCCACTACGCCACGGCCGCCCAATTCCACACCCACCTGGATGGCTACCTGGCCGCCGCCCAGGCCGAAGGCTGGCTGCATGACAATACCATCGTCATCTTCCCCGAAAACATCGGTACCTGGATGCTGCTGGTCAACGAAAACAGCAGCATCATTGAAGCCGAGACGATGGACAGCGCCAGCAAACGGATGGTAAGTCATCACCTGCCTCGCTTTTTGTGGACACTGCCTCAGGCCGCCGGGCGCAACCGGGCCGCCGGTGCTTTGTTCCGCATGAAGGCGCAGCAAATAGCGGTCGTCTATCAAGACACCTTCGCGCAACTGGCGGCCACCTATGGTGTGACCATAGTCGCCGGGTCTGTTTTTCTGCCGCAGCCAGAGTGGGGCAATGGCCGTCTGCACTGCACCCCCGGCCCATTACAAAATGTGTGCTGTGTGTTTGCGGGTGACGGCCGTGCCCACACCGCCATCACCCGCAAAGTCCACCTGGTGCCCGATGAAGGCGCACTGCTGCAAGGCGGCCATCTGGCCGATCTGCCCGTTTATGACACACTGGCGGGGCGGTTGGGCGTCCTCATCTGCGCCGATTCCTGGTATCCCGCCAGTTATGAAGCGTTGGCCGCCCAGGAAGTAGACATCATCGCCGTGCCCAACAACCAGGGCGGCTGGCACAAACCGTGGGGTGGCTACCTGACGCCGCCCATTCCCGATGATGTGGATATGGCCGACTACGGCCGTTTGACGGAGGAGGAGGCCTGGCTGAAATATGCCCTGGCGGGGCGAATGGGCGGGAGCGGGGCCAGGGTGGGGATGCAGGTGTTCTTTCACGGCCGCATGTGGGATCAGGTCAGTGAAGGGCAAAGCATTATTTTGAAGGAGAACCAACTGATTGAAGCGCCCGATGTGCCGGGCGCTGCGCTTATCAACGTCTGGTTGTAAGGCGTAAATAGATTTGTCAAATCTCCAAGATTTGACAAATCTCTCACGAGGAGGTTTACGATGATCGCCACACATAATTTACCGGTTGAACAGGCGTCGCCACCGCCCAGACTATCATTTGTGCGCAAGCTGGCCTACGGCGTGGGGGACGTCGGCCCGGCGCTGGTGGCCACCATTTCCGGCTTCTTCTTGAACGTCTTTTTGCTGGACGTGGCCGGTTTGGAGCCGTATCTGGCGGCCATTATTTTCCTTATTGTCAAAGTGTGGGACAGCCTTAACGATCCCATCATCGGCACCCTGACTGACCGCACCAACACACGCTGGGGCCGGCGACGGCCGTGGCTGCTGTTTGGCGCGATCCCCTTTGGCCTGGCCTGGTTCCTGCAATGGCAGGTGCCCAGCCTGGGCACGGCCGGACTGTTCGTCTATTATCTGGTCGTCGCCCTGCTGCTAGACACATCACTCACCTGCGTCAACGTACCGTATACCGCCCTTACCCCGGAAATTGCGCCGGACTACAACGAACGCACCAGCCTGAACACGTTCCGCTTCAGCTTCTCCATTTTAGGCGGCATGTTTGCCCTGCTGTTCCATGACACCATCCTGAAATCCTTCCCCAATATCGCCACTGGCTACATGGTGAGCGCGGCCGTACTCGGCGCAGTCATCATCATCACCAACTGGATTACCTTTGCCGCCATCAAAGAAACCCATCAAAAGGTCGAAGATGAAGAAGAGCCAGGATTTATTGAAGGGTTCAAGATCGCGTTTGGCAATCGGCCGTTCATCATGGTCACCGGCATCTACCTCATGTCCTGGTTAGCCATCCAATTCATCCAGGCCAACATGCTTTTTTACGTGCGTTACTGGATGAACGATGAAGACAACTTCATCTACCTGGCCATGTCCCTGCAAATCGCCATCTTCCTGTTCCTCATCGTCTGGGCCAAAGTGAGCGCCCGCATCGGCAAACGCCACGCCTACTTTTGCGGCGTCGCCCTGTGGATGTCGGTCATGGTGTTCATCTTCTTCATCCAGCCGGGGCAAATGATGTTATTAGGGGCGTTGGCGGTATTGGCCGGGGCCGGGGCCAGCGTGGCCTACCTGATTCCCTGGAGTATGCTGCCCGACGTGGTAGACGTGGACGAACTGAATACCGGCTTACGCCGCGAAGGGGTGTATTACGGCTTCTTTGTCTTCCTGCAAAAATTGGGCATTTCGCTGGGGCTGGCCTTCTCCAACCTGATTTTGCAACTGGTGAACTACATGCCGGCCACGCCCGGCGAACCATTGCCGGTGCAAAACGACACCGTGTTGCTGGCGTTCCGCCTTTTCATCAGCTTTGTGCCGGTGGTCATTCTGTTGCTCAGCCTGCCCATTGCCTACAAATACCCCATCACCCGGCAGCGCCACGCCGAAATCCGCGCCGAACTGGCCGCCCGCAAACAAGGAGTATAAGTTGTGAGAAATTCAACTTCTCAGAAAAAGTTGAACTTCTTACCAGATAACAAGATACCAGAGGAAAGCGGGATTTATAGCGAGCATGAAAGGTAGCTGAATCTCTAAACCCAGTTCTCACATGAGCTACTAAGGGAGGTTCAAATGAAAATAAAGCGCGTTTTAGTCAAAGTCATCCCTTTTCTGTTTCTATTCTCCTTAATCTTTTTCGCGGCCATGCCGAAGATTCTGCAAAGAGAAGAATATGCCTTTCAAGCAACACCGCAACAAAGATGGACAACTTATTTTGAAGGGGAAAAAGACGAGTGCCGGGAAGCTAACGAACGGGGTGACAAAATAGCAACTGACGCTAATGGAGAAATTTGGTTCGCAGGGTATTCTGGTCTGCGGGGATTAGATGTTTCTGATGGAACAGAATTGAGCCATCGTGCTGGAATTTTTAGGGATTTCGCTATTGGCCCACAAGGGCAAATACTGGCTGTTCATAGCCTGTGCGACAACGTGGAAGGCGTAGATGTCTTTGATGGCCAAGAGTGGAGGACTTATGGTGGACTACAACCACTAGAGATTGAAGTTGACGGTAATGGGAGAATCTGGGTTGTACTGGCTCAGGGGGGAGGTGAAGGCCTATCTGAGATGATAATTAATCAGGAAAAAGGAGTTGCAACCTTCTCTAGGCCAGTAATCACCGTCGTGAACAATCAAATAAACGCTTTAGATGCTGACGAAAGAGGGAACATCTGGGCTTTTGTCTCTGACCGCCTCTATGTTTTTAATGGCGAAAAGTGGGAACCAATGCCCAGTCAGAGTGTGGGCTTGCAGGACGTTGTGCAAACCACTTTTGATAAGCAAGGCCAGGCCTGGGTGGCAACAGCCTGCGGCGGTGTAATGACATATGATGGCCGTAATTGGGACACAATCATTGCTGAAGACACGGATACTGATTGCAGAAAAAACCCACATTTATATGGGATAGATGGGATATCCTTTGACAATCAAGGTCGCGCATGGGCTTGGGATTACAATAGCGTAAAGTATCATAACGGTACAAATTGGGTAACACTCACCCCCGAAAATTCAGGTTTTTCAAATGGTCATTTTGTGTTTGACGTCATGATAGACGATCTCAATCAAGTCTGGATCGCTACTTCAAGTGGGATCAGTCAGAGTTCCATCGAAGATATCCCTACAGAAAAAATGATCAGTCAACATGAACAGACAATGGCGTTAACAGACTGGGCGCAAGGTAAGATTTGGCTTGTGCCATCTTTACTTGCCCTTCTGTGGTTAGCTTTGTATTTCAACATGCCACGAAGCATTGTCCTGGCTTTCATCATAAGTCTGGTCATGTCGATTTTGATGGGGCCTCCCGTCATAAGAGTGTTTGGCATGGACAATCCACAGAATATCAACCCCTTATTAGTTGCTATTTTCGCTGGCATACTGTGTGGACTTGTGGGTTGTGGCGTCCGGAACAAATCAAAAATGCCTTGGGATATTATTCTCACGATCTTTGGGTTTGTTGCTGGATACTTCCTTTGGTCATTTTTGTTGTTTTTTGGAAATCACCCTTAAAGATGAGATTAGATTTTGACGACAATCTAGTGATCAACCAAGAGAGTCTCATCGAAGCAACAAGTTTTGGGACTTGAAATGAGGGAGAAAAATCATGAACACCTTGCGAAATACCACGCTCATTATACTCATCACCGCAGCCTTTTTGTTCCTGGCCGGTTGCACGACAACGGCCGTACCGCCTGATAAAGTGGTGGAACTCCCACCGACGAACATAGTGGAACCAATAGAGAAAACACCTGAAGAAATCCTGCAAACCAGCCTGGAAAATCTGACCCAGACCAACTATCACTATGACATCCGGCTCGATATAGTTTTTCCTGCTTCAGATGAAATAGGAACTGTTGCCAATGTCGGTGACTTTGCGGCGACGGAAAGCTGGCAGGGGATAACACAGATTCTACAGGGTGCGGAACCGCAGCTAAGTTTCGAATACAAGTATGTTGGCTCGGGAAGTTACTACCGGGAGAGTGGTACGGCGGAGTGGCAGCCTGGCAGTTCTATCTGGGCACCGGATGCCTTTTTACGAATACCCCTTGATTTCCTGCAAGATATTGAATTGGCGGGTAGCGAGATGTGGGAGGGGATCCCGGTATATAGGGTAACGGCAACAATGTCACCACCCCTGTTCCTGGCCGAATTCCATGTAATGTATGATGCTGAAGTGACGGGTGAGTTACCTATTTCCTTTTTGATTGATCAAGAAACAGCAAATATGTACCAGATAACGGCCGTCGGCCCGGTGGCTGTTAATGAGGACGTACTTCAAACTGAAACTACCATCACATTAAGTGATTATGGTCAGGAGGTCACGATCACCTTACCAACGCAAGAATTGACCGGACATACGATTGGTGTGGATGCCATCTCCTATTTCTATGTGTACGATGCCGCTTTTTCGCAGAACGATCAACAACTGGTTGTTGTGGGATCAAGTGGGTTACAGCAATGGGATGTGGCAGATTTAAGTCGTGCGCAACAAACCTGGAACATTCCCGATCACGGGAGAGATGATAATGATTCTTTGCAAACAATAGCTATCCACCCAGATGGTCATACAGCGGCCGTCAGCACCTTTGCCGGACAATTGTATTTGCTGGATTTGGCTGACCTGGAAACGGCCGTTTCCCCATTGCCGGGTCAATTACCCTTCGGCATGGCTTCCCTTCTTTTTTCAGCGGACGGAACCATGTTGGTTGGGCTTGATGCCGAGGGGGTTGTCAATATCTGGGGCATGGCTGACGGCCATCACGAAGTCACCGACATTCACAGCGATAATGCGCTGGCCCTGACGCCGGATGGTCAAACTCTCATCACCAGCACCGGGGACACCTTGTATCTGTGGGATTGGCCTTCACCAGGGGTTGAACCGCACACGGCTGTTACCCTCACCGATTACGGAGAGCGCCATGGGATGGATTTTACTGTCCAGCACCTCGCTGTGAGCGATGATAGGCAATGGTTAGCCGCCCAAGCAAACGACCAGCACACGCGCATCTGGTCGCTTGAACAACTAGACGGCCCCCCCGACCTGATTGAAACAAAGATTGTCAGAGATATGAGTTTCAGTCCAGACGGCCGTTTGCTGGCCATCGCCCAGGATAACGAAATTCAAGTCTGGCAGGTTGGCAACTGGGATTCACCCGCTTATTTAACCGGCCATGAGGACACGATCTGGTCGCTGGATTTTAGCGATGATGGACAAATGCTCGTCTCGGCTTCCCAGGATGACACCGTGCGCCTATGGTCTATAGATGATCTGGACTTTGAGTCCAGCGATTAACATTTGGAGGATAAAATCATGATACTCGTAGTTGGAGCAACCAGCCGCGTAGGGAAAGAAGCAATTCCTACGCTACTCGCACATGGACATACGGTGCGCGCCATGACGCGCACACCGGAAAAGGCCGAAACACTCCGGCAGCTAGGGGCCGAAGTCGTTCAGGGTGATTTACGTGACCCGGCCTCTCTGGCACGGGCCTGCGCCGGTGTGGAAAAAGTGTTGGCCGCCGCGCACGGATTCAACCCCGGCCCGGCCGATAATAATCCACATACGGTGGATGATCTGGGCAACCACCAGTTGATTGACGCAGCGAAAGCGGCCGGCGTGGAACATTTTGTCTTTATCTCCATCCTGGGCGTCACCCCAAACAGCCCCATGGAGCTATTTCGCATCAAGTACGCCACCGAGCAATACCTGAAAGCCAGTGGGTTGAGCTACACCATCTTGCGGGCAGCCGCTTTTATGGAGTTTTGGGGCGCGATGGTCGGTGAACCGATTCTCAAATCTGGCAAGACCACCATTTTTGGCAGCGGCAACAATCCGATCAACTTTGTCAGCGCGGCCGATGTGGCTGCCTTTGCCGTCATTGCTCTGGAAGACGCTGACGCACGTAACCAGACCATCAACGTGGGCGGCCCAGAAAACCTGACCATGAACCAGGTGGCCGCGCTCTTTGAAACAGCCAGCGGGCATCCGGCCAAGAAAAGCCATGTGCCACTGCCGATGATGCGGGTGATGCGGGTGGTGGCACGGCCGTTCAACCCCATGCTCAGTCTGCAAATAACTGGGGGCATCCTCATGGACACCGAAAATCAAACCTGCGACATGACCGCCACACTCCAGCGGTACCCGGTGAAGCTGCACCGCATGGAAGAGGTCGCCCAACGAATGGCCGAAAGCGACAATTAGGCTGGCAAGATGATAAACTACTTACCGGTTGTTACGGCTCTACGCCCCACACAAGCTGCCCATTGTGGTACAGCGTCACGTTCTGCCAGTCGGTCAGGGTAGTAAGCGCGGGGGCGAAGGAGTGATCGTCGCTTTCGTTATAGGCTGCCCAGTTGGTATGGTGCAGGCGGAGTTGGATTTCACCCGTTTGCCCACCGGCAGGCAGCGTCGTCGCACCGTTGTTGAAGCGGATTTCTAGATAGTGACGGCCGTCCGCACTCCCCCACACCCCCGTCACCTGCTGGCAGCCAACGGCCGCCCAGTCACAGTTGAATTGGGACACGGCCGTGTCTGCATCCGTAAACCAGTAGCGCATCGTCAATTCAGAGAGGGGCACGGCCGTGCTGCCGCCATTCACCACCTGCAAAACCGGTTTCATTTCCTGGTTAGTCGGGTTGGTATCGGCCACCCGATACTGCACCCGCAACCCGGTAGAGACGGGCGATTGGTCTACCGGCTCCACGCCCCACACTAACTGACCGTTCAAATACAACGTCGCCTGGGGCACATTGGTAAAAGCAGCCGCCCCATTGTGTGAATAATCATTAGCCTCGTTATAAGCTGCCCAGTTTGATTTATTGAAGCGCAGTTGGATCGGGCCGGTTTGCCGCCCCCCTAACAACGTCCCGGCTGCGGCCGTAAAGCCAACTTCCAGATAACTGTCTGCGCCGGGCACGGCCGTTGTCCCACCAAATGCACCGGTAAGATTGACACAGGCAATGGCCGCATAATCACAATTAAACTGTTGACTGGTACTCCCCTCGGCCGTATACCAATAACGCACCGTCAACGCCGACAAAGGTACAGAGTTGCCATTGTTTATGATATTGATGTGTGGCTTGATTTGTGAGGGGTCAGCCTGGGTGTCGCCATCCTTCAACTGCACCACCAACTGGGGCTGAAGTTGGTTGAAAGCCACCGCTACCGCATCATAGGCATCCACACGGCCGTGACGCATCTGATCAACACCAACCACCACCGGGTGAGATGAGGCTAGCAACCCATCATGCACACAACCCGCATGGCAACTGCCGTTCACCCGCATCAGCGCCGCCGTGCCCGCCACAAAGGGAGCGGCCATCGAATTGCCCGTCCACCAGGCATACCCCCCGTTCACATACCCGGAGAAAATAGATCGGCCCGGCGCATAAACGGTGTGCGCCATCGCCGCAAAGGTGGAAAAATCGGTGGGGTAATCCTGCGCATCGGCCGCGCCCACAGAGAGGACGGTTGGGTAGGCTGCCGGATAACCAAGCGTATTCACGCCACCCGCCGCCACCATCACCACATCATGCGCCTGGGCATAAGCCGCCGCCTGCGCCAGAACAGGTGAATCCTCCGGGCCACTGCCGCTCAGATTGATCACGTCTGCACCGTTGTCGGCAGCATACACAATGGCCGCAGCAGCGGCAAAATAGCTGCCCTGCCCGTCATCGTTGAAGATGCGCAGCGGCATAATGCTTGCCTGGGGCGCAACCAGATGAATGATGCCGGCCACGTGTGTGCCATGCCCCGCGCCTTCGTCCACCAGGCCATCGCCATCTTCATCCAGGCCATTGTGCGTCTCGGCGGGATCGGCGTCATTGTCCACAAAATCATAGCCGGGCAGCAGGTGGTCGGCCAACAAAGGATGGGCGGCGTCCACCCCCGTATCCAACACTGCGACGACAATGCCCTGCCCCTGAGAGATGTTGTGCGCCTGCGCCAGCCGCAGGTTGGATACAGCCCATTGCTGGTTATACACCGCGCCGGGCGACTGCCCATTCCACAATTGTGCATCGAATTCATTACCCACCGCGCCAATGAAACGCGGCTGCCCTTCCATGGTGCGGTCGGGGTACACGGCCGTGACCCGCCCATCCGCCGCCAACATAGTCAACAAATTGGGGTCGCCGCCCACCAGCCGCGCCAGCCCCAGTGCGGGGATGATCTGGCTGACCGTCGCGCCATAATCGGCGGCCAGGGTGTGAATATCGGTGGTCGCCGTCGTGGCGACTACCACCGCTACCGGCCCATTGGCGCTGACCTGAGTGGCCAATCCAACAACTACCATACAGAGCAACAAAACCAAACTGGCTATGCGCACTCCTCTTTGAAACCGATGAAATAAATAAAACATGATGACTTGTCTCCTTGCTACCCCTCTACCATTACAGATTTATGCGATACAGGGTTCCGTATATCACCAATCACAATGAATGGAGACCAATAATACGGATGGGCGCTTTCGTTCCGTATAAAAAGCTGCGCCTGACGCAAGGCCACATGTACCGGTTCTCCTCTCCGCAAACCGGCATAAAACAATTGCATGAGACAGGCGGTGGTTTCATCTTCCACCATCCACAAACTAACCACAACGGAACGCGCCCCAGCGGCAAATAGACCCCGGCTCAACCCCATCAATTCATCCCCCACCGCCACCTGGTAACGGCCCGTTTCACAGGCGCTCAGCGTCACCAGCGGCGGCATGTCGGCCATGTGGTAAAAATCATTGACGCTTAACCAGCCGTCGGCCAGTTTGAGGGCGGAAAACAGAGGGTTATCGGCGCGGAAGGCGGCATGGGTGGACAAATGCAGCAGGCCGGCATCGGGCAAGTGGGTGGTCATATTGCCAATGGTGGCCTGCTCACCCAGAAAGACATACGCTTCAGGAAACAACCCGGCTATGGATTCAGCTTCTTGTTGAGCAAAGGGGATTCCCTCGTCGGCCAGCCCCATGATGAGCGGCATGGTGGGGAAATCGCCGTCAGGCTGGGTAATCATGTGGTGCAGCACGGTAGCGCTGGGGGCATAGGAGATGATTTTGTGGTCTAGCAGGTGGTCACGGCCGTCATACAGCGCATGAAACGGGATATAGTGCAGCAACCCATGGGGAATGATGATGAGTTCTGCGGCGGTGAGCAAATGGGCAATGGGGGCCAGCACAAGCTGATATAGCTGGTGCAGGGCGTCGGCGGCGCTTTGGTACAGCGCGTCGGCGTAACGGCCGTGATACGCCGACCCGTAACTAAACTTATTCATCTGAAAGCGCAGTTGCCCCAACGCCTCCGCCAGATCACCCACCGGCAGGTGAATACGTTGGCTCCACACCGTCTCCTGGGAAATGCCAAAAGCCAGGATGTCTGTTTGGGTGGTGTAAAACTCCAATACCATCACCCCGGGGCGCAGCTTGCCGCGAATATGTGGCAGCGAGATGGTCCAGATGGGGTAGTTGGGCACGGTGGCGCTGTCTCGCCGCCAGCGGTTGAGCAGTTGTTGGATGGCCTGTTCCCGTTCGGTCACGGCCGTTGTCAATTGCTGCATCTGCTGTACCGACCGCTCGTTGCTGTCCGTTTGCCCCCCGTGCAGCCGGTTGTAATACCAGTTGAGTTCGCGCTTGAGCCGCTCCAACTCGGTCAACAACGTGGCGTCCACGCCTACGGCCGTTGCCTGGTTCACCTCCTGCTCCAACAAATCCAGCAGCGCCCGCGACTTCGCCTGCTCCACCGTCGCAAACGCTTCGTTCACATCTTCTTCGCCACCCGCCGCCAGGCAGAGCAAGATATGGGCTTCATACACCCGCAGCTTATCGCTGAGAAAGGCAATTTTGTAATCTTCGGCACCGATGGCCGCCTGCATTCGTTCGATGGCGGCAATGGCGACCCGATAATGGGCGCGGGCGGTATCGGTTTGGCCCTGCTGCTGGGCAATCTGGCCCAGGCCATCATAACAGGCATAGGAAATGGCGGGTAACTCGGCCGGTTGCAGCTCCTGGAGCGCCTGGTGGAACAGCGTTTCGGCTTCTGCCAACTGATCGGCTTGCAGCGCCGACTGCCCGGCCACAACCAACGCCTGCGCCGCCCGGCTGGCTAAACCAATCTGGCGGAAGGTGGTCACGGCCGTGTCTGCCTTCTGCCCCGCCCAGGCAAAATTGCCAGCCTGCCGGGCAAAAACGGCTTCGTACAAGTCGGTGAAGGCCAACCAGAGCGGGTTGCCTTCCTGGGCAAAGATGGCGCGGGCTTGCATGAGGGCGGCGTCAGGGGTACGGCCGTCGGACAGATGGGCCAGCGCCGCCGCTTCATTCAACCACAACCGCCCCGTTTCCCACTGCATTTCGGCATTCTCGAAGGACGGCCGTGTGGCCACCGCCAATTCCAGCGCCTCTGTCCACAGGTTCAGCGCCAGATAAATGTCACTGCGGTACAGGTCAACGTAGGCTACATCCACCGGACTGCCCTGAGCCACAAACAGTTGCCGCACCCCGTTAAACTGCTGCAACGCCTGCTGGTATTCCCCCTGATAAAAAGATAGCTCTGCCAGATTGTGATCTACCAGAGCTACCAGATTAGCCATCGCTTCCGCCGTAAAAACGGAGTGCGCCTGTTGGTATTGTTGTTCCGCCTGGGCAAAGTTGTCCAATGTCATATGGACATTGGCCGCATTAACCTGGGTGATGGCCACGTGATAGCTGTCGTTTTGGGCGGCAAAGGTGGTTTGTGCGATATCGTAGGCGGCCAGCGCCTCCTGATAGCGCCCCAGGCGATAGAGCAGTGTACCCCGGTTTAGCTGCATTTTTGCCAGCGCGGCCTGGTCGTTTTCTGCCTGGAAAATGGCGCTGGCCTGGTCAACCAGTTGCAATGCCGCGTCATACTGGCCCAGGTAGGTCATGGCATTGATTTGCCCCACCGCCACCCGCGCCGCCGCCAGTTCCAACCCTAACGATTGATACAACGCCGCCGCCGCCTGATACACATCGAGGGCGGCGCGGTGGTTGGCGGCGAACCAGTGGGTATTGGCCTCGAGGTGCATCCCGGCGGCGGCAATTTCCTGGTCGGCCCAGACATCAGCCGCCAGGGAGACGGTGTGAGCGACGGGGAAGGCGGTTTGGGGGTGGCTGCGCCAGCGGCGTTGCGCTTCTGCATCCAGGGCGGCAATCAGGGCGTCATCTCTGGTGGGCGCGTGTTGTTGCAGCCAGCTTCGCTGCTGATCTTCATTGTCGAGTGCCAGGAGGAGGGATAGGGGGTCAGGGGCAGTCATTCGGTCAGTGTGGCTGCGCCCCGGCGGGCGCGTCCAGGTGAATGAGCATATCGTGACTGTGTAAGGCGACCGATAGGAGATAATCCCCTTTGGCGACGTGGGAGAAGGCAAAACGGCCGTACCCATCCGTCAATCCGCGCCGTTCTTCACCCGTTGTCAGTTGGCGCAGGTTAAGGGCAATGCCTTCCAATTGTTGCGTCTCATTGCCGCCCAGCAGTTGGCCGCGCATGGTCACGGCGTCAGCCACCGGCTCGTTGACAACCTGCAAATCGAGGTCGTACTCACCTTCATGGAACAGCAGATGACGTTCTGGCAGCCCCCCCCCCACTCCGCGTGCGCCCAGAGGCAGGGGCTGTGCCCAACTGTCAAATTGCAAATCGGCGAGGCGCGACGGCCGTTCCGCCAACCGTTTCATCTGCTGCCGAAAAGCGGCCTGCGCCCGGCTAAACAGCGAAGCGGAAGGGGCCGCCAGATCGTCAACATTAGCCCGCAGCCCGGCCAACAGATGCTGCGCTTCGGCCAGTTGCTCACGGCCGTGTGGGTTTTCCTGTAGATATGTTTCCACAACGGCGCGGTCTACGGCCGTTAGTTCATTCTGCAAATAAGCAATTAATATCTCTAAATTGATCTCTCTCATACGATCCTTACAGTGGCAAAACGGGTGGCAAAAATACAGATGTCTTTGGGTGATGCGTGATACGTGATGCGTGAAAGGTTGGGTCAGGCATCACGTATTACGCATCACGGCCCCTTCCAGCCGCCGAATCTCCTGTTCCAGCCGCTTCAGGCTCCGCGCCCGCAGCGGGCCAATGCTGCCTTCGGCGATGCCCAGGTCGCGGGCGATTTCTTCATACGGCCGTCGTGGTTCCTCAAAAAAGAGCGCACGAAGGAGCTGCTGATCCCGTTCCGGCAGACGGCTCAGGGCCGTTTGCACCAGGTATTGTTGCTCTAGCTGTTGCAGTTGCTCTTCAATGGTGGGAGCAGCCGCGTACAAGGTGTCTGGCAGGGGGTCAGAGTCGGGGGTCGCAGGGCGGTGAATCCGTTGCAGGCAGGCACGGCGGGTAACGGTCATCAACCAGGAATTCAGCCGGTGGCGGTCTTCCAGACCAGGCAGCCCTTCCAACAAAATGAGGCAGGTCTCCTGGAAAATTTCATCGGCAACTGACTTGGAAAAGCCAAAACGGAGGGGGATGGTGTAAATGAGACGGCCGTAACGCGCCAGCAACGCCGTCCAGGCCGCTTCTTCACCTGCCAGGCAGGCGGCGATCAATTCAGAATCCGGTATGGCTGACCAGTCAGTCGGGGAATCGGGCGGTAGTGGTGTGACGGGTTGCGGTTCAGTGTCCAAGTTGACCTCGCACCAATATGTGGAAAACAGTATATCGAGGCGGCTGGCTGACGGCCGTCAACCAACCAGGGTGGTTATAACATTCGCCAGATTCTTTGTCAAAGCTATGGACTGCCCGTTCAGCACAAAGGCGATATAATGGGCACACCTTTTCACCTGGCAAGGTGACAAGGTGACACACTAACAAGGTGCAGAAAAAGATGACAGTAGCAATCAAGGTGGCAAAATTGGAACGGACTTTTGGCAGCGGTGACAACAGCATCCGGGCGCTGCGGGGGGTGGATTTGCAAATTGACGCCGGGCAGTTTGTGGCTTTGAAGGGGCGCTCTGGCAGCGGCAAGACCACCTTGCTCAACTGCCTGGGTGGATTGGACGAACCCACCACAGGCAACATTGAGATTTACGGCCGTGCCCTGCAAGGTCTCTCCGACAAAGAACGCACCATCTGGCGGCGCGCCGAAGTCGGTTTCATTTTCCAATCCTTTGGCCTCATCCCCACCCTCTCCGCTTTTGAAAATGTGGAATTGATGCTGCGCATTGCCAAAGCGCCGCGCCAGGAACGCGCCGAACGCGCCCAATACTGCCTGGATCTGGTAGGCTTGAGCAAATGGGCCGGACACCGGCCGTATGAAATGTCCGGCGGGCAGCAGCAGCGGGTGGCCATCGCCCGCGCCATTGCCAACCGCCCCCGCCTCATCCTGGCCGACGAACCCACCGGCGAACTGGACAGCGAAACGGCTCAGGACGTACTCACCCTCTTCCGCCAGATTGTGAAGGAGGAAGAGATGACCATGCTCATGGCTTCCCATGACAGCCTGGTGGATGATTACGTAGACCAGGTGTTACACCTGCAAGATGGCGTCATCGCCCAGGTGGTACGGAATGAAAATTAAGCGCAGTTTTAACAAAACTTCGAGCTTTCTCCTGTCATTCCGAGGTCTTCCATGGAATCCCTACCAACTGACACTGCGTAGGGATTCCTCGCTCCACAGACTACGCTCGGAATGACAGGTCAACTTTGAAGTATATTTGGAGAAATATGAAGAAGATCACTCTCAACGGCCGTTGGCAACTCCACAAAACAAACGAAACTGACACTATCCCGGCGACCGTGCCCGGTTGTGTACACACCGATTTGCTGGCAGCGGGCCAGATTCCTGACCCTTACTTCCGGGACAATGAACTGGCGGTGCAATGGGTGAGCGAAACGGATTGGACGTATCGCCGCACGTTCACAGCGCCCGCCGATTTGCTGGCGCATGACTACGTGCTGCTGCACTGCGCCGGGCTGGATACGCTGGCGACGGTGACAGTGAACGGCTCTACCCTGGGTCAGACGGATAACCAGTTCCGCACCTGGGAATTTGACGTGAAGGCGATTTTACGGCCGGGTGAGAATGAGATTGTGGTGGATTTTGCCGCGCCCTTGCCCTACGGCCGTGCCCGCAACCAGGAACGCTTTCTGCCCGGCTGGGGATTCAATGTAGACAAACACCCCGGCGGCAACTGGCTGCGTAAATCTCCCTGCAACTACGGTTGGGATTGGGGGCCGCGCCTGACCACCAGCGGCATCTGGCGCGACATCGAACTCATCGCCTACAACACCGCCCGCCTGACTGACGTTCACATCTTGCAGGATCATTCACAGTCGGGAGAGGTGACATTGACGGTACACACGGCCGTAGAAAATGGTCAATGGGCAATGGAAAATGGTCAATTGTCAATTGAGGTTTCCTATCAAGGGGAAACGGTAGCTTCGGCCACTTGTCAATTGCCAATTGATCATTGCCAATTGACAATTCCTTCCCCTCGGCTTTGGTGGCCGAATGGGATGGGGGCACGGCCGTTGTATGAGGTAAAGGTGACACTGCTGGCCGACGGCGAACCCGAAGCGGCTTCGGGTCTTGAACTGGACACCATGCGCAAACGCATCGGTTTACGCACCTTGAAGCTGGACCGCCACGCTGACGAATGGGGCGAATCATTCCAGTTTGTGGTCAACGGCGTGCCCTTTTTTGCCAAAGGGGCCAACTGGATACCGGCCGACACCTTCGTCAGCAGCATCAGCCCATCGCATTATCGCCAACTGCTGCAAGACACGGCCGTTGCCAACATGAACATGCTGCGCGTCTGGGGTGGCGGCATCTACGAAGCCGACATCTTCTATGACCTGTGTGACGAACTGGGCATCTGCCTCTGGCACGATTTCATGTTTGCCTGCGCCACCTACCCCACCTTTGACGAAGCCTGGCTGGAAACAACCCGCCACGAACTGGCCTACCAGATACGCCGCCTGCGCCACCACGCCAGCCTGGCGCTCTGGTGCGGCAACAACGAAATGGAACAAGGGCTGGTGGGCAACGAGTGGACATCATATTGCATGAGTTGGGAGGATTACGGCCGTCTCTTCGACCAGCTTCTCCCCCAACTCGTCCAGGAATTAGACCCACAGACTGACTATTGGCCCAGCAGCCCACACACGCCGGTGGGCAACCGCACCAACTTCAACAATCCCAAGGCGGGCGACGCCCACATCTGGGACGTGTGGCACGGCAAACAACCGTTTGAGTTTTACCACACCTGCGAACACCGCTTTAACAGCGAGTTTGGCTTCCAATCCTTCCCCGAACCGCGCATGGTGGCGCAGTACACCCGGCCCGAAGACCGCAACATTACCAGCGCCGTCATGGAGCATCACCAGCGCAGCGGCATTGGCAACCAGACCATCATCCACTACATGCTGGACTGGTTCCGCTTCCCCACCTCGTTCGAGAACACGCTCTGGCTGAGCCAGATTGTGCAGGGCATGGCCATGAAATATGCCGTCGAACATTGGCGGCGCAGTATGCCGCGCGGCATGGGCACACTGTATTGGCAGCTAAACGATTGTTGGCCGGTAGCCAGTTGGTCATCATTGGACAGCGACGGCCGTTGGAAAGCCCTGCACTATCTCGCCAAAAAGTTCTACGCGCCGCTGCTGGTATCCGGCCTGGAAAATGCAGAAACAGGCACGGTGCAAATTCACACCACCAGCGACCGGTTGGAGGCTTTGGAAGGTGTGGTAAGCTGGCAGTTGATGACGGTGGCCGGGGAATTGTTGACGGAAGGGGGTACGGCCGTGACCCTCCCCCCCAACCAGAACAACCTGGTCGAAACGCTGAACCTGCAACATGTCCTGGCCGAACACGGCCCACGCCGCCTGCTGCTCTGGCTGGCCTTGCAGGTGGACGGACAAACGGTCTCCACCAACCTGGTGCATTTTGTCCGCCCCAAACATCTGGAACTGCCCGATCCGCAGTTAGAAATGCAGGTGGTAGACAATACTCATCTAACGCTCACCGCCCACAAACCGGCCCTGTTTGTGTGGGTGGAATCGTTGGCGGCGGACGGCCGTTTCGCCGACAACTTCTTCCATCTACGCCCCGGCGAAATCGTGACCATCACCACGCAAATGGCCGATGGTTCACCACTTAAACCAGAAAATCTACGCGCCCAATCCCTTTACGACACGTACCAGAGCGGTAATCGGTAAACGGTGATCAGTAATCGGCTCTGTGACCGATAACTGATCACCGATTACCGACAACCTCTTCATAAAAACGGCCGTTCCCCACGTATATTCCTACGATAAACCAACGAACCGCCGGTTCAGCCGCCACCAGGGAAGAGGTGTGCTAAAATCCCCGGCAAATGTAACGCGATTTTGCAAAATCGCGTTACATTACAACACAATTACTCATCCTATAAGGAGCAACACATGGCTGAAATTGAAACTGTAGCCAACCGTATTATTGAGAATGTTGAGCGTGTGATTGTGGGTAAACGCGCCGAAGTGCAGCTTACCGTGATGGGGCTGTTGAGCCAGGGACACATCCTCATCGAAGATGTGCCCGGCGTCGGCAAAACGGTGCTGGCAAAATCCCTCTCAAAATCTGTTGGCTGCGCCTTCCAGCGCATCCAGTTCACGCCCGACATGCTGCCCAGCGATGTCACCGGCGTCTCCGTCTTTAACCAGCGTGACCGCGAATTTGAATTCCGTCCTGGTCCCATCCACGCCCAAATTGTGCTGGTGGACGAAATCAACCGCGCCACCCCCAAAACGCAGTCTGCCCTGCTGGAAGCAATGGAAGAAAAACAGGTGACGGTAGACGGCCACACCTACCGGCTTGGCCCCCCGTTCATGGTATTAGCCACACAAAACCCCATTGAATACGAAGGCACCTTCCCCCTGCCGGAAGCGCAGCTCGACCGCTTCCTGCTGCGCATCCACCTGGGCTATCCCAGCCGGGCGCATGAAATTGAGATTCTCGACCGTCAGCAGCATACCCATCCCGTGGATGAATTGGAGCAGGTGGTGTCGGTGGATGAGTTGTTGGCAGTGCAAACGGCCGTGAAAGACATCTACATAGACACCCTCGTCAAAGAATACATCGTCGAAATCGTGCGCCAGACGCGGGAACACCCCGATGTCTACCTGGGTTCCAGTTCACGTGGCGCGCTGGCCATGTACCGGCTGGCCCAGGCCCGCGCCGCCATGCTCGGCCGTGATTATGTGCTGCCCGACGACGTGAAAGTCTTGGCCAGCGCCGCCCTCAGCCACCGCATCATCGTCGGCCCCGCCGCCCGCATCAAGGACGTGGAACCGGCGCAAATCGTCCAGGACATCCTCGACCGCATCCCGGTGCCGGGGGCGCAGGTGAAAGCGTAAAGAGGGAGATTAAGAGATTGAGAGATTAGGAGATTGCCCGTAATCTCCTAATCTCTCAATCTCCCAATCTCGTTCCTAAAAGCAGAGTTAACTGTGAGAAAGTATTTACGCCGCATAAACATTAGCCAGCGGCGCACCACCGTCATTGTGTTGGCAATCGTGGCGCTGGTGGGCGGGCTAACCACCGGGCGCGACATCTGGTTTAGCCTGGCTTATTTGCTGGGGCTGCTGCTCATCATCTCGTTCATTTGGGCGTATGCCAACATCCGCTTTGTGCATTTGTCACGCCTCACCCGCACGCGCCGCACCCAGGTGGGACGGCCGTTGGAAGAACGTTTCACCGTGCGCAATACCTGGTACATCCCCAAGCTGTGGCTGGAAGTGCGCGACTACGCCACCCTGCCCGGCCACTTTACCAGCCACGTCGTCCACAATTTAGGGATGCACGACTCTTATAGCTGGCGCGTCAACACCATTTGCCGCGAACGCGGCCGTTATCAGCTTGGCCCGCTGCGCCTGCGTAGCAGCGACCCCTTCGGCCTTTTCCCCATGGAAAAGGACATCACCCCCACCACCAACGTCGTCATCTTCCCCCTTACCTTTGACATTCACCACTTTGCCCTGCCCATCGGCATTTTGCCCGGCGGCGACGCCCTGCGCCGCCGCACCCACGTCGTCACCACCAACGCCGCCGGGGTGCGCGACTATGTGCCCGGCGACAGCTTCAGCCGCATCCATTGGCGCAGCACCGCCCGCCGCGACCGGCTCATCGTCAAGGAGTTTGAACTCGATCCCCTGGCCGACATATGGATTGTGCCCGACATGGCTGTGTTCGATCATGTGTCCGCCGCCCACCCGGAAGCCACACCCCGATCAGGCAGCGGCGATGTCCCCTCCTGGTTAACGCCGGAAAAATTCACCTTGCCAGAATCCACCGAGGAGTACACCGTCACCATTGCCGCTTCGCTGGCGCAGTATTTTTTGCGGCAGGATCGGGCGGTGGGCATGGTGGCTTACGGGCAGAGCGCCGAAATTTTGCAGCCAGACCGGGGCGAGCGGCAGCTCAATCGCATTTTGGAAACGCTGTCGGTGCTGCGAGCTAAGGGTCAGGTGCCCATTAGCGATATGCTCAATGCGGAGGCACACCTGTTTCCACGGGGTACGACCCTTATCGTTGTCACGCCCACGCCGCGGGAACAGTGGGCTACAGCGTCACGCCAGTTGGCGCGGCGCGGCTTGCGGCTGGTGACGGTACTGGTCAACCCGGCCTCATTTGGCAGCAGCCGCTCCACCGACAAACTGGCCGTCATGTTACAGGCCAACGGTATGGTGACGTACATGGTGAATAATGGGGATAACCTGACGGCCGTGCTCAGCCGCACCGCCCGCCAACCGGGGCATTTTTCACTGACGTAATCCGTAATTCGTAAACCGTTATCCGTAATCGGATTACGGTTTACGGCTCACGGTTCACGGATCACCGCCATCACATCCTCCTCCCCCACCTCATCGGCTACAAACACCTGCCCCACGTCCCGCAGCAGGATAAAACGTAATCGCATCCCCACCTTTTTCTTGTCGCTAAACATGGCCTGGTAAATGGCCTCGGCCGGTAAATCGGCCGGGATGCGTGTGGGCAGGTCTACCTGACGCAAAACAGCTTCTATCCGCGCCGGTAAACCCGTATCACAATACCCCAATCGCGCCGAAAGATGGGCGGCGGCGACCAATCCCATAGCCACCCCCTGCCCATGCGCCACCCGGTAGCCGCTCACCTGCTCGATAGCGTGGCCGAAGGTGTGACCCAGGTTGAGGACGGCCCGACGGCCGTGTTCAAACGGATCTTCCTGTACCACATCCCGCTTCACCCGGATAGCATCGCTGACTAATGTTTGCAGCCGCACGGGGGACATGCTGCGCAGCCGCCGCCCCTCGTCTTCAATTTGCATGAACAGCCGGGGGTTGCTGATCAGGCCATGTTTGATCACCTCGGCCATCCCGGCAGCAAACTCGGCCGGGGGCAAGGTTTGTAGGGTGGTGATGTCGGCGAGAACGGCCGTTGGCTGCTTAAACGCCCCCACCAGATTCTTCCCTTCCGGCAAATCTACTCCAGTCTTGCCACCCACACTGGCATCTACCATCGCCAGCAGGCTGGTGGGGCACTGCACAAAGTCCACGCCACGCATGTAGGTGGCGGCCACAAAACCGGCCATATCCCCCACCACGCCGCCGCCCAACGCTACAATGGTGCCCGTGCGGTCTATGCCCGCCGCCAAAAGCTGGCCGTACAGCCCATTCACGGTTTGTAACGTTTTGTGCTGCTCCCCGTCTGGCACAGTCAACACACAATCCACTGGGCTAACCTGCGCTGCGTACAGCGGCCCCACCTGATCATTCGTAACCACCGCCACCGGCCCGCGAATGTGCGCCAACTCGCGCAAACGCGGCAGCAGCCCGCTACCGACGATGACGTCATATTGCCCGTCGGGATGTTTCACATTGAGTATCGTTGCTTCATTCATGGCCTACTTCTTTCAACTTCTCCGGTTTGTTTCCTGCTTCAACCAATAGCGGATGCCCTTCCCGGCCAACGGCTCGTCGGCGTAGCGGGGGATGACGTGCAGATGGGCATGGAAGACCTCTTGCCCACCCACTGCGCCCACATTCCAGCCAACGTTATAACCATCGGGCGCGTGTTGCGCATCCAGCCAATTTTTCACGCGCTGTAGCAAGGCGTAGGTGTCTTGCCACTCTACGGCCGTCAACTCAAAAACCGTCTCCTGGTGTTGTTTAGGGATGATCAACCCGGAGCCAATCAAGACCGGTTGCGGCTGTTGCAAAAACAGGCATGAACCGTGTTCTAAAATGATTTCTGCCTCATTCAGCCAGGGGGGGCAAAAGGGACACGGCCGTATCATGATCTTCGCGTCCCTTCGTGTCTTTTACGAAGCCCTTCGCGCCCTTCGCGGATCAAACTGCTTATCTCCGCCACCACTTCGGCAGCCGTTTTGCCCGTTGTGTCAATTTGAGGATAACGGCCGTACCCCACTGCCCTTTCTGCTAACAATTCCCGAATCCGCGCTGCGGGATCGGGTACATTGAGCAACGGCCGTTGTCCATCCTCCTGTATCCGCGCCAGAATCTCCTCTGGCTTGGCCATCAGGCAAAAAACACGGCCGTTTTGTTCCAGAGCTTCAGCGTTAATCGGGTCGAGCATCAACCGGCCACCAGTAGCAACCACCAGATCAGATTGTGCAGCTAATTCCAGGGACACGGCCGTTTCCAACCCCCGGAAATACGCCTCGCCTTCTTCAGCAAAGATGGTGGGGATGGTACGGCCGTCGCGCCGCATAATCAGTTCATCCGTATCCACAAAAGCAAAACCCAATCGCTCGGCCAGCAGCTGCCCCACGGTAGATTTGCCTGTACCCATAAAGCCGGTCAATACAATGTTGGCTGCCATAAAAAAAAGAGAGCGGCCGTGACCGGCCACCCTCCAGCTTGTTAAATCTCCAGATAAAACTTCCACGCTTCAGGCACATTGCCAGACGCCACCAGGTAATCTACCCGCGGCGTTTTGGGTTCCCAACGCAGGGTCATACCGGCTTCGTGCGGGGTGCGGTCATTTTTACGGCCGTTACAATCCGCACAGGCACAGGCCGTATTCACCCACGTGTTCCGCCCGCCGCGACTTTTCGGCAGCAGGTGGTCAATGGTGAAGTCGTTAGGGTGCAGAACACGGCCGTGACGCTTCTCCCCGGCACGCACCCCACAATACACACAGGTATACCCATCTCGCCGCAGTACGCCCTGGCGACTCCAGCGTGTGCCCCTCTTGGGCACATTCACATACCGCCGCAGCCGCAGCACGGTGGGAATGGGGCGCGTTTCGGCAATGCCCGCCAGCGCCACCACCTCATCCGTCACCGCGTCCACCGCCTCGCGCAGCAGCAGCGACAGCGCCCGTTTCTTGGGAATCACTGCCAGTGGTTCGTATGTGGCATTTAAGAGCAGGATTGCTGCCATGTTCATCTCCGTGATGCGTGAGACGTGATGCGTGATGGTTTGGTCACGCATCACGCATCACGGTTCACCCTCGAATAAAGTCGGCAATGAGCGATGGCACGGCCGTGTCAAAGCCCACCACATCTAGCATACCAGCGTCGTTGGGATCGGCAACTGAAAAGCGGTTGGCCACCATGCCCACCACCACCAGTTTTGCCGGAATACCCGTTCGTTGGCGGTACGTTTGCAGCGCCTGCGCCGGGTGAACGTTGCCATACCACGTTTCACTGTCCGTGTACACCACAAAGGCATCCGCCTGTACGCCGTTCGCCAGCGCCCACAGCATCGGCTGGGCCACATCTGTCGCCCCAAAGGGCAGGTTGCTGACCGCCTGTACGGCGTCATCCAGCCGTTGGCGCGGCGAGATGTTCAACCGCACCATCTGGTGCGAGAAGCCGACAACGGTCACGTGCTGTTCCGTGGCCGCCGTCACCAGGGCCATCGCCGCCGAGGCCACCCGCGGCGTCAGCCCTGGCACACCGGCCACCGTACCCATGCTCATCGAGCCGGACACGTCCAGCGCCAACACCAGCCGTTGGCCCGTCGCTTCCACATTTTGGAACGCCCGGTAAAACGCCTGATCCAGCGCATCCACAACGGCCGTGACCGGATTCCAGGTCAGTCCGCCACGTGCGCCACGGCCGTGCCGGTACGTCAGCAGCGCCGCCAGCACCGCCACCGGATGCACCCGTGCCCGGCGCAGTTGTTCCGCATCCGTCAGCCGCGCCGTCACCTGTGCCGTCTCTGCGCCCAATGGCGTCAGCACACCGTTGGCCGTCAGCCGGGCCAGGTTGCGCAGCAGCGCCGTCAGCGGCAGATGTGGCAGCAGCGTCCGCCACACATCCGCCTCCGCCAGCCATTGCGTCGGAATTGCTTCCCAGGGCAGGCCGTAGCCCTCTACCAGCCGCTGCACATCCCCCACCGAGGTGGCTTGTTTGGCTTGCTCAAAGGCCCAGATGGTTTGCAGTGCGCGGTCATCTGGGGCACCGGTTGGCAGATTAGCAACATCCCAACCCTGTGTCATCCAATGGAAGAGCTGGTTGTGTACGGCCGTTGGCGCTTGCGGATGGGACAGCCGCAGGGCATCACGATGGCTCCAGCCGTCCCGTTGTTGGTATTTCACGGCCTGGTAGGCCAGCCGTTCGGCGTCCATGCCGGTGTACCAGTTAGCCACACCCCGGCGCAGCGCCCGGCCCCAGCCGCGGAACCCTTCCACAAACTCCATGAAGTGGAAGAGGTGCGTACCCGTCCGAGCCACTCGTGGCATGGCGGCGATGGCCGCTTGCCGGGTGGTTTCATCGCCCAGACCGGTGGCCATGGCCAGCACAAACAGGGCGGGATCGTTGCGGGGGGCACGGCCGTTTTCGGAAATTTCCACCACGCGAGCGACCACGCGACGGCCGTCGGTTTGCAGGCAGCGCAGCACCGCTTCCGCATTCTCGCGGGTCAGTTTTTGCGGCTGGATGTAAAACGTGCCGCCCTCTGAACCCAGCACCAGGAAGCGGTCAAGCTGTATCCAGTCATCCACCGCCCAGGCGTAACCCCCGGCCGAATTGGCCACCTGGTTGCTGCCCGGCATCGGTTGGTTCTGCGGCGTTTGCCGCATGGAAAAAAGTTGTCGCAGTTTTGTCATATTGCACCTCCTTATATAGTTTGAGACATCCGATTTCTCAAGCAGCCTTTGTATCATCTCAATAAATGAGGGTGAGCGGAGTGCGCATCCTCAGATGCGCATCTGAGGATGCGCACTCCGCCACGAGATATTGAGAAGATACCAGCCTGTAGCTGTCGAAATCGGATGTCTGGTTTTTAGACGGGCAAGTTGTCACTGTGGCGTTTAATATGTGCGTTTGCCAGTTTCGCCACATCTGTTGTTGCCAACAGACGGTGGGAGTCGAACCCACAAGAGTCATACTCCGATAACCCACAGATATCGGCCCGTTTATGAGCTTAAGGGGGGCAAGGATTGCCGATGGGATCAAGTCAGATTCAAAGTCTGGTAACCCATCGGCTCCGGCCCACCAGCGGGGCGTGCGAGGGTCGAACTCGCTCACGCTTACGCGCTTAATCCAGATAACCGTTAGCCGCCGGCCCGGTCACACCGGTCAAGAATTGGGAACGGCAACGCCCCAAGAATTTTCAAATGCACAGGCGGGCAAGTGTGAGAGTGGGTGGTACACCGACCAACAATTTCTTGATGACCGGCTGCTGCTCTCCAACAGCAAAACCCTGGGTGAGGATAACCCACGCTCTCCGGCCCGCCATGTGCATTTTTCAGTTGACGAGGATGGAATTGAACCATCACCGACGGGCTTATGAGACCCGCGCTCTGCCATTGAGCTACTCGCCAACAAGTCGGCCGTCCAGGAATTGAACCTGGTGCTTCCGCATATCAGACGGATGCGCTGCCGTTGCGCTAACGGCCGTTACCAAAAGGGTGACTGGCGAGGCTCGAACTCGCGGCCTTCTGGGCCACAACCAGACGCTCTGCCAACTGAGCTACAGCCACCATGTGCGGAAAGGGAGGGAGTTGAACCCCCAAGGGCTTGCGCCTCGTCGGTTTTCAAGACCGCTGCCGTCACCCATCGGCTTGCCTTCCCTAATTAAATCTTGTGCCGAGACTCCGAATCGAACGGAGGACCTTCTGTGCTTCAGACAGACGCTGCTACCAACTGAGCTACCCCGGCCTCAAAAGCCCCAAGGGGAATTGAACCCCTGCTACAAGGTTGAAAGCCTTGTGTCCTGCCATTAGACGATAGGGCCGTTGTGGGTTGAGCAGGACTCGAACCTGCGCAGCACGGATCCGTGCAGTTGGTTTACAGCCAACCCCCTTTGCCACTCGGGTCACCAACCCCTGTGTACCTCTGGTAGGATTTGAACCTACAACCTTCTGGGTCGAAACCAGGCGCTCTTATTCCGTTGAGCTACAGAGGCAAAATAGCTGTGCAGTGTGCCGGTGGAGAGATTTGAACTCCCATCCCCCGCATTTTAAGTGCGGTGCGTCTGCCTGTTGCGCCACACCGGCAGCCAACCCATGATGAAGTACCGGCGGCAGGAGTCGAACCTGCAACGGCCGCGGTCTGAGCGCGGTGCGTCTACCAGATTGCGCCACGCCGGCACGTGTGAGCCGAGAGGGCATCGAACCCCCAACCTGCGGATTAAAAGTCCGCTGCTCTGCCGATTGAGCTATCGGCCCCAGACGAAGGGGATTAGCGGAAGGGGCAGGAATTGAACCTGCACTGGTTGTTTCACCAAACTCGTTTAGCAAACGAGCGCCTTACCATTCGGCCACCCTTCCTAAAAGAAAGAGATTGAGAGATTGGGAGATTGAATCTCTTAGTCTCCCAATCTCCTAATCTCTTTCCTAAAAGCGGAGAGCGGGAATTGAACCCACACTTTCTCTATGGCACAGAGAGGTTCTGCCGGTTGAACTATCTCCGCAGGTGCTCCGAGAGGCTTCGGGGATGCAGCGACGAAATGGGTCACTACCCTCTCGGAGACGGTTGAGCCAAAAGCTGGCGGCGGGATTCGAACTCGCGCACGGCCGTTTACAAGACGGCTGCTCTTCCATTTCTGAGCTACACCAGCACATAACAAACAGTCAAGGTGGAAGGAATCGAACCTCCGGCTCAGCGTCCCAGGCGCCGCATGTTCCCATTACACCACACCCTGAATCAACTACGGGGCCAGGGTTCGAACCTGGATTTACTGATTCAAAGTCAGTAGTCCTGCCGGTTAGACGACCCCGTACCAAACAAATGAAAAGAGGAGGGAGAGACGGCCGTACGGCCGTCTCTCCCCAAAAAAGGAGTTGAGGCTTTTGCCCCACAAGAAGGAGGGAAGAGGAAGAAAAAATTGGCGACACCCCACAAGTGATCGCCAGCAGGTGAGGCAGGGATCGAACCTACAGCCTGTGGTTTTGGAGACCACCGCTCTACCGGTTGAGCTACTCACCTGAATGTGTGGACTGCGCGGGAATTGAACCCACATTTCTGCGTTGCAAGCGCAGCGTCTTCCCGTTGGACGACCAGCCCGTGTTGAAAATGGGAACGGCAGGAGTTGAACCTGCAACCTCTCCAGTAAGAATGGTAACCGACTACAGCCGGCCCATACGAAATGGTCAAATTATTGCAATCGGAGTTTAGCGCTCTGCCAATTGAGCTACGTTCCCAAAGGCTGCAAGAGCAGGAGTCGAACCTGCACCATACCGATTAACAGTCGGCGGCTCTGCCTTTAAGCTATCTTGCATCTTGGCGGTCTCGACCGGATTTGAACCGACGATCTCTGGCGTGACAAACCAGTGGGGACTCCAGACTCCCCTACGAGACCAGAATGATCCGCGAAGAACGCGAAGGGCGCGAAGTGTCTAATCTCTGCGCCTCAGCGTCTCTGCGTTAAAACAAAAAAGGGCGGTATGTAGTTGTTAACGTGCCATGCTGCACACGGCCGTGACTGCGATCAGGTTGGGGCGATAGAACAGGGCATCTTTGACCCTGCTTCCTACGCAAAAGGGGCAGTCGTTGGCCTGGAATTGCCCGAAAGGGCGAGAAATAAAAAGCGCGGGCTATATTGCCCGCGCCACATTGCTGCTGTTCCTGGTGTGGAAACGTTACCGCTGGTTGGGCAACGTATGTGGCACGGATGAACATGCACTTGTGCGCGGGCTGAGCCATTGACCGGACGCCAAATCAAGCATCTTTTCATTCTCAATTGATATGCGTTTGGGTTGCTGATGGCAAAACATGATCTCATTCTCCCGTCACATAGTTTATGTTACGGTAGAAAGCATATCACAGGTCGGTCAATATGTCAATATATTGATATTACGACATTTTGGCGACAATTTTGTCGGAATAAATTGTCCGTGAAAAGGTGTAAGAAGTAATAGAGCTTGTATATTGTTGTTATCTGTTTAACATCCAGCGCCCGACCAGAGTGCTACCATGCCCGTACTTCAGGCCAAACGCAACCCGGGTAACATCATAGAGCCAACCCCAACAACCCGTTAACTCCCTACCCGCCACCACAGCCCATCAATTTATCTGTCTGCAACCTGCCACTCTGTATTGGTATCTTCATCTGTCCAGGCTGCATAAAGGAGGTGATCGCCTACCAATTTCACTGTCTTATTTTGCCTGCCTATTAATCGAGTTGATACATTACTGTTGCGTGCAGAAATGCCAATCCAAGGAGATAAAAAATGGCTACCAAAACAAAAGATAAGGATAAGAGAAAAATCATCCCACCGGACGAACGGCCGTTAACCCAAATCCAGGCCAATCGTCTCTCTGCCCTCAGCGGCGTCAGCGCCAAAGAGTTGGTAGGGCGCACCGTAGCCGAACTGAGCGTCTCACACCGCTTCATCATTGACCCGACGTTCTTCTTCTTCCGCCGCGTCTGTGGGCGGGTCGTTAAAAAAGACCCGGCCACGGGCGAACTATACCCCGTCCCCTTTGCCACCGTGCATGTGGAGGACACCGATTGCAGCCTGCTCGGCTACTTCCCCGGCGGGTGGGGCTGGAGCTGGTTCTTCCCCTTTTTCTGCCACCGGGAAGTGATTGCTACGGCCGTCACTGACGAATGTGGTCGCTTCTGTGTCTACATCCCGCGCTGGGACATTGACTGGATATTGCGTTGGCGGCGCGAACGCATTTGCTTCCCCCTCATCTTCGAGCGCCCCTCCATCCGCGACATCATCGAAGAACTGCACCCCCACCCCCCCATCATCCGCGACCCTCGCCCCCAGCCTGATCCGCCACCCTTCCGCCTGCGTGAAGCCGGCATGTTGCCCCACCGCGTCGCCGATCTCGTCGGCCAGGACGCCATGCGCCAACTGGCCTCGCTGCAAATGACGGCCACCCTGGGTGGTGACGCCAAAGCCGCAGACGTCATCCTGGACCAGCCCGCTTTCAGCCAGGCCATCCAGCCACCGCTGCCGCCAAAAGTACGGGAACTGGGCGAAGCCGGCGATGTGAAAGGGTTGTCGGCACACTTGAACCTGGAAATGAAACACCTGCGAGACTTCCGCGTGGATCGTTTCATCGGCCCCTTCCGGCGTTGTTTTGACGTGTTTGTGCCGGAATGGCATCTGGTGCTGGATGTGCCGGACATCACTTTCCGGGTGACACAAGATGTAGACGGCGATGGCGACGAAGAGGTAATTTACAGCGAAAATTTCTTTGAAGTGCGCTGGAACGCCGGGCCAATCCCGGATGTAACGCTGGAAGCCGACCCCATCGCCGTCGCCGGTATTGCCTGCCACACACCAGACATCCCCTGCGAAGACCAACCGGCCATCCTCTTTGCCGGGCTGATGCCACTGATCAATCCACCGTTGCCGGCCGATCCATACCACGACGCAGGTACGGGCTACGGCCGTCGCCCCAATCGCCCCCACCCCTCCGGCAGCATCAGCCCCACCATCGGCGATCTACCTCTGCCATTGGCGCAATCGCCGTACACGCGCGTCTTGCAGTTGTATGGCTGCAATGCGGTGCAAGGCGGCGTCTATTACCGGCTGCGTTACTCCTTCAATGGTGGCGCTTCTGTTCCATTTACCGGGCACACCTGGCCGCTGCACCGGGTCGTTGGTGGAGTGTTGCAGACCCACTGGCCCACTGCCGACGCCAATGGCTGGTATCCCATCATCCCGGCCGCTGATGGCTGGCACCCCAACCAGTTGTTGCTGAACTGGCCCACCGGCTCCTACCCGGACGGCCGTTACACTATCACCCTGGAAATTGGCAATGCTGCCAAATCGGTGATCAACACATCGGCCGCCATTAGCTTTATGGTGGACAACAGCAGACCCGTGGCTCAATTTACCGAACTACGCTGGCGACGGGTAGGCGACCCCTGGAGCGATCCCCTCCCCCTGATGTGCCCCATCATTCATCGGCCGGTCGTCAATGGCAACCCGGTAGACATCGAGTTCTCCATCAGCTACCAGGTTACGGCGAATCACCTGCGCTCGGTGAGTTTGAGTGGCGGTGGTTGTGGCGGCGGGGTGCCTACGCTGGCATCGCCGCTGAACACAGCCCAACATTGGCACACTTCGCCAGGAGACAATGCGGTGAGCAACACGGCCGTGTTCAGCCTGTTGGGCAATCAACCGCAGGGCGCATACAGCTTCCACCTGCACGCCGCCAGCCGTGCCTTCAATCCCGCGGGCAGTGATACCGGTTTTAGCGCTGATTGGAACTACGATCCGGTGTATAACGATGTGCAACCCTTCCTGCCGGTAGCGGTGGTGAATGCGTAATGGAGTAACTGGGTAATTGGGTAATTACCTCAATTACCCAATTACCTCCCCTACAAATCCGGCTGGGCCACGCGGGGATGGGGAATTTCCACTTGAATGAGCAGCCCGCCGGAACGCCGGTTCTGAAAATTGAGACGGCCACCCAACAGCGCCACCCGTTCGCTAATGCCCAACAAACCATAATGTCCACTCTGACCCAGGGTAGATAGATTGAACCCCTCTGCCAGGCCACCGCCATCATCGGCGATAGAAACGAGCAGCATCCGGGGCGACGTATGTTTCAGGGCTACATCTACGGCCGTAGCGCCTGCATGTTTCCACGTATTGTTCAGCCCCTCCTGGATTATGCGGAAAATAGAAAGCTCCAACTCCTCCGGTAAACGGCCGAACGACGCATCCAGATGCAGCATCGCCTGAATCCCGGTGCGCTCGCTCCAGCCGCGCAAGTAAGATTGCAGCGCCGCTCCCAGTCCCAGGCTATCTATGGTCGGCGGCCGCAAATTGCCACAAATCCGGCGCAGTTCTTCCACCAATGCCCGAATGTCCTGGCGCACATCCGCCAGATCATCGGCCATTTCCGGCGCATCGTCCTCTGCCCGGCCTTCAATTTCCTCCAATTGGTAATTGAGGCTCAACAAATCTTGAATGAGTTGATCATGCAATTCTCGCGCCAGATGTTTGCGCTCTTCTTCCCGCTCCGTCAATAAGCGGCGTTGTGCGTCTTGCAGCGCCAGGTTAGCGCTGTCCAAAGCCTGCACCTGGTCGGCCAACTGCTGCACCAGGTGGCGGTTAATAGTGTCCTGCGCCGCCAGGTCGCGCTGCAAGAGCATCTGGTTGTGGCGCAATGTTTCCGCCTGCCGCCGTGCCTGGTAGTAGCTGTCCAGCGCCCAGATGACCGGCGTGCGCTGCGCCCGGTCGCCGGTGCCCACCAGGGCGGCGACCACTTCTTCACGGTTGGTCTCATCTGTGCGCATATCGGCGACTACTTCCCCTTGCCGCAGCACCAGCAAACGATCGGACACGGCAAACAGATGATCGAGGTTTTGGCTGCTAAAGAGCACGGCCGTACCCCCCTGCTGCCATTCGCGTATTTGCGCCAACAGTTTCTCCTGGTAAGGGTGGCTCAGATATTGGCTGGGGTCGTCTACAATGATGAATTGGCACGGCCGGGCCATCACCTGGGCAATCGCCACCAACTGCCGCTGCTCACTGGTCAGGTTCATCACTTTTTCATGTACCGACGGAATCTGCACATCCAGCTTGGCCAGCAACCGTCTGGCTTCCAGATCCATGCGATTCTCGTCCGGCAGCCGCAGCCAGCGGCCCAATGAACGCCCCTGTTCATGCCCCAGAAAAATGTTGCTGGTTACATCAAACTGTTCCGCCAGCGCCGGTTGCTGGTAGACAATCCCTATGCCTGACGATTGCGCCCGAAACGGCCATTGCATCTTCTGTCCGCCAAACACCATTTCGCCGCTATCCGGCGTCAACAACCCGGATAGAACCTTAATGAGAACAGTTTTGCCCGCACCACTGCGCCCGGCCAACCCCACCACTTCTCCCGGTTGCATGGCAAAACTAACATTTTGCAGCGCCGCCAGGGTGCTAAACGTTTTGGAGAGATGGACAGTCCTCAAAAGGGGAGCAGTCATAAAGTTTCTAGAAGTTCAACTTTTCGGAAAAGTTGAACTTCTATCCAATGGCATCGGCAATAATTTGCTGCAAAGTGGCCGCGTCTAAATCTTTTTTGTCCACAAAGGCGGTAGCGCCCGCTTCCAAACCGAGACGATGAAATTCCCGATCTGGGTAGGCGCTGATGAGCACTATGCGCGTCACCGGCGACTCGATCCGCAGCCGGCGCGTGCAGCGGATACCGTCTTCATCTCCCAACACCACATCCACAAAAGCGATTTGCGGCGTCATGTGGGCCGCCAGATGAATGGCTTCAGCCGTATTGCCCGCTTCGTAAATCATGGTTTGGGGGAAAATTTTGCCAATAATACGGCGCAGTTGGTTGCGGTAACGGCCGTTGTCATCCACCACCAAAATGACCGGCTGCTCAGACGGTGCCGGATCGATGAACATCGCTTCCGATTCCGGCGGTGTCTGCGCTAACAGTTCCGGGTGGTCACGCACATGCGTGGCCGCTTCCAGGCGGCTTTGCACATCAAGTTGCCGGTAGAGGCGCGTCAGGTGGTTTTCCACCGTCTTCACGCTCAGATTCAGCCGTTGGGCAATGGCCCGGTTATCCAGCCCTTCGGCCAGTAAACGCAGAATGTCTTGCTGGCGCATGGAAAGGGAAGGCACGGCCGTGACCTGTCTGGCATGGAGCAACTTATCCACCAGCGAGCTGGAAATCCACCGTTCCCCGGCCAGCACCCGCATCACCGCCAGCCGTAAATCGCTCATCGGTTGATCCTTCAGGTGATAGCCATTCACCCCCGCGCCCAACAACCCCTGCACATACACATCATCGTCATACGCGCTCACCACCAGAATCCGCAAACGGGGATACCGCCCCCGAATCCGCCGAATCGCGTTGATCGGTTCAAACGCGGGCATGGTGACATCAATCAACAAACAATCCGGCTGCCACTCCGCCAATGCCGGTTCCAGGGAGGCGCCATCCCCCACCTCCCCCACAATTTCCAGGTCTGGCATCCCTTCCAGCGCATTGCGAATACCGGCCCGCACCAGGGCATGATCGTCCGCCAATAATATCCGGTGAGTCATAGGCGTATTATGCCACTCCCCGCGCCTGATGCCTACATTTGTGCCTATCACTATACCTTAGGGGAAATCCCCCAATGGTAATAGGGAAATCCCGCACGGCCGTCAAGGGATTATTAGCGGCAAGCGTTTGCATTTGGTGGTATTTATTGAGATTGGCACAAAATCATTAGGCAATTTTGCCAAATCAGGAGGTGATGACAAACCAACCAGCCATAAACAACACCAATCAACCATCTTTTCGTCATTTTTATCGTGCGCACGAAACTTATCCATAAGGAGGAAAGAAAATGAAACGTGCATTTTGGTTTTTACTATTGGCAATAGCCGCTATTGTTTTATTTGTCGCTTGTGGTGGCAGCCAGGCAACCCCCGCGCCGACCCAAGCGACCGCCACTACCGCCGCTGTCGTCCAACCGACCACAGAGACCACGACACAATCCGCAGATGAAGGCAGCATCGCCGTACTATTGCCGGACAGCGCCTCCTCCGCTCGCTGGGAAGCGGACGACCGTCGCTTCTTCGAGCAGGCATTTGAAGCCGCTGGCGTCGAGTACACCATCGTCAACGCCGAAAGCCGCTGGCGTCGAGTACACCATCGTCAACGCCGAAGGCGACGCCCGTATGCAGCAAACCCAGGCCGAACAAGCCATCACCAACGGCGCAAAAGTGATCTTGCTGGTCAACCTGGACAGCGGTTCCGGCGCGGCCATCATCGCCCAGGCGCGTGAAGCGGGTGTCAAGGTCATTGACTACGACCGCCTGACCATCGAAGGCCCTGGCGCCGATGTCTACGTCTCCTTCGACAACGTCTCCGTTGGTCGGCTCATGGGTGAAACCCTGGAACCGATCATTGACGGTCTGGCGGCCGACCCGAAGCGAGTGGTGCAACTG
>JACTMP010000059.1 GCA_014584575.1 Chloroflexota bacterium
ATAGGGTTGTTCAGGGAATAGGTGTACCTGTTGAAACTTTGCGGATTGGCCGGGTCTGGTACAATTGAATCCGCCGACAGGAACCGGTTAATATAAGTTTCATAACATCGTGTTTACACCCCCCCGGATAGGTTAATTTGGCGTAGACGGTCTCTTCGTCAACGGCCGTGCCTCTAACAAAATGTATCCAGGTTTCAATGTTTCTTTTGGGCACAAAAACTGCCACACGCTCACTGGCCTGGCGTTTTTCTTGGGAGGTGGCTGTAAGCGCCTGGTCTAGTTGTTGCAAACGTGCTTGAACTGAAACGGTATCCGCATCAATCACCACGACAAGTATGGTGGAGAGATAAGCCGAACGGCGGCGATAAGCCCGCATTTCCTGCGGATACTGCTCTCGTACATACTGCTCCCCAGAACCTTCCCCTCGCGGGCTAATCCTGACCCTTATTTTGCGCGGATGAAAACCACGTTCGATAAAGTAGTGACGAGCAAAAACTGCTTGCTGCTGGTCCTCGCACAAAATAACAAGCTCAACCTGCCTGCTCATGCAACCATCCTCGTGCAGTCAACTCCGAGAAAGCTAAACCAATCTGATCATGTGACCCGATGCGCCTTACCCGTATCGGCGCATTGCTTTCAGAATCGAACCAATAACCGGAAGATGCGGCCAGGAAATCAATCAGTTCCGGGTGGTGCGAAATGAGTAACGCCTGTAGCTTTCCATCCTGGCACAAATCATAAAGCGTCAGGAGCCAGGGCTGAATTTCAGGCAGAGCCAGGAAGTTCTCCGGTTCATCAATGCACAGCGTGTAATCTTCAGCTTGCGTGAAATAAAGCAGTGTGTAGAGAACAACTAACGCCCGTTGACCATCTGAAAGTTCATCAAAACGGTAGTCTATTTGATGTTTTTTTGCGCCTGAAAACGCCAGCTTCAGAATCCGATGTTGCTCACCTGCCTCTGTGAATTTGAAATACTCGAACCCCTCCAGAACTTCCTGCAATACTTTCGTAATCTCAAAAGCCTTTCCTTGATTTTGATAAATATGACGGTACCATGAAACATAGTTTTCGGCGTTATATGCAAGTTGCGATGATTCACTGTCGCTTTCCGCACTCATCAGCCCTGGATTCATTTGCAAGACAATAAAACGATCTAACCGTTTCTTGAACCGCGAAATGTGTTCATTTACTGCTGCTAGTAGCGGAATCATTGATTGTAAACCGATAAAGGGGATTGATTCTTCTGCGCCATTATCATCATAGACCAAACCTTTGCTATCCGATATGGAAAAATTGATTAGGGGTCTATCAGCCAACCATAAACGCTCATGTAGAATGAGGGGAGACTGTCTGCCTTTTTCCTGTTCTATGGCAAGTTCATATTTGTAGGTGTTTTGTTTTTCTACTAGCTCGATCTCAAATCGTTGAATGCGGGTTCCCTGCCAGCGTGTCAGGTCTTTTTCCTGGAATAAGGCGCCCGGCTTCGCATCCCCACGCACAAAAGCCTGAATGATTCGCAGAACATCAAAAACGGTGGACTTGCCGGCACCATTTGGCCCCAGCAACAAGTTTATAGGAGTGACCACGATCTCGAAATTCACAAATGATCTAAAATTATCAATGTAGATTCGTTTTAGCATTTCTCGTTCTCCATATAATGGCCCATCCTGCAAAACACCTTGTTTTGTATTTGAGCATTTGGCCTATTATACACTGTTGCAAGATACAATATGCCAGCGTTTGGCTTGTTCAGGTTGACGATTTATTTTTGCACTTTCCCCCCGCTCCGGTACAATGTATCTAATCAATGAACACCATCCTGGCAATTTGAAAATTGAATACAGCAAACGGCCGTGCGGGAGAGTATCTGAATCCGTAATCGGTAATCAGTAATCGGTAAACGGTGAACCGATTACCGATCACCGATTACCGATTAGCGATCACCGAAGGGGCAACCGGCGAGCGATCTATCGCCCACCGCGAATCTCTCAGGTAAAAGGACCGGACGGCAGGGTGTATCTGGAAAATGCGTAACCATACGCATACCGAAGGGGCAACCGGCAGGCAAACCGCCCGCTGCCAATCTCTCAGGTTAATGACAGAGGACGCTGGCAAAACGCCGTTTTGCCATGCGTCCTTTTTTATTTTCTACCGTTGGGGCGAGGCAGATGTGTATAAATTTGTCCGGCAAGACAACGCATACCCCATCTGCCTCGCCCGTACCCACAAAGGAGTAGATCATGTCCAAAATCCCTGCAAATTACCGTTTTTCCGATGATGATGAATGGGTGCGCGTGGAAGGTGACGAAGTCGTCATCGGCATTACCGACCATGCCCAGGATTCCTTGTCTGATATTGTTTACCTGCAACTACCCGATGTCGGCGACACGTTCGGCGTCGGCGACGCCTTCGGCGTGGTGGAATCGGTGAAAGCAGCCGCCGACCTGTTGATGCCCATTGCCGGGGAAGTCACGGCCGTGAACACCCCCCTCGTTGACACCCCCGAACTCGTCAACAGCGACCCCTACGGCGACGCCTGGATGATCCGCGTCCGCCCGGATAACATGGCCGACGTGGATGCCCTGATGGATGCGGCCGCGTATGAGAAGTTTTTGGCAGAAAGAGAGTGATCGTAACTCGTAATCCGAAGCCCGTGACCCGTAATCCGAAGTCGGTTTACGGATAACGGATTACGGATAACGAAGTGAGGAACCCCATGACAATCCACGAAATCATAGAAGCCGGTGAGAACGGACATACGGCGAACCCGGAGCTGCTCCGGGCCGTGCCCAACCACGACCTGCTCCGCCCCGCCGACCGGTTTGTGAAACGGCATCTTGGCCCGCGCAGCAAAGAGGTGACGGAAATGCTGCACACGTTGGGCCTCAACTCGCTGGATGAACTGGTAGACCAGGCCGTGCCCGCCAACATCCGCATGAAGGGAGAGTTGAAGCTGGAACGGCCGCGCAGTGAAACGGCCGTGCTGGACGAACTGCGCGCCCTGGCCGCCCAAAACCAGGTCTACCGCTCCTTCATCGGCATGGGCTACAGCGACACCATCACCCCGCCCGTCATCCAGCGCAACATCCTGGAAAACCCCGGCTGGTATACCCAATACACCCCCTACCAGCCCGAAATCGCCCAGGGCCGGCTGGAAGCGTTGATCAACTTCCAGACCATGATCACCGACCTCACCGGCCTGGAAATTGCCAACGCCTCCCTGCTGGACGAAGGCACCGCCGCCGCCGAAGCCATGACCCTCTGCCAGCGCGCCATGCCCCGCAGCAGCAAAGCCAACATCTTCTTCGTCTCTGAACTGTGCCATCCGCAAACCATCGCTGTTGTCCAAACTCGCGCCGAACCGCTGGGCTACCAGGTCATCGTTGGCGACCACACCAGCTACGACTTCAGCCAGCCCACCTTTGGCGTGCTGCTGCAATACCCGGCTACCACCGGGGACATCCTCGACTATGAACCGTTCATCCAGAAAGCGCACGCGCACGGTGCATTAGCCGTCGTCGCTGCCGATTTGCTGGCGCTGGTACTGCTGCGGCCGCCCGGTGAAATGGGCGCGGATGTGGTCGTGGGCAATTCGCAGCGATTTGGTGTGCCCATGGGCTACGGCGGCCCCCACGCCGCCTACATGGCCACTAAAGACGAACACAAACGCATCATGCCCGGCCGGCTGATTGGTGTTTCCATTGACGCCCAGGGCAAACCCGGCTACCGGCTGGCGCTGCAAACCCGCGAACAACACATCCGCCGCGAAAAAGCGACCAGCAACATTTGCACAGCGCAGGTGTTATTGGCCGTCATGGCCTCCATGTACGCCGTCTATCACGGCCCGGAAGGACTAAAGCGTATTGCCCGACGGGTGCGGCTGATCACCCAGGTGGTCGCCGCCGGATTGCGCGAATTGGGCTATGAACTAAACGGCGAGCCGGTGTTCGACACGCTGAAAGTGAGCGGCGGCCCGCTGGCCCAGGCGCAAATTCAGGCGCGCGCTCTGGCGCGGCGGGTCAACCTGCGTACCTTTGCCGATGGCACGGTGGGCGTTTCGTTGGACGAGGCCACCCGCCGCCACGATTTGGAAACGCTGCTGGAGATTTTTGGCGGGCAGCCGGGGCAGTTTGACCTGGAAGCGATGGCCGACGCCGTCTCGCTGGATTACGACGGGCCGCACCAGCGTACCAGCCCGTTCCTCACCCACCCCACCTTCAACAGCTACTTCTCGGAAACGGAGATGCTGCGCTACATTCGCCGCCTGGAAAGCCGGGACCTCTCCCTGACGCACTCCATGATCCCGCTCGGCTCCTGCACCATGAAGCTGAATGCTACGGCCGAAATGCTGCCCATCACCCTGCCCGAATTCGGCCATTTGCACCCCTTTGCACCGCTGGAACAAACCCAGGGCTACCAGGAACTGTTCCGCCGCCTGGAAAACTGGCTGATGGAGATCACCGGCTTTGACGCTTTCTCCTTGCAGCCCAACTCCGGCGCGCAGGGGGAATACACCGGGCTACTGGTCATCCGCGCTTACCACCACGCCAGAGGGGATGCACACCGCAACGTCTGCCTGATTCCCAGTTCGGCGCACGGCACCAACCCCGCCAGCGCCGCTCTGGCGGGCATGGACGTGGTGGTGGTGCAGTGTGACGAGGCCGGCAACATTGACGTGGCTGACCTGCGCGCCAAAGCGGAAAAACACCAGGAAAGGCTGGCGGCGCTCATGGTCACATACCCATCCACACATGGCGTTTTTGAAGCGGCCATCGCCGAAATCTGCCAGATTGTGCATGAGTTTGGCGGGCAGGTATATCTGGATGGGGCGAACATGAATGCCCAGGTGGGGCTGACCCGTCCGGGTGATTTTGGCGCGGATGTGTGTCATTTGAATTTACATAAGACGTTTTGCATTCCACACGGCGGCGGCGGGCCGGGCATGGGGCCAATTGGCGTCAAGGCGCACATTGCCCCCTTCCTGCCGGGGCATCCGGTGGTTGCCGGGGTGGGCGGGGCGCAGGCCATTGGGCCGGTGTCGTCGGCGCCCTGGGGCAGCGCCAGCATCCTGCCCATTTCGTATGCCTACATTGCCATGATGGGCGGTTGGGGGCTGACGGTGGCGACGAAGGTGGCGATTTTGAACGCCAATTACATCGCCGAACGGTTGGAGCCGCATTATCCGGTGTTGTATCGCGGGGCCAACGGCCGTGTCGCCCATGAATGTATTGTTGACCTGCGCCACTTCAGAGAACTGGTGCCGGTGGATGATGTGGCCAAACGGCTGATGGACTTTGGCTTTCACGCCCCCACCATGTCTTTCCCCGTGCCCGGCACGTTGATGATTGAACCGACCGAAAGCGAATCCAAAGCGGAACTAGACCGTTTTTGTGAGGCGATGATCCAGATTCGCGCCGAAATTCGGGCGGTGGAAAATGGGGAAATGGCCCACGAGGACAGCCCACTGGCGCACGCGCCGCACACGGCCGAGGTGATTATGAGCGACAGTTGGAATCGGCCGTATTCCCGCGAACAGGCGGCCTATCCGGCGGAATGGGTGCGCGAACGCAAATTCTGGCCTTACGTCGGCCGCATTGACAACGTCTACGGCGACCGCAACCTCTTCTGCATCTGCCCGCCGGTGGCGGCATATGCCGATTAACAAAACGGTTGTACGGGCAAGGCAACCGGCTGATCCCTTTATCATGGAGAACCGGTTGCCTTGCCGTCCACATGCCTGCCTAAACGAACCAACTCTGTTGAACCCACATATCTGCCTATAGCTCCTTCTCTTTTCCAGACTTTGCCATTACGCTGGTACAATACGTGCAGAAGTGACAGGGCAAGTGAGATAGAAATGGAGTGGTATCTCTATGTCACCGTCCCCTTTCAGGATGTTGGTTATGGATGAACAATTGATTGTCAACGGCCGTCTGGTGACCTGGTTGCCGGACGCAGAGATTGTGGAAAACGGGGGGATGTTGGTGCGCGACGGCCGTATTGCTGCCATCGGCTCCTCCTCCGAACTCAGTGAATCGTACCCTGACGCCAAACAATTAGACGCCCACGGGCAGTTAGTGATGCCCGGTAATATCTGCGCCCACACTCATTTCTACGGCGCCTTTGCGCGGGGCATGGGCATACCCGGCCCGCCTATGGCCGATTTCCCTGATATTCTGGCGCGGCTCTGGTGGCGGCTGGACCGCGCCTTGTTTGACCTGGATGTGCAGTACAGTGCCCTGGTTTGCCTGGCGGATGCCATCAAACAGGGCACAACCACCCTGATCGATCACCATGCCAGCCCCAACGCTATCAATAATTCGCTGGATCAAATTGCCGAAGCGGTGACACAGGCCGGCGTGCGGGCGGCGTTGTGTTATGAGGTGACGGACCGTAACGGCCGTGATGGGGCGTTAGCCGGTATTGATGAAAATGTCCGTTTTTGGCACTCCCTCAGGGAGCGCGATGAACCGTTATTGGCCGCCATGTTTGGCCTCCATGCCTCCCTTTCCCTTAGCGATGAGACATTGGCTGACTGCGTGACGGCCGTGCAAAAATTGGGCTGCGGTTTTCATATTCACGTCGCCGAACACGAGGCAGATGAATATGATTCACTGACCAAATACGGCAAGCGTGTGGTTCACCGGCTGGCAGAGGCGGGTATTTTGGGGCCAAAGAGTCTGGTCGCGCACTGTGTCCACATTGATGCGGCCGAGATGAACCTGCTGCGGGAAACGGGCACATGGGTGACGCATCAGCCGCGCAGCAATATGAACAATGCCGTCGGTACGGCCGACGTGGAGGGGATGCTACGGCTGGGTATCCCCGTTTGCCTGGGCAATGATGGCTTCAGCAACAATATGTGGGCCGAGTGGAAAACGGCTTACCTGTTGCACAAGGCCGCCCACCGCGACCCGCGCCGGATGAATGGGCTAGATGTGGTGCAGATGGCGGTACACAATAATGCGGCCCTGGCCCGCGTTTTCTGGCCGGATATGCCCATAGGAAAGTTGGAGGTGGGGGCGGCCGCCGACATCATTTTTGTGGATTATCACGCGACCACCCCGCTGAACGCGGGCAATCTGCCCTGGCACATCCTTTTTGGCTTTGAGAGCAGTATGGTGACAACGACGATGGTTGGCGGTAAATTGTTAATGCAAGATCGCCAGTTGTTGACGCTGGATGAGGCGGAAATCACGGAAAGAAGCAGAGAATTGGCAACGGCCGTGTGGCAACGTTTTGAGAAATTGAGTGTATGATCAGGCACTGAACAACAAAGTGTGACAGCGAATAAATTATGAACGCAATTAAGAACCTTTCAGTCAATAACTTTACCGCATTTCGAGAAGCAAACTTTGAGTTTGTCCCCGGCATCAACGTATTAATTGGTGAAAACAGCACAGGAAAAACTCATATTTTGAAACTAATTTATGCGCTTATACAAATTTGTCAACAGACAGTTGGTAAACAAGAAAAAGAGGTGCATGAGTTACTTGCCAGTACCACTTTACGTGCTGTTTTTAAGTCTGAAAATACGGCTGATCTTGTCCGAAAAACAATTTCCCAACGATCCCCAGAAGAGAAACCCTCTCTTGTAAAGCTACAATTTGACGATGAATATATACATTATCATTGGGCTTCAATAGCCGAAATACCATCTTCCGAGAAATTTGAGTGGCGAATGAGCGCGCTAAAGAACAAACCGCCGCAAGCGATTCTTCTTCCTGGTAGAGAATTGCTCACGATTTATCCAGGTTTCATTGCCACATACCAGCAGCGAGAAATCCCATATGACAGAACTTATTTTGATTTGGCTATAGCATTGAATGCAAATCCATTACGACAAGAAATGTATAACAAAGTAAAGCATCTTATTGAGCCACTTGAAAAAGTGATCGGGTCAGGGGAACGGATTTCCAAAGAAAATGATCACTTTTATCTGGAATCCTCTGAGGGAGGAAAGCTAGAGGTCAACCTTATTGCCGAGGGGCATCGGAAATTATCCATGCTGGCTTATTTGGTGCGGAATGGTTCGCTGACGCCGGAAAGTGCCTTGCTGTGGGATGAGCCAGAAGCCAATTTGAATCCCAAGCTAGTAACCGTTGTGGTTGATTTTCTGCTCAACCTGGCTAATGCGGGCGCACAAATTTTCATTGCTACCCACGATTACTTGTTGAGCTACGAGCTTTCTTTGCGAGCCGAATATGGGCTAAATAGTAATATCCGCTTTTTTTCGCTTTATCGTCAAGAGGGGGAGGATGGCGTTTTAGTTGAATCGGGTAATACATTAGCTGACTTGATGAACAATCCAATCTTGGATGCTTTTGTAGAACACAATGACCGTGAAAACGCACTCTTTTATGAAGCTGAACCAGAGGTGGCAGGATAATGGCTCTGTTGAGGGAAGGGGAACTGGAATTTGATTTTGGCCCGGCCTGGAATGATTCAGCTATTAAATTTGATGAAGATAGAGTGTATCAACGTGCTCGAAATGCGCTTGAAGGGACAAAAGGGGTTGATTTTGTAGGTGTTTTCCGTTCGGATCTCATCCTTGTCGAAGTCAAAGACCTGCGTCATCACCGTATTGAAAACAAGAAACGGATAGCCAACGGCGACTTAACCACCGAGGTAGGGCAAAAAGTTAAGGATACGGTGGCTTGTATTGTGGGCAGTGTGCGGGTAAGGAGTGAGCCAAAGACATGGCGACGATATACTGACATTATGCTCGACAATCAAAAGCAAATCAAAGTTATTTTGTGGTTAGAAGAAGACTCACCGGCCTCAGGTAATTTGAGTGTGCGGCACAATGTGCTCAAAAATGAACTCAAAAGAAAACTGAAGTGGTTGCAGGTTAGAGCAGATGTGCAATGTATAAAAACAACGTCCTCAGATGATCTCAACCTGCGCGTTCGTTATTTACCAACAACTAAGTCGGGATAAATAAACCTGGAGGTAAACCGTTGAAGATAGCAATTTTGGGTGGAACGGGGGATGAAGGGTTTGGACTGGGTTTCCGCTGGGCGGCCGCCGGGCATGAGATCATTGTTGGTTCGCGTCTGGCGGAAAAGGGGGCGAAGGCGGCAGCCGATATGCAGGCGCGTCTGCCCCAGGCGCGTCTGCCCCAGGCGCGTCTGCCCGAAGCAAAGGTGGCGGGCACGGACAACCTGAGCGCGGCGCAGCAGGCGGAGGTGGTAGTTTTGTCTGTGCCCTATGCGGCGCAGCAAGCCACGCTGGAAACAGTCAAAGAGGCATTGGTTGAGAAATTGCTGATAACAGTGGTTGCGCCCACAGGGGAAAAAGCAGCGCGGGTTTACCGGCTGCCCAGTGGTCTCTCGGCGGCTGAAGAGGCGCAGCAGCAAATTCCGGCAGCGCGGGTGGTGGCCGCTTTCCAGAACATTGGCGCGCACCATTTGTTAAACCTTGACCATGAACTGGATTGTGATGTGTTGATTTGTGGCGAGAAGAAGGCGGACAAGGATGTCGTGATGGCCTTGTGCCAGGATGCCGGGTTGCGGGGCGCGAATGCCGGGGCGCTGCAAAATGCACGAGCGGTGGAGGAGTTAACGGCCGTGCTCATCGCCATCAATATCATCTATAAAGTGCCAGGAGCGGGTATACGCATCACGGGAATTTGAGCAAAATGGCGGAACTTCATTTTATGTCAATCCCCCACATTCCCCATGTTCAGCCAGGTGACAATCTGGCTGAATTGTTGTTAACTGCCTTGCAGCAGGCAGACATCCATTTACAGGATGGGGATGTGCTGGCCATTGCCCAAAAAATTGTCTCCAAAGCCGAAGGGCGACTGGTCAATTTGGCAACAGTGACGCCGGGTGCGCAGGCACAGGAGGTGGCTACACAAACGGGCAAAGACTCGCGGGTGGTAGAGTTGATTTTGCAGGAAAGCACGGAAATTTCGCGGCTGCGGCCCGGTGTGTTGATTGTGCGGCACCGGCTCGGATTTACCAGCGCCAACGCCGGGATTGACCGCTCGAATGTGGCGCAAAGTGACGCGGATGAAACGGTGCTGCTGCTGCCCCAAGACCCGGATGCGTCGGCGGCGCGTATTCGCCAGCATCTACAAGACCATTTCCGGGTGCAGATTGGTGTGGTGATTACGGATTCACATGGACGGCCGTTTCGCCTGGGCACTGTTGGTGTGGCTATTGGTGTGGCCGGGTTGCCCGCCCTATGGAATCGGCGTGGCGAATTAGACTTATACGGCTATGCTTTACAGCATACGGATGTGGCGGTAGCTGACGAAGTGGCGGCGGCGGCCGGTTTGTTGATGGGCCAGGCGGCTGAAGGTACGCCGGTGGTGCTGGTGCGGGGCCTTTCATTGCCGCCTGGCAATGGCAAGGCCGCAGACCTGGTTCGCCCCAAAGAACTGGATTTATACCGGTGAGGAAGGCTTGTGAATAAACGGCTCTGTATAGTATGGTTCATTCTCCTGTTTCTGGTCGGTTGTCAATCCGGGGTCGTACCTACCCGCGCCAGTCTGGCTATGATACCGGGTGCAGGCGACTTGCCGCCCACATTCACACCCGCGCCGGGCACGGCCGTCGCCACTCTCACCCCTGTCGGCACTCTCCGCGCTCTGTCGCCCACCAACACACCCCCATTCATCCCCAGCCATACACCTATCCCCCCCACACCCACACCCACCGAGACGCCCACACCCACAACGGTAGGACCAACACCCCCGGTAATCAAAGCTATTCACGCCTATGGTATGCGCGAAGCCATTCCTTACCAGGCCTTCCCCAAACCACCGGGGGACAATGGTTGGGGCATGCACTGGATACCCACCGTCAGCCAGGAACGAGGCGTCGTAGACCAGTTTGTGGCCGAAATGGTGCGGATGCACATCAAGTGGGTGGTTTTTCTAAACGATGGCACTAACATCGGCAGCAATGATTATCTCGTAGACAGGCTGGTGGCGAATGGCATCATGCCGGTGATGCGTCTTTATCGTGATGGTATCTTGCCCTATGATGGCAATTTGGGGGCAGTGGTGCGCCATTACCGCGCCAGAGGCGTGTATTACTTCCAGCTTTACAATGAACCGAATGTGGATATTGAAAACCAGCAAAGTTTTGCCAATCCTGACCAATATGCCCGCGCCTGGGCCAATGCGGCGCGGGTGGTGGTGGAAAACGGTGGTTTACCTGGCATTGGTGCGCTCAGCCCAGGCGGTTCTTATAACCATCTGCAATTTCTCGACCGCACCTTTTATGCGCTGGAATATAACGGAGACGCCTACTTATTGAATCATGCCTGGTTGTCGGCGCATAATTATCATGGGACACGGCCGTATAACGACCCCGGCGGCTTTCTTCTGTTCCGTGAATACGACAAAATTGTGCAGGCTCACCTGGGGCGTTCCCTGCCCATCATCGGTACTGAAGGCGGCTCGTATCACCCCGACCCCAACGTAGACCGGCAGTTCATCGAATACCAGTATACCTACATGCGCAACCGTGAACCTTACTTTTTTGCCTTTAGCTACTGGCTCATCGCCAATCGCGCTGGCGGTGGCCACGATGGACAGTGGGAATGGCAAACCCTGATCCGCCCCAATTACGTCCACCCTGTTGTCACTGAATTTTTCTACAAAAATTCCCGCTAAATTGCCAAAACAAGGAGATTAAGAGATCAGGAGATTGAGTCTCCAATCTCTAATCTCTAATCTCCAATCTCTAAATCACAGTTCCATCAGGAATGCTGGCCCCCTTGGGCACGATCACAATACCGTCACGCGCTACCCAGTTTTCATGTTCCTCATCGGCCCGGTTAGGCAGGGCGCGAATGGTGACATGGGCGCCAATGCGGGCATTTTTATCCACAATCGCCTGTTCAATGTACGAACCGGCGCCAATGCCCACATCAGGGCGGCCCAGTCGCCGGTTCTCCTCTTTCATTTCATTCGACTCATAAAAATCGGACCCCATCAACACGGTAGATTTGATGGTCGTGTGAGGCCCAATGATACTGCGAATACCCAACACAGCGTTGGTAATGGTGGCGTCCGTAACCCGGCAACCATCGGTCACTAAAACGTGTTTCAGCCGGGCGTCATGAATTTCCGAAGGGGGCATAAAACGGGCGCGGGTATAAATCGGGGTGCGTGGTGAATAAAAATCAAACGGGGCATCAGGCGAAGCCATTGCCAGATTGACTTCATAAAAGCGACGAATCGTGCCAATATCTTCCCAGTACCCTTCAAACACATACCCCATCAGCTTCTTTTCGTGCATGGCGCGGGGGATAATATCCTTACCAAAATCATCACCATCTCCCTCTAGCATCTCGATTAACGTATGTGTGTTGAACACGTAAATGCCCATGGAGGCCATGAACGGCCGTTCCGCCCCTTCCCAACTTTCCAAACCGGCCAGCCTCTCACGAGATGGCTTTTCCATAAAATTGACAATCCGGTTTTCTTTGTTCAGCTTCAATATACCCAAACCCGTGGCCACATCCCACCCTACAGGCTGTACGGCCATGGTTACATCAGCGTCACTATCAATATGGAACTGCACAAATTTTCGGTAATCCATGCGGTAGAGATGGTCGCCAGCCAGAATGAGGGTATAAGGTGTATGGGCTTCACGAATTTCAATCAGTTGTTTACGCACGGCGTCGGCTGTGCCCTGATACCAGTCCGCGCTGTGTGGAGTTTGTTCAGCGGCCAAAATCTGTACCCATCCAGACGTAAACACATCCCGATTATAGGTGCGAAATACATGCCGGTGCAGGGAGACGGAATTGAACTGTGTGAGAATGGCAATCTTGTCAATGCCAGCGTGCAAACAGTTGCTCATGGGGATATCAATTAAACGATATTTGCCCGCCAGTGGAACGGCCGGTTTTGCCCGCTCTTTTGTAAGAGGGTAAAGTCGCGTCCCGGCGCCACCGCCTAAAATTAAGCCTAACACATCTTGCATCTGCATAATCATTTTCCTTATTCTGCTTGCGCGTTGTGCCCCACAGTTTAGAGAGTCGAAACAATTAGTGGCCCGGTTAAAAAACCGACCATTGTGCGCATATTAAAGCAAATATCATCGTTTTTTACCAGTGCTTTGCCACACGGAACATACGTGCTATGATCCAGTCTTAGCGAGGAAACAATGAGCCGATTGATTCAAATTGAAAACCAGACGACGGTCAGAAATCGTAACCGGCGTAGCATTGCTGAATTGTTACGGTTGTTAATGCAAAAGCCGAGCTTTGACGAGGAAGCTAGAGATATGGCGGCTACCATTGTCCTGCTACTAACCGAGATTTATCAGGGCGTCGAGCAATCGGCCGTAGCCTGGGAAAAGAAAGATTACTGGCTGAAGGCGGAACGTTTTATGCGGGAGTGGCGCTGGACATTGGAGGTAGCGGCGGATATGGATGATGTGATCCGGCACGAGGCCTGGGACTTGTTGCCTGAGTTACTAGCCGATCTCTATCCACGTTTTGATGATCTGAAGATAAAGAGCCTGACACGAGATGCGTCGTTGTGGCGGGGAGGGCACCAACGGCTCCTGGCAGAATCGCCAATACAATATCCCTGGTAATAATAAAAGACCAGCCTTATCTCGGCTGGTCTTTTCATTTCGGTTCAATGTGTTAAGCCAGGTGATGGATGTCTGGCCAGGTGATTGATTGTTCTGGTTGTTCAGTGCTCGGCGATTGCCCGCAGTTTTTGCTGGATGAGGGCGTCAACGGTGCTGGCCTGTGCTGTACGCATCCGCAGGACGACTTCACGAATGCCATCAATCTGACGAGCTAACATGACGGGATCGGGCAGGTTATTGTTATTTTTGGGCTGTACCGACATTGGTAATTGTGCCTGAGTCATTTCTTTTTCTCCAATCTCTGACGCATTTTGTGGTCCGGTGTGTAGTTGTATGGTCCTCTATCTTATGATGAAGCGTATTGTAAAGGCCAATGCAAATGGTCGTTGTAGTAGCTCATGCGATACCCATGTTAAATAACTTACAACTTCGGGCGGTCGGTCTCTGATGGGGGGCGTTTGGCGCTGGGGCTAAGCCAGATGAGAAAGGTGGTCACGGCCGTGACCAACACCAACCACACGCCAATTTTTACCAAACGGTTGGCAACCAATATAGCGACCAAACCAAACAATAATGCCATCACGTAGTAACCCAGCACAATCCACCGGGTAGGTACACCCCGGTCAGCCAGCCGAAAATGGAGATGCTGCCGGTCGCCCTGTAAGGGGTGCTGCCCACGGCGGAGGCGGTCAAAGATCAGCCAGCCCACATCCAGAATGGGGATCGCCAACACCAGCAGCGCCGTTGACAGTTTCGCTGGAGACAGAATGGAGAGTGTCGCCAGGTTGTAGCCCAATACCCAGACGCCAGCCGTGCCTAAAAAGATTGAGGCGGGCGAAAAATTGAAGATAAGAAAGCCGATCAACGCCCCCGCCAACGCCAACGGGAAAAGGGGTACGGTTGTTTGTTCCAGCCGGATGCCATGCCAGGCAAAGAGTAGTGCCGCTATGGCCCCCACACCACAGGCTAACCCATCCAGGCCATCGAGAAAATTTACGGCGTTGATCATACCCACGACCCAAAACAGGGTAATGACAAAGACCAGTGGCCGCCAGATAATCACCAGGTTGGTGGCCGCATCGTATTGAAACAGCCAACTGATTGGCGGTGTTAACCAGATGTTGGGCGTCGCCAGGGGGTTGGTGAAACGTTCGATGAAGATGATGTGACCGATGGCGATGCCGGCCCCCAGAAATTGAAAGAGGAACTGCCAGCGTGGTGATAGGTCATAACGGTCATCCAGGAGGCCACCCAGGAACATCACGGCCGTACCGAACACCACCCCACGCAACCGCAGCGCATCCTGGGAGTCGGCCGGCGGCAGCAGCCAGTAGATGAGCAACATACCAATGAGATACCCGGCAAAGACGGGAATCCCTCCTAACTTAGGGATACGGCCGTGATGCTGCCGCCGCCCGCCCGGTTCGGCCACCAGGCCCAATCGGAATGATAGTTTTTTAGCAAATGGGGTAACGAGTACGGCCGTGCCCAATGCTGCCGCGAATGTGATTAAATACACCATGTAGAAGATGGGATGAGCAGGTGAGGGGGTGAAAGGGTGAAGAATACCTGCTCGCTCACTCACCAATTAACCTGCTCATCTGCTCATCTGCTCACTCGTTCAGCCCGTGCCAAATTGCCGGTCGCCGGCGTCGCCCAGGCCGGGCACGATGAAGCCGATCTCGTTCAGGTGTGAATCAATCTGGGCGATGTGGATGGGCACATCAGGGTGGGCAGCGTGCAACGCCCGAATCCCCTCCGGCGCGGCCAGCAGCCCCACAAATTTGATGCGCTGCGCGCCCCATTCCTTGAGAATATCAATGGTGGCGATGGCCGAGCCGCCGGTAGCCAACATCGGGTCCAGCACCAGGCACACCTGTACGGTGGGGCTGGTGGGCAGCTTGTTGTAATAGGAAACGGGTTTGAGCGTCTTCTCGTCCCGATAGAGGCCAATGTGCCACACTTCAGCACCGGGCATCATTTCCCAAATACCGTCTACCATGCCCAGTCCGGCGCGCAAAATAGGGATAAGGCCAATTTGTTCGCTCAGGTGGCGGCCAACGGCCGTGCCCATGGGCGTTTGCACTGTTAATTCCTGCGTCTTCAAATCGGCGGTTGCTTCGTAACACAGCAGCATCGCCACTTCTCGGATTAATTCTCGGAACTTTTTCGGTTCTGTCTTCACATCACGCATTAACGTGAGTTTGTGTTTAACCAGGGGATGTTGTGATTCAAAAACCATCTTGAGCCTCCTCTTTTTCCGAATTGTATCGTAACGCCCCACGCCAGGCACAGGATGGCAGACAGGCCTGGGGCAGAACGACCCGGTAAAGAGGCGCAACCACTGATGAAGTGGGCACAGGCTCGATTATTTGTTCTTGCTCCCTGATATTGCCAGTTGGTAAGCAGTCAGGGTGCGGGCGCGGGTTTGGGTGTGGTCTACGATGGGGGCGGGATAGTCACGATTGAGGACAAAACCGAGGAGCTGTTGTTCTAGGGGTGGCATTTGCCAGGGGGAGTGGATGGTGGCGTCGGGTAGATGGGCCAATTCGGGCAGCCAGTGTCGCAGGTAACGGCCGTGCGGGTCAAATTTCAGGCTCTGGCTGACGGGGTTGAAGATGCGGAAGTAAGGGGCGGCGTCCGTACCCGTGCCCGCCGTCCACTGCCAGCCGCCGTTGTTGTTGGCCGGGTCGCCATCCACCAACTGCTGCATAAAAAAGCGTTCCCCCCAGCGCCAATCAATCAATAAATCCTTCACCAAAAAGGAAGCGACGATCATACGGGCGCGGTTGTGCATCCAGCCGGTCTGGGTGAGCTGGCGCATGGCGGCGTCTACCACCGGGTAGCCGGTCTGCCCGGCCTGCCAGGCGGCAAAATCGGCCGGGTCGTTGCGCCAGGGGATGGCGCCGTAGGCAGGGCGGAAGCTGCCGCGCGCCACGTGGGGGAAGTGGTAGAGGATGGCGGTGTAAAACTCGCGCCAGATGAGCTGGCTGAGCCAGGTTTCCGCGCCTCGGGCGGCCTCGGCGTCGGGCGCGGCAGCCAGCGCATCCTGGGCTGCACACACAGCTTGCCGCGCCGAGATCATGCCAAATCGTAAATAAGGCGAAAGTTGAGAGGTGCTGTCTCCAGCCAGTTGGTCGCGTTGGGCGGCGTAGGCGGAGATGGGGGGAGGGGGTGAAGGGGTGACAAGGTGAGAAGGTGACAAGGTGAAGGTGGTGAGGCGGCGGTGGGCTTCGGATTCACCGGGGGGGAAGGTGGCAGGGAGGGGGGGCGTGGGTAGAGGGAGGCTGGTGAGGTGAGTGGGGGTGTGGAGACGGGTGGGGGCGGGCAACGGCCGTGCCACCAACGGTTTCACCAGCCAATTTTTCTTGAACGGGGTGAACACGGTGTAGGGCGCGCCGTCTTTTTTGACCAGGGCAGCGGGGTGGTGAACGGTCAGGCCGTCGGTGAGGTGGAGGGGGAGGGTGTGGGCGACGGCCGTGTCCCGCCGCCGGGCATAGGCCGAATAGTCGGCTTCGGCGAAGATGGCGTGAGCGTTGGTTTCGGCGAGCAAGTGGGTGAGTACGGCCGTTGGCTCTCCCTGGCGCACAATCAGGCGACTGCCGCGCTGGCGCAGGGCGGCGTCCAGTTCGGCCAGACCGCCGTACAAAAAAGCCAGCCGCTTTTCGGCCACATAAGGTGAACAGGCAAAAAATGGATCGAGGATGAAGAGGGGGATGACCTGTTCGGCCGATTGCAAAGCAGAAGTGAGGGCTTGATTATCGGTTAAACGCAGGTCGCGGCGAATCCACCAGACGGCCGTTGACATGGTTGTACTCCTGTTTATGGCTCTTTGGGGACTCAGGGCGTGATGCGTGACGAGTGATGCGTGATGCGTGAGGGTTTAATCACGCATCTCGCCAAACCCTATGAAATCCTGTAGAGCCGCAAAAATATCAAAAAGTTATACAAAGTATAGAATCTTGCGCCAATTAAGTCAACAGAATCTATACAATATATTGACAAAGGTGATATTTCCTGTTACACTACGGCCGTTGAACTAATTGAAACATATAAGGATGAAAAAGATGAATAAGGATGTCATGCGACAGATTAGTGTAATTATTTCGTTGGTTGTGGCGGTTATCGTCAATGGGTTAGCCAATGCCCTGCCCATCAATGGCATTACCACAGCAGAAATTTCTGATAGTTTTCAGGTGTTTTTTGTGCCTGCGGGATATGTTTTCGCCATTTGGGGTCTCATCTATCTGGCGCTGTTTGTATACGCCATTTACCAGGCATTACCCGCCCAACGCGAGAACCTCCGGCTGCGGCGCACCGGCTGGATTTTTGTACTCAGTTCGTTGGCGAATACAGTCTGGATTTTCTGCTGGCATTATGGCTACTTTGCCCTGTCGGTGGCGGTGATGGTGGTGTTGTTGGGCAGTCTGATCGCGATTTATTGGCGATTGGGAACGGGGCGCACGGCCGTGAACCGCGCCGAACAGTGGGCGGTACGTGTGCCTTTCAGCATTTACCTGGGCTGGATTACGGTAGCGACCATTGCCAATGTCACCATCTTACTTGATTTTGTGAGTTGGAGTGGTTGGGGTATCGCGCCTGAGGTGTGGACGGTAATCATGCTGGCAGTGGCGGTGGTTGTGGCCGGGTTGATGGCGCTGCGCCACCGGGATGTGGCCTACCTGCTGGTGCTGGTATGGGCGTTTGCGGGGATTGGCGTGAAGCAGGCGGAAACGCCGTTGGTGGCCAATGCGGCCTGGGTGGCAGCAGCGGTGGTAGCGTTGATGGTGATAGTCACGGCCGTGCAATCCCGCCGCAAACCACGCAAACTGGCGGTTGTGGCGGCATAATAAGTGAGATTGGAGATTAGAGATTGAACAATCTCCAATCTCCAATCTCCAATCCTTATCTTTTGGTATACTTGGCGCACCCTATTCCCATAAGGAGTGTGCAACATGAATTCCCCCTTTAACAAGCTGCTAGAAAAAGTCCACGAAATCCACGATCTGGAAAAAGCAATACAGGTGCTGGCCTGGGACAAAGAAACCAACATGCCCGCCGCCGGCAACACGGCCCGCGTGCAGCAGTTGACCACGCTGCGCCGCATCCAGCACCGCACCTTCGCTTCTGACGAAATGGGTGAGCTAATTGAAGCAGCGGCGGCTGCTCTAAACGACGCCAACCCCCACAGTAACGAAGCCTGCCTCATCCGCTATTTGCGCCGCCACTATACCGACGAGCGCAAGCTGCCCGATGAATTTGTGCGTCGGGTAAGCCAGGTGAGCGGCGCGGCACATCCGGCCTGGGTGCAGGCCCGCGCCGAGAATAATTTTGCCCTCTTCCAACCACATCTGGCACAGGTGGTGGCGCTGGCCCAGGAAATGGCCGAATTGTACGGCTATGAAGAGGAGAAATATGACCCGCTGTTGGACAAGTTTGAACATGGCATGAAAACGGCCGACGTGCGCGCGATTTTTGAAGCTGTGAAAACTGAACTAAAGCCACTGCTCACGGCCGTAGCCGAACGCGCCCACGCCATTGACAACCATTTCCTGCACCAACCGTTTCCGGTGGCCCAGCAACAGGAATTTGCCCGGTATGTGGCTACGGCCGTAGGCTATGATTTCAGTCGCGGCCATCTGGGCACGGTGGTGCATCCGTTTGCCACCAGCTTCAGCCGGGATGATGCCCGCATTACCACCCGGTGGTATCCCGACTTTTTGAATGCCGGGTTGTTTGGCACACTGCATGAAAGTGGCCACGCCATGTACGAACAGGGCACCGCACCCGACCTGGCGCGCACGCCGCTGGCGCGGGGCACTTCCTCCGGCATCCACGAATCCCAATCACGCATGATGGAGAACATCGTTGGCCGCAGCCGTGGCTTTTGGCAGGCACACTTTCCCCGCTTGCGGGCTTTATTTCCGACGCAGTTGGGCAGTGTCACGGCCGAGGATTTCTACCGCGCCGTCAACAAGGTGCAGCCCACGCTCATTCGCGTGGAGGCGGATGAACTGACCTACAATTTCCACATCATACTGCGTTTTGAACTGGAACAGGCGATGCTTAATGGGGAATTGGCGGCGGCCGATTTGCCAGCGGCCTGGCGCGCGAAAATGCAAGAACTGCTCGGCGTGACCCCACCATCCGACACAGAAGGCTGCCTGCAAGATGTGCATTGGACGCGCCCCAGCTTTGGTTACTTCCCAACCTATGCCCTGGGCAATCTATATGCGGCGCAGTTGTACGAAGCCGCCACCAAACAAAACCCGGCCATTCTGGATGATATGGCGCAGGGCAATCCGGCGTCGTTGGTGGTCTGGCTGCGGGAGAATGTACACCGGCACGGCCGTAAATATACCCCCGGCGAACTCATTGTCCAGGCTACCGGTCTTCCACTCAGCCATAAACCGTTTATGCGTTATGTCTCAGCAAAATTTGGGGAGTTGTATGGACTATCGTAATTCGTAAACCGTAATCCGTGACCCGATCTCACGGATTACGGTTTACGAATTAGGGTTTACGAATCTTCCCGCCCCGGCACGGGGAATTCAATGCGAATGCGGGAAACGGCACGGCCGTCAACCGCCAACACTTTCAGATGCACCATGTTGTTGTAAACCACCTCGTCACCCACTTGCGGCGGGCGGCCTAATCTGGTTACAATCAGACCGCCCACCGTTTCCACATCTGGCAGCCCTTCCTCATCTCCCCAAAAACCTTCGTCAAAATCATCCACCAGATAATTGCCGGTCACTTCCAATACGCCAGGGCCAATTTCCACATATGGCTCTTTTTCCAGATCAAACTCGTCGCGCACTTCCCCCACCACTTCTTCCACCAGGTCTTCCAGCGTCACCACACCCGCCATGCCGCCAAACTCATCCAGCACGATGGCCATGTGCAGCCGCTGCCGCTTAAAGGCCGCCAGCAGCGTCTCCACCGGCAAATCTTCGGGCACGGCCGGCGCCACCCGCAAGATCGAACGCAGATTAAACCGGCCCGGTGCATCTACCGTCTGCCGGATCAAATCCTTCAAATGCAAAATGCCGATGATGTGGTCGCGGTCTTTCACGTAAACGGGGAAACGGCTGTGACGGCTTTCGGTGACAATTTTGAACAGGTTGTCCCGCGTCACATCGTGGGGGATGGCCTGCACTTTAGTGCGTGGCGTCATCACCTGCCCCACCGTGCGTTCGCTAAACTCAAAAATGTTCAGGATCATCTCTTGCTCATCTTCGTTGAGCAGGCCACCTTCGGCGCTTTCAGTGACGATCAGTTCGATCTCTTCGGGGGAACTGACACGGGCGTGGCCTTCGGCCGGCGGGATGCGGAAGAGGCGCAGCAGCCACAGACCGACCCGATTCAGCGTATATACCGGGTATTTCAGCACCAGGCTGGAAAGTCGCATGGGTGTGGCCAGCAGCAGTACCATTTTAGGGGCGTCGGTGAGGGCCAGGGATTTAGGCACCATTTCTCCCAGAACGACGTGGAGATAGGTGAGCAAATTTAGGGCAATGAAGTAACCGGCTATTTGCACCAATTCTGGAGAAAGACCCGATGCGGCCAACAAGGGTTCAATAAAGTGAGCGATGCGCGGTTCACCCACCATGGCCAGGGCCAGGGAAGCAATGGTGATGCCCAGTTGGGCGGTGGCGATGTACTGGTCTTGTTTGGGGCGAGATTCCAGGATGGAGAGGACGGCGCGGGCACGGCCGTGACCCTCATCCACCATCTGCTCCATCTGCGTCGGTCGCACGCCAATGATGGAAAATTCGGCCGCCACATAAATGCCGTTCAACAACACAAACAACATAATCAAGACAACCGTGACCAGCAAAAAACCAACGCCGGCTTCACTTTCCGCAGTCTGGGTGCGCGCCACCGTCGTCATCACGCTGACGGCCGGTATGGTGAGTAACATGAAAAAGAGTTTACTCATGGTCGGCTACCTCCCATTCCACAAAAGCCGGCGATTGTTCGTTCGTTGGCGGCAGGCATAATGAGAGTTCAGACGCTGCCCGACCATCTATTGCTTCCACACGGATGGTAATATCACCAAAGCGCACTTCATCGCCAACCACAGGTTTGCGTCTCAGCTCGCTGAAAATGAGACCGCTAAGCGTATCGGCCGCATCTTCGGGCAGGTTGAGTTCCCAATACTCGTTCACGTCAGCAATCAGCAGGTCGCCACGCAGATAAACGCGCCCCTCTTTGTCGCGGGCATAGGGGGCCATTTCGTCGTCAAATTCATCTTGCAGTTCGCCAAACACCTCTTCAATCAAATCTTCAAAGGTGATCAGCCCGGCTGTACCGCCGTATTCATCAAACACAATCGCCATGTAGTTACCGCGCGCATTCAACCGCTGCCACACCTCCACCACCGGCAGCGCTTCGGGCACATACACAATGTCACGCACGATGGATTTGAGGGAAGTGTCTGGGGCCTCCGCCACATGCAATCCGAATAAATCCTTCACATGCACGAAGCCAATGACGTCATCTATTGTTTCCTGGTAAATGGGGATGCGCGAATTACCCGCTTCTATCGCCAACCGCATCAACTCCACCACTGGCGTGTGCAGCGGCGCAGCCACAATTTTGGTGCGATGCACCATCACCTGGCGCGCCATCAGATCACGCAGACGGAAGGCGTTGCGCAACATACGCCGCTCTTCGTCATCCAAGAGGCCACTTTCGTGGCTTTCCGTCACCAACAGCTCTATCTCCTCCGGCGAATGGGCATGAATGCCTTTCTCTTTCACATTTCGGCCAAAGCTGCGCAGGATCAAATTGCCGCTGCCGTTAAACAACCAGATAAGCGGCGTAAACAACAGCTGCGATGCCAACATGGGCAGCACAATAAACCAGGCCGACGCCAGTTTCTCTGGGTACTGAAGGGCAACAGACTTAGGAAACAACTCACCCAGAATCACTTGCAGCGTGGTAATGAAGGCCAGCACCAGCAAGACGGCTATGGTAGTCGCCGCCGCTTCGGCCAGCAAGATCGCCGATTCCAGACCAATACGGCCGAACGCCGGTTCCAGCCGGACAAACATTTGTGTCAGTGGGTCAACGAGAGCGGTGGCAATCACATTTTGCCCATAAACGCCCACCACCAGGGAGGAAATGGTAATGCCTATCTGGCAGGTGGCAACGTAATTGTCCAGTTTGCGCCGGTCTTCAACGATGGGGTGCAGCAGTTGGGCCATGCGGTTGCCCTGCCCGGCCATCTGGCTGATGCGAGTGCGGCGCGAGGATACGGTGGCAAATTCAGCGGCCACGTAGAGGGCGTTAAAGAAAATGCAGATAAAGACTATGGCGAGGATGGTAAGTGTGTTAACAAACATATGGTTTGGCAGATAAAGCTGAATGGCAAAGACAGGGGTTATACGGCCGTGCCCGGCCCACACCCCCAAACAAAAATGCCCGCCCAAACAGGCGAGGCTTGCTCTGGAGACCTGACAGGTTTTTGGCCTGTAAAACCCCAGGTTGCACTGGCAATAAACCTGTCAGGTCTGAACAAATACCCTGAAAGGCCGATTACCCCAATGGCGTTATTTGAGTATGAGAGATAATGGGGAGGTTTGTCAGAATCAGCAGGGTCGGTGGTTGATTCCATCAACTGTGTTTTACCCCCAACCCGAATTGGTTGTTCATCTTGTTGGTCTTATGGTGACTAGCAATCATAACTCATTTGTCAGGCTAGTTTTTACCAGCCGCCCAAATTATAGAGTAGGGGTATAGATTGGTCAACGAAATCAAACATAGCTAGAGATAATCCGCGAAAGGGCGCGAAGGTTTTAGCCAAACAAAGCGTCGTTTAGCTGCTCGTCGCTGAGGCCGTCCAGGCCGGAGGGGGCGGCGCTGACCGCTTTCATGTCGGCGTAAAAGGCATCGTCATAGCGACGGGACTTGATGGGGATGGGCATTTTAACACCCCAGCCGAGCAGCAGCACTTCTTCTTTTTCTTGCAGGCGGGCTAACATGCCGCGCAGTTGGTCGCGCCCGGCCAGCCCGGTGAGCACGGCGCGAATGTCGTCCTCGTCGCCCAGCCAGCCGGTGATGCGGGTGCCCAGTTGGGACATTACTTCGTCGTCAATGCCCGACGGCCGTTGGTCCACCACCAGCAGCGTTACAAAATATTTGCGCAACTCACGGGCGATGATGCCAAAGGCGGTCTGGTTGGCAAGCTGTGGGTTGAGCAGTTTGTGGGCTTCTTCAATGGCAATGAGCAGCGGACGGGGGGCGGCGTGGCCGTGTGTTTTGTGCTGCTCCGTCTGCTTCACCCAATGCTGGCGAATACGCCGGGTGAGGATGTTGGAGACGAGCAGATAGTCCAGGTCGTTATCATAGGCGCCAAAACTGAGGATGACGTGACGGCCGTTTTCCAGCTTATCCACAATATCCTTCACCGCGTCCACGGCCGGGCGCTCCACCACATAGGGTTTGTCGTAAATCAGGCTCAACTTGCGGTGCAGCGCTTCGGCCGCTTTCTCATGCACATTGTTTTGCCGCGCCCAGGCCGCTACCGAATTGGCCGCCGGGAAGGTTTTGCCGCTCTCCGGGTCAATGTCTACCGCGCCCGGTTCCAGCTTCATAAATTCGGCAAACCAGTGTTTGTCAAAAGCGCGGCTGAGGGCATTCAGCGTCACCCCGGCCGTATCCGTCAGGTTGAGAGCCTCGCCCAACAGTTCAATGTCGCCTGTTTGGAAGTCGGAAAGGGCGATCTCCAGGGTGAAATCGGGCTGCTTGCCGCGCACCATGGCCCCTTTGCCCAAGGCCGCTACCTGCACTTTGCTGCCAAAGAGGGTGCGCAGGCCGCGCACCGTGACCATGCGGTCGGTGTCGGTGTCGTCAAAGGCGTATTCATTGTGCATGTCAAAAACGAGCGCCCCGGCCACGTCCTCGCGCATCAGCCCCGCCAGCATCATGCGCGTCAGGAAGCTCTTGCCGGTGCCGGTGGCCCCAAAAATACCACTGGAACGTTTGACAAAACGGTTCAAATCCAGCCGTACCGGGTAGCCTTGCTCGATGGTATGGCCGACGATGAACATACCCTTGCCTTCTTCGCCAAAAATCTGGGCCACGTCGGCGGCGTCGGCCGGGCGCACCTCGGCATGGTGGGCGGGCACGGTTTTCACCGGCTTGGGGCCGGGTGTTTCCTGCCCCTTTTCCACCCGCGCCAACCAGGCGGCCCGTTCCGGGTCGCCAAAGTCCGGCCCTCTGTCCATGAGCAGAGTGGGGTACATCATCAGGGTGGTGTAGAGGGTTTTGCCGAGCAACGCTTGTTGGATGGGTGGTTGCAGCCGGTCAGTTTTTTCGTCGGCGAAGCGGGGGTCGGTGGCCCCTAGTTGCAGGTCGGTGACGAGGCCAAAGTAGCGGTAACGGCCGTTGTCACACACCACAAAGCTGCCTTCCTGCACCCGGTCGGCCGGCACCGTCAGCCGGATGCGAAACCCTTCCTTCAGCCCGCCACCCACAATGTAACCAATGCTTGACGTCATATTGCCGTCCCCTTTTATGTATCCTGGGGGGATTATACCTGTAATTCCAAAAGCTGGTTGCCATAGCAAATTGACTCTAATAACGTCTGGCGTTATTATCTTGTTTATGATTCGGGGTTTTGCATCAAGAGAAACAGAACGGCTTTTTCAGCGACATCATTCTCCCAGATTGCCCCACGATATCCAAAGGCGAGCCAGAATGAAGCTAGAAATCTTGGATGCCGCGGGGAGTTTAGAGGATTTACGAATACCACCATCCAACCACCTGGAAAAACTGTCGGGTGATCGCACAGGACAACATAGTATTCGTATCAATAAACAATGGCGCATCTGTTTTCGATGGCATGATGGGGATGCCTTTGATGTGGAGATTGTTGACTACCATTGAGGTGAAGACATGAGCGAGCAAGAACTATTACCACCTATTCATCCAGGTGAAATTCTGCAGGAAGAATTCTTGGAACCCATGAATATCAGCCAATACCGGCTGGCGAAGGATATAGGCGTGCCGCCACGCCGCATTAACGAAATTGTGCAGGGCAAACGGGCTATCTCGGCCGATACCGCTTTGCGTTTGTCGCGCTACTTTGGCCTTTCTGAACGGTTCTGGCTGAACCTGCAATCGCGGTATGACCTGGAAATGGAAAAAGACCGTTTGCGTGGCCGTCTGGAACAAGAAGTAAAGATTTTTGCTCCGGCCCCGTAATGCCCATGCAAATTATCGAGCCTCAGCCTGGCAACCAAACATTCTAATGCTCTCATATGAATAAGCCTAATCTTATGTACTTCAAGCAGGACGATGTATTACAGCTTATCATTTCAGATGAACCAGAGGGCAGCAGCGTTGAAATTGGCCCTAACCTTACGGCCGAACTAAACGATAAAGGTGAATTGATTGGTATTGAGATATTGACCGGTAGTGCCTTTATTCGGGATTGGGTTTTGGGTCCCCAGGCAAAAATGCTCCAATTTGCGGGGGTACACCCTTAACTGATTAGTGAACTAGACACCGTGGAGGCACATCATAAACAAAAGACGATGAGTAATGTCCCCAACTGAAAGAATCGCAGCCATATTAAAAGTAACAGTATCCGATGCCCAAAAGTTTTGCTTAGACGTACAGAAGCCATTCAAGCCTGACTCAGGTAAACCATCATTTAAGATCATTGCAAAAGCCGTTGAGGAAAATCCTACAACAGATCCAAAAGAAATTGATTACATGATTAGCCCAGACCTCATCTTTGGTACCAAAGCTAGGCTCATGGCACTCCAGAAATCGCATGATCAGCCACAACTCCCCTCGAAACTGACCCAAACAGAATTGATAAAGGTGATTGCAAACTTGATACCCGACAAAGATAAAGGAAATGAAGAAGCTGCCAAACAACTTCTTATTGATCTTGAACGTATCCGTCCTGATATAAAACGGCTCCAAAATGAACAAATTGTGTCAGCTGTAAAAAGGGCGGCCCGAAAAGGCCTTTTGAGCATAGATCAATTAGAGGTAGAAATCCGTAAAGAAATCTATGATTATCAAGGCGATCCTGATGGAATTCAAATAATCTATACACCAATGGGAGGAAAACCACCAAGATAAAGGAGCCAAATTGCCTACACTGATATCTACAACGTTTTGAAACCTATCTGTGCAGAAAAGCTATGCAAATTGTTGATCTCTTCTCTGACAACCAGCAGATGATTGAACAGATGACGGCCGTGCTCCACACTGCCTTCCGCGCCCATTACCCCGACGCCTGGTCGGATATGGTTTCGGCGCGGGCGGAGGTGGAAGAGTTTTTAGACCCGGAGCGGATTTGCCGGGTGGCGGTGGCGGACGGCGGCACAGTGTTGGGGTGGGTGGGGGCAATCAGTCAGTACAACGGCCGTGCCTGGGAACTACACCCCATCGCCATCCACCCCGCTTACCAGGGGCAGGGCGTGGGCCGGGCATTGATTGCCGATTTAGAGGCGCAGGTGCGGGCGCGCGGCGGCGTCACCATCTTCCTGGGCACGGACGACGAAGACAACCAGACCAGCCTCAGCAACGTAGACCTGTACCCCAATCCCCTGGAGCACCTGGCCCGCATCCAAAACCTGAACCGGCACCCCTTTGAGTTTTACCAGAAGGTAGGCTTTGTCATTGTTGGTACCATTCCCGACGCCAACGGGCCGGGCAAACCCGACATTATCATGGCTAAACAGGTTGGGAGTTGACCAATCACCGGATTTGCCGCCGGTGGGAATCCGGTGTTTGCACCAAAAAACTACCGGGAGTGTCATGCCGGGTGGAGTCTTCAGAAGAGAAATCTTTCATCTCGGCCTATGTGAAAGTTCCCTCCTCGAAGCCTCGCCGGAATGACCATTCGCGGATTGCCGATTTATTTTCTTGACTTTCATCATCCCCAGGTGTGCCATATTTCGAAGTGCTACCCAGTTCGCGCAAAAGTTTGCCTAAAAATAATCCAATGCTACACTTGATATAAAATATCAATGATATAAAGTATCAGAAAGGTTGAGGTACAGATGAACAGAACAGCAAACGGCAGGATATGGTTTATGTTGATGGTTGCTCTCATTACCCTGGCGATGATAGTGACTGGTTGCGGCACAGGGGCGGGAGAGCCGGACACGGCCGTGTCAGAAACAAGCAGCGCACCGGTGACGGATGAACACGATGATGAAGATGAAGAGGCGCACGACGACGAGCATGATCATGAAGAAGATGAGCATGAGCATGAGGCGGAAGCGGAAATGCTCATGCTGCCGGCGCTAAACGCCGCCGAATTGGATGGGGGGCGGCTGCGTGTGGTTGCCACTACCAGCATCATTGGTGATGTGGTGGCACAGGTGGGGGGCAATGCGATTGACCTGACTGTGTTGATGAAGCCAGGTCAAGACCCGCACAGCTATCAACCAGTCGCGCGAGATTTAACGGCCGTTGCCAACGCCCACGTTATCTTTGTTAATGGTTGGGATATGGAAGAGAGATTGGCTCATGACATGGAAACCATCGGTGAAGATGCGCTGGTCGTTCCGATTTCCGCCAATATCCATCCGCTGGCCTTTGCTGAAGGCGAAGATGCCGAACAAGAAGTAGATGCGCACGAAGAAGGCCATGCTCACAGCGGCGCCGATCCGCACGTCTGGTTTAGCATTCACAATGTAGAGCAGTGGGTGGAGAACGTCGTACATGTTCTCAGCGACCTCGATCCGGCTAACGCCGCGGAATATGAAAGTAATGCCGCCGCCTATCTGGCCGAATTGGCAGAGCTGGAGGAATATGCCGAAACACAATTAGGCCAAATCCCCGAAGAAAACCGCTTCCTGGTCACCAATCACGACGCGCTTGGCTACTTTGCCCATGAATATGGTTTCACCATATTGGGAACCGTCATCCCCAGCGTGAGTACCATGTCCGAACCATCGGCCAGCGCCCTGACCGACTTAATTGCCACGATGAAGGAACACAACATCTGCACCATCTTTACCGAAAACACGGTGAACGATGCTCTGGCCCAGACAGTGGCCGGTGAGCTTTCAGGCTGTGAGGCCGTGCAGGTCTTGCAGTTGTACACCGACGCAGTTGGGCCAGTGGGCAGCGGCGCCGACAGTTACATGGGTATGTTCCGGGCCAATGTAGAGGCGATTGTCGCGGGTTTGCGGTAGTCCAGACCCGCCTGGATGAGGGAAGGGTTTGGCCTTCCCTCATTTTTTCATCGAACAAGGGCAAATGAAATGGGCGAGCAGATCGTGCAGATTAAGGAGCGGCTGGCCGGCAATGGTTATCGGCTAACAACAGCACGCGAGGCCATTGTGAATGCGCTGGTACGCTGTGAAGGCCACATCACGGCCGATGGGTTGGTGCAGCAAGTGCGGGCCAGCGCGCCGCCTGTGGGCCGGATGACCGTCTACCGCACCCTGGATCTGCTGTGTGAACTGGGCCTGGTGCGCCCCATTTATCAGGGCACCGGCGCCACTCATTACATCCTGATGACCAACGGCGGCCACCATCACCTCATTTGTACCCGCTGCCACAGTGTGATTGAGTTTGAGGAGTGCCTGGCTACGGAGCTGGCACGGCAGTTGTCCACACAGTTTAATTTCCACCTTTTCAGCCACCTGTTGGAACTGCATGGTCTGTGTGAAAATTGTTATGAATGAAGCAAGAATGATCGATTCTGACAGCAGCCAACAGCATAAGGTGCAGGCTGATCAAACGGGGCCGGTAGCCCTGGCGATTGTCACTGTGAGCGACACGCGCGCACCGGAAACGGACGTAAATGCTCATTTCCTAAAGGGGCAGATCGCAGTGATGGGGCATCAAGTCACCGATTACCGGATTGTTCCCGATGAGCCGGAAGCTGTAACGGCCGTCCTCCATGAACTCACTCACACAGAGGCCCGGATCATCCTGTTCAACGGCGGCACCGGCATCGCCCCCCGCGACACCACCTTTGATGCTCTGGACAGTCTGCTGGAAAAACGACTGCCCGGCTTCGGCGAACTGTTCCGCATGTTGAGTTGGAACGAAATTGGCGCGGCAGCGATGCTTTCACGGGCGACGGCAGGTGTTTTTCGTAATCGGGTCATCATCTCCACACCCGGCTCGCCCAATGCTGTAAGGCTGGCCTGGGAAAAGCTGATTGCCCCAGAATTTGCCCATCTGGCCTGGGAAGTGGTGCGGTAGACGATCTTTTTTTTTGCCTATATCACTGATATTTAATATCAATAACGAGAGAGATAATGCCCACTTACGTGTATAAATGCCCAGATTGTGAGGTGGAAGTGGAAGAACGGCGCAAAATGAGCCAGGCGGATGACCCGCTGGATTGCCCACTTTGCGGCACACTGCTGGTGCGCGGCATTACCACGTTCATGTTTAACAGCGGGCGACCGGCGCCCGCCACAGAAACTTCTCTGCCGACGGCTGCGCGGCATGGCAGTAGTTGTCCCTGCTGTTACCCCGTAAAAAGGAGAACTTGATGAGTTCAAAAAATGAGATTAATCGTATTCCTGTAACTATTTTGACCGGCTTTTTAGGAGCGGGCAAAACGACGTTGCTGAACCACCTGCTGCACGGCGGCCATGGGCGGCGCATTGCGGTACTGGTCAATGATTTTGGTGCGGTCAACATTGATGCCCAGCTGATTGTGGGTGTTGAGGGGGAAGATACCGTCAACCTGGCCAATGGCTGTATCTGCTGCACCATTCGTGACGATCTGTACCGGGCGGTGCTGGAAATTTGCCAGCGGTCCGACCCGCCAGAATACATTTTGGTGGAAACCAGCGGCGTTTCTGATCCACTGGCGGTGGCTCACACCTTCACCCAGACAGCTTTAAGCCAGTATGTGCATGTGGAAGCGATTCTGACAGTGGTTGACGCCGAGCAGTATGAGGCGATTCCGCGTGAAAACCAGGTGTTGGCGCTGGATCAGATTGGCACGGCCGATATTGTGGTGCTGAACAAGGTGGATCTCATTACCTTGCCGCAGCGGATTGCGATTGAAGAGCGAATCCGCTACATCTCCCCCAAAGCGCGTATTTTGTTGACGCAGCACGGGCAGTTGTCGGCCATCAACTGGGTGCGCGATGCGTGGCAACTGGCAGTGAGCGGTTAGGCCCTCTTTTTTTGGCGGTACTACTGATATTAAATATCAATTACGATGGCAACTTATTGGATTAACTACCCGGCTGAGTACAAAAAGCAAATCAAACCACTGCTGCATCAGCAGATGTGGCTATTTGGACGGGATATTCTTTGTCCCGAAGGCAACCTGTTGTACCGGTATCAGTTCACCCATGCCCATGCCGAAAGTCGTGGCGGGTCAATGTACACCCGTTGGGAAGATGACCGGCAGATTGTGTTGTGGGGGTGGGGCATCTGGTTTGGGGAAGTGGAGAAGGGGGCGATTTTTGTGAACCGATACAAAGCCAAACCGGCGTTTACGGCCGTTCCCCTCCTCAACCAGACCATTCACCGGCCAGAAGATCTACCGCGTCTTGCACACCGGGTAGGTATTGAGGCCGAAGCGCAGGCAATGCGGCAGATGTGGTGCGACTTGCTCTGTTGGTTGGCGGGGTATGAGGCGTGGGTGTTGCAAACGGTGGGCAAAACGTGGCGGCAGGTGGCCCTGAAACCATTCAATCACGCCGTTACCCAAATGGCGATGGTTGAGCAGTTGACCATGCAGTGGCAAACATTAGCCGAACAAAGCCAGGCGCTGTTAATCAAATCATATTAGATAAGGAAGGAATCAATGAACAACAATCAAACAGGGAACAAGCGGCTGCCCGTCACCGTGCTTTCAGGCTTTTTGGGGGCGGGCAAAACAACCCTGCTTAACCACGTGCTTAACAATCGCGAAGGGCTGCGCGTGGCCGTTATTGTCAACGACATGAGCGAGGTGAACATAGATGCCCAATTGGTGCGTGATGGCCAGGCAAACCTCAGCCGCACGGAAGAAAAGCTGGTGGAGATGACCAACGGCTGTATTTGCTGTACCCTGCGTGAAGATTTGCTGGTGGAGATTGGGCGGCTGGCGTATGAAGGGCGGTTTGATTATCTGCTCATCGAATCCTCGGGTATTTCCGAGCCGATGGCGGTGGCCGCTACGTTTGATTTTCCATTGGACAAAAACGGCCGTTCCCTTTCCGATATCGCCCGTCTGGACACCATGGTTACAGTGGTAGATGCCGCCAACTGGCTGCACCAATTAACCCAGGCACAATCATTAGCCGCGTTGGGCATGGCTGTTTCGGATGAGGATAACCGTACCCTGGCCGACTTGTTGTGTGAACAGGTGGAATTTGCCAACGTCGTCCTGGTGAACAAGTGTGATCTGGTGACGCCAACCGAGTTGGGGCAGGTGAAAAGCCTCATTCACCGCTTTAACCCGGAGGCGGTGGTGCTGGAAACGCAATACGGCTGTGCCCCCCTGCATACCATCCTCCACACCGGCCTCTTTGATCTGGAAGCGGCCGCCCAACTGCCCGGCTGGGCCGCCGAACTTCAAGGGCTGCACATCCCAGAGACCGACGAATATAGCATCAGCAGTTTTGTCTATCGGGCGCGACGGCCGTTTCACCCGCAACGGCTGCTAACGTTCATTGAAAGCGGTGGTTTTGCCCCTTTGCTACGTGCCAAAGGTTTCATCTGGCTGGCCTCCAATTTCGACGAAGCGTTCTTTTGGGAACAGGCCGGGCAGCAGGCCTACTTCAACCGAGCCGGGCGCTGGTGGGCCAGCGAGCCGCGCCCCTCATGGCCGGAAGAAGCTGCCAGCTACCTGGCCGCCAACAACATCTGGGCCGAACCCTACGGCGACCGCCGCCAGGAGATCGTCTGCATTGGGCAACAATTGAATAAAGAGAAAATAACAACCGCTTTGCATCACTGCCTGCTCGCAGACGCAGAAATGGCGGCATGGCAGAGCGGCCAATCAACTTTTACCAACCCATTCTTAAACCATGAAGGAGAAGATGATGCAGCCAACTAAACCAGGCCAACCACAACAAACACGCCCCCAAAATATCCGCAATGTAGAACTGGATTACAAAAGACCGGAGACATTACAGCGGTATGTCAACGAATTCGGCCGTATCCGCCCCCGCCGCCAGACACGTTTCAGCGCTTCACCCAACAGTTCAATATCGCCTGTCTGAAAGTCGGAGAGGGCAATTTCCAGGGTAAAGTCCGGCTGTTTGCCGCGCACCAGCGCCCCTCTGCCCAGCGCCGCCACCTGCACCTTGTTGCCAAAGAGGGTGCGCAGACCACGCACCGTCACCATGCGGTCGGTGTCGGTATCGTCAAAGGCGTATTCGTTGTGCATGTCAAACACCAGCGCCCCGGCCACGTCTTCGCGCATCAGCCCGGCCAGCATCATGCGCGTCAGGAAGCTCTTGCCGGTGCCGGTGGCCCCAAAAATACCGCTGGAACGTTTGACAAAACGGTTCAAATCGAGCCGCACCGGGTAGCCTTGTTCGATGGTGTGGCCGACGACGAACATGCCTTTGCCCTCTTCGCCAAAAATCTGGGCCACGTCGGCTTCGTTGGCCGGGCGCACTTCGGCGTGGTGGGCGGGCACGGTTTTCACCGGTTTGGGGCCGGGTATTTCCTGCCCTTTTTCCACTCGCGCTTGCCAGGCGGCCCGCTCCGGGTCGCCAAAATCAGGGCCTTTGTCCATGAGCAGAGTGGGGTACATCATCAGGGTGGTGTAGAGGGTTTTGCCGAGCAAGGCTTGTTGGATGGCCGGTTGCAGCCTGTCGGTTTTTTCGTCGGCAAAGCGGGGGTCGGTGGCCCCCAGTTGCAGGTCGGTGACAAGGCCAAAGTAGCGGTAACGGCCGTCATCACACACCACAAAGCTGCCTTCCTGCACCCGGTCGGCCGGCACCGTCAGCCGAATGCGAAACCCTTCCTTCAGCCCGCCACCCACAATGTAACCAATTGCTTCCTTCATAATCATCAGCCTTACCAGATAGTTTTAAGGGGATAGTTAGTGAACATCGTATCGGCCGTAATGATCGCAATATCTTCAACAATAACCTGAGCAATCAGAAGGCGATCAAAGGGGTCTTTATGGTGAGAAGGCAACTCCCCTAATTTTAAGATATGTGGGAACATGTTTCCCCTAACCAAAACTCTTCCGGCAAGGGAGCATCAAAGTCGTCGCTTGTCCAGATTGCGCCTGCATGTAAGCCAGGTATTCGCTCCTTTTTAACAGGTTCAACTGGGGCCAGCCGTGCAACCGGGACATTTTTCTTTGTCAGAATAATCTCCGTGCCATTGTTTAGCAATCGCAATAGTTCTGAAAATCTTGATTCCACTTCGCTAACTTCTACTGTTTGTGTGAACATAAGCCTGATCCTTTCTCACACTGCTTTTGGAAGGCAGCGTCGCTGCAAAAGCGGTCATGCCGTCCCCTTTTGTATTTTTTGATAAGATTATACCTGTGTTTTGTATGCGATGGGTGGATTTGGTCGGTAATGAGCTGACGGCCGTGCCAAACGCATGATCGAGTGGGTATACTATGGGCTATGCAGATAGTTGATCTCCTACCGGATAATCACGATATGATTGAGCAGATGACGGCCGTACTCCACACTGCCTTCCGCGCCCATTATCCCGATGCCTGGCCCGACATGGAATCGGCGCGGGCGGAGGTGGAAGAGTTTTTTGACCCGGAGCGGATTTGCCGGGTGGCGGTGGCCGACGATGGCACGGTGTTGGGTTGGGTGGGGGCAAGCAGTGAATATAACGGCCGTGCCTGGGAACTACACCCCCTCGCCATCCACCCCGATGTCCAGGGGCAGGGCGTGGGCAGGGCGTTGGTCGCCGATTTAGAAGTGCAGGTGCGGGCACGTCGTGGCGTCACCATTTTTCTGGGCACCGATGACGAAGACAACCAGACCAGCCTCAGCAACAGTGACCTGTACCCCAACCCCCTCGACCACCTGTCCCGCATTCAAAACCTGAACCGGCACCCCTTTGAGTTTTACCAGAAAGTGGGATTTGTCATCGTGGGCGTCATTCCCGACGCCAACGGCCCCGGCAAGCCGGACATCCTCATGGCCAAACGAGTCAGCCAGGAATAATTCCACTACTTATTCGTTGTGGACAATTGCTGGCGCAACCGTTCGTAGGCGGGGCGGGGGGAGCCGTCAGGGTTGAGCAGGCTGTACCCGCTCATTTCGTCTTCGGGTACACGGCCGTATACCAGATTCCACACCGTCACTAGCTCTACCGACGGCCAGTCGCGCCCGATGCGATCAAGGGCGGCTGAAAGATAGGCCGCCTGCTGTTCCGGCGTGACCCAGGGCTGGTCGCCCTGCCCAATGGTGTAACCCAACTCCTTCACCCACAGCGGCCTATCTACGCCATACTCTGCCAGGATCGCCTGCCATTCGCCGATACGGGCCAGGCTGAGGCCGGTTTGCACCGCTGTGGCCGCCTCCGGGTGCTGCCCAAACCCGTAGGCATGGACGCCCAGCACATCAAAACAGTCAGCGGCCCCGGCCGCCAGCATCCCTCGCAAAAAGTCGCGGTCATCACGGGCGCGGGGGGAGTTTTCATTGGTGGGGGCCAGGCCGGCCGTCACCACCAAAACAGCCGGGTCTTGGGCCTTAATGCGCTGATAAGCCACCCCTAACACCCCCACATAATCGGCCGGGTCGGCCACCTGCCCGTCAAAGCGCCGCCAATGATCCTCCAGGTCGCCGCCGGAGCGGCTCCATTCGGCGGCCAGATTGGGTTCGTTCCAGATGACGTAAGCGGCAATGGCGCCCCGATACCGCCGGGCTACGGCCGTGACAAAATCCGCATACGCCGCCAGGTCAAACGGCACCGCCCCCGCCTGCCGCGCCCATTCCGGCGGCATGTCCAGCCGTACCACCAGATGCAGCCCGGCCTCTTGCGCCACCCGCACCATGTAATCGCTGGCTTCCCAGGTATAGAGGCCGGGAGTGGGGTTCAAATCTCGCCAGGGGAATACCTGCACGGCCGTATCAAATCCGATGGCAGTGGCATGACCGGCCGTCAGGTCGTCGAGAAACAGGGTGTGGACGGCGTGATACATGGGCCGTTTCGCCGTGATGGGGGTGGAGAAGGTGGCCGGTTGGTGGGTGGCGTCGGCCAGGGTGCTGGGCGGGTGACCAAAACGGTCACAGGCGGAGAGGGTAGGGGTGGGCAGGGGCAACGGCCGTGTCCTCCCTTCGCTGCCGGACAAAGCCAGCAGCAAGGTGCATAATAAAAGCCACCGCCAACCGCGCCGCATGTTAAGGCGTCACCGCAGGCGTCACCGTAGGCGTCACCGTCGGTTGTGGCGGAGGGATGGGGGTATGGGCGGTGGTCGTCACCAGAAACGGCCGTTGCCGATCACTTACATCTACAATCGCCAGCCCATCCCAGGTGGCCACATACAGATAATCGCCATCACTTGCCCACATCATATCCAACGGCGGCGAGTGCCAATCCATCTGCCCCACCAACAGCGGGTTGTCTGGCTGGCTGACGTCGTACACCCGGATGTGGGCATCGCTGGCCATAATGGCCGTGTTCTCTTTGACCACCAGCCGCGCATGATGAAAGCCGTCTGTTGTCTCTTGATAAGCCACCTCTTGAGGGGCTACCGGATCGGTAATGTCTACCACCCACAAACCATGCCCGGCCACCAGCGCGTAGCGGTGCGTGTCCGTTTTCAGCAGGGCCACATCATAGCCAGGGCGCAGTTCGGGGGTGAACTGCCCCAAAAACAGCGGCGCTTGCGGTTCGCCGATGTCTGCCAGCCACAGCCCACCTCCACACGCCCCACTGCGAAAACTGCAACTGCCCCAAACCCCCAGCAGCAGATTATCCTCTACGGCAACAGCGCCCAACCCTTGGGGTAGACTGGTCACTTCACGCGGGGTGTTGGGTGTGGCCCACTCGACCGCGTATACATTTTCCCAATCGCTCACGTACACCAGGTCGCCCTGCGCTGCCAGGTCTTCGGCCAGATGACGGGTGGTGAAGTACCCTTCAATTTGTGGTTGTTGGGGGCGGCTGATGTCCACCAACTGCACCCCACCATCCGGTGGGCCGGTGGCGCTGTCCCAACTTTCCTCCGAGGGCCAATGGATGACGTAGGCCCGCTGCCCGTCGGTCACAATCCGGCGCACATGCCCCGGTGTTTCCCAGGTGGTGACGAGTTGGGGGTTTTCCGGCGTAGCCACATCATACACCTGCACTTGATCTTCGTGCGCGATGAAGACGGTACGGCCGTGCCCAAAGCCGGTACCAGATTCCAGTGTTGGTTGGGGACGGCAAGCCGCCAGGCACCAAACAAACACCATACACACCACGATAATCACCCTTCTGCTCATAAAAATTCACCTCGTTTTTTTTTCATACCGCACGTTATACGTATCCACCGGGATGCGGGGGATTGTAGGCGTGTGCGGTCAGGGGAACCACACGGCCGTCAGTTGTTTACGCTACGTCTGGCCGATTATCCGGCCCTGAAATGGGGGATAAACGATTCCGGGGCACGACAGGATTATCACGTAGCTTAAGCCGATATGTGGTTTGACATGTCAATCATCCCCGTTATAATTGATATAAAATATCAATAAGGGTTTGAATATGTATGAAGTGATTATTGTCGGTGGCAGCGCGGCGGGTTTGAGTGCGGCGCTGGTATTGGGCCGCTTTCGGCGGCGCGTTTTAATTTGTGATCATCAAAAGCCGCGTAACGCCCCGGCGGAGGCGGCGCATAACTTCTTTACCCGTGATGGCACACCGCCGGCGGAATTGTTACGGATTGGGCGGGAACAGTTACGGCCGTACCCCACAGTCCAGTACCGCGCCGCTGAAGTTATCAGCCTCAAACCCATTGCCGACGGGTTTGACGTGCAAACGGCCGATGGCGCTATTTTTCAAAGCCGCCGGGTGCTGCTGGCTACCGGCGTGCGCGATGAGTTGCCACCCATCCCTGGTCTGGCCGACTATTGGGGGAAAGGCGGTGTGCATCATTGCCCCTATTGTCACGGGTGGGAAGTGCGCGACCAGAAAATTGTGATCATCGGCAATGGCGAAGTTGTTTCCCATCTGGCCGCCTTGTTGTCTGCCCTCAGCGCCGATATTTCCGCTTGTTTATACGGCGACCCCCCGCCTACGCCAGCGCAATTGGATAAACTCCAGCAAATGGGGGTAACGGTGTATGACACCGGGATAGCAGCCGTTGAAGGTGATTCCGGGCATGTGCAGGGGATTCGTTTAGAGGACGGCCGTGTCCTTCCGTGCCAGGCAATCTTTGTGGGCACAAAACCACAGCAGCACAGCCCGTTGGCACGCGAAATCGGTTGCCAGTTTACTGAACAAGGCTATGTGCAGGTAGATATGTTGGGGCGCACCAGCGTACCCCATGTGTATGCGGCGGGTGATATGGTCACGCCCTTTCATCAGGTTGTGATGGCCGCAGCTTCAGGGACGGCCGCGGGCAGCGGCATCAATGCGGACATTGTGTTCCCGCCGACAAATAGTCATTCATAGGCATTATCGGCGGAGCGAAATAGTGTATCATCTCAATAAATAGGGGTGAGCGAAGTGCGCATCCTCAGATGCGCATCTGAGGATGCGCACCCCGCCACGAGATATTGAGAAGATACGAAATGGTTTGCTAAACCCATCAGGGGAAAAGGGTTTCATCGGCCGTCACACGACGGGCCGTCACCCGACGCCACAAGAAAAAACTTAGCCCCAGAATGAAGAGCAGGTAGCTGCCCACCAGCAAAAGATAGAGCAGGCGCAACCACAAAGGCGTCCCGTAGCCGCTTAGAGATGATATGTAAAAGATGAAAGCGGCCAGCCAACTGACTGCAAAGCCCAACAAAATGGGATTGATGCGCCGGGCCAGCGGCAGCCCGCGCCAGGTGGGCGAAATGAGCAGCAGAAACGAAGCGGCCGGCGGCCCCAAAAGGAGCATGAGCCAGAGGAAAAACCCGGCTCGACCCAGGTAATCGGCCGCGCCGGAAAAGGCAAACAAGAGAAAGGTCAGGGCTGCGCCCAGCGCCAGGTGTAGGAGGCGCAAGATGGACTCTAGCTGGCGTTGCAGGGAAACGGCCATAGGCATTTCCTCAAATCCTTCATATTCAAAATGATGTTGTTTCATGATCATCCTCCGTCTATCACAGAATCTATTGCCGCCGCCACCTCTGGCCGGGCAAAAATACGAATGTTGCGTTCGATGAAACGGGCCAACAACTGCTGACCTGATGGCGTGAGCGTGTAGTAGCGGCGCGGTGGCCCCACATCCGAGTTTTGTGTCTGGCTTTGAATCAGGCCATTCTCTTCAAAACGTTTGAGCGCCCGGTAGATACTCTTTTCATCGGCCGTTACTGTGCCCTGGCTCATCTCGGTAATCATCGCCGTCATTTCGTAGGCGTAGGCGGCACGGCCGTGCAGCAGCAGCAGCATCCAAAAAGAGAGAAGTCCCTTTTTATAATTGTCTTCCCACTGTTGTAGCAGGTCATCTAATTGGGCCATTCTTGTGTTTGCGCTCGCTATTATACCGTCAGTTGAATACCACTAACGGTAGAATATAGTGGTTTACGGCCGTTGTCAAGGAGTGTGCTCTAGATCCAGCAATTCTCAATTTGTCCGGCGACGGCAGATAAATCTGCACCTACACAAGGCGAAGTCGGCCTTCGCCGACTGGTCTTAGCCGACGAAGGTCGGCTTCGCCAAATTGAGAATTGCTGCTCTAGATCGCCAGGTATTGGCGTATAATCAGTTGCTCTAAATGGGCGGAGTGGGCATCCTCAGATGCCCGCCGGTTCGCATCTGAGGATGCGAACTTTGCTCAGGTCTACTGATAATGGGTGAGATGGAAGCAAAAGAGAAGTTGATGATACCTGATAGAACACAAACGGTGATAGACCAGATGGGGCGCAGCGTCATCGCGCCTCGGCAGCCGCAGCGCATCATCTCCCTCGTCCCCTCGCAGACAGAGCTGCTGTTTGATTTGGGGCTGGACGCGGAGATCGTCGGCCGTACCAAGTTTTGTGTGCATCCGGCAGGTAAAGTAGCACAGAAACCGAGCGTGGGTGGCACCAAGCAGTTCCGCTTTGACGTAATTGACCGGCTGCAACCTGACCTGATCATTGGCAATAAAGAGGAGAACTATCAGGAGGGAATCGAACAACTGGCGGCCAGATACCCGGTCTGGATGAGCGACATCACCACGTTAACCGAAGCGCTGGACATGATTCGCCGGGTGGGGCAGTTAGTAGACCGGGAAGAACGGGCGGCGGCGCTGGCGGCGGAAATTGAAACAAAATTTGCCCAATTGCCACCCCGGCCGCCGGGGCGGTCACGGCCGTATCGCGTGGGCTACTTCATCTGGCAAAAACCGTTCATGGTAGCGGGTGGGCACACCTTCATCCACGACATGCTTACCCGCTGTGGGCTGGTGAATGGGTTTGCGGCGATGGGCGACGGCCGTTACCCCGAAGTGACCGCCGCGCAAATCCATGCCGCCGACCTGGACGCCATTCTGCTCTCCTCCGAGCCATTCCCCTTTGCCGAAAAGCACCGGCAGGCATTTCAGGCGCAGTTTCCGGGCACGGCCCGAAACCGCTTCGGGTTCGCCGTCTGTCTGGTAGATGGCGAGATGTTTTCCTGGTACGGCAGTCGCCTGCTTCTGGCAGCCGATTATTTGTGCCTGTTCATTGATTCACTGACATAAGGATAATCGGGAGGTGTGGAAAAAAGTTGTTTTTATTGCCGGGGAATTCAATCTACTGAGATTGCAAAAGCCGCCTCATCTCGTCACTAGAAATGCCGCCTTCTTTCTCTTGATGTTTCCGTGACTTTTCGATCAGGTTGAGGAATTGCGGATTGGTACTTAAGGATAAGGCTTCCAAATCAATAGCTTCAGCATCAATGATAACCGCCAGCGGTTGCCCATCAGCCGTAATAACAATTGGCCCTAAATCTGCCTTTTGGGCATATTCTGCCAAAGGCTTTGTTGCTTCCGTAATATCTAGTGTGAGTACCGTCATAGTTCAAATCTCTCGCCGCCTATCCAGACCTGGTTGCGCCTTTTTATGCCTACAGCCCGAATAAGAACAATGGGTTCTGGTTCTTCTTCCACATCATAGTATACACGCAAATTGCCAATGCGAAGTTCCCAAGGAGCCAATGGGTTGGGACGCATAGGCTTACGGTTCTTCGTTTCTTCGGTAGGTTGAGATTTTAGCTGTCTCTCTACCTCATCCAGGATGATAGAACGTTGGCGAGCCGTCAAAGGACGAAAATGGTCAATTGTTTCGGGGGAGTATTCAATGGTGTACATCGTTTGTCAGATCTTACCGTTCAAATACCCCCGCAAAAACTGCCCCGTATAGGACCGTTCCACCTGCGCCACTTCCTCCGGTGTGCCCTGAGCAATCACCTCGCCGCCCCGGTCGCCCCCTTCCGGCCCCATGTCAATCAGCGTATCCGCCACCTTGATGATGTCCAGATTATGCTCAATGATGATGACCGTGTTCCCTTTGTCCACCAGCCGGTTTAGCGCCACAATCAGCTTCGCCACGTCATGTGAATGTAGCCCCACGCTCGGCTCATCCAAAATGTAAATGGTACGGCCGGTGGCAATCTTCGATAGCTCACGGCTCAGTTTAATGCGCTGTGCCTCGCCACCGCTGAGGGTGGGCGCCGGTTGGCCCAGCGTAATGTAGCCCAACCCCACGTCCATCATCGTCTGCAATTTGCGCCGGATGGCGGGCATATTCTCGAAAAAATCCAACGCCTGCTCCACATTCAAGTCCAGCACCTCGGCAATGTTCAACCCCTTGTAACGCACTTGCAGCGTCTCCCGGTTATAGCGCGTGCCATGGCACACATCACACGGCACATAAATGTCCGGCAGAAATTGCATCTCAATCCGGTTTTGCCCCTGTCCCTCACACGCTTCGCAGCGGCCACCCTTCACATTAAAACTGAACCGCCCCGCCTTGTAACCGCGCACCTTGCTCTCTGGCAGGTTGGTAAACAGGTCGCGGATGGGGTTGAACAGGTTGGTGTACGTGGCCGGGTTGGAGCGCGGGGTACGGCCGATGGGCGACTGGTCAATTTCAATTACCTTATCCAGATGCTCCAGCCCTTCAATGGCCTGATGTTTGCCCGGCAGCACTTTGGATCTGTAAAAGTGCTGGTTTAACTTTTTCGCCAATACTTCAATGAGAAATGAACTTTTGCCGCTGCCGCTAACACCCGTTACGCACACAAACTGGCCTAACGGGATGCAAATATCAGCCCCCTTCAAATTGTTCTCGGTGGGGCCAATTACCTTGATAAACTCACCTGTCCCTTTGCGCCGTTTGCGGGGCACGGGGATGCGGGTACGGCCGCTCAGATACGCGCCGGTGATGGAGTTTTCATTGGCCGCCACCGCTTCCGGTGTGCCTTCGGCGACCACTTTGCCGCCGTGCAGCCCCGCGCCTGGCCCCAGGTCAATCAGCCAGTCAGCGGCGCGCATGGTGTCTTCGTCATGTTCCACCACCAGCACGGTGTTGCCCAGGTCGCGCATCCCTTTGAGGGTGTGGATGAGGCGGGCATTGTCGCGTTGGTGCAGGCCGATGCTCGGCTCGTCCAGCACATACAACACGCCCATCAGTTGGCTGCCAATCTGCGTCGCCAGGCGGATGCGCTGCCCTTCGCCGCCGGAGAGGGTGCCGGCCGCCCGATCCAGCGTCAGATAATCCAGCCCGACATTGATCATGAACTGTACCCGGTCGCCAATTTCCTTGAGGATGGAGCGGGCGATGAGTTGCTGGCGCGTGGTGAGTGGGGAGTCGGTTTCGTGGCGCAGTTTGTCCACCCAGGGCAGGAGGTGGATCACGGCCGTCTTCACCACCGTGTTGATTGTCCGCCCATCAATATCCACCGCCCGCGCCACCGGATTCAGCCTGGAGCCGCCGCACGTTTCGCAGGGCATATCCACCATGAACTCTTCCAGCTTGTCGCGCACATAATCAGAGGTGCTTTCGTGGTAACGCCGCCACAGGTTGGGCACCACGCCTTCATATTTGGTGCGATACTCTCGTTTATCACCCTCTCGGTTGACATAATACACCACGATGTCCTCTGAGCCACTGCCATGCAGCAGAATGTGGAGTTGGGCGTCACTCAGATTTTTGACCGGGACGTTGGTGGGAATGTTGAAGTGTACGGCCGTAGCTTGCAAAATCTGCCAGTAATACCCCTGCCGGTCTTCCGTCGGCCAGCCGATAATCGCCCCATCTTCAAGTGATAAATCCCTGTTGGGCATCACCAGATCAGGGTCAATCTGCTTCGTCGTGCCCAAACCCTGGCAGGCCGGGCAGGCCCCGTGTGGGCTGTTGAAGCTGAAGGTGCGCGGCTCAATTTCGGGGATGCTGGTGCCGTCATACGGGCAGTAGAGATGCTCCGAATACAACTGGTCGCTCTGCTTTTCCGGGTCGGTCACGTCGTTGATGATGACAATGCCGCTGCCCAACCGCAGCGCCGTTTCAATCGAGTCTGTCAGGCGGGAACGAGCCGACAGCGCCTCTTCACCATTATCTTGCGGCTCGTGACGGATGACCAGCCGGTCTACCACTGCTTCAATGCTGTGGTTTTTGTACCGATCCAGTTCAATCTCATCGTCAATGGAACGTACCTCGCCGTTGACGCGCACGCGCACAAAACCGGCCTTGCGCACATCGTCGAAGATGCCTTCGTGCCGCCCTTTGCGGTCGCGGATCAAAGGGGCCAATATCTGGATGCGGCTGTTGAGGGGCATGTGGGCGACGGCGTCCACAATTTGTTCGGCCGATTGCGGCATGACGGGACGGCCGCATTCGGGGCAGTGGGGCGTACCTACACGGGCATAGAGCAGGCGCAGGTAGTCGTAAATCTCTGTCACCGTGCCCACCGTGGAGCGTGGATTGTGGCTGACACCTTTTTGGTCAATGGAAACGGCCGGGCTGAGTCCCTCGATCTGGTCTACGTCTGGCTTTTCCATCTGCCCTAAAAATTGACGGGCATAGGCGGAGAGGGATTCCACGTAGCGCCGCTGTCCTTCGGCGAAGATGGTATCGAAGGCCAGCGATGATTTGCCGGAGCCGGACAGACCGGTGAGGACAACGAGTTTGTCACGCGGGATTTCCACAGTGATGTTTTTCAGGTTATGGGCGCGCGCGCCGCGCACAATGATTTTGTCTAAGGACATAGGTATTCTCAGGATGAAGGAACGTGGCTTCTGAGATTGAGAGATTGGGAGAATGAGAGATTATTTGCCAGGCTAATCTCCCAATCTCAAATCTCTCAATCTCCACATGAAACAATTACATCCTTCACGATTATTGAACGCCGAGACGTGGAAGCGCAGAGGGGATAATGAGTCTTGGCGTGTGTTGACGGTTTGTTTTAAGCAATCGGGGATTCTACCACGTGGCGCGAGGGGAGACCATGAGAGCAAAATGGGTAATTGATGAACCGTAATCCGTAAACCGTGATCGGATAAAGGATTACGAATGACGAATTACGGCCGTCAGCCCCGCCAGCAGTGTCTCCATATCGTCCGGGGTGTTGTAGCCTTGCACAGAGAGGCGGATAAAGGTACGGCCGTGCCACTCCGTGATCGGTATTTCCACTTTGAACTCGTCCAGCAGGCGTCGTTTGAGTTGAGGGGCGTCAACCGGGGGCAGGGCGGCAATTGCCATCTGGCAGTAGTCAGCATCGCTGCGGTACATGGGTTCTAAACCGGTGAGGGTATGAATGTGGCCGAGGGTCTGGCGCAGGAGGTCGTGGCATTGTTGGCGCACGGCCGTCCAGTTATGTTCCGCCTGGAATTGGATGGCCGCGGGCACGGAGAGGTAGGCGGCGGGGTCCATGGTGCCTAACCATTGCTGGTAATCGAGGAAATCCGAGCCAAAAGTGAGCGTCCGGTCAGCACCCCAGCCCCAGCCCACGACCAGTGGCTCCACCAAATGCTGTACTTCCGGGCGGGCATACAAAAACGCGGACCCTTTAGGCGCGCACAGCCATTTGTGGCAGTTGCCGGTGTAAAAGTCTGCACCGATGGCGGCCATGTCCAGCGGAATCTGGCCCGGTGCGTGCGCGCCATCCACCACCGTCAGGATGCCTTCGGCGCGGGCGCGGGCGCAGATAGCAGCGACGGGAAAGGTCACGGCCGTTGCCGACGTAATGTGGCTGATAAAAATCACCCGCGTTTGTGCCGTCACCCCTTGCCAGAGTTCGGCCACAACCTCTTCCGGCTTGCCGGTGGGTAAGCTGATGGCCTGGTTGACATAACAAAATCCTTGTTTCTGGCTCAGAAAGCGCCAGATGTTGTCACACGCTCCATACTCGTGATCGGTCGCCAGCACTTCATCCCCTTCGCCCAGCGATAGCGAACGAGCCACCACATTAACCGCGAAGGTGGCGTTGGGCAAAAACACCAGATCGGTTGCTGGGGAATTGACATAATCTCCTAATATCTGCCGCGCATGGGCAAAATGCTCAGTCAGTTCGACGGCAATAAACTGCACTGGCTGTCGCTCCAATCGCCGCTGCCACCCCTGGTACACAGCAAACACCGGCACGGGCGTGGCCCCATACGAGCCGTGATTGAGAAAATGCACGTCGGGGTCGAGTAGAAAGAGCGCTTTGAGGTTCATCTATCGTTTCCTGTTAAAGCTGCTCTTACTAACTGGTTTGGGGGAGGGGACGGGAAGGTGGTACGGCCGTGATCGCCATCTGCCGCAGCACCGTTCGTTGGTGAACGCCGGTATTGTCCGTTTTCCATTTCACCAGCGCCAATTCACCGTCGGCAATTTCCAGGCCGGTGATGTAACCCGGTGTGCTGCAATGGCCGATGTTGAAAAAGGGTGGGTTGGCCTGCGGGTCGGGGAAAGCGCACAGATGAGTATGGCCGCAGATAGTTGCCTGCCGTTTCTCTTGCGCCCAGGACAGAATGGCCCCTTCTAGCTGATGGGCAAAACGCAATACCCGGTTGCTCACCCGACGCGGCATGTTCGCCAGATGCTGCCGGTTTGGCAGCCCATCTTCCGGTTCGGAGAAGTGGTAGCGGCTGGCGGAGAAGGGGAGGGTATATTTGACAAAGTAGCGGCTGTGCGGCCGTTGAAACCACCAATACCGGTCGCCTTTGGGGTGAGCCTGGTGCCCATGCACGGCAAACAGGTTACGGCCGCTGGGCACATGGTGCAGCACCAGCCCTTGATGCAGCGGAATCCCTTCTTTTTCCATGGGGTCAAACATGCCGCGTTCGGAGTCGTGGTTGCCGACGATGAGGTGCAGCCGGTGGTGGGCGCGGAATTGATGCAGCAGGTCAAATAGCTGGCTGTAGGCGCGGCGAATGGTGGCAAAATTGTTGTACCACAGTTCATCCCCATCCCCCAGTTCAATGTAGGTGTACCCCTGGTGAAAATAATGGGTGAGGGCGTGCCGGAAGATGTTTTCATTGGGGGCAAAAAAGTCATACCGGTTCTTTTCGCCCCGGTGCAGGTCGCTGAAGAAGATGAAACGGCCGTTGTGGTCAAAGTGGAGATGGGGCGATTGTTGGTAGGCAAGGTCAAGCCGTTGGTGGGCTTGTGTGTGCCAGTTTTCCCAGAGGCTGATGCCAGTTTGTGGGAAAAATTGTGGGGTGGTAGTCATAAATGCAGTTCCTATACAGCTTAAGGGAATGATACGTCGGCAATTCTAGCACAGGCTGTTTAGGAAGCGGTATGTTACTTTTGTTACGAATTTGCCCGGTGCGCCTTTGGCTAATTGCCAGATGCTTTTGTTGCTTGACACGGCCGTAAAATGACATAAAATTAGAACATATGAGCGACAACTGGATTCGCGCAAGCGAAATCTCTACCTATCTATACTGCCGCCGCGCCTGGTGGCTTAAACGCAAACAAGGCGCACAGCCACAGAACGTCCACGAGTTAAAGAAAGGGACGGCGCATCACCGGCAGCACGGCCGTGTCGTGGCTCAGTCCGTCTGGGCGCGGCGGGTGGCATATGTGCTGCTGTTCATCACCATTGCCTTCTTTGCTTACCAGTTGGTAATTGGGTAATTGCGTAATTACGCAATTACCTGATTACACAATTACTGCTTCAAAATGATATTCGGCATCTTCCCCCTGGCCCTTGTTTTACTCCTCCTGGCCCTGGCGTTAGGGTTGTGGCTCTGGTCGCGCAATTTGGAGGAGGAGGCCGGTTTGCCGGAAGGCAACGTCATTTACACCGACGCCGGGAGTGCCTGGTTCAGCAACAACGACGCCCTGGTTTCCCCTCACTTGCGCCTGACGGGAAAGCCGGACTATCTGGTGGAAGAGGCCAACGGTATGATCGTGCCGGTGGAATTGAAATCCAGCACTGCCCCCGACGTACCTCACGAAGGCCACATCTTGCAACTGGCCGCATACTGCCTGCTGGTCGAAGAGAACTATGGTATTCGCCCTACATATGGCATTATCCAATACCAGGATCGCTCGTTTGCCGTTGATTACACGCCCGACCTCGAAGAGGATTTGCTTGACCTGCTGGCCGACATGCGCGCCGACCTCTTTGTCCCCGACGTAGACCGCGACCACAACGACTGGGTACGCTGCACCCGCTGCGGCGTGCGCAGCGCTTGTGTGCAGCGACTGGGGTAAACGGTAATCGGTTATCAGTCACCGATTACCGTTTACTGATTACCGATTACCGATTACCGATTACCGGGTATAATCAGTCGCATCCTTAAACCTTTGGAGGGTAGTGTGACCACCATACAACGGGCGAAGGGGATGCAGGACGTTCTCCCCACAGATCGCCGCTATTGGGATTTAGTGATAGACACGGCCGTGACCCTGGCTAACCGGTACGGCTTCCAACGCATAGATTTACCCATTCTGGAATACACCGAACTGTATCACCGGGGGGTGGGTGATGCCTCTGACTTTTTTGTCAAGAAGGAAACCTACGAAGTAGAAGAATCGGAAGGGGTCAGCCTGACGCTGCGGCCGGAGTTTACGGCCGGTTTTATGCGTGCCTACATCCAGAATGGCATGGCCAGTTGGCCGCAGCCGGTGAAGGTCTATACCATCGGCCCCGCCTTCCGCCGCGAACGGCAGCAGGCCGGCCGTTACCGCCAGCACAGCCAGTTCAACTGCGAAATTTTGGGTGAAATTGACCCCGCCGCCGACCTGGAAGTGATGCTGCTGGCCATGCACCTTTACCGGGAACTGGGTTACAAAGGGCTGACTTTCCAGTTGAACAGCACCGGCTGCCCCACCTGCAAACCCGTCTACGTGAGCGCGCTCAAAACGTACCTCACCGATTATCTGCCCAGGCTGGCCCCCATTGACCAGGAGCGATTGCGGCGCAACCCGCTGCGTATCCTGGATAGCAAAGAACCGGGCATGGACGACCTGCTGGCCAACGCACCGCACATCATAGAGTACCTGTGCGACGATTGCGCCGACCACTTTACCAGCCTGCGTGGGCTGCTGGACAGTCTGGATCAGAGCTACACCATCAACTTCCGCCTGGTGCGGGGGATTGATTATTACACCAAGACGGTGTTTGAGGTGTGGGCGGAAGGCATTGGCGCGCAGGCGGCGGTGTGCGGCGGCGGGCGGTATGATGGGCTGGCGGAAAGCATTGGCGGCCCGACCACGCCCGGCGTCGGTTTTGGCAGCGGCATTGAGCGCATCATCCTCGGTTTGCAGGAGGCGGGCATTGAACCGCCGGCCACGCCGGAACCGGAAATCCTGGTGGCCCATTTTGGCGGCGTTACTAAAACGGTCGCCGCGCAACTGGCATTTCGGCTGCGGGCGGCGGGCATTGGCGCCCGGCTGGCCTTTGCCCGCGAACGGCGCAGCTTGAAAAGCCAGATGCGCGAAGCCAACAAGCACAACATCAAAACCGTTCTCATCCTGGGCGAAGAAGAAGTGGCGCAAGGGCTGGTGGTGTTACGGCCGTTAGACGGCGGTGAGCAGCAATCTATTCCTTTGGACGAGGTGGTTTCTTATTTGAAGAGATTGGAGATTGGAGATTAGAGATTGTCAATCTCCAATCTCCAATTTCCAATCTCCAACTCTCTATGCACACCATCGGCATCCTCCACCACCCGCGTATTCCGGCGTCACGGCCGTTAGCCGACGAAGTCCATCACTGGCTGGCTGCCCAGGGGGTGCGCGCCTGGATTTCCTCCACCTGGGATATGAGCGAGATGCGACCGGAATTGAAGGATAGCTCATTGCTGGTGGTGTTGGGCGGTGATGGTTCCCTGTTGCAGGCGTCGCGTATTTCTACTGGCTGCAATGTGCCCCTGTTTGGCATCAATCTGGGCAAGGTTGGTTTCCTCAGCGAGGCGCAGCCATATGAGTGGCCGGAAAAGCTATCGCGGGTATTGGCCGGTGACTATTGGATTGAGAAGCGGTTGATGCTGCGGGCGGAGGTGGAACGCGACGGCCGTGTCACCCATACCTTCACCGCCCTCAATGATGTGGTGGTGGGGCGCGGCGCGCAGGCGCGGGTGGTCAATTTTCAGCTTTCGGTAGATGGCGACCTGGTAACGACCTATGCCGCTGACGCCATGATTGTGGCCACCCCCACCGGTTCCACCGCGTATGCGATGGCTGCCGGTGGGCCGCTGCTGCCGCCGCAGTTGCCCAACTTTGTGGTGCTGCCGGTGGCCGCCCATCTTAGTTTTAACCGGGCGCTGATTTTGCATGAAACGGCCGTGATCGCCATCAAAATCAACATGGATCATGAGGCGTACATTACGCCCGATGGACAACACGGCATTACCGCCCAAAATGATGATGTGGTCATCATCAAACGGGACGCCAACTTTTGTACCTTTGCCCGTGTGGAAAGCACCGGCTACTTTTACCGCCGCCTGATGGCCCGGCTGGGGCATATGCGGCAGGAGTGAAAGAAGGAGATTGGGAGATTAGAGATTGGTTGCTTGCTGATTCCCAATCTCCAATCTCTAATCTCAATTCCAGGAAGTTTTTATGGAGATAAATCAACCAAGAATTCGCTCGCTCATGCGGCAGGCAAGCCGGGTGGAAGAGGCGGGCAAGCGGGCGGCCGCCGAGCAGCTATACCGGCAAATTTTGGACGAAGCGCCGGAAACGGAAGAAGCCTGGTTAGGGTTGGGACGGATGGCCGTTGACCCGGCGGCGCAGGCCGAGGCATATGAGCGGGCGCTGGAACTGAACCCGGAAAATAAAGAGGCCAAAGTGGGGCTGGCCGATTTACGCGGCGAGCCGGTGCCGGACGCCTGGCGCAAAGAAGTGGAAGCGGCGCGACTGCCGGAGCCGGAACCTGTGGTGAATAAGGAGGTGGTTGCCGCTACGGCTACGGCCGTAGCCCCCACCGACGACCACACCGAAGCCTACGAATTCTTCTGTTATCGCCACCCCGACCGGGGTACATCGCTGCGCTGTTACAACTGCCACAACCCCATTTGCGCCAGTTGCACCAACAAAACATCTGTGGGCTACCTCTGCCCGGACTGCAAACGGGATTTGGAAGACAAATTCTTCAACGCTTCGGCCACCGATTATATCATTGCCGCCCTGGTCTCCTTGCCCCTGAGCCTGATTGCCGGGTATCTGGTCTGGCGTTTAGGCGGCGGTTTTTTCTTCATCTTTATTATGATTTTTATCGGCGGCGCGGTGGGTGGTCTGATCGGCCGCCTGACCAAAAAGGCGATTGGTGGGCGGCGCGGCCGTTACCTGCCCCATCTGGTGCTGGTGATGATGGTGGTGGGGGTGGTGATACCCGGCTTGCCCATTTTGCTAATGGCATTGGCTGGCAGCGGCGGTGCGCTGTTTGCCTTCATTACCCCGGCCGTTTATCTCTTTGTGGCCGGCGGCTCGGCGTTTTATTGGATGAAATGATTTCGTAATACTTAAAACGTAAAACGTAAGCAGAATTACGTTTTACGTTTTACGTTTTACGGTTTATGCTCAAATGCTTACCGAACTTTCCATTCGCAATTTTGCCATTATTGATGAACTCACCATCTCCTTCAAAAATGGGTTTCATGTGCTGACCGGGGAGACGGGGGCCGGTAAATCCATCATTCTGGATGCGGTGATGCTGGTGTTGGGCGGACGCGCCGATACGATGATGGTGCGGGCGGGCGCGCCGGAAGCGTATGTGGAGGCCACTTTTACGCTGACGCCCCAACTGCACACGGCCGTGACCCCCATCCTGGAAGCTGAAGGATTAGACGACGAACATGGCAGCACCCTGGTGTTGGCGCGGGAGATTCGCAGCAACGGCCGTAACATTTGCCGGGTGAACGGCCGTACTGTCAACCTGGCTATCTTGCGGGACATTGCCGAACCGTTGATTGACATTCACGGTCAGGGAGAACACCTCTCCTTGCTGCGGCCCAAGTCCCATCTGCCGCTGCTGGACAATTACGCCCGGCTGGAAGATGAACGCAAAACGTTAGGCCGGGAAGTGGCTGCATTGCAAAAAATCCGGGGTGAACTGGCCGATTTGCGCCAGAACGAAAAAGCCCTGGCGCAGCGCGCCGACATGCTGCAATACCAGATTGAAGAAATCGGCGCGGCCAAATTGACTCCCGGCGAAGAAGAAGAATTACGCGCCGAACGCACCCGCCTGGCCAATGCCGAACAACTGATGCGGGCCGCCACCGAAGCGGTGGCCTTGCTCACCGGCATGGATGACGAAATGCGCTCGGCGGCCGATTTGTTGGGGCAGGCGGAACGCGCCCTGGTGCAGCTCACCCGTTACGATGATACCCAGGCTCCCCGGTTGGAAACATTGCAAGGTCTACTTTTCCAATTGAGCGAGTTGTCGTCAGACTTACAAAGCTACCTGGATGGGTTGGAATTTAACCCGAAGCGGCTTGATTTTTTGGAAGAGCGGCTGGAACTGATCGCCAACCTCAAACGCAAATATGGCGAGAGTATTGAGGAGATTCTGGCGCTGCGCGAAAAGGCGCTGACGGAAGTGAGCTACATCAGCAACAGCGAATCGCGCATTGCTGAACTGGAATTGGAGCAGGAAAAGTATCTGCGACGGGTGGGGGAGATGGCGGCTAAACTGTCACAAAAACGGCAGGCGGCGGCGGGCAAACTGGCTACGGCCGTGATCACCCAACTGGCCGACCTGAACATGGAAGGGGCGCAGTTCAGTGTCCACTTTGCCACCGAATCGCAGGCGGACGGCGTGTATGTGGGCGAGCAGCGGCTGGCCTTTGACCAGACGGGCATTGATCGCGCCGAGTTTCTCATCTCCACCAATCCCGGCGAACCGCTGAAGCCAATGGCCAAAGTGGCCTCCGGCGGCGAGACGGCACGGCTAATGCTGGCGCTGAAAACGGCGCTGGCGGAGGTGGATGCCACACCGACCCTGATTTTTGACGAGATTGACCAGGGCATTGGCGGCCGCATTGGCGACGTGGTGGGGCGCAAATTGTGGGGGCTAACGGCCGTTGCCGACCATCAGGTCATCGTTGTCACCCATTTGCCGCAGTTGGCGGGTTATGGGGATGTGCATTTTCATGTGAGCAAGCAGGTGCATGACGGCCGTACTCTCACCCACGTGGAGAGTCTGAACCGGGACGGCCGTGTGCGGGAACTGGCGGCGATGCTGGGCACACGCGGCGAACACGCCACCGGCGGCGCGGAATCCATCTTGCAGCAGGCGGCGGCCGTGAAAGGGAGAAGATGAAAGTACGGTTGAATGGGTGAAGCAATTTATATTTCTGTCGGTAACAGATAATAGGTGAAGACATCCGATTTTTTAAGAATCGGATGTCTTTTTTATTGGCCCTCACTTGCCTTTCATCTCGTCTTGTTTATAATTATCTTCAAGATATATATCTTGAAGATATATAGGCGAGATGATATGGCCCAAAAACAAAACCGTAGCCGATATGCCATTTTAGGAATGCTCAGTTATCGGCCAATGTCCGGTTACGACATTCAGAAGTTTTTTGCCGATATTGCCGGTTTTTGGCAAGAGAGCTATGGGCAGATTTATCCCAACCTGCGCCAGTTGTTGGCCGAGGGGCTAGTTAGTAAGGAAGTGGAAGAGCGGCATGATGGTCCCAATCGGCATGTGTATTCGTTGACGGCCGTTGGCCGTCAAGAGCTGCAAACCTGGCTCCAGCAAACGGCCGAACCCCTGCCCGTTCGCAATGAGCTGCTGCTCAAACTCATCTTCGGTCACGAGGCCGGGCCAGAAGCAAACCGACGCCAGCTTGAAGCCTACCGCGAGCAGGTTATGGCCGACATTGGCAATCTACACATCGTCGAAGCATGGCAGGAGGCACAAATGGACGAAGGCGACCCCCACGCTCTCTACCGGCGTATGGCCGTGCGCCATGCCTTGCACACAAATCAGGCGTTATTGGTATGGTGTGATGAATGTATGGCGGAATTGAACGGAGATTAAGAGACTGGATGGTTGTACAGACTCCCAATCTCATCTAGCCCCAATAAAAAGGAGAATGAACAATGACGAGTGAACGCATGATGACCCTGCACCCTGAAGGCAAACAGGGAGTGAACATTGAAAAAGAGAAGTACGAAACGATGCGACAGGCGATAATCAGCGCGTTGCAGGCCAGCCAGCCGCAGACTTTTTCCGGGTTGGAAAAAGAGGTGAATGCCCGGCTGGATGGGAATTTTGATGGCTCGATTTCCTGGTACTTTACGACGGTGAAGCTAGACCTGGAGGCGCGGCAGGTGTTAGAGCGAGTACCGGGTACACGGCCGCAGCAAATCCGCCTCGCCTGACATCATGTTGCCGCAAATCTATTCTGTGAACTGAAAATCAGTATAATCCCAGATATGGCTTCTCTATTTCAAAAACTACGCACCTTGTTTAACGCCAAATTGCATGAGGCGGCCGACCGCGCTCTGGAAAAGAGCGATCTGACCGTTTATGATGAATATATTCGTCAGGCCGAGCGGGAATTGGAAGGGTTCAAACAATCCCTTGTACCCATGCACGCCCAGGTGAAAACCTCCAAACAGCGGCGGGAGAATCTGGCGACACAGGCGGCCAAATTAGACCTGGCGATTGACACCTACCTGAAAACGGGCAAACGCACCGAGGCCATGGTTTCCCAAAAGCAGTTTAATTCGACGATGGAGTTGGTAAAGACCTATGATGCGTCACTGATGCGGCAGGTGAGCGCCTTAGAGCAGTTGGAAGATGTGCGGGTGAAGTTAGACGGCCGTCTGGCCATCGCCAAACAGGAACGGCAAGAGTTAGGCTTTTTGCTGCAACTGGCAAAATCAAAAGAAATGTCTACCAAAACAATGAAATCGCTTGACTCGCTGATGGGGTCGGGTGACATGGAGGTGGCGCAGGTTGCCGAAAACGTTCGCCGCCGCCTGGATCACGCCGATGCCGCCTGGGAAGTGCAGGCCAGCAGCCTGGATCGCCAGCTTGATGACGCCATGCACAGCCTGGAAGTGGAAGCCGATCTGGCGGCGCGTATGGAACGGTTGGGTATTTAGCCGGGAGCTTGGGAGATTGAGAGATCATCTGCCAATCCTCCCCCCTCGTATTGCTCAAAAATGCGCCGGTAGGCGGGGGCGGATTGCATCAATTCTTCGTGTGAGCCTCTGGCTACCAGTTTCCCCTTGCGAATGACCAGCACCAGGTCGGCCCAGCGAATTTGTGACAGGCGGTGGGTGATCAAGATGGTGGTTTGATTTGCCGACGCCTGGATGATGGCCCGCTGAATATGGTCTTCGGTGGCGCTGTCTACAGCGCTGGTGGAGTCGTCCAGAATGAGGATGCGCGGCCGGGTCAGGAAGGCGCGCGCCAGGGCAATGCGCTGCCGCTGCCCGCCGGAGAGGGTGACGCCCCGCTCGCCGACTACGGCCTGGTAGCCATCTTTGAAGTTCATAATAAAGTCATGCGCCTGGGCCGCTTTGGCCGCCTCTTCAATCATGTCCTGGGTGGCGTCCGGGCAACCAAAGGCGATGTTTTCGGCGATGGTGCGCGAAAAAAGAAAGATGTCTTGTTCAATAATGGAGATTTGCCGCCGCAGCGCCGCCAGGTTCCAGTCACGCACATCTATGCCGTCAATGAGGACACGGCCGTGACCGGCATCATACGTCCGGTTAATCATTTTGGTCACACTGCTCTTGCCCGATCCCGTCTGCCCCACCAGCGCCACCGTCTGCCCCGGCTGCACCGCAAACTCAATTCCTTCTAGCGCACACGCCCCTTCCACATAACCAAACCAGACATCTTCAAAACGAATGGCCCCCTGAATCTCACCCTGAAAGCCGCCGATATTCTCATCCAGCGCCGTCTGCGCATTCATCACTTCCAAAATACGCCGCGCCCCGGCCAACCCTAGCGACACCCGCGAATAAGCCATCAACGAAATAAAAGTGGGAAAACCAAACAAAGAGAGCAACCCCATATAAGCGATAACATCACCAACATCAATGCGCCCCTGTTGAAACAGCCACAATGACTGCGCAAAACCAATTCCCAAAGTCAATCCCATCATCAGCAGCGGCAAAAAGCGGGCTTCAATGCGCCCCTGGGCCACCACCGCTTCCCGGTAAAGCGCGGCGTTTTGGGCAAACCGGCCGATCTCTTCTTCTTCCTGGGCGCTGCCTTTGACCAGTTCAATGCCGTCAATGGCTTCGGCCAACCGGCTGTTCATGGCGCCAAAGGAGCGGCGCACCCGGTCTGCCACCGGGTTCAACAGATGCAGGTAACGTATCAGCGCCAGAATATAGGTGATGATGAAAAAGAGGGGGGCCAGGATCAAGGAGGGGTCATAGCGGGGGGCCAAAATGAGGGGCATGATAATGAAGTTGGCCGAGCCGATGACCAGGTTGATGCCCGGATTGAGCATCAGGTTGATCTCATGTACATCGTTGGTGGCGCGGGCCATGGTGTCGCCGACGGGCTGCATGTCGTGGAAGGTCATGCTTTTGCCCAGCAGGCTGACGTAAAATTCCTGGCGCATGTCCCGCTCCAACCGTTCCCCCAGGACGGCGCTGGAAAAGTTCCGCCCCAGCTGCAAAACCGCCCGCACCAACTGGCTAAGGATGACCATCACGGCCGTCCAGCCAATCAACCCCATATCCGGCGGATCGGCAAGGGCGGCGTTAAAAGCCGTCCCCGTCAGCACGGGGATAGCCGCCGCCAGCGCCGCATTACCAAACGCGCCCACAAAAACGCCCAGGATGAGCAGCTTGTGCCGCCGCAAATGGGATAAGACCCACCGCCCAGGAGTGCGCCGGTCAGAGGTAAGAGAGGAATGAACAGCAAATTCGGTCAAGATAACAAATCGTCCTGGGGGGATTATCGCACAAAGGGGCAGACCGTCTACCCTGGCAGGCGCAACACGGCCGTATGCCGGCGTGTGTAAATCGGGCCTTTGGGCGTCAAGCGGCTTTCTATGAGGTGGATTTCCTGGATGGTAAAGGGGAGTGGGCTGATGGGTAGATTCCAATTCATGGTGGCGGGTAAACGGCCGTCACCCACCCGGCCAATCGTTAAATGGGCGCTAAAGGGTTTGTCTTCCGGCGGCCAGCCTAATGGGGCCAGCCGTTTGTCCAACTCTTGTTTTACAGCCAGCAGCGCCGCGTGCTCTCCGGTTACACCTACCCAAATGACACGCGGCCGTTTAGGGTTGGGAAAACAGCCCAGACCCTCGAGTTGCAGAGAGAAAGAGGCGTGTTGGCTCGCCAATTCATCCAGTTGTTGAGTTAAGGATGGGAGTTGGGTCACGGCCGTGTCCCCCAAAAAGCGCAGCGTCAGGTGCATATTGTCCGGCTGCACCAAACGCACCGCCCGCGGTGGCAACGCCAGCGCCACTACGTCTCGGATGCGCCCCAATTCCTGCCGTACTTCTAGGGCCAGTTCCACGGCAATAAAAGCACGAAAAAACGGTGAATTCACGGGTATATCTCAACTGGAAATGGTTGCATAATAGTAATCTCTCTCTAGCCAGGCCAGTTCAAAATCACCATGAGATATGCTGATGGGCGCAATATCAAAAGCAGGATCATTCACGTAGAGATGGGCATCATCAAAGCCCACAACCACAACCGCGTGATCGGTACCGTAAGCCCAATAGGGTAAATCTCCCGTTCGCAGAAACACGATCACTGGTAGGCCTGCCTGCAATAATGATACAAGTCCGGTTAAATCAGTTACACTGTAAGTCACCGATAAATTCCATTCAGTCAATAAGCGAATATGCGTCGCGGGCGCCCCAAATGATTTGATTTTTAGTTTTGAAATGAGGCGGGAGTAATCTACTGGTTGACCCAAAAAAGCCAATACCATAGCGGCACAAGCAGCCAGGCAATCCCCGTCACTTTGTTGTTTCTGATGGGGAACGTTGAGCAACTGTTTCGGCACGACTGCTAATCTCGGCGATGATCTGGGGGGTGATATTCATTTGCCCGGTTTCGACATCCACATTAATTATCCCCACCTGACCAATATCACCTATTGAGGTCAATGACAAAACAACCGGTACCTGCCAGCGAATGCGCTCACCCACCGCTAATACAGGTTGTCCAGCATGAAGCATGTAGCTGATTTCGCTTAAGACAAAGCTGTTAACTTTTTGCCGGGCGGCAAAAGCGGAAACATTTACATCAGCCGAAACCTTTATTTCCAGTTCCAGCCGTCCCGTTTCAGGTATTGACTCGACAATTAAACTCATATGCCATCAACCTGTTTGCCTTCACATATGACCGCATTATAACACCCCCACTCAGGCGCGGACAATACGACGGGTATCTTCAGGCGGGAAGCCCGGTGTGGCGTGGATGAATTCTTGAATTTGGCGATAGGTGATCATGCCCAGCAAACGGCCGTACTCCACCACCGGCAGCGCCCATACCCGCAGCCGCGCCATCTGGCTGATCACATCCAGTAGATCGGTCTGGAGCGAAACGGGGCGCACTTCTGAGGATATGGCTGCGTAAATCAAGGCATCCGGCCCATACAGGTTGGCGGCGCGCAATAGCCCATCTTCGGTGACAAAACCGATATAATGGCCGTCTTCCGCCACCGGGAAGTCACTTTGCCAGCCGCGCATCCGTTCTGCCAACGCCTGGCGCAGGCTGTCATACGGCCCCAGCACCCCGACAACCGGCGAGAATACCTCACGCACCATGTGCCCATACCCGGAGCGACGCATCCGGCCCTGCCAGCGGATGGCGGCCAATTCCTGCGTACCGGCCACAAAAATGAAGAGGGCAATGAGCGCCATAAAGATAGCGCCGTTCCAGATCGCCCACAGCCCCATCAACATCGCCACCACCCGGCCAATGTTAACGGCTACGGCCGTTGCCTGTTCATGCTTCAACCGCAGCGCCAGCAGCGCCCGCAACATGCGCCCGCCGTCCAGCGGAAACGCGGGCAGCAAATTAAACAGCGCCAGAATGATGTTGTACAACAGCAAAAAAGAAAACAGCGCTCGGAATGTCAACGAAAAGTCCTGAATGCCACCCAGCACCGGTATATTCAATAGCCAGGCCACCAGCCCCATCACCATCGCCAGCACCACATTCACCGCCGGGCCGGCCGCCGCCACCACCAGCTCTTGCTGTGGTTTTTCCGGCATCCGTTCCAGTTGGGCCAGGCCGCCAATGGGCAGCAGTACAATCTGGCGCACCGGAATGCCGTAATGCAGCGCCGCAAAACTGTGCCCCAGTTCATGCAACGTCACCAACACAAACAGCAGCAGCACGGAAACAATGCCAAACAACGCGCCACTGGCGCCGCCCATTTGCCCATACGTCATGGCGGCAAAAACCAGGATCAACGGAAAGGTAATGTGAATCCGAATGGCAATACCACGTACAGTCAACAGTTTCCAGGAACTATTCATCGCGTTACAACCTTTTTGAGATTGGAGATGAGAGATTGGAGATTAACCTGTTCGCAAATCTCTGGTCTCCGCTCAATGATGTGTAGATCATAGCACAATGGTCAAGTTCCGTGTGTTAGCAAGCCATAAACAACACCAATTCTCAGTTTGCTTTGCGGCGGCAGATAAATCTGCACCAACAAGCGGCAAAGTCGGCCTTCGCCGACTATTTCCAGTCGGCGAAGGCCGACTTTGTTTTCTGTTGCCGCGATTTCAATCGCCGGGTTTTGCCAAACTGAGAATTGCTGCATAAACAACCATTGACTTGCCCAATCTCCGGGCGTCGGCGACAATAATCCGGTAATCGGTAATCGGTAATCGGTAATCGGTAATCGGGCTTCGGGCTTCGGACAAGTGGTGGTATATGCAAAATTCGCGGCGGTTGTGGGTGATTGTGGGTGCGGTTATGGCTGTTGTCGCGCTGGCAGCAGTGGGTGTTTTCTGGCTGCTGCCCCGTTTGTCAGGCGTGGATGGGGATGCTATCGTCCGGCATATGCCTCAGGACACGGCCGTCTTCGCCGAAATCAACCTGCTCAACCTGCAAGACAGCGCCAGCCGCCAGACCGCCGCCGCTTTTGAAAATACCTATAACAGCGCCGACATCCCCTTTAATCCGGCCGACCCTTCCACCATTTTTAATGGGCTGGATGGCGCTTTGGCCTCATTGGCCGGGGTGACGGTGAGCGAGGATGTACGGCCATGGCTGGGTGCTAATGCCGGCGCCGGCTTTTTGCCGCCCGGCCCCGATGGACAGGCGCGCTGGCTGCTGGCGGGCACCGTGCGCGATACGGCGGGCGCGGATGCCTTTGTGGCCAAGGTGAACAGCGTGGGGCAGGGCACGGCCGTGCGCCAGGGCAATCTGGTGTTGGCAGCCTCTGACCCGGCCACGCTGGCCGCCGCCCAGGCCGCCGCGGACGGGTTGAGCCTGGCCGACTCGCGCCGCTTTCAGGAAACGATGGCCGAACTGCCGGATAAACGGGCAGCCACACTGTATGTGAATATGGCTGCCGCGAATCCACTGCTGGAAACGGCCGTGCTCCCCGAACAGGCCGGCGTGGTGCAGGCAATTCGGGGCATCTTGCCGGTGTACACGGCCGTTGGCCTGGCCGCTTTTGCCACCAACGCCGGGATTCAGGTGGAACTGGTGGGACTGCATGAGCCGCTGAACGAGACACAACGGGCGTGGCTGGCGGCGCAAACGGGCACACGGGCGCTAGATGCACAGGTATCGGCGGACACGGCCGTTTACCTGACCGGGCAGCGGACAGACCTGCTCTGGCAATTGCTCAAAGGTTCGCTCGATGGTTTGGGTTACAGCGCCGCCGATGTGGACGAGGCCACCCAACTGTTTGCCGGACTATTTGGCTTTAACCCGGACCAGGATTTGTTGGCCGCGTTGGATGGCGAGTTTGCCCTGACGCTGCTCCCGGTTGAAGGGGCGACGGCCGTACCTGGCCTCAGCGGCGCACTGCTGGCAACACACAACCAGCCGGACAATCTGGCCACGTGGGCGGACTCGCTGGCAAATGGCTTGTCCCGGCTCGGTTTTGCCGCCGCCAACAGCGAAGGCGTCTATCAGGTGAACAATGCAGATGGCAGCCCATTGGCGGCCTATACGGTCGTGGGCGATCAGGTGGTGGTGGGTACAGAGGCGGCGGGGGTAACGGCCGTGACGACCAGCAGTGACCCCTTGAACGCCGCCCCTGCCTACCAGAATGCCTGGGCGCACCTGCCAGACGAGGCCAAACCGTTCCTTTTTGTCAATGTTGACCAGTTGGCCTCCTTGTTTGCCCTCGACCCGGAGACAATGCCTGCGCATACGGCCGTGATGGGCCGAACCAGCGACGAAAACATCTCCCGCGCCACACTCATCCTTGTCATCGGAGAGGAATAGACAGCCATGGAACCACAACATGAGTTAGGCCCTTACCAACCCTGGCGTGCCTTCCAGAAAGCCGAACAGCAGGAACGGTTTACGAACCGCACCCTGAACATTGTGGTCATTACCTTAACAGTAATCGCCTATCTGCCGCTGCTGGTTGATTCCAGATTTTATCAGTTGCCCACCGGCCACCTGCTGCTAATCCTGGGATCAGGGCTGCTCTATGGTTTCACCGGCACCAGAGGCATGATCTGGTTTGAAGCCAGAAGTAAAAATCGCCCCTGGTTTTTCCCACTCTATTTTGTGGTAATGGCGGCTATCGTGGCCTTCACGTTTTGGATGGTTGAGGGGCTGGATAACAATGCCTGGCTGCTCATCCTGCCGGTAGCGGCGCAAAGTCTGGCGCTGCCGCGCCTGGGCACGGCCGTCGTCTGTGCCGGTTTATTGGCCCTCATCTACTTCATGTTTCTGCGCGACACCTCTCCGGAATACCTGCTGCAAGCAATGATGCAAATTAGCGCGGCTGTTATCTTTACCCTTATTTTCACCTACATCGCCTTGCGCGAAGCAGTCGCCCGTGAGCAGATTGCGCAACTGGCCGGTGAATTACATGCCGCCAATTTGCGTCTGGCAGAATACGCCGCCCAGGCCGAGGAACTGGCCACGACCAAAGAACGCAACCGGCTGGCCCGTGAAATTCACGACAACCTGGGGCACTACCTGACGGTGATTAATGTGCAGTTAGAAGCAGCACGCGCCATCATGCCGGAAAACCCGGACAAGGCGAGCGACGCTCTGCAAAAAGCGCAAAGCCTGACGCAAGAGGGGTTGAGCGCCATTCGCCACTCGATCAGCGCCCTGCGTGAATCGCCGCTAGAAAACCAGACGTTACCCCAGGCCATCGGCCAGTTGATCAGTGAAACGCAAGAGACAGGATTGGGCGCCAGACTGGAACTCGTGGGTGCGCCCATAGAACTGGAGCCAAAAGCCAGCCTGACGCTGTACCGGGTGGCCCAGGAAGGGCTGACCAACACACGCAAACATGCCCAGGCGCGGCAGGTGGTGGTGACGCTGGACTATTCGCAGCCGGAACAGGTGACGTTGACGGTGGCCGATGATGGGGTGGGCACGGCCGTTACCCCTGACAGCGGCTTTGGCCTCATGGGTATCCGGGAACGGGTGCAGCTATTGGGTGGGGACACGGCCGTGTCTACCACACCCGACGCCGGTTTCACCCTACGCGCTACGATACCGTGTTCAGGTGAATACGTTGGACGATAGCGGGCAGCACTTCCCCGGCAGGGCCGGCGAGGACAAAATTGAAGGCAGAAGTCAGGGGGGTAGGCTGCGGGTTAATTTCCACAATGGGGACGCGGCGGCTCTTTGCTTCCAGGGGCAGCGAGGCGGCGGGCTGCACCAACGCCGACGTGCCAATCGAGAGCAAAACATCGGCATTACGCACGGCCGTGACCGCCTGATGCAGCCCCACCGCCGGTAGACTCTCGCCAAACCAGACCACATCCGGGCGCAAAAAACTGCCACACTGCACACAGCGGGGTGGTGTCTCCGCCTCTGACCAGCTTTCGGCCGGGTGATCATGGTCAAAACATTTCACCCGCCGGATGTTGCCATGCAGTTCAATCACGCGCTGGCTGCCCGCCTGCCGGTGTAGCCCATCCACGTTTTGGGTGATCAGGGTAAAGCCGGGCACAAGCCGTTCCCATTGCGCCAGCGCCAGATGGCCGGGATTGGGCGCGGCCTGCTGCACCAACTGCCGCCGCCAGGCATACCATTCCCACACCAGCCGGGGGTTGCGCCGGAAGGCGGCCCGCGTGGCCAGTTCCTCCGGGTCATACTGCGCCCACAGCCCCGTCTGCGCCTGCCGGAAGGTGGGAATGCCGCTTTCCGCCGAGATGCCCGCCCCGGTTAATACGACCACCCGGCGCGCCTGTCGCAAGAGTTGAATCAATTCATCAGAGATGTGCATGGTGGTTTCAAAAAGGGTGTCAACCTGAACAAAACGCCATAAAATTGTAGGATAGTAAACCTGACTACCATTCCTGCCTGGTTCATTTGCCAGGTACAAGTTTAACAGCAGCAACAGCAACTACCTAATCTCCCAATCTCCCAATCTCTTAATCTCCAATCTCTATTCTCCAATCTCAACCATGAACCTCCTTACCCTCGAAAACGTCTCCCACTACTACAGCGAACGGCTGCTGCTGGATCAGGTGAATTTGCTTATCAACGAGGGCGACCGCATCGGCCTGATTGGGCGCAACGGCAGCGGTAAGACCACCTTGCTGCGCCTGATTGCCGGATTGGAGACGCCGCGCAACGGCCGTGTCAGCCGCGCCGGCAACGTGCGTGTGCAATACCTGCCCCAGGAGCCGCACCTGGACGAAAAGCTGACCATCCTGGACGCCGTTTTCCAGAGCGATGCGCCGCAAATGCGCCTGCTACGCGACTTCAACCGCGCCAGCGACCGGCTACACCACGACCCACACAACCCCACCTGGCAGGCAGAATTTGCCGAACTCAGCCACCAGATGGACCACACCGGCGGTTGGGCCGCTGAAGCGGACGCTAAAACCATCCTCACCCGATTGGGCATCACCCAATTTGACGCGCCGGTAGGGACGCTGAGCGGCGGGCAGTATAAGCGCGTGGCGCTGGCCCATGCCCTGCTCGACCCCGCCGACCTGCTCATTCTGGACGAACCTACCAACCACATTGACGCCGACACCATCGCCTGGCTGGAGGATTACTTGCTTAAGCGCCCTGGTGCGTTGCTGATGGTGACACACGACCGTTATTTTTTGGAGCGGGTGGTGAACAAGATTGTGGAATTAGACCGGCGGCAGTTGGTGATGTATCCGGGCAATTACGGCCGTTATCTGGAACAACGCACCCGCCGCGACGAACAACTCAGTACCGCCGAAACCAAACGGCAGGGCATCCTCCGCCGTGAACTGGAGTGGCTGCGGCGCGGTGCACAGGCGCGCAGCACCAAACAAAAAGCGCGTAAACAGCGCATCGAAGAGCTGCGCGAAATTCAGTATGACCGGGGGGATGATCGCGTGGCATTGGCCTTGGCCTCGCACCGCCTGGGAAAACGGGTACTGGAAGCCACCGGCCTGAGCAAAAGCTATGGCGACCTGACCCTCTTCCAAGACCTCGATTTTCACCTTGACCCTGGCGACCGGATTGGCGTCATTGGCCCCAACGGCGCCGGCAAAAGCACCTTTCTGGACGTGCTGGCGGGCAAAACAGCAGCAGACAGCGGTGAGATCAACTGGGGCCAGACGGTGCAGTTGGGCTACTATGACCAGCACGCCAGCGGCCTGCCGGAAAACAAGCGTGTCATCGAGTATATCAACAGCATCGCCCCCAACATTCGCACCGCCGACGGCGAAAAGGTGGAAGCGGCGCAAATGCTGGAATGGTTCCTCTTCACCCGCCCAGAACAGCAGTCAACCATCAGCAGCCTGAGCGGGGGTGAACGCCGCCGCCTTTACCTGCTGGCGACGCTCATTCACCAGCCCAACGTCCTCTTTCTGGACGAGCCAACCAATGACCTAGACGTGCAAACATTGACGGTGTTGGAGCAATTTCTGGACAACTTTGAGGGCTGCCTGGTGGTGGTCAGTCACGACCGTTTCTTCTTAGACCGCAACGTGGACTTTCTGGCGAGTTTTGAGGATGGCGTTTTGGGAACACGTTACCCCACGCCGTTTGAGAGCTACCAGCAGTTGCGCGCCGCCGAAAGCCAACCCGCGCCCGTCGCTTCCTCACCGAAACCGCCGCCGCCCAAAACAGCCGAACGGCCGCGCAAGTTAACATTTCAGGAAAAACGGGAACTGGCGGAATTGGACACGGCCGTGCCCACTCTGGAAGCGCGCATTGCCGAACTGGAAAGCCAGATCAACCAGGCGGGCGGCGATTATGCCCGGCTGCAAACGCTGGTTGATGAATTGGAAAAGGTGAAGGTGGCGTTGGACACGGCCGTGACCCGTTGGCTAGAACTCGCCGAAATTGGCAACTCGTAAACAAATCCAGTTCATCCGATCAATGGGTTGCAGGTGGCAGGTACTTGCAACCCGCCACCTGCAACTTGCAACTTGTCAGCTATAATTCTTCTATGAACAGCCCTAAATCACCCGGTTCCCCACTTTGGAGTGATAGCAGCAAACGCGCCGCCATCGTCATTTTACTGGTGCTGGCGCTGCTGCTGTTTTATCGGGTGAACATCGTACTCCTACCTTTGAGCCTGGCCACCATCCTGGCTTACCTGCTCACCCCCCTGGTCAACCTGATCACCCGCACCCTTCGCCTGCCCCGCCTGCTGGTGATTGCCATCATCTACCTGGCGTTAACCGTGTTTCTGATTTCCATTCCCGTTATTGCCATTCCGCCGCTGGTCAACCAGATTACCACTTTTATCGGTAATGTGCCCCGCTATCTGGCCGGCGTCGGCAATTTTTTTGTTGAACCCATCGTCCTGATCGAAGGTTACGAGATTCCCATGGACGAACTGCCGTTTGACCAGATCGTCCGCTCCTTAAGCGACAACCTGGTCGGCATTGTGCAGACGCTGGGCGGCCAGACATTGACTATTTTTAGCAGCGTAGCCACGGTAACTATCTCCACGGTAGGCTGGATCATTCTGATCATGATCATTTCTTTCTACATGGTCAAAGATCATGAGCGCCTGTTTGAAACGGTGCTCAATCTGACGCCAACCGATTACCGCACCGACGTCCGCCAGCTTGGCGAACAAATCAGCCTGACGTGGAACGCCTTTTTACGTGGTCAGTTGGTTTTGTGTTTCGTGGTCGGTGTCATTGTCTACATTGCCGCTACCATTTTAGGGCTGCCTAATGCCGGTACATTAGCTGTTTTTGCCGGATTTATGGAACTCATCCCTACCTTTGGTCCGGTGCTGGCGGCCATACCGGCTATCTTCCTGGCCTTCTTTCAAACGGATAGCAGTTGGTTGGGCAATTACATGTCTCCATTCTGGTTTGCCCTGCTGGTAGCCGGTATTTATTTCCTGATCTACCAGTTTGAAAATTATGTACTCGTCCCCCGCATAATTGGGTATCATTTGAAACTGCATCCGCTGGTGGTGTTGGTGGGGGTTATTGGCGGCGCTGCTATTGCCGGTGTATTAGGTATTCTGCTGGCTGCACCGGTATTGGCCAGCGCCCGCATCATTTTGCGTTACATTTATAGCAAACTGCTCGACCAGCCGCCGTTTGCGCGGGGACATGAGGTGTTAGAGCCGGTGGACACGGCCGTGCTGCCCAAACTCCCCCTCCCCCTGGAGAAAAGGCTGGAACGAACCGATAATCAAACTGATTCAGTTGAAATGGAGAAAAAATGAGCAAGAAAGATAACGACGATATGGAAATGGACATCCTGTCCGAAACGGAAAACTTCGCCGTCTGGCGCAGCCCGGATGAAGATGGCTTTTTGTATCACGTCGAACTGGGCAGCATCACCCTGCACCTGGCCGCCGATGAATATGAAGAACTCATTTTGCTGCTCGGCGGCTCGTCAGAGTAAATAACTCTATCGGAGGGGAGGCTTTAGCCGACAACGGGTCGGCTAAAGCCTCCCCTCCCAATATCAAATATGGATGCTCGCTCAGATGGGGAACCCGAAAAACCAAAAGTTGCTTATGCGCCCATGATCCGGGACATGGCTGCCGGGGAACGGCCGCGCGAACGGTTGGTGCAGGTGGGGCCTACGGCCGTGTCCACCGCCGAACTGTTGGCCATTCTCCTGCGCACCGGCGTGCCGGGCGAAAATGTGGTGCGTCTGGCCGAACGTCTGCTCATCCAGTTCAAAGATTTAGCCGGCCTGGCTCGCGCCTCCATCCCCGAACTGATGACTGTGCACGGCGTGGGTGAAGCCAAAGCCGTAGAAATCAAGGCCGCGCTGGAAATTGGCCGCCGCTTGCTGGCCTCCGCCCCTCAGGAAAAACCGCGCGTCACCACCCCCGCCGACGCCGCCAACCTGCTCATGTCCGAAATGATGTTCCTGGAGAAAGAGCATCTCAAGCTGGTGCTGCTGGACACACGCAACAACGTGCTGGGCACACCCACCATTTACGTGGGCAGCCTGAACACCTCCGTCATCCGTGTGGCCGAACTGTTCCGCGCCGCCATCCGCGAAAACGCCGCCGCCTTCATCGTCGCCCACAACCACCCTTCCGGCGACCCCTCCCCTTCACCCGAAGACATTCGCGTCACGCGGCAGTTGGCGCAGGCGGGCAAGCTGCTGGACATCGAAGTGCTGGACCACGTCATCATCGGCCACCAGCGGTATGTTTCGTTGAAAGAAAGAGGACTTGGATTTGATCAGTAATCGGTAAACGGTTATCGGTAATCGGTCACTTGATAGCCGATTACCGATAACCGTTTACCGATTACCTCAGAAAAGAATGGCCCAAACACGACTTTTACTCAACGGCGCCGTGGGCAAGCCGTTTTATCCTTATCGAGATAATAATCAATTGATAACGGCCGTTGGCTGGGCGCCCTGGTGGGTGGAACCGGCGGCAGGCGACCCCGGCTGGAAAAATCGCCAGCCCGTCTTTAGCCCCATCACGCTGGACGAAGCGTTGACGCAGCAGGTGGCCACCCCCTTTGGCACCCACATCGGCGGCCTGTGGCAGCAAGTCCCTTCCGCGCCGGGCAACAGCTATGAATTTTCGGTGGAAGGGCAGGCGTGGTCGAGTGAAGACACCGCCCCCGCCAGCCGGCTGGAAGCCAGCGACGTGAATTTGCAAATTGGCATTGACCCCACCGGCGGCCTCGACCCAAACAGCCCGTTGGTGGTGTGGAGCGGCAAAGGCAATCCACTCAGCCATTGGGAGACGCTGCACCTGACGGCCGTCGCCGAAGCGGCCATCATCACCGTTTATCTCAAATCGGCCCCCTCCCTGCCCAAACGGCAGCAAACGGTATTCTGGCGGCAGGCGGAACTGCGCCCCATGGGGCGGCACAAACGCAGCGTCAACATCGTCGGCATGGGTGACACGCACATTGCCGTGGAACCAGAACGACCGAAACCAGGGGAAACGGTCACGGCCGTGATCTCCTCCACCCGCGACCATCCCACCGTTGATCTGTTGGTGGCCCGCCCGGACAACAAACTCACTACCGTCATCCCGCGTGGCAAGACGCTGGATGGCGACCGTCATCTCTGGCGTTACGAGTTCAAGAGCGACTACGACGGGTTGTACGAACTGCGTTTTGTCAGCGACAAGGGGGCGCGGCTGCTCTCGCTGCGGCTGTTGCAAGTAGCGCTGGATGTGCAGCTTGTGCCCAGCGATAGCTCGCGCTACAACTACCGCCGCGTTTACGTGCTGCTGCCGCCCACCGCCGATATGAAGTGGTTGCTGGCGGCGGCAAAGGGGGGGTATGACGGCCGTTTCACCATTGGTTTTTCCGCCGACGACGCTGGTATTGGCGACCTGGAAACCCGGCACGTCCTGGCTGTTAACCCGCACCATTGGCCGGAAGTGCTGACCGCTTCCTGGTTCCAGCAGCATTACCCCGGCGCCCGCTTCACCCCGGTTGTGGCCAATAAACCGGAAGATTTGGAGGCGTGGCTGAAGAATTGGACGGGGCTTGATTGATTAGAGATTAGAGATTGGAGACTAGAGATTGGAGAATCAGGCATTCCAATCCCTAATCTCTAATCTCCAATCTCCCTTACTCTATGCAACTCGACATCCGCTTAATTGAAGAACCGGCCGACTACTGGGCCGTCGAGGAAATTTCCAGAGCCGCCTGGGGATTGGACGATTACCACGAAGTCATCCCGGCGCATTTGATGATCACCTTCCAGCAAAATGGCGGTCTGTTGTTGGGCGCGTGGCTGGATGGCAAACTGGTGGGTTTTTCCATCGGTTTTATTGGGCTGACGGAGGATGGCACAGCGACGAACGGCCGTGTCAAGTTCTGCTCCGAACAACTGGGCGTCCTGCCTGAATACCAGAGCCATAACATTGGCTACCGGATGAAACTGGCCCAGCGTGAACATCTGCTGGCGCGGGGCATTGACCACGCCACCTGGACGTATGACCCGCTGGAAACAAAAAACGGCAATTTGAACCTTCACAAATTGGGTGCGGTGTGCAATACCTACTACGTTAACCTATACGGCACGGCCGCGGGCATCAACGCCGGGCTGCCCACCGACCGCTTTCAGGTGGATTGGTGGCTGGACAGCCAGCATGTGACGAACCGATTGCAGGGCATATCGCCAAACAGCCTGGATGGCCTGCGCGACGAAGGTTTGCCGGTCATCAACCCGGCGCAAGGCGTCCCTCATCCGCGCCCGGCCGGCGCCATTATCCCACCCGGTCACTCACGGCTGCTGATGCAGGTCCCCGCCAGCATCCGCATTCTGAAACGAGACGACCCGAAACTGGCGCTCGCCTGGCGGCTGCATACCCGCGACCTGTTTGTGTCCCTGTTTGCTCAAGGCTACCAGGCCACCGATATGTTGCACACAACAGACGCCTGTTACTATTTGTTGGCGAAATAAGGAAGCAAGATGAGGGCGACTGTGCCAGCCTAAACCCTATGCCTGAATTTTTTAACGTCCTGCCGCCCGATGAGGCGCGCGCGCTGCTGATGGCGCAGGTCACGGCCGTGCTGCCCCCCGAAACTGTCCGTACTGAGGCGGCGCTGGGGCGGGTCACGGCTGCCCCCATTACCGCCCCCCACCCGTTGCCCCAATTCCGCCGCAGCACCATGGACGGCTATGCCGTGCGCGCCGCCGACACCTATGGCTCGTCCGAAAGCCTACCCGCCTTCCTGCAAGTCATCGGCGAAATCCCCATGGGCCAACCGGCGCACCTCAGCCTGCAAACCGGCCAGGCCGCCCTCGTCCACACCGGCGGCATGATCCCGGACTCGGCCGATGCGGTGGTGCAGGTGGAGCATACGCAGGTGGTCGGTGAGCGGTTATCGGTGAGCGGTAATCGGTTATCGGTGAGCGGTGGAAAATCTTCCAATCTCGCGGTGTCCCCACCACCAATCTCCCAATCTCCAATCTCCCAATCTCCAATCTCCGATCTCCAATCCCCAATCCCCAATCCCCCCTACGAAATCGAGGTATTCAAAGCCGTTGCCGTTGGCCAGAATGTGTTACAGGTGGGGGAGGACGTGGCCGAACGGGCGACGATATTACCTGCCGGGCATTGCCTGCGGCCGCAGGACATAGGCGGGCTGTTGGCATTGGGCATCATGCAGGTGGCGGTGGCCCGACGGCCGTGTGTGGGGATTCTGGCAACCGGCGATGAAGTCATCCCGCCGGAACAGGCGGCGGGGCCGGGGCAAATTCGGGACATCAACAGCTACACGGTGGCGGGCATGGTGCGGCAGGCAGGCGGCATCCCCGTTCTGGGCGGCATCATTCCTGATGACTTTGAGGCGCTGTATACGGCCGCCGCCCGTTTGCTGGCGGAATGTGACATGCTTGTCCTCTCGGCGGGGTCGTCAGTGAGTGTGCGCGATATGACGGTGCAGGTGATCGAGAAGCTGGGCCAGCCGGGGGTGCTGCTGCACGGCGTGGCCACCCGTCCCGGCAAACCGACGATTGTGGGCGCAGTGGCGGGCAAACCGGTGTTAGGACTGCCGGGCAACCCGGTGTCGGCCATGATCCAGTTTGATATGTTTGGTGTCCCGGCCATTTACCGGTTACAGGGGATGACGGAAATGCCGCGCCAGGGGGTGGTCTGGGCCAGACTGAGCCAGAATATCGCCAGCGAAAGCGGCCGTGAAGATTATGTGCCCGCTCGCCTGGAAGATGGCCCGGACGGGCTGGTGGCAACGCCGGTGTTTGGCAAAAGCAACCTGATTTACACGCTGGTAAACGCCGATGGCCTGATCAAAGTACCACTCAACAAGGGGGGATTGGTAGCCGGAGATTGGGTAGAAGTTCGCCTGTTTAACTGAAACCTCTAACCAACCTTTGTAATTTCCTCAACAAAGCCTGTTAGTTGCTCAGAGGCTGCCGAAACAAACTCCAGCGTGCAATCTCCTAAAGTAATGTGATCACCAGGCGACAATTCGACCTGCTGGCGCGGCGGCAAACGGTGATTATTCACAAACGTGCCGTTTGAACTGTTTAAATCTTCCAGAAACACTTTACCCTCACGATGGATGATCGTGGCATGGAGGCGGCTGATGAGATGGGCCGCTTTTGTTGTGAATAAGGATATATCAGCACTGGCATCGCGCCCGATAACACAAACCTTCTTTTTGAGTGGGTAGAGTTGGCTGCGACGGCCGTCTTCAATTAACCACAAATAGCTGTTTGGTTGTTCCTCGGCCGCCGCACTTAAGGTCGCCGATTTGACCATAGCCTGATCCAGGCACTTTTCCAGACTGGCGCGAAAGTCGGACACCGTGTGGTAGCGGTCTGTCCGTTTCAGGGACATTGCCCGCAAAATGACATGATCCAATTTGTCATTCAGGCGTGGGTTGAGTTCACGTAACGGTCTAAGACCAACCGGGTCGGCAAGCAGCTCTGGTGCAGGCGGTGGGGGAGCGCCAATCAGTAAGGTGTAAAGCGTGGCACCCAAAGCATAAATATCACTGCGGGGGTCTACCGGTTCACCGGCATGTTGCTCAGGCGGACTAAAGCCGGGCGTGACACCCGCGGGAATGGCGCCTGGCTGATCTGGTTCGAGAATGGCGGCGATGCCAAAGTCAACCAGAACGGCCGTCTCGTCAGGGCGAATTTTGATATTAGAAGGCTTTATGTCGCGGTGGGTGATGGCCGGGGAAGCGCGATGCAAGTATTCAAGCGCATCACAAAGTTGCAATCCCCAATTGACGACTAACGCTTCTGGCAAAGTGGAATATCGGGCGATAATCTCGCGCAAGTCTGACCCGTCAACAAACTCCATGACGATGCAGGCACTACGGCCGTTTGTGTAAAAATAGTCCAGAGTTTTGACGATATTGGGGTGTTGCAAGCCGGTCATAAATTTGCCCAGTTGTTCAAAATGTTCTCTGGTTTGGGCGGAGGGAATGGGAACGGTTTTGATGGCAACGGCCGTACCTGTCTCCACTATTTCCGCCTGATACACTTTGCCCATACCACCTTTGGCTAGAGGGGAAAGGATGTGATACCGATCGCGCAACGTCGTGCCAGGGAGCAGTTCAACTTGTCTGGCTAGCTCCCGATGGATAATGTCGGAAAGCGTCTGGTAGATGGCGGTATAAGCTTTCACCATGTCCTCGGCGCTGGCCCGATCACTCTCCCGCACGGCCACCGATTCGGTGTAGGCATATTTGGGCACATACGGGATCGCCAGTTGCCATAACTTGCGGGCGTCCATGCCCGGCAGTTGGGTCGCCACTTCTTGAAATTGCTCAATAAAACGGACATTAAATTGATCCAACAAGCCACCTTCGGCTCGTTCAATGCGGGAGGGTACAATGAGCACATTTAATGGTCGGTCATGACGGATCGCCTGTACTTCGGTAGCGGTAAAGTTCCGCGCCAATTCCGAGGTGCCAGCCAGGTTTTGCTCATTGGCAGCGCACAGCATGACCACCACATCGGCCAACTGGTAAGTACACACGCCACCAATTTCTGTGACACCGGTACGGCTATCCACCAGCACAATATCTGCCAGGTTTGTAAATTGCTGCCGCAGCCATTCAAAATAGAGTTCGCCCTCCCAGTTCAGGTAAAAATCACGCCAGTCGAAAGTGGTGACAGCATTAGCATAAGCAGCAAACTTTTCTGGGGAGCGGCAGCCGGCTGTGAGCAACCACAGTTTGCCCGGTCTATTTTCATTCGGGTAAACGGTAGCCGCTTGCCCGGCGGTATTGGTGGGCGTTCGCAATTTGCCTGGCTTGTTTTCATCCGGGTAGATGTCGAGTATGACATCTGCTGGTGGCGTAAACGGTAGCGGGGCATTATCGGGGCCATTTTCGACGTTGGGTAATTCCTGGGACATTTGGGACTTAAAGTCCAGCAACAAATCTATAACACCGCGCCGGGCAACGGCCGTTGACATATCCACCGGAAAAAATCGCTCTAGACCAGGCGCTTCCAAATCCCAATCCACCATCAGGACGCTGTATCCCGCCCGATAAAATAGCTCGGCTATATTTGCCAGAGCCATCGAGCGACCCACACCACCTTTATAGGAATAAAACGTGAAGATCATAATAGACCCCTCAACCTCGGAAAATGAGCTGTTCAAAGTGTCGGGGATTCCCCATATGTTGGCGCAGCATATCACGGCTGGAACGGTTAGCACGCTGGTTGCCCAGCAAAGCGGCAGTCTCCGGCAACGTAGCCACCAATCGCCGCCGCAACGCACGCAAATTGCCAATGCCAAATTCGCAAAGATGGTCAAGCTCCTGGTCAAATCGGACGTAGGGAATGGCAAATTGCTGGTTCAGTTGGGCTTCGATCAAGGCATTGGCCGGGGATGAATCTGGGTCAATGGGAGAAATAACCAGCATGGCTACTTCGCTTTTGGCGCCCAGTTGAGATTGCAGCAGGGCGCGGGCCATTTCAGGATGAAACAAGGAGATTGGGTCTACAACAATGACACAGCCCGTCCGGTGCAGTTCGCGCCAGGTATTCATTCTGGTCACCATCGGCGTGGCAAAAAAGCTGGATGAATGGAAAACAGCTTTGAGCAATGGCAGGCGACGCGAGCTGAATTTGTCCTGGTTGAGGAATTCAATAATGCTCTCGATCACATCCTGGATGGAACCGTGCGGAGAGCCGAAAGGTTGCCACGCTTCCCGGTCACGGCCGTAGCGATTAACCAGGTCTGCGTAACCGTCCGCCTGTAAAGTCTGCTGAAGCTGGCCAAACGTTGGACTAAGCTGGATTCCTTGCCATAGCTCTTCCGCCTCCGTCTGATTCATAGCCACGATGACAAAAGGTATTTCAGCCACCTCCCCGGAAATAACCGGCCAATTGACGTTTGGGCGTTCGGTCGCAGCCGCGGCAATCAGCTCTGGCAACCGACCGCGCCGATACATATAGCCAATCAATTCCTCCACTTTGGCCGGCAGATTGTTACCACTTAAGTTCTCAAGTTGTACATTCAGACTCAGAGCCAGACCGCGCAACTCATCCAAATTGAAATAACGGATCAAGAATTGGGCCAACTCCGCGAAATCAATTTCTTCGTTCATAGTTGTCTACCATCGGTACAAGCTCATCAAACACTGACCACCTGACCGGCGGGTAGTTCAAAGTAGAACTGGCTGCCCTGGCCTTCGGCGCTGATGACACCAACACGGCCGTTCAGTTTGTCCATGATGCGGCGAACGATGGATAACCCCAGGCCAAAACCTTCTACACGCACTTCGTTCAGGCGCACAAATTCGGTGAAGAGGACGGCCTGTTTTTCGGGGGAGAGGCCGGGGCCGTTGTCCCGCACCCAAAAACGCACCATGCCATCGGGCTGCACGGCCGTGCCCAATTCCAACCGTGGTGGCTTACCCCCATATTTCAAGGCATTGCTCATGTAGTTGACCCACACTTCTTCAATCCACGGGGCGTAGCCAACGGCCGTCGGCCACTGTTCGGGTATGTGCAGTTCCCCATGATAATTTTCGATCATGTAGCTCAGCCGATCCTGCGCTTTGGCGACTATCATTTCCATGTCCAACGGGGCCGATTTCACATCCTGCTTGCGCACACTGGCCAGCAACAATAGTTCATCAATAATGTTGACGCCGCGATAGCCGGTGCTTTCGATTTTTTTCAAGAACTCCATCATCTCCTGCGGCACGTCATCGGCAAATTGCAGCATCACAAAATCAATCAGGCCAATCATCAGCGCCAGCGGGTTTTTCAGGTCGTGGGCCACCGTGTGGGCAAAGGCGTCCAACTCGGCCACCTGTTCACGTAGATCGCGCTGTAACTTGTACAGGGTGATATGGCTGCGAACCCGCGCCAGCACCTCTTCAGCCTGAAATGGTTTAGCCACATAATCCACTGCGCCCAGTGAGAACGATCTCACCTTATCGTGTACATCGTCCAGGGCGCTGATGAAAATGACGGGGATGGCGCGGGTGCGTTCATCCGCCTTTAGCTGGCGGCACACTTCATAACCATCCATTTCCGGCATCATAATGTCTAGCAAGATCAGGTCGAGGGGGGCCGATTGGGCCACGGAAAGGGCCATACGGCCGTCGCGCGCCGGGCGCACCTGATAACCGGCGCTATCTAACAACCCCGCCAGCAGCCGCAAATTAGCCGGGGTGTCATCCACAATCAAAACTGTGGCCGGGGGTGGGGTGGGTGAGTGGTCATTCATGGGTGGGTTGGGTGGTTGGATAATCAGGTAATTACCCAATTATTTGCCTCATTTGATTCCTTCTTCTGTTTGCAGGCGGGTCAGGATTTTACCGTATTCAAATTCATCAGCCAGTCGTTGCAATTCTTCGGCCAGGGAGGGATTGTACTGGGACACGGCCGTGACCAGATTCTCAATTTGGGCCATATCTGCCTGGGCGGTCGCCTGTTGGAGTTGGGCCAGTAGTGCGGGTGGCAGCGGCCCCGCGTCTTTGGCTTCGGCGCCGTTCGCGCCGGTGGTGGAGGGTACGGCCGTCGCCATCTCTGTTGCCTCGGCGTAGAGATATTGCACGGCCAGGTGCTTTTGGATGACTTCTAAAATATACCCCGTCCGCACCGGTTTACGGATAAAATCGCGGCAGCCGGCGCTCAAGATCGCCTCGCGTTCATGGCTAAAGGCGCTGGCGGTAATGGCAATAATGACCGGTTCCTGGCCGTCTGCCTGGGTCAGGATGGCGCGTGTGGCTTCGTAGCCATCCATTTCCGGCATGTGCATGTCCATCAAAATTAGATGAGGCTGCCAGTGCCGCCAGGCGTCTACGGCCACTTTGCCATCCACTGCTTCCTGCACGGCAAAACCCAACGGCCGTAACAACTGCACCAATACCTGCCGGTTTTCCCAATTGTCGTCTACGATCAGCACCCGTATTTCCGGCTGGTCTGGGGCCAGGCCGATAATACGCAGCGAATTATCTCCACCTGGTTCGGCCGGATCATCACCCGGCCTGACGCGAATGGTGAACTCAAAAATCGCGCCATAACCCGGTTCATCCTTGACGTTACGCACGGTCATGTCGCCGCCCATGAGCCGGGCAAACTGGCGGCTGAGCGTGAGACCCAGGCCGGTACCTTCGTTCGATTGGATGCCGGCTTTGGCGCGGACGAAGGCTTCAAACACTTTGTCCAGTTCATCCGGTTCAATGCCTGGTCCGGTATCGGCCACGGTGAAGTGCAACAGGTGAACAGGGATGGTGGACACGGCCGTGCCCGACTCATAACACACCTGTAAATGCACCCCGCCCTGTACCGTAAACTTCAACGCATTGTTAAGCAAATTGATCAGCACTTGCCGCAATTTTGTTTCGTCGGCAATGATGATGGGCGGCATATCCGGGTCCACGTCCATCACCAACTCCACCTGTTTTTCCCTGGCCCGCAGCCGAAACATGCTCTCTAGTTCCTCCATCAGGGCATACAGGTTGAACGGCTTTTCCTGCAAGGTCATGCGCCCGGCCTCAATTTTAGACATATCAAGCACCTGATTGATCAACGTCAGCAGGTGTTCGCCGCTTTGCAGAATAATGTCCAGGTTGTTGCGGTCTTTAGGCCCCACAGTGTTGCGCCGCACCATCAATTGAGCAAAACCCAAAATGGCGTTGAGAGGCGTGCGCAGTTCGTGGCTCATATTGGCCAGAAAGGCGCTCTTGGCGCGGTTGGCCGTTTCGGCGGCTTCTTTGGCCGCCAGTAACTCAGCCTGGGCCCGTTTACGCTCGTCAATCTCCTGCTCCATCTGGCGTAACGTCTCTTCCAATTGGGCGGCCATGTTATTAAAATGCTCGCCCAATGTTTGCAGTTCGTCGCCGGAATGAATGTGTACCCGCTGGCTTAAATCTCCCTGGCGCACGTGTTCGGTGGCGGCAATCATTTGTTGCAGTGGTTCGGTGATGGAACGACTGAGCACCAGGGCCAGCACGACGCCAAACAGCGCCACCCCTAAGGCCACCGCCAGACCTTGCTGACGCACGGCCGTGAGCTTCTCGGCTAATGGGGCGGTAGGCAACCCTATGCTGACAGCGCCAATCTTTTCAATACCCACAATCACCGGCTTCCCGGCAATCAGTTGCTCATCTTGCCAATCAAAAATCGAGTCGCGCCTGGCCAGTAGGACTTTCCCATACAGGTCTGGCTCCCGGTTAAAGCGGGTATCAGGGTTAACGGCGTCGGCCACAATCCGGCCTTCGCGGTCGTAATAACGGCCGTGCGTCACCACCTGAAACTCGCCTAAATCTCGCATCACATCTGCCAGATAATCCGCTTCCAGAAAGTACAAGGAATCAGCGCCGCTGGCGGCCAATGTATTCAGCAGCAGATCGGCCTGTTGCTCCAATTCACGTTGGAAATTCTGGCGCTCCCGACGTTCGGTGAGGGCGGTAATAAACGTGACTACCACCACAATGATGAACGTAATAATGAGGGTGAGTTTGAGGGCCAACGGCCGTTGCCGCCAGTATCGTTGACGCATACCAATACTCTAACAGAAAAGAGATAACTTTAGTAGGGAGAGGCATAGGGAGAGTGCGAGTCTGGGCAAACGCCCGGTCTGCCACTCTCCCAATTTTACTACTGCTCTACCTGAACCAATTCATATAACTGGCGCATCCGTGCCAGTTCTATCTCGGCCCCCTCTTCAAACTCGGCAAACTCTGTCGTCTGAAAAAGTTCCAACGCCGCCCGGCCTTCTTCCGATTCCTCCATCCCCATCAGCGCCTCACGAATGGCGGCAACCATGTCCGCCTCCATACCGGCGCGCACCAGCACCATCTGCCGGGGCACATCTTCGGTTCTGGCTACAATTTTTAGTTGCGCCTGTGTATCCTCCGGCAAGCGGGAAAAGGTGACATTGTCTACCACCCCGGCGGGCACAACGCCGCTGACAACCCACTGGACTGTCGTGTTATCGGCCGTACTAAAAACATAACCCACCTCATCCGCCGCTACCTCACTTTCCGGCGTAGATTTTAAGACCGGATTCATTTGTTGCTCCATTAAAAAGGATAAGGGGAGCATATAACCGGACGTGGAAAAGGCTTCCTCAAAAGCCACCAGGCGTCCTCTCAGGTCCTCCAGGCTGTTAATCTCGCTATCAACGGGCACAAAAAAGACGGAGTGATACTCTGGTACGCCAAAACGAAATCGGCGCAAAATCGGCGTTGCTCCGGTTTCATCGCTGATGACCAATACGGGATAAGGGCTATCAAAATAAAGGTCCACTTCCCCATCCTGCATCCATTGAACCATTGTGTCCAGATCAGGCGCGATTTTTACCGTGCCCCCGGTAATGCCCATATCGGCTAATTGGGCAGCCAGGTAGTCGGCAGTGGGTTGGGTGCCCCGGATTGTCTCGATTGCCTCATCGGAAATATCGCCCAAAACCAGGGTACGGCCGTCTGACACGGCCGTTGGTTCTTCTGGCGTCATGGCTGCCTCCGGGCCACAAGCCACCAATGTCCATACAATTACCAAAAACAAGGTTAATTTTTGCCACATAAGTTAATCTTCTTACCTCCTTAAATAAGATAGATATGATCGCCATTTTGCCACGAAACATCAGGGGCGTGTGTGAAGAAGTACCAAACGCCTTTTATCATACCTCCATTGGCGTGTTCAGGATATGGGGGATGTGTCCCATGCTTCTTCTCTGTCCGGTGCTAAGGAATGCGGAGTCAATGACCTACAGGAGATTGGCGATTAGAGATTGGAGATTGAAGCACTCTCTAATCGCCAATCTTCAACCTCAGTTCTGTAAGTTATCAAATTTTCGTTGCTAAATTCAGCGTTAACAAAATAATCCCCACTTTCTCCGGTCATTCCGAGGAGTCTTCGACGAGGAATCCCTACCCTTTGTACAGGAGAGGGATTCCTCGCTCCGAAGACTCCGCTCGGAATGACAGTTGAAGTGTTACTTATTTAACGGTGTGCTAAATCGTTGAATTCGGGTGGCGGGAGCGGTTCTGGCGTACCACAGATGCCATGTAGATGGGCGCACCCAGGAGGCCGGAACCCCGTTCCAGGGCAAACACCAGTAAGGAGAGGGAAACGGCCGCATCCGGCGACAAACCGGCAGGCGCAAACAGCAAGATCGCCAGATTTTCGCGCACCCCCAGGCCACCAATGGAGGGCATCAACGTCGCCAGCGCCATCAAGGGGGTGGTGTAAAAGTAAACGGTCACAGGCACATCATACCCAAGTGCTTTCCCGGCGCTCCACCACCAGCCAATTTGCATCAGGTTAAACAGTACGGAGACGGCCAACGCCCCACCAATTGCCCGCCAGCCGCAGGCGGACACGGCCGTCAGCACCATCTCTACCTTGCCCCCATACGGCCGTAACCTTCCCGGAACCCAACGCCCCGCCTGCCGCATCAGGCTGCCTTGCAGCAAAACCACGCCCCCCACCAACCCAATCACACAAATCACCACAATTTGCGCCAGCAGCGTGGTGGGGAAATAGGCGGGGCGCAAAGGCAGCGCCACCAGGGCCAGCATAAACAGCGCCAGCAGCCCCGTCAGCCGGTCTACAATCACCGTCCCGGTAGCAACATCCGCCGGCACATCTTGCGCCGCCTCCACTGCTCGCACCACATCCCCCGCCAGCCCCGACGGCAGCACGGAGTTAAAAAATCCGGCGGCAAAATACAGCTCCACCAACCGGCCAAATCGCACCGCCGCCCCCAATGCCACCAGCAAAATGCGCCAGCGATAGGCCCGCAGCACCACGCTGGCATTCACCAGGATGAAGGCAAACAAGACCCACCCCCACTGCGCCTGCCCAATCTGAGCCACAATGGCCCGCGCGTCCACTTCCCGGAAAACGAGCAACAGAGCCACGGCCGTGACGCCCAGTTTGATGAGAGTGCCTGCATGTTTGCGCATAAGTCAGTAATCGGTCATTCGGTAATCGGTAACAAAGGCGTCATTCTAACCTCACCCCCTCGCCCTGTCACCTTGTCACCCTGCCACCCTGTCATATAATCCGCGCCCTATGCACAAGTGGCGCAATATACCGGCTGTCTGGAAGGCTACCCCCCTCTTCCTCCTTTTTTTCTGGCTGGCGCTCAACAGCATGGTGTGGGACAGCCCGACCATGGATGAACAGAACCACCTGGCGCGGGGTATCGCCTTTTTGCGCTCCGGCGGTGACTCGCGCCTCAGTTTGGAACACCCACCGCTGATCAACAGCCTCAGCGCCCTGCCGCTGCTGACCCTGCCTGATGTGGTGGTCCCCTTTGACCACCCCAGTTGGTCGGAAATGTCGCCGCCGGACACCTACTGGTACGTCTTTGCCGAGCAGTTTCTCTGGCAGGCTAACCATGACGTGACGCGCATGATTTTTCTGGGGCGGCTGCCGGTGGTGTTTCTGACGATGGGGCTGGCGCTGGTGGGCTTCCACTTTGCTCGTGAACTGTGGGGCGGCAGCGCCGGGCTGCTGGCGTTGTTTTTGCTGCTGTTTGAGCCAAATATCCTGGCGCACGGCCGTCTCATCACCACCGATCTGGGCGGGGCGCTATTTAGCTTTTTATCCATTTACCTGTGGTGGCGATTGTGGCAAACGGCCGTGTGGCGCTGGCGACGCTGGTTATGGGCCGCTGTGGCTCTGGGGCTGGCCTTTGGCAGCAAACTCTCCACCTTGGGCTTTTTGCCCATATTGGGCCTGTTGGCCGTGTTACCGCTTTATCCGTCTCCACCCGGCCCCTATTGGCAAATCGCCGGGCGGCGGGTGGGGCAGTTGGGTACGGCCGTGCTACTCGCCCTGCTCGTCGCCTGGGCCATCTTCGGTTTTGAATGGGGGCCATTCCGTTTCCCGTCCGAAACACTGCAATTTTTGAACAGCGCCAGCGGCCCCATGCCCACCTTCTGGGCTGGGCTGGATCAAATCCTCAACGTCAGCCGGGGCGGGCGCGCCGCTTTCCTGTTAGGTGAATTCTCCGACCAGGGCTTCTTGCTCTATTTCCCCATCGCCTTCCTGGTCAAGACGCCACTGATCATCCTCATTGCTCTGCCCATCACCGCCATCCTCCTGCTCTGGCGGCCGCAGACCCGGCGGCAGGCGCTCTATCTGCTCATCCCCGCCCTTTACTACTTCGCTCTGAGCATGTGGAGCGGCGTCAACATCGGCTACCGCCACCTCCTGCCCATGCTGCCGCTGCTGCTGGTGTTGATTAGTGGAATAGTGTCAGGTGTTCAAGTGTCAGGTGATCAGGGGTCAAGTGTCAGGTTGCAGAGAAAAAGGAACACCGATTACCGATTACCGATTACCGATTACCGATCACGGTTCACGGTTCACGGATTACGGATTACGCTCTTCGCCCTTCCCCTGCTGCTCTTCCTGGAAACCCTCGCCATCCACCCCCACTACCTCAGCTTTTTTAATGTGGCCGCAGGCGGGCCGGACAACGGGCCGCGTTTATTATCAGACAGCAACGTGGATTGGGGGCAGGATTTGCGGCGGCTGCAACTATGGATGGCTGAAAACGAGGTGGATTCGGTAAAGCTGGGCTGGTTTGGCACGGCCGTGCCCACTTACTACGGGTTGCAATATGAACCAATGCCCGGCTTCCCCCGTCCCGAATTTTATTCGCTGTGGAGTTCGCCGCCGTTTGATCCGGCGCAGCCGGAACCGGGCGTTTATGCCATCAGCGCCAGCAGCCTGTGGGAATCCCATTGGGAACACCGGCATGTTTACCCCTGGTTCCGGGCGCGTGAAGCGGATGACCGGGTGGGGTATTCGATATGGATTTACAGGGTCATTGAGTAATTGCCTAATTACACAATTACTCAATGACCTCTTCAACATAACATGACAAAACGGCAGAAGGAACGGTGGCTTTTGGTGAGCATTTTGCTGCTGGCGGCAGCCTTCCGGCTGGCGCTGCTGCGGGATGTGCCGCCGGGACTGTCTCAGGACGAGGTATTGGACGCCGGGATGCCCGCTTTTATCCTGGCAGGCAACCATGCCCTTTTTTTCCGCGAGGGATACGGGCATGAGCCGCTGTATCACTATTGGGGCATCCCTTTTTACCTGGCGCTGGGTGAGAACTATTTGCAGGCGCGGCTGGCTTCTGTCTTTTTGGGGATGCTGCTGGTGGCGGCGACCATGCGCTGGGCAAAACGAGAATTTGGGCTGGTCACGGCCGTGACTGCCGGATTGGGTCTGGCCGTCTCCTGGTGGCCGGTTATTTTTAGCCGGGTGGGGATTCGCCCCATCATGGAGCCGCTGTTCCTGGTGGCGGTGGCCTGGTTCTGGCCCAGGCGCCCCTGGCTGGCCGGGCTGCTGTTGGGGTTGAGTCTGTACACCTACACCGCCGCCCAGGTGATGCTGCTGTGGCCGTTGCTGCTGACGGCCGTGCTGCTCATCACACAGCGGCAGCAATGGCGACACACGTTAAAAAGCGGCGCAGTTGTCTTGGGCACGGCCGTGTTGGTAGCCCTCCCTCTCTATCTCACCTGGTGGGCCGATCCCTCCTTGTTGCAGCGGGTAGATCAACTGGGTGGGCCGCTGGACGCGCTGCGCCAGGGAGACGCGCAGCCCATTCTGGCGGCGGCGCTGGCGACGGCGGGCGTCTTCAGCTTCACTGGCGACCCGCGTGGCACCTATGGCCTACCGGGACGGCCGTTGTTTGACTGGCTGACGGCCGTGTTGTTTTACGCCGGGCTGCTCGTCGCCATCTGGCGCATCCGCCTCTTTCCCTATGCCCTGCTGCTTACCTGGCTGCTGGTGGGGCTGCTGCCCAGCGCCCTGACGCCGCAAGCCCCCAGCACCATCCGCCTGATCGGTGCCTTGCCCGCCGTGTTTGTGGTGATCGGCGTGGCCGTTTCGGTAATCGGTAATCGGTTATCGGTCATCAGTAAACAACACCCGCTTACCGCTTACCGATTACCGATTACCCTCTGCCTGCTGTTCGTCCTGCTGCTCAACGTAGCGCGCACGGTACGCGATGGGTTCGCCCAGTGGCCGCAGGCGGTTGAGACGCGCCTGAACCATTACCAGGCCGTTTTACTGGACATTGCCCGTTTTGAGAAAACCCAACCGGCGGGTGTTATCATTATTGCCGACCCGTTTTTTGAGCCGATTGACGCCGAGTCCTGGCAGCGGACGGCCGTGCCGCCCACCGATGCCCGCTGGATTCAGGCCGGGCCAGGGGCAGCCGGGGCGATGGTGTTTGCCGGGGAGGGGCACGGCCGTCTCTACGTGCCCGAATTTGCGCCTTTGTCGCCGCTGCTCCACCAACTGCTGCAATTGCCAGACACGCCGCTCTATCGCAGCCAGAATGTGCCTGCTTTTGCCGTGTATCCCGTTCCGCCTGTTCCCTCGCTGCCTTTGTTGCCCGAACCGATCACGTTTGGCGACATGATAACCTTAGAGGGATATGAGATACGCCCCCCGGATGGCGGGCAAACGATGTACCTGGTGACACGCTGGCGGGTGAACCAGCCGTTGCCGCCACACCTGATGACATTCACCCATTTGCTCAATGAACAGGGGCAGATTGTGGCCCAATACGATGGCCTGGATGCGGCGTCTGCTACCTTACAACCGGGTGATGTGTTTATCCAACTGCACCCCCTGACGGTTCCCGATGCTGGCGGCCCGTTCGCCTTACAAATTGGCCTTTATACCCTTCCCGGCGGACAACGGTTAACACACACAGGCCAGCCGGCCGATGTGCTGACGCTGGTCTCTGACCTGCGTTTTGACGAAGAGTAAGAGTATAGATATGATCCCTGCGTTTTGGGAATTTGGAGATCAGAGATGGACTTTCATCTTCTCTAACACCTATCAGAAAAGATTTATGGAGGTAAAGGATAAGGATATGCAAGATTTACAGGTTCAAAAAGAGAGACGACTGGTGGTGACGGTAACGGCCGTTGCCGCACTGGGGCTTTTGGTATTGTTGGTGCAGGCATTGGTCACGGCCGTTGCCGCCGATAACGGCAGCCACTCTCCCCAAACACGCTCACTGGCCCAGGTTGTCACCCCCACCGTTTCGTTTGACGAGGCGCTGGCGGCCTACATTGCCGGGCATACCATCCAGGCCCCGGTCGGTGAACCCACCTACGGCGTGGCCTGGGAAGGTGAAACCATGGGCATTGGCTATGCGGGTAATACGATCACCTATATGCTGGTCCTCAGCAATACCGGCGACATTACGGACACCTATGACCTTACGTTTACGGCGGATTGGGATACCCACCTCTCCGCTACCGTTGTCACTTTGACGGCCGGTTCGGGCGCCCACATTCATGTAGACGTAGATATCCCCCCTTCGGCCAATGAGGGGCAAAGCGACACGGCCGTGATCACCGCCACCTCACAAGGCAACATCACCACTACCGCCGCCATCACCCTGACCACATTGGTACAGGACAGCGTCATCTATTTACCCATCATCAGCAAACCGGTGCCGCCGCCAACCGGCGCGCCCGTCCTCTCGGCCACCCGCCCCAATAGTTCTAATCATTGGCAAATGAACTGGACGCTGGACGCTTACCCCTACCTGAGCGGCTATGAACTTCAGGAGTCCCAAGACTCCACCTTTGCCACCGGCGTCAACACCATCTCTTTGGGTAATGTCAACACCCAATTGATCAATACCCATCAGGCGTCACCCAACAATGTCTATTTCTACCGCATCCGCGCTTTAGGTGGGGGGCAGTCTGGCCCCTGGTCTAATGTTGTCCGGGTTGTGGGCGCTTACTACGATGAGTTTAACGATAATCAAACCGGCTGGTCTGGCCCCACCCTCAAAGAAGGGCTGCGCCGCCTGACGTTTTTGGAGGAAATTGATGTCTTCTACGAATGGCCGGGAAGCGACCGTTGGCTTATCCTGCGCGTGGAGGATTCCTGGGAATGGGCCATTGCCAGCCCCATGAAGCCGGCGCCATCGGTGCCTTATTCCATTGAGTTCCGTTCCCTGCCCGCTAACCTGGGTAACCTGGTATCACATGGCGTTGTTTTTGGAGGCGACTGGAACGGCCAGGCGTGCCCGGATTGGTCAACCTACCTGGGTTTGTATGCCCATACCAACTGCTTCAACCACTTTTATACCACCAATCTGATCTGGTACAGCGATACGAATATGCGCCTGCTGTGGGAACGGGTGGATGAACTGGTCTGGTGCCCGAACTGTGGTGGCAGCCCACTGAAGCGGTTGGGTGATATTGATGAAAACAATATCGTTGAGTTAAACATCAATGCCAGCAGTTGGAACGATTATCGCGTGGAAGTACGGCAGACCGAAATCAGGTTCTTTGTCAATAACGACCAGCGCTTTGTTTACAATACAAACAATGATCCCGGCGCGCTGAACTGGATCAACAGTCCCTATTTTGGCGTTTTTGCCTCAACAGATGAGTACAGCAATTCCACCGGACGCTTTGAGTATATTAAAGTGACGCCGTTGGATAATTAGATAATTAAGTAAATTGAGTAAATGGGTAATTGCACAATTACCCATTTACTCAATACCCTCTTCACCCCTCTCCCACCATGAAAGGGTTTCATTTCTGGGGGCAGCCGCTCTGGTGGGGCACGGCCGTGCTCCTCTTCATGTTTGCCCTGGCCCTCACCGGCATGGCCTCACTTGGTCCCACATTTGATGAGCAAGGTTTTATTGTGCGCGGTCTGGCGTATGTGCGCGGTGAAAACCGGCATATCCGTGTGGGGCATCCGCTGGGGTTGAACGCCCTGAACGCCGCGCTGCTGACCGGTGACGAAACCGTCAACTTACCCACCACTGATCCTTCCTGGCAGGAAACCGGCTTTCATCGCCCGGCCGAACTGTTTTTATGGGAGATCGGCAATGACGTGACCCACGTCATGTTTCTGGCGCGGCTGCCCACTATCTGGCTGGCGATGTTGCTGGCGGCGCTGGTTGGGCGTTGGGCGTGGCAAATGACACGCCGCTGCTGGGCCGGATTACTGGCGCTGACGTTGATTGCCCTGGACCCCAATATTCTGGCTAACGCCCAGCTAGCCACCACCGATTTGGGGCTGGCGTTGGGCGCAGCGTTGGCCGGGTTTACCTTGTGGCGGTATTGGGTACAACCTTCCATCCTGAACGCACTTTTGGCCGGGATTGGTTTTGGTCTGCTGCAAAACACCAAGTTTACCGCCGGGTTGTTTGTGCCCCTGTTTTTGGTGGTGATTGTGGCCGGGTTATTGGCTCAGTGGCGGTCTGCCCGGCAAGCCAATCGTCCGTTCCCCTGGCGCATCCTCGTTAACTTTGTTTTGCTTTATCCCCTGGCCGCTTTTCTGACGTTGTGGGCGGCGTATGGTTTTCAGGTGGGCACATTACCCGCCAATTTACCCACTCTTTCCCAATTAGCCGGGCTGACCGTGCCACTATCCCACCATATCGAGCAGCTTTTGGATATTGGCGGGCGGCTGCAAGTGGAAACTCCCTCGTTTCTGATGGGGCAATATAGCAGCACCGGCTGGTGGTATTACTTCCCGGTGGCCTTCTTGTTCAAAACGCCGTTACCGATTCTGGTCTTGCTGTTCACGGCCGTCACCCTGCGCCTGGTTTATTATGTAAATCAAGTCCGAAGCCCGAAGTCCGAAGTCCGATTACCGATTACCGATTACCGATCACCGATTACTGCTCACCCCCTCTTCAACGACGCCGCCCTGCTCATCCCCGCCGTTGGCTACTTTGCCATTGCCCTCACCAGCGAGATCAATTTAGGTTATCGCCATTTGCTGCCGGTGCTGCCTTTCACGGCCGTGTTCATCGCCCACGCCTTCGCCGCCGCCCCCCGTTCGATTCCCGACCACGCATCACGGATCACGCATCACCCATCACGCATCACCTTCTTCATCACCCTCACCCTGCTCAGCCTCATCGCCCTCTGGATTCATCCCCATTTCCTGAGCTATTTCAATCTGCTGGCGGGCGGGCCGGACAATGGCTGGCGCTATCTGGTGGATAGCAACAGTGATTGGGGACAGGATTTGAACGGGTTGAAGCAGTGGATGGAGGGAAATGATGTAGACGAGGTGTGGTTAAGCTATTTTGGCGAAGCGCGGCCAGAGTATTATGGCATCAACTATAAAGGGTTGGATAGTTGGCCGCCGCGTCTGATGAATCCGGCGGCACGGCCGTACTACCCCCCCAATCCCGCCCCCGGCATCTACGCCATCAGCGCCACCAATTTGCAGGGCGTCCACTTTGCCGACCATGACCAGTTTGCCTGGTTCCGCACGCGGGAACCCATCGCCAAAATCGGCTACAGCATCTTCCTGTATGAAGTCCCGGCAACGGGCGGCCCGGTGGATGTGGTGCTGGCCGGTCGGCAATTGGACGAGATCACCCCGGCCGATTACGCCCAGTTCAACAGCAATGACGTGTCGCCGCGTTGGGTAGACCCGGCAACGGCCGTACTCGTGCCTGATTCGCCTCGTGGCTGGTTGGTGTTGGCGCAGGATACAGATATTGCCCCGGCCATCGCCGCGCTGGTTGCCTCGTGGCCGCTGCGCCTGGAACGGGAGACCTATGCCTTTTACCAGATTCCGCCGCTGGTTGTGCCGTCGGTTGAGCCGATGGCCCGGTTCAGCCTGGACGGGAGTGAGATTGGGTTGGTGAGTGCCTTTGTGGGCACGGCCGTGCCCGGCCAGCCCCTTCTCATCAACACCGCCTGGCAGCAAAAGGGCGACCCTCAACCCGTCAAAATCTTCATCCATCTGTTGGACGACCAGGGTAACATTGCCGCCCAATGGGATGGCCTGGGCGCAGCCTGGGAAGGCTGGCAACCGGGAGATGCCCTGCTGCACAGCCACACCGTCCCCCTCCCAGATAATCTGCCGCCGGGCACATATGAAGTTCGCCTGGGCCTGTACCATCCACAAACCGGTCAGCGTTGGCTGGTGGCAACGGGGGCAGACGATCTCACTTTAGGGAATGTTGAGATTAGAGATTAGAGATTGGAGATTGAGAAATTGAGAGACTATCACCTTATTTTTGTACAAACTGACCAAGATTCAACTTTTTCATTCAAACAGGGCAAGTTTCAACTCATGAAAATCGGTCAAATTTAACGAATTAGAACCAGAATGGACTATCATCAAAAAACTTCATTTGACTTAGTACAGGATTGCATAAATATGTTCCGAGAATAAAAATTTGAGATAATGGCAGGCTTGGAGGATAGACACAAGATGCGAGGACCCAAACCCCAATA
>JACTMP010000047.1 GCA_014584575.1 Chloroflexota bacterium
TCGCTGAGGGTGACATGTTGTTTTTTCATAGCACCGGTGAGCTTATCTACTTTCTATAAAGTGTTCAAGAGATTTTTAAATCTCTTTTGTTACGGAGTAGTCACCACCCCTTCCACAATGGATTGAATAAGCGTGTTCAGCCATTCCCGCGCCTGTGACTGCTCTTCCAGCGAATGCAGCATCAACTCCTGGCTTTTGTGTAGCGCCGAGGCCAATGTGCTGATTTCCGCCGGGGAGGAGATCAGGGGAATGGGCGCCAGCAAATCCCCCTGGCTGATCTGTTCGGCCGCCGCCGTCAGTTTTTGCAAGGGGGCTATCAATTGGCGCACGTACCAGCTTCCCAGCAGTCCGGCCAGCAGCACCACCACGGCCGTGCTGGCCGCCAGCGCCGCCAACGCCTGCCGCTCGGTTGTAACCAGATCGTTGATCGGCAGCGCCACCTCGCTAAAAAAGACAACCTGCTCGCCGCCAGTCGGCAGCGCGCCGCCGCCCGGCAGCGGGATGTAAGCGACAAAATAGGCGTCGCCGTTTTGTGTCATTTGCGGTTGATGGGCTGCCAGGGCATCGGCCTGGCTCAGGGCGGACTGACCCGGCGCGGTAAAAGCAACAACGTCCACCGCCGCCAGACTGCTGCTGAGGCGACGGCCGTCTGCGGCCACGATGGTGTGCGCCACCCCGGTGCTTTCTGCAAGCTGGTTGAGCGCGATTGCATCCAACCAGCGCCCGACGACGGTGACACCCAATGGTTGTTGGCTGGTGGTATCTGTCACCGGCCGGCTGGCCAGGATGGCCGGTTGGCCGTTGAGCAGGGCAAAATCGCCGGGTAGGGTGGTGCTACATACGGCCGTCAATGCCCCATCACCCGCCAGCAAACGGCCGTCCTGGCAAAAAAGCAACACGTCCAGGTCGCTTTGTCGTTGAAAATCTTGCAAATAAGGGGCCAGTTCGTCCAGGGCCTGGGTGCGTACCAACTGCTGCAACGTCGGCCGTTCGCTAAAAAGCTGCGCCAGGTCGGCCAGCCGCATCTGCTCCGCTTGCAGCAGTGAGTGGGTGGCCTGCTGTGCGTTGGCCACATTTTGCCACGCCTGCTGCTGCAACTGGCGGCGCGCCAGCCAGTAAGCGGGCAGGCTGGTGCTCAGTGTGGTCAGCACAATCAACAACAAAAAAGCGGCCAGCAGCCGCGTGGAAAATCTGCGCATAGCCAATTGGGTGCCCATCGTGTCACCGCCGCCGATTGGAAATCGGCGTCTACTATGAAAAACCCGCTAATGAAAGTTAAAAAAAATGATTCGGTAATAAACCTAACCATTCCACGAGTCATTCCGACGAGTCTTCGAGGAGGAATCCCTCCCACTGGTGCAAGAACGGGATTCCTCGCTCCGAAGACTTCGCTCGGAATGACAGGTGCTTATTACCGAATTAAAAAGTTAAGGTTCAGCAGCACGTTTCTTGTATCAGCCTATGAATTCATTCATGGGCGATAGCTCCCTTAAGACTACAACGGATGGTGAAAAAAGCGGATAAATTTCCAGAGAGGAATCCGTTCATTTCTATATCCGCTGTCGTCATGGCGAAAAACGAATGACACTGATGGAATTCCATTTTTGATCATTTCACACCCCATCCGCCGCCGCCAGGCGTCTCAATGCGCAGCACGTCATCGGCGTCCAACTGCCGGGTGAACTTGCCGGGCAAGGGGATTTCCTGCCCTTCGTGGATAAGGGTGTTCCGGCCAGTCTGCCCTGGTTTGCCGCCTTGCAGGCCATAGGGAGCCAACGTCCGCCGCTCGCTGGTGACGGTGACGGTCACAGGCACGAGGAAACGAAAACTGCGAATCAATCCATCGCCGCCCCGGTAACGGCCGTGTCCGCCCGACCCCTCTCTTAGTGCATATTCCTCCACCCGCAGCGGAAACTGATACTCCAACGCCTCCACCGGTGTATTCAGCGTATTGCTCATATGCACATGCAGCCCACTGCCGCCATCCGCTCCCGGTCCCGCCCCTGCCCCGCCGCCAATTGTTTCGTAGTAGGCGAAGTGGGTGTGGGGAGATTGGGAGATTGGGAGATCAGGAGATTGGTTTGCCACCTGCGACTTGCCACCTGCCACCTGCCCCTTCCCCCCAAACGTCACATTGTTCATGGTGCCCTGGCTGGCGGCGGGCACGAGGCCGGGTAGGGCCAGCGCCAGTGCGCCTAACACCACGTCCGTAATGCGCTGCGAGGTTTCCACGTTGCCGGCGGCCACCGCGTGCGGCGGGTGGGGATCGAGCAGGGAACCGGGGGGGATGATGACCTGCACGGGGGCAAACGCGCCCTGGTTCATGGGCAGATCGGTTTGCAGCAGGGCCAGCGCCGCGCAACGCACACAGTAGGCCACCGACGAGACGGCAATGGCGGGCACGGCGTTCAGGTTGCCGCGCACGGCCGTTGCCGTCCCCGCAAAATCCACCACCATCTGGCTGCCTTGCACGGTGATCGTGGCTGTGATGGGAATAGGCGCGCTGCCCGGTTGGCCGTCGTCATCCAGGTAATCGGTGTAGGTGTAACGGCCGTCAGGAATCTGTTCAATGGCCGCCTCGGTCAATATCTGCGCGTAGTCAACGAGGGCGGCGGCGTGGGTCTGCGCTTCCGCCAGCCCGTAGCGAGCCACAATTTCTTGCAGCCGCTTCTCGCCGGTGGCGTGGGCGGCCAACTGCGCCGCCAGGTCGCCGTCTCGCTCGGCGGGAGTACGGACGTTGCGCAGGATAAGCTGCCACACGGCCGTGTTCCGCCGCCCCCCCTCCACCAACTTGATCGGCGGAATGATGATCCCTTCCTGGTAAATCTCGGTGGAGAGGGGCATGGAGCCGGGGGACATGCCGCCGACGTCGGCGTGGTGGGCGCGGCTGGCGACGAAAAAATCGGGTGATCGGTAATCGGTAATCGGTAATCGGTGATCGATTGATTGATTACCGACAAAAACGGGCGAGACGAGCGTAATATCCGGCAAATGATTCCCCCCCTGATAAGGGTCGTTGACGATGACCACGTCGCCGGGGGTGAAGGGGGCGCAGTGGGTAATGGCCGCCTGGACGGAGGCGGGCATGGCCCCCAGGTGGACGGGGATATGGGCGGCCTGAGCCAGCAGACGGCCGTCGCCCAAAAACAGCGCACAGCTAAAATCGAGCCGCTCTTTGATGTTGGGGCTGTAAGCGGCGCGCTCCAGCGTCACCCCCATTTCCTCGGCGACGGAAGCGAACAGGTTGGCGAATATGGAGAGGGTTACGGCCATTGTACTCATAAATTAACTGCCGTAAATCTCTTGGGCGTTTAGTTGTCGTCCATCTGCCAGAAGTTTAACGGCCGTTACCACTAACTCGGCACGTCGTTTTAGGAACAGGGCAAAGTCATTCCTGATCTTGTTGCTTTTCTCGTTTGCGCCCAAACTGTCATAACCACCATTGGCTAACTCGTCAATGGGAATCAGATGAGATTGCAGCCGCTCTTTTACAATAGCCTCAGATGTCCATTGATAGCGGTCTGTTAAGTAATGCAGTGGGTCTTTGCGTCCAATAGCGATGTTTGTTTTGTCACTAATGAGGGCACAGTTTAGAGCTAAGAAACTGTTGACATCAGCTTCTTTCAGCAGGGCGTCAGGAAAGATATGATGGTATTGCCGTTGGCCGATATTATTCAAATCTAGCCGTTCTCCAGTGGAAAAGTCTAAAGCTCCCAGGCGACAGGCGATGGCTAAAATGCCACGCCCACGAATGGTAGTCCGTTTCGGCCATTCCACTGTGACTAATTCTTCGGCTTCAGCAAGTGCGTGGTCGGCAAAGATAGGAACATCGGTCAGGCCGTATGGAGAGCCGTCGGGTCTGGTTTCACCGCTAATGATGGCCCGCAACCGATTATAGTCGGCAAAAGCGTGGGTGGCGGCCGAGTTTTCATAGCGGTCTGTGAAAAAGGCATGCCACAGGTATCTTTTTAGCAGGAGTTCGTCTTGACCTCTTTTGTCACCTGATTCGGGAATGTCGGCATACAGGGTGGCAATAACGGCCAATACAGCGTTGGTAGGCAATCTTTGTTCATCATAGATGCCCTCGCTCCTGAGAAACTTAGCCATGCGGTCCAGGCTGTGGGCCATTGTTGACCATTGTTCTACCATCTTGCGTTTGTTCATATCCCAGGCTCCACGTTGGTTGGGCAGGTAGCCTTGTAACAGGGAGGAGGTGGTAAGGATTTGGGCAGAAAGGGCGGCATAGCGGGCGACGTCAGGGTAGCGTTGATTCAGTTCGCCTTCTAAATCATGCAGTGATTTGCCCATGACGTTTTCTACTTCGGCCACGATGATGTCATAGGTTGAGAGAGGTTTACTATTGGTGTTCATGTTGATGAACACCGTCAAAGCTGTTGATTTATCAGTTCGTGATGGCAGGGCCAGGAAGGGCAAATTATAGTTGGCAATGATGGAACGTAAATCTCTGATTTTGTCACTGACCCTTCTCTGAAAATCGTAGAAGTGCTGTAATTCTTCTCTGCCGCCCTCCATTGGTTCCAGGGGTGCCATCGCCTGCTTGATCCAACTGTCAATCTCTTGTTGAATATCTTCGGGGCGGAGCAGGTGAGCGGGAATCAGACCGCGCTGCAAAACCTGGGGAGGGTCATCACACCATAGGGGGTATTTTTCACCGTTTTTCTTGAAATAACGGCTGCGCCAATAAATAGTTAAATCGTCCCGTTCTTCGTCAAATTCGTAATTGTCAAACTCGTGAATGTAGACGAAGTATGTCTCGAAGTCGTAATTATTGTGGAATACACGCCAGAGGGCAGTCAACCGTTGTTGTCCATCCAGCAGGTGTTCGTAGACACGGCCGTCTAGTTCAGGCGCAGTTGCCAGATGCCGGGAAACAAATTTCTCTTCGTCGCCAACTTCCAAAATCAGGGTGATGCCAAGGGGCAGGTCGTGGATAATGGTTTCTATGAGGCTGCCGATGCGTTGGCGATCCCAGGCTTCGTAGCGTTGAAAGCGGGGTAGTTTAATTTCTCCTCGCTGGATTTTGCCATACCATTCGCTCAATTTACGATTGCGGGCTTCCATGTTGTTTCGCTCCTATAAGCAAATGTTTCAGTGGTCACGGCCGTTTTCTACAGGAATTTCTGTAACATGGGCCGGACCGTTCAAAGTCACCACCAGATCATTCAAAATATCCCGGCCAATGATTCCTTCGCTTGCGTTTTCTTGGGCAATGACGCTCAAGTAGAAGGTTTGTCCTGCCAGGTTAATAGACGCTGCATATAGGTCAACATGATGTCTTTGCCCAGAAAAGTCAACGGCCAGGCGCGTGGCTTCAAATAGGGCCCCTACTTCTTCTAAAACCGAAATGGGTATCATTGTCGCATCTGCGCCGGAATCAATTTGGGCGCTGATGGTGATGGGCTTCGCGTCCGCATTGTAGTTGTTTATTTCCACTTCCATAAATGGAGCAGCAGGGAAGTAAGCACGGTTGTAGTCGAAGGTCTGAAGATTCATGGTCAACGAACGAGACGGGGTGAGCCAAGGCGGAGAGGCCCCTCTGATTGTTCCCTAACCTGGCGAATGAGGACAATTTGACCCGCATATTGCTTCTGGATACGACGTACCAATTGGGTATGATCGGGATCATGGTCTACCAGTTTGCCCTGGTGAAAAGCCACATACTCTCCGGGGTACACCTGGAGCAACTGCATGTACTGGGCTTTGAAAACGGCCGTTTGCTCTAGCATTTCGGCCTGGCGTTTATCCCGGTGCAGCCCGGGGGTGATTGTCTTGGCGCGGACAACGGCCGTGTCCTCTGTGACCACCAATTCTAATTCACTGGCGTGGGGAAAATAGGTTAAAGGGATGATCACTTCTTCCGGTGTTACCTGAATTGTTTTGGTAGCCATCAGATACTCTTCCTCATATTCTGATTTCCTGGCCCAATAGTCAATCAGCCGCTAGTTTCCAGCCAGGCATTGTCCCCTTCATTATACAGTAAATCGAAATTTGGTCTGCGGAGCTGGATAAATCTGGCATTTCGATTGATACAGCATGGCGTATGGGTGGAAGGGGTACGGAATTACTATACTCACGGCCGTACCATCTATAGATTGTCCCCACTGACTTTGTTAGAATCCAGTTTACTCCGGCAACCCGGCAATAACTTCTCTCTTTCAAGGTGGTTCCCATGATCAAACGTCTTTTCATTACTGCTTTTTTGCTCAGTGGTATCTGCCTGGCAGCCTGCCGGCAGCAGGAAAGCGCCACGCCCATACCGGCGCCAGGCCAGGTCACGGCCGTTTCGTCGGCGCTTAATGCCAACGCGACCCCACACGCCACTGCGCATCAAAACCCGGCATCCGTTACCGCGCCAGAACCGGCCACGCTCAATCCTGCCCAGGGGCAGGAGATTGGCTCGGTGTTCCAGGCGTTTCTCAGCCCACACCAGGAACCGGGCGAGGAGAAAGACACGCCTGCTCTCATCCCCCAACAATTCCGCTCCACCGAGCCATCCCTGCTGCGCAGCGAACGGCTTTCTCACGGTCATGGAATGCTGCGTTTTACCCATGATCTCAGCAAAGTATACGTGGATGTGCAGCTTGAAAACGTCAATCCCGAAGACGTGATTATGTTCCACATTCATTGTGGCAAGCCGGACCAACTTGGCCCCATCCTGATTGATTTTGCCCACGCCGGGGACATGCAAGAAAACCTGGCCGATGGCCTCTTTTCGGTGGTGCTGACCAACGAGGATATTGAAATGGTATTGGCATCCCAACATGGGCTGATTGGTGGGTATACGCTCGGCTGCCCCATTGTGCCCGGTGTACCGGGGGAAGTGAAAACGATTGCCGGGATGGAAAATATCGCCCGGCAGGGGGAACTTTATTTCAACCTGCACACCAGGGCGCAGACCTATTTTGGCGATATTCGTGGGCAGGTGCGGCCGGTGGGGGAGTGAGGGTGGCAGGTGGTAGGTGGCAGGTGGCAGGTGGCAGCAGCAATTCTTAGTTTGATTAGCGACGGCAGATAAATCTGCACCAACAGAAGGCAAAGCCGACCTTCGTTGGCTGGAAATAGTCGGCGAAGGCCGACTTTGCTTTCTGTTGCCGCGATTTTAATCGCCGGGTTTTGCCAAACTGAGAATTGCTGAGGTTGCAGGTAATCACTTGCCACTTGCCACTCTCAATAGGTAAAGGCGAGAATGGTGGCGGTACCGTAGACGAAGGCAACCAGGCCCAGCAACACGGCCGTGCCCACCAGCACCCGTTTGAATGGCGTGACGCGCTCCACATCCATCAGCACCGCATACGCCCCGGTGAGGGCGTGAATAAGCACCGCCAACAAAAAGAGGATGTCTATCACTTTCCACACCGGGTTTGCCAGCCGCTCCATCACCCGGCTAAAGTCCAGATGGCCGGGGGGGTAATGCACCACGATCATGTGCAAGGTTAAGAAGAGGACGAGGGCAACGGCCGTCAACCGCTGCATCACAAACACGCGCATGGTTAATTTCCCTCCAGGGCAAAGAGCAAAAGGGGCACGCCGCCTACGATGGAGACCAGGATGAACAGCACAAACATGGCGTAAAACAGGCTCTTGCGGTACTCCGTCACCTTAAACCAGTGGACGATGAGCAGCCGGATGCCGTCGAAGCCGTGGTAAACAACGGCCGTTAACAATGCCACCTCTAACAAACGAAACAGCGGCGCCTGCACCGTGGCCATGCGCGCATCAAACGCTTCCGCGCCGCCCGTTGCCGAACCGATCACCCAGATGTGCATGAACAGGTAAAATACCAGCGCCATGCCAGACACCCGCCGGAAGAGAAAACTGACGAAGCCGGTTGTTTTATACATACCTATAAACCTTTCTGCCGTTCCTGCCGTTCGGCGGCGAAGGCCAGCCGCTTTTGCGCCAGTTTGCGCAGCGTTTCAATGGCAAATGTGGGGTCTAGCCCCTTGGGGCAGGCGTCAATGCAGTTAAAAATGGTGTGGCAGCGAAAAACGCCATCGTCGCCGCCCACAATTTCCAGCCGTTCGGCCGGAGCCGCGTCACGGGGGTCTAACACGCGCAGGAACGCCTTGAGCAGTGCATGGGGGCCAATATATTGCTTGTTCATAGCCACGACCTGGCAGGCGGAGTAACACGCGCCACACATGATGCAGGTCTCGGCCATTTTCAGCGCCTCCACTTCTGCGGGCAGCACGCGGTATTCGCCGGCGGGCGCAGCGCCGTTTTCCGGTGGAATCAGCCAGGGTTTAACACGCAGATATTGTTCCCAGAACGACGTGCGGTCTACCACCAGGTCTTTGATGATGGGCAGATAGGGCAACGGCCGTATCGTCACCCGCCCCCGCCTATCCAGCAGCGCATTCACCCGCCGGTTGCACACCAGCATGTTACGGCCGTTGACGTTCATGGCGCAACTGCCGCAAATGGCATGGCGGCACGAGCGGCGAAACGTCAGGCTGCCATCAAGCGTCGCCTTGATCTGTTCCAGCGCATCTAGCAGCGTTGTGTCCGCCGTCGCCTCAATTTCATACGACGCCAGATACGGTTTTTTGTCCACGTCAGGATTAAACCGCTGCACCCGAATCGTCACATTTTGCGTTTGTCCATTTTTAGCCACAGCCAACTTCCCCTCTGAAGACCTGACAGGTTTCGCAAACCTGTCAGGTCTGTATCATCCCTTAATACTTTCTTTCCTGCGGCGGAAAGCGGTCATAAAAAATGGTGACATCTTTGTAGCTGAGGCGGGGCGCATTTGGCCCGTCTTTGTGGGCCAGCGTGTGTTTGAGCCACCTCTCGTCGTCCCGTTTGTTGTAATCCGTGCGGTAATGGGCGCCCCGGCTTTCGGTGCGGGCCAGGGCGCTGACCACAATGACTTCGCTGAAGGTGAGCAGATGTTCCGTTTCCAGCGCCGCCAGCAGGTCGGTGTTAAAGCGCGTGCCTTTGTCCATAATTTGCACATCGGCAAAGCGGTCTTGCAGTTCTTTAATGGTGTGCAGCGCCGCCTGCAACCGCGCCTGTTCGCGGAAAACACCCACGTTTTTGGTCATCGTCTCTTTGAGTGTGGCAGCGATGGGGGCGACGGGCTGCGGGTTGTGGGGGCTACGGCCGTTTACATACCGTTCAATCCGCGCCCGATTCCGCCCCACCGGATCACCATCCACCGGCGGCAAGGGCGCGCCACCCAGGACAAATTCGGCCACGGCCGTGCCCGCCTGCCGCCCAAACACCGAGGCATCCAACAGGCTGTTGGTGCCCAACCGGTTTGCGCCATGCACACTCACACAGGCACATTCCCCCGCCGCATAAAATCCCACCACCGGTGTATTCGCCGCGTCGGCCAACACCTGGCAGCGGGCGTCGGTGGGAATGCCGCCCATGCTGTAATGGGCGGTTGGTTGAATCGGCACCGGCGCTTCAATAATATCCACGCCGGTAAAATCCAGCGCCAGTTCATGCACCTGCGGCAGCCGCTTCATAATTTTTTCCGCGCCCAGGTGGGTCAGGTCGAGAAAGACACCCTGCCCATCAGCGCCCACGCCGCGCCCTTCTTCAATCTCCGTCTGTTCGGAACGGCTCACCAGGTCACGCGGCGCTAACTCCATCTTGTCCGGCGCGTACCGCTCCATGAACCGTTCGCCGCTTTTGTTGCGCAGATAGCCGCCTTCGCCGCGACATGCTTCGCTCATCAAGATGCCCTTGCCATACAGCCCGGTGGGGTGGAACTGCACAAACTCCATGTCCATCAGGGGCACACCGGCATTGTAGGCAATGGCCACGCCGTCCCCGGTATTGGCGGTGGCGTTGGAGGTAATTTTCCAGGCACGGCCGTAGCCCCCCGTGGCAAACACCACCGCCTTGGCCCGCATCAAATGGAGCCTGCCGCTGACCACATCCAGCGCCACCAGCCCCCGGCACACGTTGTCTTCCACCACCAGGTCCAGGCAGTACCATTCGCTGTAGAAGGTGACGCCTTGCTTGAGCGCCTGTTCGTGGATGGTGTGCAGCAGCACATGGCCGGTATAGTCGGCGGCGTAGTTGGCGCGGGGCATACTGTGGCCGCCAAAACGACGCTGGGCGATACGGCCGTCGGCCAGACGGCTAAACACGCAGCCCATCCGCTCATACTCATAGATAATCTCCGGCGCCTGCCGCACCATCAACTCGATGGCGTCCTGATCGCCCAACCAGTCTGACCCTTTGATGGTGTCAAACATGTGCAGTTCCCAGCTATCCGGCGGCTCTTCGCCGGGCGGTACTGGTTCCAGTGACCCCCTGGGGCCAGAATGGGCAACCGGGCGCACATTGTTGAGCGCGGCGGCAATGCCGCCCTGGGCTGCGCCGCTGTGTGAGCGTAAGGGGTGCAACTTGGACAAGACGCCAATATCGCGCACCCCCTGTTGGCTGGCGGTCATCGCCGCCCAGGAACCGGCCAACCCCGCCCCCACCACCAGCACATCGTGGGTAATTGTTTCCTCGTGGGCAAGCCCCGTTATATAAGCCATTTACCGGGTTTCCTTTTGTGATGCGTGATGCGTGATGCGTGATCATTGACCACTCACGCATCACTCGTCACGCATCACTCGTCATCCATTTACCACAGACCCAATATCTTCCACCACACGCCGCCAATGCCCAACCAGATGACGATGTTGATCACGCTAATAATCAACCCCAATCGCCACCAGTCGCTCATGGGCACGTAACCGGAGCCATATAAAACCGGCGCCGGCCCGGTGCCATAGTGGGTCATGCTGCTAAACAGATTGCTGAAAAAGGCCAGCACCAGCGCCGCCAGCAGCGGCGGTGTGCCCACGACCAGAGCCACCGCCAGAAACGGAGCATACATGGCGCTGACGTGGGCGGTATTGCTGGCAAAGAGGTAATGGCTGTAGAAATAAACCAGCGAAAGTGCCAGGAAGGCCGGCACCCAATTATACCCTTCCACCCTGATTCCCATTTGCTCGCTGAACCAGGGGATGAACCCCAACTTGTTCAACTGTGTGGCCATCATCACCAGGGCGGCAAACCAGACCAGTGTGTCCCAGGCGCCGCGTTCGTTGAGGATGTCACCCCAGTTGAGGACGGTGGTGAACAGCAGGAAGGCCAGGCCAATCAGGGCGGCGGTGGTGGCGTCCATGCCCAACCGGTTGGGGCCAAAAATCCACAACACCAGCAGCAGGAAAAACGCGCCCAACATGATCCACTCACTACCTTTCATCTTGCCCATTTCGGTCAGTTTATCTCTGGCAATCTGGGCAGCGGCGGGGGTTTCCTTGATTTCCGGCGGGTAGATTTTGTAGAGGAGCAGGGGGATGAGGATGAGGCAGATAACGCCCGGCACCAACGCGGCGATGGCCCACGTGCCCCAGGTGATGGTGATGCCCTGATCGGCGGCCAACTGGGCAGCCAGCGGGTTGGCGGCCATGGCCGTCAGGAACATGGCGCTGGTGATGATGGTGCCCTGGAAAGCGGCTTTGGTCAGGTACGCGCCCAGTTTGCGGTTGGTGCCATCATCCGGGTTGCTGCCATAGGCTTTGGCGATGGAGGTCAGGATGGGGAAAACGACGCCGCCGGCGCGGGCGGTATTGCTGGGAATGGCCGGAGCTAACACCAGGTCGCTGGCGACCAGCCCGTAGCCAAGTCCTAACGATCTCTTGCCTAAGGCGGTCATAAAAAGGTAAGCGATGCGGGCGCCCAGGCCGGTTTTGATGAAACCACGCGAGATGAAGAAGGCGATGACAATGAGCCAGATGGTGGTATTGCCAAAGCCGCTGAGGGCGTCTGTGGGGGTGATGATTTGGGTCACGGCCGTCATCGTAATACCGATCATCGCTACCGCCCCCATGGGCAGCGGTTTGGCGATGATGCCGGCGATGGTAGCCACAAAAATGGCTAACATGTGCCAGGCTTCCGGGGTCACGCCTTCGGGCGGTGGGATGAACCAGATGAATAGGCCAATGGCCAGGGGGATCAGCCAGCGTAACAAATAGTTGTAACTAAACGGGGCCAGGACATCTTTGCCTGGTTTTTGGGTAGGGGGAGCTATGCTCGTCATGGGTTTATCCTCCTTCAACGCCAACCCCTCGCAGGTTGGCAGCACTTACAAACCTACAGATCGTTCTGAGCATAACCGCCGGGATCACGAGGAAAAAGTACCACCTGTCATGGTTGATTGTGATAAATGTCACAATAACCCCTGATCACCCGATATTCGTCACTTGTGCCTTGCGTTCTTTCCATGTTAATCTCGGTCATAAATGAAAAATAGTTTGTAGTAGGCGATTCATCGCCTTCTAACGGCGCTAAAGGGCCTACTACAAACTATTTGTGAAGGAGGTTTGTGATATGGAACTCAAGACGGTTACGATAGAAAAGCCGGAGACCATCAACTTCATTTTGGGGCAAACCCATTTCATTAAGAGTGTGGAGGATATCCATGAGGCGATGGTCACGGCCGTGCCGGGCATCAAATTTGGTCTGGCATTTTGTGAGGCGTCCGGCAAATGTCTCATTCGCTGGGCGGGCACCGACCCGGAGATGATTGACCTGGCCCGTGAAAATGCCGCCGCCATCGCCGCCGGTCACAGCTTCATCATCTTTTTAGGCGAGGGTTTCTACCCCATCAACGTACTCAAGGCTGTGCAGCAGGTACCCGAAGTGTGCCGCGTTTTCTGCGCCACTGCCAACCCCACCCAGGTCATTGTGGCCGAGACAGAACAGGGGCGCGGCATTTTAGGCGTGATTGATGGCTTCCGCCCTGAAGGTATTGAAGGGGACGAAGACATTGCCTGGCGCAAAAACTTCCTGCGCCAGATTGGGTACAAGGTCTAGACAGGAGCGGGGGACGCCCACGTCCCCCGCTCCTCTTTACAAGGATGAGTTCGTGTGCCCCCAGGCCAGAAGGGATAGGAATTCAAACACCAGGTTGGCGGCCAGGATGGAGGTGATGTCGGCGTGGTCGTAGGGCGGGCTGACCTCTACCAGATCAAAGCCGACTAGCTTCAGCCCGGCCAGGCCGCGCACTAACTGCAAAATCTGGTAGCTACTCAGACCGCCCACCTCCGGCGTGCCGGTGCCGGGGGCAAAGGCCGGGTCTACGGCGTCAATGTCCAGCGAGACGTAGGTGGGACGATTGCCGATGATGTGGTGGATGTGCTGGCTCACGGCCGTCATGCCCATCTCAAAACATTCTTCAATCGTCAACACGTTGGCCCCCAGACCACGCGCATCCTCCAGGTCGGTCGGTTCCTCCATTGGCCCCCGAATGCCCACCTGCACGTAGGCGGCTTTGTCAATCAGCCCTTCTTCCAGCGCCAGCAAAAACGGCGTGCCATGTTCCAGGTGGCCGACGCGCTGGTAAGTGTCGGTGTGGGAATCGAAGTGGACGACGGCCAGCGGGCCATAGTGGGCAGCGTGCGCCTTGAGCAGGGAGTAGGTGATGGAGTGGTCGCCGCCCAGGGCGATGACGTGGGTGTGGGTGGATAGGATTTGGGCGGTCACGGCCGTGATCCGTTCACTGGTCACGGCAATACTGGTTGGCTCCACGTCTACATCGCCATAATCCACCGCCCGCAGCGTAGCCAGCGGGTCCACCTCCAGCAGCCGGTTATAACCCCACAGTTGCAGCGAATTGGCGCGAATCTGGCGTGGGCCAAAGCGCGTACCGCTGCGCCAACTGGCTGCGCCGCTGTCATACGGCACGCCCACAATGGCGACATCCACGCCGTCCAGTTCCCGGCTGACGGGCAGGCGCATAAAACTGGGAATACCGGCATACGCCATTAAATGCGCGCCAAAAGCGGGGTTGGGGTTTGATTGGGGCATACGCTCTCCTATGGATTATGGCTCTTTGGGATTTCGTGGGGTTTGGCGTGAAACGTAAAACGTGAAACGTGATGTCTCTCTGGTCACGTTTTACGTTTCACGCTTTACGGGTTGTCAACCCCCTGAATTCCTGAAGACCCTGGATTATTTGATAGCTCGGTTAGCAATACTTCCAGTTCAAACTGGTTGAAGTGGTACTCGTCGCGGCAGTAATGGCAATGAACGGTAGCCTCTCCCTCTGTTTCCAGTAATTGGGCAATCTCAGCCGCGCCTAACAGCGCCAATGCCTGCCGGGTGCGTTCCCAACTGCAATCACAGGCAAAGCGCAACGGCCGTTGCTCCCACACCTCATACGCCATCCCGGCAAAAACGAGCGCCAGCACCGCTTCCGGCGTATGTCCCTCGGCCAGCAGGTCGGCTACCGGCGGGAGTTCCTGCCAACGCTCTTGTAACATCGCCACCATGCCGGCCTGTCCTTGCGCCGGTAATTCCTGAATGAGCAGCCCGCCGGCGGCCACAATTTGCCCGGTTTCGTCTAGCACCTCGCCCAATTGCACGGCCGTGGCAATCTGTTCGGACTGGTCAAAATAAACCTGCAAGTCCTGGTTAAAGTCGCTGGCTGCCAGCGGGATCACACTCTCAACCATCTCTTTGAGGCGCAAATCCTTAACTACCGTCAATAAGCCGGCGCGGCCAATGGCGGCGGACAGGTCGAACTGTCCGTTGACCAAAGGTAAGTCCACATAGGGTGCGGCCACATACCCACGCACACGGCCATAACTGTCGGCTTCTGCCATCACTCGTTGCAGGGGGCCATTTCCTTCGTATCTCAGGGCGACACGCTGTTTGACCTTGAGCAGCGCGCCTAACAAAACGGCCCCGGTCAGGGTGCGCCCCAGGGCCACGCCGGCTATGGGTGAGGTCTCGTGCCGCTGCGCCGCTTCCCATACCAGTTCCGTGGTGACGCAGGCCAGCGCCCGCACCCCGGCCTCTTTAGCCGTCATTCTTACCAGATAATCTGCCATGCTATAGACCTTTTACCTTTGTTATTTCAGTCAACTCATTTATACGGCCGTTTTTGCCCATCGGCAACGGCCGTGTGGCAAAATTCCCGGCCCACACTTGCCCATCTGCCCATTTTGCGCACAATTAGCGTCTGGCAATAGACAGGCAGCTATAAGGAGGAATGGATGGAAAAAATCACCTATCATGGTTGGCCCAATTGCGTCCGGTTGGCCAACAACACAATTGAACTCGTCGTCACCACCGACGTTGGCCCGCGCATCATCCACTTTGGTTTTGTGGGCGGCGAAAATGAATTTGCCACTGTGCCAGATCAACTGGGGCAAACCGGCGGCGATGTGTGGCAGATTTATGGCGGGCACCGGTTTTGGCACGCGCCCGAAGCGCAGCCGCGCACCTATTTCCCCGACAATGCTCCGGTGACGGTAGAGGCCCACGCCGGTTTTGTCCGTTTTATCCAGCCGCCAGAGTCCACAACCGGCCTGCAAAAAGAGATAGATATTACCCTGTCGCCCTCCGGTGCTCAGGCGACGGTGACTCATCGCCTGACCAACCACACGCTTTGGCCGGTGGAATTAGCGCCCTGGGCTTTATCGGTGATGGCGCCAGGCGGCACGGCCGTGTTGCCATTGCCGCCGCGTGGTTCTCATGCAGAAAATCTGCTGCCCAACACCCGGCTCATCCTCTGGCCCTACACCAATATGGCCGATCCGCGCTGGCATTGGGGCGAACGCTATATTTTGCTGCGCCAGGAACCGGGCAACGCCGTTTCGCAAAAAGTGGGCGCGTTTGTGCCCGATGGCTGGGTGGGGCATGTGCGTAACGGCCGTTTCTTCTGTAAAACGTTTGTTGTCCAGCCAGACGCCGTCTATCCCGACCTCGACGTGAATGTGGAACTGTTTACCTGTGATTTCATGCTGGAAGTGGAAACGTTGGGGCCGTTGGTGACATTACCGCCGGGCACGGCCGTGACCCATACCGAAAACTGGTTTCTCTTCAGCGGCGTACCTACCCCGACGACAGATGCGGATGTGGCGGCGCACATCAGCCCGCTGCTGCAACATACCTGACAAAGTGACAGGGTGACATCTGACAGGGTGACAAAAATGTCAGATGATGGCCTTTGCCAGTGTAGTTGTAAGGGGTGTTCATTGGCGCAGCACGGCCGTGCCCCCCTGCCACAACTGGTATAGCCCAAAACCCAAAAGCGCCAGCGCCGAAGCCGCCGCTAACAGGCGGCTCAGGCGCGGGTCTAGCTGTTTTGCCACCGCAAACAAAGCCACAAAGGCCATAAACCCACCAATCAGTGCCCCATAAAAACCAAACAAAAAACCGATGCCCAGATGCGCCGATTGCCGCCAGCTTGTCAGCAAAATGGGGCCGGCAATGGTGGCCCAAAAGATATAAGGCCCAGGCCCCAGCGCATTCATCAACGCCGCTTCAAAGATGTTCATGCGTCTGGGTTCGGCCGGCGTTGGGGCCGGGATAGCAGACCGCCGCATCGCCTGGAACGCCTTACCGGCCAGATACAGCAAAAAGCAGCCACCCACCAGTTGCAAAGCCACCAGAAAACCGTCTGGCAGCCGCGTCAGCACAAACAAGACCAGCAGGATGATTGGCCCATCACTCAACAGCGGCGCAAAAGCCGCCCACAATGTCCCCCGCCACCCGTTCTGTAACGTTTGCGACAACAGGTAAGCCTGAAAAGGCCCCGGCTGCGCCGCCGCCGCCCCGCCCAACAATAAACCTTGCGAGAAGTAGATTAACATTTGCCCATTACGTCTTCCAGGGAGACCACACAGCGAATGCCCACGTAGTTGAGATAGACATCGGGGGCATAAACCAGGGTGGAATAAAAGGGAATGGTGGCCGATATTTGTTGTGGCAGGGAGTTCCAGCCGCCGCCCCGCAGCACCCGGCCCGGCCCGGTCATTTTGCTCACAGTCCATTCCCACACGTTGCCGCACATATCGGCGCAGCCATAGGGGCTGTCACCCTCTGGTGAATAGGTAGCCACCGGCGTGGGGCCACGGCTGAAGAAGTTACACCGTTCTGGCGAAGGTGGCTGGTTGCCCCAGGGATATTCACGGCCGTCGCTCCCCCGCGCCGCCAGTTCCCACTCTTCTTCGGTGGGCAGCCGTTTGCCGGCCCATTTAGCATAGGCCATGGCATCTTGCCAACTAATCAGCGTCACCGGGTAATTGGCCCTGCCGGTGGGATAGGTGCGCCGTTTGCGATCCCAGTTATACGGCCGTGCTGCCTTGTCTGACGAATATGGCACGGCAAAATCCGGGTTGGCATCAATAAAGCGTTTATACTCCGAATTTGTCACCAGCGTCCGGTCAATCCAGAACTCTGGCACCAGCACCCGCTGGTGCGCCTGTCCAAAATCGAACTCCGCTGCCGGAATCCGCACCATCACCTTGTGGTCTTTACGCCAGGTTAGCCGGTCATGTGCCCAGCCCAACATCTTATAGGCCTGCTCCAGCAAACCTCTGGTAATGGACAGGGAAGGCATCAGGCTGGCTACCGTCTCGCCCATTTCCACCACCTGCTGCCACTCGCCTGCTTCCATGGCCGTTCCCATGCCTTCGCAGCAGGCGAGTATTTGCCGGTAACGGTTGATGGTATCCCGCGCATAACGCAAGTCGCGCTGCTGCTGCCGGAACAGCCGGATCATCTCATCGTAGCGTGTCACAATAGGGGCCACCACCTGTAACATGTGTGTGACCGCCTCCCCTTCGCGGTAGTCGTAACGATCACGCAAAATATCAATCCAGGCTCGGCCGGCCTCTACCAGATCGCCGGCCTGGCTGGCCTGAGACGCCTTCTCATACAAACCGGCCAGGCGCAATTCCTCCCGCGCCTGCGCCAACTTCACCTGAATATCTCGAAACGCCGGGTCGCTATTTGCGACTTCGGCAAACGCCTCGGCAGCCATCAGCCATTCCCCCTCAGCCATCAGCCGCACACCGTCTTCATACTGTTTTTCGCGCCACTGCCGGGTCAGAGCCTCATCAGTCTCATGCTGTAACCCCTGGGTGGCCTCGGCCATCAGCCGCAGCGCATCCGTATGATTGCGTTCAATGTGGATAATTTGCAGACAGAGCATCTGCACACGCAGCCATTCACCCGCCTCGTAAGCGTCGTGCATCTGCGCCACCAGCTCCTCTAGCGTCAACTGCTGCATCCCCTTGTGCTGTTTGTTATCGGCAACTTCCGCTAACGCCTTGATCATCGTACCGGCGCTCTCATACCGTTGCGACGGCGATTTGGTCAGCGCATTGAGCAGCACTGCCGACAGTTCCTCATCCACGTCTGGCGGTGGCGGCGGCGTGTCACTGTGCGCTCGTAACAGCGCGACCAGTTGCCCCTCGAAGGGGAGTTGCCCCACCAGCATTTCATAGGCAATCACCCCCAGCGAGTAGACATCGGTGAGGGGAGAGATTTCGCCCCATTGTTTGGAGTCTACCTGCTCTGGGGCCAGGTAGGCTGGTGTGCCCAGAATGCCGTCACTTTGGGTGATGGCGACGCTGCGTTCCAGAGAGCGCACCAGGCCGAAGTCGGTGAGAGTTGCGGCCAGAGAGCTACCCTTTTCTTCCAGCATCACGTTTCCTGGCTTCAGATCGCGGTGAACCAGGCGCCGGTCTTTCAGATAATCCAACGCCTCGGCCAACTGGCGCAAAATGGGCAGCGCTTCGTCCAGCGTCAATCGGCGGTGGTCGTCCAGATATTGGCGCAGGGTCATGCCCCGGACCAGGCGCATGGCCAGGTAGGACATGCCGTCGGTGTGGCCGTAGTCGTAAATGGTGACGATGTTGGGGTGGTGTAGGGAGGCGGCTGCGTGTGCTTCTTGTTCAAACCGTTTGTTAAACGAGGGGTCTTGGGAAAACTCGCCGCGTATCACCTTGAGGGCGACGCGCCGGCCCAGGCGCGTGTCTTGGGCTTCGTAAACCGTGGCAAACCCGCCGCGACCGATTTCGGAGAGGATGGAATATCTTGCCAGGCGGTCTGGTACTTCAATCATAAACCCACCTTCATTGAACATACTGGCTGTATTACTTTATGACTTCATTTGTCTATTTATTGGCACCGGTTTTGGTTACCACATACCGCTCCTTACTCTACCATAAAAAAATCATAATGGCGACAGGGAATTTTTAGCTCACGGCCGTAAACAACAATGCCATCATCCCCAACACAAAGTTGTAACCGGCATGGACAAAAATCGCCAGCGTTGTGTTATATCGCTGCCGCAGAATACCCAAGACCAGCCCGATGATCAGCAGCGCCAATGTGGCCGGCGTCAGCAGACCATATTGCACATGAACCAGGGCAAACAACACGGCCGTAACCCCCAACCCCAACACCGGCTGCAACGCGCCCCGGAACAATATCTCCTCGCCGATACCCGTCGCCAGCGCCAACACCAGCCACGCTCCTACCGAATCCAGTCCGCCCAATAGCTCGAAGTTTAATGTTTCGATCAACTCTGATTGTTCCGGGTCTAACATCTGCCACAGCAGGCCTGCCATTGCCTGCACCAGTACCAAAATGAAAATCCAGGCCAGCCCAATGACCACCTGATGCAGGGTCAGCGGTTCCAGGCCGAGCCGGGAAATTACCTGCCCTGGCGACCGGCGCAGGAACAGCCCGACGCCTAGCACTGCCACCAATACAAAAATGAGTTGTTCCGCCACCACGTTGCTCAGTTGCAATGAGCCAATGGCCTGCACAATTTCGGCCACGCTGCTTTGGGTGAGCTGGATGAGGGAGACGGCAACCAGCCAACCGGCGCAGACGAGCGCCAGTGTATGCACGGCCGAGGCCGGATCAACCGGCAGAAAACGAGCCAGAAACACACGGGTGGAACGTAAACTGATGGTGATTTGCCACACGGCCGTGACCTGCAACACCACCCCCAATACCACTGCATTTGTCACAAAAGGAAACAGCCGCTCCCCACCGGGGGCGCGCAGTTGCGCCACTTGTGCATCCCCCGCCAGCACAAAAAAGATACCTGTTAGCAGCACCGGAACGCCAATGAGTAGCAGCCCCACGTCAAACAATTGGCGCAACCGCTCATCCCCCAACCGCACAATCACATTCGCGAGCACAATAAAGAATAAAATAAATACCAGATTAACAACGAGGTCTACCATGCAAATACTCCAATCACTCCCACCTGCCACTAGCTACCTGCAACCAACGAGTATATGCCAAACCCCCACCTTCGCAAGAACCGAGGGTCTTTATCGCCAGACAAACAAAAACCCGGCTCGTTCCTGAATAAAAGAGAGAAGTTCAACTTTTAGCAAAAGTTGAACTTCTTTTTGGGCACTATCGGGTGTATGTCTTGGCTACCTCAAAATGGCTCACGCTGGCCCCGTCATCAACCACCATCAACTCAAAATATCGTAAACAAACAGGACTTTCGCCGACATTCCTGGCTGCCAGTTCAGCTGCGTTCCGACTGTCCCAATACACAATGTCCGCCCATTGGCCTTCGCTAACCCTGATGAGGTCGCGCCGGATAAATCCATCTTGTTTACCCAGAAACTCCTGTTGCAGCCTTTCAGATGCGGCCAGGAGGATGGCTTCATCCACCCCTTCTGCCAGTTGAAAGGGCGCCCATTCAATGGTGAGTTTTTTGCTCATTTTGCATTCTCCTTTATTCATGTTGGTTGGTTATTGTTGAACTGCCCTCCATGATAAAGGTATAGAGTGACAACCCTATGTCAGCAAGTTTGCCAGCCTGGTCGCTTCCTGGTGCAGCTTTTGCCGTAGTTCCAGCGGCGAGAGGACTTCGGCGGCGGCGCCCCAACTGAGCAGCCAGGGGATCATTTCGGTGGCGCTGCTTACGCCATAGCGCATAAGCACACCCTGATTATCTGGCAACACCTCTTCGGCTTGAAAAGCATAATGCTGCCGCTCCCGCACCCAACGAGTTGACTCCGGGGTAAAACGTACCTGGATGGTAACAGAAGTTGGAGTTGGTTCAGGCGACAGTTGTTTGACAAATGTGTCGGCGCGTACCGTTAGCTCTTCGATGCGCGACAATCGAAAAGAACGCATGGCCTGCCGCAGGCGGCAGTATCCCTGCACGTACCACACTCCCTCAGAGTAATAGAGTTGGTGTGGTTCAACCTCGCGCTCCGTCGTGTCGTTCTGCGTGTAGCTGTGATAACGCATGTGAATGACCTTTTGTTGTTGGATCGCCTGTTGCAGGGTGACCAACTGTGGTTCGTCTAAATTAAATTGTTCCTGGGAAGCAATAAAGCTGACGATTTTGGTGAGGGATTCGACCTGCTGCCTGGTTTTTTCCGGCAGGGCGACGGCCAATTTGGTCAGGGCGTGTTCGGCGTCGCCGACCAGCGCGCCGGTTGCCTGCTGTAAAAGTAAGCGCGCGCCTAAAAAAAGGGCGATGGCCTCTTTGTCGGTGAACAGCAGTGGTGGCAGGAAATAGCCTTCTACCAGTTCGTATCCTTCACCCGGTAGGGAGACGATGGGCACCCCCATTTCACTCAGGGCGGTGATGTCCCGATAAATGGTGCGTTTGCTGACTTCAAATTCGGCGGCTAAATCTTGGGCACGCAGACGAGACTTTTTTTGCAGCAGAAGCAGGATGGCAAAAAGGCGGTCAATACGGTTCATGGGATTAGGGTGGGACGAATGGGGGCGAAGGTGTGGCGGTGAAGGGGACAGGGGCCGTGTTGGGCCAGGGCGTGCAGATGCACGGCCGTGCCATATCCTTTGTGCCGGGCAAAACCATAAGCGGGGTAGACGGCGTCGAATTCTACCATCAGCCGGTCGCGGGTGACTTTAGCCAGGATGGAAGCGGCGGCAATGCTCAGGCTGAGACTGTCGCCGCGAATGATGGCCTGTTGGGGCAGGTTGAGAGCAGTCAGGCGGATGTTGCCATCAATGAGCAGGTATTGGGCGGGCAGGGGGAGTTGGCTCACGGCCGTGACCATAGCCCGTTTGGTCGCCGGTACAATACCGAATTCGTCAATGGCTTCGGCCGGTTCCAGAGCGATAGCGTAGGCTGAGGCGTGATGCGTGATGCGTGAGAAGAGGCGTTCGCGGGTGGCGGGGGTGAGTTGTTTGGAGTCGTTGACGGCCGTCAATTGGGCGAGGGCTTCGAGATTATCTAAAGGGAGGATGACGGCGGCGGCGACGACGGGACCGGCCAATGCGCCGCGCCCGGCTTCGTCAATGCCGGCGATGTGCAGGAGGCCATGTTGGGTGTGGACGGCCGTTTCCAGGCTGAGGTCTGCCACGAGGAAGAGGAGATTGGGAGATTGGGAGATAGAGAGATTGGGCAATCTCTCTATCTCTTACGTTTGTTTCGCCTGCGTTGGTTTTACGTCATTTAGCGCCGGTTCCGGCCTTTTGTACGCGCCTGTCCACAGGTTCCAGCGCACTTTGAGGGCTTCGATGAGGGATTTAATGTAGCCGGAGAAGGTGACGTGGGTGTTGGGTTCATCCACCCAGTTGGCGCCGAGAATGTTGATTTTGTAGCCAAAGTGGCGGGCCAGGGCCAGCAGTTCAATATCAAACAGCCAGCCATTGATCTGGGCCACGCCAAAAATTTCCTGGGCAGCCTGGGCGCGGAACGCTTTGAAGCCGCACTGGGTATCCCAAATGCCGGGCACGGCGATGACCTGAATGAACAGGTTACCAGCGTCGCCCATTAACCGTTTGTGTTTGGGTTGGGGGGTGGCCTGTTGCGCGTCGGCGGCGTCTTTTTTGTCGCGGGAACAGATGACCACGTGTTCGCCCTGTTCAAAGAGAGGTTTCATGCGGTTAAAGTGGTTCATATCGGTGGAGTTGTCGGCGTCGGTGAAGAGGCGGATTTCCCCTTTAGCGGCCAACATGCCTTCGCGCACGGTGTATCCTTTACCCCGGTTTTGGGGGCGGTCAATCCAGCGCATGTTCTCTTTGCCTTCAGAAAAGGAGGCGACCACATCAGCAGTGTTATCGCGGCAGCCATCCAGGACGATGAGCAGTTCCCAGGTGTAGGGTTGTTGGCTGAGGTAGGTGTATACGGCCGTTAACGTTTTACCAATACGCTCTTCTTCATTATAAGCCGGGATAATCACCGACAGATACGGTTTCATTTCTTCTTTTGTCATCTCCATGAGTAGTTACCAGAGATGAATGTTACCTTTGGCGGGGGGCATCGTCAACGGGACTTAAGAGGCGCGTCAGGGAATCGTCATCTAAACGGCGGAGAGCCTGCACCTGTGGCCGTTTGCGCCACATCTTCGGCGCGCCCCACAGCCCGGCCAACTGTCCCCGTAAGCGAGCGCGGGCCGCTTCACCCCGCCAGGCGCGCAGGGCGGCAAAGGTGATGCGCAGTTGGGCTTTCACGATGAGGGGCCAGTTATGGCGTAATTGGGGAATGGGGTAATTTTTCCAAATAAGGTAGAGGAAGTTACGGCCGTCGTAATAACTGCCGGTCACGCTGCCGCCGGTGGCTTTGAGTTTGTGGTAGACAACGGCCGTCGGCACATACAACACCCGCCACCCCGCCAGATTGATGCGCCAGCCCAGGTCTACATCTTCGCAGGAGAAAAAAAAGTCGTCATCGAGGAAACCAACGGTTTCTAGCACCTGGCGGCGATAGGCCGCCGCACCGCCGCAGGCGCTAAAAACATACTCTTCTCGGTCAAATTGCCCCTCGTCTTTTTGCCAGACGCCACGATTGCCGGGGATGCCGTCCACGCGGTAGTAATCCCCGGCGGTGTGGATGTGGTCGCGCCGGTCAAAGAGTAACATCTTGCCGGCAATACTGCCCACGTCGGGGTGTTCGCCAAAGGCGCGGATGATTTCGGATAGCCAGTGGGAGTGCACGGCCGTGTCATTGTTCAGCAGTATGATAATTTCCCCCTGCGCCGCCGCCCAACCGGCATTACAGGCCCCCGTGAAACCACGATTTTCACCCAGTTCAATCAGCCGGACTTCGGGGTACTGCTGGCGCACAAATTCCTGGGTGCCATCAGTAGAGCCATTGTCCACCAATAGGATTTCAAACTCCTGGCCGGTTTGTTGGCGCAGGGAGTCGAAGCAGTCGGGCAGGTGGTGACGGCCGTTGAAATGGGGAATGATGATGGAGGCGAAAGGGGGCGTCATTTGTTGACCGTCACAAACTGCCGAGTCGTTGGCTGAGTTCGGCGTGGCTGGCTTGCAGTTGGGCCAGTTTGTCGCGCTCTTTTTGCACCACGGCCGTCGGCGCTTTTTGGGCAAATGGGCCGGTTAACATGCCATTGACGCGGGCGATCTGGCTTTCCAGTTCGGCCAACTCCTTTTGCAGCCGTTCCCGTTCTTTGCCCAGGTCAACCAGGCCCGCCAGCGGCAGATAGGCGGTGATGTCGCCCTGGGCAATGGTGATGGCCTGGTTTGGGGCGGGGGCGTCGGCAGTAATGACCAGTGTTGTTTCGTCCAGACGGGCCAGGAAGCAGAGGATGGCCTGTTGGCTGCGCAGGAAGGGGGTTTTGGGACCGGCGTTGATCACGGCCGTGACCCATTTCCCCGGCTCTACATCATTGTCTGAACGGGCGGCGCGAATGCCCCGCACTAACTCGCGCAACTGTTCAAAGCTGGTGGCCGCTTCCGGGTAACGTCGCTGCGCTTCCGGCCAATCGGCAATGATCAGCGCCTCGGCCCAGCCCTCTGCCGGTGCAATGCCCAGGTCGGCGGCCACAAACGCTGTTTTTAGCTGCTGCCACGTCTCCTCCGTCACGTAGGGGATGTAGGGATGCAGCAGACGCAGGCAGTCATCGAGTACCTGCCGGGCGACGGCCAATGTGGTCCAGGCGCGGCTGCCGCCTGTACGCAGTTGCACTTTTGCCAATTCCACGTACCAGTCGGCAAAGTCGCCCCAGAGAAAGTCATACACCTGCCGCCCCGCTTCGCCATAGAGGTAGTTGTCCATTAGCCGGTTGGCGTCTGCGGTCACTTCGCTGAGGCGGGTGAGTATCCATTGGTCAGCCGCAGTGTAGTCGGGTGATTGGGTGGCGTTGCTTTTGCTGGCTTTGTCCAGATTGGCGGTGATGAAGCGGGCGGTGTTCCAGATTTTGTTGGCAAAGTTGCGATTAGAGGCTACTTTGTCCAACGACAGGTTCAAATCGTTGCCCGGCGAGCCGCTGGTGAGTAGCGTGAAACGGAGTGCGTCGGTGCCGTATTCGCCGATCACGTCCAGCGGGTCGGTGACGTTGTTGAGCGTTTTGGACATCTTACGGCCGTGTTCGTCCCGCACCAGCCCATGCAAATAAACGGTGTGGAAGGGGATGTCGTTGGTGAATAACAAGCCTTGCATGACCATACGCGCTACCCAGAAAAAGAGGATGTCGTAGCCCGTTTCCATCACGTCGGTGGGGTAGAAGCGCTGTAAATCGGCCGTGTTTTCCGGCCAGCCGAGCGTGGAAAAGGGCCAGAGGCCACTGCTAAACCAGGTGTCCAGCACATCCGGGTCTTGTTCCAGCGATTGGTAATCACCGTATTTTTCCCGCGCTAAGGTGGCGGCGGCGGTTTCATCGTGGGCGACGATGACTTTATTCGGGTCACCATTCACATACCAGGCGGGGATGCGGTGGCCCCACCACAACTGGCGGCTGATGCACCAGGGTTTGATGTTTTGCAGCCAGTTGTCCCATACCTTCACAAAGCGTTCGGGCACAATGCGTATACGGCCGTGATGCACCGCATCCAGCCCCATCTTCGCCATCGGTTCCACGTTCACAAACCACTGCCAGCTAACCAGCGGCTCAATCACCTCGCCGCCGCGCTGGCTGCGGGGCACATTCAGCGTGTACGGCTCGGTCATAATCGTCAGGCCGGCCGTTTCCATGTCTGCCCACAACTTTTGGCGACATTCAAAGCGGTCCAGCCCGGCGTATGGCCCGGCGTTGGCGTTCATGGTGGCGTCTTTGTTCATCACGTTCAGGATGTCCAGCCCATGCCGTTTGCCAATTTCAAAGTCATTCGGGTCGTGGCCGGGGGTGATTTTAAGCGCGCCGGTGCCGAAGCTCATGTCTACGTATTCGTCGCCGATGATGGGAATGGGGCGGTTGAGCATGGGCACCAGGGCGGTGCCGCCGATGTATGATTGGTAGCGCTCGTCGGCGGGGTGGACGGCAACGGCCGTGTCCCCCAAAATCGTCTCCGGCCGGGTAGTAGCCACAGGGATAAAACCGCCACCCTGCACCGGATATTTGAAATGGTAGAGGTAGCCCTGTTCTTCGGCGTATTCCACTTCCAGGTCGGACACGGCCGTTTGCAGCCCCGGCGACCAGTTCACCAGATACTCGGCGCGGTAGATCAACCCCATGCGGTACAGGCGGATAAACGCCTCCTTCACTGCCTCGCTCAGCCCCTCATCCAGCGTAAACCGCTCCCGCTCCCAATCGCAGGTAGCGCCCAGGCGTCGCAGTTGTTTGACGATGTGCCCGCCATATTTTGCCTTCCATTCCCAGGTGCGGCGCAAAAATTCTTCGCGGCCAACGGTTTCACGGGACGTACCCTCGTTGCGCAGCAGCTTTTCCACCTGCAACTGCGTGGCAATGCCGGCGTGGTCCGTGCCCGGCACCCACAGCGCCGCCCGCCCCTGCATCCGGGCGCGGCGAATCATCAGGTCTTCCAGGGCCACAAACATGGCGTGCCCCATGTGCAGTTCACCGGTGACGTTGGGCGGGGGGATGGAAATGGTGAATGGCTTCGCATCGGCCGGGCGGCACTCCGGCTTGAACCAGCCGCTGCTCTCCCACCATTGGTACAACCGCTCCTCGGTTTGCTGAAAATCGTAGGCTTTGGGCATATTAGTCATGTGAAAATCCCTTTGGTAATTGGGTAAATGGGTAATTATGCAATTAACCATTTACAACAAAAAAGCCCTCATCCCATCAAGGACGAGAGCCATCTCACGCGGTACCACCTTGTTTTTGGTTATCGGTTATTGGTGGTTGGTTATCGGTTTTTAGCCGATTACCGATAACCGTTTACCGATTACCAACACTCTAAACGCTGTAACGGGCACACCCGGCTTTAACTACTTCATTTCATCAAAGCAATTCATGGGCGACTTGGGCGACGGCCGTTCCTGCCAATACTTTCAGCCACGATACTGGCTCTCTAAAGGGGGCGCTGCCTACTACTCCCACTCACTATCTTTATTTGTTCAGTTGCGGCGAGAGTATACCTGACAGGGTGAGGGGGCGACAAGTTGAAATGCTACACGGCCGTAACCTCTTCCGCTGCCAGCCGTGCCAACCAGCCCGCATGTTTCTCTGCGTCTGACAAAAAAGCCAGCATGGTGTATGCCCGCCCCCCGCTCCGGCGCGGTCTTCTTGGTTTGCTGGGGCCGGTCTTCCAGACCGTGCCCCATCCACTTGCCAGCCACCAGCCTATTCTTCACCGGCTGCCAGATCCGCCGGAAGCGGGCGGTATGATATTGATGAAGGTAGTATGGTGAGGAAACGGGGTTCCGGTAGGCAAGGGTGGGGCGGCACGGTGGGGACACCGGCCGCAGCCGCCAGCACAGCAATCCCAAGACCGCGCCGCAGCAGGGCTGTTCTTCCTTACAAAGACAAATGGAGTTAATGCAATCTATGGAGAACTGGAGAGAGCGGAACCATCGTCCCTTGCCGGATATTCCGACGAATTGCCGGTCATTTTGTCTGGCGAATGCGAGCAAAGCAATTGCTGGTTATCAGGATGGGATAACCAATTTTCAGGCTGTTTGGTAGGGTAATCCAAGGCGTGGTTCTGAGATGCATAACTATATTACGAATAATTATCCTCAAGCTAATTATGACCCTTATGATCTTATAGAAGATTATAATCGGTTTATTGTTGGGTTTAGAGGCACAGATGCGAGTGGAGTTTTGCACTTTATTGTCGTAACCCAGCTACAAAACCAAGCCTGTGACTTCACCTGTATGGGATTTTCATCACCCTAAGTCGGAGTGTGAGGAGGTCTTGTCATGTCATCACTTGCATGTAAGCTACGCCTATTGTTTATTGCTCTGTACGCTACGATCCTAATTAGCTGTACTCCTTTCTTGTCTGTGAACAATACTGACACGCCTGTGCCGACAAAAATATCATTAACACAACCAGACTCTGCCCCGACGAATACAACAGCGGTTTCTTTGCCTACAGCTACATTTACCTCAGTTCCTTTACCAACAGCCACGCCGCCATTACCGACCTATCTTGCACTCATGTGTGAAAAAATGGAACTTGAATCTGTAGAGGAATATGTGTCTGGTTTGAGTGGCATTCTAGCCTATGTCGTGCCTGCGGGCACTGGTTGGCAGAGAGGAGACGGCCAATCCGGAATAGTCGGTGGGACGCCGCTACAATCGCGCCTGTTTCCTCCTGTTAGTAATATTGAGGTCATCGGTTTTTCGCCCGACGGAAACTGGTTTGCCTATAACAAATCTTCTGACCAACCAGGCCAGCTAGAACCATTTGTTTATCTTTTATCTAGTCAGGGACAAACCATCATAACACCTATGCCGACAAAAGCTGAGGATGAAACCTTGTCCCGGTTTATGACCTGGATTAGTGACAGCCTGTTGATGATTCAATACTATAAGCTTCCTTCCGATCGCCTCGGTACAGCTGTAATAGACTCTTACGCCATAATTGACGCCTTTACCGGCGAAGATCGCAACGAGCTTTTGGAAAACCTTAGCCACTGGAATAGATGGACGGCACCTTACTTCTCGCCAGATATGACCCGAGTGGTGTATGTTACTGATTCACGCGGCCCGCTTGGCACCTCACTCGCTCTCTGGGATATAGAACACCAAACCCTTTTGTGGTCCAAGACGTTTCACTCTAGTTTAGGAGTGGAGGAAAATTACATAGGAGACAGAGGATTTAGTCAAGCTGCTTTTTGGGCGTGGGATAGCTCTCGATTTGCCTTCACTACAAGGGAACCGACGTCTGACCCCGAAAACGAGAGACAATACAGTTCTTATCTGGTTGATCGGGATGGTGTTACTGAACGCCTTTTGGTAAGTTCACCAAGTTTCTCTGATGTGATGGTATTAGGCGGACATTGGTCTCCAGACGGCCGTTTTATTTATTATTTTCACGGAAATAGTTTTGTTTATGATCTGGCTTTGAATCAAGTGATAGATTTATGCGCAAACTATTCGACGCATGTGGCTTGGTCGCCGGACAGTACTTACCTGGCTTTTAATGGAAGAGTAAATCAGAAGCCGTATTTACTCCTATTCAATATTTATACAGGTGAAGTGTCAAGCGTGGGGGTGATAGAAGATATACTGGGACTAGGATGGATTGCTAATGAGGATTGGTTAACCATCCCATAATGAATCCTCCTGCTGGTAGCCGGCATGGGTCTGGGACTGTTCCTGAGCGGTTGCGGCCAGGATGGCGGCGGCACGTCCACGCCGCCACCAGCGCCGCCGAATCGCTGCCTCGCCTGGCGCTAGATGGACAAACCGGCGGCGCCCTCGTTGTCTGGCAGCAAGAGAGCGGCGGCGACTACGACCTGGCCGGACGGGCGTTGAGCAGCCTGGCGCCCCGGCCAGCGCCAGCTTTGCCATTCAAAGTGGCAGCGCCAATCAGCAGGAGCCAGTGCTGGCGCAGAACGGCGCTGGTGACTACCTCTTCGCCTGGCAGCAGGTGGGGGCTATCCACAGCCGGATGAAGCTGGCGAACGGCAGTTGGGGTGGGGCCAGCCCGGCCCACCCCGCCCCCGGCGACCAGGAAAAGCCGCAAATCGCCTACAACCCAGACGACGACGAATACCTGGTGGTCTGGCAGGATTACCGCAACAGCGCCGATTGGAACATCTACGGCCAGCGCGTGGCGGCGGATGGCTCGCTGTTGGGGACGAACCTGGCCATTAATACCACCGCCACCACCCACCAGACCACGCCTCACGTGGCTTATGGGGCTAACGAGTACCTGGTGGTCTGGCACTGCTCTGGCACGGTCTTCCTGGATTGCTGTGGCCGGTGTCCCCACCGCGCCACATTCGTTTGCCAGTCACCAGCCCGTTTTTGGTAGTATGATGCTTCGCTTCTGTGTGACATTGTTCGCTGGCGCACCCCAACGGCCGTGACACGTGTGGGATTCAGCACGGCCGTACACAGCAAATGTAGCGCGAGAGGAGAATGGGGGAGTACGGCCGTGATTTTGTGTGATGGGGTGGGAGATACGGCCGTACACAGCAAATGTGGCGCAAGTGTGGCGCGAGAGGAGAAGGGGTGGTACGGCCGTGGTTTTTGGGTGATGGGGTGGGGAGTACGGCCGTAAAATGTGGGGAATTCAGCACGGCCGTACACAGCAAATGTGGCGCGAGGAGAATGGGATGGTACGGCCGTGTTTTTGGGTGATGGGGTGGGTGGTACGGCCGTGACATGTGTGGGATTCAACACGGCCGTCCACAGCAAATGTAGCGCGAGAAGGGAATAGGGGGTACGGCCGTGTTTTTTGTGTGATGGGGTGGGGGCACGGCCGTCGTCCACGATATTCCTTTCCAGCAGTGAATAAGATAGAATTACCTGTGTGTAGAGCCATCAGGCAAAAGGGGTAAATGATGTTTGTTGAAACAAGGTATGAACATGTCACGCTGGACGAGAAAGGAGTGCCAGTGATTGCCGGAACAACGATGAAGGTACAAGAGCTGGCTGCCGAACGACTGGCCTGGGGCTGGAGCCCCGAAGAAATGCTCGTGAACCATCCCTATCTTACGCTGGGGCAAATTTTTTCGGCGTTGGCCTATTATGCCGATCATCAGACAGAAATCGAGGCAGCCATTGAAGCTGACGTTCGGCTGGCAAAGCAGTTACGGCAACAGGCTCAACCAGTTGCGCTGATTGCTCGTTTGAAAAAGATGCAGAGGTCAAATTAATGTCCGTCGCTTTCTACATGGACGAACATGTGCCTAAACCGATCACCGTCGGCCTGCTTATTCGTGGCGTGGACGTGTTGACAGTTCAGAATGATAAACGTCGGGGGGTTGATGATGCTATTTTGATTGACCGCGCGGGCGAGTTGGGGCGGGTGATGTTCTCTTTTGACGCCGACATGTTGCGAGAGGCAACCCGGCGGCAACAGGTGGGAGAATCATTTAGTGGGGTAATTTTTGCCCACCCAACCCAAATCTCGGTGGGGGAGTGTATACAAGATTTGCAGATTATTGCCGAAGCAGGCGTACCAGAAGATTTACGCAATCAGATACTCTACTTGCCATTGTGATGCTCACATATGGGTTGGTCAGGCAGGTTGATTCATCCGTTTATCCGCCCTATTATGGCCCGGCGTCATCTGGCAGCGGCAAAACAGTGGCAGCGGGTATGACCTCTATGCCAGGCCGCTGGACAGCAACGGCCTGCCCTCTGGCGAACCCTTTGTCATTCAGGAAGCGCTGGGCAACCAGCAAAACCCGGCGCTTGCGGCTGGCAGCAACCAGCGATACCAGCTTGCCTGGCAGGATGATGCTACCGGGCCGTGGGATTTGTACACGGCCGTCCTTGACCGCCGCTACCAGGTGACACACATCGAATACGACTACGACCCGCTCTATCGCCTGGTAAAAGCAGAGTACAGTGGCGACGTTTCGGCTGGCTACACTTACATTTATGATGCCGTAGGTAACATGACCGCCTACGAAGAAACCATTGGTACAGTCACCAGCAGCGTCAACCGTACCTTCAACGCCGCCAACCAGCTACTGGTGTCTGTGGACAGCGAGGCCGGCAGCAGCATTTTCACCTATGATAACAATGGCAATCTGGAGCGTATCAACTTGCCCGGCTTTGCGGAGGAGAAGTTGCTGTATACATACAACCAGCGCAACCTGCTGACCCTGGTCTCACGGCAGGTTGGCTATACCGCGCCACAAGAAGAAGCCGCCTTTGTTTATGATGGGGATGGCAACCGGCTGCAACAAATAGACCACACCGGCAGCCAGCTTGTGACCACCACCTACACCAACGACATCCTCGGCCTCTCCCAGGTGTTGGTCAGCGATGATGGCACAACGGCCACCTACAACCTCTTTGGCCTGGACCTGATTAGCCAGGATAATGGCACAGAAACGCGATTCATGCTGGCCGACGGTTTGGGCAGCGTGCGCACCGAAATGGTGGGCGACAGCATTGAAACCGCCACCACCTACGAACCCTATGGCAAACTCCTGGCCCAAACCGGCAACAGTGGCACCGTCTACGGCTTCACCGGCGAACAATACGACGCTGCCACCGGACTGGTGTATCTGCGGGCACGCTACTACAGTCCGTTGCTCAAAATCTTCCTTTCCCGTGACCCATTCCCTGGATATGATACCTTGTCAGTTTCCCAAAATGGCTATGCCTACGTTCACTCCAATCCTGTCAATCATACAGACCCTACAGGTAATTGGGTATGGGCGGCATCGGAAGCCACTTTACGTGAAACAAATGATGAGGCGATGGATATTATAACAAGTGCGGTGCATCGAAAAATTTATGCAAATTTACACGTCCCTTATTCAAGTGTGTGGCACGCTGAATATCCTATTCCAGGAACGAGCTATGAACGGATAGACCTACTTAACTCGGCTTATGGATACTTATGGGAAATTAAACCTCGCTATAAAGAAGCCGAAGCTCAGGCTCAGATTAACGGTTATAGAATTGCTATGAATGCCGGACGAGGAAACCTTCATGGCTCGGCACCAACAGGAGGGCCTTACAACTGGAACTATGATCCTCAACGGTGGATACTCGGTCCGCGTGGTACATTTCCCTCAAAAGAGCTTTTAGGGCAAGACCCATCGGGATGGTGGGATATCTATTATGGCCAAACGCAAGATGGTGTTATTGTTTGGTGGAAAGAAAGAAGGCAAAGACAGGAGGTCAGGGTTCTCGTACCAATACCGGAGTGGGTGGCGTGGAGTGAGAAAAACACGTATCCAAGCCTGAGCTCGGTGCCCATACCTGTGCCCGTGCCCCAACCTGGACCACAAGGCACACCTGTACCGCCTGCTATGCCCGGATTCCCTCCATGGCCCAATCCACAACCTGTGCCCACACCGATACATTACTATAGTACGCCTATTCCGATTTGCCTGTCCAGTAACTCGAAAGTGGGAAACAGTGCGGTCACGGCCGGTGGGACAACGCTTGTTGTGTACATCGTATACCGAGTTGTACGGGCAGCTCTGTCCCCTGGGTGCGGCCCCGCTGCCCCATTATGCGCTTTTGGTCCCTAAAATGGAGATAGACTATGATTGTGCTTGAAGATATTGCGCGTGAGGTGCTTAGGATACTCGTTGCGCATGGTCATAACCCAGTAGGTAGCATTGCTATTAACCTCAATGTCCCAAAGCGAGACTTCGACCATATGCTCGTAGGAAATGCGGATTCCGTTCACAGGTTTGAAACTGACACATATGGAGAGCTTAGAGATGAGGGAGAGTTAGGAGATATTAGCTGGAATTGTACTCTATCATATAGCCTTTATTCTGGCTCGTATGTAAGGATGCCTGCTGTGAAGGACAGGCAGTTAAAAGCTATTATCCAAGATCTGGCTACCAGCTTTAAGACAACAAATGTGTCTGTTTCAGCTTACCAGGTTGATTGGGTGCTTGAGGCAGCAGATTTTGATGATAAGTTCACCGGCGATCCAAACTTGCTGGCAGATATGGGCAGAGGTATCCAGGCAAGTGAGCCCGTTGAAGGAATGTATTGCAGTATACAGATTATGCGACCAATCCAACTTGATTCCTGACACTCACTGCTCTGGTCCGGTCTTCCGGTCTCCCGCTGAGGCGCGGTTTTTTTCCAGCAGGTGTGGTCGGTCTTCCCAGACCGTGCCACATTCTTTGCTTGCCACCAGAACGTTTAAGGCCGTTCGATGCTCTGCTTTTGCGTGGCATTGTTCACTGGCGCACCTCTACGGCCGTGACCTGTATGGGATTCAGCACGGCCGTACACAGCAATTGTGGCGCGGAGGAGAATGGGGGACACGGCCGTCCCCCCTCATCACCAGGTCTGCATCCGTCACCTGACCGGCAGTGATATTGTTCTCATCAGCACGGCCGTCGCCCCTTGCCGTCTGCCCCATCCACTTGCCAGCCACCAGCACAGCAATCCCAAGACCACATCCTGCTGATACTTTCAGCCACGATACCGGCTCTCTTAAGGGGGCGCTGCCTACTACTCCCACTCACTATCTTTATTTGTTCACTTGCGGCGGGAGTATACCCGACAGCCCAACCGGGTGGCAAGGTGCATTTCCACGTTTATGTTGACGATTTGACGATTACCTGTTGACCGCTGACAATTAGCGGCAAACAAACAAGGGAAGAATTTTATGGACACGGTGTATACCATTCATCAAGGATTTTCCAATACTGCCATGCTTTATTTCCTCGTTTTGGGGATTTGGGGGTTCGTGCGGGCCGTGCGGGGGCAGAGTGTGGGCAGCAGCTATGCGGGGGCGTTGGTTGTGGCGCAGGTATTGTTGGTAGTGAATATCGTGGTCGGGGGGCTGTTGTGGGTTAACGGCCGTAACATCAACATGGCCCGCTTTGATGTACATGTCCTGTACGGAGCGTTTGTCCTCGTCTTTTTACCCTTTGTCTATGTGGCGCTGCTGCGTGGGGACGACAGCAACCGCGCCCAATGGGTGTGGGGTTTTGTCAATCTCTTCATGTTTTTCCTCATGCCCCGTTTTTTTATTACCGGCATTTAAGACGGCCGTCTCGCCCCGATAAATAGCGCGACCAATCCCGGCTAACTCCGTATAGCGGCCATGGAGAAGGATATGCGCCGGGACCCTCTGCTTCTCCCGGCAAAACGGAGAAAAATACCATGCACAAACAAAAGTCAATTATTGGTGGGTTGATCCTCATCATTGTCGGCGCCTGCATCTTGTTGGCTCAAACAGTGCCCGCTTTTTCGGGGTTGTTTGACCTTAGCCGCCAGTGGCCGTTGTTTATCATCGGATTGGGTGGGCTGTTTCTCATCGCCGCATTTCTTGGCTCGCCGGAACTGGCTATTCCCGGCAGTATCATCACCGGACTGGGCCTGATATTCTATTACCAGACGCTCACCGGCAATTGGGCCAGTTGGGCTTACATGTGGACGCTTATCCCCGGGTTTGTTGGTTTGGGGATGCTCTTCACCAGCAGTCTGGACAAGAGTCGCGCCGAAATACGCCCGGAGGGGCTGCGTCTAATCCTTATTAGCGGCGCGCTGTTTCTGATATTTGCCCTGTTTTTCAACCTGACCTGGAATGTGATGCGATTATGGCCGGTAGTGCTTATTGGCATTGGCCTTTGGCTGCTGTATCAAAACCGCCGCCGTAGTAAGCAGTTTTGATGACGTTAAACGGCCTGCCGTTGCCGACCGGCCCCGATGTAAAGAACTTTACATGGTATGGCTGCAACCTTCGGCAAACCGGGCGCGTATTGTGTGCTACTTGAACTGGAAATGTGAATGAACTCAATTTTGGAGGTAATAACCATGAGTGAAAAACGATTAACCCGCAACCCTGAAGACCGCATGATTTTTGGCGTATGCAGCGGTATTGCCAACTACCTGAACCTGGATCCCGTATTGATTCGCCTGGCGTTTGTCTTGCTGGTCCTCTTTGGGAATGGCATTGGCATTGTTGCTTATTTGCTGCTGGCGATATTGATGCCTGAACCGGGTGTGCCTGCGGCCAAAGCCAATGGGTTTGACGACGAAGAAATCGTCATCAAATAGGAACTACGGGCGCGACAGCCCGTCCCTTGAACACGCCAGCTAAGGCGCAGAACATCCCATAAAACCTCCGGATACCCTCCGGAGGTTTTTTCTTGTAAAAAAATCAGGGGTGGCGGTGGTTCTTGCCAGCAATTGGCAGTGTTTGCCCAGGTCTGTGATAGTTTCTGGCGGAAAAAGCAACGCATACTCAGGCTTAATGATCACCGGTAACGGATTACCGATAGCCGATTACCGATTACCGATTACGGAGGATTGTATGCGCGAAGTAGCGATTTTAGGCGTGGGACAGACCCCGGTGCGCGAGCACTGGGATTTGTCCATTCGCCAGTTAGCGGCCGCGGCCGGGCGGGCAGCCCTGGCCGACGCCGACATCAGCCGCGTGGATGGTATCTACGTGGGTAACATGACCAGCGGCAACCTGAACGAACAGCACCACCTGGGGGCCTTGGTAGCCGACCATTTAGGCCAGTGGGGGGTGGAAGCGGTGAAGTTAGAAGCAGCTTGTGGCTCGGCCGGGTCGGCCATGCGCCAGGGCATCATCGCCATTGCCAGCGGTCAGATGGATGCGGTGCTGGTCATTGGCGTCGAGAAAATGACCGAGACGATCATGGAAGAGACGACGGCGGCGCTGGTGACGGCCGCCGACGCCGATTATGAAGGCATTCAGGGCGTTACCTTTGTCAGCCTGAACGCCCTGATCATGCGCCGGTATATGCACGAATATGGCTACCAGCACGGGGATTTTGCTCCCTTTGCCATAAACGCCCATGCGAATGGGGCCAAGAATCCCAATGCTCTGTTCCGGGAGCCGATTACACAAAAGATTTATGAGCGGGGGCGGGTGGTAGCCGACCCCATTACGTTGTTTGACGCTTCTCCCATTGGCGATGGCGCGGCGGCGCTGCTGCTGGTTCCGGCGGCCAAAGCGCCAGAGGCGGTGCGGGTGGCGGGTTCGGCCGTGTCTACGGACACCCTGGCGGTGCATGACCGGGAAGATATGCTCTGGCTGAAAGCGGCGCAGCAGTCGGCGCAGCGGGCCTATGACCAGGCAGGCATTGGCCCGGATGACGTAGACCTGTTTGAACTGCATGACGCTTTTAGCGTGATGGCGGCGTTGTCTCTGGAAGCGTGTGGGTTTGCGGAACGGGGCCAGGGGGTGCGGTTGGCGCAAGAGGGGGAGATATTCCCGGACGGCCGTATTCCCATAGCTACAATGGGAGGTCTCAAGGCGCGGGGGCACCCGGTAGGCGCCACCGGCCTCTACCAGATTGCCGAAGCAGCTTTACAACTCAGAGGCGATGCCGGCGCGGCCCAGATAGATGGCATCCACATGGCTATGGCCCAAAACATCGGCGGCAGCGGCGCAACCATTGCCACGCACATTCTTAAGAGGTGATCATGTGATCACGTGTTTACGTGAACACATGATCATCTGAACACATAGCCCATTAGTCCTGTTTTCCTACTATTCCCGTCATTTTTACTGATAGCTTACGCCGCCACAATACAATCACGCCGTTGGTTTGATGTATGATTGTGGTGGCATAATAAGCGGCGGCAAATCAATTAGTGTGTCCCTTTCTCTGGCGGGACGGTAGAAGGAAAGAAGTTGCTCCAATCGAATCGTACTGAATACACACAAATATCTCCCCGGCTGCAAACCATCCTACAACAGGTTGTGGATGATGTGGTGGAGCGTTTGGGTTGTGTGGGGGCTTTGGCGACGACTCTGGAAAATGATAAAGGGTTGTATTTACGCGCATCGTCGTTTAGTGTACCGCCGCAGCAGGTGCAGCAGTTTTGGACGCGCGGTGGCTTAAGCCCTACCGGCTCAAAGGCCATTGTTTATCTGGATAATGCCCGGTATCAAAAGAATGTAGTGGTCACGGCCGTGAATGAAGTGCAGGTGCGCGCCCGGCCCTACAGCGTGACCAACACGCTCTACGACTTGTTTCATCCCGCCGGTGATGAGCGGATCGTAGCCCAGATTCAAGCTGAATTGAACATTCAACAGGTGGTGGCGGTGCCCTTTATTGTGCAAAATGAGGTGGTAGGCACGCTGGTGGCGCTGACGGCCGTGCCCTTTTCTACCCAGGAGATTGACTTCCTGGTCGCATTTGGGCATCAGGCGGCAGCGGCGGTGCTAAGCCATTACCAGCTAACGGCCATGGAAGCATTGGAGCGTGTCATTTTCCGGCTTCAGGCACGCATGACGGATGAAGTGGAAGTGCTGCAAACAGTGGTGGATGCAGTGGTGCATGACCTGGGCTACCAGGGAGCGATGGTAGCGACGTTGGAAGAGGGCAATGCTCTGCCGGTGCGCGCTTACGCCCTGGAAGGCTCCAATGCCCTGCTGACGCAGTGGGAGAAAATGGCCGGCGCCTCACTGATCAGCACGGACGCCGTCGTTTATCTGGATGATGACAAATACAAAGATAATTTAAGTGTGCGGGCGGTGAAGGGGTTGAACGGCCGTCCCCAAAACTACCTTACATCCAGTAACCTCTATGATCTGCTGCGTCCGATAGCCCCCAAAGCGGTGGCTGACCTGGCGCAAACCGCATTGGGCATCAAACAAGTTATTGCCGTGCCCTTTTTTATTGCTGTTTGTCGCTTCGCGCCGCCCCCGTTTCTCCGCCTGGGAAATCTCCATCCTGACCACCTTTGGCCAGCAGGCGGCGGCCGGTATTCGCAATGCCCGCCTATACCGCGAAGCCGAAGAGCAGCGCCGTATTGCCGAGCAGTTTGGTCGTATGGCCTTTAGCGCCACCGCCTCTGTGCATACCCTGGCCAACCACATCGGCGCGGTGCGCACCTATTTGCATCTCCTGTCCGGGTTGGCCGGATTTTCTACCAGCCAGCAGCAGGAAATTTTGCACAACAACGCCAATATGCTGGATCGGCTGCGGCGCGCCTCGGACATGCTGGCAAATTTACACGAACCCTGGCAGGAAATGTCTGATGTGCCCGTCAGTGTGAATGACTGCCTGGTAAGCGCCCTAAACGCTGTCTACCCCCAGTTAATGGAGAGCAGCCATACCGATAATCTGGCAGAAGAGTTGGGAGCGCACATCCACATTTTACTGTCGCCCAATTTACCGCCGGTGTTTACGGCCAGCGAGATGTTGACCGAGGCGTTCCGCGTGATCTTAAAAAATGCACGAGACGCCCTGCGGGAGATGGGCCGGATTGGGGATTTGTGGATCAGCAGCCAACAGGTGAGCGGCGGCCCAGAAAACCGTGCGAGCCGCATTCACGTTACCATCAAAGACAGTGGCCCCGGCATCCCTAAAGAACACCTGGCTCATATTTTTGATATGGGCTGGACGACCAAAGAGGGGCAAGGCATGGGTTTTGGCCTGTTTTGGGCCAGGGATTATGTAGAAGGTTTGCGGGGGCAGCTAGAGGTAGAGTCCGTTTGGGGCGAAGGCGCTACCTTTCACATTTATTTACCGGTTGAAAAATAAAAGGGCACGGCCGTAACGGCCGTGCCCTTTTATTTTCCTGACCAATCGAACCAATCGCCTTTAGCCGATACGGCTAAACCGCAAAATCTCCTGACCACTTGCATTGCGAATAATCAACGTCGTGCCCTGAATTTCGAAGCTGGCAGATGATTGTAACAAGGACAGATACATGGATTCTTGCTGACTCACGGCCGGGTCACAAATCATCTGGGTGTTTCTGATGGAGCCGACAGACAGGCTGTTGCCAGACACAAAATAGCTGCCATTGTAATTATTGCAACCACCAAAACCGCTGAGCGCGTTGCCAGAACCAAACATGGCCGTGATGCTTGTACCTTGTACCAGGACACCGTTGACATTCATTGTCGTCACGGCCCAACTTGTGTTGGCCAATGGGTTTACCTGGTTGACCGTCACCGTTAGTTGGCGGAATTCGGTGTTGCCGTTGGTCAATTGCACCCGCATTTCATAGGTGGTGGTGACGCTGGGGCACACCTGGCGGCTACCCTGGCCCGTAGTCGGCCAATCCTGGAAGTTAGCTCCTTGTGGGTAAACCCAAACAGCCTGGATGTTTTGCACATCCCAACGCAACGTGGTGCATTGCCCCTGGTTGATCACCGGGTTGTCTACCCAGAAGTTGATGCTGGGGGCAGGGGTGGGCATGGGGGTGGGCGTGGCCGTCGGCACAGGTGGTGGCGGCGAGGGGATCACGGGCACGTTACCAGCGTTGAACGCCTGCACAAAGTCCACGCTAACCCAGCCCTGCCCATTCGGCGCTCCTTGAACGGGTGTAACCCACCAACGGCCGTCGGCGCTAATACCAATGATCGCCCCTTCCGCACCAAAGGGGGCGGTGCCGATCAGGGGGAAGTTGGTGCCAGGGCCAGACCGGACGTTCACACCCGCCGGGGCCGTCACCACGCCATACGGCTCTTGCGGCGCGGCCGTGGGTATGACCACCGTTGGCACCGGGCCGGGCGTTTCCGGTGGGCCATATTGCAGCGAGGTAATAACGGCGTCCAGGGTGGTCAATGGGGGAGTCCAGTCTTCTGGCGCCAGGGCATTGAGTTGCGCCGCCTTTTCATTCATGTACGCGGTGGAATCGCTGTCTACCCGGTCCATCTCGGCCTGGGGCACGTCACTGGCGGTATTCGGCAGGAAGGGGGTGGTGATCGGCCAGCGCATGGAAACGAAGACCTCATCATTTTCCCCGGCGAATCCCTGGAAGTAATAATAAAGGCCCTGGTTCGTGACCGGATTGGGGCTTTGTGCCATGCGCCCCACAAAACGGACGCCATCCCAATTACCAAAGTCCAGGTATTTACCCTGCACGGCCAGATCGTTAACGCCGGTCGCTATTTCCATCGGCAGGACGGGGTTTCCGGAGGTGGGAACGGCTTGTGGTTTAGTAGCTACCAGGTCTCTGAGGCGCTGCATAGATTGGGCGACGCTGGGGTTGCCGGCGGCGTCCCACATGTCTACGTAGGTCTGCGCCGGAATGATGAAAATAATGGGGTCGAGTGGGTTAATGGCCGTTGGGCTGAGCGTGGCAAAGTTTATCTGTATGTGCTCTGGCAGGCCAACCGGGCCGGGGGGCATGCTGGCGTCATATGGTTTTTCCGGGACACAATTTGTCTGATAGGGATATGGCAGCCCCAGGGTGTTAATCTGGATCTGGCTGGGGTCTACCACTCTACAAAATGAAACAGTGGGAACAGGTGTGGCCGTTGCTGAGGCCACTTCGACTGTTGGCGGTGGCGGCGGGCTGGCAGTTGGCGTGGGTTCATCACCTCCACACGCGGCTAACAACAGTACCAAACATGCAAACAATACAAAATTCTTGATCTTCATCCATTTCCTCCAATAGTTTTTCTGATTGTGATATTTGAAAACCCATCTTTTTACGGTAGCCAGGATCAGGTCAGTTTTATCATTTAAGAGTCAAAACACTTGCAGTAGTACCATAAAGGCGTAAAAAGGGTGAGTCTTCAAAGGTCACAGGACTGAAATGAGATTATCTTTGTTGGCGCAGGGTGAGGCAAATTAGCCAATTAGGAGTCTCATGGACGGTTCATTATTAGGTTCATTGGTTATCTCAAGACATGAAGCTATACTTGGTACATGGCAAATTTGCGAATTCTTTTGGTGGATGATCATGAAGTAGTACGGTTGGGATTAAAGAGCCTGATTGAGCGACATGCTGGTTTTGAGGTAGTAGCGGAGGCCGCTTCTCAAAATGAAGCAGTGCAAAAGGCGCTGTCCTATGACCCGGACATTGTGGTCATGGATATCCGGCTGGCGGGTGGCAGCGGCATTGAGGCGTGTGAACAGATTATGACGCAACGGCCGTCTACCAAAGTCATCATGCTTACCTCCTACGCCGAAGATGAAATGCTCTTTTCCGCCATTCGCGCCGGAGCGGTGGGGTATGTGTTGAAGCAGGTGGGCGGCAACGATGTCATTCGCGCCATTGAAGCAGCGGCACGGGGTGAGGCCACCCTTGACCCTTCTCTGACACAACGCATTTTTGACGAAATGCGCCGCTCTATCAAACAAGAAGAAGCCACTGCCTTTCATGAATTGACTTCTCAAGAAATGCACGTATTGGCCCTCATCGCCGAGGGCAAAACAAACCGCGAGATTGCCCAGGCGCTTTATCTGAGCGAAGGCACGGTGCGCAACTACGTCAGTGGCATTCTGTCTAAGCTGCAAGTGTCTAACCGGGCGGAAGCGGCGGCCTATGCGATCCGGCATCACCTGAAGGATTATCTACAGAGTTAAACCTGACAGGTCTTTGCAGACCTGCCTGGTTTTTACGTGCGATGAGTAACGGCCGTACCCCCCACGATGTCCTCCACGCCCTGCATCAGGCGACGCTTTCTATTGCCGAATTAGATGATCTGCATAAGGTGTTGCAGCGCATTGTGGACGCCGCCCGTGACCTGGTCGGCGCGCAATATGCCGCGCTGGGTGTTCCCCATAGCGATGGTTATCTGGATGCGTTTATCCACAGTGGCATGGCGCCGGAAGTGGTGATCCAGATCCCTCATTTCCCCAAAGGGTTGGGGTTGTTAGGCGAAATTATTCGCAGTGGGCAGGCCATTCGTATTCCTCGCATTGAAGACGATCCGCGCTCGGTTGGTTTTCCACCCGGCCATCCGCCCATGGATGCGTTTCTCGGTGTACCGGTTATGGCCGGTGAGGAAATGTTGGGCAACTTATATCTCACCGAGAAAATTGGGGCAGCCGAATTTACGGCCGAAGATCAGGAAGTGGTGGAGTTTTTGGCCGCTCATGCGGCCATTGCCATTCAAAATGCCCGCCTCTACGAGCAGGTGAGTCGACTGGCGATTATCGAGGAACGTACCCGCATTGGCATGGATTTGCACGATGGCATCATTCAATCTATTTATGCGGTTGGCCTGACGTTGGAGTCGGCGCGGCTGGCGCTGCCGGGTGCGCCGGATGAAGCCGATATGCTGTTGCGCCGGGTGATTCAAGGGTTGAATGATACGATTCGGGATATTCGCAATTATATTTTAGATTTACGGCCGCATCGGTTTCGGGGCGATTTGCAGGAAGGGCTGGAGCGATTGGTGCGGGAGTTTCAGGCCAATGCCATGATTCCGGTGGATTTGCAGGCAGAGGCAGAAGATATGGCAACCACACCAACGGCCGTCGCCCGCGCCCTCTTCCTTACCACACAGGAAGCCCTGGCCAACGTGGCCCGCCACGCCAGCGCCGGTCATGTCACCATCCGGCTGACTCGCCATAATGGGATGATAGATATGGTAGTGCAGGATGATGGTCGGGGATTCAACCGCGCGGCCCGCAACTATTCCGTAGGGCACGGCCTCTCCAACATGCGCGCCAGAGCTGAAGATTTAGGGGGGAAATTTGTGATCAAGTCCGCGCCCGGCGAGGGCACGGCCATTCACCTGACGTTGCCAGACAGGTAATCGGTGGGACCCGGTTACCGTTTACGCTTCCTCCCCTGCCAACTCGTCTGCCAGATATTCCAAAAAATCTGTCACCGTCACAATGCCTACAAGTGTGCTGCCTTCTACTACCGGCAGCGCGCCAAACTTGTAGAGCGCCAGTATTTCGGCGGCTTTGGCGGCGGGGGTGTCCGGCGTTACTGTTACCGGGTTAGCGGTCATGCAGCTTTCGGCGGTTACTTTGTCCAGTAGTTCTTCGTCTTGCCAACGGCCGTGCAGCACAATGGGCGAATTCATCACCAGGCGTATGTCGCGGTCGGTGATGATGCCCACCAGACGGCCGTTATCCAGCACCGGCAGTTGGCGGCAGCCCTGCGATTTCATCACGCCGACGATGGTGCGCAGCGGCGTATCCGGTGTTACTGTATTGGGAATAAGCGTCATCAAATCATTGACGGTTAACATGGCCTTACCTCCTTCATTGCTTGCAGTGTAATGGACAGAGCGGCTGGTAGTCATTGATAAATGTCACCAACGGCCGTGACTTTGCTCAATCTCCAATCTCCAATCTCGCAATCTCTCAATATCCCCCCAAAAATCCCGCCTTCAACACATGCATATAATTCGCCCGTTCAAAAGCTGCCGGGTCGGCCACATGGGGCTGGCTCAGTTTGCCGTGCAACGGCCGTAACGCCTCATGCCCATGCACATCCAACCACGTTTCCAGATCCGACAACATGGTAGAAATATGCTCTACTCCATGCTCTAGCAGCGCCGATGCCACCATGGCCACGCTGCCCCCGGCCAACACACATTTCAGAATATCCAGCCCGGAATGGACACCGCCCGTCACCGCCAGGTCAGCTTTAACATACTGCGCCAGAATGCCCGCCCAACGCAGCCGCAGCCGCAATTCTCCGGCGCCGCTCAAATCCAAAGTAGGGATGATCTGTTCCGTTTCCGGGTCAATATCCGGCTGGTAGAAGCGGTTAAACAGCACCAGCCCATCCGCCCCTGCCTGGTCAAGCTGCACGGCCGTATGCGCCAACGCACTAAAGTACGGACTGATCTTGACCGCCACCGGAATGCGAATTTTGTCCTTCACACTGCGCACCAGATTCAGATACATCTGCTCCACCTCCGCACCGGTAACATGCGGTTTGGTCGCCAGATGATAAATGTTAAGTTCCAGTGCATCCGCGCCGGCTGCCTCAATCAGCCGGGCATACTGCACCCAGCCGCCGCTGTAATACCCGTTCAGGCTGGCAATAATCGGGATGTTCACCGCCTTTTTAGCCTGGTAAATGTGCGCCAGATATCCCCCCGCTCCCTGGTTATACTCCTTCATTTCGGGAATGTGTTGCAGGGCCTGGGGCAACATAGCCTGGTTGGCCTGCGCCGCGTCGTGAATGCCCAGGTCGCGCAGCTCAACTTGCTCTTCAAACAACGAGGGCAGCACTACCGCCGCTACTCCTGCGTCCGCCATCTGGCGAATGGTTTCCACACTGGCCGACAGCGGCGAGGCGGAAGCAATCAGGGGATTCTTCAAGGTCATTCCAAGATAAGTCGTGGTCAGATCAGCCATAAAATTACTCGCTTATCGTTGCCAGTGGTTGGTGTCTGGTAAACCCACCAACCACTGGCAACGTTCTTCTTCGCTAAATCATACCCACTCTTGTTAAACCGTCCAGTTGATTGTGATAGATGTCAGGCGCGAGTAATTACAATACGCACTCCCTTCCCTTACCTATTGCGCTAGACTTCATAGAGGGATGGATTGGTATGTGGAGATCAGAGATTAGAGAGTGGAGATTGGTTCACTCTCTAATCTCCACTCTCCAATCTCTATTCAAGGTAAAAAATGGCAAAGAACGCGAGAAAACAAAAACAAAGAACCAACTGGTGGGTAATCGGCGGCATCGTGATCGGGGGTATGGTTTTGGTGGGGCTGATGGCGGTGGCGCTGCGCGAGCCGGAGACACTGAAATTGGAGCGGTACTGTGAACAAAATCCGGGAAATTGTATTGTGGAAGGGGCGGCCAATGCACCGGTGACGGTGGTGGAGGTCTCTGATTATGGTTGTGGGCACTGCCGCAATTTTAATACGGACACGGCCGTACAACTCCACCAACAATACGTGGAAACCGGCCAGGTCAAATGGGTAGTTATGCCCTATGCTTTGTCCAGCCAGCCCGGCGGCACCATGCCCTCGGCCATTGCCGCTCTGTGCGCCGCCGAACAGGACAATTTCGCCGCGTTCCATCGCGCTGCCTTTGACCTGCAAAGTTCGCCGCTTTACAACACGACAGAAGGTCTGCAAGCGGCCGCCGCATCGGCCGGGCTGGACACAGCCGCCTTTGCTGCCTGCCTGGCGGACAATGACTACGAACAGGTGGTGCGCCGCAACATGCAGGCCGCCGCCAGCGCAGGTATTAACAGCACCCCCAGCTTTGCCCTCGGCGCCGACATCATTCGCGGCAACCTGCCCCTGGCCGTGTTTCAACAGCGGATTGAGTCGTTATTGAGGAGTAAATGAGTAATTGGGCAATTACCCAATTGCCAAATTACCGGAGGTGAGTATGCGCCAGGATTGGCAGTTGCGCGTTATTCAACCGATTGCCGTGTTGGGGCTGTTGGTTGCCCATTATTTGCTGCTGTTCCATAACGGGGTGTTGTTGTCTGGCTGCACCGGTTCTGGTTGGGATGATTGTGGCGCAGTCAGCGGCCCCGGCGCGCCTTATGCCTCGGTTGGCCCCATTCCTGTGGCCCTGATTGGTCTGGTGGGATATGCCGTCATATTTGCGTTGACCTGGCTGAAGGATTGGTCGCCACTGCGAGAGGGCTACCTGCCGGAACTGTTAGTAGGCGCCGCCGGTTTTGGTTTCCTCTTTACCCTGGTGCTAACGGGATTGGAGGCGTTTGTCATTCATGCTTTCTGCCGGTATTGCCTGGTATCGGCCGTTTTGATTACAATCATCCTTGTATTAGCCATCAGCTATCTACGTAGCAGACAATCTGCCTGAAGCCGGTGGCTGGCGGTTAGTGGCTGGTATCAACCGCCCTTCATAATTCATCCTTCATAATTCATAATTTCTTTAAGAGGAGTGGGCGATGAGACTGGAACTGGTGAAAGATTGGATGACGCGGGAGGTAATCACGGCCGTACCCCATATGGGCGTGTTAGATGCGGGCCATCTGATGCAGGAAAAACGGGTGCGGCGGCTGCCGGTGGTGGATGGGGACGGCCGTCTCGTTGGCATTCTCACTCATGGCGATGTGCGCGAAGCCAAACCCTCAACCAGCAGTTCCCTGAGCGCCTGGGAACTCAATTACCTGCTGGCCCGGCTGACCGTAGGCGAAGTGATGAGTGAATCGGTATTATCCACCACCCCGGAAACCACCATTGGCGAAGCTGCGCAAATTATGTACCAACACAAAATCGGCGGTCTGCCGGTGTTAGACGCTGCCGGTAATCTGGTGGGTATTTTGACTGAATCCGACATTTTTCGCATGGTGGTACATGACTGGCAAAAATCACAATCCCCCCCTACGCCGCCTTATGCCCATTACAAGGAATGAGAGCATGTTTCAGGAAACCACCGCTCCGAAGACTACGCTCGGAATGACAATTGCAGGTGATTTGTAAAAGGCAACTCTCGTCTTTTGAACCATGCCAGAATGAATGATTTGGTAATAACCTCTATTTACCCACTTACCCAATTACTCAATTACCCACCTCCACCACCTTCCCCAACGGCGTCACGCGATACTCCACTTTTTTCGGCTCGTGTAAGGGCACACCGACCTCGCCCTGGTGAAGGACGACGGCCGTTACCCCCAATAGTTGTATCGCTTCTCGTATAGGTTGGCTGGCTTCCACGCCACCAAAACTGGGCCGGTCGAGCAAAATGACGCTGCTGTCAATGCTCTGCCGCGTCAGGTGCAGTAGTTGGGGCAGCCAGGAAGGGTCGGCGCTGGGGGTGATGATCACGGCCGTGCTGTACTTTTCAGCCGTCCGCCCCACATCCCGCAGCGCCACCGTCAGGCCAATGTCCCCATCCGCCTGCACCAGCGCCAGCGCCCGCATGATGCGCCACTCCTGTCCCTGCCCCTGACCGGGGGAAACAATTTGGGGGGTACGGCCGTATCCCGCCACCCCCACCGCCCGATTTTGCGCCAGCGCCCGCGCCGCCAGTGAAGCCGCTATCAACACCGCCTGTTCCTCTGTGCCCGCCATGCCGCTGCCCAACTGCGCCACTGCCTGCATATCCAGCACCAGCCAGATGTCGCCGGTGGCGTCCATATCAAACTGGCGCACATACAACGTGTCGTGGCGGGCGCTGGTGCGCCAGTGAATCCAGCGCAGCGGGTCGCCGGGCACGTAATGGCGGGTGGTGGCGGCATTGATGGTGGCCTGTAAACTGCGCTGCCGCGCCCGCTGCCGCCCGCTGCTTTGCCCGGCGGGTAGGCTGATGGGCAGCCGGATATGAATGGGGGGGTGGATGATGATTTCCTGGCTCTGGGGATAATGGCGGGTCACGATAAAGATGCCAAATGGGTCGCCAGTGCGAATACGCCAGGGGCCAAGCCGATACTGCCCGCGCTGCTGGCACACGGCCGTTTGTCGCCACCGATCCAGGCGATCAATTCCCGGACTGCGCACCACCGCCGCCTGGTAGCCAGGCACGTTGGACTCATCCATCACCTCCACCCACAGTGCCGGGATGGGGCTGTTGTTCCACACCTCAAACCGCTCGGCCAATTGGTCGCCCACCGCCAGCCATTGTCGCTCCGTTTGCCGTGCGGCGTGCAGCCCCCGTGCCAGATACCACACCCAGCCATACGCCACCAGGAACATGCCGCCCAGCCCAATCAGCAGCGTATTCCACACCCGGTCTGGCAAGACAAAGGCCGCGACCAATAGAAAAAGCAGCGAGAGCGCAGGCAGGCGCAGCCGCAGGCTGATCTGCGTATGGGCGGGCGCTGGCAGGCCGAGAGATTTCATAACCCAAATTGTGCCATAGGTGGGGCAGGTGGCAAGTGGCAGGTTGCATATACTTGCCACCTGCAACCTGCCACCTTCATAAATTTTTGGCCTGAAAACCAAAGCTGTGATATTTTTCTGCAACGAACGCCTGCCTTTCTCGGCGGCAGGTTGCCCGATAATACAATTTCCACATACCCATATGCCCAAAAATGAGGTGAAACGATGGCAAAAGAAACCGCAACTCCCGCAATTCAAACGACCGGCGGCATGGTACAGGGTTTGTTTCAAGACAGGGGGCAGATAGCCGTTTTCAAAGGCATCCCCTACGCCGCGCCCCCCGTTGGCCCCCTGCGCTGGCAGCCGCCGCAGCCGGTGGCGCCCTGGGAGGGCGTCCGCCCGGCCACCAAATACAGCCCGACAGCGTTTCAACTGGCAATGGGTTTTGAAAAGTTTATGGATGCGTTGGTGGTGGGGCAGGGTTGGAATGGTTTCAAAACCGGCACGGTGAAACTGCTGTTCAAGGTCTTGCCCAAACCAAAAGAAAGTGAGGATTGTCTGTACCTCAATGTGCGCACGCCGTTGTTGCGCAGCGACGGCCGTCTCCCGGTCATGGTTTGGATTCATGGCGGCGATCACCAGGATGGCAGCGGCGGCGAGATTTTTTATGATAGCAATGCGCTGGCCTATCGTGGTGTGGTGGTCGTCACCTTCAACTATCGCCTGGGGCTGATGGGCTATTTTGCCCACCCCGAACTGAGCCAGGAGTCGCCGCACGGCGTTTCTGGCAACTACGGCACGCTGGATCAGATTGCCGCCCTGCGTTGGGTGCAGGAAAACATCCGCGCCTTTGGCGGCGACCCGGATAATGTGACTATCTTCGGTGAATCGGCGGGTGGGGAATCGGTGGCGCACATGCTCACTTCACCCCTGGCGCGCGGGCTGTTCCACAAAGCGATCATGGAAAGCCCCGGCAATTCCGGCCAGATGGTGTTTTTGAAGCAGCCATTTTTGAATCGGCCAGCCCTCGAAGAGTTTGGGCGCGAATTTGCCACGTATATCCTGGGCAACGACCAGGATCAACTAGAGCAGTTACGCCAGATACCGGGGGACGTTCTGTACAAACGGTGGCGGGCAGCGGAAGAGTTCCACCGTTTTCATCCGGTTATTGATGGCTATGTGCTGCCCAAAAGCCCCCCCGTGGCCTTCCGGGATGGCGACCAGGCGCGTGTGCCCCTGATCGTGGGCAGCAATGCCGATGAAGGGACGCTGTTGTACCCCATTTTCCCATCGCCGGTGGCCGAATTTGGCCGGGACAACATTCAGCCATCGCAAATCGCCGGACTCATTCACCAGGAGTTTGGCGCGGATAGCGACGTCCTTTTTACGCTGTATCCCGGCCTGGAACAGGGCGAGGAACGGGCGGGTATGGCCTTGATGGGTGATAGTTTCTTTGGCGCGGTTGTGGATTTTTATGCGGCGCAGGCCGCCGGCGCCGGGCAGCCGGTTTACAATTACTTTTTCACGCGCACGCCGCCATCGCCTAAACAAATGGCCGGGGCATACCACGCGGCCGAACTTTCCTTTGTGCATGGCAGCAAAATTCCCATGTTTGACCACACGCCGGATGACGAGGCGCTGTCGCAGGTGATGGGCGATTACTGGACCCAGTTTGCCAGCAATGGCGACCCCAATATGCCGGGCCGCCCGGCGTGGCCCCGGTATGATGCTACGGCCGTGCCCCAACAAATGCGCCTGGGCATTGGCAACCAATTGGGGGCAACGGATATAACCCGCGCCGCGCAGTACGAGATCATCCAGCGACGGCTGCACCGGTTGTTAGAAGCCATGCCGGAACTGGAAGCGGTGTAAGGCGATTGGCAGTGCCAGGCAAGGGGCTGTCCTACCTGGGTTAACCAAAATGGTTCTGCCCCTTGCCTGGCACTACTCAAGGAGGTCAACATGGCTACTGTAGATGAAGCGACCCAGACGATGATCCAGAACTTGCAGACAAAAACGGGCAAAAGCCTGGCAGAGTGGGTGGCGATTGCCCGCAGTTTTGGGTTGAGCAAACACCGGGAAATTCTGAACCGCCTGAAAGACGAACACGGCCTGACGTATGGCTACGCCAATCTGGTAGCCATCAAAGCACTGGAACAGGACGACGAGCCAAAGGATGCGGACGATCTGGTGGCGGCACAGTATGCGGGGGCCAAAGCCGGGTTGCTGCCGGTGTATGAGGCGCTGGTCACGGCCGTGAACCAGTTCGGCCCCGATGTGGAGTTAGCCCCCAAAAAAGCCTACGTCAGCCTGCGCCGCAACAAGCAGTTTGGCATTATCCAGCCTTCTACCGCCAGCCGGGTGGATGTGGGCATCAACCTCAAAGATGTGCTGCCAACGGAGCGACTGGAAAAGTCCGGCAGTTTCAATGCGATGGTCAGCCATCGCGTCCGCCTCAGCAGCGTGGCCGACGTCAACGACGAGTTAATCGGCTGGCTGCGCCAGGCTTACGACGCCGCCTGAATTAAGCATCAGTAGATCGAAATGGGAGGAGTGAGCATCCTCAGATGCCACAGTTCGCATCCTTCGGCAAGCTCAGGACAAGTTCTGAGGATGCTCACTCCGCTGAATACTCAGGCTTTCTTTCCGCTACGGCCGTTTCACTCCTTGCGCACGATCCCCTCACTCCAGGCGAAAATGGCCGCCTGGGTGCGATCTGCCAGATGCAGTTTGCTCAAGATGTTGCTGACATGGCTCTTAACGGTGCGTTCGCCGATGACCAGCGTTTCGGCAATCTCCTGATTGGAAAGTCCACCGGCAATCAGGCGCAAGACCTCCATTTCTCGGTCACTTAACTCGGTGAAGGGGTTGATCCCCGCCGGTTTATCCCCCTGTAATTCCTGCACAATCCGGGCCGCCACTTTAGGATGCAAAATGGCTTCGCCACTGGCGGCTTTGCGCACGGCATCGGCCACCTCGGCCGGCCGAGCCTCCTTTAGCAGGTAGGACAAAGCGCCGGCGCGCAGGGCCGGGAAAATATGTTCATCCCCATGAAACGAAGAGAAGATGATTACCTGGGTGCGCGGGCTGGCCTGCCGTATCTGGCGCGTCGTCATCACGCCATCCATGCCGGGCATAATCAAGTCTACCAGCGCCACATCCGGGGCTAATTCTTCGGCGAGTCGCCGGGCTTCTACCCCATCGGCGGCTTCACCGATTACCGTCAGGTCGGGGTTGGTCTCCAAAAACGTGCGCAATCCCTGGCGGACAACGGCGTGGTCATCTACGATGATGATGGTTATTCCTGCGGGTTCTGGCTTTATATTGGCAGTCATGTTTTCACTTGATGTGCGCCTTATGGTAAACAGGCCATAAGTTTCGTCCCCTGACCGGGGGCAGTGTTCAGCTCCATCTCGCCGCCCAGCTCGTTTATGCGCTGCTGCATGTTGGTCAGGCCAAAACCGCCGGGCTGGGCCATAGCGGGGTCAAAACCACGACCGTTGTCCTGAATGGTAAACCGGAGCATGTCGCCGCCATAATCCAATGTTATTTGAACCATATCGGCTTCACTGTGGCGGACGATATTGCTGAGCGCCTCTTGGGCAAAACGAAACAGGGCGCTTTCAACCTCAGGCGGCAACGGCCGTTCCCCCGTGATCTTGAGCGCCGTCTTGATACCAGACTGACGTGACCAACCGTCCACATAGAGGCGCAGCGCCTCGGCCAACCCGCGCTGGCTCAGGGAAACGGGCTGAAGCTCAAAGATGATAGCGCCCAACTCCCGCTGCGCCAGGTGCGTCAGATTGCCTGCTTCCGTCAGGCTGGCGGCTACGGCCGTCTGGTCATCTGCCAATAAGGCGTGGGCGGCCCCAATCTGGAGCGCCACCGCCACCAGGTGTTGTTTCACCGAATCATGCAGGTCGCGGGCCAGCCGGTTGCGCTCTTCCAGGGCGGCCAATTCCTGGCGTGTTTGCAGCAGCGATTGTAGTTCGGCGGCCATTTCGTTCAGGTCCATGCCAAAACGACCGATCTCATCGGCCGATTCATCCACCACCCGCGCCGCAAAATCGCCGCGCTGCCAGGCAGTCATGGCATTGCGCAGCCCGGAGAGACGGCCGTCCAACCGGCGCGCGCTCAAAAAGCCAAAGTAGGTGCTGACCAACACGGCCGGCAGGATGAGCAGGGTGGCGCTGGGCAGGATGGCGGCCAGGGCGGGCAGTATGATGCCCGGCAGTGCTTGCTGCCAATCCAGTTCAGCGTAGATGCGCCCCAGATAGAATGCGATTGCCAGGATAGCCCACCAGGTAGCAATGAGTACGGCCGTGAAGGAAACCAACAAGTAGGTCAGCGTTAACTGCCACTTCAACTGGCGCATAGATAGCCAGGCGTTTTGGGGCCAGGTCACGGGCTTCATGGGTGGGTTAAAGCTCCTATGCAGAAGGCAGAGTCTGCGCTCTGCCTCCTGCTGCATACAGTACCGACTTTTAGGATAACATCATTGTCGTCCCTTAACCAACCCGTACCGGGACAAAGAAGAGGATGGCTACCAGAATCATACAACAGAACAACAGGCCCACAGCGATGCCCAGCCAGCCCAAGAGGATACCGGCGCGGGCGATGCCTTCGCCGCTATACAATTCTGGTTTATCCATAATTTCCTGCCGGGCAATACGGCCGGAAATGATGCCGCCGATGGAGCCAACCAATGGCAGGATGCCGGCCAGCCCCAGAATGGACAACACCAGGCTGACGATGGCCAGCGTATGCGTAGCCGGTGCGTAAGAGGGGGTTTCATTTTTCATGTGATTTGTTCTCCTTTTGATTTCAGTTTGTCTGGCAATGTTCCTGCCAGACTTGATCAGATATTACCGGAGATGCTGGCGGTTGTAATCGGCCTGGAGAACCATTTGGATGTGATCTCTGGGGCAGATCGGTTATTTGCTACTTGTGCTTCCCCTCTCTAAAATCCTGCCCTATGGCGACTGATAATAGAATCAAACAACAAAAAGCGTGGCTTGGCGCTATGCGGCTGCGCACGCTGCCGTTGGCGCTGGCCTGTATTATGCTGGGCGCGTTTCTGGCGGCGGCCGACGATAAACTGGACGGGGTGGTGGTGGCGTTGTGTGTGGCTACGGCCGTGCTTCTGCAAATCCTCTCCAACCTGGCCAATGATTACGGCGATAGCCTGCATGGCGCCGACCACAGTGATCGGCTCGGCCCGGCCCGCGCTGTGCAGTCCGGGGCCATCACACCGCAGGCGATGAAACGGGCGATGGGGCTGTTTGCGGGCTTATCGGCCGTGTCCGGGCTGGCATTGGTGATAGTGGCCTTTGGGTTAGCGGCGCTGCCGCTGGTACTGCTCTTTTTGCTGTTGGGCGCGGCCTCTTTGTGGGCGGCGGTGAACTATACGGCGGGTAAACGGCCGTATGGTTATGCCGGGCTGGGCGATTTGTTTGTGCTGCTCTTTTTTGGCTGGGTGGGCGCCATTGGTACCTATTTTTTGCAGACGCAGACCTTTTCCTGGGTGCTGCTGCTGCCCGCCAGCAGCGCCGGGCTGTTGGCGGTGGCGGTGCTCAACGTGAACAATATCCGCGATATTGTGTCTGACAAACAGGCGGGCAAACGGAGCATTCCGGTGCGGTTGGGGCCGGAACGCGCCCGCATTTACCATTGGTGTTTGTTGATGATGGCCTTTGTGCTGGCGGGCATCTATGCCTGGTTTACGTATCAGTCGCTGTGGCAATTTTTGTTTGTGTTGGCGGCGCCGCTGCTGGTGCGGCATGGCACGGCCGTACAGCGCACCCACGATCCCCTCCGCCTCAATCCTCTTTTGAAACAGATGGTGTTTACGGCTCTGCTATTTGACTTTCTATTGGGTCTGGGTCAGGTAATGGGCTAAAAGTTTCTTCTTCATCGGGCAAGCTAAATTCGGCACGGCCGTTGTACCAGGAGGCGCTGGCCGTCAGCCTCTCCATCCAGACCATGCCACCGTATTCGTCAGCGCCGTGCCCCTGTTTATACGCTACCATCCATCCGCTGCCCTGGGGTGGTATGCCAGGAAATGATGATGAACGAATGCGGGGGTACGGCCGTTGGCAAACCGGCTGGTGACGGCCAGGCAGAGGGGCACGGTGTGGAACACCGGCCCCAGCCGACCGAGAAGACCACGCCACAGCAGGTGGCTTGGCTCATCGCCGATGGCGCGGGGCATACCTGCATCAAGCAGCATTACATTCCCATGGCTGGGCACGTCCTCGGCTACCATCTCCAGCCACATGAACACCTCAATTTGGCGAGCGACCTGGAACGCGCCCTAGATTTACTGCGCGCCAAACAGGTCGGTGAAGGCTGGCTCATCATGGGACAGCACGCCTTAACCCGCTTTTGCCGCTTCATGCAGACAGAGCGAGGATTCACACCCCAGCTGGTGACCTTCAAGCAGGCCAATGTGACCCACTATCATGACGGCTTGCCTGGCTGGTTGGTCGAGCAGCTCACTCAGCTGCAGCATATACGCCAGGCCAACTGGCGACCATCTCGTCTCAACGAGGCCATCCTGCGTTTTTGGAGCGTGCATACCCGGCTGTGGCGTTGGCTGTTTGCCCATGAAGACATCCAGGCCATCAGCGATATCAAACGCGCCCATCTCTTTGCCTACATCGATGAACGGTTGGACGCTGGTTACACGGCCAAGAGTGTCAACCAGGAGTTGCGGGCTTTTCAGGCCACCCTTTATTTCCTACAAGAGCGAGATTTTGCCGTGCCCCGTGCCTTGCTGCGCTTGCCGGGGTTGAAGGAGCCGGACAGCCTGCCCCGTTTTCTGACCGATGAACAGGTGGGACGGCTGCAAGCCGACCTGGAGCAACGGGTAGCGCAAGCCGACAGCGCTACCGGGCAGCGCAATGCGTTGTTGGACAGAGCCGCTTTTTACCTGCTGTGGCAGGGTGGCTTGCGCCTGGGTGAAGCGGAGGAGCTGCGGTTAGATGACCTGAACCTGGCCCAAAAGCAGCTCCTCATCCGGCAAGGCAAGGGGCGTAAAGACCGGGCGGTGTACCTGACGGACCGGGCCATTGCTGCCTTGCAGGCGTATCTGACTGTGCGGGGCAACGGCGCATCTGTTTCTCTACCGGCACAAGCCGGTGAGCAAAGATTTCCTGCGCGGCCGCATCAAGGCGGCGGGGGTACGAACCGGGGTGAAGGTAACGCCGCACCAGCTGCGCCACACCTATGCCACGCAGCTGGTCAATGCGGGCTGCAAAATCACCACGATTCAGGCGCTGTTGGGGCACCGGCATATCAACACCACTCTGACCTACGCCCGCGTCCATGACCGCACGGTGGCTGAAGATTATTTTGCGGCGATGGCGGTGGTGGAGAAGCGGTTGGCGGAGCATTTGCCGCCGCTGCAGGATGTGGTCCGTTTCTCAACTCCGAATGGCACGACAAGCCACTTACTGACGCTGGTGGACAGCCTGAACCAGGAACCTTTAACCGAAAGCCAGCAGGCTTTGGTAATGGCGTTACAGCAGGAGCTGGCAGCTTTGCTGGCACCGGCTAACGGAGCAGCCAAGCAGATGAGTCATTTTGTTAACGAGCCAGCGACACTGTCCGCACAATCAGTAACCTTGCCCTGAAACAAACCAGGGAGGGGGAGCCTAGCCTTTTCTTTGGTTCTTTCTTTTGGGCAATGCCAAAAGAAAGAACGCGAATGACGTTGCCAAAAAGGGGGCACGGCGAGGATGCCGGCCCCAGCCAATTTGGAAGACCTGCCCAGAGCAACGGATTGCACCCGTAGGTTGCACAAGAGTGTGTCGGCCAGCTCGAATTGGGCATCACGATAAAAGCCGAACCCTTCCTCGTACAGGCTCTGCCGAAAAGTTTTTAAACGTACAATTGGATCGGGCTGTGGTACTGCTGCATTTCTCATCCCCGATCAATGCATGATTTTGGCGATTTCTGCAAATTGCCATTGCTAACGCGCTACCGATTGTCTAAAGTCGAGTTCTTTTAGGCAATGCCCAAAGAAAGAACATTGACGTCAGTGCAAAACGTGGCAGGGAGCCTGATGATTATTGAGCAGAATTAACGACCTCATTAACATCGTATTTGACGACTTCTGCCTGGTCACAGTTTGAATCCAGGCACCTGGTGGCAATGATTTCCCGGTTATTGAGCCAATTCCAGCCGTTAAAGTCGGGATAGGAATCGATGTTACCCCCTTTATCAACAAATTGTGGGATGCCGCCATCGGCAGAGATGAGCCATAAGCTATCTTTTGTAGACCCGATGTCACCAGTAAAAGCTAACCATTGACTATCTGGCGACCAACTAAGAAGGGTCATATTTTGTACTCCTTCCAGGATTGGATGTAATTTCATAGTTTCAGGGTCTAATAAGTAGAGGTTATAAATGCCACGTGCCCGCGACATCCCACTACGCCCAATGACGTTGGTTGAAGCCCAAAAGGCAATATAACGGCCGTCTGGCGACCAAGCAGGATTACGAGCAATACCCACCTCAGTCGTACGGTCATTCCCATGTCGATAATCCTCCATCACTACCAGATTTTCAGCTAACGACCACGATTGTTCACCTGTGCCAATGGTAATTGTCATCGGTTCCATACCAGTTGGTGTGATCCAGGTAATTGTGCCAAGCAACCCACCATAACTCATCACACCCCGGGTCATTTCTGGATTCCAGGAAGGCCGCCCGGTGTCAGTTGGAAGAGGCTCTTCCACGATTTGCTCAATTGTGCCTGTTTCCCAATCATAGGCCACGATAAGCCGGGCGCCATCAGGGCCTAATGGTCGATCTGGCCAATATCCACCGCATTCCATGCTAAAACCAAGATGGCCATTTGGTTGTACCGTAGCTGCTGTAAATTCAGTTCTTCTACAGCGAGGATCATCTGGCAAATGTATATCGATAAATCGCTCCTCTGACAACACATAGTAGCGTGCCATCTGAGTTTCATACGAAGGCTCTCGACCATAAGCTAAGAATATGCTTCCGTCTGGAAAACGTAGCACATCATCATAGTGACCAGGGGGCACCGATAATTGTTGTGCGGGTAAGCCAGGTTCTTGGATTGGGACACAAGCGGCTAAGACAGCAATGAGCACTATTCCCAACTCCAAAATTCGCTTTATGGCCATTGGTGTGTCTCCTGATTGGCCCAGATAAGAGTTGTGCTGTACCAATAAACCGGGCTGTGTCCATTCCATAAGCTTCTGGGATCATTGAAAAAACTTCCCAACATATACCCGGCATCTACCGATAAATCACCATCCACTCCAGATAAACCGCCTAATGCAGCAGTAAAAAAAGATACGGGGGTTCCCAATCCGCCATCAAAGGCTGATGCTGCCCCACGATAAATGTTCCCCGTGAGTAAAAAGGCCCATTCATAACCATTTGGTGTAAGGTTTCGGCTAGTCGCCACACCTATGCCATAATCGGTTGATGCTTGTTCTGCTGCTCCCCAACGTTTGATTCGTTCAATATCATCATATGCGTCATCTCTTAAAATATCAAAAAAGTCTTTCCACAACAGCGAACCAGGGTTATTAGTAGAATAGGTGGCTGTGCCTGCACTGAGGGTATAGCCATCCTGAATCCCCTGTAAAATGCCTGCATCAACGACAGATAACCAAGACCCAGAATCGGCCAATCCATACTCCACAAATCCTTCAATAATCCCCACAATGTTATTAAACCAGTTTGTAGCCCCGGGAACCTGCTGCATAAATTGTCTCATCCAGCGTTCTCGTTCAGCTATTGGCATAGCTTCAAACTCATCAAAGGAGCAATCGAAGCGATCGATATTACCCTCGACGTCAAAACTACAATGCCCCGATGGGTCTACCCTATTGATGGGGTTGTTGAGCGAATACGTGTACCTGTTGAACTGCTGCGGGTTGGTGGGGTCGGGTACCAAGGTATCTGCGCTGGCAAACCTACCGATTGACCCCACATAATACCGCGCATTCATGTAAATCAGCCCCAGGTCGTTACTGCTCGTGTTGTTCATCTTGTGGCCGGTGAAGCCGCTTTCCGTCAGGAAGGCCGGGTCGCTGCCCCGGTAGCCGCCAAATGGGTAGAAGCGGGTCATGTCCAGCAAGGCTCCGCTGTTGTTTGTGACTGCCCCAATGCTGCCCAGGTGGTCGCCGTGCAGGTAAACCAGGGTGTTGTAGCTGCCAGGGCTGCCGGTGATGCGCAGATTGTCAAAGCTGACATTGCTCTGGTTGGTGCGCCAGGCGACAAAGTTGCCGCTGGCCAGGGGCGTGCTGTCTGTCCAACTGAGTACCTGCGTCCCGTTCCGCCACACCGTGATCACGCCGTTGTTGTATGTCACCCGGTACTGGTATGTCTGGCCGTTAGCCGCTACTAACTTGCCATGATTGGCTACGGCGTGGCGAACCACAATGTGACACGGTCTGGAAGACCAGCCCAGCAAGGCAGGCCACGCCTTAGCAGACAGCGAGGCGAGAAAGCAACCCAAGAAGGCCACGCCACAGTGCGATGATACCTTGCAAATCAATCCGTAATTTTTCTATCAGGAAATCGAGGGTCTTCAAGATATATATCTTGAGCTTCAACTAGCAGATAAAGATCGACTATTCCTGACTTCCCCATATGTCCAAGGTAAATCTTGAATTGGTATAAATCACTTGCTGAAGTTTCTAATGTAGAACTTATTTCAATTTCAACATAATCATTAGGTAAATATCCTTTCGAGTTCCATTGATAGTTTTTCACCCCTGAAAGAACAATTAGTCCATCAGAAATATCTTCTTGAGTATAGAATTCCCATGAACCAGACTCGCTTCTAATTCTAGAAACAACATTTATCTCTATTAAAATGCGTTCATTCCAACCATCAAAAATCAGCTTTTTGCAAACTCTATCGCCGAGGTATAGTGTTTTCAAAAACTCTTGCGGTGTCATACATATCCTCTTTATTGCTTTATGGGCCAATGTGCATCTGCGCTATTCCATGGGACAATGTTACCAAAGATATCAATAGATTGCCCCTGACCCCTAATATCAGGCTTTGGACCAGGGCCTAATAAATGTCCATGCGCGTGAGGTGTTGGATTGTTGGGATGCCCCATAGGGTTTAAACGATGATAATTTGAACCGTTCGAATATGTAGTGTGAGTATCTACCCCGCCTCTTCCAGCCGGAACTGTATTACCTCCCACTGGCTGAATCATAGTATTGCCTCTTGGATCAACAATAAAAGCGCCTACCTCCTCTCCAGTTCTAGATTCAACTGTGGGGCCAGGTTGTCTCCCACGAGGAGTAGATAACCGGTGAGCCGCACCAGCCGTCAACGCCCCGGCAACAAAATCAGCCGGCCCACAACCACCGCCAGTCATAGAACATTCCATGGCCGTTTCTGCAATACCACCTAACACGGCCGTAGTCGTCTCGTGAGCCAGAGCAGTAGTCGTAGCCTTCGCAATAGCCGCCTGAGCATAGGGGATGGCCGCTGGGGCGGTTTCTACAATAACAACAGTCGAGCCGACGAGTACGGCCGTGTGTGCCACCCCCTCTGTCACAATATAAGCCCCGGCTACCACCTTTTCACCAACGCTGGCGTCAGGATGCTGTACAATCGAGACCGCCATATCCAGGTTGTTACAGGTCGTGGCATAAAAGGTGTTACGCAACCCACTGGCAAAACTCCAACAATGCCCCGACGGGTCCACGATCAGAAGGGGGTTATTCCGGGCATAGGTGTAGCGGTTGAGGGCTTGCGGGTCGTTTTGGTCAGGGACGAGGGTGTCTGCGCTGGCGAAACGGCCGATTGAACCCACATAATACCGGGCATTCATGTAAATCAGCCCCAGGTCGTTGCTGCTGGTGTTGTTGGCTTTATGCCCG